>CANMTD010000003.1 GCA_947500775.1 uncultured Paracoccaceae bacterium
CCCAACCGCGCCCCTCAGCGCCGCCGGTGAAGGGGGTTCTAGGCCTACACGCCAAAACCCGCAAGTGCTTTTTTGAATTTCATGACAGAAATCTGCAAAAAACTTCAAATCGCGTGTCCGGGGCGATTTTCATGCCCGATTGAGTCATAAAATAAAGGGCGATCCGAATTTTCGCCCGAATGCTGTTGGTACGGTCACGGAACCGTTTCGCCCCCCTTGTCGGGCAAATAAGACGACTCAATGCCGTACTGCGCGGCGACGGCAAGCAACGACTCGTTTTTGAAACGAGTCACCCCCCGCTATTGGACAAAAGCGATGTCTTCGGGCGGCTCTGTCACCTGCCCTGCCCCATGCGCCATGGTGACCCGCGCCCGGCCCGTCCGTTTGGATGTATAAAGCGCCATATCCGCGTCATGCAGCATCTGCTCGACATCTGGGACGTCGTATTGAGTCGAAAGCGCCGTGCCGATGCTGGCTGAAATCCGGCATGTTTCACCGTTGAAGGGAATCGGCACCTCCAGCTGTTCGATGATCCGCAATGCGATCGCGTTCAGCCGGGCGGCATCCACCAGCCCGTCGAAGATCAGAACAAATTCATCCCCGCCAAACCGGACGACGATATCCTCGGATCGGGTTTCGTCGATCAGCACCTGTGCCACATGCTGCAACACATGGTCGCCAGCCGCATGGCCAAAGCTGTCATTCACGACCTTGAAGAAATCCAGATCCAGATGCATCACGCTGAACGGCTGTGACGCCTCGATCAGGCGCGCCATCAGGAAATCCATCGCCCTGCGGTTCTTCAGCCCGGTCAGCGTATCGGTAAAGGCCTGTTCCTCGGCCACGATCTTGGCGCCCTGCAGGCGGTTGTTTAGGCTGCGCAGCTCGTTCATCACCGCCGCCTTCGCTTCGACCAGATACAGCATTTCGACGGTCAGGTCGGTCACCGCGAAATCGCCCAGCGTCAGACCGTATTCGGCAACCGCATCGACCACCGATATGCCAAAAGACAGGTTGATCAATACATCCTGCCCCCCGTTCAGTTTGACCACCATCCCTTTCAGCGCGGTCATGGGCGCATCATGAAACACCAGATGCACCGGCGTGCCCTCCAGACCCAGCAAAGCCTTGTGGGAATTTGCCCGGCGCGGGCGGCGCACTTCGAAGATGTCCAGAAACCGGCGCCCGACCATCGGTGTCTCTGGCCGCAGCTTTTGCAGGGTCGGGCCCACGCGGCGAACCTCGCCCGTTTTGGTCAGCCAGACATGCATCGGCATCAACCGGTCCATCGCCTCGGGGCTTAGGGTCATCTGAGGGTCTGTCATGCGCTACTCCGCTGGCATCGCCAATTTGAAACTGCGCCCTTCGGCAAAACCACTGTCCAGCAGGTCGATGTGCAGGCAATCGTTTCCTTCAACGTCCCATCCGGTGTAATCCAGCAGCACCAGCGCGCCATAATCATCCGCCATCGCCCGCAGAATCCCCAGCATCAGATGACCGGCCCCCGGCATGTGCCAGTGACAGATCAGCCGGTAAGCCCCCTGCCCGTCATCGCGCAGTTCCAGCCCCGGCATTTCCAGATCGGGCACCGCCAATCGGGCGCGGCCGCGCAATTCATCAAGCGAATGCAGAAACTCGACAAAACTGTCGCCCCCGAACCGCAACAGGCGGCGCAGCGGTTCCAGCTTTGTATTCGACACCAGAAAGGTGCCCAGATCTTCAAGGATCACCTCTTGCGGTTTATCGAGCTGCAGTGAAATCGATTCCAACAGCGCCAGGGTAATGCCATCGTCATAGCGCAGCATCGATTCAAAACCATCGACACCGATATCGATCGCTTCGGCCACATCGCGCCAAACGTCGTCCCCATAGGTCTCACAAAGAAAAAACTGAATCGACCGGTTGATAAGGCCGTGCATGTTACGCGTCCCAAGGTACTATTTTGTGAGACCCTAAAATAAAGGTATTAACAAAGTCCAAATGTTTTAACGTCCGAAGTAAATCTCCACCCCGCCGACCTGTACAGAACGCGCCTGAACCGGCCGCAGCGCGTATTCACCGGCAATCAGCGCATCTATCAATGCGTCGTCGGCAACGCTGAGCGTGTCACTGCCTTCGAACTGCGGATATCGCGGGCTGACCATTACAGCCGGGTCATGCTCGGCATAATAGGCGTTGGCCATCGGCCTTCCCTGCGCGCTAAGCGTCACGATCATCAACTCGTCGCCCGGGCGGTTGGGCGCCAGATCGGCAAGCACCGCGACACAGCCGGGGTTACCGCCCTTTGTCCGCCGGGCGCAGGCATCTTCGAACCGCCGGATATCCCATTCCTGAAACGCCACGGTCAGCGCGGCGGGCAGCGTGGCCCCTTCGGGGCGGATCGGCATCACCTGCCCCAAGGCATCGACCCGCTGGGCGAAATCATCGACCCGGCGCCGGTTGTCAAACGCCATGCGATTGCCCGCTGTTTCAAACTCTTCCAGCAAAAGAGCCATTTGGGTCGCTTCGGGATGATCCTTCAGCGCCGCCAGCCGCTCCAGCCCGCGGGTCCCTGCCCGCCCCCACTCATGCCCGATCACCCAAAGGTCCACGGCGCTGGCCTTGACCCGCCCGTTTTCAAACCGGGCAATCTGATCGGCGGTCGACAGGCGTTGCGGCGAAAAGAGCGGCGTCAGCCACAGCGCGGCCACACACAGCACCAGAACCGCCATGACCACATTGCTGCCCCGGATACGCCCCTGCCAGTCCTGCCGCCACAGGATCGCCGCCGCATAGGCCGTGCCATAGCCCAGGGCGATGGTCGCGATGGTTGCCGCAGCCAGCCGGTCCGGCGTCCAGCCATATTGCATGACCCGCAGCAAGACCGCATAGCCCGCCAACCCCGCCAGCGCGGGCAGGCACAGCGCCAGCGCCTGACAGGTCAGCCCCATCAGCGATCCTTTCACCGCGCGGCTGTCGTCGGTATCCAGCGCGGTCGTCACCAGCGTCGCCGCCGCCCCGGCCATCGCCAACAGGGTGGTGGCCACCGACAGGGACCCGAACAGATGCGACAAGCCGCGAAACGGCAGGGCAATCAGAAACACCGCGACAACGACCAGAACCGCCGGCATCAGCAACCGCAGCAATCGCAGCACCAGATAGGGCGAGACATAGTCCGACAGCTCGTTCACCACGGCCAGAGCCACCCCCAGAACGGTGCCGGTCAACAGGTATGGCACCGCTTCGATGTCCAGCAGGTCTTCGATGATCGTCAGGCCGACCAGTTGGAACAAGGCGTCCGACAGCATCAGCAACGCCCAGACCGCGCCCACAAACAGCCACGCCGCCACATAGCGCACCACGATGTTCCACGACTGATCGAACAGAACGTCGTATTGCCCCCACTTGCCCCGCTGAAGACGCGAAATCATGAACGGCAAGGGAATCAGGACCAACACCGTATAGGCGAACAGCGGATGGCCCGATTTCAGCGAGTCTTCGACCGTATCGAACCGAAGGCTGGCCCATGTCATCAGGATCGCCACCGGCCCGGCATAGATCGCCGCCGCCAACGCGGCCCGGCGCAGGCTGACCGGCCCGACCATCGCCAGAACGGCCACAAAGAAAGCCCCGGCAAGGGCCGTCAGGAACAGGACCATGCGCGGATAATCGACCAGACGATCGGGCAGGACATCCAGCAGCACCCAGGCCGACAGCCCCGCCGCCGCGCCCACCAGACCAAGGGCGATCCGCCCCACCGTCATGTTCTGCTCGTCCGTCTGCATGTTGTTCCTGCCCTGCAATTTGCGCCAAGTCTAACCGCATGACGGCGCGGGCTCCAGTGCAGGCATACCGGACGTTGCCGGAAACCGCGGCTAGAAATCGGTGGGGGCACCGCCTTCGGCTTTGCGACGGGCCACGAAATCGGCCAGTTCGTCGCGGATGGCAGGGTCCATCGGCGGGGCCTCGAAGCTGCCGATGATCTCTTTGAACAGGCGATGCGCGCGTTCAGCCGTCCAGGTGCCCCCGTCCAGCGCCCAGCCTTCGTAGTTTTTCCAATCGCTGAGGAAGGGCTGATAAAACGCCTTGGTATAGCGGGCCTGCGTATGTTCGGTGCCAAAGAAATGGCCTTCGCTGCCGACCTCGCGGATCGCATCCAGCGCGATGTCATCGGGGGTGGTGGCCACGATCTCGGGTTCGAAATACCGCTGGATCTGTTGCAGCAGCTCGCAATCCATGATGAATTTTTCGGGGCTGGCGATCAGCCCGCCCTCCAGCCACCCGGCGGCGTGATACACCATGTTGCTGCCCGACTGCACCGCCGCCCACAGCGCGTTCGACGTTTCCCACATCGCCTGCCCGTCGGGCACATTGGCCGCACAGGACCCTGATGAGCGCAGGGGCAGCCCGTAAAACCGCGCCATCTGCCCGGTCATCTGGGTGGCGCGCATATATTCCGGTGTGCCAAAGGCGGGCGCGCCCGATTTCATATCGACGTTCGAGGTAAAGGTACCCAAGGCACAGGGCGTGCCGGGCCGGATATATTGAGCCAGCACAATCGCGCACAGCCCTTCGGCAATCGACTGCGCAACCGCCCCGGCCATCGTGACCGGCGCCATCGCACCGGCAAGGGTAAAGGGCGTGACGATCACCGCCTGCCCGCGCCGCACACAGCGCATCCAGCCGTCCAGCATCGGAATATCGTGTTTCAGCGGCGAGGTGGAATTGATGTTGGTATACATGTGCGGCGTGGCTTCGAACTCCTCATGGCTCAGCCCGCCCGCGATGCGCACCATCTCCATCACATCCTCGACCCGTTCCTTGCCCAGACTATAGGCATGCGCCACCTTGTCGGTCAGGGTCAGCTTGTCGAACAGCACATCCAGATGCCGGACCGAGGCATGGACATCCACCGGCTCCACCGGATAGCCGCCCGCCACATGGATACAGTTGAAATACTGGGTCAGCTTCAGCATGTCCTGGCACTGCGCACGATTGCCCGAGACCTTGCCGGTTTCCAGATCCCAGTAATTCGGCGGGCTTGAGACATTGACGAACACCATATGCTTGCCGCCGATGGTGATCTGCCGATCCGGGTTGCGCGGCGTGATGGTGAAACTGGAGGGCGCCTTGGCCAGCATCTCCATCACGAAATCACGGCCCATCCGCACGTTATACCCGTCGATGGTGCATCCGGCCTGTTTCAGAAGGGCCAGCGCCTCTTCGTTCAGAAATTCGATCCCGATCTCTTCGAGGATTCGCATGGCCCCGTCGTGAATCGCGGCCACCCCTTCGGGTGTCAGGGGTTCGGTCGGGCGGTCGGTGTTGACCGGAACCCGCCAGGGCATCTGTTCGATCACATTGCCCGTGCTGCGGCGCGCATTTCCTGCGCGTCCCCCCGACCGTCTTTTGCGCGTCGCTGTGTCAGACATGGCCGATCCTCCTTGGCTGACTGTCAGCAGACACCCAAGGCAAAAGAACTGCCGCCGAGAAAACGACAATTTACGTCGTTTTTGGGTTTGGCCTAAACGTCACACCCCGCAAGATAGGCGGGCAGATAGCCGATATCGGGCAGGATCACATCCGCCAGATCGGACAGCTCTGCCGATGTCGCCAGCCCGGTCAGAACGGCCACCGTGCCCATGCCTGCCGCCCGCCCGGCCAGCAGATCATGACGGCTGTCGCCGATCATCAGGGCCTGTTCGGGCATCAACCCGGTTGTTTCCAGAAACGCCAGCAACTGTCCGGGTCGGGGCTTGGCGCCAAAGCCGCTGTCGGACCCGGCGATGAAATCGAACCGCAGTTCTACCCCCGCCTCGGCCAGATGCGCGCGGGCGGGCGCCTCGGCGTCATTGGTGGCGACCCCCAGCTTGATCCCCTGCGCCGCGAACCCGTCCAGCAACGGGGCCAGGGGTGCCGCCTCGGCCATCGGCGCATCGGCGGCGGCCGTGTTCATATGGTGGATCAAATCAGCCTCGGCCCGGTCCGGCAGTTCCGGCAACAAAAGGGCGGCAATGTCCTCTGGCGTGCCCGCGATCACCGGGCTGAGCGGATCAAAGGCGCGTTGTATATAGTCAAACCCGATGGCCTGCCCCAATGCCGTGGCCCGGGCGGCGTCGCCCCCGGCCAAAGCGCCCAGAAACCCGTGGGCCCAGACCGTCCATGTGGCGTTGAAATCGAACAAGGTGCCGTCCTTGTCGAACAATAACCCGGCAATCGCCTGCATAAGCTGTTCCTTCAGCATCTTCGGTCCTGCGGGGTCTGGACCCTTCCAACCACTATTGTTGATCACACTCTTGTGTGATGTCGCGGCTCAGGTCCAGTTGATTTCGGCCCCGCCCGGCAAAGCCTGCCGCGCCTGCATGGGCGCGGTATAGGGCAGGCCCGCCTGATCACAGAATTCCGTGACCCAGCCATCATCCATCATCACGAAATCCAGCAATGAAATCAGAAATTCCGGCGCGCTGGCCCGCTGTTTCATATCTTCGACCGAGGCGCCGCTGGCCCCCAGAAAAACCGGCAACAGCTCATCGTTACCCACCAGCCAGGCCAGGGCCTGGATCGCGATTGTTTCGGCGGATTCCTGCCGCATGAGTGCCTCCTGGCCTGCCCCGGTTAAAGGTTTTGTTAACCTTTATTGTTCATCAATGAAGAACGATAAAACAAGCGCTATCACAGGTATGGGAGCTGCACGATGCCTCGACGCATTTTGATCGTGGACGATGTCGCGACCAACCGCATTGTGATGAAGGTCAAACTGTCCGAGGCGTGCTATGAAGTGCTGCAGGCCGATGGTGGCCAGGCCGCGATCGATATCGCCCGCGCCGAACGCCCGGACCTGATTCTTCTGGATCTGGTCATGCCCGACCTTGATGGCATCTCGGTCTGCCGCCAGCTGAAATCCGATCCCGAAACCGCGGATATCCCGGTGATCATGGTCACCGCGTCGCACGATTCGGACGGAAAGATTCGCGCGCTTGAGGCAGGGGCCGAGGAATTTCTAACCAAACCGCTGGACGAGGTGCTGTTGCTGGCCCGTGTGCGCAGCCTGTTGCGGGCGCGCGAAACCGCACGCGAACTGGACCTGCGCGACGGCACCCGCCGCGCGCTTGGGTTTGGCGAGGCATCCGCGCGGTTCACACTTGCCGCGACCATCGCGCTGGTCGCGGAATTTCCAGATATCGCAAAGCTTTGGGCCACGCGGCTGCAAAGCCACCTAAGCGCCAACGTGATCACACTGACCCGCGCCGAGGCGCTTGCCCTGAACGACACCGATCAGGCGCCCGATGTTTTTGTCGTGGCCGATGATCTGGCCCCTCCCGGTTCTGGGTTGCGGCTGTTGACCGATTTGCGATCCCGCGCGCCCACCCGCCATTCGGCGGTTGTGATCGCGATGGCTGAGGGCGCCCGCGATGCGGCGGCCATGGCATTGGACCTGGGTGCGAACGATCTGTTCATCGGCGCGTTCGAACCGGCCGAACTGGCGCTGCGCCTGACCACGCAACTGACCCGCAAACAACAGGCCGACCGGTTGCGCGCCTCGGTCGAGGACGGGTTGCGCATGGCCGTCACCGATCCGCTGACGGGGTTGTTCAACCGGCGTTACGCCCTGCCCCATCTGGCGCGGATCGCCGAACGCGCCGCCGAAAGCAACCGCAGCTTCGCGGTCATGCTGCTGGATCTGGACCGGTTCAAAATGGTGAATGATCGCCACGGCCACGCCGGTGGCGACGCGGTTCTGGTCGAGGTCGCGAAACGGCTGACCGGCAATCTGCGCCCGGTCGATCTGATCTCGCGCATCGGCGGCGAAGAGTTTCTGGTCGTTCTGCCCGACACCCCGCTGGCAGAGGCGCGGCTGGCCGCCGAACGGCTGCGCAAACAGATCAACCGCCGCCCCGTAACGCTGCCCTATGACGCCGGCGAGATTTGTATCACGGCCAGCATCGGCCTGGCGATTTGCACCGGAAAAAACAGCACGGCCGAGGATCTGCTGTCGCTGGCAGACAAGGCGCTTTATGCGGCCAAGGCACAGGGCCGCAATACCGTGACCGTCAGCCGTTCAGCGGCGTGATCCGCGCGGCCCGTGTTTCAACACCTCGTCCAATCGATCGGCAAAGGCGGCGCGCTCGGCGTCGCTCATCGTGGCAATGCGGTCCAGCAGGGCCTGCCGCACCAACCTGATCTGATCGCCGACACGTTGCTGTTGCGCATTCAACAGCGCCTCGGTCGCCGCGGCATCATAGGGCTGCGCCCGAAGGGCCGCCAGAACGTCGCGAAACCCTTTGCGGACCTCGGTCCGGTTGCTGTGCAGATTGTCCTTTTGCTTGGACAGGGCCTGACGCAGGGCCGCGCGATCCGCCCGGCTCAGCGCCTTGGAATAGGGCCCGTAGTTCAGCACCGACGCCTCGCGCGGGCCGTCGCGGCGTTCCTTGACATGGCCCAGCATCCGGCCGGCCACAGCCCCCACCACCAACAGGTTCAACGCCAGCGACAGGATCAGAACAACCTGCATCCAGCGCCCCCGGCGCACCGGCGGATTGGTATCATCGGTTCCCATTACGACCCCTCCATCAGCAAATCATCGACCGTTGGCATCAGATCGACCAGTTCATAGCTGTCATCCGCCGACCAGACCGCTGCGCTTAGCGCATCAAAGCCCGACGGGGCGGCATAGCCGAACCAGACCCCGGCCAGCGTGGCCGTCACCAGCCCCGAGGCCGCAGGCCACCCGCCCAAAGCCAGGACCAACCTGCCCAATACCCCCGGTTTCGCAGGTGTCACGACAGCGGCGGCCGCCACCGGTTGCATTGCATCGGCATCGGCCAGAATGCGCGCCACCAGATCTTCGGACGGGTCAACGGCAGTTTGCCGCGCCGCCTCCAGAAAATGATCCAATTCATCGTCTTGCATCTTACCCATCCTCATATCCCAATTCCGCGCGCCGCGCAGCCAATGCCGCCGCCAGCGCCCGTTTGCCCCGGGCCGTCAGGCTTTCGACCGCCTCGACGCTGATCTGCATGATCTCGGCGATCTCGGGGTTCTGCATCCCTTCCAGATGGCGCAGCACCACCGCGCGCCGCTGCCGTTCCGGCAATGTCTGCAACGCCGCCTCCAATGCGCGGGCCCGGGCGGCGGTCTGCATCTGCGCGTCGGCCCCCGGCGTATCGTCCAAAGGCTCGGCCACAGTATCCAGCCCCACCGCGCGGGTTTTGCGCAGCCGGTCGGTACACAGATTCGCCACCACCCGGTACAGCCAGGTCGACACCTTGGCCTCGCCCTGCCGCCAGTCGGGCGCGGTTTTCCACAGACGCAGCATCGCCTCTTGCGCCACATCCTCGGCCTCGCTGGCATCGGCCAGCATCCGCGCCGCAAACCGCAGAACCCGCGGCGTCAGACGTGCGGTCAGAACCCGCGACGCCGCGGGATCACCGTTGGCATAAAGCACCAGCAGGGCTTCATCCGAAACGTCATTTTGCGCGTCAAAGGCCATGTCCATCTTTTCGCAGGCCTAGCCCGTCCGCCAGAAAATCTCAATCATCACATCGCTCGGGGTGGCGGGCAGCCCAGTGGGGCCACCCGCCAATACCGCTTTTATTCGTGCCAGTGCATGCCGCCATGTTTGCCGCCCTGACGGCGATGTTCGGCAAATTTTTCCCGGGCCGCTGCGAATTCTTCTTTCGAAACCGAACCGTCGTTATTGGTATCAACCCGGTCGAACATCCTGTCCGGGTCGCGGCGGGCGGCCAGTTCCTCGGCGCTCAGCAAACCATCGCCGTTCTGGTCCAGATATTCGATCATGCGGGCCGCGCGGTCCTTGGGTTTGCCTTTGCCGCGATCCTGCATCACCTTGGCGCGGGCCGCGTTCATTTCATCCGCGCTCAGCGCGCCGTCACCATTGGTGTCGATCGCTTTGAACCGCGCCTGACGGGAGGCTTGAAACTCTTCTGCACTGACCGCGCCATCGCCATTGGTATCAAGCTGGGCAAAGCCGATCATGCGATCCGCCTTGCCATCATTGGCGGCCGCCACCGGGCCTGCAAATCCGGTCACGGCAATGGTCAAAGCCAGCGCCGACAAGGTTGTCAAAAGAATGGTCCGTTTCATCTGCAAATCTCCTGTTCGCGTTCTGCTTGCAACGTCCGGCATGTCCCGGCGTTCTAAGTGTCAAACGCGCCAGCCCCACGGTTCCGTCGTTTTGAAATTGCATTTTTTGCGACATCCCGACGCAAGGACAGAACGCCCCCTGTGATCGGCGTCAAAATAAGTTACATAGGAGAAGCGAACAGATTTACGGAATTTGCCCCCATGACCGATGCCACCGAACGATTGATGCGACCCGCCCTTTTGCGCGGATGGCGCCGCCGCTGCCCCAAATGTGGCGCGGGCCCGATGCTCAGCGGATATCTCAAGGTGCGCGACGCCTGCCCGGTGTGTCATGAGGAACTGCATCATCACCGCGCGGATGATGGCCCCGCCTATCTGACCATCCTGATTGTCGGGCACCTGATGGCGCCCGCGATCATGTGGGCCTTTGTCGCCTATCGTCCCGACCCGCTGATATTGGCCACGGTGTTCACCATCGGCTGTGTCGCACTGTCGCTGTATCTGCTGCCGCGGCTGAAAGGCGCCATCGTGGCGCTGCAATGGGCCAAACGCATGCACGGTTTCGGGGCACGACACTGAGCGCGCCTGACAAATCCGCGGTCCGCAACGCATCGACCGTGATCATGATGCGCGATGCGGCCCATGCGCCCAAGGTCCTGATGGGACAACGGGGGTCGGCGGCTGCCTTCATGCCCAATAAATTCGTCTTTCCGGGCGGGGCTGTCGATGACGTAGATGCCACCGTGCCTCTGGCCACACCGCTGAACGACACCTGCGGTGCCCGCCTGCGCGCGCAGGCCGATCCGGCCTTGGCCCCTGCGCTGGTCGCCGCCGGTATCCGCGAGGTCTGGGAAGAAACCGGCATTCTGCTGGGCGATCCCGGCACCTGGCCCGGCGCCGCGCCGCAGGGCTGGCGCGGGTTTGCCGCCACCGGGCACCTGCCCTCGCCCGCCGCGTTTCATTTCGTGTTCCGTGCCATCACCCCGCCGGGTCGCCCCCGCCGGTTCGACGCGCGATTCTTTCTGGTCGAGGCGGAAACCGCCCGCACCGATCTGGATGATTTCAGCCGCGCCGAGGATGAGCTGTCGCATCTGCAATGGATCCCGCTGGATCAGGTCCGCCGCTTTGACCTGCCCTTCATCACCGAGGTGGTACTGGCCGAGGTCAGCGGGCTGATCGACAGCGGCCTGCCGCCCAAAACGGTGCCCTTCTTCGACAATTCGAACGACCGGTCCGAATTCGCCCGCCTGCAGTAATCAGACCTACAGCAGCAGCACCAGCAACAGGATGCTGGCGGTCAGAAATCCCATGGCCACGATTTCGCGTAAGGTGGGTTTTTCGCGGAAAAACAACACCGTGGCGACGAAACTGAACAGCAGCTCGATCTGCCCCAGCGCCTTGACATAGGCCGCGTTCTGCAAGGTGAACGCGGTGAACCAGCCCAGCGATCCGATCATCGAGGTGATGCCAACCATCCCGGCCACCCGCCAGTGACGCAGCACAAGGCCGATCTCGCCCGGTTCGCGCAGCCGCAGCCACAGCGCCATCGCCAGACTTTGCGACGCGGTGACGATCATCAGGGTGAAACTGGCCCGCAGGAAGAAATCGATCTCGCCCAGCGACAGCGACGCGCCGCGATATCCGGTGGCCGATACCGCGAACAGAATGCCCGACAACAGCCCCAACCCGGCGGCGCGGTTGGTGATCCGCTGATGCCAGCGGCCCACCGCCTCGGGCGGGTCCGACAGCAGCACGATCCCGACGAACCCCACAAGAATCGCCAGCAATCCGTACAGCGACACGCCCTCGCCCAGCACCAGAAACCCCAACAGGGCGGTTTGCAGCACTTCGGTTTTCTTGAAGGTGATGCCGACGGCGAAATTGCGTTCGGCAAACAGCGCCACCACGCACATCGTCGCCAATATCTGCCCCAGCCCGCCCAACAGGGCATAGACCCAGAACCACCCGTCCGGGCGCGGCAGGTCCTGCCCGGTGGCGGTGGTATAGGCCCAGACCATCAGCGCCACCAAAGGCGCCGAATAGACGAACCGCGCAAAGGTCGCCCCGCCGGTCGACAGCCTGGTCGCCTTCAGGTGTTTTTGCAGCATGAACCGCAGGTTCTGGGCGAACGCCGCGCCGATCGTGATGGGAATCCAAAGTGCCATGGGCCCGTCTTAACCGCCGGGACCGGATTGTCGAGCGCTAACGCCGCCAGACAGGATGCGGCACAGGGTCCTTCGCGCGCCACAGATGACGGCGGAAAACCTCGGCATAGGATGCATAGCGATAGCCGTGATTACGGCCCAGATACCGGTCGCGGTTGGCCCAATACAGGGCGGGCAGCCGGTACCACGGCACATTCGGATGCATGTGGTGGACCACATGCAGGTTGTTGTTCAGGAACATCAGCGCCAGGGGGCCGCGATCTTCGATGATCACGGTGCGCTGTGCGTCATCCTCATGGGCCTGATGTTCCAGAAACGTGCGGATTTTCAGGATCGAGATCGCGAAATAGGCCGCGATAACATAGGCCCAGACCGGCATCGGCGACAGCGCCAGCCAGATCAGGACAACCGCCACCGCCGGCAGATGCCACAACCACCCGGCCAGAACCCTGCGATCCCCGGCGGCAATCGCCCGCAGATCGGCCCGCATGAAAGTGAACTGCGCGATCAGCGGCCCCACCGACAGCCGCCCGATCAGCGTATTGTTGAACCGCAGCAACCGCTGAACACCCCCCGGCAACCCCTGCCAGATGGCGGGATCAAGATAATTGCTTTCGGGATCGTCATAGGGATCGGTCAGGGTTTCATCGTTGTGATGCGCGATATGGGTGTCGCGAAACCGCAAATAGGGAATGAACAGCGTCAGCGCCGGAAACACCAGCGCCGCATTCCACGACGCGCGTTTGAACGGGTGGCCGTGCAGCGCCTCATGCGACAGCGACGAATGCAGGGCAATCGCCAGGCTTGCCAACGCGATACTCAGCGGCAACCAGACTGCGCTGAACACCATGGTCGCCAGCACCCACAGCCCATAACAGGCTGCAACCAAAGCCAAAGTCGGCCATTCAAAGCGGCCTTTTCCTTGCGTCGGATCACCCATGGCGGCCCCACCGGACAGCGGCCCAGACCCGTTCGTAGACCAGATACATGGTAAAGCCGATGATGCTGTTGATGACCGCGATGGCCCCGCCGATACCCAGCGATCCGGTCATGATCAGCCCGACCACCCCCATCGACAGCAGCCCGATCAAATTCCACACCACGGCTTTCACCAGTGTTCGACGTCGTGTTTCCATGCCATTCCCCAAACTTCCAGATCAGGCATAGCCACCGGGAAACACCTGGGGCATTCCGAATATGATTAACATTTCTCTGCATCTGCTGTATTTGGTCATCAATGAGCACCAAAATCGACAAACGCGCCCGCGCCGATCTGTTTCGCGCCCGTCTGAACGAGGCGATGCAGATCCGCGGCACCAACCGCAGCATGCTGGCCCGCGACATCGGCGTGGACCGGTCGACCATTTCGCAACTGCTGGCGCCGGGCAGCGCGCGGTTGCCCAATGCGCAGGTCGTCGGCGAATGCGCCGCCGCCCTTGGGGTATCGGCGGACTGGTTGCTGGGGCTGAGCGACCGGCCCGAAAGTGCCGCCGAAATTCTGGCCAACAGCTTTGAGCTGACCAAGGCGCCGCGCGCGCTGGTGGACGAACAGATCTTCGATTGGCACCGCGAGGCCGCCGGATACAAGATCCGCCATGTGCCCGCCGCCCTGCCCGACATGCTGAAAACCCAGAAAATGCTGCGCTGGGAATATGCGCCGCATCTGGGGCGCACCACCGATCAGGCGATCGGCGCGTCCGAGGATCGGCTGGCCTGGATGCGCGGATCGCGGTCAGATTATGAAATCGCCATGCCGCTGCATGAAATGCAAAGCTTTGCCCGCGCCGAAGGCTACTATGCCGGGCTGCCGGTTGCGCTGCGGCTGGAACAGATCGACCGGTTTCTGGAATTGCACGAGCAGCTGTATCCGACCCTGCGCCTGTCGCTGTTCGATGCGCGCCGGGTCTATTCCGCGCCGATCACCGTTTTCGGGCCGTTGCTGGCGGTGCTGTATCTGGGGCGCAATTATCTGGCGTTTCGCGACAGCCTGCGGGTGCAGGCCTTTACCCAGCATTTCGATGCGCTGATCCGTGCCGCCACGGTGATGGACCGCGACCTGCCCGGCTTTCTAACCCGGTTGCGCGGCGATATCGCCGACTGAGGCGACAGCCCGCCCCACCCCCTCCGGCCGGGGCAGTTTCGCATGGGCCACGGCGATGGCCTGCAGGCGTTCGTCCACCGGCGCGCGCGGGGGCGCTGCGCGACGGGTTTCCAGACTGACGTGCAGCAACAGATGTTCGCCCGTTGCCAACAGCACATCCCCCGCAAACATCTGATGAAACAGGTGCATCTTCTTGCCCTCAGCCCCCAGACAGGTGGTTTCCACCCGGATGGCAGTGCCCGCATGCGCCTCGGCCAGGTGGCGGATATGGGTTTCGGCGGTAAAGAAACTGCCGCCCTTGGCGATATACTCGGCATCGCAGCCGATCAGCTCCATGAACCGGTCGGTGGCGTCGGCAAAGGCATAGAGATACCGGCTTTCGGTCATGTGGCCATTGTAATCGGTCCAGTCCAGCGGCACCGCCCGCGCCACCGTCACGATCGGCCGGGTGATGTCGGGCTGGGCCGAGGGCCGCATCGCTTCGACCGCGTTCAGATGGGCGCCCGCCCCCCAATCGGCCCATTTCAGCGCGCGCATCATCGCCACCAGATTGGTGTCGCGAATTTGTTCCAGCTCGGCCACGCTATGCGCGCCGGATTGCGCATCCGATTGATCGGCGATCCGGTCGATCAGCGCGTCGTCCAGCTCGGGCACATCGGTCAGCTTGCTCCACGGCCATTTCAGCGCCGGGCCGAACTGGGACACGAAATGCCGCATCCCGGCGTCCCCGCCCGCAATCCGGTAGGTTTCGAACAGCCCCATCTGCGCCCAGCGCAAGCCAAAGCCAAGGCGGATCGCATCGTCAATCTCAGCCGTGGTGGCGACACCGTCCCTGACCAGCCACAGCGCCTCGCGCCAGACGGCCTCCAGCAGGCGATCGGCGATATGGGCGTCGATCTCGGCCCGGACCAACAGCGGGTGCATCCCGATGTCACGCAGCACCGCCTGCGCCCGGTCGACCAGTTCGGGCGGGTTGGCGGGGCTGGCCACGACCTCGACCAGCGGCAGCAGGTAGACCGGGTTGAACGGGTGCGCGACGATGATCTGCGCAGGTGTCGTGGCGCAGCCCTGCAGATCGCTGGGCGTGAACCCCGAGGTCGAGGAGGCCAGCACCGCGTCCGGGTCCGCATGTGCCTGAAGTTTCTGGTAGATCTTGCGCTTCAGCTCCAGCCGTTCGGGCACGCTTTCCTGCACCCATTCGGCCCCGGCGACGGCATCGGACAGGGCGGCGTGAAAGCTCAGCCGCCCCTCTGGCGGCATCATCCGGTCGGTCAGCCCCGGCAGGGCGCGGCGGGCGTTGTCGATGACGCGGGCGATATGCGCCTCGGCCTGCGGATCGGGGTCGAACACCCGCACGTCCCACCCCATCAACAGGAACCGCGCGGCCCAGCCGCCGCCGATCACGCCACCGCCGATGATCGCTGCCGTTCGGGTCATTGGCGCACCTCTGTCAATTGCGTCAGGTCGTATCCGTTCCATTCCAGTATCGACCGCGCCGCGGCCATCCGGTCCGCCGATCCGCCCGCCCTGCGGTCCATGATCCAGCCGTGCCGCCCGGCGGGGTCGCCGATCAGGGCGGTCCGGTAATCCCCATCCACCCACATCACCCAAAAGCGTTGCCCGCCAGTTTGCGCAAACCGCCCGGCGGCGGTGCGGGTCAGCGGGATGCTCTGTGCCCCGATCCGCATCAGATAGGCGTCACCGCCCACGCCGCTCAGCGTCACCCGGTCGCCCGCATGACCGATATCGCCCGCCGCAAAACCCGCCGTGATCACCCAGTCGCCCAGAAACCGGTCCACATCCATCGTCGCGACCGAGGTGATGGGCGCCTGCGCATCGCGCAGCGCAGGCGGCGCGGTGCAGCCCGCAAGCAGGGCCAGCAGGATCAGCGCAAACCTCATAGCGGCATCCTTTTGGTCAGCCCAAGCCTGGCGCGCACCTCGCCCGGTCCGATCACCCGCGCGCCCATGCGTTCGATCACTTCGACCGCGCGGCCGACCAGTTGCGCATTGGTGGCCAATACGCCCTTGTCCAGCATCAGGTTATCCTCAAGCCCGACCCGCACATTGCCCCCCGCCAGCACCGACGCCGCCACATAGGGCATCTGATTGCGGCCCAGCGCAAAGGCGGAAAACACCCAATCCTGCGGCACGTTGTTCACCATCGCCAGAAAGGTGTTCAGATCATCCGGCGCGCCCCAGGGCACGCCCATGCACAGCTGCACCAGCGCGGGTGCCGCCAACACGCCTTCGTCCACCAGTTGCCGGGCCAGCCACAGGTGGCCGGTGTCAAAGGCCTCGATCTCAGGTTTGACGCCCATATCGGTGATCATCCGCCCCATGGCGCGCAACATGCCAGGGGTGTTGACCATGACGTAATCGGCCTCGGCGAAATTCATCGTGCCGCAATCCAGCGTGCAGATTTCCGGGCGGCACTGGCGGATATGATCCAACCGTGCGGCGGCCCCGATCATATCGGTGCCCACCGAGTTCAAAGGCAGCGGCGCCCCGGCAGAGCCGAACACGATGTCGCCGCCCATGCCCGCGGTCAGGTTCAGTACCACATCGACGTCGGCGGCCCTAATCCGCTCGGTCACTTCGCGGTACAGCGGCAGGGCGCGCGACGGCGCGCCAGTATCGGGGTCGCGCACATGGCAATGCACCACCGCCGCCCCGGCGCGGGCCGCGGCAATCGCGCTGTCGGCGATCTGCGCGGGGCTGCGCGGCACATGCGGGCTGCGGTCCTGCGTCGCCCCCGATCCGGTGACGGCGCAGGTGACAAACACCTCTTTGTTCATCGCAAGTGGCATGGCGCCCCCTTCCATTCCCGCCGAAGGGACAGGATCGGGCCGATCAGTGCAACCGCTTTCTGATCGGCCCGGCCGCCTAATAGGGCATCGGATGGGCCTGATGTGCCAGGTTGATATCGGCCAGAACCGCATCGGACAGGGTCAGATCGGCAGCGCCCAGGGTAACCTCAAGCTGCGCCAGCGATGTGGCGCCGATGATCGGGACCGAGGCAAAGGGCCGCGACCATGTAAAGGCCACGGCCATCTGCACCGGGTCCAGCCCGTGATCCTTGGCCACCTGAAAATAGGCCGCAACCGTTTCCCATATCCGCGGCGTGACCCGCCCGCTGAGGTCTTCGCTCAACGCCCGGCGGCTGCCTTCGGGGATGACGTTGCCCGCGTATTTCCCGCTGAGCAATCCAGCGGCCAAGGGTGAGAACGCCAGCAACGTCACATCCTCATTCACCGCCAGCTCTGCCAGATCGGTGTCATACAACCGGCACAGCAGCGAATATTCGTTCTGGATCGTCGCCATCCGGGGCAACCCGCGATCTTCGGACAGGCGCAGCCATTGCGCCGTGCCCCAGGCGCTTTCGTTGGACAGGCCGACATGGCGCAGCTTGCCCGCCGCGATCAGATCCTTCAACGTCTCCAGCACCGCGGCCATGTGGTCCAGCGTTTCGGCCCGGTTCTGCGAGGTTGGATCATAGGTCCAGTTCTGGCGGAAATGATACGACCCCCGGTTCGGCCAATGCAGTTGATACAGATCGATCACATCGGTTTGCAGCCGTTTCAGCGATCCCTCCACCGCCACGCGGATGCTGTCAGGCGTGATGCCCGCCCCGTCGCGCACGAAGCCGCCGTTCGGGCCGGTAACTTTGGTCGCGATCACCACCTCGTCCCGGCGGCCGGATTTCGCGTTCCATTCACCGATGATCTCTTCGGTCCGACCCACGGTATCGGCGCTGATCGGACCCACCGGGTACATTTCGGCGGTATCGATGAAATTGACCCCGCGTTCCAGCGCCATGTCGATTTGCGCGTGGCCTTCGGCGGCGGTGTTCTGGGTGCCCCATGTCATGGAGCCAAGGCAAATGTTGGACACCGACAAATCGGTGCGCCCAAGTGTAATTCTTTTCATATCTATCCCTCTGGTCCGTTGGGGCTAAAGTTAAAGTGCTGCACGATCAGGGCAACCCCTGACAAAGTACCGCCTGCGTCAAAACTTCGGTGGCCACACGCAACCGTGAAACGCCATATGCGAAATCTGCCCTATCTTGGGGGGTATGAAATATGCAGCAGCCCTTTTCCTGATCCTGTCCGGCCAGCTCGCCGAGGCCGCCCCGGTGCAATACGTACTGGACCGCGACAATTCTTCGGTCGCCTTCACCTATACGATGAACGGCGCTGAAACGCAGGGCAGAATGCCCATCGACAGCGCCGATATCGCGCTGGATTTCGATACCGCCGCCAATTCCACCGCGACCGTCACGCTGGATGTCAGCCGGGCCAAGGCCGGGCTGATCTTTGCGACCAAGGCGCTGAAATCCGCCTCGGTGCTGGATACGGCGCGATTTCCGACCGTGCGGTTCCAAAGCACCGCCTTTCAGGCCGACGGCGACCGCGCCACGGTGCGGGGTCTGGCCACCCTGCGCGGCGTCACCCGCCCGTTTGAGATGGAGGCGCGGATTTACCGCCAGAAAGGCACCGAGGCGGGCGACCGGTCGCGCCTGACCGTCCATCTGAAAGGCACCGTCAGCCGCGCCGCCTTTGGCGCCACCGGATACCAGTCTTTCGTGGACGATGCCGTGACCCTGAATATCGTGGCCCGCCTGCAGCGCGCGGCGGGCTGACGCCACAAACGACATCCGCATGTCGGTTTGGGCGTGGACGCGCCGCTGCCCCGGGCCTAGCAACGGCGGTATGCGCCTGCTGATCTCATTCGCCGCCCTGTTCCTGTCCGCCGCCCTGCTGCAACTCAGCACCGGGGGTGTCGGGCCGTTGGATGCGCTGTCGGGTGTGACATTGGGTTTCTCCCTGTCGCAGGTCGGCCTGTTGGGGTCGGCGCATTTCTTCGGGTTTTTCATCGGCTGCTGGTGGGCACCACGCCTGATGGGATCGGTCGGCCATTCGCGGGCCTTTGCGGCCTTCATCGCGGCGGGAGTGATCGGGTTGCTGTCGCATATGATGCTGGTCGATCCGCTGGCATGGGCGTTGATGCGGGTGGCGACAGGCCTGTGCATCGCCGGGTGCTATACGGTGATCGAGGCATGGTTGCAGGCCAAGGTCACAAATGACACGCGCGGGCGCACGATGGGCGTTTACCGCATCGTGGACATGGGCGGCGCGCTGTTTGCGCAGCTGATGATCGGCGTGTTGGAGCCTGCGGCCTATGTGTCCTACAACCTGTTGGCCATCATCTGCTGCGCGGCGCTGTTGCCGCTGACGCTGACCCGCATCCCCCAGCCCGAAACCCCCGACGCCCCGCGCCTGCGCCCCCGTCTGGCGCTGGATCGTTCGCCGCTGGCCGCCGCCGGGGTGGTGGTGGCAGGCCTGTCGTCGGCGGCCTTTCGGATGGTCGGCCCGATCTATGGCCAAGAGGTCGGCCTGCGCGCCGATCAGATCGGCCTGTTTCTGGCGGCCTTCGTGATCGGCGGCGCCGTGGCGCAATATCCCATCGGCTGGCTGGCCGACAAATACGACCGGCGCTGGGTGCTGATCGGCCTGTCAATCGCGGCGATCTTTTCCAGCATGGTCACCATCGGCAGCGCGGGCACCGGCACCACCGGCGTCTTTCTGGCCGCCGCGTTTTTCGGGCTGACCACTTTTCCGATCTATTCGGTCGCCGCCTCGCACGCCCATGATTTCGCGCAAAGCCATGAACGGGTCGAACTGTCGGCCGCGTTGATGTTCTTTTTCGCGCTGGGGGCCATCGCCTCGCCGCTGGTCGCCTCGGGGCTGATCACCCTCTACGGGCCCAAGGCGCTGTTCGTGCTGATCGCCGCAGGGCATCTGGTGCTGGTGGTGTTCGGCCTGATCCGGATGCGCGCGCGCCCGACCCTGTTGTCCCGCACGCCATACGTCTATGCCCCGCGCACATCCTTCCTGATTGGCCGCCTGATGAAAGGCAGCCGCGACAGACGCTAGCCAAGCCTGCGCCCCTGCGCTAAGGAAACGCCGGACCACCCACACCGGCAAGGCAGCACAATGGCACGTATCCTGATCACCTCGGCACTTCCCTATATCAATGGGATCAAGCATCTGGGCAACCTGGTGGGCAGCCAGTTGCCCGCCGATCTGTATGCCCGCTACATGCGCCAGCGTGGTCACGAGGTGATGTTCATCTGCGCCACCGACGAACATGGCACCCCCGCCGAACTGGCCGCCGTGAAAA
The DNA here is from genome assembly GCA_947500775.1 of uncultured Paracoccaceae bacterium. Classification (GTDB taxonomy): domain Bacteria; phylum Pseudomonadota; class Alphaproteobacteria; order Rhodobacterales; family Rhodobacteraceae; genus CANMTD01. Next base: position 20,532 of record CANMTD010000003.1, read on the forward strand.
CCGGCGAAGAGGTCGCCGATTACTGCGCGCGCATGCATGACGTTCAGGCCGATCTGGCCGACGGGTTCCGCCTGTCGTTCGATCACTACGGCCGCTCATCGTCGGCCCGCAACCACACGCTGACCCAGCATCTGGCGGGCAAGCTGGCCGAAAACGGTCTGATCGAGGAAGTGTCGGAAAAACAGGTCTATTCCAACGCGGATGGCCGGTTCCTGCCCGACCGCTATATCGAAGGCACCTGCCCCAACTGCGGCTATGACCGGGCGCGCGGCGACCAGTGCGAAAACTGCACCAAACTGCTGGACCCCACCGACCTGATCGACCCGCGCAGCGCAATCTCCGGGTCCACCGATCTGGAGGTGCGCGAGACCAAGCATCTGTACCTGCGCCAATCCGCGCTGAAGGATAAAATCGACGCCTGGATCGACAGCCAAAAGGGCTGGCCGATCCTGACCACCTCGATCGCCAAGAAATGGCTGCATGACGGCGACGGGCTGCAGGACCGGGGCATCACCCGCGACGTCCACTGGGGCGTGCCGGTGAAAAAAGGGACCGAAGACTGGCCCGGCATGGAGGGCAAGGTGTTCTATGTCTGGTTCGACGCCCCCATCGAATATATCGCCGCCACCGCCGAATGGGCCGACGCGCATGGATTGTCGGAGTCCGACTGGGAACGCTGGTGGCGCACCGACAAAGGCGCCGAGGATGTGCGATATGTGCAATTCATGGGCAAGGACAACGTGCCCTTCCACACTCTGTCCTTCCCTGCCACGATCATGGGGTCGGGCGAGCCGTGGAAGCTGGTCGATTACATCAAGTCGTTCAACTATCTGAACTATGACGGCGGGCAATTCTCGACCTCTCAGGGCCGGGGCGTGTTCATGGATCAGGCGCTGGACATCCTGCCCAGCGACTATTGGCGCTGGTGGCTGCTGAGCCATGCGCCCGAAAACTCCGACAGCGAATTCACCTGGGAGAATTTTCAGGCCAGCGTGAACAAGGATCTGGCCGATGTGCTGGGCAATTTCGTCAGCCGTGTCACCAAATTCTGCCGCAGCAAATTCACCGAGGTGGTACCCGAGGGCGGCGCCTTCGGCGCACAGGAAACCACGCTGATCGCCGATCTGACCACCCGCATCCGCGCCTATGAAACCCATATGGAGGCGATGGAGATCCGCAAGGCCGCGTCCGAGCTGCGCGCGATCTGGGTGGCGGGCAACGAATACCTGCAATCGGCCGCCCCCTGGTCGACCTTCAAGACCGATCCGGAACAGGCCGCCGCCCAGGTGCGTCTGGCCCTGAACCTGATCCGCGTCTATGCGGTGCTGTCGCGCCCCTTCATCCCCGATGCCTGCGACGCGCTGATGGCCGCGATGCACACCGACGACGACAATTGGCCCGATGATGTCAGCGCGGCGCTGGCCGCCCTGCCCGCCGGTCACGCCTTCACCGTGCCTGACGTGACGTTCCGCAAGATTACCGATGACGAACGTGCAGAATGGGAGGGCAAATTCGCAGGAGCCCGCACGTGAGCGATGAACTGACCCTGACCGTCACCGGCCATGTGGCCGAGGTCTGCCTGAACCGGCCCGACAAGAAAAACGCGCTCAACTTCGATCTGCTGAACGCGCTGACCGACACGGCCAACCAGTTGAAAGACAACGCCGATGTGCGCGCCGTGATCCTGCACGGCGCCGGCGGGTGTTTCAGCGCGGGCATCGACCTGATGCTGCTGCAAAGCCTTGCCGGGCGGCTGGACGAGATCAGACAGCAGATGCGCAACCCGCCCGAAGGCGAGGCTGCGAACCTGTTTCAGAAACCCATCACCGTCTGGTCGGAACTGGCCGTTCCGGTGATCGCCGCCATCGACGGCGTCTGTTTCGGCGCAGGCATGCAACTGGCGCTTGGCGCCGATTTCCGCATCGCCGCCCCCGACACTCGCCTGTCGATCATGGAGGCGAAATGGGGCCTGATCCCCGATATGGGTATCACCCAATTCCTGCCCCATCTGCTGCGCGCCGATATCGCCAAGGAACTGATCATGACCGGCCGCATTCTGGACGCGCCCGAAGCCTTGGGTCTGGGCCTTCTGACCCGCGTCGCCGATGACCCGCTGGCCGCCGCCCGCACCATGGCCGCCGATCTGGCCGCCCGCTCGCCCGACGCCGTGCGCGCCGCCAAACAACTGGTCGATCAAAGCTGGATCGCGCCCGCAGGCGACGCGCTGGCGCTTGAGGGTGAATTGCAGGCCCGCATCATCGGCAGCCCCAATCAGATGGAGGCCGTGATGGCCACCCTGCAAAAACGCCCGCCAAAATTCACCTGATCGTGCGACATGGCGCAACCCGCTGGGCTTTTGCAAAAAAGGGCAGATACTGCCCCCCTGAAACGTGCAGATTCGCAATCAGGACCCCGCCTCATGTCGCATATCTTTCCCCGTCACACCAAAGCCACCCTGCCCGTCATCGACCGCGGCGAAGGCGTGTATCTGTACGATACATCCGGCAAACAGTATTTCGACGGATCGGGCGGAGCGGCGGTGTCCTGTCTGGGGCACAGCGACGCGGAGGTGACCAAAGCCATCCGCGACCAGTTGGATGCGGTGGCCTTTGCCCATACCGGTTTCTTCACCTCGGAACCTGCCGAAACCCTTGCCGATACGCTGATCGCCCATGCCCCCGCCGGGCTGGAGCGGGTCTATCTGGTTTCGGGCGGGTCCGAGGCGATGGAGGCCGCGCTGAAACTGGCCCGCCAGTATTTTCTGGAAATCGGCCAGCCCAACCGCCACCGGATCATCGCGCGGCGGCAAAGCTATCACGGCAATACGCTGGGCGCGCTGGCCACCGGCGGCAACGCCTGGCGGCGCGAACCCTTTGCCCCGCTGATGATCGAAACCACCCATATCGCGCCCTGCTATGCCTATCGCGACCAGCAACCCGGCGAAACCGCGCAGGACTATGGCCACCGCGTCGCGGATGAGCTGGAGGCGCAGTTGCAGGAACTGGGCCCCGAAACGGTGATGGCCTTTGTCGCCGAACCGGTCGTGGGCGCCACCATGGGCGCGGTGCCCCCGGTTGACGGCTATTTCAAACGCATCCGCGACATCTGCGACCGCCACGGTGTGTTGCTGATCCTGGACGAGGTGATGTGCGGCATGGGGCGCACCGGCACGCTGTTTGCCTGTGAACAGGACGGCGTCACCCCTGACATCACCGCCATCGCCAAGGGGCTGGGCGCGGGGTATCAGCCGATCGGCGCGATGATGTGTTCCGGCGCGATCTATGATGCGGTCGAACAGGGCTCGGGGTTTTTCCAGCACGGGCACACCTATATGGGGCACCCCGTCGCGGCGGCGGCCGCTTTGGCCGTGGTGCGCAAGCTGACGGATGGCGGCTTGGCCGACCGGGCGCGCGTGATGGGCGACCGGCTGCAACAGGCGCTGGAGGGCGCCTTTGGCCAGCATCCCCACATCGGCGACATCCGCGGCCGCGGGCTGTTCCGTGGTCTGGAACTGGTACAGGACCGTGACACCAAAACCCCCTTTGCCCCGGAAAAGGCGGTCAACAAGGCGCTGAAGAAAGCCGCGTTCGAGGCCGGGCTGATCTGTTACCCGATGGGCGGCACGATCGACGGGCGACAGGGCGATCACATCCTGCTGGCCCCGCCCTTCATTCTGGACGACAGCCATATCGATGAAATCGTGTCGAAACTGACCACAGCCTTCGGGGCCGTCCTGTGACGGCCCTGCCCCGGATCATGGTGGCACCCAATGGCGCCCGCCGCACCAAGGCCGATCACCCGCAACTGCCGATGACCCTGCCCGAGGTGGTGGCCACCACACAGGCCTGCGCCGCCGCCGGGGCCGATGGGCTGCACCTGCACCTGCGCGACGATGACGGTGCCCATATCCTGGATGCCGGACTTTATGCCGAGGCGCTGGCCGAGTTGGACCGGCAGATGCCCGGCTTCTATGTCCAGATCACGACCGAGGCCGTGGGCCGCTATACCCCCGCCGCGCAGCGCGCGCTGTTGCAGCAGATCACCCCGGTCGGCGCCTCGGTCGCCCTGCGCGAAGTTCTGGACGATGGAGACATCACAGCAACCCGCGATACCTTTGCCGATTGCCGGGCGCGCGGCATCGACCTGCAACTGATCCTGTATGATCAGGACGACCTGAAAATTTGTGACAACTTTGGCCTGCAACCGGATGATTACAAATATTTATTTGTACTTGGCAGATACAGCGCCGGACAACAAAGCGCGCCTTCCGACCTTGCCCCGTTCCTGCAATGGCTGGGGGGCAAGCCCGACCCTCTCGACTGGGCGATCTGCGCCTTTGGCCGGGCCGAAATCGATTGCCTTCTGGCCGCGCATGACGCCGGGGGCAAGATGCGGATCGGGTTCGAAAACGCCATCCACCGCGCCGATGGCACGCTGGCGCGCGACAACGCCGAACGCGTCAGCACCTTGCGCGCCGCCTTGTCAGCGCATACCCCGGCGCGGTAAGCGCGTTGCGGGAGTGATGAACATGCCAACCGAATTTCTGCCCGGCCCCGACACGCAGCGCGCGTTCCGCGACGCGCTGGGTCTGTTCGGCACCGGTGTCACCGTGGTGACCACCACCACGGCGCAGGGGCCGGTCGGGATCACGGCCAACAGCTTTTCCTCGCTGTCGCTGGACCCGCCGCTGGTGCTGTGGTCGCCCGCCAAAGCCGCGCGCCGCGCGACCCATTTCCTGAACGCGCCCCATTACGCCATTCACGTTCTGACGCAGGACCAGTTCGCGCTTTGCGCCCGGTTCGCCGCGGACGGTTTTGATTTTGACGGGCTGGACTGGGCGCCCAATGAAAACAATACCCCCCTGATCGCCGGATGCCTGGCCCGGTTCGAATGCCGCCGCACCGCCCTGCACGATGGCGGAGACCACAAGATCGTGGTCGGCCAGGTGGAAAAGGCGGCAACCGCCGACGGGGACCCGTTGATGTTTTTCAAAGGCACATACGGCGCCTTCGCATCCGCGATCTAGGCAAGCCATTCAAAGGCCTGCCGATTAACGGACACGAATGTCTGGGAAATCTGGTGCGGTCGAGAAGACTCGAACTTCCACGGGTGTTACCCCACAGCGACCTCAACGCTGCGCGTCTACCATTCCGCCACGACCGCACGTGATCAGGTAGTGCGCGGTTACATAGCGAGTTGCCGGGATGATGTGAAGGGGGTTTTTCGCCTTTGCGGCGCGGGGTCAAAGGGGGCGGCATCCGCCCCCTTTGGTCTGTCGGGCAGGCTTAGTTCTTGATGCCGAAGCTGGGCAGGGCCGCAGGCACCGGGGCTGTCGTCGGTGCCGCCACCGCCGCGCCGTCGGATTTGCCGCCGATCTGGAACGCGGCCTTGCGGATCAGTCCCTGCCGTTCGGGCTGTCCCGGGGCAAAGACCGGCACCGCGCCCTGATCCAGCGCGGTCAGCGAGGTGTCGTACCACGCCAGCGCCAGATCGGCGCGTTTCGACGCCCCGATGCCCTGGCTCAGGTGATGGCCGGGCAGTTCGGCATAAACCTTTTCGCCCAGCGCCGTCAGCAACAGCGCCGATCCCAGCGCCACATCCATATCGTCGGTCCGGTATCCCACCGACAGGCAGATCTTGGCGGTGCCCACCAGTTGTGCCGGGGCCATGCCCGAATTCAGGACAAAGCCGCTGACACCCTGCAAAACCTCGGCCTCGGGCTTCAGCGACAGGGCCGCCACATATTCCTTCATCGCCGGGCCAAAGCCTTCGCATTGCTGGGCGATCTGGTCAGGGGTGAACCCCTGCACCTTGGAAATCAGGTCTTCGCCCTGGGCAATCGCATAGGTCCGCGCCAGGCAGAACTGTTCGTTCAGCGCCAGATTAGGGTCGGCCATCGACGCCTCGGTCGTGAAGCCGCCGTTGGTGCTGGTCAGCAAGCTGACCTTGTTGCAATGCGAGGCCAGCGACAGCCCCCCGCCCTGCCCCATGAAGTTCGGCAAGGCGCTGCCGCTGTCGGCGGCTTGCGGGGCGGCTGTGACCGTTGTCGTGGTGGTGGTCTGCGTGCCGGGCGTCGCCTGCGGCTGAACCACGACCGTGGTGGCCGGGGCTGCGGGCTGTACCGCGACGGGGGCGACCTGTACCGGCGCCACGGCAACCGGCGCCACTGCAACCGGGGCCACGGGGGCCACAACCGGCACCGACGCAGGGCCACCCGCACGTTCCTGCTGATAGGTTTTCAACAGACCCTTGGGCCCCATCGGATTGCCCGCGATCAACTGTGTTGTGGCATAGCCACCGGAAATGGCGCGATGATAGGAGCCGACCAGAAAATCACGCTCATAGGGCGACAGATAGCCCGAGGCCGGATAGCCCATGAACGCCTGATATTGCGACACCGCATAGCGCGAATTGCGCCCCAACACCCCATCGGGGGTGCCTGCCGGAAACCCGAAATAGTTCAGCGAGGTCTGCACCTCGCGGTTCTGGGCGCGGGTGGCGCTGTTGACATAGGTGCGTTTGACATAGGTCTTTTGGCGGACCTGTTTCTTCTTGTTGCTTTCGTTGACGATCGCCCCGCCGATCAGCCCGCCGACGATCCCGCCGACAAGGGCGTCGCCCGCATCTGCGGCGGCCCGGCTGACCGGTGTAACCACCAGCGACGCGGCAAGAATGGACATTGTAATCCGGTCACGAAACATGACATCACTCCTGTAAATAGGTTTGGACGGCGTGCTCTGCCGTCCTGAAAAAAACTTCGGGTATTCAGGCTTAGTGTCATGAGTCGCCCCCGATCCTGTCAAGTATGGAATAGGATAAAATCATGGTGGAATGGCTGATTTCACAGGGGCTGACGCCATATGACACGGCCGTGACGGAAATGGAGGCACGCGCCGCCGCCATCGCCGCAGGCCACGCGGATGAGGCGATCTGGCTGGTCGAACACCCCCCCCTTTACACCGCCGGCACCTCGGCCCGACCCGAGGATCTGACCGATCCCGACCGCTTTCCGGTGCACCCTTCGCAGCGTGGCGGGCAATACACCTATCACGGGCCGGGGCAGCGCGTGGCCTATGCCATGCTGAACGTCGGTGCGCGCGGGCGCGACGTGCGGAAATTCGTCTGGCAACTGGAGGATTGGGTGATCGCCACACTGGCCGAATTCAACGTCACCGGCGAACGGCGCCCGGGCCGGGTGGGCGTCTGGGTCGTGCGCAACGACAAACCCCTGACCGCCAGCGGCGCCCCGCAGGAAGACAAGATCGCCGCCATCGGCGTGCGCCTGCGCAAATGGGTCAGCTTTCACGGGCTGTCGATCAACGTCGAACCGGACCTCAGCCATTTCGACGGGATCGTCCCCTGCGGCATCCGCGACCATGGGGTGACCAGCCTGGTCGATCTGGGCCTACCGGTCACGATGAACGATGTCGATGTCGCGCTGAAAACCACCTTTCAACGGGTGTTCGGGCCGCTGAAGGACCCCACTCCGCCTGAAGGGAACTGAGCCATCTGATCGTGGTCAGGCCAGGTTTTCGCGTTTTTTGAGACAGGGTTTACTGTCCCCTTGCCCAAACCCTTACTGTTTCTCGCAATGGCCCTGACCAAAGCCCAATGAGCGCCCTTCGCCGTCAAGGACATGCCAAACGGTGGTGCCATCATCGGATATCCGCAACAGTCGCGCACCCGTCAAATCGGTGTACCGCACCTCATGCCCGGCATGGCCCCGGTTGATGCGTGCGGGATAGCGCGGGCCTGTGGCGGTGTCGCCCGCCAAGACTTCGTCGACCACGATGTCCTCCTGCCCCACGTCAAAAACCACGCTGCTTGAGGTTTCGCTGCACACATCGGTTGGCAAACACCACATGGCAAACCCGCAGGAATAGGTGTCACCCGCGCTTGCGGCGACCGGGCCCCATGACAAGGCGGCACAGAGGAATGCAGAACACCCGCGAAAGCACCTCACAGTTCGCATCCCCGCTGGAGTTTCGGTACAGGTGGCGTAGCGGTTCATTGCGAAAGCCTTTTCTATGCGTCCCATCATGGACCACCCTGTGTAAGGATTGGGCCGGGTCCGGCGGTCAGTTTAATGAACATCGCCCAAAGATGCATCCGCGGAAAAGCCATGCTAGAATGCAATGGTCATATTTGACGCGTAAATTTCAACTTTATCAGCAAGGTCGCACAGTGACAGACGTTCCAACCGCTGCCGGCCGGGTCCGGCGTAGATATCTTGCCGCTGTGGCGATCCTGACCCTGTCGGGCTGCGATGCCACAGGAGAGGTGGCGCGCTTTGAAAACTGCGACATGACGCTGGAGACCCTGTCTGAAGTCCAAAACGGGGGCCTTCTTTTCCAGGTGGTAGGCTCCAGGCAGATGTGCATCGACCCAAACGCGACCGAGCAAAACCCCTGGCCTTTTGCGGCCGCATTGCACGTCACGAACATCGGAAATGCCCCGGTCGCCTTGTCATATAGCGAGGGATCGATTGCGCGGCATGCGTTCGGCATGAACCAGATCACCGAAGTCTTGAATCAAGGCACGACAACGCGCGAAATCGGGTCGGATGATGGGCCGATTGATCCGGACGCGGCAACCACCGTCAAGGTGACGCTGCCCCCGGGGGGAACGCGGAAAGTTCCCGGCGACGCCCGCTATATCCTCAAGCCCATACAATTGACCGTTGCAGGTGAGAACCTGTCGGGATTGCCCGTTTCAGACGGTGACCGGATGCGACGCAGCTTCAAGTTGGATTTCACATATTGGGTCAATGCTAACGGGACCGACATCACAGGCCATATGCTTGCACCGTTGACTGTGTTTCTGAAACCGTCCTGATCTGCAAACTCGGGCACGTGCCGTGTCTTTTAGAAAAACACGGCCATGAATGCCCACCAGAACTTGTTCACGTTAGCCGGTTGTCCAGATAGTCCCGGATCGTCTGGGCCGTCCCGACCCTGGCAAGCGATGCCAGTGATCGGGCAAAACCTGCGGCAAATTCGGGGGTCTGCCCCAGATCGCCATAGATCGCGGCCTGCCCTGTCCAAACGCTTGGGTCCGCCTGCGCCTTGACCGCCGTGCTGTTCAGCCGGTCCCAGTTCGGATCGTTGGGCGCAATCGCCTGCCCCGCATCATCCAGCCCCGCGCAATAGCGGCACCACATCGCCGAGGCCAGCGCCAGCCCATGCGGCACGCGCCCGCCCTGCAGATTGTCGCGGATCGACGGTATGACGAATTTCGGCTGCCGGTTCGATCCATCGTGACACAGCCGCGCAATCGTGTCGGCCACGCCGGGGTTCGAGAACCGTTTGACGATCAGGTCAAGATAGCTTTGCGGGGTATAGCCGGGAACCGGCGCCACGAAGGGCAGAACATCGTCGGTCAGCACCTTGATCAGGAAGGGTTTGATCAGCGGATCAAGCATCGCCTCATGCGCGAAATCGATCCCCATCAGCCCCGCCGGATAGGCCATGATCGCATGCCCTCCGTTCAGGATGCGGATCTTCATCGCCTCGAAATCATGGATATCGTCGGTCAGCACCACGCCTGCGTCCTGAAACGCGGGGCGACCATCGGAAAAGCGATCCTCCATCACCCATTGGCGGAAGGGTTCGCAAAACACCGGCGACTGATCCTCGATCCCGAATTCAGACTGCATCAGCGCGCGTTCGCGGTCGCTGGTGGCGGGGGTGATCCGGTCGACCATGCTGTTGGGAAAGCCGACCCTGTCGGAAATCCAGCTTGCAAGGTCGGGGTCAATCGCCTGGGCGATGTCCAGAACCGCCTGCCGCGTGATATCGCCGTTGCCCGGCAGGTTGTCACAGGACATGACCGTAAAGGGTGCCTGACCCGCGGCCCGGCGTGCGGCCAGCGCGGTGACAATGGTGCCAAAAATCGTGTGGCACGATCCCGGCGTGGCGATGTCGGCGGCCACCGCCGGATGGGTCGGATCGAACCGGCCGGTTGCCGCGTTGATATAGTACCCCCCCTCGGTCACGGTCAGCGACACGATCCGGGTTTCGGGGTTGTCCAGCGCCTGCGCAATCGCGCGGTTGTCGCCGGGCTGCACCGGCAGAAACCCCATCATCGCCCCGGTGATCTGGGCCGACAGGCCGTCACCGTCGACCTCGACCACCGATGACAGGTAATCCTGCGCCGCCAGTTTGCTGCGCATTTCGGCATCGGGGCCCCAGACCCCTGCCCCCAGAATGCCCCATGCCGGATCGCCGCCCGCATTCAGCAGATCGTTCAGATAGACCGCCTGATGCGCCCGGTGAAAATTGCCGATGCCCACATGCAGGATACCGGGGCCAAGGCGGGCCCGGTCGAAACGCGGGACCGCCACGCGGGGGTCCACATCTTTTAGCGATTTTTGCGACAATTTCATGCGTCAGCTCATCCAGTTTCCGCCGTCGACGTTGAACGTCTGGGCCACGATGTAATTGGCTTCTTCCGTCGCCAGAAAGACCGCCATGCCGGTCAGATCCTCGGCCTGCCCCATCCGTCCGAAGGGCACCGCCTGTCCGACCTGACGTTTCTTTTCGCCGGGGGCCAGACCTTCGTATTTGGCAAACAGCGCGTCGACGCCGTCCCAATGGTCGCCGTCCACCACGCCGGGGGCGATGGCGTTGACGTTGATGCCGTGGGAAATCAGGCCAAGGCCCGCCGATTGGGTCAGGCTGATCACCGCCGCCTTGGTGGCGCAATAGACGCTGACCAGCGGCTCGCCCCGGCGCCCGGCCTGACTGGCCATATTGATGATCTTGCCGCCCTGACCGCGCGCAATCATGGCGCGGGCCACGGCCTGCATCATGAACAGCGGACCCGCCACATTGATCCCGAACAGCCGGTCATAGCTGTCGCGCGTGACCTCGGTCAGCGGGGCCAGATCGAACAGGGCCGCGTTGTTGATCAGGATGTCGATATGCCCCAGGGCCGCGGTGGCCTCGGTCACGCAAGCCTCGATCGAGGCCTGATCGGCCACATCCAGATGGATCGCCACGGCCCCTGCCCCGATCCTGTCCGCCGCCTGCGTGGCGGCGGCAAGATCGATGTCGGCAATCGCCACCCGCGCGCCTTCGCGCGCATAGGTTTCGGCAAACGCCCGGCCGATGCCGCGCGCGGCCCCGGTGATCAGGGCCGTCTTTCCTGTCAGTCGTTTCAAATGGACAGGCCCGCCGCATCAAACCGGTGGATCTTTTCCTCAATCGGCGACAGGAACACCTGTTCCCCGTATTTGACGCGGAATTCGCCGCTGGCGCGGACATTGACCATGCCGATGCCGTCGACATTGACGTGCAGGAAAGTGTCCGAGCCCAGATGTTCGGACACGCCGACCACCCCGGCCCATTCCCCCGCGTCGCGCGAAACGGTCAGGTGTTCGGGCCGGATACCGATGGAATCCGCGCCGCGCTTTTGCGCCGGCGCGCCCGCGATAAAGTTCATCTTGGGGCTGCCGATAAAGCCTGCGACGAATTTGTTGACCGGGTTTTCATACAGTTCCAGCGGGCTGCCGACCTGTTCGATATAGCCGTCATGCAGCACGACGATCTTGTCGGCCATGGTCATCGCTTCGACCTGATCGTGGGTCACATAGATCATCGTGGTGGCCAGCGTCTTGTGCAGATCGCAGATTTCCAGACGCATGTTGACCCGCAGGGCGGCATCAAGGTTCGACAGCGGTTCGTCGAACAGGAACGCCGACGGTTCGCGCACGATGGCGCGACCAATGGCGACCCGCTGACGCTGTCCGCCCGACAATTGCCCCGGACGCCGGTCCAGATAATCGGTCAGGTTCAGCACCTTGGCCGCCCCCGCGATGCGGCGGTCCTGTTCGGCCGGGTCCATCCCCGCCATTTTCAGCGGAAAGGCGATGTTCTTGCGCACGGTCATATGCGGGTAAAGCGCATAGGACTGGAACACCATCGCCAGACCGCGTTGCGCGGGGGCGGCGTTGGTGGCGTCGGCGCCATCGATGCTGATGGCCCCGGATGTCAGATCCTCCAGCCCCGCGATCAGCCGCAGCAGGGTGGATTTGCCACAACCCGAAGGGCCGACAAACACCACGAATTCACCATCGTTGATCTCCAGGTCCAGCGGCGGAATGACCTGCACGTCGCCAAAGCTTTTGCTGACTTTGTTAAGAGAGATACTTCCCATATTCTTGTCCTCCTACTTCACGGCGCCAAAGGTCAGGCCACGTACAAGTTGTTTCTGACTGAACCAGCCCATGATCAGGATCGGCGCGATCGCCATCGTCGATGCGGCCGAAAGCTTGGCATAGAACAGACCCTCGGGGCTGGAATAGCTGGCGATAAAGGCGGTCAAAGGCGCGGCATTCACCGTCGTCAGGTTCAGCGTCCAGAACGCCTCATTCCATGCCAGAATGATGTTCAGCAGCATGGTCGAAGCGATGCCCGGCACCGCCATCGGCGTCAGCACATAGATGATTTCCGACCGCAGGCTGGCGCCATCCATCCGTGCGGCTTCCAGAATTTCGCCGGGGATTTCCTTGAAGTACGTATAAAGCATCCAGATGATGATCGGCAGGTTGATCAGCATCAGAACGACGACAAGGGCGGCGCGGCTGTCCAGCAGGCCAAAATTGCGGCTGATCAGATAGATCGGGATCAGAACCCCCACCGGCGGCAACATCTTGGTGGACAGCATCCACATCAGAAGGTCCTTGGTGCGCTTGCCCGGCACAAAGGCCATCGACCAGGCCGCAGGCACCGCGACCAGCAGCCCCAGCGCGGTAGAGCCCACCGCGATGATCACCGAGTTCATGAAGAAGCGGAAATAGTTGGACCGCTCCATCACCGTCGCATAATTCTCCAGCGTCCATTCGAAGCCCAGAAAGGACGGCGGCGATGCGATTGCCTCGGCCTCGGTCTTGAAACTGGTCAGAACGGTCCACAGGATCGGGAAAAAGATCACCAGACCGATCAGCCAGGCCAAGCCGGTGAACCAGAGTTTGCGTTTGGTTGATACTGCACGGGCCATATCAGGTCTCCAGATTCTTGCCGACCATCCGCATCAGGAAGATCGCAACAATATTGGCCAAGATCACAGCGATGATGCCACCCGCAGACCCGCCGCCCACGTCGAACTGCAACAGCGACTGGGCATAGACAAGGTAGGTGATATTGGTCGAGGCATATCCCGGCCCACCATTGGTGGTGACCAGAATTTCGGCAAAGATCGACAACAGGAAAATCGTCTGGATCAGGACCACAACAGTGATCGCCCGGCCCAGATGCGGCAGCGTCAGATAGATGAACCGGCTGACCACGCTGGCGCCGTCCATTTCGGCGGCTTCCTGCTGTTCGCTGTCCAGCGACTGCATTGCGGTCAGCAGGATCAGCGTCGCAAAGGGCAGCCATTGCCAGGCCACGATCAGGATGATCGACATCAGCGGGGCGTGGGCCAGAAAATCGAACGGCTGCATCCCCAGAAACTTGGCGATATAGGCGAACAACCCGTTCACCGGGTTCATGAACATGTTTTTCCACACCAGCGCGGAAACCGTGGGCATGACGAAAAACGGCGCGATCACCAGAATGCGGACAATTCCCTGCCCCCACATCGGTTGATCCAGCAGAACCGCCAGCGCAATCCCGCCAACAACGGTGATCAGCAATACGCCCCCCACCAGCATCAGCGTGTTCCACAGGGCCGCGAAAAACGCAGGATCGGTCAGAAAGTACTTATAGTTCAGAAACCCGACCCAGGCCTCTTGCCCCGGCATCAGCAGATTGTAGCGTTGGAATGAAAAATAAAGCGTCATTGAAAGCGGTACGATCATCCAGCCCAGCAACAGTATTACCGCCGGAGACAACATGAACCGTGCCGCTGTCCGTGAATGTGCGGTGGCCATCCGTCCACCTCCCTATATGATTATATGAGTTGTGTTGGAAAATGCCGCCGGGCAGGAAACTGCGCCCAGCGGCATTCCGGGAGTAACCCTTATTTAGGGTAACCGGCCTTGGCCATTTCGCGGGTCGTCAATGCCTGGGCTGCGGCCAGCGCATTCTCGACCGAGGTGGTACCGGCAAGCGCTGCCGAAAACTGCTGTCCGACAGCCGTTGCAATGCCCTGAAACTCGGGGATCGCGACGAACTGCACGCCGACATAGGGCACCGGATCAACCGTCGGGTTGGTCGGATCGGCCGAGTTGATGCTGTCCAGCGTCATCTTGGCGAAAGGTACCTTGGCGTATTCCGGATTGGCATAAAGCGAGCTGCGCGTGCCCGGGGGAACGTTGGCCCAGCCTTCGTTTTCGGCGACCAGAGCCAGATATTCCTTGGATGTGGCCCAAGCAACAAAGGCTTTGGCGGCTTCGGCTTTCTGTGTGCCCGCCGGGATGCCCAGCGACCATGCCCACAACCAGTTGCCGCGTTTGCCCAGACCGTTGTCAGGTGCCAGCGCAAAGCCGACCTTATCCGCAACGGTCGAATCTTCGGGGTTGGTCACAAAGGACGCCGCCACCGTGGCGTCGATCCACATGCCGCATTTGCCGGTCTGGAACAGCGCCAGGTTTTCGTTGAATCCGTTGCTGGATGCACCCGGAGGGCCCGCGTCGTTCATCAGACCCACATAGAAGTTCAGCGTGTTGGCCCATGCGTCGCTGTCGAACTGGGGCTTCCAGTCCATGTCGAACCAGCGCGCGCCAAAGGAATTCGCGGTGGCGGTCAGGAACGCCATGTTCTCGCCCCAGCCGGCCTTGCCGCGCAGGCAGATGCCGTAGACTTCATTGTCCTTGTCGGTCATCGCACGGGCGGCTTCGCCGATGAATTCCCATGTCGGCGCATCGGGCATGGTCAGCCCCGCCGCTTCGATCAGATCGGTGCGGTACATCACCATCGAGCTTTCGCCATAGAACGGTGCGGCATAGAGTTCGCCGTCGACGGTCAGACCGCCGCGGATCGCGGGCAGGATGTCGTCGGCGTCGTAATCTGCGGGCAGATCATTCAGCCCGACCAGCCAGCCCTGATTGGCCCAGATCGGAACCTCATAGGTACCGATGGTCATCACGTCGTACTGACCGCCCTTGGTGGCGATGTCGGTCGTGACGCGCTGGCGCAGGATGTTTTCCTCAAGCGTCACCCACTCCAATTCGATATCGGGGTGTTTGGCGGTGAAATCCGCGGCCAGACCCTGCATCCGGATCATGTCGCCGTTGTTCACCGTTGCAATTGTAATGGACTCGGCCATCGCCCCGCTTGAGATAGCGGCGATCGCGCAAGCCCCCATTAAGGTGCTTACCTTCAAAGTCATGATGTCCTCCCTGACAGCAACTGAGCATTTGCTCATTTACCACGCAATTACTCACCTTTGCGCAAAATTAGTCAACTTCTTTTTTTAATTCGCTGTTACATTCGGCGGAAATTTCAGCCCAGAAGATACTGCGCGCAGGCCTCATCGGTGACTAAACCATTCACCAATTTGCCTTTTAAAGCAGCTTTCAGGGCCATGTATTTGCTTTTGCCCGCAGCGATGCAAATCACCGGATTTCGGTCCGGATTGACCTGCACACCGTTGGTCCGGGCGTTTGTGCCGCCCTCCAGATAGTGGCCATTCGAATCGAACACCCAGCCCACGATCTCGCCCACGGCGTCCTGGGCCAGCAGATCGTCCAGCGCCGCGCGGTCGACGAACCCGTCGACAAACAGCGGCGCGTCTTCGCCGATCTGACCGATTCCGACAAAGGTCACATCGCTGTTGCGGGCCAGTTCGAACGGCGTCTGCATATGGGCCAGACCGCGATAAAACTCGCGTTCCTCGGCATTTTTGGAAAACACCGGCAACCCCATCGGGAAATGCTTGGCCTTCACCCGGTCCGCCAGCCGCAGGATCACCTCATAGACCGAGGCAGAGCCATCCGGCGCCGCATTGCCGATCAGCGAGACCAGCTTGTGTTCGGGGCAATTCATATCGGCCATATCGGCCACGACCGCGCGCAGGGTCCGGCCCGTACCCAGCGAGATTACCAGCGGCGTATCCGACGACAGGTAACGTTCCACCTCTTTCGCGGCGACCGGCGCCACCGAGGTCAGCGGATCGACCCCTTCGGGCAGCGACGGCGCCACCCGCGCCATCTGAAGCCCGAATTTCTGTTTCAGCTCGCGTTCCAGCGCCAGACAGCTGGCGATGGGGTGTTCCAGACGCACCCGGATCAACCCGTCCGCCATCGCCCGCGCCACCAATCGTTGCGCCCGCTGGCGGGACACCCCCAGCTCGCGCGCGATCTGATCCTGAGTCATCCCGGCCAGATAATACATCCAGCCCGCCCGCGCGGCCTGATCGACTGTCTTTTCGTCTGGGTCTATTTTCGGTGCCATAGGGCACGCTTATATTAGCTGCGAAGCCCGGGCAGAAGATCAAAAAAGCGATCGAACCCCTCAAACTCGGCAAAGCGGGCATCATTGGGCGGCACAAACTGTTCCAGACGCGCGCCCGGATCGACCGCCCGCATGTGCCCCCCGCCGGTAAACCGCAACACCCGCATGCCCGCGGCCAGCCCCGCCTCGACCCCAACGATGCTGTCCTCGATCACCAGCGCATTCTGCGGTTTTATCCCAAGGGTTTCGGCCGCCAGCAGGAACAGATCGGGGGCCGGTTTGCCCCGCGACACCTGCGAGGCGGTGAAAATCCGATCCGTGAAATACGGGTACAGCCCGGTCAGGGTCAACGACCGCTGAACCCGCTCCGGGCTGCTGCTGGAGGCGATGCAAAACGGCACGTTCAACCCCGACAGCACCGGTCGCAGCCCGGACATCGGGCGCAGTTCGGTTTCGAACACCTGCAACAGCCGGGTGCGATAGTCAGCCTCGAATCCCTCGGGCAATGTCAGATCGAAGGCCCCGGCCAGATGTTTGGCCACGGTGGGAAAACTGCGCCCCAGACAATGGTTGAAGACGAATGTGGGGTCGGTCTGCACCCCCAGCTCGGCCAGCAAAGCGATCAGCACCCGCGCGCTGATGATCTCGCTGTCCACGACGACGCCATCACAATCAAAGATCACCAGTTGCGGCGCGGCCATGTCGTTCATGTTGATCTCAAAGCTCCTGTTGGGTCTGCGGCCCACGACCCGCAGGCCGGACCCGCGCCACTTTGCGAGCGATTTGCCACGATGGCCAGAGGCGTTTTCCGTGTGGCACACGCCGCATCTTTGACGCTACGCAGGTATTTTCTCAGGCCAGACAGGCTGTATCTGTCAAAGAACTACGGCCCAAACGTCACGCGATTATGACCCAAGGCCTGCTATGCGGGACTTACCCGACCTTCGTTACTTCTAAACGAACGTCGGGTCTTGCTAGACGAAGCTGATTTCAGGTGCAGTTGCCTTACTAATCGCTTCGCCGGTATTCACAGCAGCGTAAATTGATCTAGGCGGGCGAGCAGTCTCATCAACGCTACGGCAGACCCAGCTTCTGACTTCCATCGTTTTCAACGATTGCGACAATGCTCGATCCGTAATTGATGGCAGACTTCGTTTGATATTGTTGAAGCGGCTCGTTGTGTGAAGCGACACCAACACCGGTAGTGTCCATGATCGACGGAGCAAGTCTTGATCTTCATCAGCGGCTATATTTTGAATTTTGCTGGCAATTGCAGCAGCGGAAATCCCTAACGGTGTGAGCCGAAATTCTGGCCGCAGAGGATGACCATAACCGGGATTTCGTTCCAACATCCCCATCGTGATTAGATGATCCATGCTTTGTGCCAAAGCGGTCCTACTCGCGCCAGTAGCTGCCAAGAGAGGTGCCTGTCTTCCTGCAATACCTGCGTGCAGGTTTGATAGAATGGGTAACGCCCAAGCTCTTGAGGTGATGTTGACAAATGATTCAATGCGCATAAAGTATAGTTAATATATTTAAGCTCAAAAGGAAAGATCATGCCTCTTATTTCGCCTGATGGAACCATCAATATCGCTCTGTCCGTCAAGGATCGCCACGTAAGCGCTGAGTGGTACGGCAGCATGTTGGGGTTTGAAGCCATCTACCACGCAGACGACGCAGGCTGGTCAGAACTTCAAACGAATACAGTCGGAGTAACAATTGGCCTTGGTGAGCATACCAAGCCCGCACCCGGCAACTGCGTACCCGTCTTTGGGATAGCTGACCTGGACGCTGCAAGGCAGAAATTGGAGCAAGCCAAGGTTAAATTCGATGGAGAAACTGATGTTGTCGAAGGCATGGTCAAGACAGCAACTTTTTATGATCCCGATGGAAACGCTCTCATGCTCGCAGAAGACTTAACAGGCGGATCATGATCTATCCCGATAGTTGATAGTCCAGACAGGGCACGTCCTAACAAGGTACATACCCTACGGTTGCCATCTGTGACATCTGCCCCCATGGCCACGGGCACACCGTCCTGCAACCCTGCCCCGCAATAAAATTTCACCTGCGGCGCTAAGGTACATTGCCCCCCACCGCACGGCCCTCTAAAAGAGAAACTGGAAAAACGCGCGGCGGGTCAACTGTCCGCTTGGCATTAACAATGTGAAACGGGAGGCAGATATGGCAGACGCAGCCATTCATGGCCACGAACATGAGGACAACCGGGGGTTCTTTACCCGCTGGTTTATGTCCACAAACCACAAAGATATTGGTATCCTGTACCTCTTTACCGCCGCGGCAGTCGGCTTCATCTCGGTGGCCTTCACGGTCTACATGCGGTTGGAGCTTATGGACCCGGGCGTTCAGTACATGTGTATGGAAGGTGCGCGCCTGACGGCCGCCGCCGCGGGGGAATGTACCCCCAACGGCCACCTCTGGAACGTGCTGATCACCGGCCACGGCATCCTGATGATGTTCTTCGTCGTGATCCCGGCACTGTTTGGCGGTTTCGGCAACTATTTCATGCCCTTGCAGATCGGCGCGCCGGATATGGCGTTCCCGCGGATGAACAACCTCAGCTACTGGATGTATGTCGCCGGGACCGCGCTTGCCGTCTGTTCGGTGCTGTCTCCGGGCGGCAATGGCCAGCTGGGATCGGGCGTGGGCTGGGTTCTGTACCCGCCGCTGTCCACATCCGAAGGCGGCTATTCCATGGATCTGGCGATCTTTGCGGTGCACGTCTCTGGCGCCAGCTCGATCCTGGGGGCGATCAACATGATCACCACCTTCCTGAACATGCGCGCGCCGGGCATGACCCTGCACAAGGTTCCGCTGTTTTCGTGGTCGATCTTCGTCACTGCCTGGCTGATCCTGCTGTCGCTGCCGGTTCTGGCCGGTGCGATCACCATGCTGCTGACCGACCGCAACTTCGGCACCACCTTCTTCCAGCCGGAAGGCGGCGGTGACCCGATCCTGTATCAGCACATCCTGTGGTTCTTCGGTCACCCCGAGGTCTACATCATCATCCTGCCCGGCTTTGGCATCATCAGCCACGTCATCGCAACCTTCAGCCGCAAGCCGGTCTTCGGCTATCTGCCGATGGTCTATGCGATGGTCGCGATCGGGGTTCTGGGCTTTGTCGTCTGGGCGCACCACATGTACACCGTCGGCCTGTCGCTGACCCAGCAGTCCTATTTCATGCTGGCGACGATGGTCATCGCGGTGCCCACGGGCGTGAAGGTGTTCAGCTGGATCGCCACCATGTGGGGCGGATCGATCGAATTCAAAACGCCCATGCTCTGGGCCTTTGGGTTCCTGTTCCTGTTCACCGTTGGTGGTGTGACCGGCATCGTGCTGTCGCAGGCCGGGATCGACCGGGCCTATCACGACACCTACTATGTGGTCGCACACTTCCACTATGTGATGAGCCTTGGCGCGGTCTTCGCCATCTTTGCCGGTATCTACTATTACTTCGGCAAGATGTCGGGGCGTGAATACCCCGAATGGGCCGGCAAGCTGCACTTCTGGGCGATGTTCATCGGCGCCAACCTGACCTTCTTCCCCCAGCACTTCCTGGGCCGTCAGGGCATGCCGCGTCGTTACATCGACTATCCCGAGGCGTTTGCCTATTGGAACTATGTCTCCAGCTGGGGTGCCTTCCTGTCGTTCGCCAGCTTCGTGTTCTTCATCGGCGTGGTGTTCTACAGCCTGATGTATGGCAAGCGGGTCACCCAGAACAACTATTGGAACGAATACGCCGATACGTTGGAATGGACCCTGCCCAGCCCGCCGCCCGAACACACGTTCGAGACTCTGCCAAAGCAGGAAGACTGGGACAAAGGCCACGCCCACTAGGGCCTGCGCCACGCTAAATTCGAAAGAGCCCGGCATCGTGTCCGGGCTCTTTTTTTGTTTTGAAACAAGGGGAAGCCCGGCCCGGCCCGCGCCGAAAACATGCATGGCAAACGCGGCAATTTAGCACTCGGCAAGCGCGGGTGGTGGGGGTATCCTGCGACGATGCCCTATGAATGGACCGATACCCCCCAAGGCGCGAGGCGCCTGTCGCTGTGGCCCTACCGGTCGCTGCCGCGGCGCGGATTCGTGGTGTTTATCGGGGCCACTGCGGCGCTGATCGCGCTGCCGCTGGTGGCGGTGCTGGGGTCGGTGGTGTTCTGGGGGCTGCTGCCGTTCCTGGCCGGAACCATCGCCGCAATCTGGTATTTTCTTCAACGATCCTATAGGGATGGCGAAATACTGGAAGAGCTGGAAATCACCCCCGAGCGCGTCACCCTGACCCGCCACAACCCGCGCAGCCCCAACCAAAGCTGGCAGGCCAACCCCTATTGGGTGACGGTCGAGATACACGCCCGCGGCGGCCCGGTCGAGAATTACCTGACCCTGAAAGGCGGCGACCGCGAGGTCGAAATCGGCGCCTTCCTGAGCGCCCCAGAACGGGCCGAACTGCACCCCGACCTGATCGCCGCGCTGCGGGTCGGACAAGGCTAGGCCCGGCAGGTGGACACCGTTCTTTGACGTTTTCCTTAAGGTCTTTAAAGAATTGGGACGGGGTTGTTTAAAGATTTGCAGGGGGGCGGAAACGAGAATCAGGGCGTGCCTTTGGGGAACTCAGCTTTTCGGCCCGAATCTGCCATTCAATGCTGTCTGATAGGCTGCAATGCATCTTGCTCAAAGCGGACCTTGTCCAAATGTTTACCTTAGCGTGGAATTCAGCTTTTGCTTCAACCCGTCCGCTTGAAATGTTTCGACGATCACCTTCATAAATGAAATATGATGGACGACTATCGACACAACCATTATGTCCCAAAATGGTATCAACGACGCTTCCTCGCTGATGGACAATCTCGCTATCACTATCTGGACCTTCGGCCTAATACCGTCACGAACAATGGCCACACCTATACTCGCAGAGCACTGCTGCATTGGGGGCCGACGCAGTGCTTCGCTCAGGACGACCTTTACACGACGAATTGGGCTGGTCTTGAGAACCGCGACATTGAGAAATTCTTCTTCGGCCCCCTTGATACAGATGGAAAGAAGGCGATCGAGCACTTTGCCGAGTTCGAGTTTACGGACGCGACGCACGACTTTTGGAACGCCCTCGTCCCCTACATGAGCGTTCAGAAGCTACGAACTCCAAAGGGCTTGGCATGGCTCAAGCAGGTGCTTCAGTCGCGCGACAGAAACGAGACTCTCTTCGAGATGCAAAACTTGCGCAACATCTTCTGCAACATCTGGGCAGAAGCAGTCTGGCAAATCGCAGACGCAAGCCAATCACCAACGAAGTTCATCATATCTGACCATCCAGTCGTGGCGTATAATCGTGAATGCTTCCCCGCCTCCAAGTGGTGTATCGGCGTAAATGACCCAGATATCCGATGCGCGGCCACTCACACCTACTTCCCATTGTCCCCCGAGAAAGTTCTGATCTTAACGAACCTAAATTGGGTGAGAGACCCGTTTCAGAAGCCTCTGAAACTACGCCCGAACCCTCACTTCTTTCGATCAGGAGCGATGTTCAACATCCTCGATATTCAACACGAAAGGCACCTGACCGAGGAAGAAGTTCTAGAGATTAACTACATCACCAAGAAGCGAGCTTTCAGGTATATAGCAGCCGCCGAGGAAGACTGGCTGTATCCCGAACGCCATCTACGTTCGATCAATTGGCGCAAGCTCGGAGACGGCTATCTCCTGATGCCCGACCCGCGCCACATACATGGTGGCGGCAACATGGTGGTAGGATTTGAGGGTGGCGGGAGTACGGCGTGGAGTGAATATGGCCACAGGCCTTGGGAGAAGGGCTACGAGGATAAGAAGCGAGAGGAGCATGAGTGGGCAACGATGTTGAAGTTTAAGGCTGAGTGGGCGGCGACGTATGGTCCCGAATATCGAGGAGTACTCTACGATGCCGGATCGTTTGGAACGGGGGTGCGGCGTAGTATGGGGAAGGAATGGCATCAAAAAGAATGCAAGCGAGACCGCGATTACCTAAAGCAGTCCGGCGAGCGCGCCCGGCGACGAAGATTGAAGCGCTAGCGCGCAACAGAGGAAAACGTCCGCATTAAAGCCATTGGTCTGAACTTTCACTACCGCAGCGAAAGCCCGCCATCTCGCCTAATACAATTGTCAAATAGGCGGCTGCGTGGTGCTGGAACAGGCTAAATCCAGCCAACCGAAATCGTTTGGTTGATAGCCACTTCAAACTGCCCACCTCTGATAGGAACCACCGCGCCCGAACCGAGGGGTGGGCGGGGAGCGCCCGCATCACGCCGCAGGCGTGCCTTTGGCACGACGGGGGCGGTTCGGGCGCTGCCTGAGCATGGGCTCAGGCAAGGAGCGGGACTTTGATGGCTGCCAAGGAAGCTTCTGCCTGACCCGAATCTCGTTGTATTCCGGGTGTCATAATATACGATCACGTCGGCGTGATCGGAGGAGCTATTGGACGATTCATTCTTTGTGTTCTCGAGTTGGGAGCCGGTGCCGGATTTCTATTTTGATGGCTACTGTTTTCTGGGTAACGACTTTGTCCACGGGATGAAGGGGGCCGAAAGCTACCGGGCCGAAACCGGCCATGAGATCTCTCCAGGAGAGGATGGCTCTTACATCGTTGCGAAAAGAACAGGCGATGAGCTTACGATTGGGGCTGATTTCCGCGGCAATGTCAGGCTCTTTTATTTCAGTAATGGAGCCGACTGGGCTGTCTCCAATTCACTTATTTTCCTGGCAGAGTTTCTGACAGCGCGTGGTCTGCGGCTGCATGCGGATATGAACCATCTGGCCTCTTGGTTTAGTTCGACGGTAAATTTCAAGCAAATAACCAGCGAAAAAACAACAATTTCGGAAATTTCCTTCCTTGCCGCGGACCAATGTCTTGTCGCCGGTCCATCAGGGATTCGAAAGACGAATGTCGTTCAGCCCAAAGCGTTGGACTATGACGAGGCGCTCAGAATATTTCTGGAAACATGGCACGGACGGGTTGCCACTGTTCTGGCCCATTCGCCATTCCCTTTGGCCACGGCAATCTCCGGCGGGCTGGATTCACGTACTACGGTGTGCCTGTTGAAGGCAATCGAAGGGGCGGGCACCGCTGATACCAGTGCCATCGACCTTTTCACCTGCGTTGGACCAAGATTTCAGGTTGAAGAAAGGGTTGCCGCGGAAGTTGCTGAAAACATAGGGCTTCCCCTTCGGCGTTCGGCCCCAGATTGGAGACAATCGCGTCTGGAGGAATCCCCCGCACAGGCAGTACAGAGATGGCGCCATCGTTCCTTAGGGCAATATGCGCCCATTTTGTTCACACCACCAAAGGGAAAGGTCGGGCAATTCGCGCTGACGGGTGGTGGCGGTGAAGCGCTACGAGAGGTTTATGACTTCCCGGATGTTGAAGGCTATTTTTCCAAGCAGCGCAGATTTTACGGCAAAAGCTTCAGGCGCGGGAAATTCAAACGTTGGAGGGCGGATGTCACCAATTCCATCAACAAAATAAGTGACCGCGCGACAATGCGGCAATCGCCTTTGATGGGGTATTTCCGTCAATTTCGCGGCCGATGCCACGCCGGGCAAGGATCGATGAGGGGGCTACAGATTCAACCGCTGACTTCACGATCTGCCTATGCCTGTGTCGGATCGCTCACCGAGGCCCGCGTCCAACGACGGCAGTTCTACTTTGACGTCATGTTCAACAGCTATCCGGGCTTGTTGAACGTTCCCTTCGAAACCGACGCAAAATCCCCAACGCCTGACGTGTTTGACAACCTTCGGAAAGTCGAAATTGGCACATACAAAGCGGGGCGTTTTTTCACAGACGCTGGGGCGAAGCAGGCTGCGTCCGGGGAAGAAAAGACCGACGCTTATAAGTTGATAAAGTGCAAGCTTGAAGCAGAGCGCGCTGATATGCCCACCGGACTTCTGCGGCGCGGGTACTTCGAAATGGGATTGGACAGTCTTGATGCATATATCGAAGATTCAACCAAGGTGGGAATGAGGGGGACGATTCCCGCGCATAATCTTGTCCTGCTGAATGAGATGTCGCGTCTAACAGGAATTCGATCTTTGCCATTTTTCGGCGGGTTGCATATGGATCAATTCCGGAAGATCGGCCGATGACAGGGTTACATTCCAACGCAGTCGCCGAATAGGCGGCTGGGGGGCGCGGCCTGAGCTTTGGCTCAGGCAAAGGGCGCAAGGTCGATCGCTGCGCCACAGACCTGATCGGAGGCATCGGAATGGGGCCTTGCAGGGGCGTTGTGCCGGGATGCTCGCGGGCCCCTCCGCCCCGATTATAAGGCCCACCGCAAATGTGCCTTATTTATCCATTACCTCTAGAAAATAGTAACAATAACGTGAGGAGACCCCATGGAAAGCTTTATGAACTGGATGTCCACAAACCCGGGTGTGACCATCAGCCTTGGCGCCTTTGCCTGCGGCGTGGCGCTGTTTTATCTGGTGATGCGGCGGACGATGAAGCATCGCGAGGAAACCTCGCAAACCGATATGTAGGCGGAGGGGCGTGGGCCGCCGGAACGGGGCCCACTCCACATTCTGACCAAGACGGAACCGGGGGGCGGATCAGCCCAGCCGGTCCTTGATCATCGGGCCGACCGTGCCGAAATCCATCTGGCCGGTGTATTTCGCCTTGAGCGCGCCCATGACCTTGCCCATGTCGCGGATCGAACTGGCGCCGGCCTCGGCGATGGCGGCGGCGATGGCGGCCTCGACCTCGGCCTCGTCCAACTGGCGCGGCAGGAATTCCTCGATCACCACGATCTCGGCCCGTTCGCGTTCGGACAGGTCCAGGCGGCCGCCCTCTTCATAGGCGCGCGCGCTTTCCTGACGCTGTTTGACCATGCGTCCCAGAATGGCCAGAACGTCCCCGTCCGACACGCCGTCATCGCGGCCTTCGCCACGCGCGGCGATGTCTTTGTCCTTGATCGCCGCATTGATCAGCCGCAGCGTCGAAAGCCGGGCTGTCTCTTTGTTCTTCATGGCGTCTTTCAGGCCAGAAGTGATGCGTTCACGCAGTTCCATTCGGTTTGTCCATCCCCATGAGTCCGAAGTTTCGAAACTAACGGGTCCTGCGGGCAGAGGCAACCATCGGGGCAAAATGCCAAGCCCTTGTTTTCTTGGGAAAACGTGAATCCACTGCCCTCTTGACCCCACGCCGCACCGCGCCTAGGTTCCGCGAGATTTGAGCATTGGAGCCCCCGCATGCCTGCCGCAACCCCCGAAAATCGCCCCACCGCCTGTCTGACCCTTGCCGATGGGACCGTGTTCTATGGACAGGGCTTCGGCGCGACCGGCGACACGGTGGCAGAGCTGTGTTTCAACACCGCGATGACCGGGTATCAGGAAATCATGACCGACCCGTCCTATGCCGGGCAGGTGGTGACATTTACCTTCCCGCATATCGGCAATACCGGCGTGAACACCGACGATGACGAGACCGCCAGCCCGGTGGCCGCGGGGATGGTGGTGAAATGGGACCCGACCGAGCCGTCGAACTGGCGCGCGCTGGAACCGCTGCAGGACTGGCTGGCGCGGCGCGGGCGGATCGGGATCGGCGGGCTGGACACCCGGCGGCTGACCCGCGCGATCCGGCAGCAGGGCGCGCCGCATGTGGCGCTGGCCCACAACCCCGACGGCGTTTTTGATATCGAGGCGCTGGTCGCCAAGGCCCGCGCGTTTTCGGGGCTGGAGGGGCTGGACCTGGCCAAGGATGTGACCTGCGCGCAAAGCTATCAGTGGAACGAAATGCGCTGGGCCTGGCCCGAAGGATACACCAACCGCGCGACCGAAGGCCGCCGGGTGGTGGCGATCGATTACGGCGCGAAACGCAATATCCTGCGCTGTCTGGCCTCGGCCGGCTGCGATGTGACGGTTCTGCCCGCCACCGCGACCGCCGAAGAGGTGCTGGCGCGCAACCCCGAGGGCCTGTTCCTATCGAACGGCCCCGGCGATCCGGCGGCAACAGGCGCCTATGCGGTGCCGATGATCCGCGACATTCTGGACAAGACCGACCTGCCGGTTTTCGGCATCTGTCTGGGCCACCAGATGCTGGCGCTGGCGCTGGGCGCCAAGACCATCAAGATGAACCACGGCCACCACGGCGCCAACCACCCGGTCAAGGATCTGGACACCGGCAAGGTTGAAATCACCTCGATGAACCACGGGTTCACGGTGGACAGCCAGACCCTGCCCCAGGGCGTCAAGGAAACCCATGTGTCGCTGTTTGACGGGTCCAACTGCGGTATCCGGATGCAGGACCGGCCGGTGTTTTCGGTGCAATACCACCCCGAGGCCAGCCCCGGCCCGCAGGACAGCTATTACCTGTTTGAACGGTTTGTGGCGGCGATGAACGCGCGGTCGTAACCGCCGCGCGCCACATAAACCAAAAAATCATCAGTCTTAACGGGCTGTTAACCACGTGTGGTGAAAGTCAGGTTAACAATTCCTGACCGGACCGCACGTTGATGAACCAGGCTGTTCTCAGATTAGTCAAGACGACGCCCCAGCCCGGGGCCCTTCGCACGCCCCGCGCCACGCGGCAGCCGCTGGGCGATATTCTGGTCAAGGCGGGCGCGCTGGACCCCGGCGATCTGGTCACCGCCCTGGCCCTGCAACAGCGCCAGAACCTGCGGCTGGGCGATATCCTGCTGGCCCATGACATGATCGACGAAGTGCAGCTGATGTCGGCCCTGTCGCGCCAGTATTTCGCCCTGCCCGTCGATCTGGAGGCGAACCCGCCCGACCCGCGCCTGATCGACGAAATGGGCGTCAACCTGTGCCTGTCGCGCGGCGCGGTACCGGTGCAGCGGCTGGGCGGGGCCACCATCGTGGCCACCTGCCGCCCCGATGAATTCGCCGATCTGCACGCCGATCTGCCCGACAGTTTCGGCGATCCGGTGATGGCGCTGGCCAGCGAACGCGACCTGCATCAGGCCATTCTGGACACGCGCAACAGCAAACTGGCCGCCGCCGCCGAAACCCGCGTGGCCGAGGATGAAAGCTGTCGGTTCTGGTATAACGCCGGCCCCCGACACGCGATCATCGCCGCCCTTGGCCTGCTGGCGGTTGCCCTGTGCCTGCATCCGGTGGCGACATGGGCCGCGCTGACGATCTGGGCGGTGGTCACGCTGATGGCGGCGACCGCGCTGAAACTGGCCGCGGCCGTGGCGGTCTGGCGCGGCCCGCCCGCCCCCGACCGCAGCAACGTGCAACCGATTTCCGACAGCCTGCCGGTGGTGTCGATCATGGTGCCGCTGTTTCACGAACAGGATATCGCCCAGCGGCTGGTGGCCCGGCTGGGGCGGCTGACCTATCCCAAGGAACTGCTGGATATCTGTCTGGTCACCGAAGAGGATGACACCACCACCCGCACCATGCTGGAAACCGCGCAACTGCCCCATTGGATGCGCATCATCACCGTGCCCGACGGCCCGCTGAAAACCAAACCCCGCGCGTTGAACTTTGCGCTGGATTTCTGCCGGGGCAGCATCATCGGGGTCTATGACGCCGAAGACGCCCCCGCCCCGGACCAGATTCACAAGGTGGTGCAGCGGTTCCGCGAAAGCGGGCCGGAGGTGGCCTGTCTGCAGGGGGTTCTGGATTTCTATAACACCTCGACCAACTGGTTTTCGCGCTGTTTCACCATCGAATATGCCACATGGTTCCGCATGGTCCTGCCCGGTATCGCCAAGCTGGGGCTGGTCGTTCCCCTGGGCGGCACCACCCTGTTTTTCCGCCGCGACCCGCTGGAGGAACTGGGCGGCTGGGACGCGCATAATGTGACCGAGGATGCCGATCTGGGGGTGCGGCTGGCACGCCACGGATACCGGACCGCGCTGATCGACACGGTGACCGAGGAAGAGGCCAACTGTCGCGTCTGGCCCTGGGTCAAGCAACGGTCACGCTGGCTGAAGGGCTATGCGATGACGTGGAGCGTGCATATGCGCAACCCCGTGCGGCTGTTGCGCGAACTGGGGCTGCGCAAATTCATTGGCTTTCAGATCCTGTTTTTCGGCACATTGTCGCAATTCCTGCTGGTGCCGGTGCTGTGGTCGCTGTGGCTGATCATGCTGGGGCTGCCGCATCCTTTGACCGGGATGCTGTCGGCACCGCTGATCCTGGGGATGAGCGCGATCTTCATGACCAGCGAGGCGATCAGCATCGTCGTGGGCATTCGCGGCACACAACTGGCGGAAAAACGGTTTCTGATCCCCTGGGTCCCCAGCCTGCACCTGTATTACCCGCTGGCCGCCATCGCCACATACAAGGCGGTGTTCGAAATGGTCGCCCGGCCGTTTTACTGGGACAAGACCGCCCATGGGGCCAGCGCCGAAACCGACGCGGCCCCGATTGGGCACGCGCTTTAGATTTCCGAACCGTAGCCGTCGGCGTCGATCCGCAACCGGGTCTCGAACGCGGTCGAGATATGGGCGCGCAACGCCTCATAGGCGGCATCGCCGTCATGGCTGGCGATGGCGTCGACGATCGCCTGATGTTCGGCCATCGCGGTCTTGCCGCGCCCTTCGACCGCCAGCGACGAGGTCGCCAGCAGGGCCATCGACCGGTGCACAAGGTCCAACTGCTGCACCAGATAGCGGTTGTGCGAGGCCAGATGCACCTGTTTGTGGAACCGCCGGTTGGCGCGGGCCAGCGCCTTGGGATCGTCCAGCAGGGTCAGGTCCTCTTTCACCATGGCGCCCAGAACCTTGATTTCCTCATCCGTGGCATGGCGCGCGGCCAGACGGGCGGCCAGGCCTTCCAGCTCGGCCCGGATCACGTAAAGCTCGGCCAGCTGGTTGTGGTTCAGCGAGGCGACCACAAGGCTGCGCCCGTCGCGGGTCAGCAGGGACTGGGTTTCCAGCCGCTGCAACGCCTCGCGGATCGGGGTGCGAGACACGCCAAACCGTTCGGCCAGATCGCTTTCGACCAGACGGTCGCCGGGTTTGTAAATCCCCACATCGATCGCATCGAGGATCAGCGCATAGGCATCCTTGTTCTGCGCTTTGGTGTCTTTCATGCGGGCCTCCGGCTGACAATACCGCAGGGTATCCGCAGCCCGGGGCGGGAATCAAGCATCCAGCATTGATCCGGACGGGATCGCACGCTAGATCGCATCTATGGTCGCCAGATATTTCACCGAAACCGACGCCTGGGTCTTTGATCTGGACAACACGCTGTACCCGCCCGCCGCCCGGCTGTTCGATCAGATCGAGGTGCGGATGACCGCCTATGTGATGCAGGCGCTGGGGGTGGACCGGGACCGGGCCAACATCCTGCGCCGCCAGTATTGGGCCGACTATGGCACCACGCTGGCCGGTCTGATGGATGTGCACGGCGTCGATCCCGGCCCCTATCTGACGCATGTGCACGAAATCGACCTCAGCCATCTGGACCCCGATCCCGACCTTCGGGCGCGGCTGATCGCCCTGCCCGGGCGGCGCATCGTTTACACCAACGGATCGGCCCCCTATGCCCAGCGGGTGCTGGCGGCACGCGGGCTGTCGGGCGTGTTCGATGCGGTCTACGGCGTTGAAAACGCAGGGTTTCGCCCCAAACCCGAACGCCGCGCGTTCGAGGCGATCTTTGCCGCTGACGGGATCGATCCCGCCCGCGCCGCCATGTTCGAAGACGACCCGCGCAACCTGGCCGCGCCGCATGCGATGGGGATGCAGACCGTCCATGTCGCGCCCGACCCCGCGCCCGCCGATCACATCCACCACCACACCGACGATTTGACCGGTTTCCTGGGCAAACTGACCAGATAATTTCTGGGTCAGATCGCCGCACTGCGGCATCACGTCCCTTTTCCTGCGCGCAAAATCCCCGCATGTCGTCCCGACGCGAATAGGAGAGATGACATGACGCTTGCCCCCAACGCCCAACGCCCGGCCCTGTGGCTGCGAATCCTGCTGGCCGTGCCGGTCCTTGGCTGGATTGCGCGCGACCTGCTGCATGGCGACAAGAACAACATCTGGTATCTGCTGGTCGCGTTGCTGAGCCTGTGGGCCATCGCGGTGATGACCTGGGGCGTGCTGGCGCTGTACCTGCCGGCGGTGGCGGCGGTGCCGGTGGTGATGGTGATCCTGCTGCTGATCACCCGCGGGTGACGAGATGTCGCTTGGACTGTGCCCCGCTTCGGCTTAGATGTGGGGCATGGAGGGGCGATGTTGGACCGCGAAACACCTGACATTCTGATTTCCGGCGGCGGTGTTGCCGGGCTATGCGCGGCGGCGGCCTTTGGCAGTGCCGGATATTCGGTGATCTGCGTCGATCCCGCCCCGCCGGTGACCGATGGCGCCGATGCAGGCGCCGACATGCGCACCACCGCGTTCTTGCAGCCTTCGGTCGATCTGTTGCAGGCCGCGGGCCTGTGGCAGCGGCTGGCCCCGCACGCCAGCGCACTACAGATCATGCGGATCGTCGATGCCGGCGGCCCCGAGCCGGTGGCCCGGCTGACCACCGATTTCGATGCCTCGGATATTTCCGATCAGCCCTTTGGCTGGAACCTGCCCAACTGGTTGCTGCGCCGCGAAATGGTGGCGCGTCTGGCCGAGCTGCCCAACGTGGATTTCCGCCCCGGCGTCGCCACCCGGCGGGTGATGACCCGCGAACGCGAGGCGCTGATCAGCCTCAGCGATGGCGCGCGCATCGCCGCCCGCCTGCTGATCGCCGCCGACGGCCGCAATTCGCCGGTGCGCAACGCCGTGGGGATCGGTGTGAAAACAACGCGTTACGGGCAAAAGGCGCTGGCCTTTGCCGTGACCCACCCGGTGCCACACAACGACGTCTCGACCGAGGTGCACCGCAGCGGCGGGCCGTTCACGCTGGTGCCGCTGCCCGATCGCGACGGGGTGCCCTGTTCGGCGATTGTCTGGATGGAACACGGCCCCGAGGTCAAACGGCTGGCCGCC
This sequence comes from uncultured Paracoccaceae bacterium, assembly GCA_947500775.1. Classification (GTDB taxonomy): domain Bacteria; phylum Pseudomonadota; class Alphaproteobacteria; order Rhodobacterales; family Rhodobacteraceae; genus CANMTD01. Next base: position 51,808 of record CANMTD010000003.1, read on the forward strand.
CTGCCCGAGGCTGAGTTCGAGGCGGCGATGAACGCCCGATCCGCAGGCCTGTATGGGCATCTGACGCTGGCCTCGCGCCGCAGCGTCTGGCCCATCATCAGCCAGATCGCCGACCGGTTCAGCGCCGAACGCACCGCGCTGATTGCCGAAGCGGCCCATGTGGTGCCACCGATCGGGGCGCAGGGATTGAACATGAGCCTGGCCGATACCGCCTGTCTGCTGGAACTGGCGCAGGCCGATCCGGGCGGGTTCGGCGACCGGCCGATGCTGGAGAAATATCACCGCCGCCGCTGGCCCGAGGTCAAGGCGCGGGTCACCGGCATCGACGCGCTGAACCGCGCGTCAATGATCGGCGCGCCGGGCTTGCGCGATCTGCGGGCCACGGCGCTGAAGGCGCTTTACGGGGCGGCCCCCGTGCGCAAGACGTTGATGCGGGCGGGGTTGGGGGTCAGCTGACCGCCTTCACTATCCTGTCAAACCCATCACAGGGCAGCGCCTGACCGCGGGTGGGCGAGAAGCGCCCGCCCATGGGGGCGGTCGGGCGCTGCCCGGGCCGCAAGCGCCCCGGGCGAAATCTTACAGCACCTTGTCGAAAGCGGCCTGCAACCGCGCCACGCTGGCGTCGACATCATACAGTTTATCCAGCCCGAACAGCCCGATGCGGAAGGTGCGGAACCCGTCGCCTTCGTCGCATTGCAGCGGCACACCGGCGGCGATCTGCATGCCTTCGGCGGCGAATTTCTTGCCGTTCTGAATCTCGGGATCGTCGGTATAGCTGACCACCACGCCCGGCGCACCGAACCCGTCGGCCGCGACCGATTGCACGCCCTTTTCGGCCAGCATCGCCCGCACCCGGTTGCCCTGATCCCATTGCGCATCGCGCAGCTTTTCGAACCCGTAGTCGCGGGTTTCCAGCATGGTATCGCGGAAGGCGCGCAGCGCGTCGGTGGGCATGGTCGCATGATAGGCGTGGCCGCCGCCTTCATAGGCCTCCATGATCTGCAGCCATTTCTTCAGATCGATGGCGAAACTGTCGGATTCGGTGTCGTCGATCCGCGCCCGCGCATTTTCCGACAGCATCACCAACCCGGCCGAGGGCGAGGCCGACCAACCCTTTTGCGGCGCCGAGATCAGAACATCGACCCCGGTCTTTTCCATATCCACCCAGACGCAGCCCGAGGCGATGCAATCCAGCACCATCAGCGCGCCGACCTCATGCGCCGCCGCCGCCATGGCGGTGATGTAATCGTCGGGCAGGATCACCCCGGCCGAGGTTTCCACATGCGGGGCAAAGACGATCTCGGGCCGCTGATCGCGGATCGCGGCCACCACATCGTCGATCGGCGCGGGCGCAAAGGGGGCCTGCGGGCCGTTGCCGGTGCGGCGCGCCTTCATCACCGTGGCCTCGGCGGTCAGGCCGCCTGCTTCGAAAATCTGGCTCCACCGATAGGAAAACCAGCCGTTGCGCACCACCAGCGCGCGGCGGTCGCGGGCGAACTGGCGGGCCACGGCCTCCATCGCATAGGTGCCGCCGCCGGGGATCAGCGCCACGGAATGGGCGTTGTAGACCTGTTTCAACATGGATGAGATATCATTCATAACCTGTTGAAAAGCGGCAGACATATGGTTCAGGGACCGGTCGGTGAAAACCACCGAATATTCCAGCATTCCATCGGGATCGACAGTATCAAGCAAGGCGGGCATGGGGCGTCCTTTTCTGTTGGTTGCACCAGCTTTGCCCCCATGATCGCAGTGACGCAACCCGACTTTTAGCCCAATGGACCCAACCGCCGTTCTTCGCTGAGCAACACATTCGCCTCGACATCGCCCACGCCGGGCAGGGTCATGACCCGGCGGCGCAGCACCCGTTCGAAATCGCTGAGGTCACGGGCGACGACGCGCAGGCGGTAATCATACATGCCCAACACATGTTCGACGGTCTGCACCTCGGGGATGGCGGTGACGGCGCGTTCGAAATCGTCCAGCGACACCCGCCCCTTGGTGGCCAGCTTGACCCCCAGGAACACGGTCACGCCGAACCCCAGCTTTTCGGCGTCCAGGTCCAGCGTGCGGCCCGCGATGATCCCGGCCTGCTGCAACCGTTTGATCCGCCGCCATGTCGCCGGTTGCGACAGGCCGAACCGCCGCCCCAATGCGCCCGCCGATTGGCTGGCGTCGCGCGACAGGGCGCGCAGCAGATCGCGGTCGATATCGTCCAGATCGATCATAACGGCAGGCTTTCGTCGGATTTGATCCGGGCGACATGCATCAGCGCCTCGATATCGCTGATATGGGGCAGCGTCAGGATGCGGGCGCGATAGATTTGCTGATAGTGAGGCATATCGCGGGCGATAACGGACAGGCGCACATCGACCCGGCCCAGAAAGGTCTGAATCTCGATCACCTCGGGGATGTCGCGCGCGGCCTCGATGAATTCATCAAAGGCGCGGGTCTGGGTCTTGTCCAGCGTCACCCGCAGGCTGACCTCGACCGCATAGCCCAGCGCGCGCCAGTCGATCACCGCCTTCTGGCCGCGCAGGACGCCCGAGGTTTGCAACTTGTCCAGCCGCCGGGTCAGGCGTGACGCGGTCAGCGACAGCCGCTCGGCCAGTTCGGGCACGGATACCGTCGGGTCTTGCTGCATAAGGCGCAGGATACGTCTGTCGAGATCATCAAGCATGATTTCATTGATATTCACAAATATGGCGAATGAAAATACCGATATTCATGTATTTTATAACCGGCAGCCCCTCGAACACGCCCCCGAAATGCCTATGATCGCCCCGAAACCCAACAAAAGGACCGCCGACATGCGCGTTTATTACGATCGCGATTGCGACATCAACCTGATCAAAGACAAAAAGGTCGCCATTCTGGGCTATGGCAGCCAGGGCCACGCGCATGCGCTGAACCTGCGCGACAGCGGCGCCAAGAACCTGGTCGTCGCCCTGCGCGAAGGCTCGGCCAGCGCCAAGAAAGCCGAAGGCGAAGGCCTGCAGGTCATGGGCATCGCCGAAGCGGCGGCCTGGTGCGACCTGATCATGTTCACCATGCCCGACGAGCTGCAGGCCGAAACCTACAAGAAATACGTGCATGACAACATCAAGCCGGGCGCCGCGATTGCCTTTGCCCACGGGTTGAACGTGCATTTCGGCCTGATCGAGCCCAAGGAAGGCATCGACGTCATCATGATGGCGCCCAAGGGCCCCGGCCACACCGTGCGCGGCGAATACGTCAAAGGCGGCGGCGTGCCCTGCCTTGTGGCCGTGGACACCGACGCATCGGGCAAGGCGCTGGAAATCGGCCTGTCCTATTGTTCGGCCATCGGCGGCGGCCGGTCCGGCATCATCGAGACCAACTTCCGCGAAGAATGCGAAACCGACCTGTTCGGCGAACAGGCGGTGCTGTGTGGCGGTCTGGTCGAACTGATCCGCGCCGGGTTCGAAACGCTGGTCGAGGCGGGCTATGCCCCCGAGATGGCCTATTTCGAATGCCTGCACGAGGTGAAGCTGATCGTCGACCTGATCTATGAAGGCGGCATCGCCAACATGAACTACTCGATCTCGAACACCGCCGAATACGGCGAATATGTCAGCGGCCCGCGGGTCCTGCCCTATGACGAGACCAAGGCCCGGATGAAAGCGATCCTGACCGACATCCAGACCGGTAAATTCGTGCGCGACTTCATGCAGGAAAACGCCGTGGGTCAGCCGTTCTTCAAAGGCACGCGCCGGATCAACGACGAACACCAGATCGAAGAAACCGGCAAGAAACTGCGCGGCATGATGCCGTGGATTTCGGCCGGCAAACTGGTCGATCAGGACAAGAACTAAGCGGGCGGCGGGGGCACCCCCGCCCGTCCTGCAGATGGTTCGGCCTGCATCAAAATGATCTTCATTGACCCCGGCCCCGCGCCGGGGTTTTTGATCCGCACCACCCCATCAAGGATTTTCCCGATGTCAGATCAGCCCGCCCTGCGCCCCACGCCCGCCAACTGGTTGATGGTGGCCGCCCTTGGCATCACCTGGGGGGCCACCTTTCTGGTGATCGAGATTGCGCTGCGGGGGATCACCCCGTTCTGGCTGGCCGCCGGGCGGATCGGGTTTGCGGCCCTGTTGATGACGGCGATCTGGGGCGCGCGCGGCGGGCGGCTGTTTCTGAGCGATCAGCGCGGGTGGTCATCGCTGTGTCTGGTCGGCGTGTTCAGTTCGGCCGTACCCTTCATGTTGCTCAGCTGGGGGCAGCAGTTCGTGACCTCGGGCTTTGCGGGCGTGTCGATGGCGGCGGTGGCGCTGATGGTTCTGCCGCTGGCCCATGTCTTTGTCCCCGGCGAGGCGATGAACCTGCGCAAGACGCTGGGCTTTGTGATCGGCTTTGCCGGGGTGGTGATTCTGATCGGCACCCAGGCCTTTGAAAGCACCGGATCGGGCATGGAAACCGCCGGGCGGCTGGCCTGCCTGGGGGCGGCGGCCTGTTACGCGGGCAGTTCGGTTCTGGTGCGCCGCCTGCCGCCGGTCGATCCGATCGGCCTGGCCACCGTGCTGTTGCTGATCGGGGCGGCAGTGGTGATCCCGGCGGCCTTTGCGGTCGAGGGGCCGCCACCCCTGCCCGACCGCAACACATTGATCGCGCTGGCCGTTCTGGGGCTGGTGCCGACGGCGGCGGCCAATCTGTTGCGGGTTCTGGTGATCCGCAGCGCAGGCCCCACCTTCATGAGCCTGACCAATTACCAGGTGCCGCTGTGGTCGGTGATCTTTGGCGCGGTCATTCTGGGCGAACCGCTGCCGCCGTCGCTGTTGACCGCGCTGTCGCTGATCCTGATCGGCGTCGCGCTAAGCCAGTGGAACGCGCTGCGCGGGTTGTTCGCCCGCTGATCACATCCAGAACGCCCATTTGCCGCGCCGCCGGGCCAGCCAGCCGCCCAGCGACAGGTGGTCGCGCCGGATCAGCAGAACCAGCGCGATCATCGCCCCCAGAACCGCCAGATCGATCACCACGTTACGGTTCACCGGAAACCCGTTTCCGTTGATTTCGAACGGCGCCAGAAATTGTTCCCAGCGGCGCGTGACCGTGAAAAAATGCATCAGCAACAAGGCACTGTAGGAAAACAGCCTCCCGATCCCGGCAAAGACCATCAGGCACAGCGCGACCTGCACCGCCGCCACCATGATCACCTGCGAGGTCGCGATTTCGACACCGTCGAAATGGCGCACCAGTTGCTGATACTGGCCCGGCGTCAGGATCTTGTTCACGGCCCAGACAAAGATGAACCATGCCAGCCCGAACCGAAGGATCAGAAGGGCGACCCCATCCAGCCGGTCCTGATTGAATACTGCGCGCATATCGTTCTCCTGCAAACTCGTGGAAACGGAATGGTTTTCCGCTAGCACGATGTTTGCGGGGATGCGCGGATTTTACGCGGAGCTCACCGAAATATGATGGTGCGAGAGGCGCTTAGACGGCGGATTCGACCTCGGCCACGATGGCATTGACCACGGCCCCCAGCAAAACGTCATCCTCGCATTCGGCCATGACCCGGATCAGCGGCTCGGTGCCGGATTTGCGGATCAGCAACCGGCCCTTGCCGGTCAGTTTCTGTTCGGCGTCGGCGATGGCGGATTTGACGCCTGCGCTGTCCAGCGGGGTCTGACCCGCCTGAAACCGCACGTTTTTCAACAGCTGCGGCACCCGTTCGAAACTGCGGGTCAGCGCGCTGGCCGGTTGGCCGGTTTCGACCATGGCGGCCAGAAACTGCAGCCCGGCGGACAGCCCGTCGCCGGTGGTGCCATAGTCGGTCATGACCACATGGCCCGATTGTTCGCCGCCAAGGTTCCAGCCGCCCCGGCGCATCGCCTCGACCACATGGCGGTCGCCGACGGGGGTCCGTTCCAGCCGCAGGCCACGATCGGTCAGGAACCGTTCCAGCCCAAGGTTCGACATCACGGTGGCCACCAGCGTGCCGTGGTTCAGGCGGCCTTCGCCAGCCCAGCGGGACGCAATCAGCGCCATGAACTGATCGCCGTCGGCCACGTGGCCCTCTTCGTCGATGATCATCACCCGGTCGGCGTCGCCATCCAGACAGATGCCCACATCGGCGCCATGGGCCACCACCGCCGCCGCCGCGGTATCGGTATAGGTCGATCCGCATTTATCGTTGATGTTCAGGCCGTTAGGCGCGGTGCCCACCGGGATCACCTCGGCCCCCAGTTCCCACAGAACCTCGGGCGCGGTGCGATAGGCCGCGCCATTGGCGCAGTCGATCACCACCTTCAGCCCGTCCAGACGGCGGCCCTGTGGAAAGGTTGCCTTGACCCGTTCATTGTACCGGAACCGCCCGTCATAGACGTGTTTGGCGCGGCCGATATTGTCGGCCTGCGCGGGTTCCACGCCTGCGTGGACCAAAGCCTCGATCGCGGCCTCATCCTCATCCGACAGCTTGTACCCGTCGGGGCCGAAAAACTTGATGCCGTTGTCGTGGTGCGGGTTGTGCGAGGCCGAGATCATCACCCCGACATCGGCCCGCATCGACGGCGTCAGCAGGCCCACCGCCGGGGTCGGCACCGGCCCCAGCAGCAGAACGTTCATGCCGGTCGAGGTGAACCCCGCCGTCAGCGCGTTTTCGAACATATAGCCCGACAGGCGGGTATCCTTGCCGATCACCACCCGGTGCACGGTCGATCCGTCGCGGCGAAAGTAACGGCCCGCCGCCGCCCCGATGCGCAGCGCCATATCGGCGGTCATCGGCGCGGTATTGGCCCGCCCGCGCACGCCATCGGTTCCAAAAAGTTTATCCGTCATGGTCGTTCCTGCCCCACAGTGCCTCGGACAGGTTCAATGCCTGTCGCGTTTCGGTGATATCATGCACGCGCAAAATCTGCACGCCCTGCCGCGCCATCTCTTGCGCGACGGCAACCGATCCCGGCACGCGGGCGGCGGCCTCGGGCGCCTGTCCGATGGTGCCGATGAACCGCTTGCGCGAGGCGCCGACCAGAACCGGACAGCCCAGCCCGTGAAACAGGCTGATCCGGCGCAGCAGCGCCAGGTTGTGATCCAGCGTCTTGCCAAAGCCGATGCCGGGATCAACCACGATGTTCGATTTCGCAATGCCCGCAGCGGCGGCCACCGCGATCCGGTCGGCCAGAAAGTCGTAAACGTCCAACAGGACATCACCGTATTCGGGGTTTTCCTGCATGGTCTGTGGGTCGCCCTGCGCATGCATCAGACAGACCGGCACCGCATTCAGCGCGGTCAACCCGGCCAGCATCGGATCATAGGTGAACCCCGCCACATCGTTGACCATGCTGGCCCCCGCCCCCAGCGCCGACTGCGCGACAAGGCTTTTGCGGGTGTCGATGGAAATCGGCGCGGTCAGCCCGGCCAGCCGCAGGGCGGCGATCACCGGGGTGGTGCGCGAGACCTCGACCGGGACCGGGATGTCCTGCGCGCCGGGGCGGGTGGATTCGCCGCCGATGTCCAGAATATCGGCGCCCTGCGCGATCAGCGCCTGCCCCTGCGCGACGGCGGCGGCGGGGGTATCGAACAGCCCGCCGTCGGAAAAGCTGTCGGGGGTGACGTTCAGGATGCCCATCAGGCGCGGGCGCTCCATCGTCAGCCCCGCCACCCGCGCGCGCGGTTCGGTCAGGGCGGCAAAGGCGTCGTCGGGCATGTCGCGGGCGGGGATCAGATGCGGAGCCCCCCCGCGCTGCAGAACCTCGACATGCGAAAACCATGTCCAGCCCCCCGCCAGCGGAAATGCCCCGTCGGGGCGGTAAGGGTCGGTTTGGGCAATCGGCCGATAGTAAACTGTCATGGCCCCGTTTTTGGGGATCGCACCCAGTTTGGCAAGTCTTAGAGTGCGTCAGCGGCGTCTTCTGGCCGAAGAACCTGTACCGGAAAATCGGCCCCATCCGGTGCCTCGGTCCCGATCACCACCATGCGCGCGGCATCGACCTGCCCCGCGAACCACAGCGCCAGCGCCAGCGCGTCACGGGGCGAGGCCGAGGGACCATCGACCGCATCCAGCACGATTTTCGAGGGCGCCCAGACGGTCATCTGGTCGTGTTTCATCGCCCAGTCAATCTCGGTCCGGGTGCCGGTGACGATGCAGCGCGCATCGCGCCCGGCCAGCACCCATGCGTTCTGTTCAATCGCCAGCAGATCGATGCGCCGCTGCGCCATCGCGCCCTGCGATTGCGGGGCCGCCACATCCGCCGGGCCCACACACAGGACCACCGGCTGGCCACGCGCCTGCAACCGGTCCAGCCACAGCGGCAGATCGGGCGCGGCAATCGCGGCGTTGGACAGGTAGACCACCACCGGGGTCGGCGCGCCATCGTCGTCGGGGGCGGCCTGTGCCAGACGCGGGCCTTCGCCCGCCCGGCTGCGCACGATTTCCACACCCAGCGCACCAGGGCCGCGATCCAGTTTCTCGATCCGCACGAAAACCCGCATCGCCAGCGGTTCGGCCAGGATATGTTCGGCGATCCGTTCGGCCAGCGTTTCCAGAAGGTTCAGCCGCTCAGAGGACAGCTCGGCGGCAATCGCCTCGGTGATCGCGTCATAGGACAGGATGCGGTCGACGTCATCGTCCACCGGGCCGGGATCTGGGCGCACCTCGACCACGATGTTGAAGCGCACGCGCTGCGTGGCGCCGCGTTCGGATTGAAAGGCGCCGATTTCGACCTCGACCACGTAATCGCGCAGGGAAATACGGTCGCGCGGGGCGCTGGTGTCACCGGTGGCCTCGGCCCGTGCCGAAGGATGCGCAAAGGCAAGGCGGATTTCATCGTTCATGGCGAGGCTCCGGGGGGTTGTTGTCCGCGCACTTTAGAAAAAGATCGGGCCAAGGCAACCGGCAGAGGCGTCATTCGCGCCCTCGGATGCGACAGTGGCGCGCCTTTCCGGCGGCTTATTGCAGAACGCCGCGCCCGCCCCGTGGGGGCGGTTCGGGCGCTGCCTGAGCCAAGACTCAGGCAAGTGGCGCAAGGTTGACGGCCGCGCTTAGGGCTCGGAACGGACATCGGATGCGGCGCGCATCGCATCTGATTTGGGTCGCTTTATAATATGAAGGTCAACGTCGTCTGACGTTCCACGTTCATCGTTTCGACAGGCGCGTGGGCTGACGATAAAAATGATGGACGCCGATGGTGGCGGTGCGTGGGAAGCTGCGCGCCCAGCGGGGGCGGACCGCTTTGGTGTGATAATGGGTGGCCCCGCCGGTCAGGTTGCGCGGAGCGCCGTCGATCATCATCCGGGCAATCTTGCCCACACGTTTGAAAGCGGTGGGTTCGGCGATCACCTCTTTCATCCCGTCGCAGGTATAGGTGAACTGGCACTGGTATTTGCGCCCGGTTCCCTGATGGACCACACCGCAGACCGTATCGGGATAGCTGGCCGACGACACCCGGTTCAGAATGACCTCGGCCACCGCGAACTGGCCCTTCACGCTTTCGCCGCGGGCTTCGAAATACAGGGCTTCGGCCAGGCATTGCCATTGCGCCCCGCCCTGCACCGCCGGCTGCGTCGACAGCCAGTCCCGGTCATAGCGGATGTTTGCAACCTTGCCGGCCGATGCGGGGGCCTTGCGTGCGGGGGTGATCAGGCGTTCCAGACGGCGACCGCTGACCGCGCGCAGAGCGGCCTTTTCGGCGCCCAGCAATTTGGTCAGATGTGTATCCAGCCCGGCCGTCGGGTCATTCGATTGCGAAATCGTGACATCGCCAACAGCAACATTGGCACAAAACATGCCAGCCACGGCGCAAAGCGCCAGTGTCAATTTACGCACCATGGAAGTGCCCCCAGTCAAAAATGGCCAACATGGCCTGCAGCCCGGGTCATATAAGTTAAAAATTTAGGCAGGTCCAGCATGAGGCAAAAAAGCAACGCCACGCTGTCACCACTTGGTAACACGTCTGCCCTGTAACGCCTATGCCCGCAGGTCTTGTGACGCCTGCTAAGCTTTTGTTATTACGACACCTCCGTGGTGTCGGACCCGGCCTTATCAAGGGCCAGGTGTGCCGCCGCCAGCCGTGCAACCGGTACGCGAAACGGCGAACATGATACGTAGTCAAACCCTGCCTGATGGCAAAAAGCAATAGATTCGGGGTTGCCGCCGTGTTCACCACACAGTGAGACCACGACATTGGGCCGGGCGGCGCGCGCCCGTTCCGCCCCGATCAACAGCAATTCACCCACGCCTTCGGTGTCCAGCATGTGAAACGGGTCCTCGGGATAGACGCCCTGTTTGACATAGGACCCCATGAACCGGCCCGCGTCATCGCGGCTAAGCCCATAGGTCATCTGGGTCAGGTCGTTGGTGCCGAAGCTAAGGAAAGCCGCGTGCTGGGTGATGTCGCCGGCGCGCAAGGCCGCGCGCGGGGTTTCCACCATCACCCCCAGCCGATAGTTGAAATCGGCGCCTTTTTCGGTGCGCACGGCGGCGGCCACCCCGTCGACACGGGTCTTGACCAGTTCGACCTCGCGCATGGCCGACACCAGCGGGATCATGATTTCGGGCACCACCGGTTCGCCGTTGCGGCTGGCCTCGATCGTGGCCTCGAATATGGCGCGGGCCTGCATTTCATAGATTTCGGGCACGGTGATGCCCACGCGCACGCCGCGCAGACCCAGCATCGGGTTGAATTCGCTTAGCGCGTCAATCCGGCGGGTCACATCCGACATCGGCAGGTCCAGCGCCTCGGCCAGGGCGCGGATGCCCTGCCGGTCATGCGGCAGGAATTCATGCAGCGGCGGATCGAACAGGCGGATACAGACCGGTTGACCCTGCATGATTTCGAACAGGCGGGTGAAATCGGCGCGCTGCATCGGCAACAGCTGTTCCAGCGCGGCGCGGCGGTCGTCCGAGGCATCGGCGAAGATCATTTCGCGCATCACCGTCAGACGGTCATCGTCAAAGAACATATGTTCGGTCCGGCACAGCCCGATACCATCGGCGCCAAAGCGGCGCGCCGTCTGGGCGTCAGCCGGGGTGTCGGCATTGGCGCGCACCCCCATATCACAGACCTTTTCCGCCCAGCCCAGCAGCGTGTGGAACGCATCATCCAGCGCGGGTTCCAGCATGTCGACCTCGCCCACCAGCGCGGTGCCCGAACTGCCGTCGATGGTGATGATATCGCCTTCGCGGAAAACCCGGCCATCTTCGGACAGCAGAATGCCGTCGCGCCGTTTCAGGGTCATGCCCGACACGCCCACCACGCAGGGCACCCCCAGCCCGCGGGCGATCACCGCGGCGTGGCTGGTCACCCCGCCCCGTTCGGTCAACACCGCCGCCGCCGAATGCATGCCGCGAATATCCTCGGGCGAGGTTTCGCGCCGTACCAGAATACAAGGTTCCCCCCGCGCGGCGCTGGCCTGCGCCGCGGCCGAACCGAACACGATGCGGCCGGTGGCGGCGCCCGGGCTGGCGGCGATGCCGCGGGCGAACACATCGCGTTTGCCGCGCGGATCGACCTGGCTGTGCAGCAATTCGGTCATGGCGCGCGGTTCGATCCGCTGCAGCGCCTCGTTCTGGGGGATGATGCCTTCGCTGGCCAGCGCCACGGCGATGCGCACCGCCGCCCGCGACGACCGCACCACCCGCACCGCATCCAGAATATGCAGCGTGCCGCCTTCGATGGTGAATTCGATCTCCATCTCTTCGCGCAGGCGTTCGCGGCAGACAGCCCCCCAATGGATCAGATCCTGAAAGATGTCGGGGCAATGTTCCTCAAGCGAACGGCCCCGGGGGTCGCGCGTCAGATACAGCACGTTTTCGCTGTCCAGCAGCGCGGCGCGGCCCTGACTCTGGCTTAGATAGCGACCGGTGATCTGCGGCATGCCGGTGGTCGAATCGACGAACTGGATCACGCCCGAGCCGCTTTCGTCCGGGCCGACGCCCAATGCCATGGCCTGAACCACCAGCCCCAGCCCCGCATCGGCGGGCGCGCCTTTGGCCTGCCGCAGCAGACGGGCGGTCGTGCCTTCCCACGCGCGGGCCATCGAGCGCAGCACCTCGCCCAGCTGGCGCACCGGGTCCTGCGGAAACGGTTCGTCGGTTTCATCTTCATAGGCGCGGAACGCCTGGGCCAGAGTCTTGGCCGAATCGAACAGATCGGGGTCCAGCCGCGCCACATGGATCGAAAACACGCGCACAAATCGCATATACAGCCGGTCGGCGGCCTGTTTGCCCAGCCTTTCGACCAGTTCGGCGTGGCGGTCATCATTCATGCCGATGTTCAGGATCGCGCCGGGCCCACCCCAATCGGGATCTTCGGAACTGGGCCGGACCGACACCAGCGGCGCGGGCCCGAACAGGGCCAGCAACCCGGCCTTGTCCGGCAGGGTCCCCGCGGCGATCTGGTGCACGGCCTCGAACGGCAACGCCACGGTTTTGGGCACGGGCAGGCCAAGACGCACCAGCCGTTGCAGACATTTCGCCCGGCCGCCATGGCGTCCGTTCGAGATATCCGCCGTCGGCGTGATCTCGGTAAACCCTGTGAAATCCGCGTGTTTCTGCACTGCAGCACCTCTTTCTCGGCCGCAGAATACGCCGTTCCCCGCGCAAAACAAGCGGGGCAAAGCGCAAAAACCCGGCGCTGTTGTATCAGCCTTCGATCTGGGTCAGGTCCGCGACGCCAAGACAGGTTTCGCGGATGCGGTGCAGCAGGTTCAACCGGTTGCGGCGCACGATCTGGTTGTCGGTGTTGACCTGAACCGCCTCGAAAAACCCGTCGATCGGCGCGCGCAGGGCCGACATCGCGCCCATCGCCACGCCGAAATCTTCGGCCTTCATCGCCTGCGCGATCACCGTTTCGGCATCGTCCAGCGCGGAAAACAACGCCTTTTCAGAATCTTCTTCGGCAAACTTCACGTCCGCGCCATACCGGTATTCGACCCCATCCTTTTCCTCTTCCTTGGTCAGGATGTTGTTGGCGCGTTTGAACCCCTGCAACAGGTTTTCGCCTTCGTCGGTTTTCAGGAAGGCCGACAGCGCCTCGGCCCGGCGGACCAGCAGGCTGAGATCATCATTGCCCGGCATGGCAAGACAGGCGTCGATCACATCGTGGCGGATGCCTTCGTCGCGCAGGTGCACCTTCAGCCGGTCGTGGAAGAAGGCCAGCAGATCGTCGCTTTTTTCCGGCAGGCTGGCGCGCAGACGGGCCAGCCATGTGCCCTCTTCAACCTCAAACGGTTCGTCCTTGCCCGCCAACTTGTCCGTGACCGCGTGAAAGGCCGCGCCGAACACCCCGAATTTGGCGATCTCATCGACCATCTCTTCCAGAAAATACACCTCGCGTTCTTCGGCGGTATCGAGGCTAAGCGCGATGGTATGTTCCAGCAACTGCATGTCGATCAGCCGTTCCAGCCCGACCCGCAGATTATGGCCTGTGACGGTGCGGATGATGCCAAGGGCGGCGCGGCGCAGGGCATAGGGGTCTTTCGATCCGGTGGGTTTTTCGTCGATTTCCCAGAACCCGGTCAGCGTGTCCAGCTTGTCGGCCAGCGACACCGCGACCGACACCGGGTTCAGCGGAAAGTCGTCCGACGGGCCCAGCGGTTTGTAATGCATCTGGGCGGCTTCGGCGACGGCCGGGTCCATGCCCGCCGCCGCACAGTAATAGCGGCCCATGATCCCCTGAAGTTCGGGGAATTCATATACCATTTCCGAGGCCAGATCGGCCTTGGCGAATTTAGCGGCCTGTTCGGCCAGATCGGGATCGGCCCCGGCCTGCGGCGCAATTTCGCGCGCCAGTTTGGCGATACGTGCGATGCGGGCGCCCTGCGTGCCCAATTGATTGTGGAAGGTCACATTGTCCAGCTTGTCCAGCCATGTGCCCATGCCGGCCTTGGCCTCGCGCAGGTCGTTTTCCCAGAAGAACCGGGCATCCGACAGCCGCGCGGACAGCACTTTTTCGTTGCCCGCAAGGATGGTGGCGCCATTGTCGGCGGTTTCGCGGTTGGCGACGGTCACAAATCGCACAATCTGGCCGGATTTGGGGTCGCGCACCGAAAAGAATTTCTGGTGTTCCTTCATCGAGGTTTGCAGCACTTCGGGCGGCAGTTCCAGAAAATCCTTGCCGATCTGGCCCATCAGCACCACCGGCCATTCGACCAGCCCCGCGACCTCGGCCAGCAGGCCCTTGTCCTCGACCACCTCCAGCCCCTGGGCGAAGGCCATGTTGGTGGCGTCGTGCCAGATGTGATCGGCGCGTTCGGCCGGGTCCAGCATCACGCAGGCCTTTTTCAGCTTGGCGGTATAATCGTCGAAGGAGGACACGGAAAACCGCTGGCTGCCCATGAAACGGTGGCCTTCGGTGCTGTCGCCCGCGGTGATGCCGTCGATGGTCATCGGCACGACCTGCGCGCCGGACTCGTCGCTGAGGATGCACAGGATCGAATGCAGCGGACGCACCCAGCGCAGCGTGCCACTGCCCCAGCGCATGGATTTCGGCCAGGGGAAGTTGCGGATCACATCTTCCAGCACCTCGGCCACGATCACCGGCGCGGGTCGGCCGGTCTTTTCGATGGTGGCGAACCAGACCTGCCCCTTTTTGTCGTCGCGTTTTTCAAGCTGATCCTGCGTCAGCCCGGTGGCGCGCAGGAACCCCTGCAGCGCCTTTTCGGGGGCGTCGGTGCGCGGGCCTTTGCGTTCTTCGCGGACCGTCGGGCTTTCGCCGGTCAGACCTTCGACCGTCAGCGCCAGACGGCGCGGCGTGGAAAACGCCGCCGCCGAGGCATAGGTCAGCCCCGCCTCGACCAGACCATCAGTCACGCGCTTTTTCAGATCGTCGCAGGCGCGGGCCTGCATCCGGGCGGGGATCTCTTCGGAGAAAAGTTCAATCAGCAGATCGGGCATCAGTTGGTCTCCGGCACCGGCGGGCAGCCGTCAGGGGCGGGTTTGCCTTCGAAAACGACGGCACCGCAGGGGTTTATCTGGTTCCAGGCATAGCCGCGCCCGTCGGGGTAGATGACGACAATCCGGTCTATACCATAGCTTATGTTTTCCTGCCCCATAAAGGCGGTGGCCGCGCCCTGATCAAGGTCGTCGCCAATGGTATCGGCATCGAAACAGTCGAACCAGCCCGGCGCGACCAGCGGCACGGCATCGTCGTAAACCACATAGGTTTCGGTCAGCATCGCCAGCGACATCGGCGTGGTGAAACAGGCGCGGAACCGGATGGGTGAGCTTTCGGAATCGATGCCCTGAAAGGCGTCGGCGATCACCACCTCGGGGTCGCCTGAAACCACGCTGGTCAGCCGTATCTCGGCCGCGGGGGCCGTGGCCTCGACCGGGTCATAGAAGGCATAGACCTGCAGGTAATATATCGCGATCCCTGCGATCAGCGCGCTCAAGACGATGCTTCCTGCCAGCAGTTTTCCGGTCACGCCTGCCACCCGCCGGCTTCGGTTTCGACAAAGGCGTCGGCGCAGGCCTTGGCCAGCGCGCGGACGCGGCCGATATAGGCCTGACGTTCGGTGACCGAGATCACGCCGCGCGCGTCCAGCAGGTTGAACATATGGCTGGCCTTGATGCATTGGTCATAGGCCGGATGCGCCATGACGATGCGTTTGCCGATCTTGGGGTCGTCGGCGGGGGCGGCCAGAATGCGTGCGCATTCCTTTTCGGCGTCCTCAAAATGGGTCAGCAGCGTGTCGGTATCGACCACATCGAAATTCCAGCGGCTGTATTCCTGTTCGGTCTGGCGAAACACGTCGCCATAGGTCAACGCGATCGGCGTTTGCGGGTCGTTATAGGGCATGTCCATCACGTGATCGACGCCCAGCACATACATCGCCAACCGTTCCAGCCCATAGGTCAGCTCGCCCGACACCGGTTTACAGTCATGGCCGCCGACCTGCTGGAAATAGGTGAACTGCGACACTTCCATGCCGTCGCACCAGACCTCCCACCCCAGGCCCCAGGCGCCCAGGGTCGGGCTTTCCCAGTCGTCTTCGACAAAGCGGATGTCGTGCAGGTCCATGTCGATGCCGATCGCCTCGAGGCTGCCAAGATAGAGGTCCTGCAGGTCGGGCGGGCTGGGTTTGATCACCACCTGATACTGGTAATAATGCTGCAACCGGTTCGGGTTTTCGCCGTAACGCCCGTCCGTGGGGCGGCGCGAGGGCTGAACATAGGCCGCGGCCCAGGCCTTGGTCCCCAGCGCGCGCAGGGTGGTGGCGGGGTGAAACGTGCCGGCGCCGACCTCCATGTCATAGGGTTGCAGGATCGCACAGCCCTTGGACGCCCAATAGGTCTGAAGCCGCAGGATAATCTCCTGAAAGCTGCGGGGTTTTCCATCTGTCTTGGTCATTGGACCGCCTTCCACGAATGCCTTGCCTGAATAGGCAACCCGTTCGGGCGGGTCAATTGCTGGTGGCGGTGTTTTGGCGCCCCCGGGGGGGCCTGTTTTTGCTGCGACTGTGCACCACCCGCAACTTTCATGGGGCAATCTGGGCAACGACCCAAATACCCGCGTGCAAATCCGGCCCTGTCTGGATAGGTTTTTTGCGGAAACACAGACGCACGCGCCGGGAATCACAGACTTATGACAAAACTGATTGCGATGTTGAGCCTTGCCATTGGCCTGTTGGCCGGGACTGCCGCCCTTGCCCAAAGCACCGCCTGGGTCCAGATCGAGGCCCGCCCCACCCTGCGCGAGGCGCAGGAACGCGCCCGCGCCTATGCCAATGCCTTTGTCGAGGTGAACGGGTTCCGCCTGCGGTCGGGCTGGTACGCGATTGCGCTGGGGCCCTATACCCCCGAAGGCGCCGAGGTGAAACTGCGCAGCCTGCGCAACGACCGGCTGATCCCCGGCGACAGTTTCCTGGCCGACGGGCGCCAGTTCAGCCAGCAGTTCTGGCCGGTGGGTGCCACCGCGCTGACCCCGGCGCCGATCGTGCCCACCCCGCTGGCGCCGCTGGACACCGCCCAGCCCCGGATCATCGAACAGGCGGATGAAACCCCGGCCGAGGCGCGGCGCAACGAACGGCTGCTGGACCGCGACGCCCGGATGGAACTGCAGGAGGCCCTGCAATGGGAAGGCTTCTATGACGCCGCCATCGACGGCGCCTTTGGCCCCGGCACCCGCCGTTCCATGGCCGATTATCAGACCGCGCAGGGGTATGAGGTCACCGGCCTGCTGACCACCCGCCAGCGCACCAAGCTGCTGGAAAGCTACCGCGCCGTCTTTGCCGCGCTGGGGATGCAGGAAATCGAAGATACCAAGGCCGGTATCCGCATCGCGATGCCCGCCAAGATGACCCAATTCGACCGCTACGAATCCCCCTTTGCCCATTACGACAGCATCGGCGACAGCGGCGTTCAGGTGCATCTGATCAGCCAGCAGGGCGACCAGACCACCCTGTTTGGCCTGTATGACGTGATGCAGACGCTGGAAATCGTGCCGCTGGACGGGTTCCGCGAACGCGGCAAGAACTCATTCGTGCTGACCGGTCAAAGCGACAGGCTGCATTCCTATACCTATGCCGCCGTGGCGAATGGCGCGGTCAAAGGGTTCACGCTGGTCTGGCCGCCCGAAGATGAAAAGCGGATGAACCGCGTCGCCCTGATGATGCGCGACAGTTTCGCCCCGCAGGAGGGCGCGGTGCTGGACGACACATTGGCCGCCCCGACCGAGGACCAGCGGATCGACCTGCTGTCCGGGCTGGACATCCGCCGCCCCGACCGGGCGCTGTCGGGGTTCTATGTCGATGCGGCGGGCACGGTGCTGACCGCCACGGGCGATCTGGCGCAATGCCGCCGGGTGACCATCGGCGATGATTACGAGGCCGAGATCGCGGCGCAGGATACCGGGCTGGGCCTGACCGTGCTGCGCCCGAAACAAAGCCTTGCCCCGCCCGCCTTTGCCGCCTTTCAGACCGGGGTACCGCGCCTGAAATCGGATGTGGCCGTGGCCGGGTTTTCCTATGGCGATGTGCTGGACCAGCCGGTGATGACCTATGGCACGCTGGCCGATCTGCGCGGGCTGACCGGCGAAGAGACCGTGCAGCGGCTGGCGCTCAGCGCCCTGCCCGGCGACGCAGGCGGGCCGGTATTCGATCAGACCGGCGCGGTGATGGGCATGCTGCTGACACGGACCGAAGGTGCGCGCAAACTGCCCGACGACGTCAGCTTTGCCGCCAAGGTGCCCGCGATTGCGGAATTCCTGTCGGCCCATGGGGTGAGTGTTGCGGCCTCGGACGGTGCGCCGCGCATGGCGCCCGAGGATCTGGCCCTGCTGGCCGCCGATATGACCGTATTGGTCAGCTGCTGGAACTAAGGGTCAGTTGCGCCAGAACTGAATCGTCAGGATGGCATAGACGGCCAACAGCTCCAGCCGTCCGATCAGCATGGCGCCCGACAGCAGCCATTTCGCAGTGTCGTTCAGATCGGCAAAGTTCCCGGCCGGGCCGATGACATCGCCAAGGCCGGGGCCGATATTGGCCAGCGCCGTGGCCGCCCCCGACACCGATGTGACGAAATCCAGCCCCGTCATGCCAAGCAGCACCGACAGAACCCCAAGGCTGACCACGAACATCACGAAAAACGCCATGACCGAGGACAGCACATCCTCGGACACCGGGCGCCCGTCATAGCGGGGGGTGAAAATCCCGTGGGGGGCGTGGATCGTGCGGATCTGCGCCCGGATCGACGCAAACAGAAGCTGGAACCGGAACACCTTGATCGAACAACAGGTCGATCCCGCGCAGCCCCCGACCAGACCCAGAAAAAAGAACAGCACGATCGGAAAGGCGCCCCAAAGCTGGTAATCGACGCTGGCGTATCCGGTGCCCGTGATGATCGAGGTCACGTTGAACAGCCCTTCGCGAAAGGCGTGTTCATAATGGTCGTCGTTCACCACCACCCGGTAGGCCGTCATGACCAGCACCAATATCGCCACCAGAATCAGGAAGGTCCGAACCTGACTATCGCGCAGGATCGGCCCGGTATGGCCCGCCATAAGCTGCACGTAGCGCACGAACGGCAGGCTGGCCAAAACCATGAAAACCGACGCCACATATTCGGCTGGCCCCTGAAAGGTGCCGAAAGAGGCGTCATAGCTGGAAAACCCGCCGGTCGAGACCGTGGTCAGCGCATGGTTCAGCGCGTCGAAACTGTTCATCCCGACAAAGATATACGACAGGTAACAGACCAGCGTGAGGGTCAGGTAGACCACGGAAATCCGGGCCGCAATCTGGGCCGCGCGCGGCAGCACCTTACCGTCGGTATCGAAGGCCTCGGACCGGAAGATCTGCATCCCGCCGACCCGCAGCTCGGGCAGGAACACCATCGCCACCACGATGATACCGACCCCGCCGAACCATTGCATCATCGACCGCCACAGCAATATGCCCGCGGGCAGATCGTCCAGCCCCGAAAACACGGTGGACCCGGTGGTTGTCAGCCCCGACATCGCCTCGAAAAACGCATCGACCACGCGGGCCTCGGGCGGGCCCAGCAGGAACGGCAAGGCGCCGAACACGGGCAGGACCAGCCAGACGCCGGTGGTCAGCAGAAAGGTCTGTTGCAACGTCAGCCCGGCCTTCACCCCGTTGGCACAGGCCAGCGCCAGCACCCCGCCGGTCAGCGACGTCAGGATCGCGGATTCCAGAAACACCGACCAATGGCCATTGCCCAACCAGATATCCACGGTCAGGGGAATCAGCATCGTGACCCCAAGAACGGTAACGAGCAGACCAATAACATATCCGATGGGGCGCAGATCCAGCATGATCGCAGGCTTGGCCGGGGTCTGCCCCCGTGTCAAGCGGGCAGAACGCGCGCGCGCGTCATGGTGCGGCGGGAATGCCCCACCGCAGGGCGCAGTTGCTAGCCGTTGTGGATCAGCGTGCCAAACAGATGCGGATCGATGCTGGCGTCGTCAAAAGTGTCGCCTTCGATCAGAACGCTGACCGCATCGTGGCTGTGCAGGCTTTCCTGATGGCTGGCGACAATCCGGAAATCGGCCACACGGGCGTCTTTCTGCAATTGTTCGCAAAACAGCCGGGCCGCGTCTTCGACGAAGATCGGGTTGGCGGCGTTCAGTTCGGCAAAGGCCTGTTCGTCTTCGCGTTTGACCATCACCTGGGTTTCGGTCGGCACGGCGGACCGGCAGATTTCGATCAGATCCTCGAACCACAGGCAATCGGTATCGGGTTCCAGTTCGACCGAGATTCGCGCGACCGAACGTTGCGAATGCGGCGTGGCCAGTTGGCCGCGCGTCTGGCGGGCATGTTCGCTGAGTTCCAGCGAGCATGGGCAGGTCGAGGAATAGACATAGTCCAGATGCATGATCTTCTTGCGCTGCCCGGCCTGTTCGACCAGCTCCAGCGCGATATCGTAATACTGATACCCCGCCAGCCCCGAGCGCAGCGAGTTGACCTTTGTCGGAAAGGAAAACCGCATCTGGATACGGGCGTCGAAGCTTTCCAGATCCTGTTTGTAATCGTCCAGCGCGGCCTCGATCACCTCGAAGCTGAAGGTGCGTTCGGCATGGGCATAAAAGCTGCGCATGATGCGCGACATGTTGATGCCTTTCTTGCCCGCCTCAAGGCTGACGGTGCCGATGACCGAGGTTTCCAGCGTCAGGTCGCCATCGTCGCGGGTGTGAAACCGGATCGGCAGGCGGAAATTCGAAATGCCCACATGCTGGATATGGCGCCGCGCGCCGCGGATCAGGCTGGAGGGGCCGTTCTGCAGGTCGGGCAGCGAGGCTTTGTAATCCTCGGAAACGGTGAATTCTTCCGGGTAGGCACGGCTAAGCGCGGGATAATCGATCGCGGCCTGACCGGGCAGCAGGGCGCTGACCGACGGGTCCAGCGCCCGCAATTCATCCTCGGTCGCGGTTCCGGCCCATTTCCGAAGCAGGGCCAGCGCAAGTTCGGCCTCGTCACGGGTGGGTTCCCGGTCCGGATCACGGCTGTGGATGTTCATCAGGGTATCCCCCATTGTCCTGTCGCATCCCATATGTGGGGTGCGACAGGCATTTGTCCAACTCTATCGCAACGGGCCGTAGGGTCAGATCTGCGCCAGCGCCCCGGTGATATCGGCCAGCAGGTCATCGGTATCCTCGATCCCGACACTGATCCGCACCAGCCCCGGCGTGATCCCCAGATGCTGTTTCTGATCGTCCGGCAGGCGTTGGTGGGTGGTTGTGGCCGGATGGGTCACGATGCTTTTGGCATCCCCCAAATTGTTGGAAATGATACAGATTTCCAACGCGTTCAGGAATTTGAACGCCGCCTCCTGCCCGCCTTTCAGGTCGATCGACAACACCGTGCCGCCCTTTTCCATCTGCGCCACGACAACGGCGTTTTGCGGATGCCCCGGCAGGCCGGGATAGATGACGCGCGCCAATTTGTCGTGATCTTCCAGTGATTGCGCCAGTTTCAGCGCCGAGGCCGCCTGTGCCCGCACCCGCAGGTCCAGTGTCTCCAGCCCCTTCAGCATCACCCAGGCGTTGAACGGGCTCATCGAGCCGCCGGTGTGTTTCATATAGGGTTCCAGCGTGCCGCGAATGAAATCGCGGGTGCCCAGCACCACACCGCCCAGACAGCGCCCCTGCCCGTCGATGTGTTTGGTCGCCGAATAGACCACGACATCCGCGCCCATCTCCAGCGCGCGGGAAAACACCGGCGTGGCAAAGACATTGTCGACGATCACCACCGCGCCCACCGCATGGGCCAGTGCGGCGACCGATTTCACATCGATCACCTCAAGCGTCGGGTTGGACACGGTTTCAAAGAAAACCGCCTTGGTATCGGGGCGCATCGCCGCCTGCCACTGCGCCAGATCGGTGCCATCGACAAAGGTCACCTCGACCCCGTAACGGGTCAGCACCTCTTCCAGCACATAAAGGCACGATCCGAACAGCGCCCGCGACGACACCACGTGATCGCCCGCGCGCAACAGCGATGTCAGCGCGCCATTGACCGCCGCCATGCCGCTGGCGGTGGCAAAGGCATCTTCGGCGCCTTCCAGCGCGGCGATCCGTTCTTCGAACATCGCCACGGTGGGGTTGCCATAGCGGGCATAGATGAATTCGTCGGGGCCGGTTTCCAGGAACCGGGCTTCGGCCTGTTCGGCGCTGTCATAGACAAAGCCCTGGGTCAGGAAAATCGCCTCGGACACTTCGCCATATTGGCTGCGCCGGGTGCCTGCGTGCACCATCTTGGTGCGTTTGTTCCAGTCATTTTTCATTGCTGTCGTTCCTTGCGACAAAAAAACCCCCACCGCAAAACGAGCGTCGGGGGCGACTGTCCCAGACCTCTTTAGCGGCATATTTAACGTGGCCCGCAATCCGGTGAACAAATCGCCACGATAGGGTCGGCATAGCCCCAAGCCGCCAGTGCCGTCAAGTCACGTCACGCAGCTGTAACAGAGAGTTCATGCCGCTGTCGTATGGTTCAGCTACTTCCTACCCGCAAGATGTAGTGGGAACTGCCAAATGCCGCTCGTCCAGATCAATGCTGTTAAGGATCGCGTCGCCCTGGCAAACGGGGAGACCCCCGAGGGTCTGTTGCGGCGCCGGATCAGGGATTTGCCCGCCGGTGCCCCGGTGGTGATCCTGATCCACGGGTTCAAATTTTCGCCCAGCCGCCCGGGGCGCAGCCCGCATGACCATATCCTGTCGATGACCCCGGACCCGCACTGCTGGAAGGCGCTGTCGTGGCCCCGCCATCTGGGGTTTGACGCAAACACCCCCGAACGGGGCCTCTGCATCGCCTTCGGATGGGAGGCAAGCGGATCGATCTGGACCGCCTACCGCGAAGCGGCGCGCGCCGGGCGGGCGCTGGCCGGGCTGGTTCGCATGATTCGCCAGATCAGACCGGATCAGCCGGTGGATGCGATGGCCCATTCGCTGGGCGCGCGGGTGGTGTTCACCGCGCTGCCCCATCTGGCGGACGCGCCCCTGCGCCGCGCCGTGCTGCTGACCCCGGCCGAAATCACCGATCAGGCCGAAACCGCGTTGGACACCCCCGCCGGGCAGGCGATGCAGGTGCTGAACATCACCAGCCGCGAAAACGACCTGTTCGATCTGATGCTGGAATGGACCGTAGCCCTGCACCGCCCCGGCCGACGCGGGCTAAGCTATGGCGTGCGCCATCCGCGGCCCAACTGGCTGAACGTGCAGATCGACAATCCCCGCACGCTGGATGCGCTGCGCGGTCTGGGCCATGCGATCGCGCCCCCCGACCGGCGCATCTGTCACTGGAGCCCCTATCTGCGCCCCGGCGTGTTCAGCCTGTATTCGGCGTTTCTGAATGGCACCCTGCCGCTGGACGCCCTGCGCCCGCGCCTGCCCGAAACCGCCTGCCCGCGCTGGTCACGCCTTCTTGCGCTGCCCGCAGTATCCCTGCCCTTGCCCTTTGCCGGAAAAGCCCCATCCTAAGGCGCGTATATCAAGGAGCGCGCCCATGACCGACCCCATCGACCTTTACTATTGGCCCACGCCCAACGGCTGGAAAATCAGCATCGCCCTGGAAGAAATGGAGCTGCCCTATAACCTGCATCTGATCGATATCGGCGCGGGCGATCAGTTCGCGCCCGAGTTCCTGAAAATCGCCCCCAACAACCGGATGCCTGCAATTGTGGACCCCGACGGGCCGGGTGGCACGCCGGTCTCGGTCTTCGAATCCGGCGCGATCCTGCAATATCTGGCGCGCAAGACCGGCAAATTCTATGGCACGACCGAACGCGACCGGATCGCCGTCGAGGAATGGCTGATGTGGCAGATGGGCGGGCTGGGCCCGATGGCGGGTCAGGCGCATCATTTCATCAAATACGCCCCCGCGATGGACCCGCCCAACGACCTGCCCTACGCCAAGGGGCGGTATCGCACCGAAACCGGGCGGCTTTACGGGGTTCTGGACAGGCAGCTGGCCAAACACCCCTATGTCGCGGGCGATTTCTATTCGATCGCGGATATGGCGATCTGGGGCTGGGCCAGCCTGTGGGAAGGTCAGGAACAGACGCTGGACGACAAACCGCATATGGCCCGCTGGCTGGAAACGCTGGGCAACCGTCCGGGCGTTCAGCGTGGCCGTGCGGTGGCCTCTGAAAAACGCGCCAACCTGCAAAGCGACCGGAAAGCGCAGGATCTGCTGTTCAAAAGCAAAGCCTGAGACCGGGCGCCGGTGGGGCCACTTTGGCCCCGCCGCGAAAAAATGGCGTGCGGCCGTCAGGCCGCTCCGCTGGATTGATCAGGTGTCTTTGTCCTCGACCGCGTACTTCTGCAACAACCCGCCCTGGGTCATGAAAAACGCGAACACCGCGATGGTCAGCCCGAAGGTCTTGAAATTCACCCAGGCATCCGTGCTCATCGTGCGCCAGACCACCTCATTGGTGACCGCCAGACCCGCAAAGAACAGCGCCAGCCGCTTGGTCAGCAGCATCCAGCCGTCGTGCTGCAGCGGCATCATCTCATCCATCACCGCCCGCAGATAGGATTTCCCGCGCAGCAGCCCGACCCCCAGCACACCGGCAAACAGCGTATAGATCATCGTCGGTTTCATCTTGAAAAACCGGTCATCGTTCAGCCAGACGGTCAGCCCGCCGAACACCGTCACCAGAACCGCCGTCGCCAGCTGCATCTTCGACAGCTTGCCCGACAGCCACCACAACAACCCCGTGGTGGCCAGCAGCAACGGCACGAACATCGCCGTGACCAGAATGAACCCGTCGTATTCGGTCCCGCCGATTTCGAACGTCTTGTCCCGCAGCGCGATATAGGCCGCGAAAAACGCCACGATCGGCCCCAGTTCCAGCACCATCTTCACCGCCGGGTTGATCTTTTTCTCTGCCATATTCTCCTATCCGCCCATTTCCACGATCACCGCTCCCGCCGCGATCAATGCCATCAGTGTCAGCCGCCTTGGCCCCACCTTTTCCCCCAGAACCAGCCAGCCGATCAAGGCCGCAAACACGGTCGAGGTTTCGCGCAGCACCGCCGCTTCGCCCACCTTGTCCAGCCGCGTGGCCATCATGATCGAGCCAAAGCTCAGAAACGCCACCAAGGCGCCCAAGACGCCCCGCGCCATCAGCGGGCCCAGATCGGGGCGATCCGACATCCGCCACCAGCGCAGCGCCGCCAGCGGCGGCATGAAAAACAGCCCGTCCAGAAAGAAGAACCACGCAAGGAATGTAAATGGGTTCGCGGTGGCGCGAATTCCATAGGCGTCATAGGTGGTATAAAGTGCGACAAACCCGCCGGTCAGCACCGCCAGCATCAGCGCCAGCTTCAGCGTCTCGCGCTCCAGTTCCCAATGGATCAGGTTATAGACCGCAAGGCCGAAGATCCCGGCCAGCAGAACCCCCACGCCCAACCATTGCACTAGGCTGAAGACCTCGCCGAACACCAGCCAGGCGCCGATCACCGCAAACAGCGGGCCGGTGCCGCGCACCACCGGGTAAACCACGGTATAGGCGCCCTTGGTATAGGTATACCCCTGGGCCAGTTTGTATCCGACATGGATGACGAAAGCGCCTGCAAAGATCGGCCACATATGCGGCTCGGGCCAAGGCACCACGAACAGCGCAAAGGGCGCGGCCAGCAGCCCGTAAGACAAATCAATCGCACCCCGGCTGAGCCACGGATCATGCCGCCCCTTTTGCAGCGCGCCGAAAACCGCATGCAGCAAGGCCGCCAACAGCGCCAGCCCAAGCGCCAGTTGATGCCCCTGTTCGGTCCCCTCGATCGAGGCCAGCCAGCCCGTCAAGAACGCACCTCAAGCGATTGAATCATCAATCTTTTTCCATTCATCTGGGATAGCTGATGTCATAACGGACACCCTTTAGCAGCGGCCATATCGACGACAGATCAACCCCGCCACGCCGCATCGCCAGCGGCAGGAACCGGGCCGCCCCCAGACCGGGCGTTGCGGTCATGTCGATCTTCAGCCGCCCCCTGGGATGGGGCAGATCGCCGATCAGCGTGCGCAGCGCCTGTTGCGACGGGGCGGGCAGGATCGACTGAGGGATCGCCGCGATTTCATCCAATGCGGTGGCCTTCAATTCGGCCACCCGCCGCGCCGGATCGTCGGACCCCTGCAACAGCCCGGCGCCAAGGCCGACCAGCAGATAGCTTTCAAACAGCCCGTTCGAGGTGATTTCAACCGTCATGTTCCGCAGCGCGGCCGAGCCCGCGCTCATCTGCATCGCGTTGCGCGACGACAGATCGACGCCCTCAACCATCGCCCGCAGCTGGACCGCGTTTTCCCCCGGGAAATCCGCATCGAACAGCTCGACCCGGAATTGGCGCGTTTTAGGCTCCCACCGCAGCGACAGGGTGACGTCCACGCCCGATGGGGCCGATTGTTCCTCCAGCAGGTACTGCATCACTTTGTCGTTGATCTGCGGGACAAAGCGCACGCCTTCGGCCCGGATCAGCAACCGCTCAGGCGGCAGACCCTGCCCCGTGAACCGGTCGAACCCCGTTCCGCGCCATGCGATCCGGCGCAGGTGCACCTCGCCACTGGGCGGGGCGGCGATGCGGATGCCCGTCAGCACGCAATCGGCGCCCTGACGGCTGGGCGCGGCGGCGGTTTCCACCGGCTGCGGCAGGGCGCGGCTGTCGGTCAGCAGGGTGTTGAGCTTGTCCCAGACCCCTTTGCAATAGACCTGCGTATCGTCGGCCTGCGCAGGCAGGGCGGTGGCGCCAAGCCCCAGAAGCGCCAGAACGATCAGGTGTTTCATCACGCGTCGCCCAGACCGGCCAGTGCGGCGGCGAATTCTTCGGGATCGAAGGGCGCCAGATCGTCGATCTGTTCGCCCACCCCGATGGCATGGATCGGCAGGCCGAACTTATCGGCCAGCGCCAACAGCACGCCGCCCTTGGCGGTGCCGTCCAGCTTGGTCATGACCAGCCCGCTGACATCGGCCAGTTTCTGAAAGGTTTCGACCTGGTTCAGCGCGTTCTGCCCGGTGGTCGCATCCAGCACCAGCAGGGTGTTATGCGGCGCGTCGGGGTCTTTCTTGCGGATCACGCGGACGATCTTGGCCAGTTCCTCCATCAGATCGGCGCGGTTCTGCAACCGGCCCGCGGTGTCGATCAGCAACAGATCGGCACCATCCGCCTCGGCCCGGGTCATCGCGTCAAAGGCAAGGCTGGCGGGGTCCGATCCTTCCGGCGCGGTCAGAACCGGCACACCGGCGCGGTCGCCCCAGACCTGCAACTGTTCGACCGCGGCGGCGCGGAACGTGTCGCCCGCCGCGATCACCACCGATTTTCCGGCCGCCTTGAACTGGCTGGCCAGCTTGCCGATGGTCGTGGTCTTGCCCGATCCGTTGACACCCACCACCAGCACCACCTGCGGGGTCTTGGCATAAAGCGGCAGGGGCTTGGCGACCGGTTCCATGATCCGGGTGATTTCCGACGCCAGCAGCCCCTTGATTTCCTCGACCGACAGTTTCCGGCCGAACCGGCCTTCGGCCATGTTCGCCGTGACCCGCAGGGCGGTATCGACGCCCATGTCGGCGCTGATCAGCAACTCTTCAAGGCTTTCCAGCATGTCGTCGTCCAGCGTCCGGCGCAGGACGGGGCGCGCCTCGGTCCGGCCGATCAGACGCCCGATCAGGCCGGGTTTCGGGGCCTCGGGTTCCGGCGCGGCCACGGGGGCGGCGGGGGCCGGTTCGGGTTCGGGCGCTGGGGGCGTGTCGTGCACCGGCGGGGCGGGTGCGGGCTGTGGTTCAGGCTCAGGGGCGGGTGCAGGTTCCGGTGTCTCCACCTCCGGGGCGGGGACCGGTTCGGCGGCGACCGTTTCAACCGGTTCGGGTGATACCGCGACCTCTTCGCCGCCGTCCTGCACGATCGCCTCAAGCCCGTCTTCCAGTTTGGAAGAGGATTTGAACAGCCGTTCCTTCAGTTTTCTGAATAATGCCATGTCGCCTCCGGTTTCCCGTCACTTAATGGCATTCCGCGCGCTATGGAAGGGTGCGCAGCAAGACGAAGGCCGCGACGATCGCCGCCTGCGCCGCGATGTAAAACACCCAGACCGCCCAACCGGCCCGGATCGAGCGCGCCGTGCCGGGCGTCAGGCGGAACAGCTGGATCGCCAGAATCAGGTCCGACAGGATGAACAGCCCCGCCCCCAGCGTCGCCAGCCGCAGCTCCGCAGGCAGCATCAGCGCGCTGTATCCCATCGCCGCGATGATCACGACATAGGCCCGAACGGGCGCGCGCAGGGGGCCGGTATGGGGAGCCAGCCACCATTCCGTCGATAGAAACAGCGCCAACAGACCCACGCCCACCGCAATCGCCCAAAGCGGAACGCCGCTTTGGGCCACCTGTAAAAAGCAGATCACATAGAAGACATGCGCCAGCGCAAAGGCCCCCAGCCCCGCCAGAAACGCCGGTTCGCCATCGCGCGACAGCGCCAGATCGCCCAGCGCCGACAAGATCAGTCCGGCCAGCAACACCCCCGGCAGGCCCAGCACCCAGGCCAGCCCGGCCAGCATCAGCAGCGGCAGGGTTTTCACCACGCTGCGCCCCAGCGCAGGCGCGCGATGCGCCAGCGGCAGATAGATCAACGCAGCCAATCCCGCCACCGCAACCATCAGATATTCCAGCAAATCCATACCTCCCTCATGTCCCCCGTGACCTGCGATGCTAGCGCCCATCGCCCCCCTCCGAAAGACGCAATTGCCGCAGATTTCCCCTTTGCCAGCAACGTCATGCCGCCCTAGGTTTGGCACATCATGTTGTTGCACCGTTCCATGCTGCTGTTCGCGCTGATCACCCTGATGCCGGTCGTGTTGCTGGCCGCCGGTGCGGTCTGGGGCGGGGTCTGGATCTGGGGCGCCCTGATCTATCTGACCGGCCTGACCTTTCTGCTGGATCAACTGGTGCCGCTGATCGCGCCCAACGCCCCGCCGGGGGCCGAGTTTCCCGCCGCCAATGGCCTGTCCGTCGCGCTGGCGCTGGCGCATCTGGTGCTGCTGGTACTGGGCGTCTGGGCGGTATCGGGGGGCAGCGGGTTGCCCCTTGCCGACCGCTGCGCCGGGTTTCTGGGCTTTGGCCTGTTTTTCGGTCAGGTCAGCAATTCCAACGCGCATGAGCTGATCCACCGGGGATCGCGCGGGCTGTTCCGGCTGGGGGCGTTGGTGTTCACATCGCTGCTGTTCGGGCATCACACCTCGGCCCACCGGCTGGTTCATCATGCCCATGTCGCCACCCCCGACGATCCCAATTCCGCGCGGCTGGGGGAAAGCTATTACCGCTTTGCCCCCCGCGCCTGGATCGGATCGTTCCGCGCCGGTCTGGCGGCCGAGAACCGGCGGCGTGCGGCATCAAACAAGGCGCGGGGCGCGCATCCCTATCTGTTCTACGTGCTGGGGGGGCTGGCCTTTGTCATCGCCGCCACGCTGATCTTCGGCCTGCCCGGGCTGGCCGCCTATCTGGCGCTGGCGGTCTATGCGCAGGCGCAGCTGTTGCTGTCGGATTACGTGCAACACTATGGCCTGACCCGCGCCCCGCGCGCCGGGGGCGGATTTGCCCCGGTCAGCGACCTGCATTCATGGAACGCGCCGCATTGGTTTTCGGGCTATCTGATGCTGAACGCGCCACGCCATTCCGACCATCACGCCAACCCGTCCCGCATCTACCCGGCCCTGCGACAGGCGCCCGAAATGCCCACCCTGCCCCTTGGCCTGCCCGCGATGGCCACATTGGCCCTGTTTCCGCGCCGCTGGCGCCGGGTGATGGACAAAAGGGTGCGCCGCTGGCAGGTCCCGGCCGATCTGACATAGCCGTGTCTGGACCTGCGCCGCGCGCTCTGCCACTCTGGCCCCAAACGAAAGGAGGCCCCATGCGCCGTCTGATCACCGGTATCGCCCTGTTTGCCTGCACCCCGGCGCTGGCCGACACCCCAATGAACGCCGCCACTTTCGACGCATATGCAACCGGCAAGACGCTGTATTTCGGGTCGGGCGGGATCGCCTATGGCGCCGAACAATACCTGCCCGGCCAGCGCGTCATCTGGACCTTTCTGGACGGCGAATGCCAGACCGGCGAATGGTACGAACAGGATCGCCAGATCTGTTTCGTCTATGACGACCGCCCCGACGCCCCCCAATGCTGGAGCTTTTTCGCCTCAAACCGCGGCCTGACCGCGCAGTTCGAAAACGACCCGGAATCCACCGAGCTGATCGAGGTCGAACAAAGCCCCGAGCCACTGATCTGCCCGGGACCGAAGGTGGGCGTATAGGTGATCCGGCTTGGGGGTTTGATCAACGATACGACACAGCCCAGCCATTTCTGACTGAACAAGAAAACGCCGCACCCGCCCCGTGGGGGCGGCTCAGACAAGTGGCGCGACTTTATAGCATTCGCCGGGTCTAAAACAGATCGCCCTGTTCTGGTGGTGGAGATTTGGCGCGGGCGGGTTTGGCCGGGCTGCCACCCACAGCAAACCGCCCGTCCTTGAATTCGATCTCCAGCGCGCCCGCCTGCGCCGCCTCGGCCCTTGTGGTCACCAGTTGCGCGCCCGACCGCACCACTGCAAAGCCGCGTTTCAGAGTTTCGGTATAGCCCAGCGTCTGGCGCATCCGGTCGGTCGCCTCCAACCGGTCCTGCCAGCGGCTGATCTGGCTTTGGCCCGCCCGCGACAGGCGCAGGGAAATGCCATCCAACTCGGCGCGTTTGCGGGTGATGTCGCGTTCGATCAGCGCGGGCTGCAACCGGCCTGCGCGATCGTCCAGCCGCCGCGCGGCGTCGCCCAGCAACCGGCGCAGGGCGGCGGGCCGCAGGCTGCCGCCGACCTCGCCCAGTCTGATCCGCTGTTTCTGGGTCACCGCGCGCAGCGCCGGGTCCAGCCGGTCGCCCCAGTAATCCAACCGCTGGCTGGCGGCCTCGACCAATGAGGCGGGTTTGGGCAGGGCCCGGGCCACATCGCGCAGCCGCTGGCCGCGCTGCACCAATCCCTGGCTCAGCGCCCGGCTGAGCCGCGCCTGTTGACCATCGACCCAGGCCAGCAGCTCCATCCGCACCGGCACCGCCAGTTCCGCCGCCGCCGTGGGCGTGGGCGCGCGCCGGTCCGACACGAAATCGATCAGCGTGGTGTCGGTTTCATGCCCCACCGCCGAAATCAGCGGGATGTCCGACGCCGCCGCCGCGCGGGCCACGATTTCTTCGTTGAAGCCCCATAGGTCCTCGATCGAGCCGCCGCCGCGCGCCACGATCAGCAGGTCGGGGCGCGGCAAGGCCCCGCCCGGCGTCAGCGCGTTGAAACCATTGATGGCGCGCGCGACCTCTTCGGCGCATTTGGCGCCCTGCACGGCCACCGGCCAGATCAGCACCTTACGCGGAAACCGGTCGCGCAGCCGGTGCAGGATATCGCGGATCACGGCGCCCGAGGGCGAGGTCACGACCCCGATCACCTCGGGCAGATAGGGCAGCGGCTTTTTGCGGTCCGCTTCGAACAGCCCTTCGGCCTGCAGCATCTTCTTGCGTTTTTCCAGCATCGCCATCAGCGCGCCCATGCCGGCGGGGGCGATATCCTCGATCACCATCTGGTATTTGGACTGGCCGCCGAAAGTGGTCAGCTTGCCGGTGGCGACCACCTCCATCCCTTCCTCGGGCTGGGTCGCCAGACGGGCCGAGACGCCTTTCCAGATGACGCCCGACAACACGCTGCGATCATCCTTGAGGTCCAGATAGATATGGCCCGACCGGGGGCGGCTGACCCGGCCCACCTCGCCCCGCACGCGCACATGGGCAAACTCGCCCTCGATCGTGCGTTTCACAGCGCCCGAAATCTCGGTCACGGTGAATTCGGGGGCGTTCTGGCCGGGGGCGGGATCGTCGATCAGGTCGGACATGCGCGAAGGGTCCATCTGTTGCGTTTCGGGGCACCTTAGAGGCCCGGCGCGCCAAGGCCAAGCACCCCCTTTCGCGCCGCGCCGATCAATGCCACTGTCCCCCCATGTTCGGGAAAATGATTTTCGCGGTGCCCCTGCTGCTGGTCGGTTGCGCGCAAGAGGCCAGCCACCTGCCCAACCCGCTATTGCTGCCCGGTCAGGCCGTATCCAATGCGGCGCAGAACGCGTCCTATAAGGCGCGTCGCGCGCGGGTGGCGGAACACGTCCGCGCCCATCATCCCACCCTGATCGCCGAAATCGCCGCAGATGGCGGCCCGCATCTGCAACAGGCCATGCATCTGGCCCGCGTGCCCGCACAGAACCGGGATGCCTTGCAGCGCCGTCTGCGGCAGGACCTTGCCCTCTATCGCACCGACCCCGAGGCTCTGATCGTCGCCCTGATGGTCCATGGCGCCTAGGCCCGCTTGTGCCCGCCTGCCACCCGCCCTAGAAAGCCAGCAACCAAATCCGAGCGGGAGAGACGCGGTATGAATATCCTCATTCTGGGCAGCGGCGGGCGCGAACACAGTCTGGCCTGGGCGATCAAGCAGAACCCGAAATGCGATCGGCTGATCTGTGCGCCGGGCAATGCCGGAATGGCCGCCATCGCCGAATGCGCCGACCTGAATATTCTGGACGGCGGCTCTGTGGCCACATTCGCCGAGGAAAACGCCGTCGATTTCGTGGTGATCGGCCCCGAGGCACCGCTGGCCGCCGGGGTGGCCGACCGGCTGCGCGATGCGGGCATCCTGTGCTTTGGCCCATCGGCGGCGGCGGCGCAGCTTGAGGCCAGCAAAGCCTTCACCAAGGATATCTGCGACGCCTGCGGCGCCCCCACCGCCCGCTATGCCCGGTTTACCGAAGCGGCCCCCGCCAAGGCCTATATCCGCGCCCAGGGCGCGCCCATCGTGGTCAAGGCCGACGGTCTGGCCGCCGGCAAGGGTGTGATCGTGGCGATGGACGAAGAACAGGCGCTGGCGGCCATCGACGACATGTTCGGCGGCGAATTCGGCGCGGCCGGGACCGAAGTGGTGATCGAGGAATTCATGGAGGGCGAAGAGGCTTCTTTCTTCATCCTGTCGGACGGGGAAAACGTTTTGCCCATCGGCACCGCGCAAGACCACAAACGCGTGGGCGATGGCGACACCGGCCCCAACACCGGCGGCATGGGCGCCTATTCCCCCGCCCCGGTGATGACCGATGCGGTCACGCAAAAGGCGCTGGACGAAATCGTCAAACCCACCGTCGCCGAAATGGCGCGGCGCGGGATGCCCTATCAGGGGGTGCTTTATGCCGGGTTCATGATCAAGGACGGCCAGCCGCGTCTGGTGGAATACAACGCCCGTTTCGGCGATCCCGAATGTCAGGTGCTGATGATGCGGCTGGGGGCGCAGGTGCTGGACCTGCTGCTGGCCTGCGCGCAAGGCACGCTGGATCAGGCGCAGGTCAACTGGGCCGACGACCACGCGATCACCGTGGTCATGGCCGCCCGCGGATACCCCGGCACCTATGCAAAGGGCAGCGTGATCGGCGGGCTGGACACCCTGCCCGAGGACAGCGGCAACATGGTGTTCCACGCAGGCACGAAAGAGACCGACGGCAAGATCACCGCCAACGGCGGCCGGGTCCTGAACGTCACCGCGCGCGGCGGCTCACTGCAAGAGGCCCGCGACCGCGCCTATGCAATGGCCGAGGCAATCGACTGGCCCGAGGGGTTCTATCGGAACGACATCGGCTGGCGGGCGTTATCATAACGGGACCGCGATAGATTTAAATTGAGCGCGCCAAGGCGCGCACAGTTTGTTTTGTTTGCGCTCCGCGCGGGGAGTATTTGTGCCAAAAAGAAGCAAGGGGTTTCTTTTTGGCGACAATACTCCCGCCGGAGGCACCGCGACGCGCGCAAGCGCGGCGCAAAACAAAAGCAGTCGCGCGCCAAGGCGCGTGTCCATTGCCTCAAGTCTGGTGCTTGATCAGCAGCCCAATGCCTTTTCAACGGAAGCCCCGCCGCCAATCTGCCCCAAGGTCCGGGTGCTGAACCCGCCTGCCCGCAATTGCGTCGACAGCACCTGCCCCCAATCTGCATCGGCTGTGATCATCTCCGGCCCCTGCCCGCAATCGCGTATGCCTCCGGTGATGAAATCGTCGCCGATCCGGTGATTGGTCAGGCCGTTTTGTTCGGCCACCAGCTCCAGCTGGCCATCCTTGAACCGCCAGACCCGCAGCAGTTTTGCCAGATGGGGGCGGTCGATATAGGCGATCTCGGTATATCCGTCGCCGTCCAGATCGGCCGCGCCGATCGGGGCGAGCCAGCGATAGGGACGACCGATAAAGGGGGTCGCGGCGATCAGCCCGTCGGGGCCATAGATGCTGAGCCGGGCGCCGCGCTGGTTGTCGCTTTCCACGGTAATCACCTCGGGCGCGCCGTCGCCGTCCAGATCGGCCAGCCGGGGGGCGATATCTTCGAACACGCGGGTGTCGGGCAGGACAATCCGCCGATCCGGCCCCGCCGCCATTTCCAGCGTCAGGGCCCCGTATTCGATCGCATCCCCCAGAACCCCATGGGCATAGCGGGTGGTGGGCGCGCTATAGCGCGCGGCCTCGATCTGGGCCTGCGCCGAGGTTGCAAAGACTGCCGCGCAGCACAGGATCGCCGCGCGCCACATCAGATCTGTTTTTCGGGCAGTTGCACCACAAGGCCGTCCAGATCGTCGGTCACCTTCACCTGACAGGTCAGCCGCGACCGGACCGGATCGGGCTGCCATGCGAAATCAAGCATGTCTTCCTCCATCGCGTCCTTGGCGGGCAGCTTTTCCACCCAATCGGGGTGGATGAAGGCGTGGCAGGTCGAACAGGCGCAGGCCCCGCCGCAATCGGCATCGATGCCCGGAATATTGTTGTCGCGCGCACCTTCCATGACGGTCAGCCCATTGGCTACGTCCACGACATGTTCCCGCCCGCTATGCTCGATATAGGTAATTTTGGCCATTCGTCCCTCGGTCTGCACTATATTTCGGTTTATTCGCACATAGGGCAAGATGCGCGGTTTTGCCAGAGGTCAGATGCGCACGGCGGCGCAGGGGCTGTCCAGCGACATCTTTTCACTGGAAACCGCAGGCCATCATCGGGTGATCGCCCATGATTTCGATCGAAAGACCCGAAACGCACAAAAAAGGGGCGCCAGCCAGCGCCCCTTTCCATCGAAATGATATTGCTCAGTCTTCCAGCGACAACGCCACGAAGCGCGGTTCGTTCTGGCGGCGGACCAACAGCAGGATCGACTTGCGCCCTGCCTCTTTGGCCTCGTCCAGACGCGCCTGCAGGTCATCGGCGTTTGTCACCTTTTGCTGACCCGCCTCGGTGATGACATCGCCCGCGCGCAGGCCCTTTTCATAGGCCTCGGTGGTTTCATCGACATCGACAACCACCAAGCCATCGGCGGCCTCGCTTAGTTCCAGCTGTTCGCGCAGCTCGTCCGTGATCGGCGAAACCGTCAGGCCCAGCAGTTCCTTTTGCACCGGGGTGTCTTCGGGTTTGGCGACGGCGGGCACCGCACCTTCGGCGGTTTCACGGCGGCCCAGCACCACCTTCAGCGTCTGGGTCTTGCCATCGCGGAACACCACCATGCGTACGGCCTTGCCGACCTCGGTGTTGCCGACGCGGCGCACAAGGTCGCGGACATCGATGATATCGGCCCCGTTGAACGACACGATCACGTCACCCGATTCCATCCCCGCCTCGGCGGCCGGACCTTCGGGCACATCGGTGACCAGCGCACCTTTGGCGTCTTCCAGACCGATGGCTTCGGCCACATCCGCGGTCACGTCCTGAATGCGCACACCCAGCCATCCCCGGCGGGTTTCACCGAATTCCTTCAGCTGATCGACAACCTTGGTCACAACGCCCGACGACATCGCAAAGCCGATACCGATCGAACCGCCGTTGGGGCTGAGGATGGCGGTGTTCACGCCGATCACTTCGCCTTCCATGTTGAACAGCGGACCGCCCGAGTTGCCCCGGTTGATGGCGGCGTCGGTCTGGATGTAGTCGTCATAGGTGCCCGAAAGCGCCCGGTTGCGGGCCGATACGATCCCGGCCGAAACCGAAAACCCCTGCCCCAGCGGGTTGCCCATCGCCATCACCCAATCGCCGACGCGCATGACATCGCTGTCGCCAAAGGGCACGAATGGCAGCGGTTCATCGCTTTCAACCTTCAGAAGGGCGATATCGGTGTTCGGGTCGGTGCCGATCACCTTGGCCTCCAGCTCGTTCCCCGAGAAGAATTCGATCAGGATTTCATCGGCCTTTTCGATCACGTGATTGTTGGTGACGATATAGCCGTCCTCGGAAATCACGAAGCCCGAGCCCAGCGCCTGGCTACGGCGCGGGCGGCGCTGGCCCTCGCCATCGGGGATGAGGTCGCGAAAGAAATCTTCAAACGGCGATCCTTCGGGGACAACAGGCCCCGGACCGGTCGAGGCCGCGACCGTCGTCGAGGTCGTGATATTCACCACCGACGGGCTGATCTTATCGGCCAGATCGGCAAAGCTTTCGGGGGCACCGCGGGCATGCGACACAGCGGCCTGTGCCAGCAAAAGCGCAAATCCCAGCATCAGCGCCCAAAGCGCCTGCAGCCGGATATGCGAGTGTGTGGGAATGGTGATAGCCTGAGAGTTCACCAGTAATCCTCCTGTCTGGTCCTGATCACGCATGGGCCGGAACGGCGATCATGCTGACATATGTCATTAAGTAGGGGCTGCCCCCCTGAACGCAAAGTCTGGCAACGCAGTTCACAACAGTTTGATGAAGCGCGAGCTTTGATCCCACTGTTTCAGCCTCCGATGATTTGGGCAAGCCAGATCAGAACGACGCCCGTGGCCAATGCGCCCAATCCCAGCATGCGGCGGGTTTCCGCCGGAAGATTGCGCAACAGATCCAGAACGGCGTCCAAACGCGAAGGGGCCAGTGCGAACACCAGCCCCTCGACAACCAATACCAGCCCTATGGCCAGCAGGATCGTTGACATCACTGGCCCCGGTCGGCGCCACGCGGTTGGTCGGACCGCAGATAGTCAAAGAACTCGCTGTCCGGCGACATAACCATCGTCGAGTTGCTGCCTTTCAGCGCCTTCTGATAGGCGCTGAGCGAGCGGTAGAACTCAAAGAAATCCTGATCGGCGCCAAAGGCTTCGGCGAAGATCGCGTTGCGTTCGGCATCGGCCTCACCGCGGGCAATCTCGGAATCGCGGGTCGCTTCGGACACCAGTTCGACCACGGTCCGGTCGGCCTGCGCACGCACGCGCTGCGCGGCCTCGTTACCACGGGCAATCTCGTCCGCCGCTTCGCGTTCGCGTTCGGCGCGCATCCGTTCGAATGTCGCCTCAAGGTTGGCGCGCGGCAGATCGGTCCGTTTCAGACGCACGTCGATCACCTCCAGCCCCAGCGCGCGCGCTTCGGCGATGGCGCTGTTGCGGATGCGCAGCATCAGGGCGGCCCGGTCCGACGACAGGATGTCGTTGGAGCTGACGGAACCCAGAACCTCGCGCGTTTCGGCGCGCAGGATGCTGTCCAGCCGCCGGGCGGCGACGGTTTCACCGCCGGTACCCACGGCCTGACGGAACTGGCGCACATCGGCGATCCGGTAGCGTGCGAAAGCATCGACCACCAAACGGCGATCATCCAGAGGTGTCACCTCCAGCGGGTCGACATCGCGGCTGAGGATACGGTCGTCATAGCGCACAACCTCTTGAATCAGAGGAATTTTAAACGCCAGACCCGGGTCTTCCTTCACATCGACGACCCGGCCAAATTGCAGCACCAGCGCCTTTTGGCGTTCGTCCACGATAAAGACCGACGACAGCAAAACGGCCAGAACGATCACGACGATCGGTAGGATGAATGTCGCTTTTTTCATGATCAGTTCCCCCCCGTCGACGCAGAGCCGCGCCGCAATTCGTTCAACGGCAGGTAAGGCACGACACCCGATCCGCCGCCTGCATTGTCATCCAGGATGATCTTGTCGACATCGCCCAGAACCTGTTCCATCGTTTCCAGATACAGGCGTTTACGGGTCACCTCGGGCGCTTTTTGATATTCGCCCAGAACCGCCGAGAACCGGCTGGCCTCACCGCGGGCTTCGTTTACCACCTGCGCGCGATAGCCTTCGGCCTGTTCCAACAGCTGCGCCGCTTCACCACGTGCCTCGGCCACAACCCGGTTGGCATAGGCGTCGGCCACGTTCTGCAGACGGTCACGTTCCTGTTCGGCGTCCTGCACCTTGCGGAAAGCGTCGATCACCGTTTCGGGCGGGTCGGCCTTTTGAAAGTTCACACGCACGATGTTGACGCCGCTGCCATAGCTGTCCAGCGTCGACTGGATCAGGTCTTTCAACCGGTCAGCAATCGGACCACGATCCCGGTTCAGGATCGGCGCCAGATCGGACTGGGCGATAATCTCGCGCATCGCGGATTCCGACACCGCGCCGATTGTCTGGGGCGGATCGGCCAGATTGAACAGGTACTGCGCCGGATCGGTGATGTTCCAGACCACCTGAAAATCGATGTCGACGATGTTTTCGTCGCCCGTCAGCATCAGCCCGGCCTCGCCACCGATACGGCCTACACCGATATCCACGATCTGTTCGCGCGTGACGGCAATAACTTCCTTCGTGACAATCGGCCACGGGGCAAAGTTCAGCCCCGGCTCGCCGATCGAGGAATATTTGCCCAGCATCAGCTCGACCGATTTTTCTTCGGGTTTCACGGTATAGAACGACTGAAACGCCCAAAGCGCGACCGCCAGCAGACCCGCAATGGCAAACGTCCCTTTGGAAAACGTCGGGCCGCCGCTGCCGGGTTGCCCCGGTCGTCCGCCGCCGCCGCGCCCGCCCATGAGCACCTTAAGCTGCTCCTGGCCTTTTTTCATCAACTCGTCGATTTCGGGAATCTGCGGGCCATCGCCGCCGGGGCCACGGCCCCCGCGATTGCCACCGCCATTGTTTCCCGAACCTCCGCTCCCCCAAGGTCCGCCGTTGTTACCAGACATCTAGGTACTTACCCCTTTTTCGTCTTTTACGTTCATTCACAGTGTTAAGTGGTCGCCACGCCCCTGAAAATCAAGCAGAGCGTATCGGTGTCTTCATTGTCACAAGTTCTTCGGACATGGTCGGATGCACCGCCACGGTCCGGTCGAAGTCTTCTTTGGTTGCGCCCATCTTCAACGCGACCCCGGCCAGCTGGATCAGTTCGCCCGCGTGATCGGCCACGATGTGGCAGCCCAGCACCTTGCCGCTGGCCTTAGACACGATCAGTTTCATCAGCACCCGGTCGTCGCGGCCTGCGAACAGGGATTGCATGGCCCGGAAGGACGAACAATAGACATCGATCGGTTCCTGTTCGGCGGCCGCCTCTTCGGTCAGGCCGACGGTGCCAAGTTCGGGCTGGGTAAAGACCGCGCTGGCCACCAGTTCGTGGTCCGGTTTGGTCGGGTTGCCCTTGAACACGGTTTCCACGAAAGCCGCGCCTTCGCGGATGGCGACCGGGGTCAGGTTGATACGATCGGTCACATCCCCCACCGCATAGATCGACGGCACCGAGGTTTGCGAATAGTCATCGACCATCACCTCGCCCTTGCGGCCCAGTTTGACGCCCGCCTCTTCCAGGCCCAGACCGGCGGTATTGGGATTGCGGCCGGTGGCATACAGAACCTTGTCATAGACACGTTCCTTACCATCGGTGGATTTGACCCAGGTGCCGCCATCCGCCGCTTTCATGTCGATCACATCGGTGCCGACATGCAGGTTCACGCCTTTTTCGATCATCAGCTCGGCGACATGGCCGCGCGCCTCGTCGTCAAAGCCACGCAGGATCTGGGCGCCGCGGTAATATTGCGTCACCTCGACCCCCAGCCCGTTCAGGATGCAGGCGAATTCGCACGCAATGAAACCGCCGCCGACGATCAGGATGCTTTTGGGCAAAGCGTCGAACTGAAACACGTCGTTCGAGGTGATCACCTGATCCGCCCCGGGCATATCGGGCACGAAGGGCGCGCCGCCGGTGGCCACAAGGATGTGTTTGGCGGTGAAGGTTTCGCCGCTGGCCAGCCGCACGGTATGCGGATCGGCCACAACCGCGCGGGTGTCGAAAATCTGCACGCCCGCCTTGTCCAGATTGGTCCGATAGATGTTTTCCAGCCGGTCCAGTTCAGCGTGCAGCTTGCCCCGGAAGCCAAGCCAGTCGAACCCGCCGGCGGTCACGTCCCAGCCATAGGCGCGCGCGTCTTCGAACGCATCGGCATAGCCCGAAGCAAAGACCATCAGCTTCTTGGGCACGCAGCCGCGGATCACGCAGGTGCCGCCCATGCGGTATTCTTCGGCCAAGCCAACCTTGGCGCCCGCCTCGGCCGCCGCCACCCGCGCGGCGCGCACGCCGCCCGATCCGCCGCCGATCACAAAAAGATCGAAATCAAAATCCATCATGCCGCCCTTTTGTCAGATATCCGCGAAAAGGTTGTCGCTTTCGACGAAATCGATCACATCCTCTTCGACCGTACCTGCATTTATGTCGCGCACTTCGACCTTTCCATCCCCGTGGCCGATCACGACAACGTCACAGATATCGATGAAGAGCCCGTTTTCCACGACGCCGGGAATCTGATTGACCACCAGCGCCAGTTGCCGCGGATTGGCGATCCGGTTCAGGTGCAGGTCAAGAATGTGGTTGCCTTCGTCGGTGACGAACGGCGCGTCGCCATTCATCCGCAGGCTGGCGTCGCGGCCCAGCACATCCAGGCTGATCAGCATTTCCTCGACCAGCGCCTTGGTGGTCTGCCAGCCAAAGGGGATCACCTCGATCGGCAGGGGGAAGGCGCCCAGATTGGCGACCTCTTTGGCGACATCGGCGATCACGATCATCTGGTCGCTGGCGGTGGCCACGATCTTTTCCTGCAGCAATGCACCGCCGCCGCCCTTGATCAGGTTCAGATCGGCGTCGAATTCATCGGCCCCGTCGATGGTCACATCCAGCCATTTCGCCTCGTCCAGCGTCAGGACGTTGATGCCCACCTGCCGGGCCAGTTCGGCGGTCCGGGTCGAGGTCGGCACACCGCTGATCTTCAGCCCGTCCTCGCGCACCAGCTCGCCCAGACAGCGCACCATCCACGCGGCGGTCGATCCGGTACCCAACCCCACGCGCATGCCGTCCTCGATGAAATCCACCGCGCGTTTGGCGGCCACGAATTTGGCCTTGTCGATGGGCGAAAGCTCTCCGGTCATGGGCAGGTCTCCATTTTGGTCCCTGCCCTTATAAGAGAACTCTGCCGGGGCCGCGAGGGGCAATTATCGCCCCGGCCCGCCTTTCGCCGATGCGGGCCCCGCCCCGGTTCAGACCTCGTGGCGCATCGCCTTGACCACCGTCACGATCTCATCGACATGCACCCGCCCGTCGCCATCCAGATCGAAGCTCAGAAAATCGCGCAGGACATCCGCCTGGATACCGCTGATCGACGCCAGCGCCCGGGTCTGGGCAAAAGCGCGCATTTCGCCCCAAGATACCGCCTGATCGCCATTCGTATCCGCCGCCTTGAAATCAAGGTACAGCCGCGCGCGCTGTCCGGCCGATCTGGTGGGAACCAGCACCCGCACCTCTGCCGCGGTCACGATCGCATCGCCGTTCAGATCGGCCGCCAGCAACCGGCGCAAAACGCTGGCCCGCGTGCCCGCCCGCTGAATGTCTATGGCATTCTGCAAACCTTGCGCGCCGATCGCCTCATCCCGGCCGAACCCGAGAATCAGGTTCGTGGCATCCTCGATGAACCGGTCAGGCGCCTCGGTCAGCTTCTTCAGCGTCTTGTCGGGCAGTGTTTCGACCAGCGCGCCAACGTCGAAATCGGCCGATGGAATGGGGTCCGTCGTCTGCGCGGCCCCGGCGGCGGCCCAGATCAAACCGACAAGGAAAACACGCAAAAGCATAAAAACCTCTTCATCTGATGCTTATGTGATGCCTGCGCAGGGTTAACAAACTTTGAACATCCCTGCGCGATGCGTATCAAACAGGTCGCTTTTGGCATCGCCACGGCCCGGCAACCGCGTCAGAGTGATCCAAATCGACAAGATGAGGCGCAGATGTTTCTTTCGATCTTTGACATGTTCAAGGTGGGCATCGGCCCGTCCTCGTCCCACACCATGGGGCCGATGGTGGCGGCCGCCCGGTTTCTTGACCTGCTGCGCGCCTCGCCCTTCACCGCGCATGGGCTGCGCGCCTCGCTACATGGATCGCTGGCCTTTACCGGGGTGGGCCACGCAACCGACCGCGCCACGATCCTGGGGCTGGCCGGGTTTTCGCCCGAAACCTATGACCATGCCGCCGCCGAGACCGCCCTGGCCACGATCAGAACCACCCGTCAGGTCACGCCCGAAGGGCTGACACCGCTGGCCTTTGATCCGCAAACCGATCTGATCTTCGACTATGAGCTGACACTGGAAGGGCATGCCAACGGCATGATCCTTTACGCCACGGATGCGCAGGGCGACGTGATCCTGCGCGAAACCTATTATTCCATCGGCGGCGGCTTTGTCGTGACCGAAGCCGAACATCAGGGCGGCACCAAGGCCGCCGAGGCCCAGATCAAACCGGTCCC
Organism: uncultured Paracoccaceae bacterium; assembly: GCA_947500775.1. Lineage (GTDB taxonomy): Bacteria > Pseudomonadota > Alphaproteobacteria > Rhodobacterales > Rhodobacteraceae > CANMTD01. The sequence goes on from CANMTD010000003.1 coordinate 94,291, forward strand.
CTTTCCGTTTCAGTCGGCCGCCGAAATGCTGGATATGGCCGGGCAAAGCGGCAAGACCATCGCCCAGATGAAACGTGCCAATGAACTGGTATTCCGTGGCCCCAGGGCGCTGGACGACGGTATCGCCCGCATCTGGCAGGTGATGAGTGACTGTATCGACCGGGGGCTGGCCACCGATGGCATCCTGCCCGGCGGGCTGAACGTGCGCCGCCGGGCCCACAGCATCCATCAGGCGCTGAAAGCCGAACAGGGGCTGAACCTGACCGCCCCGCATACCGTCAACGACTGGATGAGCACCTATGCCATGGCGGTGAACGAAGAAAACGCCGCCGGCGGGCAGGTCGTGACCGCCCCCACCAACGGGGCGGCAGGCGTAGTGCCCGCGACCCTGCGCTATTGGCTGGACCACGTGCCGGGCGCCGCCCCGTCGCGCATCCCCGAGTTCCTGCTGACCGCGGCGGCCATCGGCGGGCTGGTCAAACACAACGCCTCGATCTCGGGCGCCGAATGCGGTTGCCAGGCCGAGGTCGGCAGCGCCGCCGCCATGGCCGCCGCCGGTCTTGCCGCCGTCCTGGGCGCCAGCCCCGAACAGGTTGAAAACGCCGCCGAAATCGCGCTGGAACATCACCTCGGCATGACCTGCGACCCGGTCAAGGGGCTGGTGCAGGTGCCCTGCATCGAACGCAATGGTCTGGGCGCGATCAAGGCGGTCAGCGCCGCCTCGCTGGCCCTGCGCGGCGATGGCCGGCACTTCGTGCCGCTGGACGCGGCCATCGAAACCATGCGCCAGACCGGTCAGGACATGAACGAAAAATACAAGGAAACCTCGCTGGGCGGCCTTGCCGTCAACGTCCCCAACTGCTGAACCTCCCCGGCATCCGTTTTGCCCTGCCCGCCGCCCATGCGGGCGGCGTTGCCCCCTTGATCCGCCCCCCCGACAATGCTCTTGATCGGACATGACCGACCATTTCAATCCTTCAACCATATATTTCTATGCGCAGACGGATGCCTATTCCGAATTTTCCAATTTTGCCCCCTATGGGGTGGCCATCGGCGATCTCTGGTGGCCCAGCGTCGAACACTATTTTCAGGCGCAGAAATTCCACGATGAAAACTATCAGGAACGTATTCGCAGATGCTCCAGACCAAAAGACGCCAAAGCGCTTGGTATGACACGGAAAATACCGCTCCGGACCGATTGGGAACAGGTCAAGGATCAGATCATGCTCGATGCGGTAAGGGTCAAGTTTCGCACCCATGACATTCCGCACAATCTGCTTCTCTCCATCTGGGATGCGGATATCGTCGAAAACGCCCCGATGGATGCCTATTGGGGCTGCGGCCCCGATGGGTCCGGGCAAAACAAACTCGGGCGCATCCTGATGCGTGTCCGCAGCGAAATCCGGGCCCGCTGAAAAACGGCTACCCCCCTTTCATCTTGGCCCAAATACCTCCGCCGGAGGCACCGCGACGCGCGCCAGCGCGGCGCAAAACAAAAGCCATGCCCCGCAGGGGCGCAATCGCCCCGATTGTAACTCTCCGCCACCGGCGCTAGCGTCACGCCATGTCCCAAGATCGCCCCCTCCTTGGCATCCTGCTGATGCTCGGTTTCTGCCTGCTGGCGCCCCTGAGCGACGCGCTGGCCAAACTGCTGGGCGACCAAATCGCGCTCAGCCTGCTGGTCATGCTGCGCTTCGTGGCGCAGGTGGTGATCCTGCTGCCGATCGTCCTGCTCAGCGGGCGCAGCCTGCGCCTGCCGTCCCACACGCTCTGGCTGACGCTGATCCGCACCCTGCTGCACATCGGCGGGATCAGCTTCATGTTTCTGGCGCTGCGCTACCTGCCGCTGGCCGATGCGGTGGCCATCGCCTATGTCATGCCCTTCGTCCTGCTGCTGCTGGGCCGCGTCTTTCTGAAAGAAGAGGTCGGCCCCCGCCGCCTGATCGCCTGTATCATCGGCTTCATCGGCACCTTGCTGGTGGTGCAGCCCAACCTGATGTCGGTGGGCGCCCCCGCCCTGTTGCCGGTCGCCGTCGCGGTGATATTCGCGCTGTTCATGCTGGTCACCCGGCAGATCGCGCAGGGCGCCGATCCGATCGTCCTGCAGGCGGTCAGCGGGATCGTCGCCACCGTGGTGATGACCCCGGTCCTGCTGCTGGGGCTGGCCACCGGCCTGCCCGCCGTCACCCCGGTGCCAACCAACATCACCCCGATCATTCTGATGATCCTGTTCGGCGCCCTGGGCACCGTCACCCACCTGTTGATGACATGGTCGCTGCGCTTTGCGCCCTCGGCCACGCTGGCGCCGATGCAATATCTTGAAATCCCCTTCGCCACGCTGTTCGGCTGGCTGATCTTCCGCGACTTTCCCAACGCGCTGGCCCTGATCGGGATCATCGTGACCGTGGCCGCGGGCCTTTACATCGTCCTGCGCGAACGCAGGCTCAGCCGGACCCCGGGCCCATCGCCTGCACCACCTGCCGCAGCAACCCGCGCGGCAAAATAGCGATCATCCGCGCGGCGGACACCCTGATTTCGACCGTTGCGGCACTGGTTTCATTCGACGTGCCGATCAACCCGTCCGGAGCAAAATCAATACCTTCCAGCGGATACTTCAGGCCCTCGCTGGTCGCCGCCACATCCCCCATCGGGAACAGCGACACCCGCGTGCCCAGCGGCGGGGACAGCGCCAGCGACCGGGGACAGACAAAGGCGATCTCCTCGGCCCCCAGCAGGATACAGCGCAGATCGGCCCGACGCACCAGCGCGTTGAGCGTGGCCAGTTGATGATCCAGCCGCGGCCCCAGAAACCCGACCCCCAGAATCATCGGCGCGCTGATCGTGCGCAGACATTTGTCGAAATCGGTGCTGTCCTGTTCGCTGATCGGATGCTGACGGTCCGCCGGAATCGTGGCGCGGGCGTGTTCTGACAGCGAATCAAAATCACCGATCACGGCGTCCGGCAGCCGCCCCTGGGCCAAGGCCGTATCGGCCCCGCCATCGGCCGCGACCAGTATCGGCGCCAGTTTCAGCGCGTCGCGCAGGTCGTTCTGCCCGACGGCCCCTCCGCCAAGCAGCGTTACCCATTTCGTTGTTTTGACATAAAAATCAGCCATAAATAACTATTGCTTGATTTGACGCGACGCCACAATCTGAACAAGATTAAATCCCTCAAATATCCCAGTTTTGTGCAATTTCGGGAAACACCATGTGGTAGACATCGTGTTATTGGATAAATTAGAAAGCGAGCGGACCATGGTCGGTGCGAGTAAAATCCTAACAGTTTCCTACGGAACCTTCTCCTGCACCTTGGAAGGTTTCGACGATTCCTTTGAAACAATGAAAGCGATCGCAGAGTATTTTCGCGATCTGGCCGCAGATGACAGATATTTCGGTGCAGAACCCCCAAGCCCGGATGCAGAGATGCTTCAGCGGATTGCCGAACGCGAAATTCATAAACGCGTCGATGCGCAGGTCTCGGACGACCGGATCGTGCTGCGCGCCGATCCGCAGGAACGGGCACCGCTGCCGCAACCGCCCGTGCACACCGCGGCCCCTGCGCCCGTAGCACAACCAGAGTTTCAACAGCCCGCCCCCATGGCCGCCGCGCACCCCGCCGCAGCCCCTGACGGCGATCCCGGCTCTGTCGCCGCGAAACTGGCCCGCATCCGCGCCGTGGTCGGCGCCGCCCGCGCCGCCCCCGCGCCGGTCCAGACCTTTGAAGAAGATTTCGACGCCACCCCCGCCGCGCCCGAACCGGCCCAGCCCTTTGTGGCCGCAGAGCCTGTCGAGGATGTTGCCGAGGCCGACCTGCAAGACACGATTGAGGCCGCACCGGCCCCCGTTGCGGATGACAGCGTCGCGGATGACAGCATCGCGGATGACAGCATCGAAGAAATCGAAGAAGAGGTCACCGATCACGATGACGCGGATCTGGAGGACGTGCCGGACGCAGACATGTCTTTCGAGCAGGCGGATGACGGCACCCACGAAGAGATCGCCGATATCGCCGATGATCTGGCCGACGACGTCGAAGACATCGAAGACATGGGCCTTTTGGAAGAGACCGCAGAGGACACTGCCTCTTTCGACGGTGCCGACGACATCTATGAGATCGAGGATACATCGATCTCCACGACACCCGCCGCAGTGGCGTTCGACACGGATGATCAGGCGCCGGAACAGGATGACGACGATACGTCGATCCTGAGTCTGGTCACTCAGGACCTGAACGATGCCGACGCCATTGACGCAGATGACGACGAGCAGACCGATGTTCTGGCCGTGGAAGAAGAGGACGCCGACGACACAGGCAGCGTCATTCAGCTTTCCGATCTGGATGAAGCTTCGGAATTCGACATCCCCGATGACCCCTTTGCCGCCGGGAACGACGACGCCGAAGAAGCGCTGACAACCGACGCGGTCGACCACGACGATGCCGCCGAAGAAGAAGACGATACAACAATCGCAGCGCTGGGTCTGGATCTGGACGCGATCACCGAACCCGCGGACGAAGATGCCGACAGCGATCAGGACACTGCGGAAGAGGACAGCGATCCCACCGCGCGGGGCGGTCGCAAAGCCGGTTCCGACGCCGCCCTGCGGGCCGCAGCACGGGCACGGGCCCGGGTTCTGATGGTCAAAGGCGCAGAGCTGCAGGACGACGATACCGGCCTGGACAGCGGCGAACTGTCGCCCGAGGGCGAAGCTGACCTGCAGGCCCATCTGGCCGATGACGACGAAACAGCTGATGTCCCCCCCGCGCCGACCTCGGTGACCCAACTGCGTGCCGGAGCGCTGGAACAGGAAGAGGCCGCCGTATCGCGCCTGATGGACGAGGCCAACACCAAGCTGGAAGGCCCGGAAAACAAACGCCGCCGGTCGGCCATCGCCCATCTGAAAGCCGCCGTTGCCGCGACCGTTGCCGAACGCCGCCTGAAACCGCGCGACAAGACCAAGGAAGAAGAGGCCGAAAAAGACCCCTATCGTCAGGATCTGGCGCAGGTCGTCCGCTCTTCGACCCAGGGCCGCGCCGACGGTGATGAGGCTGGCCAGCGCCCCGAAAAACCGCTGGCCCCGCTGATGCTGGTATCGGAACAGCGTGTCGATACATCGCCTTCCGCCGCCCATTCGGATGTGGCTGGGGATCTTTCTTCGGTCCGGCCCCGCCGCGTGACAAAGGGCAATCTTGCCCTGCAGCAGGATGATTTCCCAGAGCAGGCCGAAGACGATGAAAACCTGTTTGTCGACGCCGAAAGCTTTGCCGAATACGCCGAACAGGTCGGCGCCCGCGAATTGGGCGACATGCTAGAAGCCGCCGCCGCCTATGCCCACGAAAACGGTGGCGAAACCGTTTCGCGTCCGCAGGTGATGCGCACGGTTCAGGAATTTGTCGGGGAAGAAAGCTTTTCCCGCGAAGAAGGGCTGCGCGCCTTTGGAACCCTGCTGCGCGAGGGCAAGATCGAAAAGGTAAAACGAGGTCAGTTTACGATTTCGAAAACCTCACGGTTTAATACGGAAGAGCGCGACTAAGCGTGCAGTCGGGCGCCCCCTGACCGCATAACGAGTATCAGGCGGAAGGCGATCCATCGTCTTCCGCCTTGGTCTTTTCCGCCCCAGCGTCAGGATCGGCCTGACCGACACCGCGAAACACGTATTTCAGCGGGAACGCCCAGAGCACACCCAACGCGATATAAACCAGCAGTTCGATCAGAAAATGCGGGCGGCCCAGCCAGTTCATGATGGTCACCGCCACCACGATATAGGCCGGCAGACCAATCAGCAGAATGATCAGCGACCAGCGGCGGCGGGCTTTGTACGACAGCGCCATCAGTCGGCGAACGGATCGGTGACAAGGATGGTGTCATCGCGTTCGGGCGAGGTCGACAGCATCGCCACCGGGCATTGGATCAGCTCTTCGATCCGGCGCACGTATTTGATCGCATTGGCGGGCAGATCGGCCCAGCTGCGCGCGCCTTCGGTCGATTCCGACCAGCCCGGCACGGTTTCATAGACCGGGGTGCAGCGCGCCTGACGGTCGGCCGCCGTGGGCAGGTAATCCAGCCGTTCGCCGTCCAGCTCATAGGCGACACAGATTTTCAGCTCGTCGAACCCGTCCAGCACATCCAGCTTGGTCAGCGAAATGCCGTTGACGCCCGAGGTGGCGCAGGTCTGGCGCACCAGAACCGCATCGAACCAGCCACAGCGGCGTTTGCGCCCGGTGGTGGTGCCAAACTCATGGCCCCGTTCGCCAAGGCGCTGACCGTCGGCGTCGTCCAGCTCGGTCGGGAACGGGCCTTCGCCGACGCGGGTGGTATAGGCTTTGACGATGCCCAGCACGAAATCGATGCTGCCCGGCCCGATGCCGGTGCCGGTGGCCGCCTGCCCCGCAATCACGTTGGACGAGGTCACGAAGGGGTAAGTGCCGAAATCGATGTCCAGCAGCGCGCCCTGCGCCCCTTCGAACAGGATGCGTTTGCCCGCCTTGCGCTTTTCGTTCAGCACCTTCCAGACCGGGGCCGCATAGGGCAGGATCTTGGGCGCGACCTCTTTCAATGATGCCAGCAGGGCATCGCGGTCGATCGGTTCCAGCCCCAGACCGTTGCGCAGCGCGTTGTGGTGGATCAGCGCGCGGTCGACGCGCAGTTCCAGCGTCGCCTCGTCGGCCAGATCGGCCACGCGGACCGACCGGCGGCCCACCTTGTCTTCATAGGCGGGGCCGATGCCGCGCCCGGTGGTGCCGATCTTGGCGACCGAATTCTGATTTTCGCGGGCGCGGTCCAGTTCGCCGTGGATGGGCAGGATCAGCGGGGTGTTTTCGGCGATCATCAGCGTTTCGGGCGTGATGGTCACGCCCTGGGCGCGGATCGTTTCAATCTCGTTCAGCAGGTGCCAGGGATCCAGCACCACGCCGTTGCCGATCACCGAAAGCTTGCCACCGCGCACCACGCCCGAGGGAAGCGCGTGCAGTTTGAAAACCTCGCCATCAATGACCAGCGTATGGCCGGCATTGTGACCGCCCTGAAACCGCGCGATCACATCGGCGCGTTCCGACAGCCAGTCCACAATCTTGCCTTTTCCTTCGTCGCCCCACTGGGCCCCGACGACAACCACATTGGCCATAACTGATCCTTGCGAAATTTGGAAAACCCGCGCCGGTATAGCGGTCGGCGCGATAAGAGCAAACCATAAAGTTGGGGCGCAATGCCGCGCCAGCCCGAAGGGTGGAGATAAGGGCGCAGGATGAGGGTCTGTCTGCCACGGCCAACCGGACAACTCAGCCCACAAGAAACCGCCGCGCCCGCCCCGTGGGGGCGGTTTGGGCCTTGCCTGAGCCAAGGCTCACATGTGCAACGTCAACAGCGCAGGTTTGCCCCCATACCAGCGCCTGCCGGGCCCCCACCCCTAGACATTCGCCACCCAAATAAGGCACCACAGAACCAAAGCGGAAGGACAACACGATGACTGCGATCCTGATACGGTGGCTTTTTGCCTTTGGCCTGTTGGCGGCGACCTTCAATCCGACACAGTGGAATTACGTCCATTGGGCCCGCACGGGATACCCTGACAATCTGCCGCTGGCGGTTCTGTTGGGGCTGGTCCTGCTGGTTGGTTACATCATCTATCTGCGGGCCACGCTGCGGTCGATCGGGGCGTTCGGCATGTTGCTGGTCGCGGCTTTGGTAGGGGCGCTGATCTGGGTGCTGATCGATTGGGGCGTTCTGACCCTGGACAATCCGCACCTGAACCTGTGGCTGGGCCTGTTTGCGCTGTCAATCGTGCTGGGTATCGGGCTGAGCTGGTCGCTGGTGCGCCGCCGCCTGTCGGGGCAGGCCGATATCGACGATGTCGAAGAGTGACGGTCAGACCTGACCCAGTTTGACCGGTGCCCCATGCGGGGTGGTCAGATAGGCATCCTCCCACGCGGCGCGAATCTGTCCGACCCGGTCGGCGTCGGTGAGGCCCAGTTCGATCAGAAAGGCCTCAAGCGTTTCCAGCCAGGCGGTATAGTAATCGTCGCCCCCGTCCAGATCGCGGGCCAGCCCGTGGCGGGCCAGCGTCGCGCCGAACCGTTCGGCCCAGTCGCCCCAGACAAAAACGCCTGCCTCGTTCAGATGCACGGTCAGCGCGAACAACTGGGCGTGCCAGGGTTCGCCGAAGACCGGTTCGGTTTCACCGGGCCGCATCACGCCGGATCCAGATAGGATTGCCACAGGTCCAGCACCACCTCGTCCCCCGCGCCTTCGGCCTGCCCCCAAAGTTCAAAGGCGGGAAAGGCCACCGCATAAAGCGGCTCGGGCGCCTCGCCCAGCCCGTGGGCATTGCTGTCAGGCAGGATATGGGTGCCGTGGCAGCGCAGGATCTGCCCCCGCGCGCCCTGAGCATAGGCGGGCAGCCGCGTGTGGCCGCCATCGACCATCACGTTGCGCGCCGGGCGCCGTGTGCGCACCGCATCGCCCGGCTGAAACTGTTGTGCCACATCGCTGGGCCGGTCCGCAGGTCCGCCACGTGCCAGAACCGCGGCGACATTTTCCGCCAGCAGGGTCCGGTCCGCCAATGGGCTGGCACCCTCCGCCTGCCCCGCGCGCAGCTCATCTTCGCTGACCACCCCCTTGGCCACCAGCAGATCGGCCAGCGCCGCCAGCCATTTTTCGTAATAGCTGAACCGGGCGTAATCCTTGGGCGACAGGCATTCGCGGGCATGGCGCGAGGTGTCGATGCTCCATTGTCCCAAGGCCCCCGCCGCCAGCGTCACGGCCAGCGCGCGCCCGTGCCAATCGGCGGCGAATTCCGGGATGCCATCGGGTTCGGGCCGCACCGCGCCATCGCCGAACCGCCCGCCCATGTCATGCGGGCGGGTCATGATCCGGCCTCGGGGCGCGCCGCCACTCCGGTACCGATCATCGAATCGCGGGTGACGCAGCGCATCAGCGCCTCTTCGTCCCAGCCTTCGGTGCCTGCGGGGCGCATCGGAATCACCAGATAACGGACCTCGGCCGTCGAATCCCAGACCCGCACGGCCATGTCCTGCGGCAGGGTCAGCCCGAAATCGGCCAGAACCTTGCGCGGTTCGCGTACCACGCGGGCACGGTAGGCATCGGATTTGTACCAGCCCGGCGGAATGCCCAGCAACGGCCACGGGTAGCAACTGCATAAGGTGCAGACGACGATGTTGTGCACGGTATCGGTGTTTTCGACGGCAACGATATGTTCGCCCTGCCGCCCGTACAGCCCCATCTCGGCGATCACCGGGTCCGCATCCGCCAGCAAACGCGCGCGGAACGCGGGATCCGCCCAGGCACGCGCCACCACGCGGGCGCCGTTTTGCGGGCCGATCCGGTGCTGATAGGTGTCGATGATCGCATCCAGCGCGGCGGGATCGATCAATCCCTTGCCGGTCAGAATGGTTTCCAGCGCCCTGACCCGCAGCGCGGGATCGGGGGGCAACAGGCTGTGCGGGTGGTCGTCATGGGCGTCATGTGGCATGCGCCGGATGATGCGCAAACATCCCATCCCCTGTCCAGCCCAAGATGGTCCCTTGCCCCTGCCGGTTTTCTTGCCTAAATAGCGCCTCACCATACGCCACTCGTAGGAACCCATGGAAAACGTCATCCTCATTGTCCACCTGATCCTTGCCCTTTGCCTGATCGGCGTCGTTCTGTTGCAGCGGTCAGAAGGCGGCGGGCTTGGCATGGGCGGCGGTGGAGGCGGCGGCGGTGGCGTCATGTCGGGCCGCGCGGCGGCAACCGCATTGGGCAAGCTGACGTGGTTCTTCGCGATCGCCTTTATCTGCACCTCGGTCGGGCTGACCGTGATCGCGGCCAAAAACTCGGCCGGATCGTCGGTCGTGGACCGTCTGGGCATTCCCGCACCTGCGGCGGATGACGCATCGACAACCCTGCCTGCGGGGGACGATCTGTTGCCGCCCGGGGCCACCGATGCGCCACTGACACCACCCCGCGCGGATTGATCTAAAACACTAAACATTGGTTCTGGCGGTTTTCTTACCCCAGCATCTTGCGGTTTGGTTGCGGAACGCTTGCGAATCCGTTATACCTTAAATCCCGTGATGCTGTGGTTTTTCGAAGATGATTCCGGCAGCCAAAACACTTAAATCACGGGGGATGCCAGCCATATGGCGCGGTTCGTTTTTATCACAGGCGGTGTTGTTTCTTCTTTGGGCAAGGGGCTTGCTTCGGCGGCGCTTGGGTCCTTGTTGCAGGCGCGGGGTTTTTCCGTGCGGTTGCGGAAACTCGACCCCTATCTGAACGTCGACCCGGGCACGATGTCGCCCTTTGAACATGGCGAGGTTTTCGTCACCGACGACGGGGCCGAGACCGATCTGGACCTTGGCCATTACGAACGATTCACCGGCGTGGCCGCCCGCAATACTGATTCCGTCAGCTCGGGCCGGATCTATTCCACCGTGCTGGAAAAGGAACGCCGCGGCGATTATCTGGGCAAAACCATTCAGGTGATCCCCCACGTCACCAATGAGATCAAGGATTTCATTTCGATCGGCGAAGACGAGGTCGATTTCATGCTGTGCGAAATCGGCGGCACCGTCGGCGATATCGAAGGCCTGCCGTTTTTCGAAGCGATCCGCCAGTTCAGTCAGGACAAACCGCGCGGCCAGTGCATTTTCATGCACCTGACCCTGCTGCCCTATATCCGCGCCAGCGGCGAGCTGAAAACCAAGCCGACTCAGCACAGCGTCAAGGAATTGCGCAGCATCGGCATCGCGCCCGATGTTCTGGTCTGCCGCTCCGAAGGGCCGATTCCGCAGAAAGAACGCGACAAGCTGGCGCTGTTCTGCAACGTGCGCCCCGACAGCGTGATCGCCGCACAGGATCTGAAATCGATCTACGAGGCGCCGCTGGCCTATCATCGCGAAGGCATGGATCAGGCGGTGCTGGATGCCTTCGGCATTTCCCCGGCGCCGAAACCCGATCTGGCGCGCTGGAACGACGTCTATGACCGCGTGTTCCACCCCGAGGGCGAGGTGACCATCGCCATCGTCGGCAAATATACTCAGTTGGAAGACGCCTATAAATCCATCGCCGAGGCGCTGACCCATGGCGGCATGGCCAACCGGGTCAAGGTCAAGATCGAATGGGTCGATGCCGAGGTGTTCGATACCGAAGACGCCGCCCCCTATCTGGAAGGGTTCCACGCGATCCTTGTGCCCGGGGGCTTTGGCGAACGCGGCACCGAGGGCAAGATCAAGGCCGCGCAATTCGCCCGCGAACGCAAAATCCCCTATCTGGGAATTTGCCTTGGCATGCAGATGGCCGTGATCGAGGCCGCACGCAATGTCGCCAACCTGAGCGATGCAGGGTCCGAGGAATTCGACCATGAATCCGGTAAAAAGCGTTTTACCCCGGTGGTGTACCACCTGAAGGAATGGATTCAGGGCAACCACACGGTGCAGCGCAAGGTCGGCGACGACAAGGGCGGCACCATGCGGCTGGGCGCCTATACCGCGCATTTGACCAAAGGCTCGAAAGTGGCCGAGGTTTACGGCGCCACCACCATCGAAGAACGCCACCGCCACCGCTACGAGGTCGACATCAAATACAAGGACAAGCTGGAGGAACAGGGTCTGATCTTTTCCGGCATGTCCCCCGATGGCCGCCTGCCCGAGATCGTGGAATGGAAAGATCACCCGTGGTTCATCGGGGTCCAGTTCCACCCCGAGCTGAAATCCAAACCCTTCGCCCCGCACCCGCTGTTTGCCGATTTCGTGCGCGCCGCGAAAGACAATTCGCGGCTGGTCTAATCCATGTGGCGCGCGGCTTTTCTGATATGGGCCGCGCTTGCCACATCCGGATCTGCGCAAGCGCTTGATCCGGCGGACTATGGCCGGCTGAAACGCGAGCTGGACGGGATCATCACCTTCGAAAGCCTGCCCCGCCGCGCCGAACCCGGCCTCAGCCTGGACGAAAACCTGTATTTTCCCGGCGCATGGCTGGGCGAACGGTTTCAGGGGCAGGTGATCGGCGCGGGTGATCTGGGCCACGATGTCCTGACCTCGTCCCCCCCCAGCCTGCCCCTGTCGGTTCAGCCCGGAGCGCCCGGCCGCAATCAATCGGTCGCGCTCCACGCGGGCTTTGGATCGAACGCGCTGTTTCCGCTGGGGCCGGATGGGTTCGATGCCATTTCGGGGCGCGGCGAAGGGGCGGTTGCGGTTCTGTTCGATCAGGATCAATACGCCATCGGCCTGCGACTGCACGCGCATTACGCGGCCCCCTTGGGCAACGCGCCCGATCCGGGTCAACTGATCGTGACCTTTTATGCGCGCGACGGATCGGCCATCGACACCCGCACCGAACAACTGGGCCATTCGGTGATGGAACTGGGCTGGCGCCGCCCCGCCAACCGCGCCGATATCGCAGGCATGCTGATCCTGAACACCGACGCCGGCGGGATCGCGGTGGACGACATCCTGTTTCAGCGCTCAGCCCCGCTGGGCTAGGTGTGGAACGCCAGATAGCTTTGACCGTCCCGTCATCTATCTGGGCCGATGTCGGCTGTGAGCCCCGACGACCGGATGCTGCGGTTTGTTTGAAAGTCCGGTTTCTGAAGCCAGTTTGATCTTGGTGTTCGTCTTATCTCTTGACTTGGCTTCCATGGTTTGCAGTTGTTCCCTAAAGCCTTTCAATGAAATGTCATTATAGTGGGAGTTTGCAGACATTTGGCGCGAAGTATCAGAAACCCGCCCAGAATAAGCACTCAGCGAATTGGAGAGCTGCCAACTTTGTGGTCAAGGATTGTAGGGATCAGGTGTCCCGAATGTGGTCGCCCTCAACCTCCGCGAAAGATGAATGCAACCAATCCTCCACGTCGCGAGTACAATAGGATGGACTTCCACATGTGTGGTGGTTGTGAAAAACTACTCTACTTGACTGGTAAAGGACGTTATCGGCAGTTCTTTTTTCTGCACGTTCCTACGTTTTTTGGGGTTGCGATTTTCGGTTTTCTAGCTCTGAGAAACATTGAGGGGCTGAATATCTATCGTGAGGCCAGGGGAGCCTATGAACCGAACTTTTTGGGCTTCCTGTTGATATGCGCAGCGGTTCTCATTGCCCTAAGCCTGCTAGCGAGATTTGAAGTTGTAGGTATCGCGCACGTGCCAGAATCTGAGATGAAAAAAGTCAGATTGGATAAATAGAATTCTTGCTTTTGAACAGCGCGATGCCAACTGCTATCGGCCTGAAGGAAGTCTGTACTTTGCAATACTTCGCCTCGAAAGCGAACTTTGGCGTACACTATGCGAGTGGCAGCTTCGTCCCGCATACCGGACATAGGACCGGATTTGCTTGCGGTTTGGACCTGAAACCCCATCTCGAACCAAAGCATCGACAGGTCATCCAAAATTTGGAACCGGCGTTCGTTCTTTTTGCCGAAAACCGACAGCGGTTTATGGGTGGATTACAAAGGCTCTTCGCCCTCTTCCATCGGGAATGCTCCTGACATGGGTGCCAAAGTTCCACAGGCACGCCCCTTGGCCTGCTGTGCGGAACTGCATATATCTGCCGCATGTTTGCTGATTTCCTGTCCCGGCTGATCCAGCCGCAGCCCGCCCAACTGCCCGAAACGGATTCCCGCCTTGCCCTGGCGGCCCTTCTGGTGCGCATCGCCCGGTCCGATGGCGACTATGCCCCGCAAGAGGTTGCGCGCATCGACCGCATTCTGGCCGCCCGTTACGGGCTGTCCCCGTTCGAGGCGATCGCCCTGCGCGGCGATGCCGAAACCCTGGAAAGCGAAGCGCCCGACACCGTGCGCTTTACCCGCGCGATCAAGGATGCCGTGCCTTACGAAGACCGCGAAGGCGTGGTCGAGGCGCTGTGGGATGTGGTGCTGGCCGATGGTATCCGCGACCACGAAGAGGACGCGCTGTTGCGGCTGGTGGCCAATCTGCTGGGCGTCAACGACCGCGACAGCAACCTTGCCCGGCAAAGGGTCGAGGCCAAATCAAAGTGATCGCATCGCTGCCCATGTACGACCGCCCGGAAACGGCGGCGGCGCATGATCAGCTTTGGCAGGGTATCCGCGATGCGCTGCGCGCGGATGGGATCGCAGCGCCCGAGGCTTTGTCGCGCGACATCGACTGTTGGCAGGGCTGGCAGCACCCCGATCTGCTGTTGGGCCAGACCTGCGGCCTGCCGCTGCGGGCGCGGCTGCACGACAAGGTCACATTGGTCGGCACCGCCGACTATGGGCTGCCCGACACGCCGCCGGGATATTATCGCAGTGTGTTCGTGGTGCGGACGCAGGATGCCGCGCTGCCGCTTGGCGATTTCGCCACGCGCCGGCTGGCCTATAATGAACCGCTGTCACACTCTGGCTGGGCCGCCCCGCAACTGACCGCGCAGACGCTCGGGTTTCAGTTCGACAGCACCCTGCACAGTGGCAGCCACCGGCAAAGCGCCGCCGCCGTCGCCCGGGGGCGCGCCGATATTGCCGCCATTGATGCGATCACCTGGCGCGCGCTGGAACGCTATGACGCCGCTGCGCAGAATCTGACCGTCATCGGCCAGACCGATGCCTTCCCCGGCCTGCCCTTTATCACCGCGCGGGGCCGCGATCCCGCCCCTGTGTTGCGGGCAATCGGCGCAGGCATCGCCGCCCTGCCCGGCGATGCCGGCACGATCCTGGGGTTGCGGGGGGTCGTCTTTATCCCGCTTGCGGACTATCTGGCCGTCCCGACACCGCCCGCCCCGCAATCCAGCCCGAAACAAACGCCCTAAATTCGGGCATTCCGGTACGTAAACTGACGATCTGCCGTTGCATTTGCAGCAAATTTACGCCCTACTCGCAAATCACAACAACAAGTTTGCTGCCCTGCGTGACCAATCAAGATCCACCTGTCATCGAAATCCGCGATCTCCACAAAAGCTTTGGCGCATTGGAGGTGCTGAAGGGCGTCGATATCCGTGCCTGCAAGGGCGATGTGGTGTCGTTGATCGGGTCCTCCGGCTCGGGAAAATCCACCCTGCTGCGATGCGCAAACCTGTTGGAAAACAGCCAGCAGGGCGAAATTCTGTTCGAAGGCGAACAGGTGAAATGGCGCGGTGACGACCTGCACCGCCATCCCGCCGACCGCGATCAGATTCGCCGTATCCGCACCAATCTGGCCATGGTGTTTCAGCAGTTCAACCTGTGGGCCCATATGACGATTCTGCAGAATGTCATGGAGGCGCCGATCACGGTTCTGGGCGAAGATCGCACCGAGGTAGAGGGGCGCGCCCGCGCCCTGTTGGACAAGGTCGGCATCGGCGACAAATGCGATGCCTACCCGGCGCAACTGTCGGGCGGTCAACAGCAACGCGCGGCGATTGCGCGGGCTTTGGCCATGCGGCCCAAGGCGCTGTTGTTCGACGAACCCACATCGGCGCTGGACCCCGAACTGGAACAAGAGGTCGTGCGCGTGATCAAGGCGCTTGCCGAAGAGGGGCGCACGATGATCATCGTCACCCACGACATGCGTCTGGCCGCAGATGTATCGGACCACATCGTGTTCCTGCATCAGGGCAAGATCGAAGAAGAAGGTCCACCGGAAGAGATCTTTGCAAATCCGGCCACCACGCGGCTGCGTCAATTCCTAAGCGCAACCGTCCCGGAATAAGAACAAACCAACACCACACCAACATGGGAGACTAAAACATGAAAAAACTGATCCTTGGCGCAACCGCGCTGGCCTTTTCCGCAGGTCTTGCCTTTGCTGAAGGCCATTCCGTCGTGCGCATGGGCACCGAAGGCGCCTACCCTCCGTATAACTTCATCAACGACGCCGGTGAGGTGGACGGATTCGAACGCGAGGTCGGCGACGAGCTGTGCAAACGCGCCGAACTGACCTGCGAATGGGTGACCAACGAATGGGACAGCATCATCCCCAATCTGGTCAGCGGCAACTATGACACCATCATCGCCGGCATGAGCATCACCGCCGAGCGTGACGAGGTGATCGATTTCACCCAGAACTATTTCCCGCCCGCATCCTCGGCCTATGCCGCGCTGTCGGCAGATGTCGATGTGGCGCACAGCGTCGTCGCGGCACAGACCGCAACAATTCAGGCCGGTCACGTGGCCGAATCTGGTGCGACGCTTCTGGAATTCGCCACGCCGGATGAAACCGTCGCTGCCGTGAAAAACGGCGAAGCGGACGCGGTCTTCGCCGACAAGGATTTCCTGGCCTCAATCGTGGCGGAAAGCGATCTGGTCTGGGCTGGCGAAGACGTGCAGCTGGGCGACGGCATCGGTGTCGGCCTGCGCGAATCCGATGGCGAGCTGAAAGCCAAACTGGATGCGGCGATCCAGAGCATGAAAGACGACGGGTCGCTGAACGTTTTGCTTAAGAAATGGTTCGGCGAAGAAATCACCGTTTACTAAGAGCTTTGGGTGGGGCCAGCTCCGGCCCCACCTGCCCTGACCCATGTTTTCCTTTTGCTCTGATCCCTCCACAATTGACGGCCTCAGCTGGCTTGCCTGTTATCTGACCAACGGCAAGCATATGGCGTTCTGGGGGTCGTTTGGCGTGGTCATGGTCCTGTTGGCCATCACCGCACCTGCGGCCCTGATGTTCGGGTTCGGCGGCGCCATGGCCGCGCGATCGCGGGTCTT
The DNA here is from genome assembly GCA_947500775.1 of uncultured Paracoccaceae bacterium. GTDB lineage: Bacteria > Pseudomonadota > Alphaproteobacteria > Rhodobacterales > Rhodobacteraceae > CANMTD01. Next base: position 110,914 of record CANMTD010000003.1, read on the forward strand.
GCCGATCCGCTGGCTGGGCAAAGGCTATAGCGCGATGGTGCGCGGCATCCCCGACATCGCGTTTTTCCTGTTCGTGCCCTTCGCGCTGGATCAGGGATTCGAATGGCTGCGGCACAAGGTCAAATGCCCCGACTGGGACGAACCGATCCGTCAGGGCAATGATTTCGTGGTCTGCGCGGCGGCCAAGATGCCGCTGTCGTCCAGCCCGCAATGGGTTCATGAAACCTATGGGTTCTTTCTGGCCGTTCTGGCCTTTGCCGTCGTCTTTGGCGCCTTTGCGGCCAATGTCCTGTTCGGCGCGATGCGCGCGGTGCCCCACGGCCAGATGGAAACCGGCGTCGCCTATGGCATGACCGACCGGCAGGTATTCTGGCGCATTCTGGTGCCGCAGATGTGGATCTATGCGCTGCCCGGGCTCAGCAATCTGTGGATGATCCTGATCAAGGCCACGCCGCTGCTGTTCCTGCTGGGGGTCGAGGATATCGTTTACTGGGCGCGCGAACTGGGCGGGGCCAAAACCTCGATCTTTGCCTATCCGCACCCCGACTGGCGGCTGTATTATTTCCTTGGGCTGCTTGTCTTCTATCTGTCGCTGACCAAGGTCAGCGAAACCGTGCTGGCCCGCCTGACCCGCAAGCTGAGCCATGGGCAGGCCACCATGGCCGGGGAACAACAGCGAAAGGCCGCGGCATGAGCTGTCTGGAAACCATTCAGGCCTATGGGCTGCGGTCGCTGGGCATCGGCGAACGGCTGTTGCCCCGGTCGGATTTCACCCTGTGCGAACAGGTGACGCTGATCGGATCGGGCCTGATCTGGAACATCTATTTCGGCGCGCTGGCGCTGTTTTTCGGGTTCTTTCTGGCCACCGGCGTGGCGCTGGCCAAGAACGCCGAACATCCGCTGATCCGCAAACCGGCGGAATGGTTCATCTTTCTGTTTCGCGGATCGCCCTTGTTCATCCAGTTCTTCCTGGCCTACGAAAGCTTCGTTCTGCTGCCCAAATCGGGGATCGAGCTGAACCTGGGGTTTGTCGAAATCACCGCCGCCACCTCGTGGCTGACCCGCGCCTGGGCCGGGGCGCTGATCGTGCTGTTCCTGAACACCGCCGCCTATACCGGCGAGATTTTCTATGGCGCGCTGCGCACCGTCCCCAAAGGCGATCTGGAGGCGGCCGATGCCTACGGTCTGGCCGGGTGGTCGCGGTTTCGCCGGATCGTCTGGCCCACGATGCTGCGGCTGGCATGGCCCGCCTATACGAACGAGGCAATCTTTCTGTTTCACGCCACCACGCTGGTCTATTTTTCGGGCTTTCCGGCCTGGCGTCAGAAAGGTGACGCGCTGTATTACGCCAGCTATTTCGCGGATAAGACCTTCAACCCCTTCGTCCCCTATCCGATTGTCGCGGGGTATTTCATCCTGCTGACCCTGCTGATCATCATGCTTTTCGGCCTGATCAACCGCCGCCTGAACCGGCATCTGCCGCAAGCCGCGCGCAGCCGGTTCAGGTTCCGCCCGCAGGTGATCCGGTGAGCTGGCTGCAAGACCACCCCGAGGTCCGCACCATCCGCGTCGCCGCCTGCGATCTGAACGGTCAGGCGCGCGGCAAACGCATGCCCGCGCGTTTCGCCAGCAAGATCGAACAGGACGGCACAAGGTTCCCGTTTTCGGTGATGAACCTTGATATCTGGGGCGAGGATATCGAAAACAGCCCGCTGGTCTTTGCCAGCGGCGATCCCGACGGCGTATTGAAACCCACCACCCGCGGCTTTGTACCGATGCCCTGGCTGGCGGCGCCCACGGCGTTGTTGCCGCTGTGGATGTTCCACGAAGACGGGCGCCCCTTTGCCGGGGACCCGCGCCACGCGCTGGCACAGGTGGTCAACCGCTATGCGGCGCACGGGCTGACGCCTGTGGTCGCGACCGAGCTGGAGTTTTATCTGATCGACGACAGCGGCCGGAACCTGCGGGTGCCGCCGTCGCCGCGCACCGGCAAACGCCGCCCCGGCGCCGATACGCTGGCGCTGCGTGCGCTGGACGCGTTCGACGCGTTTTTCACCGATCTCTATGACGCCTGCGAAGCGATGGACATCCCCGCCGACACCGCGATTTCCGAGGCCGGGCTGGGCCAGTTCGAAATCAATCTGGTGCATCAGGGCGACGCGCTGAAGGCCGCCGATGACACATGGCTGTTCAAGCTGCTGGTCAAGGGGCTGGCGCGCAGCCACGGCTTTGCCGCCAGCTTCATGGCCAAACCCTATGAGGATTACGCAGGCAACGGCTTGCACGCGCATTTTTCGGTGCTGGACAGCGACGGGCGCAACGTCTTTGACGATGGCGGGCCAAAGGGATCCGATACCCTGCGCCACGCGATTGCGGGCTGTGTCGCGGCGATGCCCGCGCAGGCGCTGCTGTTTGCCCCGCATGGCAACAGCTATGACCGGTTCGTGCCCGACGCCCATGCGCCCACCAGCGTCTGCTGGGCCTATGAAAACCGCACCGCGGCGATCCGCGTGCCCGGCGGCGCGCCCGCCGCGCGCCGGATCGAACACCGGGTCGCGGGCGGCGATATCAACCCTTATCTGGTGCTGGCCGGTATCCTTGGCGCCGCGCTGGCCGGGATCGAGGATCAGATCGACCCGCCCGCGCCCATCACCGGCAATGCCGCCAAGCTGGACCTGCCGCAAATGCCGCTGACCTGGGCCGGTGCGATCGACGCCTTTGAACAGGGCCCGATCAACGCGCGCATCTTCCCCCCCGAGCTGATCGCCAACCTTGTCCTGACCAAACGGCAAGAGTTGCGCGACTATGAGGATCTGACACCCGAAGAACGGGTCGAACTCTACCTCGATACCGTCTGATCCCCCTTGCCGCCGCCCGGCGCCGGGACTAGGCTTTGGCAAAACAACAAATGAGTAGTCTCATGCAGATCGGTATCCTGCAAACCGGCCACGCGGCAGAGGAAATCCTCCGGACGCAGGGCGATCTTTCCGACATGTTTCAACGGCTTCTGGCCGGTCAGGGGTTTGGGTTTCAGACCTATGATGTGGTGGACATGCAGTTCCCAAAGGGTATTCACGCCGCCGACGGCTGGCTGATCACCGGGTCGCGGCATGGCGCCTATGAGGATCACCCGTTCATCCCCCCGCTGGAAGATTTCATCCGCGACAGCTTTACCGCCAAAGTGCCGATGGTCGGCGTCTGTTTCGGGCATCAGGTGATCGCGCAGGCCCTGGGCGGCAAGGTCGAAAAATTCGGCGGCGGCTGGTCGGTCGGGCGCCAGACCTATGACTTTGGCGGCGAAGCGATTGCGATGAACGCCTGGCATCAGGATCAGGTGGTGCAACGCCCCGAATCCGCGCAGGTGATCGCCAGCAGCGCATTCTGCGAAAACGCGGCGCTGGCCTATGGCGGGTCGATCCTGACGGTGCAGGCCCATCCCGAATATGACGCCAAGGGCCTTGAGGGGCTGATCCGCTGGCGCGGCCCCGGCGCTGTGCCCGAACCGCTGTTGCAACAGGCCACCGAAACGCTGGACCAGCCGACCGACAGCACGCGCATGGCGACGATGATTTCGGATTTTTTCAAACAAACCCGCGGGTGACCCGATGACCAACTGGATAGACACATTGCCCGACGCGGCCCGCGCTTATCTGGATGGCCGCCATCTGGACGAGGTCGAATGTATCGTCAGCGACATCGCGGGTGTTGCGCGGGGCAAGGCGATGCCGGCCTCGAAATTCGCGCGGCAAAGCCATTTCTACCTGCCGAACTCGATCTTCCTGCAGACCATCACCGGCGATTGGGCCGACATCGAAGGCCAACCCTTTACCGAACCCGACATGGTGCTGACCCCGGATTATTCCACCGCCACCGCCGCGCCGTGGACGGCGGACTGGACCCTGCAGGTGATCCATGACGTCAAGGATCAGCAGGGCGCGCCGGTACCGATCGCCCCGCGCAACGTGCTGAAACGGGTGGTCGAACTGTACAACGCCCAAGGCTGGGACCCGGTTGTCGCCCCCGAGATGGAGTTCTTTCTGGTCGCCCGCAACATCGACCCCGCCCATCCCATCGAACCGCCCATGGGCCGGTCGGGGCGGCGGGCGGCGGCCCGTCAGGCCTATTCCATGTCGGCGGTCGATGAATACGGCCCCGTGATCGATGATATCTATGATTTCGCCGAAGCGCAGGGCTTGGAAATCGACGGTATCCTGCAGGAAGGCGGCGCCGGTCAGGTCGAAATGAACCTGCGCCACGGCGATCCCATCCGGCTGGCCGATGAGATATTCTTTTTCAAACGGCTGATCCGCGAGGCCGCCCTGCGCCACGATTGTTATGCGACCTTCATGGCCAAACCGATTCAGGACGAACCGGGATCGGCCATGCATATCCACCATTCGGTGGTCGATCTGAAAACCGGGCAGAACATATTCTCGAACGCCGACGGCAGCGAAAGCGCGGTCTTTGCGCATTTCATCGCCGGGCTGCAGACGCATATGCCCTCGGTCATCGCGCTGCTGGCGCCCTATGTGAACAGCTATCGCCGCTATGTCCCGGATTTCGCCGCGCCCATCAACCTGGAATGGGGGCGCGACAACCGTACCACCGGGCTGCGGGTTCCGGTCTCGGATGCCCGGGGCCGTCGCGTGGAAAACCGGCTGGCGGGCATGGATTGCAACCCTTATCTGGGCATCGCTGCCTCGCTTGCCTGCGGGTATCTGGGGCTGATGCAGGGCAAGGATCCCAAACCCCAGTTCAACGGCGACGCCTATGCCAGCGACGAAGGTATCCCGCGCGGCGTGAACGAGGCGCTGGACCTGTTCGACGCCGCCACGGACATCCGCGAGGTACTGGGGCCGGCGTTCTGCGATGTCTACTCCTCCGTCAAAGCATTGGAATACAAAGAGTTCCTTCAGGTCATCAGCCCCTGGGAACGCGAACATCTGCTGTTGAACGTATGAACCTGCTGCACGCCAATGACCGGGCGGGCGCCCATCCCGACAGCTGGTATGCCGCCACCGCGACACCGCCCGATCCCACCGCCCCGCTGAAGGGCGAGGTTCGGGCCGATGTCTGCGTGATCGGCGGTGGCTATACCGGACTGTCGGCCGCACTGCATCTGGCGCAGCGCGGATATGACGTGGTGCTGCTTGAGGCACACCGCGCGGGCTTTGGCGCCTCGGGGCGCAATGGCGGGCAGGTCGGGTCGGGCCAGCGGGTGGAACAGGACGTGTTGGAACGGATGGTCGGGCCGGACGACGCCCATAAGCTGTGGCAATTGGGCGAAGAGGCCAAATCCCTGATCCAAAGCCTGATCCGCGACCACCAGATCGACTGCGACTATCGCCCCGGCGTGGTGCATGCCGATTGGCATGCCCGCGATGTGCCGCACAGCCACGCCTATGTCGAAAAACTGGCGCGCGACTATGGCTATACCCAGACCGAACCGCTGGACCGCGACGCGATGCAGGCGCTGGTGCGCGCGCCCGGGTATCAGGGCGGATCGGTCGATTGGGGCGCGGGGCATCTGCACCCGCTGAGCTTTGCCATCGGTCTGGCGCGTGCCGCACAGGCCGCCGGGGTGCGCCTGTTCGAAGGGTCCGAGGTGCATCACATCCACAAAGGCACCCCCGCCACCGTACAGACCGGCCAAGGCCGGGTGCGGGCCGATCATGTGGTGCTGGCCACGAACGGGTATCTGATGGGGCTGGACCGGGCGCAATCGGCGCGGGTCATGCCGATCAACAATTTCGTCGTGGCGACCGAACCCCTGGGCGCACGCGCGGATGAGGTTCTGACCCGCGACGTGGCCGTGGCCGACAGCAAATTCGTGGTGAATTATTTCCGTCTGTCCGCCGACAAACGGCTGCTGTTCGGGGGGGGCGAAAGCTATGGCTATCGTTTTCCAAGCGATATCGCCGCCGTGGTGCGCGCGCCGATGCAACAGGTCTTTCCGCAGCTGCGCGATGTGAAGATCGACTATGCTTGGGGCGGCACGCTGGCCATCACCCGCAGCCGCCTGCCGTTCTTTTCGCGCCCTGCCCCCAACATGCTGGCCGCCGCCGGGTATTCGGGGCACGGGGTCGCGCTGGCCACGCTGGCCGGGCAGATCATGGCCGAGACCATCGCCGGTCAGGCCGAACGGTTCGACACGATGGCCCGCCTGCCCTGCCCCCGCTTTCCCGGTGGCCCTGCCGCGCGCAGCCCGCTGTTGAAACTGGCGATGACATGGTTTGCGATGCGCGACCGTCTGGGCATTTGACCGCGCAGGGCGGCAAAAAACATTTGGTGTTTTGAAACAGTCGCTTTACACATTTCCTGAAAGAGACATTCAGAAAAGGTGAAGCCGATGTCCTCCGCCCCCAATGTCTATGATGCCGAACCCATCCCCGCCGCGGCCCGCGCAGAAATCGACCGGTTGCTGTCCAGCGGCGATCTGTTTCGCTATACCGCGCCCGACAACGCGCCCGTCACCCTGCTGGAACAGGAATTCGCCGATCTGCTGGGCGTGAAATACGCGCTGGCGGTCGCCTCTTGTTCGGCGGCGCTGTTCCTGTCGCTGAAGGCGCTGGCGCTGCCACGGGGCAGCAAGGTTCTGATCCCGGCGTTTACCTTCGCCGCCGTGCCCTCGGCCGTTGTGCACGCCGATTGCCAGCCGGTCCTGGTCGAGGTGGGCGACAATTACCGCATCGATCTGGTGGATTTCGCGACCAAGCTGACCGATGACATCGGGGCCGTTCTGATCAGCCACATGCGCGGCCACACCTCGGACATGGATGCGATCCTGTCGCTGGCCAAGGCGCGCGGCATCCCGGTGATCGAGGATGCGGCCCATTCGCTGGGCACGCGCTGGCACGGGCGCAACATCGGCACGATGGGCATGATCGGCTGTTTCTCGTTCCAGTCCTACAAGCTGATCAATGCCGGCGAAGGCGGGATCATGGTCACCGACGACCCCGAGCTGATCGCCCGCGCCGTGATCATGTCGGGCGCCTATGAGCACAACTGGAAAAAGCACCCCGTGCTGCAGGACCGGTTTGCCCATTGGCAGAACAAACTGCCGCTGTACAACACGCGCATGTCCAACCTTGCCGCCGCGGTGATCCGCCCGCAGCTGGGCGAACTGGCGCGGCGGGTGCACGATGGCCGGGCGAACCACGATTACGTGGCGGGGCTGCTGAACGGATCGCCCTGGTTGCAGGTGCCGGATGCCCTGCCCCCCGAAGAGCGCGCGCCGGATTCCATCCAGTTCAACCTGCGCGGTTTTGGCAGCAACGATCAGGCCCGGGCGTTTCAGGCCGCCGCCAAGGCCCGGGGGATCAGCGTGCAGGTCTTCGGCCTGTCCGATGACAACGCGCGCGCCTTCTGGAACTGGCAGTTTCTGGGCGATCTGCCCGATCTGCCACAGACCCGCGCGATGCTGATGCGCGCCTGCGACGTGCGCCTGCCCGCGCGGCTGACGCAGGCCGAGCTGGATTTCATCGCCGATGCGGTGATCGCCGCCGCGCATGAGGTGATGGATGCGCCCCGCGCCTATGGCACCTGAGCCTGCGCGTTAGTCGGGCAGCAGGCGCAGATCCCGCTTCAGCCAGGGAAACCGTGTCACGGTGGGTGTGACCACCAATTCCTGCAACAGCGGACGCAGCCGTGCGGCAACCTGCGCTGGCATCTCCTGCAACACGCCTGCCCGCGCGCTAAGCGATATGGTCCGGCTGAGCGGCGCGAAGGGCAAGGGCAGCACATCAGCGGCGTCGCGGAACCGATGCGCGCGCTGATATCCCAGCGGGGTCAGGATGGTCCACCCGGCCCCGGCGGCCACCATCGCCATGATCGCATGATAGCTGTCCAGTTCGAACCGCCGCGCCGGGGTCAGGTTCTGCCGTGCCAGATGCGCCGCGATCTGCCGCCCCATCAGGTGGCGCTGCGTGTATTGGATCAGCGGCAGCGCCTGAAGCTGCGCCAGAACGTCCCCGCCCGCATCGATCCGCCCCTTGGGCACCGCCGCCAGAAACGGTTCCGACAACAGCGGATGCACCTCCATCCAATCGGCGGCGGCCCCCATGTCGGCGGCCACGATCATATCCAGCGCCCGGGTGTCCAGCAGGTCGAACAGCCGGTGACTGGCGCCGGTTTCCAGCAGGAACTGACAGCTTTGCAGGTCCTGCGCCATATCGGCCAGCAGGCGCGGGGTCACGTCGGCATCGAAATCCTCGATCATGCCCAGCCGGAAATCGGTCAGCGCGGCCAGATCATGCGCGGCCACTTCGGCGCGGGCCTGCTGTGCCTCGCTCAGGATCGTCTGGGCGCGGCGACGAAACAGCTCGCCCGCCGGGGTCAGCACCACCGGCCGCACCGACCGGTCCATCAGATCGGCGGCCAGCGCGCCCTCCAGGGCGGTCAGTTGCTGGCTGATGGCCGAGGGGCTGGCCCCAAGGCGGCGCGCGGCGGCCGAAACCGACCCCTCATCCGCCGTGGCCAGAAAGACCTCGATCCCCCAAAGTGTGATCCGGCCCGACGATTGACCCATTGCTGACGCTCCTTTTTCACCACCGACGCTAAGCCCTTGCGACCAGCGGTGCAACGTGGCGATTGCAGACGCCCGCGTGGCGCAGTAGCGTCTGTTCGAACACTTTATTCAGGACATCAACCATGACCACCTTCACCCCCCAAAGCTGGGAATCCCGCGCCGACGCGTATAGTTTCTATGGCTTCACCGATCTGCCCTCGGTGCATCAGCGCGGCACCGTCGTGCTGACCCACGGCGAAGGGCCCTATGTGGTGGATGTGAACGGGCGGCGGTATCTGGATGCGAATTCGGGCCTGTGGAACATGATCGCGGGGTTCGACCATGCCGGGCTGGCCGACGCGGCCAAGGACCAATACGACCGGTTCCCCGGCTATCACGCGTTTTTCGGCCGGATGTCCGATCAGACCGTCATGCTAAGCGAAAAGCTGATCCAGGTATCGCCCTATGATCGCGGCCGGGTTTTCTATACCAATTCCGGGTCCGAGGCGAATGACACGATGGTCAAGATGCTGTGGTTCCTGAACCGCAGCGAAGGCCGCCCGCAGGCGCGCAAGATCCTGACCCGCGTCAATGCCTATCACGGGGTGACGGTCGTTTCCGCCTCGATGACCGGCAAACCCTATAATTCGGTATTCGGCCTGCCACTGGACGGATTCCTGCACCTGACCTGCCCGCATTACTGGCGCGAAGGCCAGCCGGGCGAGACCGAGGCCGAATTCACCGCCCGTCTGGCGCAGGAACTGGAAGACATGATCCAGCGCGAAGGCGCCGACACGATTGCGGGGTTCTTTGCCGAACCGGTGATGGGCGCCGGCGGGGTGATCCCGCCGTCCGAGGGGTATTTTCAGGCCATCCAGCCGATCCTGAAAAAACACGGCATTCCGCTGATCGCGGATGAGGTGATCTGCGGGCTGGGCCGCACCGGCGAAATGTGGGGCTGTCAGACCTATGATTTCACCCCCGATGCGATCATTTCATCCAAGGCGCTGACCGCCGGGCTGTTCCCGATGGGCGCGGTGATTCTGGGCCCCGATCTGTCCGACCGAATGCAGGCCGCCGCCGAAGCGATCGAAGAATTCCCGCATGGTTTCACCGCCTCGGGCCACCCGGTGGGCTGCGCCATCGCGCTGAAAGCCATCGACGTGATCGAAAACGAAGGGCTGCTGGACAACGTGCGCCGCCTGACCCCCCGGTTCGAGGCGGGGCTGGCCCAACTGGCGGAAAACCCCAACATCGGCGAATGGCGCGGCAAGGGGCTGATGGGCGCGCTGGAGGCGGTCAAGGACAAGGCCAACAAAACGCCCTTTGCCAGCGATCTGTCGGTCAGCGAACGCATCGCCAACACCTGCACCGATCACGGGCTGATCTGCCGTCCGCTGGGACAATCCATCGTGCTGTGCCCGCCGTTCATCATGACCGACGCGCAGATGGACGAAATGTTCGAAAAGCTTGAGGTCGCGCTGAAGGCCGTCTTTGCCGAAGTGGGATGACCGCGCGTTGATCTGACGGCAGATGGCGCGCTAGCCATCTGCCGGGTTGATCACTTGAGCTTGCCCAGTTTTTCCTGCAACTCGGCCAGCTGTTTTTTAATATCCGCCAATTCGCTTTCTTCCTCGGCTTCCGGTTCACCCGGTCCGGTGCTGCCGCTCCAGCCGGTCATGGCTTTCAGGAAGGCCGCCTGCTGTTTCTGCATCGCGTCAAAGCCGGGGACATTTGCCATGGGGTTGGGAATTGTCCCCATGTTTTCCATCATTTTGGTCTGGCTGTCGCGCAGCATATCAAAGCTGGCGGCCAGGAATTGCGGAACCACGCTGTGCGCCTGCGTGGTATAGCTGCGCACCAGATCGGTCAGCACATTGATGGGCAGCACGCTTTCGCCGCGGCTTTCATGTTCTGCAACGATTTGAAGAAGATACTGGCGGGTCAGGTCATCGCCGCTTTTCAGATCGACGATCTGAACCTCGCGCCCCGCCCGGATGAAAGTGGCGATATCCTCTAGGGTCACGTAATCGCTGGTCTCGGTGTTATAGAGCCGACGACTGGCATAGCGCTTTATCAGCAGCTTTTTGGCATCTTCTGTCACGGGGACTCCCCTGTCCTTGTTGCAGCGCAGAGAAGCTTAGGCCCAAGCCAAATAAAAAGAAAGGGCGAGCACAAAGGCTCGCCCTACGATCACATCGACCGGGAGGAAGTCGATGATCTTGATCGCTTACTTCGCAGCAGCAGTCGCTTTTTTCGCAGCGGCCGTTGCTTCGGTTGTCGCTTTCTTGACGGCGGCGGTTGCATCTTCAGAGATGTCTTTGCCAGCGGCCATCATCAGCTCGACGGTTTCCATCTGAACTTTCTTGGCAACTTCAGCGAAAGCCGCCATGTTTTCGGCAGCCATTTCAGCCGAGGCCGACGCGAAATCGGTGATGGCTTTGGTGTAATCTGTGGGCTCGTCTTTGACGGTCGCCACGGCGCCCAGTTTGCCCAGAGTTTCCTTGGCCCATTTCGAGGAAATCTCGTTGGACTTTTCAGCAGCTTCCAGAGCCACTTTCGACATTTTCTCGCCCAGAGTGGCCGAGGTTTTGAACGCGTCTTGTGCCGCGCTCATGTCGACAGGAAACGAACCCAGCATTTCCTGAACCATTTTGTTGAAGTCTTGTGCATTTGCCATGTTGTCTACTCCTGATCGGGGAAATCCCGTTTTCGTCTTGCCAAGAGTATATAATGCTGCACTGCAGCAATGCAAGATATTTCGCTGCAGTGCAGAAATTAATTTAAATCATTTAATGGCAGGTGTTTACCGGGCCAAAACATAGCTTCCGGGCGCTTTGCCAAGCGTTGGGTGCTCAGAATCACCCGGCACGCGGGCCGGAACCTGTTTCCCGGACTGGGTTTTCAGCCAGGCCTCCCAATGCGGCCACCACGATCCTTCGTTCAACGTCGCCTCGGCCAGCCAGCTGTCCGGATCGTCAAACCCGGCGGTGCTGGTGTAATGCCCGTATTTGCGCTTGGACGGCGGGTTCACGATGCCCGCGATATGACCGCTTTCGGACAGGATGAACGTCTTGTTGCGGCTGCCCATCTGCGCGATGCCGCGAAAGCTGGCCTTCCACGCGGCGATGTGATCGGTTTCACAGGCGATGGCACAGATCGGTATTTTGACATCCTTCAAGGACAGGGTTTCCCCCGCGATCTGGATCGTGCCCTTGGCCAGCCGGTCGTCCTGGCACAGCCACCGCAGATATTCGACCGCCATACGCCCCGGCAGGTTCGTTGAATCGCCGTTCCAGAACAACAGATCGAACGCCGGCGGGGCCTCGCCCATCATATAGCTGCGGATGGCGGGCCCGTAGATCAGATCGTTGGACCGCAGAAAGGAAAAGGTCCGCGACATGTAGAACGAGTCGAGAATCCCGTTCTTGTCGATCTCGGCCTCGATCCCATCGACAAAATCATCGGTCAGGAACACGCCGAATTCCCCCTGATCGGAAAAATCGGTCATGGTGGTGAACAGCGTCGCGGATTTGATCGACTTGTCGCCCCGTTTCTGCATCAGCGCCATTGTCAGCGACAATGTGGTGCCCGCGATGCAATAGCCGATGGCGTTCACCCTTTGCTCGCCGGTGATCTTTTTCACCTCGTCGATGGCGGTCAGATAGCCCTCTTCGATATAGGTGTCCAAACCGACGTCGGCATAGCTGGTATCTGGGTTAACCCAGCTGACGACGAACAGCGTATAGCCCTGATCGACGATCCATTTGATCAGCGAATTCTGTTCTTTCAGGTCCAGCACATAGAATTTGTTGATCCAGGGCGGAAAGACGATCAGCGGCGTGGCGCGCACTTTTTCGGTGGTCGGCGTGAACTGGATCAATTCGAACATGCGGTTGCGGAACACCACCTCGCCGGGGGTGGTGGCGATGTTTTCGCCAACCCTGAACGCCTCTTTATCGGCCAGCGTCACCAACAGTTCGCCATCGTTGGCCTCGATGTCGCGCACAAGGTTTTCCAGCCCCTTGACCAGCGACTCGCCTTCGGTTTCGACCGCCTTGGCCAAGGCATCCGGGTTGGTGCCCAGAAAATTGGTGGGCGACATCAGATCGACGATCTGGCGCGAGAAATATTCCAGTCGCTGCCGGTCGCTGGGCTCCAGCCCCTGCACATCGCGCACGGCGTTTCCGATGGCTTCGGCCGACAGCATGTATTGCCGTTTGATGAAGTTGAAATAGGGGTGGCTTTGCCACAGCGGGTTGGAAAACCGCCGGTCAGATGGCGTGTCATCCTCTGGCGCGACCAGTTTGCCCGAGGCCAGAACCTCTTGTGCCTCGATATAATGTTTCAGGGTTTTCCCCCAGAACGAGACCTGATGTTCGAACAGTTTCGACGGGTGCTGGATCATATCCGCCCAATAAGCCGACGTTGCCTTGACCAGCAAATCCTGGCCCGGCCCCTGCAGGCTGGGATTGACCTGACGCTTATGAGTCAGCGCCGCAATCAGGCGTTCTGACAACTGCTCCACCTTCGACAAATTTGTCTGCAACTGTTCCAAACTTGCATCGCTCGGCGCTTCTTCAGTTGTCATCTTCGTAAATCCCCCCTATCTTTCGCAGTCGCAGCATAGCAATACGAATTCCGGCCTAAGCCGTGTATTCGTTCGGGTCCGGCCCGCAACAGGAGTGCCAAATGAAATACATGGCGACCTACGACTTAGTTGAGAGCATCCGCAACACCAATCAGTGGCTGGGCGCATCCGCTCTTGCACTAGGGTCTTACCCGATTACCGGTCTGGTTCCCAACCCGTTTTTTCAAATGGTGGCCGCTTGGGGCGAAGTAACCGAACGCAGTTTCGCGCGCATGGTCGCAAAGCCCGACTGGAACATTCATTCGGTTGTCGGCGAAGACGGGCGCGATCACATCGTATCGGTTGAAACACTGGTCGAACGCCCCTTTGGCGATCTGATTCATTTCAATGTGCACGGCCGTCAGGCCAAACCACGCCGGGTTCTGCTGGTGGCGCCGATGTCCGGCCACTATGCCACCCTGTTGCGGTCCACCGTCGCTAGCCTGCTGCCCGATTGCGAGGTTTTTGTCACCGATTGGCACAACGCCCGCGATATCCCGGTTTCCGCCGGGAAATTCGATATCGAGGATTACACCCTCTATCTTGTTGATTTCATGCGCCACCTTGGCCCCGACACGAATGTGATCGCCGTGTGCCAACCCGCGCCTCTGGCGCTGGCCGCGACCGCCTATCTGGCGGATGAAGACCCCGAGGCACAGCCGCGCACCCTGACCCTGATCGGCGGGCCGATCGATCCCGACGCCGCCGCGACCGATGTCACCGATTTCGGCAGCCGGGTCACCATGGGCCAGTTGGAACAGTTCGTGATCCAAAGGGTCGGCTTCAAACATGCGGGCGTCGGGCGGCTGGTCTATCCGGGCCTGATGCAATTGTCGTCCTTCGTGTCGATGAATGCGGATCGCCACACCAAAGCCTTTACCGACCAGATCCTGCGCGTCTCGAAGGGCGAGGCCAGCGACCACGACAAACACAACCGGTTCTACGACGAATATCTGGCGGTGATGGACATGGCGGCGGAATTCTATCTGTCCACCGTCGAACGCATCTTCAAAAACCTGGAGGTCGCCCAGAACCGCTTTGTCGTTGCCGGCAAACAGGTGGATATCGGCAAGATCACCACCGTCGCGGTCAAGACCGTCGAAGGCAGCGAAGACGACATTTCGGCCCCCGGCCAATGTGTGGCCGCGCTTGATCTTCTGACCGGCCTGCCGGATGCCAAAAAGGCCAACCACCTTGAAGAGGGCGCAGGCCATTATGGCATTTTCGCCGGAAAAAGCTGGCGCAACAACATCCGCCCGCTGGTTCTGGATTTCATCGATGCCAACGCCAGCCCCGACAAGACAGACCGCAAGGTGCGCCGTCTGAAATCCGTCTGATCTAGGTCAGCCGATAGGGCGCGCCCAACCACGATTGCAGCGCGTCCGTCACCGCGTCCGGTTGTTCCAACAAGGGCATATGGCCTGCCCCCTCCAGCACGACCAACGTAGCGTTCGGGATCAGCTCGGCCATGAATTCGTGCCGCCGCATCGGATAGATCGTGTCATACGCCCCGCACAGGATCAGCGCGGGAATACGGGTCATCCGCAGCACCTTTTGCTGGTCCGGACGCCGCTGCATCGCGCGCAGCTGCGCCTGATAGACCTCGGCCCCCAGCCCCCGCACCATATCCAGCATCGTGGCACTGACCGAGGCGCGCATCGGACCCGGCGCCAGACAGGTCGATGGCACCTCTTCGACGATCATGTCGTCCAGCCGCCCGGCCCGCGCGCCGACGATCCGCAATTCGCGCGCCGCCGCCTCTTGCGGGGTTTCGGCCAGCGGTGTGGTGTTGATCAGCGCCAGCCGGGTGATCCGTTCGGGCGCCTGTCGCAGCATGTCCATCGCCACGATCCCGCCCAGCCCCTGCCCGGCCAATGCGAACCGGGCGGGCGCGTCCTCCAGCGCCTTGCGCGCCATGGCGGCAACCGATCCGCCCGCCGTGACGGGGGACAGGATCACGGTCCGGTTATGAGAAAACGCCGTCACCTGCGGGGCAAACACGCGCATGTCGCAGAACATATCCGGCAGCAATACCAGCGGCTCGGTCATTCAGAACCTGCCTTTGCAGCCTTGGCCGCCTGCCCGACGCACCATCCAGTGCCCATCCTGTGCCTCTTATCCCGACCGCGGTTCATCCGCCGTTTGCAGGGAATCTATCAGGTCGTACACGTCCTGACCACTGGCAGGCTGGCAAAATCAGTGGCTCAGGGCTGCGCAAAATCAGCGGCTCAGGGCGCAAGCTTGCCGATCCAATCGGTAATCGTCTGCACCGCGCTGTCGGTTTGACCGGGGCTGAGAATATCGCCCGCGATAACGTGGTTATAGGGATCATCCTGCGGGCCGGGGAAAACCTCTACCACCTGCGCGCCGCCGCCCCACAAGGCCGCGACATCGCGGCTGGTACCCGCGCGGACAACCTGATCCTGATCCGACAGCAAAAACAGCGCCGGAACCCGCGTCGTCGCGTAATCCAGCCCCAGCGCGTGGTTGACCAGAGCGGCCATCGGGAACACCGCCTCGGTCGGATAGCTGGTCGTCCAATAGCGCGCGTGCCCCTCGTTGACCGGCGTGAAACTGCGCGTTTTCCCGGCGATCAGCGGCACCCAATAGCGTGCCAATGGCAGTTCCATCAAAAACGCCGCCGGGTTGTTCACCCCGAAATTCGGCGACACCATCACCACGCCCTTGACCCGGTCGAACAGCCCCGGATCGGTGGCGGCAACCGCCATCAGCGTGCCCCCGGTCGAGGTCGCGATGACCACGACCTCCTGCCCGATGCGGCGCCCGATTTCCAGCGCCTCGGCGGCGTCCTCCAGCCAGTCGCCCGCGCGGGGTTCGGCCATGGCATCGCCGCTGCGTCCGTGCCCGGCCAGGCGCGTGAAAAACAGGTTGGCGCCCAGCGCGGCGGCCACCTTGTCGGGCACTGGCCGGATCTCTTGCGAGGTGGCCGAAAACCCGTGCACATAGACAATGGACAGCGGCGTGGCGACCCCCGGTGCCCCGGCCCAGACAATCCGCTTTTCAACCCCCGGTGTGATATCGTCATACCGCGTCTCGGCCGCGGCCAGATAGGCATCAATATCACCTGGCAACCAATTGGGATTAAATGCAATTATCCTATCGACGGGTTCCTTTGGCGCGAACACCCATGCCAGCCCCGCAAACGCCAGAACGGCAACCATGATCCGAATGGTCCACACCAAAAAAGCGTACATTCTAGCCCCCGGCTCCGGCCAGAACGGCCTCGATATTCCGTGTGATCAGTGTCAGGCACGCGTCGCTGGAAAACCGGTGATCGGCGCCTTTGACAAGGGTCAGATGCAGGTCGTCGCCATCGATATGATCCAGCAGGCGCAGGGCCACGGATTGATCCACATCGGCGTCGGCGGTGCCCTGCAACAGGCGCACGGGCACCGGCAGGCGCAGGGGTGTGCGCAGCACCAGTTGGTCGCGCCCGTCTTCGATCAAGCGGCGGGTGATGATATAGGGGCCGTCGTCATAATCCGACGGCAGCGCCACCTGCCCGGTATCGGCCAGTTCCGCCCGCTGCGCCGGGGTGAACCCGGCCCACATGCTGTCTTCGGTGAAATCGGGGGCTGCGGCGATGCCGACCAGCCCGGCCAGTTTGCCGGGCAGCGCCCGCGCCACCAACAGCGATATCCAGCCGCCCATCGACGATCCGACCAGAACCTGGGGCCCGTCGGTCAGTTCGGAAATCGCCGCAACCGCATCCGCCGCCCAATCGCCGATGCAGCCATCCAGGAAATCGCCCGAGGATTCGCCATGCCCGGAATAATCGAACCGCAAAAAGGCGCGGCCCTGTGCCTGCGCCCAATCTTGCAGATAGACCGCCTTGGTGCCGCCCATATCCGACCGGAACCCACCCAGAAAGACCACGCCGGGGCCTGCCCCTTGGGTTTTGTGATAAGCGATCCGCCGACCCGAGGCGGTTTCAAGAAAGTCAGGTTGGCGCATCGGTCCTCCGCATCTGTTGTGGCGAAGATTAGCGATTGCCGGGCTGCCTGCAAACGGGAAACGGCAAACGTTACGGAACCAGCCGTTCGACCGCGCGCATCATGCCCAGCGATTTGTCATAGACCAGCGTCAGAATACGCCGCCCGCCGGTGCGTGCCACCAGTGGCGGCAACGCACGCGCGGCCCCCGATGCGGCGGCCAGCGCCAGAAATCCACGTCTGTTCAACCCTTTACCCATGTCACACCCTTAGTTGCGAGTCATTCTCAATATGGGAGTGGACGGACCCGATTTCAACCACCCCTTGCCGCTGGTCGTGTTTGCCGCTTTTATCCGCGCCATGACAGGACCCCGTTTGACCGCCCTCACCCGCAGCCTGCCCTCTTCGGTGCCCTTCGTCGGACCCGAGACGCAGGAACGCACCCGTGGCCGCCCCTTTGCCGCGCGGCTGGGCGCGAATGAGAACATCTTTGGCCCCTCGCCCATGGCGATTGCCGCCATGGCACAGGCCGCGGGCGACAGCTGGGCCTATGGCGACCCCGAAAGCCATGATCTGCGCGCCGCCCTGGCCGCCCATCTGGGGGTCGGCATGGACAATATCGTGGTCGGCGAAGGCATCGACGGGCTGTTGGGATATCTGGTGCGGCTGCTGGTCGAACCGGGCGATGCGGTGGTCACCTCGGACGGGGCCTATCCGACGTTCAACTATCATGTCGCGGGATTCGGGGGCGTGCTGCACAAGGTCCCCTATGCCGATGATCGCGAAGACCCCGAGGCGCTGATCGCCAAAGCCGCCCCGGTGGACGCCAAGCTGATCTATATCGCCAACCCCGACAATCCGATGGGCACATGGCACAGCGCCGCGCGGATACAGGCGATGATCGACGCGGTGCCCGATGGCGCGCTGTTGATACTGGACGAAGCTTACGGCGAATTCGCGCCCCGGGGCACCATGCCCCCCCTGGATGTCAGCGATCCGCGCGTGATCCGGATGCGCACCTTTTCCAAGGCTTACGGGCTGGCGGGCGCGCGGGTCGGCTATGCCATCGGTCATGCGCCGATGATCAAGGCCTTCGACAAGATCCGCAATCATTTCGGCATGGCCCGCAGCTCGCAACTGGGGGCGCTGGCGGCGCTGCAGGATACCGATTGGCTGGCCGAGGTGCAGGCCCGCGTGGCGGCGGCACGGCGCAGGTTGGCCGCCATCGCCGCAGACAACGGGCTAAGCAGCCTGCCGTCGGCCACCAATTTCGTGGCCATCGACTGTCAGGGCGACGCAGAGTTCGCCAAACGGGTGCTGGACGGGCTGATCGCGCGCGATATCTTTGTACGGATGCCATTCGTCGCGCCACAGAACCGGTGCATCCGGGTGTCCTGCGGGCCGGATCAGGCGCTGGACCGGTTCGCGGCCGCCCTGCCCGGCGCGCTGTCGGATGCGCGCGGCTGACGGTCGCGCAGGTCGATATCACAGGCGCAACCGGGGCATCGCGCGACCTTTCCATGTCGCGCCTTGTTCAGATTTCTGACGGCTCAACATTTCCGGCCGCGCAATCGATACTTGATTGGCAGGTAAAACCGCAGCAATTTACGTGAATAATTGCCTGATTTTGACAGTGTTTCTTAAAGATTCACAAACCTGCGATATTGAAGGCCCCGGGTGTCAGTCGAAATCGAAATTCAATACCGGTCGCGATATTCAAGCGACCAAACACATAGAGAATAGGAGATCCCATGGGTGCGTCCGCCAATGCCATCTTCGGAGTAGTGTTTCTTCTTCTGGCGCTGTTTCTGACGTTCTTGATGTACTATCTCTGGGGCTTCGAGTTCGACAAGAAAAAACAGGTAAGCTCGGCCCCCAAACCCCTGATGACCCTGCACCGGGTGCTGGGCTATGTCTTTGTCGCCATCTATGTCTTCTTGATGTGGGACATGGTGCCCCGCCTTTGGTCCTATCAGATTGAATTGCCCGCGCGCACAGTGGTCCACCTGACGCTGGGCATGGGGGTGGGCGCGATCCTGATCATCAAGATCGTGGTCGTCCGTTTCTTCAAACACATGGAATCGACGCTTGCGCCCCTGCTGGGAACATTGCTGTTGATCTGCACATTGCTGCTGACCGGGCTGGCCCTGCCCTATGCCGCGCGCGAGGCTTATCTGCGGGCAACGGCGCAGGACGGCGGCGGCATTTCGCAGGAAAGGATCGACCGGGTCACGACCTTCCTGCCGCTTATCGGCTTCACGGATGAGGCCGGATTGCTTCACCTTGCCTCATCGGCGGGCCTTGCAGAGGGGCGCGAAGTGCTGACCCGGAAATGCACCCAGTGCCACGATCTGAGAACGATACTGGTCAAGCCCAGAACACCCGAAGCCTGGCACAACACCGTCAAGCGGATGGCCACACGGTCGACAACGCTGAACCCCATCGACGAAAGCGAACAATGGAGCGTCACCGCCTATCTTGTCGCCATATCGCCGACCCTGCGCGAAGGTGTCAGCGACAAACGCGCCGAAACCGAAGAGGCATCGGCAAGCCGGAACGCGGCCAGACAATCCGCCATAGCGCCGCCGCAGAATTACGACGCGGCGGCGGCCGAAGCCCTGTTCAACACCAAATGCGCCCAGTGCCATGCCGCCCGTCTGATCGAAGATGCCACGCTGAAAAACCCCGACGATGCCGTCGCCTTGGTGACCCGGATGGTCACAAACGGTCTGACCGCGGATGACGCGGAGCTGAGCCAGATCATGGCCTATCTTGCCGACCGCTTTATCGACACCAAAAGCCCCTAGCCGGGTCGCGCTGTGACCTGACGCGGCCGGGACCCCTGAAGCTGTGCATCACTCGGCACAGGGCCGATGGCTGTTCACGTCATTATCACTGGCGCAACCCGGCCAGCGCGCTACTGTTCATATACTGTCGTCAAGGGGTCCGACATGCCGCAGGGGCCGATCAAACCTGTTGAAAACTACACCAACCCGTTTCTGGTGATGGCCTTTATCAACCTGTTATCCGCGATGGTCGTCCTGTGGGGGCTGTACGGCTATGGCGCCGCGCTGGCGCTGGCCTTGGGCGTTTATCTGCTGATCGGAATATTGGAACGGCGGCGGCACAGCTAGGCCTGTGCCACCACTTTCGCGGCGGCGGCCAGCGCGCCGGTGCCATGCGGGATGTTCAGGGCGACCAACCCCGCCTCGATCGTGCCCAGCATCCCCAGCACCATATGCGCATTCACATGCCCCATATGACCGATCCGGAAAAACCCGTGCCATGCCGGATCGCCCGACGGAGCCATGCCCAGACCGATGCCCAGCGTGACGCCCACGTTTTCGCTGACCCAGTCGCGCAGGGCCGTGGCGTTTGGCGCCTGCAGCCGCAGGGCCGTCACCGCATGGCTGCGCACCGCACGGTCGGCCACGTTCAGTTCCAGCGGCCCGCCGTCGCCCCAGACCTCCAGCGCCGCCCAGATCGCTTCGGCCAGACGGGCGTGACGGGCCCAGACACCCTCGATCCCCTCTTCCTTGACGATCATGTCCAGCGCCGTGCGCAACCCGAACAGGTGGTGCGTCGGCGCGGTGCCGCCGAAATACTGATAGAATTCCTGCGGATGCGCGCGCGGCGCCCAATCCCAATAATTGCTGACCAGATCGGACTGCGCCTGCACGGCCTCGGCCTTGTCGTTGAAGAAGACAAAGCCCAGCCCCGGCGGGGTCATCAGCCCCTTCTGGCTGCCGGTGACCATGACATCGACGCCCCAGGCGTCCATCTCGAACCGGTCGCAGCCCAGCGAGGCGATGCAATCCACCATGTAAAGCGCAGGATGCCCGGTGGCATCGATCGCGGCCCGGATGCCTGCGACATCGTTGCGCACCCCGGTCGAGGTGTCGACATGCACCGTCAGCACCGCCTTGATCTCATGCCCGCTGTCCGCGCGCAGCCGGTCCTCGACCTGCGCCAGATCCACCGCGCTGCGTTTGCCGAATTCCAGAACCTCGACCGCGACCCCCAGCCGTGTCGCGATTTCGCCCCAGCCGTGACCGAACCGGCCGGTCGCCAGCACCAGCACCTTGTCGCCCCGCGCCAGCGCATTGCTGACCGCCGCTTCCCATGCGCCATGCCCGTTGGCGATATATATCGCAACGTTATGGGCGGTGCGCGCCACGGCCTTCAGATCGGGCACCATGCCGTCCACCATATCGACCAGCGGCCCGGAATAGATGTTGGGCGCGGCCTGATGCATCGCCTGCAAAACGCGGTCTGGCATGACCGACGGACCGGGAATGGCAAGATACGGGCGACCGTGACGAAGCGACATAACAGTTCCTTTCAATCGGGCACCAAATCGTCCTATCGCCGGTCGCAGATATCGTCAATCGCTTGTCAGACCACGCGTTTCAGGCTAGACCCCGCTTTTGTTCCGCCCCGGATGCGAGTGTGCATGTTCAACCTGATAAAGTCCCGTCTGGACAGCCTGGAAAATAGGCTGCGCACATCCTTTGGGAATGATATTTCGACCCCTGCCGGGCGCCGCGCGGCAATCTGGCATTTCCACCTGATGGATCACGCTTTTCTGCGGGTGCTCTGGACCAATCTGGCCGAAATCGCGCCGGGCGTCTGGCGGTCGAACCAACCCTCTCCGGCCCGGATAAAACGCTATAAACGCATGGGCATCCGCACGATCCTGTCATTGCGCGGCGACAACCGCTCCAGCCACCATCTGCTGGAGGAAGAAGCCTGCGCCGAACAGGGCATTCCGCTGTGGGTGACGGCATTCAATGCCCGCAAGGCCCCGACAAAATCCGCGCTGCTGGAACTGCTGGACTATTTCGACAGGATCGAAAAGCCGTTTCTGATGCATTGTAAATCGGGGGCGGACCGCGCCGGGCTGGCCTCGGCGCTGTATCTGATGCATGTCGAAGGGCAACCCGTCGATCAGGCCGCCAAACAGCTGGGGCTGCGGTTCCTGCATCTCAAAGGCACGGCAACCGGGATCATGGATCATTTCCTTGAACTCTATGCCGAGGATACCAAGATCACACCGATGCCGATCCGCGAATGGATCGAAACGCGATACACACGCAAAGCGCTGACAGCCTCTTTCGCTGCGCGGCGCGGTCGGGCAGGATAGCAACCGATGACACAACCGACGACAGTCCCTTCGTCCCGCGCGATCATTCACTGGATGTGGCAGGACTATCTGCGCCATCACGTCCCGCTTTTGCTGTTCGCGATGCTGCTGATGACCGTCGAAGGCGCCATGCTGGGCCTGCTGAGCTATCTGATCGAGCCGATGTTCGATAAGGTCTTTGTATCCGGCAACCGCGCCGCGATTCCGGTGGTGGCAGGTTCGATTTTTGCAATCTTCGTGGCCCGCGCCCTGTCCGGTTTCGGGCAACGGGTGATGATGGCCCACGTCGGGCAGCAGGTGTCATCCGCCCTGCAACGGGATCTTGTCGGCCATATGCTGACGCTGGACAATTACTGGTTTCAGACCATGTCGCCCGGCAGCCTGATCGAACGCGTGCGCGGCGATACAGGGGCGGCGGCAGGCATCTGGTCCACCGTTCTGGCCGCGGGCGGACGGGATGTTATCGCACTGGTATCGTTGTTTTCGGTCGCCATTTCAATTGACTGGCTCTGGACGTTGATCGCCGTTGCCGGCGTGCCCCTTCTGGTCTTGCCGATCATTGCCCTGCAAAAATGGGTGCGCGGCACATCAAGGCTGGTGCGCGTGCTGGCAGGGGTCATTTCGACCCGGCTGGATGAAATTTTCCACGGGGTCACCACGATCAAGCTGAACCGGACCGAAACCCTTGAAGGAGAGCGATTTGGGTCGGCGTTGCGCGACCTGATCAGCGCCCGGCTGCGTTCCGTTGCAGGTCAGGCTGGCATTCCCGCGCTGATGGATATCATTGCCGGTCTGGGGTTTTTCGGCGTGCTCAGCTATGGCGGGCTTCAGATCATCGAAGGCGAAAAGACCGTTGGCGAATTCATGAGCTTTTTCACGGCGATGGCGCTGGTTTTTGAACCGCTGCGCCGGTTGGGAAATGTCTCTGGTTCGTGGCAGGTCGCCCTTGCCAGCCTTGAACGGCTGCACCACGTATTTGACGAAAAACCCACCATCCTGTCGCCTGCAAACCCTGTCGCCCTGTCGGTCCCGCCGCAGGACGCGGATATCGAACTGCGCGGCATCCATATGGCCTATGCCGACACCCCGGTTCTGAACGGTCTGACGCTGACGGCCAAGGCCGGTCAGATGACCGCGCTGGTCGGGTCGTCGGGTGCGGGCAAAAGCACGGTGTTCAACCTGCTGACCCGTCTGATCGAACCGCAGTCCGGCGAAATCCTGCTGGGGGACACCCCGATCGATCAGCTGGATCTGGGCGGTTTGCGTGATCTGTGTTCCGTCGTCACGCAGGACACGCTGCTGTTTGACGAAACCCTGCGCGACAACATTCTGCTGGGCCGGACCGATGTGTCCGAGGCCAAACTGAAAGAGGTGCTGGAGGCCGCGCATATCGCCGATTTCCTGCCCGGTCTTCCCAACGGTCTGGACAGCCCCGCAGGTCCGCGCGGCACCAACCTGTCGGGTGGCCAGCGCCAGCGCGTGGCCATCGCCCGCGCCCTGTTGCGCGACACCCCGATCCTGTTGCTGGACGAGGCGACCTCGGCGCTGGATGTCAAATCCGAAAAAGTCGTGCAAGAGGCGCTGGAACGGCTTAGTTCGAACCGGACCACATTGGTTATCGCGCACCGCTTGGCCACTGTCCGCGATGCCGATAAGATCGTGGTGATGGACAAGGGCTGCGTCGTCGAAGAAGGTACCCATGATTCCCTGCTGGAACAGGACGGGCTGTATTCGGGGCTGTATAAACTGCAGTTCGCATCGAACACCTGATCCCGACCTGCCGTTCCCCCCGACGAAGGACACCGACAGATGCCCCCCGAACGCTGCGACGATCGCACGGTGATAGACATAACAGGCGCGCAACGCCTGTCGTTTCTGCAAGGTCTGGTGACGAACGATGTGTCAGATCTTGAGGGGCGTCTGGTCTATGCCGCCCTGCTGAACCCGCAGGGCAAATATCTGGCGGATTTCTTTCTGACGGCGCAGGGCGACAGCATCCTGCTGGACGTGAAATCCGATCTGGCGCCCGGGCTGATGCAACGCCTGACGCTTTACAAGCTGCGCGCCGATGTTGCCTTTGCTGTCAGCCCCTTGCAGGTGACGCGCGGCACCGGCGCCGCCCCGGATGGCGCCCTACCCGACCCACGGCACCCGGACCTTGGCTGGCGGCTGTATTCCGACATCCCCGGCACAAAGCCGACCACCGACTGGGAGGCGATCCGCGTAGCCCATTGCATCCCCGAAACCGGGATCGAACTGATCCCCGAAGACACCTATATTCTGGAGGCCGGTTTTGAACGGCTGCACGGCGCCGATTTCAAAAAGGGCTGCTATGTCGGGCAAGAGGTGACCGCCCGGATGAAGCACAAGACCGAATTGCGCAAAGGCTTTGCCACCGTCGCCGTCACCGGCAGTGCCCCTGCCGGGACCGAGATTACCGCAGATGGCAAACCGGTCGGTCGGCTGTTCACCCGATCGGGCGACCGGGCGATTGCCTATCTGCGCTTTGACCGGGCGCAGGGGGATATGCAGGCCGGGGAAGCAACGGTTTTGGTTCTGTAACCCCGCACGATACGCCCCCTTAATGCGGTGAATGCAATATCCGGTCGGCCGCCACGGCGGCCGAGGTTCTGTTGTCCACGCCCATTTTCTGAAAAATCTGTTCAAGATGCTTGTTCACGGTCCGCGGGCTAAGCCCCAGGATCGTGCTGATGTCGCGATTTGTCTTGCCCATCGTCAGCCAATACAGGACCTCGGATTCCCGGCTTGTCAGCGACAAAAGCCGTGCCAGAATCTGTTCGCTGGTTTCATGACTGGGCTGCTTGAACTTGACCAGAATTTCGTCCGACGACGACAGGCCCACGTACAGAAACTCGATACCATTCATCAAAAGCGGCGACAGCTGTGAAACCGGTTTGCTTGCGCATGTCATCAGCCATTCGCGCAGCTTTTCATATTCCGGGTTGGTCGCCTGAAACGCGGCAAGCGCCTTTTTAGAGCCCCAGACAAGACGGCCGCGCCGATCAAACGCCAGCAGGGAGCGACCGGAAACATCCAAAGCATCCCGCGCACTTTGAATGAGCTTGGAATTCACGATATGAATGCCGATACGCGCGATCAGCTCATCAACCACCACGGGCTTGGTGATATAGTCGACACCGCCTGCGGTCAGCCCCCTTACGACATCATCCGCCTCGGTCAGGCCGGTCATGAAAACGATCGGGGCGTTTGTTGAATGCGGCTGTTGCTTAAGCCTTCGACAGGCTTCGAACCCATCCATATGGGGCATAAGCGCGTCCATCAGGATCACATCGGGATCAATGCGCCCGACCAGATCAATTGCGGTTTGCCCGTCGCGCGCGACAATAACCGTCATCCCGCTTTCTTCCAGCGCAGAGGACACCATTGTCAGCGAATCCGGGTCATCATCCACGACAAGCGCGATGTTCTGCTCGATCTTGTTAAGCGTCATCGTATGCTCCGTTTTCCAATTGCTGGGCTATCCCAGTCAGATTGAACGCCGCAAGATGGGTTTTCAAAGACGCCATAAGCAGCGGCGGACAGGCGGCATTTTCCTCAAGCTCGCCCAGCCGCTTTCGGATCGCACTGGCCTGACCGGTCCGGGCAAGGTCGATCAGTTCCGAAGAATGCGCCGGTGACAGGGCTGTGGCGCCAACAACCTCTCCGGCTTCGTCGTGCTCCAGTTTAAGCTCCAGTTTCAAAAGCTCGGCCACGCGAATGACAAGGTCGTCCAGATTGTAAGGCTTGGAGATAAAGGCGTCGTACAGCGCGAATTGCGGGGTGGGCATTTCAGCGTCTTTGGCGTGCCCCGAGATCATGATGATCGGTATGCCAAGCAACGCCCCATCGCGAAGGTGTTTGGCCAGGGACCAGCCGTCCTGCCCCGGCATATCGATATCCAGCACAAACAGATCAGGCGTGATATCCGTCAGCATATCCAGCGCAAGCTCTGCCGAAGAGGCGTTCACGACCGCAAATCCAAGCGGCTCGAACACATGGGAAACAAGGATCAGGTGGTTAAGGTCGTCATCGACGATCATGATGGTCTTGCGTGGCCCCCGATAGCCGCTGACCGGCAAGGACCGGGCATCTTTTGCAATCCCGCTGTCATTGATGCTTTCGTGTGAAATGGACGGCAGCATCAGCCGCACGCGGAACGTACTGCCCTTGCCCAGATCGCTTTCGACTTCGATTTCGCCGCCCAGAATTTCAACCAGCAGCTTCGTGATCGTCAGCCCAAGACCAGACCCGCGCACGCCGCTTTGATTGGCGCGTTCAAACGGCCGCCATATGCGGGGCAGAAAGTTCGGATCAATGCCGACACCTGTGTCCGTGACCTCGATCTGGGCCACTTCGTTGCGATAGGCGACGCTTAGCCGGACCTCGCCCTGTTCGGTATAGCGCAATGCGTTTGAAAGCAGGTTGATCAGGATCTGGCGCAGCCGCTTTTCGTCGAACCCAACCCACGACGGAAAGTTTCCTTTGGTTTCCAGCGTGAAGGTGATCCCCTTGGCGCTGGCCTCTTCCTCGAAGATCGAAGTCACCTGCTTGATGAACATGCGCAGATTGATCCGGTCACGCATGATTTCAAGGCGTCCCGCCTCGATCCGGGAAATATCCAAAAGCCCTTCGATCAGGCCGGCAAGATGTTCGCTGCTGCGGCGAATGGTCGTGACGGATTCGCGGCGATGTTCGGGGATTTTGGGGTCCTTTTCCAATATCTGGGCAAAGCCGTAGATGGCGTTCAAGGGCGTGCGCAACTCGTGGCTAAGCCCGGCCATATAACGGGTCTTGGCAAGGTTGGCGGCCTCTGCTTTGTCCTTTGCCTCTTGCAGCGCCTTGTCGGTGCGTTCATGCGCGCGGATTTCGCGCAACAGACGGTCCGTCTGTCGGTTGGTTTCGGCGCGGGCGCTGCGATGGCTTTCATTGACCAGCAGAAACATCCAGACCGAGATGCCAACGATGATCAGGACGATGCTAAATATGACGGTCAGAACCGGCACGAAATTCGGCGCGCCCTCTAGCGATCTGATCAACAACAGCAAACCACCGAACATGCCACCGATAAGGCTGGTGAAAAATACGAACCGCGACAGGCGCGACAGGATGGCGGTGGCAACTTTTTTGGGCAGCGTCCGGTTGATGAAATTGTGAAAATTCGTCTCGAACCTTGCGTGCGGTTTACAACTGTCCTGACAGTTGCTGTCCAGGGTGCAGCACAGCGAACAGATCGCACCGGCGTGCAGCGGGCAATGGGTCATATCTTCGGAATCAAACCGGAAATCGCAAATCGAACAGGTCTGAAGCCCCTTGGGGGCGTCGGATAATTCAGCGCGCGCCAGATAATATTTACCGCCGGTGGCACATGCGATCAGCGGGGCGGCCACAAAGGCCGACCCCAGTGCGATAAAGGTGGAAAAGGCCTGCGCGATCGGCCCGGCCACGCCTGTAACCGCGATCAGGGAAATGATGCAGGCCAACAGCATCGCCCCGATCCCCACCGGGTTGATGTCATAAAGATGCGCCCGGCGGAATTCGATCCCCTTGGGGCTAAGCCCCAGCGGTTTGTTCACCACCAGATCGGCAACAAGCGCGCCGATCCACGCCACCGCGACATGCGAATACAGGCGCAGCACCTGTTCCAGACCCTCAAAGACACCAAGCTCCATCAGCATCAGCGCAATCGCGACATTGAACACCAGCCACACCACCCGCCCCGGATGGCTGTGGGTCAGGCGCGAAAAGAAATTCGACCAGGCGATCGATCCGGCATAGGCATTGGTGACGTTGATCTTGAGCTGCGAAAGCACCACGAAAACGCCGGTCAGGACCAGAACGATCATCGGCGAGCCAAAGACCTGATCAAAGGCTGTGAAATACATATGCGTCGGATCGGCCGCATCGGCCAGCGGCACGGATTCACGCACCGCAAGCGTGACAAGATACGACCCCGCGATCATTTTCAGCATCCCAAGGATCGACCACCCCGGCCCCGCAGCGATCAGCGCCGTAAACCATTTGCGGCGGTCCCGGGCGGTCTTTGGTTCCGGCAGGAAGCGCAGGAAATCGACCTGTTCGCCAATCTGCGCCACAAGCGAAAAGATCACCCCCGACGCGGCCCCGAACATCAACAGCGTCGATGTGCCCTTGCGCGCCTCGGTCCCTTCGAACCCGACCCAGGCGTCAATGTCGTAACCGACAAAGGCCAGCAAGACGAACGGCAGGATATGAAGGACCGCCCAGAACGGTTGGGTCCATGTCTGAAAAGCCGAGATTTTGGAAAACCCGTTGACCACAAGCGGGATCACAACAATCGCGCTGACGACATAGCCCAGAAAAATCGGCAGCCCGAACAGAAAATCCAGCGCCAGCGCCAGGATCGCGGCCTCCAGCGCGAAGAATATGAAGGTGAACGAGGCATAGATCAGCGACGTGATCGTCGACCCGATATAGCCAAAGCCCGCCCCGCGCGTCAGCAGGTCGATATCGACCCCGTAACGCGCCGCATAATAACAGATCGGCAGTCCGGTCAGAAACAGGATGGCCCCGACGAACATGATTGCGACGATCGCAATATCAAACCCGTAGGTGATGGTGATCGCAGCGCCGATTGCCTCAAGCGCCAGAAAAGAGATTGATCCGATGGCCGTGTTGGCGACGCGGGCATAGCTCCACCTTCGCGCCCGGCGCGCGGTGAACCGCAGCGCGAAATCTTCCATTGTCTCATTCGCGACCCAACGGTTGTAGGTCCGTTTCTCGCTGGTCGCCCGTAGTGCAGTTGCCATTCGCAAGAGCCCTTTCAAACATCACAAAAAAGGCCTCGCATCGCAGATGAAACTGCGTTGCCGTTCCTCCTCCCTTGGCCGTTTCCCGTCTGTAAATCAGCATAAGGAACAAAACGCGCAGGCCCATACGTCATTCGACGTATATCCGCCAAGCGCCTTTCCTCTGATCGTGTTGGACAGGGGGCGCACTGGAATCGCCCAATCTTTTAGCACTTGAAAAGGAATGGATATGTCCAAGACACCACCTTCGAAAGGTCCCCAGGGACCAAGCCGCCGTGCCGTACTGGCAGGCAGCGCAGCCCTTACCGCATCGCTGTTCACGCCAAAGTCGCTGCTTGCGCAGGATTTCCCGACGGCCGAGGTCAACACCACCGGCCTTGCCGTGACCGATGACACCGTCACGGTCGGCATTCTGCATTCGATCACGGGAACGATGGCGATCTCGGAAACCGGGTCGGTTCAGGCCGAAAAACTGGCGATTTCCCAGATCAACGCGCAGGGCGGCATTCTGGGCCGCAAGATCGAAGTCATTCAGGAAGACGGCGCATCCGACTGGCCCACATTCGCCGAAAAGGCCCGCAAACTGCTGGTCAACGACAAGGTTGCCTCGGTCATGGGTTGCTGGACATCCGCCAGCCGCAAGGCCGTGCTGCCAGTGTTCGAACAGCACAACGGTTTCCTCTACTACCCCACCTTCTATGAGGGCCTCGAAGAAAGCCCCAACGTGATCTACACAGGTCAGGAAGCCACCCAGCAGATCATCGCGGGCCTGGATTGGGTGAAAGAGACCAAGGGCGCAAATTCGTTCTACCTGCTTGGCTCGGACTACATCTGGCCGCGCACATCCAACAAGATCGCGCGCAAACACATCGAGAATTTCCTTGGCGGCAAAGTTGTGGGCGAGGATTACTATCCGCTGGGCCACACGCAGTTCAATTCGGTGATCAACAAGATCCGCCTGAAAAAGCCTGACGTCATCTATGCCATCGTCGTGGGTGGATCGAACGTGGCCTTCTATAAGCAGCTGAAGGCCGCCGGGATCGACATGACCGCCGAAGATCCGATCCTGCTGACGATCTCCGTGACCGAGGATGAAATCCTTGGGATCGGCGGCGAAAACATGGAAGGCGCCTATGCCTGCATGAAATATTTCCAGTCGCTGGACAACGAAAACAACCTCGCCTTCGTGTCCGCGTTCAAGGAAATGTGGGGCGATGACATCGTGATCGGCGATGTGACACAGGCCGCCTATCTTGGCCCGTGGCTGTGGAAGGCCGCAGTGGAAAAGGCCGGCAGCTTTGATGTCGACAAGGTGCGCGCCGCCAGCCCCGGCATCGAACTGACCACCGCGCCAGAGGGCTATGTCAAAGTGCATGAAAACCACCACTTGTGGTCCAAGACCCGCGTCGGTCTGGCCAAACTGGATGGGCAGTACGACGTGGTGTTTGAAACCGAAGAACTGGTGGAGCCTGATCCGTTCCCCGAAGGCTACCAGTAAGTCTCAAACACAAACGGGGGACCCGGGACTGCCAAGCGGGTCTCCCCACCTTCTCCCTTTCACAACCAAGCCGAAGGATGCGGCATGTTTTCTGATTACTCCATGTCTGAACTGGGCGCGATCTTCGCCATGCAGGGTTTCGCAGGGCTCATCCTTTTTTCGGTCTTTGTCCTGATGGCGCTGGGGCTTGCGATCATTTTCGGACAGATGGGCGTCATCAACATGGCCCACGGCGAGTTCATGATCCTGGGGGCCTATATGACCTATCTGGTCTCCAACGTCTTCGCGGCCTATCTGCCCGGATTGTTCGGCATGTATTTCTTCGTCGCGATGATCCTGGCGTTCATCGCGTCCGGGGCGCTGGGGCTTTTTGTCGAATGGTCCCTGATCCGGCATCTTTACAAACGGCCGCTGGACACCCTGCTGGCCACCTGGGGGCTAAGCCTGATCCTGCAACAGCTTTACCGCAGCGTCTTTGGCGCGCGCGAGGTCGGGGTATCGATCCCCGATTGGATGATGGGGTCGATGCCCGTCACCGATATGATCGAGGTTCCGATCAACGGTATCTTCGTCATGGTCCTTGCCGTGGGGATTTCGCTGGCCGTCTATGTCATGATGTTCCGTTCCAACTGGGGCAAACAGGTGCGCGCCATCAACCAGAACCGCGTCATGGCGGGTGCGGTCGGCATCAACACCGAATGGACGGACCGACTGACCTTCGGGATCGGCTGCGGCGTTGCCGGTGTCGCGGGGTCGGCCTTTACGATGATCGGATCAACCGGGCCGACAGCCGGGCAGCTTTATATCGTCGACACCTTCCTTGTCGTGGTCTTCGGCGGTGCCGGCAGCATTCTGGGAACGATCGCATCGGCGTTTTCGATCAGCCAGGCCCAGTCGATCATGGAATTCTTCCTCTCCGGCTCAATGGCCAAGGTGCTGACGCTTCTGGTCGTGGTGGGCATCCTGATGATCCGCCCCCAAGGCCTCTTTGCCCTCAAGCTTCGCAAGTAAGGACCGACCGACATGACCTTTTCCAAGAACTCTTTGTTTACGCGTCAGGAATTGATCGGCTTCATCGTCCTTGCCGCGATCATCTTCCTGCTGCTGCCCGCGGTTCTGGACAATTTCCGCCTGAACCTCTTCGGCAAATACCTGACCTATGCCTTTGTCGCGGTCGGCCTTGCGCTGTGCTGGGGCGCGGGCGGCATCCTGAGCCTTGGGCAGGGCGTGTTTTTCGGGCTGGGCGGATACTGCATGGCGATGTTCCTGAAGCTGGAGGCATCGACCCCCGAAAACACATCCATTCAGTCGACACCCGGCATCCCCGATTTCATGGACTGGAACCAGCTGACCGAGCTGCCGTTCTGGTGGGTTCCGTTTCACAGCCTGACAATCGCACTGATCGCCGTTGTCATCGTGCCGGTGACATTTGCCCTGATCATCGGGGTGGCGATGTTCCGGCGGCGGGTCGGCGGGGTCTATTTCGCGATCATTACCCAGGCCTTTGCCGCCATTCTGACGATCCTGATCATTGGCCAGCAGGGGTTCACCGGGGGCGTCAACGGCATCACCGACCTGCGCACGCTGAAAGGATGGGACATCCGCACCGATGAGGCGAAAGAGGTGCTGTATTTCGTGAACGCCTTCCTTCTGTTTGGCGTACTGCTGATCGCCCAGTTCGTCAGAAAATCGAAACTGGGCCGCATCCTGATTGCCATGCGCGACCAGGAGGATCGCGTGCGGTTCTCGGGCTATGACGTTGCCAGCTTCAAGATCTTCATCTTCTGTCTGGGCGCCGCCTTTGCCGGGATCGGCGGGGCCATGTTCAC
Source organism: uncultured Paracoccaceae bacterium (assembly GCA_947500775.1). Taxonomy (GTDB): domain Bacteria; phylum Pseudomonadota; class Alphaproteobacteria; order Rhodobacterales; family Rhodobacteraceae; genus CANMTD01. Next base: position 143,279 of record CANMTD010000003.1, read on the forward strand.
GCTGCAGGTGGGCTTCATGTCGCCCACGCTGGTGGGGATCGTGCCGTCGATCGAAATGGTGATCTTCTGCGCGGTCGGCGGGCGGTTGTCGATCCTGGGCGCGGTATACGGCGCCCTGCTGGTGAACTGGGCCAAGACCAGCTTTTCCGAAAGCTTTCCAGAGCTTTGGCTGTTCGGTCTGGGCGGGCTGTTCATCGCGGTCGTGATGCTGTTCCCCAACGGGCTGGCCGGTATCTGGACCGAACAGATCATGCCGCGGATCACCAAACTCTGGGCCGCGCGTGCAGGCGCCGTGGCGCCGATACCCGCAACCTCCACCGAAGAAGAAGGCGCGATCTGATGGGCTTGCACGAACGATATCTGCTGAAGGTCGAAGGTCTGACCGTTTCCTTCGACGGGTTCAAGGCGGTCAACGACCTGAGCTTTTATGTCGAACCCAACGAATGCCGGGTGATCATCGGCCCGAACGGTGCGGGCAAGACCACCGTTCTTGACCTGATCTGCGGCCGCACCAAAGCGACCGACGGATCGGTGAAATTCAAGAACCAGGAACTGCTGCAGATGCGCGAAGACCAGATCGTGCACGCCGGGGTCGGGCGGAAATTCCAGACCCCATCGGTTTACGAAGACCTGTCCGTCTTTGAAAACCTCGAAATCAGCTATCCCAAGGGCTACGGCGTTTTCGGGGCGCTGGCCTTTCGCCGCGACGACACCGTGCAGGCCCGGATCGAGGAAATCGCCGAAACGATCTTTCTTGAGGATCTGCTGACCGAAAAGGCCGCCTATCTCAGCCACGGGCAGAAACAATGGCTGGAGATCGGGATGCTGCTGATCCAGGACCCCGAACTTCTGATGCTGGACGAACCCGTCGCCGGCATGTCGGTCGCCGAACGCAAGAAGACAGCCGAACTGTTGAACCGCATCATCAAGGATCGCTCGGTCATCGTGATCGAACACGACATGGGGTTTGTCGAAGACATCGCAACGCGGGTCAACGTGCTGCATCAGGGCAAGATGCTGTCCGAAGGGTCGATGGCGCACGTCAAGGCCGATCCCAAAGTCATCGAAGTTTACCTGGGCCATTGAAGGATAAAGACCATGCTGAATGCCCGTGATCTGCGTGCCGCCTATGGAGAATCCGAAGTGCTGCACGGTCTGAACCTGTCGGTCGCCCCGGGAGAGATTGTCGCCATCATGGGGCGCAACGGGATGGGCAAGACCACCCTGATGAAAACCCTGATGGGGATCGTGCCCGAAAAATCCGGGGCCGTGGATGTGGGCGGCACCCCTGTGACCGGCCTGAAATCCCACCAGCGCGTCGCCAAAGGCATCGGCTATGTCCCGCAGGGCCGCATGATCTTTTCCGCGATGACAGTGCAGGAAAACGTGGAAACCGGCCTGACGGTGACCGGCCAGTCCACAGTGCCCGACGATATATACGAACTGTTCCCGGTGCTTCTGGAAATGAAATCCCGGCGCGGCGGCAACCTGTCGGGGGGCCAGCAGCAACAGCTGGCGATTGCCCGTGCCCTGGCCTCCAACCCCAAGGTGTTGTTGCTGGATGAACCGACCGAAGGCATCCAGCCGTCGATCATCCGCGAAATGGCGCGCACCCTGCGCAAGATCCGGGATCAGAAGGGTCTGTCGATCATCGTTTCGGAACAGGTGCTCAGCTTTGCGCTGGACGTCGCCGACCGGGTGATGGTGATCGAAAACGGCGCCTTCGTGCACGACAGCCCCCGCGACGGCATCGACGAGGCCAAGGTCTCGAAATTTCTCTCAGTCTAGTTTCAAGCAAGAAAGGATCGCGACATGGCCGATACACTCATCTCGGTGGACCTTAGCGAAAGCCCCCATACCAACGAAAACATTCACAACCGCTGGCACCCTGACATACCGATCAACGTCTGGGTCGACCCGGGCGACGATTTCAAGATCGAAACCTATGACTGGACCGGCGGGCAGATCAAGAACGACGACGACGCCAGCGATGTCCGCGATGTGGAACTGGAACAGGTGCATTACCTGTCCGGCCCCATCGGTGTCAAAGGTGCGGAACCCGGCGACCTGCTGGTGGTCGAGATTCTGGATATCGGCGCCAAGGAAGACATGCTGTGGGGCTTTAACGGCTTCTTTTCCAAACAGAACGGCGGCGGGTTTCTGACCGAACATTTCCCGCAGGCGCAGAAATCCATCTGGGACATCGACGGGATGTTCACCAAATCGCGCCACGTGCCGGGCGTGAAATACGCAGGGCTGATCCACCCCGGCCTGATCGGCTGTTTGCCCGATCGCAAGATGCTGGACATGTGGAACAGCCGGGAAACGGCGCTGTTCAACACCGATCCGGACCGGACCCCGCCGCTGGCCGCGCTGCCCAATACCCAAAGCGCGCATATGGGGGCGATGAAGGGCGAGGCGCGCGATGCCGCCGCCGCCGAAGGTGCCCGCACCGTGCCCCCGCGCGAACATGGCGGCAATTGCGACATCAAGGACCTGAGCCGTGGGTCGAAGATCTATTTCCCGGTCTATGTCGATGGCGCGGGCCTTTCGATGGGCGATCTGCATTTCAGCCAGGGCGATGGCGAGATCACCTTCTGCGGCGCGATCGAGATGGCCGGTTGGCTGCACCTGAAGGTCTCGTTGATCAAGGACGGCATGTCGAAATACGGGGTGAAGAACCCGATCTTCAAACCGTCGCCGATCACCCCCCACTACAACGACTATCTGATTTTCGAAGGCATCAGCGTCGATGAACAGGGCGAACAGCATTATCTGGATGTGCACATCGCCTATCGCCAGGCTTGCCTGAACGCGATCGAATACCTCAAGAAATTCGGATACACCGGCGCGCAGGCCTATGCGATCCTCGGCACCGCGCCGGTGCAGGGGCATATTTCGGGCGTGGTCGACATCCCCAACGCCTGCGCCACGCTGTGGCTGCCAAACGACATCTTCGAATGGGACATGATGCCGAACGTGGACGGCCCCAGCAAATATCTGGATGGCAGCGTGGATGTTCCGCTGGCACCGGACCTGTAAGCGCCTTTAGCCGGCCTCGGACCGGGGCCGGCCCCCTTCCCCGCCAAGGATATCGCAATGCCTGTTTACGAATATCAATGCACCGACTGCGGCCCGTTCGAAGCGCTGGAACGGATGAGCCGATGCGCCGAACCCATGGGCTGTCCCCAATGCGGACAATTGTCCCCACGGGTCATGCTGACAGCGCCGAATGTTTCATTTGTCAGCCAAAGCACCCGCATCGGACATGCCACCAACGAAAGAAGCGCGGACGCCCCCAAACGGACCAGCACCCATGGCCCCGGGTGCGGCTGCTGTGGCGGTGGTCGCAAGAAAAACAGCACGACACTGCACCGGCCCGACGGATCGAAAAGCTTTCCGACGAAACGCCCCTGGATGATTTCACACTAGGCCTGGCCGACCGCCTGCGCCGCTTTGGGGTTTTGCATTCCGCCGGGCGTCAGGCCCGTTCGGAATATTCCATGGTTTCGGTGTTGACGATGATATCCTCGTCCTGCCCGACGAAAGGCGGCACCATGACCTTGACGCCATTGTCCAGAATGGCCGGTTTGAAACTGTTGGCGGCGGTCTGTCCTTTGACCACCGGCTCTGTCTCGACCACCTTGCAGGTCACTTTCTGCGGCAGGGTCGCATTCAGCGCCTCGGATTCGTAATACTCGATGACAACGGTCATACCGTCCTGCAGAAACGGGCGGTGATCGCCCAGAATTTCCGCGGGCAGTTCGATCTGTTCGTAGGTGTCATTGTCCATGAACACCAGCATCCCGTCAGATTCATACAGGAATTGCTGGTCCTTCTGCTCCAGACGCACACGCTCGACCTTGTCGGCGCTGCGGAAGCGTTCGTTCAGCTTGGACCCGTTGCGCAGGTTGCGCATCTCGACCTGCGCAAAGGCGCCGCCTTTACCGGGTTTTACGTGATCCACCTTCACGGCCGCCCACAGGCCACCGTTGTGTTCCAGCACATTTCCGATGCGAATTTCGTTACCGTTGATCTTTGGCATGAGGTAAAACCTTGACGACAGGTTGATCGAATTTAGGCAGCACCTATATCTTGCAGGTGGCAGGCTGACAAGACGGCTATATAAAGTGGTTCATTGCATAAGCCATGCATATGGTGCATACGTGCCATTCCAAAAGAGAAATACCGAATCGCAACAAAAACGTCATATTTAGCGCCACGCCAGAAAATGCAAGAACAAGAATAAAAGGACGACGAGATGGTCGATTTCGTTGACGGCACAGCTTTTAATCACGAACAAGGCAACCGTGCTAAGAAACTATTCGCTGCCGTCGTATTGGCAGCGCTTGACGACGCAATTGCGGACGACAAGAAATATGGTAATGGCCCCGAGCAAATCGCGCGGTGGGCCCGGTCTCGTGATGGCCGTGAGGTACTGTCCTGCGCCGGCATCGACCCCAATGAACGGGTCGTCAGCGGGCTGATGGAGTTTGTCTCGAAAGGCGTCCGTACGTCTGTCGCGTTGTCGCGCGAAGAAAGCGAACGCCGTCAGGTTCAGGAACAGGCCGAAGCCGCCTAGACCGAATTGATGTCGGAATTCTTGGGACGCGCCCGGACGGGCGCGTTTTCCTTTTCCGATGACCTATGTTCAACGCCCAGGCACCTGCGGGCCAGCGTGACCAATCCGGGCAAGGCCAAAGGCCTGCCCTGATGTCATCTTGCTGAAAACCGGGTGTTATTCGAAATCGCGGCTAACCATCGCGCGGTTAATCTCGCGCCGGACAAGCTTGCGCACATTGCGGGTGATCCGTTCGCCCAACTCGCCCTGCAATTCCTTGCGGACGATATCGCGGATAAGATCGCTTAGCATCTCTTCGTCGATCAGGGTTTCATTGCCGTCGAACAGCGTAGACCCTGCGTCTTCATCCTGATCATCGTCGATATGCTCGGCCTCGGGCTGCGGTGCATCTTCGACCACAGGCGCTTCTTCCACCAAAGATGCGTCTTCGGCCAACAGGGCCTCTTCGACGACCTCTGGCACAACCGCATCAATTTCCAGCGGCTGTGAAACCGGTGCATCATCCACAACCGGACCACCAGCACGCGCCGAAGAAAACGCCGCGATCCCCAAGGGGACAATGGGCTCTGGCTCTGGCTCGAACTCAGGCTCTGTCACCGCCTCAAGCACTGTTTCAGCTTCGACCACGACTTCGGGCTCTGCAACGGCTTCAAGCTCTGCTTCGACCTCCACCACGGTTTCCGGCTCTGCAATAGCTTCGGGTTCCGGCTCTGGCGCCCGCTCTGCTTCCGACTCAGGCGCGTCAATCGCCACAGAGGGCTCCAACGACAGCGGCGCTTCAACGGGCGCGTCCGGGTCATACATCAGCTCTTCGGCCAAGGTGCTGACCCCAGACTGCTCTGCTTTCACTTCGCTTCCGTCCGGCTCCCAGACCTCATCGCTTTTGGAAACGGCTGCCTCAAGCTCTGCGATGCGGTCTTCCAGCGAAATCTCTTCCCATGTCTGAGCAGGCGGTACGTCAGTGGCGCGCCGAAACACAGGCGCACCGGCCGCCTTTGGCTCTGCGGCATCCCCGTCGGAACGGTCCGATGCCACCCGCAGCGATGGTGTCAGGACCAGCTTGCCGGGCGTATCAGCCACCTCTGCCGCGACGGTCTGTCGGGGCAAATCATCCGACACCAAACGACGAATCGACGACAGAACGTCCTCTATTTCCATGTTTTTAATCGCGTCAGACATGCGGGGCCTCTTTTGAAATACATAGGTATGGTAGCGCGACTCGCGCTACCATACAATCACTAGTGGCGTTACTCGCGCCCAAGGCTTTTCAGAACCCGGTCCAACTGCTTGCCCTGAAAGCTGCGGCTCGGCGCATTTTTCACGGCATTATAGTAAGCCGCCGGGTCATAGGTCGGAATCCCGAGGTTCAGGTGATCCACAGTCAGCAGCCCCATCGACGACAAAACCGAATAGATCGCGACATATTGGTTTGCCTCGGCCGTGATCCGCGTTGCCTGTGCATCCAGCAGGTCCTGTTCAGCATCCAGCACGTCAAGCGTGGTGCGCGACCCAAGCTTGGCCTCTTCCTTGGTGCCATCAAACGCCAGACGGGCCGAACGGATCTGTTCCCGGCTCGACGCGATCTGTGCCCGGGCAACCGCGACGTTGGACCAGGCGTTGCCCACCTGCTCTTCGATCAGTTTGACCGTGTTCAACAGGTTGGCGCGCGACGCCTCTTTGGAATTGATGGCGCTGCGGACGGCGGAATCCAACGCGCCCCCCTGATACAGGCGCTGCGTCAGGCGGATATTCACGTTGGTACTTTCGTCGCCACCATCCGCCCTGTTAACACTTGCCCCACCCCGGACCTGGGGCCGCAGCGCCGCGCGTGCGCGGCCAACGTTCAGCTCGGCAACGACCACATCATGCTGCGCCTGTTGAATGTCGGGATGGGTTCTGACCGCAATGGCGCGCGCCTCGGCCACAGTGGCCGGCAGCCGCGGAATGGTCGGAACCCCGGTCAGCCGGCTGGGATAGCGCCCCACAGCCCGCTTGTAGAATTCGCGTGCAACGGCAAGCTCGCCTTCGCGGGCAACCAGGGCGCTGCGGGCGGCGGCAAGGGCGGCTTCGGCGATCGAAACATCGGTGCGCGTCACCTCGCCCACCTCGAACCGGTCACGCGTGGCCCGCAATTCCTGTGTGATCAGGCGCACGTTGCTTTGACCCAGCGCCACATTTTCCAGCGCGCTGCGCACGTCCATATAGGCCGATACCGTGTTCAGCAGAACATTCTGCTCGACCCCGATCAGACCTGACCGGGCGGCCAGCACGTTTTCCTTGGCCGCGTCGATGGCCAACCTCGTCCCGCCACCATCGTAGATCAGCAGATCCGCGGTCACGCTCAGCGAGGCGCTGTTGCGAATACCGCCGCTCTGGCCCAGCGTTTGAACCGGATCGTCACGATCGGCCCGGGCGATAAAATCAAAAACCGGCCGCAGCAGCGAAACCGCCTGCGCCACGTCTTCATCCGCCGCGCGCAGTACCGCGCGGTTCTGATCCAGAAGATCGCTGTTCTTATATGCTGCGATCAGGGCATCCGTCAGGGTTTCGGCCTGAACGGGTGCCGCTGCGGTCATGTAGGTTGCCGATACTGCCGCGATCAGCGCCCCACGAAGAGTTCTTTTCATCTGCTCTGTCCCTGCCTCAGTTATCTGCTCTCTGAGCTCGGGAAACCCTTGCTCAAAGTATAAAAGCGGGCTGCCTTTCAAACCCCGACAATACCGGGGCGCCTGCATTAAAGGCAAATCGCCAAGTCATCACACCGTCTATCTTATACCCAATTCGGCAAACGCCCAAGGCACCTTCCATGAAAAGTGCCGCAATGCGACCCCCTTCCTTCAGTTGGCCCAGCAAAGCGTCAGGTATTTCCTCAACGGCGCCCTCGATCATGATCACGTCATAGGGGCCGTGTTTGGCCGCCCCTTCGGTCAGCGGCCCGTCGATCACGGCGGCATTGTCCGCCCCCTGCTCCAGCAAGGTATCCTGCGCCTCGCTGGCCAGCGCCGGAATATCCTCGACCGCCACGACGGCCTCGGCCAGACGCGCGATCACCGCGGTCGAATAGCCCAGACCGCACCCCAGATCGAGCACCATTTCGTCAGGTTGAATATCCAGCGCATCCAGCATCTTGGCCAAGCTGCGCGGCGCCAGAACCACCCGGCCATCGCCCAGATCAACATTTCCGTCAACATAGGCCGCTTCCCGTTTGGCCGCAGGCACAAAGGCTTCGCGCGGGACGGACAGCATGGCATCAATGATTGGAAATTTCGTCACATCCGACGGGCGGATCTGCGTGTCTACCATCATGCGACGGCGCGTGGCGTAATCTGTCATTAGACTAAACTCTTCGGTCTAGTTTCGGTCCCTCCTGTCATGCCACAGAAACTTGTCGACAGCAACACATCACGCAGTTGCAGAATTGCTTGCACCCCCCCGGGTCATGCGCTATGTCGCCCCAATCCGGCGAGTTGGCGGAGTGGTTACGCAGCGGATTGCAAATCCGTGTACACCGGTTCGATTCCGGTACTCGCCTCCATTTCATTCTAAATCACAAAGTTAGCGGCTGAACGGTCGAGTGGGACACACACTCTATGATGCTGTCACCCTATCTATCCCCCTCAAGACACGGGGGGGCTACTGTCGGTGGCCCCTCCCGACCTTAGAAGGCCAACGCCCGGCGCGGTTCAGGGTACTCGCATTGCCGGACCTGATCTTGCCTACCAGCTCTGAGGCAGCATTTGAGCGCGGGCTTTGGCCTTGAGAAACAGGCGCAGTTTGCGGGGACGGCCTTCGATGGCAAGGGCGACCACCTGATCAAGACATCCGAGGTCTTTCAGCCGTTGCGGCACATTGTGATGTGTGTTGGGCATCACGTAGTGGCGCAGGTTGGAACGGCGTGGAAAGCGGTCTCTTTGCGGGGCTTCCCGGCCATGGCGACCATGTATGACGGTATAGCGAGGCTCGGGCTGCAGCCTGTCCTCGGCCGATACGATTTCAAAATTCCGGATGGCCTTGCGATGCTCGGCCCATCGCGCCTCATCGGGCACGATGTCGGGGTGAACGGATATCTGGGGCGCAAAAGCGATAACCTCATCAACGGGCGCAATCGAGGGGGCGACCAAAGCGCTAAAGCCCCCCATGGAATGCCCCATCGCGATGACACGCGCAGGACGGCATGTGTTCCGAAAAGCGTCAATGTGCCGCTTGATTTGGGCCAGCAGACCGTCCCCGTTCAACCACGATCTGCGAGGGTCCGACAGAAACAAGACATTATGTTCGCCGTTCCCCGTCGCAGAGCGCGCGAATTCATAGGGTGGGCAGGGGCTGCTGTCTTTCCCGATGCCAGAAAAGCAGATTACAAGCTTGTCGCTCGTACCTCTGTGGGTCCAGACAGAAAGTGTCGAATCCGCCTGCACGGGTAAAATTGTCAAATCTGTACGTCTTGCCACATCACGCTCTTTTTTACCTAACGGGCCGTACGAGCTTTGGCGTTTCAGAACCGCCGAACGTCCGGCTAAAGCGTGCGTAGCCACCCGCCACAAGTTACGAAGCTTTTTGTTTTCAATGCAATGGTCAAAAGCGTCTTCGCGCCTTCACCGGCCTTCAATGCCCCGAACTTTTCTCAGAGGATCGCCTGTGACTGATGGGGCCGCATATCTGCGTGATCGGCCTGAAATACGACCGGCGATACAGTGAACACCCCACACGGCCATGGTCAGCCGCGCGGGGTGTTCGATTTCATTTAGGCCAGATCGAAGCGATCGGCATTCATCACCTTGACCCATGCGGCGACAAAGTCGGTCACGAATTTCTCCGCGTTGTCATCCTGTGCATAGACCTCGGCATAGGACCGAAGGATCGAGTTGGAACCGAAGACCAGATCCATGCGCGTCGCTGTCCATTTCACGTCGCCCGAATTGCGGTCGCAAATCTCATAGGTCCCGCCTTCAACCGGCTTCCACGCATTGCCCATGTCGGTCAGGTTGACGAAGAAATCGGTCGTCAGCGCGCCGACGCGGTCGGTAAAGACGCCATGCGAGGTGCCGCCGTGGTTGGTGCCCATGACACGCATGCCGCCGGTCAGAACCGTCATCTCACTCGCGGTCAGACCCATCAGCTGGGTGCGGTCCAGCATCAGCTCTTCGGGGCTGACGGCATAGTCCTTTTTCAACCAGTTGCGATAGCCATCGGCCAGCGGTTCAAGCACGTCGAAGGACTCGGCATCCGTCATCGCGTCGGTGGCGTCACCGCGCCCCGGCGCGAAGGGAACCGTCACTTCGAAACCCGCGGCACTGGCGGCCTGTTCGACGCCAAGGTTGCCCGCCAGAACGATCACATCGGCCAGGCTTGCGCCGGTGTCGGTGGCGATGCCTTCCAGCACGCCAAGCACCTTGGCCAGACGCGCGGGTTCGTTGCCTTCCCAATCCTTCTGCGGGGCCAGACGGATGCGCGCACCATTGGCGCCGCCCCGCATGTCCGACCCGCGATAGGTCCGGGCGCTGTCCCAGGCGGTCGACACCATTTCACCAAGGGTCAGGCCGCTGGCAGCGATCTTGGCCTTGACGGCGGCAACATCGTAATCGGTGCGGCCAGCCGGGATCGGGTCCTGCCAGATCAGGTCTTCCTGCGGCACATCGGGGCCGACATAGCGTGCCTTGGGGCCCATATCGCGGTGAGTCAGTTTGAACCATGCGCGGGCGAATGTGTCGGCGAAATACGCCGGATCGGCCATGAATTTCTGGCAAATCTCGTTGTAGATCGAGTCTACCTTCATCGCCATGTCGGCGTCGGTCATCATCGGGTTGTGACGCTTGGACGGATCGCTGGCATCCAGCGGCTTGTCCTCTTCCTTGATGTCAACCGGCTCCCATTGCAGGGCCCCTGCTGGCGACTTGCGCAGCTCCCACTCATGGCCGAACAGCATGTCGAAAAAGCCCATGTCGAACTTGGTCGGCTCGGACGTCCACGCGCCTTCAAGGCCCGAGGTTACAACGTTGGCGGCCTTGCCCTTCATGTTCGGGTTGGACCAGCCAAAGCCCTGCTCTTCGACGCCAGCCGATTCCGGGTCGGCGCCCAGCACGGCAGCATCGCCATTACCGTGGGTCTTGCCGACGGTGTGGCCACCGGCGGTCAGCGCGGCGGTTTCTTCGTCGTTCATCGCCATACGGGCAAAGGTTTCACGCACCTGCGCCGCGGTCTTCATCGGGTCGGGTGTGCCGTTCACGCCTTCGGGGTTCACATAGATCAGGCCCATCTGCACGGCGGCCAGCGGATTTTCCATCGTCGCCGGATTGTCCAGATCTTCATAGCGGCCGTCGCTGGGGGCCAGCCATTCCTTTTCAGCACCCCAATAGGTGTCGATTTCAGGGTGCCAGATGTCTTCGCGGCCAAAGGCAAAGCCAAAGGTTTTCAGGCCCATCGATTCATAGGCGATATTGCCCGCCAGAATGATCAGGTCGGCCCAGCTGATCTTGTTGCCGTATTTCTTCTTGATCGGCCACAGCAGGCGGCGCGCCTTGTCCAGGCTGACGTTATCGGGCCAGGAGTTCAGCGGCGCGAACCGCTGGTTGCCGGTGCCGCCACCGCCGCGACCATCGGCCAGACGGTAAGACCCCGCCGAATGCCAGGCCATGCGGATCATCAGCCCGCCATAGTGGCCCCAGTCCGCAGGCCACCAGTCCTGGCTATCGGTCATCAGCGCATGTACATCTTTCTTCAGCGCGTCGACATCAAGCTTCTTCAGCTCTTCATGATAATCGAAATCCGCCCCCATCGGGTTGGTCTTGGTGTCGTGCTGGTGCAGGATGTCAAGGTTCAGCGCGTTGGGCCACCACTCCATGACAGAATTGCCGCTGGCGGTGTTTCCGCCATGCATGACCGGGCATTTGCCAGCCGTGTTGATATCATTTCCGTCCATAATTTCCTCCGAAGAAAGCTGCGTTGTCGTGGCTCGCAAAGAGGGTCCTAACGGTGGCCACCACCGTTTTTTCGGTGTGGTGGCCGTCTGTGGCGGACCATCTTCTTGACGGCAGATTTAGCAGAGTCGTTTCATAATTCAAAATTGCATTTTCTAAACCATGTGATAGATTTTTCTAATGAGCAGACTCTCCATGAAACATCTTCGATATTTCGATGCGCTGGCCCGTCACGGCCACTTCGGCCGCGCCGCCGAGGCCTGTGCAATCACCCAGCCCGCCCTGTCGGTGCAGATCAAGGAACTTGAGGAACTGATCGGCGCGCCGCTGGTCGAACGGGGCGCGCGACAGATCCGCCTGACCGGGCTGGGCGAAGAATTCGAAACCCGCGTCGGCGGTATCCTGCGCGCCGTGGATGAGCTGGAGGATCTGGCGCGGGCCTCGCAAAGCCCGCTGTCGGGGCGGCTGCGGATCGGGGTGATTCCGACGGTGGCCCCCTATCTGTTGCCCGACGTGATCAAACGGCTTGCCCGGCACTATCCCGGGTTGGACCTGCGCCCGCGCGAGGCGGTGACGCAAAAACTGATCGAGGACCTGCTGGAGGCGCGGCTGGACACCGCAATCGTTGCCTTGCCGATATCGGAACCATCGCTAAGCGAGGTCGCCCTGTTCGACGAAGATTTCGTTCTGCTGCGCCCGCTGGAAGATGCAGACAAGCCGGTTCCAAACCCTGAAATGCTGCAGGAAATGCGGTTGCTGCTGCTGGAAGAGGGTCATTGTTTTCGCGACCAGGCGATATCCTTTTGCAAGATGTCGTCCTCGCTGCCGCGCGACCTGATGGAGGGAAGCTCGCTGTCGACATTGGTTCAAATGGTCGGGGCGGGCATCGGCGTAACGTTGATCCCGGAAATGGCCGTGCCGATCGAAACCCGTTCGGCCTCCGTGTCGCTGGCACGTTTGCCGCATTCGCGCCCGTCAAGAACCATCGGCATGGTCTGGCGAAAATCGAACCCGCTGTCAGATCAGCTTACACAAATTGCCGAGATCGTTCATCAGGCGGGTATGGGCAACAAAGCAGAGGCAGCCCATTAGCCCCGGATCAACGCGCGGCAGTTTCCGCCAGCCCCCGCGCTTTGGCGGTCTGCCCGGAACGACAAAGCGTCTTTGCCAGCAATCGCGCCTCATGGGCGTGGGTCACCTGCCTGACCGATTTGCCATATTTGCCGCGCGGGCCGCTGCGCAGACCCGGAAACAGTTCGAACAGCTCATCACGGGTTTCACGATCCAGGGTGGACAGCCCGTATCGCCCCGGAAAAAAGCTTTCGGTAAGGCTGCCTGCGGCGCAAACAATCTCGTGCCGGTCAAACAGGAAATGCCAGTATTCAGCCTGCCTTAGATCATGCGCCGGACGAACCGTGGAGCCGTTGACCAGATGCTTTGCCGCGACAAGGGCCTGATCGGTGCCCAGAAAAAGTTCGCAGAACGCACCCTCGGTCAGGAACTGATGGGCCGGGGACACCATGATATCAGAGGTTGGCAGCCCGCCCGGCAATGTCCCCCGCGAAATTCTGATGGGGCGCAACCTTGTGCTTCCCGGGGTCAGGTTGACCCGGGATCGGGCGATCCAACGGATCGGTTGTGCGCCATTGTCCAGCGTCCAGACAAGATCCCCGACCTTAAGACATTCGACCGGCACCTCGCCACGCACCGTCAAAATCGGGGTTCCGGGGCAGAAACAGATCGCGCCATCGGGGTCGGCGTCGGTAATCTCGGTCAGTTCCAGCTCGCCGTTGCCACCCTCGATGGTGTCCTGCCCTTCGACGGCAGTAAAGCTGCTGGCCCCTTCAAACCCTTCAAGGTTCACGACGAATTGCGTCCCGCCAAACAGTCCGAAAATCAGATAGCCGTCGCCGGCACCGGTATCGTCATAGGCATCGGGCGTCGCAAAGTTGGCCGAAATGATGGGGGACGCCCCCGGCACAAGGGTCCCCGAGCCGTCGTCGACAGCCTGATAGACCGAAAAGAACTGACCGTTGAGAACCTGCTCTCCGTCACCGGTTTCGCGGATCAGAAAAAACCGGCTGTCCGCATCGCCAAGGGTCGCCAGACCATTCAGCTGAATGGTCGAGACGCCACCGGGAAAAGTAACACTGGAACTTGCAAAGGTTGCAATCTGATCCCCGGATAGAAGGAACTGCTCTCCGGCCACCGTCTACTCCATACCAAAAGTCCGTCAGTTCAGCTTGTCCCGATCGGGCCGTCGTGAGCGTGAGCATCAACGCTGAAACTGAAGAAATTACAAATACGTCCGACACAGCGGACGTATCGCTGGGTATCGGCAATTCATACGCTGGGAATAGTAATTGGTGTTGCTTCGCCCGATTTCAATTCCCCAAGGGAAGATCAGCGCCGCGACGGCCATTTATCGCCTGTAAAACACGTCTGTACGCATGGGCCATCCATCCCGCCTAGATGGATCTGGTTGCACAACGGCGTCGGGGCACACCGCACCGGTGCGCCCCGTTGAAGTCTTTCGTTGCCCGTTATCTTACGACATAGACCGAACAGCTTGAATGGCGCACGACGCGCGCCGCATTGGGACCCAGCAAATAGCTGGCCAGTTCGGGCTGATGCGCGCCGATGACGATCAGATCGCTGTCGGCAATCTCGGCGGTTTTGAGGATTTCCTCATAGGCTTTGCCGATCCCCACCACGTGCCGGACCTTTGCATTGGCCTCGGCCCCCAGAACCGCATCGCCCATTTCCACCAGCAACTCGCGGGCCTTCTTAACCGCGGCCTTGGTGTGGTCCTTGTCGAAATGGCTGCCCACGACGCTCATCCCGTAATCGGGGACGACCGTCAGAACATCCAGCGACGCGCCCTCAAGCTCGGCCAGTTTCGCGGCCCGGATCAGAACCGGTTTGTCGATTTCGGCGTCGGCCACATCGATGGCACAGAGTACAGATTTGATCATGCGATTTCCTCCTCGGTGCGGCCGGCACGCGCCCGCTGCATCATGGCAACCAGCGCCAGCAGGGCAAGCGCAGGGATAAAGATCAGCTCTTTGGGCAACTGGCTGACCGGGGCCTGTACGGTTGCCAGCTTGACCGGTTCATCACCGTAGAAGTCAAAGCCGGACAATGTATCGGCAAAGGGCGTTCCGAAAATCGGTTCTTCCAGAACCATATTGCCGCCATCCTCGGCCAGGGTCAGGCCGAAACCTTCCAGACGTTCTGCCCCGGTGCCCTCGGCCGGAACCGCCAGGACCAGCGTGGTGTCTTTCAACTCGCCCGTGTCGAAATCGGGTCCGTTCACCACAACCCGCATCTCATCCCCCTCGGCCGCTGTGTCCAGCGCCTGCGAAATCGCGGACGGTTCGATCAGCGCATAGGGCGGCTGTATTCGGTTCATGAAGTAATCCGGCCGGAACAGCGCAAAGGCGATCAGGATCAAGGCCGCGCTTTCGTAGATGCGGCTCTTGGTCAGGAACCAGCCCATGGTGCCCGCCGTGAAGACAAGGATCGCGATGGTCGCCGATATGGCCACCAATATGCCGCCAAGCCAGCCCACATCGATCAGCAACAGATCGGTGTTGAAGATGAACACGAACGGCAGCGCGACGGTCCGCAGGCTGTAGAAAAAGGCGATGAACCCGGTTTTGATCGCATCGCCGCCGGATACCGCGGCGGCGGCGAAACTGGCCAGCCCCACGGGTGGCGTCACATCCGCCATGATCCCGAAATAGAACACGAACAGATGTACCGCGATCAGCGGCACGATCAGCCCCGATTGCGCGCCCAGTTCGACCACGACCCCCGCCATCAGCGATGACACCACGATATAGTTCGCGGTGGTCGGCAGGCCCATGCCCAGCACAAGGCTCAGCAATCCGACCATGATCAGCATCAGGATCAGGTTGCCGCCCGACAGGAACTCGACCAGATTGGCCATCACCTGCCCCACACCGGTCAGCGTGACCGTGCCCACGATCACACCGGCCGTGGCTGTCGCCAGACCGATGCCGATCATGTTGCGCGCGCCGTCGATCAGCCCTTGAACAAGATCAGCCACACCCGCCGTGAAGGCATTGGCCGTATCGCTTTGCCCGCGGAAGATCGCCTTCAGCGGCTTTTGCGTCAGCAGGATCACGAACAACAGCATCGTCGCCCAGAAGGCCGACAGCCCCGGCGATTTCTGTTCGATCATCAGGAAATAGACCAGCACGATGATCGGCAGAAGGTAATGCAGACCTGCCTTATAGATCTCGGCGATGACAGGCAGTTCTACCTGTTCGGCATTGGGGTCGTCCGGCTCCATATCCGGCACCGAAGCTGCGAGCTTCAGCAAGAATACGTAAATCGCGAAGACGACCGCACTCATGAGTAGTCCGGCGAAGGATGGAACCCATGTTGTCGCCGCCTGAACCGGGAACTGCGAACCATAACAAAGGCCGGCAAACATCCCAAAAAACGCGAACATTCCAACAATGGTTCTGGCGAGCGATACGTCACTCTGGCCAAGCGTTGGCATGTTCCGCTTCACCGCTTCAAGGTGCACGATATAAATCAGCGCGATATAGGAAATCGCCGCAGGCAGGAAGGCGTGGGTGATCACCTCGACATAGGAAATGCCGACGTATTCCACCATCAGAAAGGCCGCGGCCCCCATCACCGGGGGCATGATCTGGCCGTTGACGGAACTGGCCACCTCGACCGATCCGGCCTGTTCGCTGGTAAAGCCCACGCGTTTCATCAGCGGGATGGTAAAGGTGCCGGTGGTCACCACATTGGCGATCGACGAGCCCGAGATCAGGCCCGTGGCAGCGGACCCCACAACGGCCGCCTTTGCCGGACCGCCGCGCAGGTGGCCCAGCGCGCCAAACGCCATCTTGATGAAATAGTTCCCTGCCCCGGCCTTATCCAGCAAGGCGCCGAACAGCACGAACAGGAACACGAATTTGGTCGACACCCCAAGCGCGATACCGAACACGCCTTCGGATGTGATCCACATATGGCTCATGGCCTTTTTCAGCGAAGCGCCTTTCCACTGGATCACTTCGGGAACCCAGTCGGACGAGCCGAAGAAGACATAGCCCAGAAAAATCGTGGCGATGATCGCCATGGCCGGGCCCAGCGCCCGGCGTGCGCCTTCGAACAACAGCAACAGGCCCGCCAGCGCGAACCATTTGTCCATGTCATCGGCCAGTCCGCCCGAATTGACGATCTTCTGATAGAAGATATAGCCGTACATCGCGATGCCCGCGCCGACGATCCCCATGATCCAGTCGGCAATCGGGATATAATGACGGGGGCTGTTTCTGAAGGCGGGATAGGCCATGAAGGCCAGGAATATCGCAAACGCCAGATGCACCTGACGCGAGTTGTTGATCACCGATCCGGGCAGCACCATGTTGGAAATGGGCGACGCCAGCAGGACCTGAAAGGCCGACCACGCAACGGCCACACAGGCCAGAAACAGCCCGATCGATCCCGCCGGGCTGCGGGCACCGGCATCCGTGGATGCCACAAGATCCTGAAGTTCTTCTTCACTTAATGGTCGGTTTTTATCCTCGGCGGCCATTCGAATATCTCCCTGTCCCATCGCATTCTGCGATCTGTTGTTCTTTGGGGAACGGCGGGCGCTTTACGCCCGCCGCCATACAGTCAGTGTCGAATTATTCGATCCAGCCCTTTTCTTTATAGTATTTGGCAGCGCCCGGATGCAGCGGCGCCGACAGGCCGTCCTTGGCCATTTCTTCCGGCTTCAGGTTGGCAAAGGCCGGGTGCAGCTTTTTGAAATCTTCGAAGTTGTCGAAGACCGAGCTGACAACCGCATAAACCGCTTCGTCCGACACTTTGTCCGAGGTCACGAAAGTCGCGCCCACACCAAAGGTGGTCGTGTCGTTATCGGACCCGCGGTACATGCCGCCCGGAACGGTGGCCTTGCGGTAGAACGAGTTGTCCGCGATCAGCTTGTCAATCGCCTCGCCCGTCACATTGACCAGCACACTGTCGCATGCGGTCGATGCTTCCTGAATCGATCCCGACGGGTGACCGACGGTATAGATCATCGCGTCGATCTGGTTGTCGCACAGGGCGGCGGATTGTTCGGCCGCTTTCAGCTCGGACGCCAGTGCGAAATCGTCTGTTGTCCAGCCAAGGGCCTCCAGAACCACATCCATCGTGCCGCGCTGGCCCGAACCGGGGTTGCCGATATTGACGCGTTTGCCTTTCAGATCCTCGAACGAGGAAATGCCGGCATCGGCGCGGGCAACGACGGTGAAGGGTTCGGGATGGACCGAAAAGACAGCGCGCAGACCTTCGAACGGACCGGCATCTTCGAATTTGCTGGTGCCGTTATAGGCGTGATACTGCCAGTCGGACTGTGCAACACCGAACTCCAGCTCGCCTTCGCGGATGGTGTTGATGTTATAAACCGATCCGCCCGTCGATTCGACCGAACAGCGAATGCCGTGTTCCTTGCGGCCCTTGTTCACCAGACGGCAAATGGCGCCGCCCGTGGGGTAATACACACCCGTCACACCGCCGGTCCCGATGGTGATGAACTCTTCGGCCACTGCCAAAGGCGCGCTGACAACCGTCATGGCAACCGCAGCGGCACCCATTTTCATATAGTGAAACATCATACTCTCCCAAGTTGAAACGATTTCGCGGGGAAGGTGCCAACCGGATTCGGACATGATGTCTGGACGGACCAAAGCTTGCCCGAATTGGTGTGTATTCTCTGTCCTGCCGATTTACGGCCCGTGTAGTGTCGTTCACATGAACTTTTGGACATGAATCCCCCGTTACTGAGCGAATGCTTTCACTCGCACCTTGGCATGTCAAGTCGTGTTCATTTTTCTAAAATGCATGGGCGCGCGACAGCCCCGCCACCTTGAAATACATGACTAATCCTTATTTATCAGACTGTTGACCTGACACCGGCAACATCGCCACAGCGCCCCTTTTTACGGGGAGAATCCGCTCTGACTTCTCTGTGACAAAGGCGAAATTTGGTGTTTTGCGGTGACCAGACCGAGTCGAAACACGCGCCCCGGGCAAAAGACCGCGACAGGAAAACAGGCTTTGCGCCTGTCTGGCTTTTGCTTCCGGCTGGACAATTGGGGTATGACCGCCGAGATTTCCATATTGCCCAAGGGGCCACACCGCCACGAAACCACGTTTTGCCTGATGATCTTTAACATGCAACTTGCCTAACCAACGCAGGCCATGGAAACTGCCGAAAAAGGGACGATTTCTAGTGAGTAGTAAGAGTAGCACGAAACCCGCTGAGTATCAGATTGCAGCATTATGGATGGAAGGGTCGCTCAGTTTTCTTGAGCAACTGTGCTTGAAATCCTTTGTCGACGCGGGACATCACGTAAAGCTGTTTCACTATGGCCCCTTGCAGAATGTGCCGGACGGGATCGAATTGGCGGACGCCGCGGATATTCTGCCGCGCACAGATTTCCTGACCCATCAGCGCACCGGCAGCCCGGCCCTGCATTCCGATCTGTTCCGCTATAAAATGCTGGAAAAATGCGACCGGACGATCTGGGCCGATACCGATGCCTATTGCATGAAGGCCTTTGAAACGCCGAACGGGCATTTCTATGGCTGGGAATCGGAAAAACATATCAACGGCGGCGTGCTGGGTCTGCCGCAGGACAGCGACACCCTGGGTGAGCTGCTGGAATTCACCAGCGACGAATTCGCCATCCCCACATGGTACGACGCGGCCTATACCCGTGAGCTGCAAGAGGCCCGCGCGGCAGGCAATCCCATTCACGCCAGCGAACAGCCATGGGGGGTCTGGGGCCCACATGCGGTGACCCATTTCCTGCATAAAACCGGCGAGGCGAAATACGCCCTGCCGCAAGAGGGGCTGTATCCTTTCACCTACAAAGACCGCCGGATGATGTTGAAACGCAATTTCGACACCAGCCCCTACATCACAGAAAACACCTATTCGGTGCATCTGTACGGGCGGCGGATGCGGGCGCGGCTGGTCGAAAAAGAGGGCGGCGCCCCGCATCGCAAAAGCCTGCTTGGCCAGCTTCTGATCAAACATGGTGTCGATCCGGCAAAGGCCCCTTTGCCCGCGCCAAAATCCAGCCCCGATACGATCAAGGAAGCCCCCATGGCCGCACAACCTGCCCCGGCTTTACCCATTGCCGCCCCCCTGCCCGCCGCCGAGAAATATGGCCGCGGCCAGATGAACCTGACCGATCTGGCCGATCGGTTCGGATCGGACAAAGGATCGACCAAACATCGCTATACGGAACTTTACCAGATGCTGTTCCTGCCGTTCCGGAACCGCAAGATCAACTTTCTGGAAATGGGGCTGCTGATCGGCGGGCCGGAACATGGGATCGACAAGGACCGTGAAACCACCGACCTGCCGTCGATCCGGATGTGGCTGGAATATTTCCCCAAGGCCCATATCCACGGGCTGGATGTGTCGGATTTTTCGTGGTTCGAACACGACCGGTTCGATTTCTTCCGCTGTGACATGGACACCCGCCAGAACATTGCACAAGCGGCAAGCGGCATGCCCGATTTCGACATCATCATCGATGACGCCTCGCATGCCTCGCACCATCAGCAGAACGGGTTTCTGGAGCTGTTTCCGAAACTCAATTCCGGCGGGCTTTATGTGATCGAAGACCTGCGCTGGCAGCCCAAGATGATGGAAAAACCGGGCATCACCAAAACCGCCGAACTGTTCTATGGCATGCAGACCGATGGCGTGTTCACCCACAGCGATCCCGCTGTCGCCGCCGAATTCAACGCGCACCGGCACGACATATCCGGCTGTTTCCTGTTTCAGGCGGGATATAACAAACGCAAACGCGATCAGGTCGTGGTCATACATAAACGATAGGGACCTCCATGTCTGACGAGCAGCCCCCACAAGAGCCGGATCTGGGCGGTATCCCCAATTGGTACCGCGAGATTTTTCCGGCCGGGCCACGCGACGGTTTTTTTCAGAAGATGGGTGCGCATAGCGCCTCTTTTGTCGATCGGGGGACGCATCAGCTGGTGGTGTCCTTCGACAATCTGGCCGAGGCCGGGGGCAGGCGCTATGATCGTGACCCCTGGGCCGGAAAATTCTGCGCCGACAATGGCTGGAGCCATCTGGGCATCTATGCGCAACCGCCGTCGTGGTTTCGCGACGCCCGGCTGATCGCTTTTCTTGAAAAACTGCGCGACGATGGGTTTTTCGAAGGCTTCGACCGGGTGACCTTTTGCGGCACCTCGATGGGCGGGTTTGGCGCGCTGGCGTTTTGCGATCTGGCGCCCGGCGCCACGGTCATCGCCTTCAGCCCGCAATCCAGCCTGCACACGGATCTTGTTCCCTGGGAAACCCGGTTTGCCAAAGGGCGGCGCATGGACTGGACCCTGCCCTATTCGGATGCGGCCACGCAGACCGGACGGGCCGGTGCGGTTTACCTGATCTATGACCCGTTCCAGAAAGAGGATCGTCACCACATCGAACGGTTCGCTGGGGATAACCTGCATCCCCTGCGCGGTTTTGGGCTGGGCCATAAATCCGCGCTGGTTCTGCGCCGGATGAATACTCTGAAACCGGTCATGGCCGCCGCCATCACCGGCACCCTGACACCGCAGCTGTTTTACCGCCTGATGCGCAAGCGCAAGGATGTCTATCTCTATCGCACCAACATCGAAGCCTATCTGGCAGAGCGTAACAAAGACAGCCTGCAACTTATGTTTCGCAGGGCCTTTAAACGGCGGCGCGTCGCATCCCGGCAGGCGAACTCCGACCAACAAGAGCGTGAGCAGACATGAGTCAGGCCGAAACCGAACAGACCGCCCCCCCCCAAGAGGAAACCAAAGCCGCCTGGCAGGCACGGCTGGCCGAGCTTGGCGCCCGCGAAGGGTTTTACGAAACCCTCGGGGCCCAGCACAGCGCGCTTTTTGTAAGGCGTGGCAAGACCCTGGTGGTGACGTTCGACAATCTGGATCACGTCTATACGCGCGGCGAGGATCGCATGCCGTGGGGCTTTGAGTTCACCCAATCGCGGGGCTGGTCGGTTCTGGGGCTGATGGCCCATGACTGGACATGGTACCGGGATGACGCCGTCTATGATTTCTTCGACCGGTTGCGCGACGACGGCTTCTTTGCCGGATTTGATCAGGTCGTGTTCTATGGCGCGTCGATGGGCGCCTATGCGGCAAGCGTGTTTTCCAGTGCCGCCCCCGGGGCAACCGTGATCTGCATCAGCCCGCAGGCAACGCTGGATCGCGGTATTGCGGGCTGGGAAACCCGCTACAGAAAGGTGTGGCGCCGCAATTTCAAGGATCGCTATGGCTATGGCCCCGATATGCTGGCGCAGGCCGGGCGTGCCTATCTGTTTTTTGACCCCTCGGCGCCGCTGGATGCCATGCATGCCTGCCTGTTCCAGTCCGACAATGTGACCAAGTTCAATTGCCGCTATCTGGGGCACCGCATCGCGTCGCTTTGGGCCACAATGGGGGTGCTGAAGCCGATTATCATCGGCTGCGTAGAGGGCACGCTGACCCCGCCCCAGTTTTATGCGATGATGCGCAACCGGCATGAAAGTGTCCGTTACCAGAAGGAAATGCTGATCCGGTTGAAATCACAGGGGCGACACCACCTTTTGATCCGCTACTGCCGCCATATCCTAAGCAAGCGCCGCGCGCCCCATTTTCGCAAGGAAATGAAGGCGTCACTGCAATTCCTTGATCGGCAATCCTGATGGAAAAGACACTGTTTCTGCATATCGGATCGCCCAAGACCGGCACGACAGCCATTCAGGGCTTTTTGCACTCCAACCCCGATGTGCTGGCCGCTTCTGGTGTGAACTATGTACGGGCCGGGCGTGCCAATGCTTCGCACAACAGCATGATCAGCACCTTCCGGCATGGCAATGGCCCCGCGGTCTGCGCCGAGATCGCGCAAGAGATCGCCGACAGCCCCGCATCGCTGCATGTTCTTTCCTCCGAGATGTTCTTTTGGGCCCCTGCCGCGGTCGAACTGGCCCGTGGCCTGCCCCCAGAACTACGCGACCGCACCCGTATCATTTGCTATATCCGGCGGCAGGATAAATACATCGAGGCCCTGTACAAACAGGTGGTCAAAAACGGTCGGGCCTTGGCCGACCCCATGGCGTTCTACAGATCGCGCCGAAGAAATTTATTTTATTCTCCGATACTTAACGCCTTTTCCGACGAATTCGGCCACGACAGCCTGATTATACGCCCGTTCGAGCGAAAGAACTTTCCGGCCGGCGACGTGATCAACGATTTCATCGAACAGGCTGGCGTGGCTCTGGAAGGCACACCTATTCGTCCCGCCCCCGCAAGCAATAAATCCTTTTCGGCCCCGATCTCCGAACTCTTGGGGCTGCTGCGGCAACGCTCGCCGTTGTTCACGCGCGACATAATCCGGAAACTGACCCAGCTGGAATACGAAGGGGCCATCAGGTCCAACGATGTCTACGATCTGTCTCAGCGCCAGTTCATCATGGGGCGCTATGCAAAGGACAACGAAGAGCTGCGCAAAAACTATTTTCCGCACGCCGAACAGGTTTTCGACACCACCGATCTGGACACCGATATTGATCCCTATCCAACAGAGCAGCAGCGATCCGACGACTGGCGGGCGGCGGTGATCGCGCTGGCGCAGGCCTTGCAGAAGGACGACGCGGAATGACCTGCCCGTCCTGTGGTCATGAACCTCCGGAGGGCATATGACGACCCCGGAGCCTTCCCGATTTGTTACGCGGCGCCTGACCACGGTTCAGGCGGGTGGCGTAACCCTGTTGGATGCGGTCGCCGATGCGGATCCGGAATCGCGCAGGATCGGGCTTTTCTTTGCCCAGGGCACGGACCCCGCGCAGATCACGCCTTTGGACGATTTGCGCGTGATCGAAACCCGCAGTGTGGGCGGCGCGCCCTGGATGATCTGCGAGGCGGATCACCCCGGCCCGGTGCGGATGCGGTTTGGCACCCAAGAGGTGCACTTCACCCCCGCCGCACCAGAGCTTGACCTGCTGGCAGACACCCATGCCGCCCTGGCCATCCGCAACGGCGAAAGCGCGCAGATCGTGCTGGAGTGGCTGGCGTTTCACGCCGAACACCACGGCATGACCGCCGCCGTGATCCTGAACCGCGCCCAACCCGGTACCGATCCCGATTTCACGACCGCGTTGGAACAGGGCCTTCAGGCGATACACCATCCCTGCCGCGTGGTCGTACTGGACGCGGATGTTCCGCTGGGTCGCACCGATATGCCGCCCGAGGCGCACCCCTATTGCGTCCCCGAAGCCCCCGGAAAAGACCGGATGCAGGTGCCCGCCCCGGCCCCGTGGTCCGCCCCATTGGGCGAGGTGCTGAGCTATGAAATCGCCCGCGCCCGGTTTCTGGACCGCGCCCGCGCCGTGGCAAATATCGATGTCTATGATCTGCTGGCCCCCGACGGCGACACCACGGTATTCGAGGCCGCCGTCGCCAGCGACAGCGGTGTTCTGAACCTTGTCGGGCGGCATTGTTATCCTTGGCGGATGCGCAAAGATGCAGACGCCCGATTTGGCGATCATATCTGCGTTCAGTTCGACGCGCAGTTCGCCAAACGGCGCTGGTGCATTGCCCCGGCCAAGGCCCCCGCCGCCGCCGTCTGGCGCCTGATCCGCATCGGCAACGCCAATCCCGATCCGACCCGGGCGGGGCTTTTCTATCGGTTCATGGCCCTGCGCCACCCCACGCCATCGGTGTCGAAAATCGTGCCGAAAACCAGCCTGATCGAACACCCGCCCCTGCTGAAGCTGTCGCAATCGGTATTTGAACATAGCCCCGTGCGCATGCCCCAGATCACGATTGAAGACACCGATCAGGGTCGCGGCACGGCGGTGATCGTCACCACCATGAAAAACGAAGGCCCCTTCATTCTGGAATGGATCGCCTATCACCGCGCCATCGGGTTCGACGGGTTTCTGGTCTATACCAACGACTGCACCGACGGCACCGACACGCTGCTGGAATTGCTGCAGACCAAGGGCATCGTGCAACACCGCGACAACCCGTTCAAAGGCACCGATCTGAAACCCCAGCACGCGGCGCTGGAGGCGGCCGAGCGCGAACCGCTGATTGTCGACGCCAAATGGATCACCTGCATGGATGTCGATGAATACGTCGACATCAAGGTCGGCAACGGCACGCTGGACGATCTGTTTGCCCATGTCCCGCAGGCCAATATGATCGCGATGACATGGCGGTTGTTCGGCAATTCGGACATTCACGAATTCCGCGACGGTTTCATCATCGAAAGCTTTTCGCGCTGCGCCCCCGAACTGATCCGCAAACCGCATCAGGCCTGGGGCTTCAAGACGCTGTTTCAGAACATCGGCCTGTTCAAGAAACTGGGCGTGCACCGGCCCAAGGGGCTGAACCCGCAGCTGTGGGACCAGATCAACTGGGTCAACGGCTCGGGCAAACCGATGCCCCGCAAGGTGTTCCGCAACAGCTGGCGCTCGACGGTGGAAACCTATGGCTATGATCTGGTGTCACTGAACCATTATGCCGTGCGCTCGGCCGAAAGCTTTCTGGTCAAACGCGATCGTGGGCGGGTCAACCATGTGGGCCGCGATCAGGGGCTGGCCTATTGGTTCCGGATGAACAACAACGCGGATCAGGATCATTCGATCAAACGCATGCTGCCCGCGCTGCGCGCCGAATTCGAAACCCTGATGGCCGATCCCGACATTGCCGCCGCCCACCGCCATTGCGTGGCCCAGCACCGCGCCAAGATCGACGCGCTGCGCGACACCAAGGCTTTTGCCGATTTCTATGCCGAACTGACCAGCCCGCGCATGGAAAAACTGTCGCGCATGCACGCGCATTTCGGGGCCAATGTGTTCCTGTCCGGCCCCACCCATATCCCCGACGAGGTCGTCGCCCGCGACCCGGACGAGCCGTTTTTCTTTACCGTCGAACGCGGCGAAACCGAACATTAGCTCCGGGCCACCCGGGCCGCGATCAATCCCGATACCCGACTTGTCAGCCCTGCCTCAGCAGCGTAGGGAATTGTGAAAATGCAAAGTTGAGCCTCGCGTCACGTGATCCTGTACCGTTTTATCCTGTTCCTGACCGCCCCGTTTTTCGCGCTGCGCCTGATGCTGCGGGACGACGCGCGCGGGCGCCGTGAGCGGCTGGGTCTGGACGACCACAACGCCACCGCAACCTGCGGACAAATCTGGTGGATGCATGCCGCGTCAAACGGTGAACTGACCGCCGCCCGCCCGTTGATCCAATCCGCCCTGTTCCGTGATCCCAAGCTTCAGATCGTGCTGACCTGCAACAGCGTAACGGGCCGCGATCTGGCCACCCGGTGGGGGTTGGAGCGGGTTCAGGTCCGTCTGGCCCCGCTGGATTACGGGTGGGCCCTGCGGCAGTTTCTGGGCACGTGGCAGCCCGACGCCCTGATCATCATTGAAAACGAACTTTGGCCCAACCGGATCGCGGCACTGCGCCGTCAGGGGCGTCCGGTGATCGTGCTGTCCGCGCGAATGTCCGCCAAATCCGCCCGCATGTGGCAGCGGTTTCCCAGGCTTGCCGCGCGGGTTTTCAGCGCGATCAGCCTGCTGTCAGCACAGGACAGCGCCTCTGAATCCCGGTTTCTGGATCTTGGCATGCCCCGCGACCGGGTGATCGACCCGATGAACCTGAAATCGCACTTTCCCGATGACACCAGCGCCGGGCAGGCCATGCGGCCACGGCTGAAACGTGTGTTGGACCGATCGCTCACGGTGCTGGCCGCCTCGACCCACGCGGGCGAGGAGCTGCCGCTGCTGACCGGCTTTGCCGCCGCCCGGGTGCAACAGCCTGATCTGGCCCTGATCCTGGCCCCGCGCCACCCGCGTCGGCGGGACGAGATCGAGACCCTGCTGAAACGCCTGCGCCTGCCCTTTGTCACCCGGTCGCGCGGACAGGAACCGGGCGCCGACACCGCCGTCTATCTGGCCGACACATTGGGCGAAATGCCCCTGTGGTACAGTCTGGCGGGCATCACTTTTGTCGGTGGGTCGCTGGTCGACAAAGGCGGTCATACCCCCTTTGAACCCGCCAGCCACGGCTCGGCGTTGTTGCACGGTCCGCATCTTAGCAATTTCTCGGAAATCTATGCCGTGCTGGACCGCGAAGGCGGCGCCACGCTGATCACCGGTGCCGATGAGTTTGCCAAAGCCCTGACAACATTGACCTCCAAAGCCCAACGCGACATGGCCGCCCGTGCCACAAACGTCATTACCGGGTTGCAACAGGGCGGCGGGCTTGATCCAGTGTTCGAGGAAATGGCCGATATTCTGGGCAACCCGCGTCTGCGAGGTCCCGAAACCTGACGAGGGTCCGATGACATCACTGCTTTTCACCAGGGACGAGCTTATCGCCGCGACCGCTTTGGTGCATGGCCAGATGCCGCCGACACCGCAATACGCCTGGCCGCTGCTGGCTGACGCGACCGGCGCGCAGGTCTGGGTCAAACATGAAAATCACACCCCCACCGGCGCCTTCAAGATCCGCGGCGGTATCACCTTTATAGACTGGCTGAAACGCACCCACCCGGATTGTCCCGGTATCGTCACCGCCACACGCGGCAACCACGGCCAAAGTCAGGCACGCGCCGCCCGCGCCGCAGGCCTGCGCGCCAAGATCTATGTGCCCCACGGCAATTCGGTCGAAAAAAACGCCGCCATGCGTGCCCTTGGCGGCGAGGTGATCGAGTTCGGCGATGACTTCGACACCGCAAGGCTAGAGGCGATCCGCGCCGGCGCCGCCGAGGGCCTGTTCGTCGTGCCGCCCTTTCACACCGAATTGCTGCGCGGGGTGGCGACCTATGCCTATGAATTCTTCACCGCCCAGCCTGAACTTGAGGCCGTCTATGTGCCGATCGGCTGTGGCTCGGGCATCTGCGGGGTCATCGCCGCGCGCGATGCGCTGGAGCTGAAAACCGATGTGATCGGCGTTGTCTCGGACCGGGTGCAGACCGCGAAACTGTCGGTCGAGGCGGGGCATCTGGTGGAAACCGAAACCGCGCGCACCTTTGCCGACGGCATGGCGGTGCGGGTGCCGGTGCAGGCCGCCTTTGATATCTATTCCAAAGGGGCCGCGCGGATCATCACCGTCAGCGACGCCGAAATCGCCGAGGCGATCCGCCTCTATTACCGCGCCACCCACAATCTGGCCGAAGGCGCCGGGGCCGCGCCGCTGGCCGCCCTGATGCAGGAGCGCGACAAGATGCGCGGCAGGCAGGTCGGCGTGATCCTGTGCGGCGGAAATATAGACCGGGACTGGTTCCTTCAGGTGATGCAGGGCGGCATCCCTGCGGTGTGACACAGCCTTCGTGCACCCGCGCACAGACATTACAAATTTCTCACGTTCGTGTGCATTGCAGTGAGCGGGCCGAGCGTCCAGATCAGGGTCACAGGCGGCGAAACGCGTCGCCATTCAAACACAAGACCCTGATCCTGAAAGGACACGACCAATGAAAACCTTTGCCATCACAACCGCCCTGATCGCCGCCGTTGCCGCCCCCGCCTTTGCCCAGTCGCAGCTGGAGCGTGACCTGGGCGTGCCCGCCGGCACCTATTCCGCCACCCAACTGAGCGCGCTGGCAAACGCCGCCGAGCAGGACGGCGAAGGTCGCAGCGTGTTTTTCAACGACAGCCACGGTACCAAATCCGTATCGACCAAAGGCAGCAAGAAATACGTCTACCACGGCGGCGATGGCTCCAACAGCTGATCCAGAACCACCACTTTGAACGCAAAACGGGCCCCCAAAAGCGGGGGCCCGTTTACGTTTGAAGCGCGCGCCACACTTACTCCCCGCCCCGATGAACCGTGGCGCATCCTGTTGCGTCAAATTCTGGTCTCTCTCCCGATATCAAGCGTCCGGCAGGCTGTCGGTCACTTCTGCCATTGTGCGTAATTTCTGCAACAGCCCGGCCAAAATTCTTTCGCGCGGACATCCGCCACTTTTCACCCCTGGGTTGTGCGACTAATTCGCAATGACCCAAGATCAAACGCAGGACCAAGCCTTATATTCCCCGAAAAATACACTATCTATCGGTGCAAATGCCGATTTAATGAAGAATTGCCTTTTTTATAAGGCTGTGTCGCGTATCATATAGAAAACAGGACTGAGCAGCCCGTGACAGTGCAAAAGACAACCCAAACGCCGATTTCGGTCGCGCCTTCGCAACACCGCGATGTGCGCACCCAGTTTGGTGCCTTGTGTTATCGCATCGTCAAGGACCGGCCCCAGATCCTGCTGATCACCAGCCGCGACACCGGGCGCTGGGTCATTCCCAAGGGCTGGCCGATGAATGGCAAGACACCGGCGCAGGCCGCCGCGTGCGAAGCCCATGAAGAGGCTGGCGTCGAAGGACAGGTGTTTGACCATGTTCTGGGCATCTATTCCTATCGGAAAGTGATGACCAAGAACACCGATGTAACCTGCATCGTTGCGGTCTTTCCGGTCAAGGTGAAACGCCTGCTGACCGATTTCCCCGAAAAAGACGAACGTCGGCGCAAATGGTTCAGCCTGAACAAAGCCGCCGACCGGGTGAACGAGGCTGAGCTGGCCCAGATAATCAGCGCCTTCAAACCACAGCAATTGCGCAGCTGACCGCAGCGCGGCGATTGATTTCCCACCCGAATTGCATAACTAATCGTATGACCGACCCGCGAACAGGGACCGCAAATGATCCGCTATGCGCTGAACTGCCAGAATGACCACCAGTTCGAAAGCTGGTTCCAATCTGCCGAGGCTTTTGAAAAGCTTCATGTGGCGGGGATGGTGACATGCGCGGTCTGCGGCGGAACCGATGTGGAAAAGGGTCTGATGGCGCCCCGCATCGGCAAGGATACCGATGTTGCGGCCCGCCCGCTCAGCGCGCCCGCCTCGCCCGCCGAACAGGCCGTGGCCGAGCTGCGCAAGAAGATCGAGGAAAACGCCGAATATGTCGGCACCGATTTCGCAAGCGAGGCGCGGGCCATTCACGATGGCGACGCCCCCGAACGCGGGATTTACGGCGAGGCGAAACCCGATGAGGCCAGGAAACTGATCGAAGACGGGGTGCCCGTCGCCCCCCTGCCCTTTACCCCGAACCGCAAAAGCAACTGAGGCTTTCATGACAGTATTGATCACAGGCGCCTCGCGCGGCATCGGCGCGAAACTGGCCCACCTTTACGCAGCCTCGGGCGAGCCGGTGATCGGAACGGTCCGCAGCCCCCGCGCGCCCGAACCCGGGATCACCTATCACACGCTGGATGTCACCGACCCCGCCGATCATGCCCGGCTGGCGCAGGAATTGTCCGGCCAGCCGATCGACCTGCTGGTCTGCAACGCGGGTGTGTATCTGGACAAGGGGCATGATCTGGAAACCGGCTATGGCGCTGATTTATGGGCACAAAGCTTTGCCACCAATGTCACCGGCGTCTTTCTGACCGTTCAGAACCTGCTGCCCAACCTGCGGCTGGCCAGGGCGCCAAAGATCACCATCATCTCATCCATGATGGCCTCGCACGAACGCGCGCCGGGCGGGTCCTATATCTATCGCAGCTCAAAGGCTGCGGTGCTGAACCTGGGCCGGAACCTGTCGACCGAACTGCGCCCGATGGGCATCGCCGTGGGCATCTATCAGCCCGGCTGGGTCCAGACCGATATGGGCGGCGGCGACGCGCCTGAAACGCTGGACAGCATCGGCCCACTGCTGAAAGCGCGGTTCGACGCGCTGGATATGACCACAAGTGGCTGTTTCCAAAGCCCCGATGGCAGTCAGCATCCCTATTGAGCTTGCCCTCGCCTGCGCCTTCCCATAGGAAGCGCCGGAAACAATTTTGGGTGGGCTGGGCAACAAATGCCGCTTCTTGTCATGAAATTCGGGGGCACCTCGGTCGGCGATCTGGCCCGCATCAAGAATGCGGCCCAGAAAGTCGCGCGCGAGGTCGAGCGTGGATACGATGTCATCGTGATCGTATCGGCCATGTCGGGCAAAACCAACGAACTGGTCGGCTGGGTCAACGAAACCTCGCCGCTGTTCGATGCGCGTGAATACGACGCGGTGGTCAGTTCGGGTGAAAACGTCACCGCCGGGCTGATGGCGATGACCTTGCAGGAAATGGATGTGCCCGCGCGCAGCTGGCAGGGATGGCAGGTGCCGCTGCGCACCACCTCGGCCCATTCGGCGGCCCGCATCGACGACATCCCGCGCGACAATATCGACGCCAAATTCGCCGAAGGCATGAAGGTCGCCGTGGTCGCCGGATTTCAGGGGATCAGCCCCGAAGGCCGGATCACCACGCTGGGCCGGGGCGGATCGGATACCACCGCCGTTGCCTTTGCCGCCGCCTTCGATGCGGAACGCTGCGACATCTATACCGATGTGGACGGCGTCTATACCACCGACCCCCGGATCGAGGGCAAGGCCCGCAAGCTGAACAAGATCGCCTATGAGGAAATGCTGGAACTGGCCTCGCTGGGGGCCAAGGTTCTGCAGACCCGGTCGGTCGAACTGGCGATGCGGTACAACGTGCGCCTGCGGGTTCTGTCCAGTTTCGAGGAAAACACCGATAATTCCGGCACGCTTGTCTGCGCCGAGGAGGAAATCATGGAAAAGAATGTTGTTTCCGGCATCGCCTATGTCCGCGACGAAGCCAAGATGACGCTGGTCTCGGTCGCCGACCGCCCCGGCATCGCCGCCGCCATCTTCGGCCCGCTGGCCGAAGCGGGCGTGAACGTCGACATGATCATCCAGAACATCAGCGAAGAGGGTCGCACCGACATGACCTTTTCCTGCCCGGTCGATCAGGTGGCCCGCGCCGAAAAGGCCGTGAACGAGGCCAAGGAAAGCGGCAGCATCAATTTCCACAATCTGGTGGCCGACACCGATGTGGCCAAGGTTTCGGTGGTCGGGATCGGCATGCGGTCGCACGCGGGCGTTGCATCGCAAATGTTTGATGCACTTTCCTCGGAAGGGATCAATATTAAGGTCATCACCACATCCGAGATCAAAATTTCCGTTCTCATCGATCGGAAATATATGGAACTTGCGGTGCAAGCCCTTCATGATGCCTTCGGACTGGACAAAGCAGCCTGAAGATTGGGGGCAAATGCCCGAAACTTATGAAAGTGAAAGTCGCAAGCTGCTGCGCCGCTTGCGCGATACCCTTGCCGAGGCGGGCGAAGGCCAGGAGCGGCTGGACCGCATCACCCATCTGATCGCGGATTCCATGGGCAGCGAGGTCTGTTCGATCTATCTGTTCCGCGATGCCGATACGCTGGAACTTTGCGCCACCGAAGGGCTGAACCCCGAATCCGTGCACAAGACCCGGATGCGCATCGGCGAAGGTCTGGTCGGCCGCGTGGCCCTGACCACCAGCCCGGTCAACACCGGCGACGCCCCGTCCGAAAAAGGCTTCCGCTATATGCCCGAAACCGGAGAGGAAATTTATTCCTCTTTCCTGGGCGTGCCGATCCAGCGGCTGGGCGAACGGCTGGGCGTGCTGGTGGTGCAATCCAAACAGACCCGCGCCTTTTCCGACGACGAGGTTTACGCGCTGGAAGTGGTCGCCATGGTGCTGGCCGAAATGACCGAACTGGGCGCCTTCATCGGCGAAGGCGCCGCCCTGGCCGCCCTGCACCAACGCCCGGCGATGTTCCGCGGCGGTGTCGGTCAGGAAGGCGTGACTTCGGGCCATGTCTGGCTGCATGAACCCCGGGTCGTGATCACCAATCCGGTGGCCGATGATCCGCAGGTCGAACTGGGCCGGTTGCAGGGCGCGGTGGACGAGCTGCGGATATCCGTCGACGGCATGCTGACCGCTGCCAACAATGGCGACAAGGACCAGATGCAGGTGATGGAAGCCTATCGCATGTTCGCCAATTCCAAGGGCTGGATGCGGCGGATGGAGGCCAACATCGACCGTGGCCTGTCGGCCGAGGCTGCCGTGGAAAAGGAACAATCCGCCGCCCGCGCCCGCATGACCCAGATTCCCGATGCCTATCTGCGCGAACGGCTGCACGATCTGGACGATCTGTCCAACCGGCTATTGCGTATCCTGACCGGCCAGGGCACGGAAACCGGCGCGGAAATGCCCAGCGATCCGGTCCTGATCGCCCGCAACATCGGCCCCGGCGAATTGCTGGCCTATGGCCGGCGCCTGAAAGGGATCGTGCTGGAGGAAGGCTCGGTCGCAAGCCATGCGGCCATCGTCGCCCGCGCGCTGGCCATTCCGCTGGTCGTGCACGCCGCCCGGATCACGACCGAGGCGCTGAACGGCGATCCCGTTCTGGTCGATGGCGAACAGGGCATCGTGCACCTGCGCCCCGAGGATTCGGTCGCCGCCGCCTTTCGCGACAAGATCGCGATGCAGGCCAAGGCGCAGGAACGCTATGCCTCGATCCGCGACAAACCGGCCGAAACCCCCTGCGGCACCCGGATCGCCCTGCATATGAACGCGGGTCTGATGGCCGATCTGCCGTCGCTGGAAGGATCGGGCGCCGAAGGCGTCGGCCTGTTCCGCACCGAATTGCAGTTCCTGATCCGCAACAGCGTGCCCCGGCGCGGTGAGCTGGCCGCGCTGTATGGCCGGGTGCTGGAGGCCGCGAAGGGCAAACGCGTGGCGTTTCGCACGCTCGACATCGGGTCGGACAAGGTGCTGCCCTATATGAAACCGCAGGATGAACCCAACCCGGCGCTGGGCTGGCGGGCGATCCGCGTGGGGCTGGACAAACCCGGCGTGATGCGGATGCAGTTGCAGGCGCTGATCCGGGCGGCCAATGGCGGACCGCTGACCGTGATGTTCCCCTTCGTCGCGCAATTCGATGAGTTCCGCCAAGCCCGCGATCACCTGCTGCGCGAGGTCGAACGTGAAGGCAAACTGGGGCACAAGACCCCCAGCGACCTGCAGATCGGCGCGATGCTGGAAACCCCGTCGCTGGCCTTTGCCCCGAAACAGTTTTTCGACATGGCCGATTTCATCTCGATCGGCGGCAACGACCTGAAACAGTTCTTCTTTGCCGCCGATCGCGAAAACGAACGGGTGCGTCGGCGGTACGACACGCTGAACGTGTCGTTCCTGACCTTTCTGGAACAGATCGTCGGGCGCTGCCGACAGTCAGACGCCGACCTGTCGTTCTGCGGCGAAGATGCGGGCCGCCCGATCGAAGCGGCCTGTTTCGCCGCCATCGGCATACGGTCGCTGTCGATGCGCCCCGCGTCCATCGGGCCGGTCAAAAGCCTGCTGCGCCGCACCAATCTGGTTGATCTGAAAGCGGTGATCGATCAGGCCGCGACCGAGGGGCACCAATCGGTGCGCCCCGCGGTGATGGAGTTCATGCGTCAGACTTAGTCACCGCCCCCGTGACGCCGTCCCACGCGCCCTCCTGCAAGGCGATACCCAGCAAACGGTCGGGGTTGGTGGGCGGCGGCATCTCGATCCCGGTCATCTTTGTAAATCCGAACCGCGCGTAATAGGGCGCATCCCCCACCAGCAGCACGCGCGCCCATCCCGCATCCCGCGCCCGCGCCAGACTGTCCTGCATCAAAAAGGCGCCCAGCCCTTCGCCCTGCCGGGTGGGGTGCACCGCGATCGGGCCCAGCAACAGACAGGGCTGCCCGCCGACCGTCACCGGCCAATACCGGATCGCCGCCCCGACGATCCCCGCCTCGTCCCGCGCGACCAGACACAGGGGCGCGACCGGGGCCACGCCATCGCGCAGCCGGTACGACGACAGCGCTTCGCGCCCCGGCGCAAAGCACAGATCGTACAGCGCCTCGACCTCCCACCAGTCGTCCGGCTTTTCCTCATCCAGTCGGATCACGTATCACCTTCAACTTCCTACTGGAAATGGCCCTAGCACGGGCCTAGGTATTGGGCAAATCCAGAAAGGAACAAGATGTTCTATCGCCCCGATCAGGGCCACGGCCTGCCCCATAATCCGTTCAACGCCATCGTGACCCCGCGGCCCATCGGCTGGATCTCCACGCGCGGCAGCAACGGGCAGGACAATCTGGCCCCCTATTCGTTTTTCAACGCCGTGGCGTATGTGCCGCCGCAGGTGATGTTCGCCTCGACCGCAGTCAAACCGGACCGGGGCGACACCAAGGACAGCGTGGCCAATATCCGCGACACCGGGGTGTTCTGCGTGAACATCGTCGAATATGCGATGCGCGATGCGATGAACCAGACCTCGGGGGCGTGGGACAAGGATGTGGATGAATTCACCCAGGCGGATATCGCCCGCGCCGAATGTGACACCATCGCCTGTTCGCGGGTGGCCGATGCCCCGGCCAATCTGGAATGCCGCCTGACGCAGATCGTCCCGCTTGAGGGCGCGGCGAATTTCGCGGTCTTCGGCGAAGTGACCGGCGTGCATATGCGCGACGATTGCCTGCGCGACGGCCTGTTCGATGTGACCGCCTTTGAACCGCTCGCGCGGCTGGGTTATCGCGATTACACGCGGGTCGGCGAAGTGTTCAGCCTGACCCGCCCCGGCGAGGGCTAGTGCCCCTCGCCGAACAGCCCGGTGTTCACCGAATAATCGGCGGCGATCTGATAATCGGGGTCGTCGTCGGATTCGACGATGATCAGCCCGGTCTGGCCCAACAGCTTGGTACAGTCATGCGACAGGTGGCGCAGTTGGATTTCCTTGCCGTTTTCCTTGTATTTCGTGGCAAGGCCTTCGATCGCTGACAGGGCGGACTGATCGGCCACGCGGCTGTCGGCAAAATCGATGATCACAAGGCTGGGGTCCTTGACCGGATCGAACAATTCGGTGAACCCGGCGGCCGAGCCGAAAAACAGCGGCCCGGCCACCTGATAGACCTTGGCGCCCTCGGGCGTGGTATAGGCGCGGGCCGAAATCCGGGTCGCGTTCACCCAGGCGTATTGCAGCGCCGAAACGATCACGCCGACCACAACCGCGATGGCCAGATCCTCAAGCACGGTGACGACCGTCACCAGAATGGTGACAAAGGTCGCGAATTTGGTCGATACCCGCATGATGCGGAAAGTGTTCCAGGCGAATGTGCCGATCACCACCATGAACATCACACCGACCAGTGCGGCCAGCGGGATCTGCTCGATCAGGGGAGAGGCGAACAGGATGAAGCTGAGCAAAAACAGCGCCGCCGCGATCCCCGCCAGACGGGTGCGCCCGCCCGATTTCACGTTGATCATCGACTGGCCGATCATCGCGCAGCCGCCCATGCCGCCAAAGAACCCGGTCACGGTATTGGCAATGCCCTGCGCGATACATTCCTGACTTGCGCCGCCGCGCTGATCGGTCATCTGCCCGACAAGGTTCAGCGTCAGCAGGCTTTCGATCAAACCAATGGCCGCAAGGATCAGCGCGTAAGGCACGATGATTTCAAGCGTCTCCAGATTGATCGGAACCATCGGGATATGGAACGCGGGCAGGCCGCCCTTGATCGCCGCCATATCGCCCACGCGCGGCACATCGATGCCAAAGGCGATCACGATCCCGGCCACAATCGCGATCCCGGCCAAGGGCGCCGGCACCGCATTGGTCAGTTTCGGCAGGGCCCAGATGATCGCCATGGTCAGCCCAACAAGTCCCAGCATGATCACCAGCGGCATACCGCTGAGCCATTGACCGTTCGACATGCCGTGCCCTGCAGCATCCGCCGATCCGGGCACCTGAAACTGGCTGAGCTGCGCCAGGAAAATCACGATGGCCAGACCGTTCACAAAGCCCAGCATCACCGCATGGGGCACCAGCCGGATGAATTTGCCCAGCCGGAACACCCCGGCCAGTATCTGCAGAATGCCCATCAGAACCACGGTCGCGAACAGGTATTCGACCCCGTGTTCGGCAACCAGCGACACCATCACCACCGCCAGCGCGCCGGTGGCGCCGGAAATCATCCCCGGCCGCCCGCCGATCAGCGCGGTGATCAGCCCCACCATGAACGCCGCATAGAGCCCCACCAGCGGATGCACCCCGGCCACAAAGGCAAAGGCCACGGCCTCGGGCACCAGCGCCAGTGCCACGGTCAGCCCCGACAGCACCTCGGTTTTCAGAACCTGCGGCGTCAACCGCTGGGGTTTGAACCCGGTCGCATTCGACATCAGGTTCTTTGCGAAGGCCGAGTAGGAATTCAAAGGCAAGGTGAGGTCCGCTTTCTGTTTCGATTCTGCACGCGCGAGCGCTAGCAGATTTGCCCCCGTGTTGTAACCCTGCCCCGCAACAGGCCTTATGCTGCGGGCGCAAAATACCCCTTTCCCTTCTGCCTCCGCTTGTCCTAGGCTTCGCCCGACCAGTTTGGGGGCGTTTTATGGACCGGATGATCGGGGTAATCGGCGGATCGGGTGTTTATGACATCGACGGGTTGCAGGATGCAGAATGGCAATCGGTGGACAGCCCCTGGGGCGCGCCTTCGGACCAGATCCTGACGGGGCGGCTGAACGACACGGCCATGGCGTTTCTGCCCCGCCACGGGCGCGGCCATGTGCATTCGCCGACCACCGTGCCCTATCGCGCCAATATCGACGCGCTGAAACGTCTGGGCGTGACCGATGTGATTTCGGTGTCCGCCTGCGGGTCGTTCCGCGAAGACATGGTGCCCGGCGATTTCGTGATCGTGGATCAGTTCATCGACCGCACCTTTGCCCGCGAGAAATCGTTCTTCGGCACCGGCTGCGTCGCGCATGTGTCGGTGGCGCACCCGGTCTGCAGCCGTCTGTCGGACGCCTGTTTCGCGGCGGCCACGGCGGGCGGCATCACCGTGCACAAGGGCGGCACCTATCTGGCGATGGAGGGGCCGCAGTTTTCCTCGATCGCGGAGTCGCGCCTGTACCGCGACGTCTGGGGCTGTGACGTCATCGGCATGACCAACATGCCCGAGGCGAAATTGGCCCGCGAGGCGGAACTGTGCTATGCCTCGGTCGCCATGATCACCGATTTCGACAGCTGGCACCCCGACCACGACACCGTCGATATAAACGAGATCATCAAGACGCTGACCGGCAATGCCGACAAGGCGCGCGGGTTGGTCAAGGCGATGCCCGCGCTGTTGGACGGGGCCGCGCCCTGCCCGCATGGCTGCGACCGGGCGCTGGAATACGCCATCATGACAGCACCCGACAAACGCGACCCCGAATTGGTGAAAAAGCTTCAGGCCGTGGCCGGACGGGTTCTATAGGCGTCAGCTTGCGCTGTTCTCTTTCAGGAATTTCCGGATAAAGCCCCGGATTTCGCGGGCGGCGCTGGTATCAAGTTCGTTGCATAGTTGCACAAATTCGTCCCGAACTTCTTTGTCCAGACGTAGAATCAGCTGGCTGTTTTTCTTGCCGGATTTCTTGTCGACTTTCTTATTCACAGCCCTTCGCCCTTATAAAGCTTGTAAATTCGATATGCATTGTATATACATTACATATC
Organism: uncultured Paracoccaceae bacterium; assembly: GCA_947500775.1. GTDB lineage: Bacteria > Pseudomonadota > Alphaproteobacteria > Rhodobacterales > Rhodobacteraceae > CANMTD01. The sequence continues at coordinate 181,221 of CANMTD010000003.1, forward strand.
CAACTGCGATACTGTACTACGCATAGAGCAGGATGAAAGGAAATAAAAATGAATCTTCATACAGCACAATCTTTGCTGGTGCGTGATCGGATGGACTGGAACAAACCACATCTGAACTGGCTTCCCGCGCGCATCTATCGCCTGTTTCGCGAAACAAAAAAGTGACGGTCCGGGGCCTGTTCCGGGGCCCCGACAACTCCGCGTCTTGCACGCGCCACGGTCATCGGCGACAACGCCATCAGGAAACCACCTGGAAAGCCTGACCCGATGTCCACCCGCCCCACTGTCAAAGATTACATTCGCACCATCGTCGATTTCCCGCACGAAGGGATCATGTTCCGCGATGTCACCACGCTGTTTGCCGACCCGCGCGGGTTTCGCATGGCGGTGGACCAGATGCTGCACCCCTATGCCGGTCAGCCCATCGACAAGGTCGTCGGGCTTGAGGCGCGCGGGTTCATTCTGGGCGGCGCGATTGCGCATCAGCTGACCGTCGGCTTTGTGCCGATCCGCAAAAAGGGCAAACTGCCCGGCACCACCATCAGTCAGGATTACACGTTGGAATACGGCGAGGCGATCGTCGAGATTCACGATGACGCCATTCAGCCCGGCGAACGGGTGCTGGTCGTTGACGATCTGCTGGCCACCGGCGGCACCGCCGAGGCGGGGATCAAACTGATCGAACGGCTGGGCGGTGAAATCGTCGGCTGCGCCTTCATCATCGACCTGCCCGATCTGGGCGGCCGCGCCAAACTGGCAGCCCTGGGCATGGACGTGCACGCACTGTGCAGCTTTGAAGGGGCCTGACCGGCCTATCCAGTGGGCACGATGAACAGGGTGTACCCCTGATAGCTGTCCACCTGCTGCGCCCCGGTTTCGGCCACGAACACCCCCAGCCCTTCATAGTCGGCGGGGCACGCCACCAGATCCGACGCATCCCCCAGAAACTGGTTGGTATAGTCGTTTTCGCCCACCAGCTGACACTGATCCGCAGGCGCGCGGTAGCCGCGTACAAACGGCAGGTCGGTCTCTGCGGGGGGCGGCGGCGTGCAGGCGGCAACGCCCAGAAGGATCGGAACCAGATATTTCATGCGGTCTCTCCCACTTCGGAAAAACCGCATGATAGCATCGCCGCGCTATTCCCCAAAATCCTGGGTTACTTAAGGCCAGAGGCGACTTTGTTCACCGTCTGGCGGCGTTGCGCGTTCGGCGGGTGCGATCCCAGGAACCGGTCGCCCGGATCGGGGATGCGGTAAAAGAACTCGGCGCCCCGGCGCGGGTTGTACCCCGCCTTATGGGCAATCACCGTGCCCAGCGCGTCGGCCTCAAGCTCCATATCCTTGGAAAAACTGCGGGCGCCAACAGTGGCCCCCAGATCCTGCCCGGCGCGCACGCCCGCGTCGCCGGCACCTACAACCGTGGCCAGCAATCCCCCCAGCACCGCACCGGCCACCGCCGTCTGCTGTTGTTTCGGGATGTGCCGGCGGATGTGATGCGCGGCCTCGTGCCCCATGATAAAGGCCAGTTCGTCCTGATTGCGCGTCTCACCGATCAGCTTGGCGGTAAAGGTGATCTGCGGGCGGCCTGCCTTGTCCAGCGACTGATAGGCGTTCGACGGCTGGTTCGCCCGTGTATCCACGCGGATGTTGAAATCACAGTTCACCCCCTTGGTCCGGGCGCGGCATTCGCGTTCGGCAATCGGTTCCACCCGCGCCTGCACAACCCGGAAATTACGCGCGGCAGCGGTCGCGCTGATCTTTGGCGGGGCCTTTGGCGCCGTCTGAACCGGTTTTGAAGCCGTGGTCGTTTCAACACAGCCTGCAAGGGCAAGGCACAACACTGGTACATAAAATCGCATGGGGTCCTGATCCGAATTGTTACAACGTGCAGTTTATCAAAGCTGTCCGCCCTGACCAGTCCCACATTTCATAATGAGCGGTTCACAACCCGCCACGGGCACGCTAGCGTGCGATCATGTTTACCATTGAACACGAATTCGACGCCACCGTTGTCACCCTTGTGGACGAAGGCCAGGGCCATCTGCAAGAGGACGTCACGATCAATGCTTTTGAGGAATGCGTGACGGTCGAACAACTGGACCCGCAAACCGAACGGGTGCACAAGATCACGTTGTCCATCACCCAGATCAACGAACTGGCCGCCGCCCTTGATCTGCCCGAAGGCGTCTACCGCCTTGCGCGCAACAAGGGCTGACAGCGCTATTCGGTGATGCGGAACAGTTTGTCCCGCGCGGTTTGGCCCCGGATCAGTTCCAGCCGGGTTTTCGGCACGCCCAGCGCCTTTGACAACAGCTTGATCACCGCCGCCGTGGCCTTGCCGCCCTCGGGCACCGTGGTGACATAGACCCGGATCGCCCCGCCGTCCCCCACCACCACCGCATTGCGCGACGCCTTGGGCGTGACCCGCACGGCAATCTCGGTGCCCGGCCGGGCCAATGCGCTCAGATCTGGTTGCTGTGCCATATGCCCTTCCCCCTGCCTGCCGGTCGGCTATAGTCGGCACAGGATCACAGCGGAGGCCCCATGACCATTCATATCGGCGCAAAACCCGGCGAAATTGCCGAAACCGTTCTGATGCCCGGCGATCCCTATCGCGCCAAATGGGCGGCTGAAACCTTTCTGGACAACCCTGTCTGCATCAATCAGGTGCGCGGCATGCTGGGGTTCACCGGCACGTGGAACGGCCACCCGGTGACGATTCAGGGGTCGGGCATGGGCATGCCCAGCCTGTCGATCTATGCCAATGAACTGATCAGCACCTACGGCGCGCAAACCCTGATCCGGATCGGATCGTGCGGCGGCATGCAGGACAGCGTCAAGGTCCGCGATGTCATTCTGGCGATGACCGCCTCGTCGCTGTCGACCCCGTCGCGCGGGATTTTCAAGGAACTGAACTTCGCCCCCAGCGCCGATTTCGGCCTGCTGCACAAGGCGTTTCACGCGGCCGAGGCCAAAGGCGTGGCCACCCATGTGGGCGGTATCTATTCGTCGGATGTGTTCTATGACGAACGCCCCGACCTGAACGAACAGATGATGCGCCACGGCATTCTGGGGGTCGAGATGGAGGCAGCGGAACTGTACAATCTGGCCGCCCGCCACGGCCGCCGCGCGCTGGCCGTGCTGACCGTCAGCGACCACCTGATCACCGGCGAGGCCCTGCCAAGCGAAGATCGCGAAACCAGCTTTGGCGATATGGTCGAAATCGCGCTGACCGCCGCTTTTGCCTGACACGCCCCCGATACAATAAGGGGCTATGCCACACCGAACCCAAAGGGACGACCATGAAACAACGGCAACTTGGCGCAGACGGCCCCATGGTCGGCGCAATCGGTCTGGGCTGCATGAGCTTTGCCGGTTTTTTCGGCAGCACGGATGAGGACACCAGCCTGTCCTGCCTTCAGGCCGCGGTCGATGCGGGCATCGATTTCTGGGACACCTCCAACATCTATGGCATGGGCGTCTCGGAACGGGTGATCGGGCGTTTTCTGGCCGAGGCAAACCCCAAGATCACGCTGGCCACCAAAGTGGGTATCGTACCCGGCCCCGACCGCCGGTTCGACAACTCCGCCGATTACATCCGGGCCGAACTGGAAGGCTCGCTGAAACGTCTGAACCGCGACCGGGTGGAACTGTATTATATCCACCGCCGCGAACAGGAACGCCCCATCGAAGAGGTGGCCGAAACCATGGCCGCGCTGATCGGTGAAGGGCTGATCGGCGGCTATGGCCTGTCCGAGGTGGCGCCATCGACCCTGCGGCGCGCCCATGCGGTGCATCCCTGCATGGCGGTGCAGAACGAATATTCGCTGTGGTCGCGCCAGCCCGAACTGGGGTTGATCCAGACCTGCGCCGAACTGGGCGTGGCCTTTGTGCCGTTTTCACCGCTGGCGCGCGGCATGTTCGGCGAGGTCTCGGTCGATCCCGACCGGATGGAGCCAAAGGACTGGCGCCGCGTCAGCCCCCGGTTCACCCAGCCCAACTATGGCTATAACCACGCCGCCATCGACGGGTTTCGCCGGTTCTGCCATGGGCGCGGCTGGACCGTGGCGGCGGGCGCGCTGGCCTGGGTGCTGGATCAGGGCGACCATCTGATCCCGATCCCCGGCACCCGCACGACGGCCCATCTGCACGAATGGCTGGCCGCCACCGATATCACCTTGTCGCCCGACGACCGGGCCCAGATTGCACGGCTGTTGCCGGTGGGGTTCGCCCATGGCGACCGCTACAGCTATCAACAGATGGTCGGGGTGGAGCGTTACTGCTGACCGGCCCCGTGGCTGCGGTCATAGCTGTTGCGTTGCGGCGGCAGCCATCCGTCCAGCGTGCCCTTGGCGGGGGCGAAAACCTCGACCAGCAGCGGGTGGCAGGCGGCGGTGTCGCTGGAATGTTCGGCGCTGCAATCGCCGCCCGGACAGGCGCTGAGCGCGCCCAGCAGGTCGATCTCGGCAAAGAATTCCAGATAATCGCCGGGGCGCACCGGGCTTGCCTTCATGAAATACTGGCCGGTGTCGCGGGTGAACCCGGTGCACATGAACACGTTCAGCACGTCATGCACATGCGCCTCGGCCAGTGACAGATCCAGCCCGGCCCTGGCGGCCAGCGCGCGGGTCAGGTTGGAATGGCAACAGTGGTGATACTGCCCGCCGCCCAGCAGCGCGTTGGTATAGGGGTCGCAGCGCGTGCCGATGACGTCATGCATCGACCCGCCAAAGGCGTCGATCCCGTACCAGCCCAGCGTATCCTCGGTGATCGTGGCCATCGGGCGCATCTGCGGAAACCCCGACCACATCCGGTCGCCCGTGGTCAGATGGGTGCCGTGCAATGCCCTTGTTTTCCCTGAATAAAACCGCTCGGACAGATCATTCGCATTCCACAGGTTCAGATCGCCGACCTGCGGCCCCTCGATCGACCGGATGCGGAAAAACTGCCCTGCCGCCACCCGGAAACAGGCGGCATCGCGCGGGGGCACGATCACCTCTTCCAGCTTGACCATCCCGTCGCGTGCCGCCCGGTACAGCGCCATATCGGGCTGCGGCAGCGTGTCGGTCGGATAACAGATCACCGGCGCCACGGCGCGGCGCGCCTTTGCATCGCTTGGGGGATTGGCCATCGCAGGGTCCTTTGCCGTCAGGGTTTCAAACAATGATCCGGTTGCCCGCCGGTGCGGGTCACGGCCTTTGCCCCGCAGGCCACGCAGACAAAATGTTTTTCCCGGCCCGAGGCTGCGGACCGGTCTTCGCGCCAGCGGCATTCACGGCTGCGGTTACTGCGCAGCAGGACAATCAGGACAAAGGCCAGCACCAGGCCCAACGGGATCAGCATCGCGGCCCTTTCCATGCAACAAGGCCCCGGAATTTCTCCGGGGCCTTGGGTCGAAAGTCAATGGGTCGGCTCAGGCCGCGCGGCGCGATCCACCGCCACCACCCCGGCGACGGCGCGGGCGGTTGCCCTGCGGCTTGCCACGGCCCCCGCCGGATTTTTTCTTTTCGGGTTCCACTTCCCACGGGGCGCCGCTGGCCACCGGGATGGTCAGGCCCATCACTTTTTGAATGCTGCGCAATTCGCCCATTTCGGCGGCGGCGCAAAAGGCAACAGCGCGGCCATCGGCGCCCGCACGGGCGGTCCGGCCAATCCGGTGCACATAGTTTTCGGCCACATTCGGCAGATCGAAATTATAGACGTGGCGCACATCCGGAATGTCGATCCCGCGCGCAGCCACATCCGTGGCCACCAGCACCCGCAATTGCCCATCACGGAAAGCTTTCAACGCGCGATCCCGCTGTCCCTGACTTTTGTTACCATGGATCGATCCGGCGGCAAAACCGGCCTTTTCCAACTGATCCTTCAGCCGTTCGGCCCCGTGTTTGGTCCGCGAAAACACCAGCGCCAGCTCGTCCCGGTGGGCGTCCAGCAGGGTTTTCAACAGCGTCGCCTTATCGCCCTGCGGCACAAAATGCACCGATTGGGTCACCTTGTCGGCCACTTTACCCGGAGGCGATACCTCGACCCGCACCGGATCGTTCAGGAAGGCGGCTGCAATTTCAGACATCTGTTTCGGCATGGTTGCCGAAAACAACAGGGTCTGGCGGGTATCGGGCAGCATCTTCGAGATTTTGCGCAACGTGTGGATAAAGCCCAGATCCAGCATCTGGTCAGCTTCGTCCAGCACCAGAAACGTGGTTTCATCCAAAGACACCGCGCGCCGTTCGATCAGGTCCATCAGACGGCCCGGTGTCGCCACCAGAATATCCAGGCCCCGTTCCAGACGGTTCACTTGCGCGTTGATCGACTGGCCGCCCACGACCATGCCGACGCGCAGGTGGCTGCGGTCGATAAAGACCGCCAGGTTGTCCGAAATCTGTTTGGCCAGCTCGCGGGTCGGAGCCAGAATCAGGCCGCGCACGGTACGCGGCGTGGGTTTGCGCCCGGCCTTCAGCATCAGCTGCACCAGCGGCAGACCAAAGGCCGCGGTTTTCCCGGTGCCGGTCTGCGCCAGCCCCATCACATCGCGCCCTTCCAAAGCCAGCGGGATCGCCCGCTTCTGAATCGGGGTGGGGTCGGTCAGGCCGACGTCGGCCAGCCGTTTTACAAGGCGCTCGGTCAGGCCGAGCGTTCCAAAATCTGTCAAAGTCTATTCCTTTCGCGGCGGCACCATCATGGCCCGCCCGTATCTCACATTTGTCGCCTCGCCCTTTGGCAACGCGACAGCGCATCAGAGTTGCGGGCCCGCCCTGCCCCGCGAACCGTATGTTCGCAAAGCGGCCAACCCGTCGGACCCCTGCGTGATGTGGGAACCTGTCGTCTGGGCCAAAGCCCAAGGACCGATGTCTCGTTCTATCTGAACACCCTCGCTCACGCGGCGGGGGACAGTCGGTTGATGGGCAGATGGTCCTTTTACTGCCTCATGTCAATCTTTTTCGGCGAATTGGTCCGATGTGCCCGCCCAAACCTATCGGGCGGACACATTAATCGCCACGCGCCTGCGCCGGATCAATTTGAATTGCCCGGCATCAGCGCCTGATTTCAGGCCCCGACCGCGATGTATTCATAGTATTCGGCAGGCGTTTTTGCCGGTTTTACCGGGGCCGCTGGCGTATAATACGCCCACGCCTGTTCCAGCGCGAACCGCGCATCGGCAACGGTGGGTTTGGTGATTTTCTGAGTGTCAGACATGGGGTGCCTCGATGGTTATGCACACCCTCCCTGACGCCAAGATACACTTTTACAGCCGAATCCGCACCCACTATATCCGCAAGCCCGCATTGATGACGGCGCAAAGCTTGCTGGTGCAACGCAAAAGCCCGACCTGCCTGGCCGGGCTTTGCAACACAATGCGCAGCGGCGCAGGTTAAACCGCGCGCTCCAGCATCATCTTTTTGATCTCGGCAATCGCCTGCGCCGGGTTCAGCCCCTTGGGGCAGGTCTTGGCGCAGTTCATGATGGTGTGGCAGCGATACAGTTTGAACGGATCTTCCAATTCGTCCAGCCGTTCCGGCGTTGCCTCGTCCCGGCTGTCGATGATCCAGCGATAGGCATGCAACAGGGCCGCAGGGCCAAGATAGCGGTCGCCGTTCCACCAATAAGACGGGCAGGATGTCGAACAAGACGCACACATCACGCATTCATACAGCCCGTCCAGTTTCTTGCGATCATCGATCGACTGGCGCCATTCCTTGGCCGGGCGGTTGGTCTTGGTTTCCAGCCACGGCATGATGCTGGCGTGCTGGGCATAGAAATGGGTCAGGTCGGGGATCAGGTCCTTGACCACCGGCATATGCGGCAGCGGATAGATTTTCACATCGCCCTTGATCTCATCCATGCCATAGATACAGGCCAGCGTGTTGATCCCGTCGATGTTCATCGCGCAGGACCCGCAAATGCCTTCGCGGCAGGACCGGCGGAAGGTCAGCGTCGGATCAATTTCGTTCTTGATCTTGATCAGCGCGTCCAGAACCATCGGGCCGCAGGCGTCCATATCGACGAAATAGGTATCGACGCGCGGGTTCTGACCGTCATCGGGGTTCCAACGGTAAATCTGGAACTTCCGGACATTGGTTGCGCCATCAGGTTTCGGCCATGTTTTGCCAGTGGTAACCTTGGAGTTCTTGGGAAGGGTGAATTGAACCATGACGTCCTTGCTAACCTCCGGAGATTTCTAAGCAGACAATAGGTTATCGGCAGGCGAAGACCAATGCCAAGATAGCGATAACAGGCACATTTCTGCGATCAATTCGCGGGTCGATGGGGCATCGGCATCAAATCGCATTGCAGATTGCGGCCGCACGCGCGTCAAAGCTGTGATGCGCCCGCACATAGGCGCTGATATCGGTGCGATCTTTGCCTGCCTCTTCCTGCGCCAGGGCAAGCTGACCGGCAAATGTTTCCGCGTCATAAAGATACAGGTGTTCGCGCAAATCATCCGGGATGCCCGGCATGGTTTCGTTCAACAAAGGGCGCCCGGTGGCCAGTACGTCATAGGCGCGGTTCGACAGAAACCCGTGCCGCAGCATCGTTTCGGTATGATCGTTCAGCACCACATTGGCCGAGGCATAGTACCGGCCCAGCACCTCATTTTCGATACTGGCCCCGCGCAACACACCATCGGGCAATTTTCCGTCCCAGGACCGCCCCCAGACGCTGAGGTCGGCACCGGCGCGCAGGGCCAGATCGACCACGGGCCGAGGTGCGTAAGACCGCCAGTTGCCGACAAACAGAACATCCGAGGCCAGCGCCGGATCGCGCCCGAACGGCTGAAACCGGCTGGGATCGGTGCATTGCGGCAGATAGGACACCGGCAACCCTTTGGCGGCCAGCGTTCTGGCATAGGGTTCAGAGGCCACGAAGATATGACGCGCGCTGTTCAGCTCTTCCTCTGTCAGAGACTCTGCCTGCGAAATCACCCAGATAAAGAACTTGCGCCCCAGGACCGGGCGATACGGCAGGGTGCCCCGGATCACCAGATCGATCTCTCGGCGGAACGGCAGCCGGTTTGGTATACGCCGCTTTTTCTTCTTTTTGGTATGCCGGTCGTCGACCCAGAACTCGAACCGGACATCCCGCCCCAATCGGTTAAACGATTGGGCCAGAGACTCGGCAAAATACCAATCCCCCCACGCCCGGCCAAGCATCGGATCGGGGCACGGCAACAGCAGCCGAAAAGGGGCGGGTCGAAACAAGATCAGAACCTGGCCAGACAGCTTTCGCGCGTATCGGCAGAGAATGCTTCCATCATCGGCCCAGCCGCGCGCATGTTCAGCTCATCAAAGAACCTTTGCACGCCAAAGTCGGCAAAGGACATATCCATATACTCGGCCATGATGTCGTTATAGGCCTCTGACAACACGCGGTTGCTTGGATCAAGACCCGTCAGAAACACCAGCCCTGTGGGGGCGCAATCGACAACATTCAGCCGCAGATCGGGGCGGTATTGGCGCAGGATGGGGATCAGTTTCCAGACATCCCCCGTCCATTCCCGGGTCACGGCCTTGTCCCATTCGCGCAGGGTCATCACCTGGGTCCGCGGCACGCAATCATGCATCGCGATCAGCCCGTCCGGGGCCGCGTTCTTTTCGGTATTGATGAAGTCGCGCAGCAGGAATTCAAACAGGTGCATGCCATCAAGAAAGGCCATATCGACCTTGGCGCCCATACGTTCCAGGGCACCGCCCGCAAAGAAATCGTCGCTTGTCATCTGGTACAGATGCAGCTCGGATTTGGCCCCCATGATGTCAGAGGCAATCTTGAATTCCGGATCGACTGCGACGACACGGCCCGCCGCGCCGCGTAGGCTGCTGCCCTTTTGCGACCCGATTTCAAGATACCAATTCGGTGCCACCGCCGCGTGGATGGCTGTCAGAAATTCGATATACTGCGTGCCCAGCGGTTCCACGAACCCCGGGTCCGCCGGCGCTATGGGAGCCACGGCAGATGTACCCTGTTTGGTTTTGCGTTTGCGTTTCAGTCCAAACATCCTGCTCTCCCACAACTCACAATTTTGATGGCAACAGGGCGCCGCCGCCGGTCGTTCCGGCAATCAGACACCGATTGCCCGCCTCAATACCCTGACCACCCGCCTGCCTCAATCCCCCACGCCGCGCGGCGGATGTGTTTTCACATCCCGCGAAGACATTGCTGCCTTCGCTTGTGCCCTGACATGTTGCTGCAAATGGTGCCGCCCCAGAAATTCACGGCGGATAAGCGCATAAAGACGCTCTTCGCGCAGGGCCTGCCCGGTTGTGGCAAGATGTTGCAGATGCGCCCGCTTTGCCGCCTGCAGACCATCATCTTCGGCAATCGACAGGGCTTTAGCCAGAAAGGCATCAAGTTGCGGCGTCAACAGATAGGGGGTCAGATGATCGCGTTTCAGGTCTTTGGCAAAGCTTGCAGCCCCGCCAAACCCGGCAATCAGCTCTTGCGCCAATTGTTCGGGGGAACGTGGGCGCGGGTCCGAACGACCCGAAAAATTCGCCTTCGCGGCTGCGGCAAAATTCGCCGCCGTGATCCAGCCCGGCCCCGCGAATTTGTCATAGCAGAACACCGCCCGCCGCCCTGCAAAGGCGTATTGAACCGTTTTGCCGATGGTCAGCACGGCATCATGTCCGGCAATATCGGCTGGCGTCAGCCGCCGGTGGACATATTTACGACCGATCCGCGTTACCGTGATCCCGTCCTGCTCCAATAACGTCAAAGCCGCGCTGACCTCTTTCGGCATATGGTTGGACACTGCCAGAAGACGGGTCAGCCTGCCCTGTGGTGCGGGATTGTCGCAAAGGAACCGGTCCGGGGCCGGGTTGGGAAACAGGACCGCATCGTCAAACGGCGCGCCGTAAAGGTCCAGCTGTGTCCGGGTTTCATCACTGTTGCACAGGATGATATCGGCCAGCGCGGCCTCGACAAATGGGCCGGGCGTTTCAAAGGCCTCGAACGGTGACAGATGATTGTATACAAAGACTGGCAACCGGTCGGGCCGGGCCAACAGCGCGGCAATCGCCCCCGGTATCAGAAGGCTGACCAGCTGATGCTGGCAATAGACCACATCGAACTTTGCCAGTGTGATATTGTCCGGATCGTCCGTCACCCGCACACCCCGCGCCACAAGCGGCGCGGCAACCAGATCGGCCTGCGCATTGCACAGCACCGTCACCTGCATCCCGCGGTCGATCAACGCCTCGGCCAATTCGCATAACACCATCTCGGAGCCTGCCCATTGGAACAGGTGGTTGGTGCAAAGCAATGCGTTTCGGAGGGGTTTCGACGTCACGATCCCTTGTCCAGTTGGGGCCTATTTCAGCAGGCCAAAACCCGCGTTTGTGATGCATTTGACCGTGTCGGGTTTCTTGGCGATGCCCACGACGGTTTCAACGGTTTCCTGATCGACCCCGGTGACCGAAGCCTTGGCGATCGACAGGATTTGCCCACGGCTGGCGTTATCGATCACGCAATCGGTGACCGGGGCGGCGTTCACGCCCGGGAACTTGTCTTCGACCACCCCGTTGACCACAGATTTCGCCGTATCGCGCGCAACCGTGTCGGCGGTCTCATTGGCCGCTTCGCAGGCGGGTAACACCACCAATGCGCCCAGCGCGGCCCAACGGGCCAAAACAGATTTGCGGGAAAAGGTCTGGGATACTGATACCGGGGTCTTCAACTTGTTAATCCACTTCCAATGATGATCTGATCGTACTGCCGTCGCCTAAGAATTGCAGCGCCCGTTGCTGTTGCGCAAGGGTCAGATTGGGCCACAGCTCTGCATCGCCCCGCAACAGGGGGTATTGCACCGGCAACGGAAGGTTTCCAACACGGGGCTGCGCGGCCGCCTGATCTGCGTTGCCGTTCGATGTGCCGCTGCAGGCCGCCAGACCCAGCGACATCGACACCGCGATCACAACAGCCGCGCCCCGCATCAGTACACCCGTGCCTTGGGCGCGATCTTCTTCAGGTCGATCCCGCCATCTTCCTGCTTGCTCAGCGGGTCCAGATGCACCGGACGATAGTCCAGTTTCACCTTGTTGCCATCGACAACCGCCAGCGAATGTTTGCGCCAGACCTTGTCGTTGCGATCGGGGTAATCCTCATGCGCATGGGCGCCGCGGCTTTCCTTGCGGGCCTCGGCCCCGACGATGGTTGCCAAAGCGTTGGGCATCAGGTTGGTCAGTTCCAGCGTTTCCATCAGGTCGCTGTTCCAGACCAGGCTGTTGTCGGTGACCTTGACGTCATCCATCTTGCCCGCGACCTGCCCCATCTTGACCACGCCTTCGGCCAGCGTCTTGTCGGTGCGGAACACGGCAGCATCCGATTGCATGGTTTTCTGCATCTCAAGGCGCAGCTCGGCGGTGGCGATATTGCCCTTGGCGTGGCGAATGCTGTCGAAACGGTCCAGCGCCTGTTCGACCGAGGCCATGTTGACGGTCGGGTTGGCCGCCTTGGCGTCGACCACTTCGGCCGCCTTGATCGCGGCGGCGCGGCCAAAGACCACCAGATCGATCAACGAATTCGATCCCAGCCGGTTCGCCCCATGCACGCTGGCGCAGCCCGCTTCGCCCACAGCCATCAGGCCGGGTGCGATCGCATCGGGGTCTTTCGCGGTGGGGTTCAGAACCTCGCCCCAGTAATTGGTCGGGATGCCGCCCATGTTGTAATGCACGGTCGGCAGAACCGGGATCGGTTCCTTGGTCAGATCGACGCCCGCGAAAATCCGCGCGCTTTCGGAAATCCCCGGCAGGCGCAGCGCCAGAGTTTCCGGCGGCAGGTGGTTCAGGTGCAGGTGGATATGGTCGCCCTGCGCCCCCACGCCGCGGCCTTCGCGAATCTCCATCGTCATGCAGCGCGACACCACATCGCGGCTGGCCAGGTCCTTGTAGGTCGGCGCATAGCGTTCCATGAACCGCTCGCCTTCCGAGTTGGTCAGATAGCCGCCTTCGCCGCGCGCCCCTTCGGTGATCAGACAGCCCGAGCCATAAATGCCGGTGGGGTGGAATTGCACGAATTCCATGTCCTGCAGCGGCAGACCCTGACGCGCCACCATGCCGCCACCGTCCCCGGTGCAGGTATGGGCCGAGGTCGCGCTGAAATAGGCGCGGCCGTAACCGCCCGTGGCCAGCACGGTCATCTTGGCGTTGAACAGATGCAGCGTGCCATCGTCCAGTTTCCAGCACAGCACACCCTGACAGGCGCCATCTTCGCCCATGATCAGATCAAGCGCGAAATATTCGATATAGAATTCGGCGTTGTTCTTCAGCGACTGGCCATACAGCGTGTGCAGGATCGCGTGGCCGGTGCGGTCGGCGGCGGCGCAGGTACGCTGCACCGGCGGGCCTTCGCCGAATTCGGTGGTGTGGCCGCCAAAGGGACGCTGGTAAATCTTGCCTTCTTCGGTGCGCGAAAACGGCACGCCGTAATGTTCCAGCTCGTACACCGCCTTGGGGGCTTCGCGGACCAGATATTCCATCGCATCGGTATCGCCCAGCCAGTCCGACCCCTTGACGGTATCGTACATGTGCCACTGCCAATGGTCCGGCCCCATGTTCGACAGCGACGCGGCGATCCCGCCCTGCGCGGCCACGGTGTGGCTGCGCGTCGGGAACACCTTGGTCACACAGGCCGTGCGCAGCCCCTGTTCGGCCATGCCCAGCGTCGCGCGCAACCCGGCGCCACCGGCGCCCACAACCACGACGTCATATTCGTGTGTTTCATATTCATATGCGGCCATTTTGAAGGCTCCGTCGTCTTAAAGGGCAATACGGGCGATGGCGAAAAGGCCGGTCGCCGCTGCGGCATAGCTGATGCAGGTCACCGCGATGATCAGGACCTGACGGGTCAGCCCGTCGGTGTAATCCTCGATCGCGACCTGCGCGCCGTTCTTGAAGTGCATGAAGCCGACCGCGATGGTCAGCCCCGCGACAATCGCCGGGAAGGGCCGCGCGAAATAGGCCACCACATCGGCATGCGGCGCGCCCAGCATCGGGCCGAAGGTAAAGATGAACAGCGGCACCAGGATCAGCAGGGCGACCGAGCTGACGATCATGTTCCAGTGATGATGCGGCCCCGATTTGGCGGCCCCCATGCCTACGGCGCGTTTGCGGTCTGTCAGATATGCCATGTCTCGCCCCCTCAGATCACGATAACGGTCAGGATGGTCAGGACGACCGATCCGATCACGACGGCCCAGCCCAGCTTGGTCGCGGTGCCCAGGTCAAACCCCCGGCCACTGTCCCAGATCAGATGCCGCACACCGGCCAGCGCGTGATACCACAGCGCCCACAGCGACCCGAACATGATCAGGTCCCCCAGGAACGAGGTGATCACGCCGTCCGCCGTGGCGAAATACTCTGCGCCGTAAGAGGCCGCCAGAAACCACCAGACCGTCAGGATCGCCCCCAGCAACAGCGCGTTGCCGGTGATCCGCGTCAGGATCGAGGTGATCGAGGTCAGCTGTGGGCGGTAAATCTGAAGATGGGGGGAAAGCGGCCGGTTTCCCCGGTTTACATCAGCCATGATGGGTCCTCTCGCTAGCGCAACGGCATTGCTTTGTCTCTGTGATAACAAAAATTATGGCGGAGTCACGGACACATCTTATCTGGCCCGTAATTTTCGGGGCAAATCACGTATTTTTGGCGATGTTATCGCATGACACCGATTTTTGTGATCACGACCGCATATTGCGTGATCACAAACCGCCCTCCCCCATCGGCGCAGCCCGACAGGGCACCGGTGGCAGATGGGCCGCCGGGTCGGGGCGGGTCAGATAAATCGCGCCCCACCCTGTGCCGTTCACATCGGCATCAGCACCCAGTAATCCAGATCAAGCAGCACATCGGGCAGGTATTTGCCATCCTCGCCCTTCAGCGCGAAATCCCCGGCACCGTGTTTGACCGCAACCAGCCGCAGCCGGATCGCGCCCACACCCGGTGCGGCGGTTTCGGCCTTGTCCAGCACCTCGGACCAGGCGCGCACCGTGTCGCCGCTGAAACAGGGGTTGGCATGGGCGCCGGCATTCAGCCCCACGATCATCTGCGCGTTGGCCAGCCCGTTGAACGACAGCGCCCGCGCCAGCGAAATCACATGCCCGCCATAGATCAGCCGCTGCCCGTCGGGCCGGTTGGTGGCGTCGAAATGCACCTTGGCGGTGTTCTGCCACAGGCGCGTGGCCAGCATGTGTTCGGCCTCTTCGATGGTGACGCCATCCACATGGTCGATCTTTTCGCCCACCGCGTAATCGCCCCAGCGGTGCGGTTCCCCGGCCTGAACGAAATCATAACCCGAAAAATCCAGCCCCGCTGGTATCACCAGATCCTCTGCCGTCAGGGCGCTGGCCAGTTCCGGGATCACCGTTTCGGGCGCGGGCGCCTGTGCGTCGCGTTTGCGCACCATCACCCAGCGCACATATTCCAGCACCACCTCGTCGCGCTGGTTCAGGCCGCGGGTCCGCACCCAGACCACGCCGGATTTGCCGTTCGAATTCTGCTTGACCCCGATCACCTCGGACAATGACCGCAGCGTGTCGCCGGGATAGACCGGCTGCAGCCACCGCCCCTCGGCATAGCCCAGGTTGGCCACGGCGTTCAGCGACACGTCGGGCACGGTTTTGCCGAACACCACATGGAACGCGATCAGGTCATCGACGGGCGAGCCTTCCAGCCCGCAGGCCCCGGCGAATTCATCCGACGAATACAGCGCATGCCGCGCCGGATACAGCGCGTGATACAGCGCCCGTTCGCCCTCGGCCACGGTGCGCGGCACCGCATGGGCGATCACCTGCCCGACCTGATAATCCTCGAAAAAGCGGCCTTGGTTGGTTTTTGACATCAAAGCTGTCCCAATTTTATCTCAGGGTCATAATCGGTGCCCGGCAGGTCTTTGACCACCGCCTGGGCACAGCGCATCTTTCCGGTGGCCGCATCGAAGCCATAGGCCGGGTCGCCATACAGTTCCCACCCTTTGGACAGGGCCAGCATCACCTTGTGGCAAAAGGCCGAGGTGTCCTCTTCGGTCAGCAAGCGATAGGCCTTCATCCATAGGTCCCCAGAAACGGGCTGTGGCCCAGCCACAGGTGCACGCCCACAGCCACGCCGTAGATGACCAGCGAGATCACCAAATTTATGGCGTCCCCCCTGATCGCACCGGGTGCCGGGCGTTGCCAGGGGCCGTCCGCGCGGCTGATCAGCACCATCGACACCAGCGCCCAGACCCCCAGACCGCCGAACAGCAGCAGTGACGCGGTATCGCCGTTCACCAGCAGATGCGCGCAGGCCCAGATCACCATGCCCCACAGCATCGGGTGACGGATCTTGTCCGACAACAGCCCCTTGGACGATCCGATCCCGAAGAAAAACATCGCCACCAGCATCAGCAGATTGTTCAGATGGCCCATCCCGGGCAGCGGCGTGTAAACCGGTTCGAAATCCGCCCCGCGATAGCCGACAACCATCAGGATGACCGAGGCGACCATCAGCCCCGCAATCACCGCCTTTGCGCTGTCGCCCATCCGGTCGGCCAGCCCGGCCCGCGCGCCCGGGGCCACGCGTTTGAACAGATGGGCGCCCCACCACAGGGCAATTCCAAGGACCAGCACGCTCATATCAACCCTCAAGTTCCGCGATCGCCGCCACCTTGGCCAACGTTTCCTGCGCGGTCACAATATGCAGGTTTTCGACGATTTTGCCATCCACAACGGCCACCCCCTGCCCGGCCTTTTCCGCCTCTTGGAAGGCGGCGATCTGGCGTTGGGCAAGGTCGATTTCCTCGGCCGAGGGCGCAAAGGCCGCATTGGCAATCGCCACCTGCGCGGGATGGATCAGCGTTTTGCCGTCGAACCCCATGTCGCGCCCTTGGGTGCATTCCGCCTCCAGCCCCGCGTCGTCCTTGAAGGCGTTGTAAACCCCGTCGACCGCGACGATGCCCGCCGCGCGCGCGGCCAGCAGGCACAGTTGCAGGCTGGTCAGCATCGGCATCCGGTCCGCGCGGAACCGGCATTTCAGCTCTTTCGCCAGATCGTTGGTGCCCATCACGAATCCCGCCATGCGCGGGTGCGCGGCAATTTCGGCGGCGTTCAACATGCCTTGCGGCGTTTCCATCATCGCCCACAGCGGCACATCGGGGATCAGCGCGGCCACGGCCTCGACATCCGCCGCACAGCCCACCTTGGGGATCAGCAGCGCGTCGATCGGCGCGCCGACAAAAGCCGCGATATCGTCGGCGCCCCAGGGGCTGTCCAACCCGTTGACCCGCACGATCCGGGCCCGTGCGCCATATCCGCCTGCCGCCAGCGTTGCCGCCAACATGCTGCGGGCGTTTGCTTTTTCCTCGACGGCAACCGCGTCTTCCAGATCAAAGATGATGGCATCCACCGCCATGGTCTTTGCCTTCTCCAGCGCCCGCTCTTTCGAGCCGGGAATATACAGAACCGAACGGTACGGGCGGGCAGTGGCGACCATGATTCTTCTCCTTCGCAATTTTGTTGCGCAAAACATCATGAAATCGCACGAATGCGCAAGCCTTGTTTTGCCGCAATGCAGAAACTTTCAAGCGAACGGTCGGTTAACCTTAATTTGCAAGGCTGAGCGCATGGTTTCACCACCGCCGGACCCACCGGCACCCCAACCCGCAAGGAAAGGAGACGACGGATGAAACTGTTTTTGACCCTCGCAGGTCTGTTGTACCTGTTGCTGCTGACCCCGGCGAACGCCCAGACCCGCGCCAATTGCGCGCCCCGCGACCGTATCGTCGAACGGCTGAACGAAACCTATGGCGAAACCCGTCAGGCGGTCGGGCTGGCCGGGAACAACACAATGATGGAACTGTTCGCCTCTGACAGCACCGGCAGCTGGACCATCACCGCCACTCTGCCCAGCGGCCTGACCTGTCTTGTCGCCTCGGGCCAGTCGTTCGAGGCGGTGAAGGACCCGCTGTTGCCGACCGGCCTGCCGATCTAGCTCAGCGCGTCCCAGATCAGCTTGCCGCCGGTCAGGACCAGCAACACATAGGTCAGCCCGAAAAACAGGCCCTCGGGGATTCTCCGGTGGGCCTTGACCCCCAGCCAGGCGCCCAAAAGGGCAAAGGGCGCCAGATACAGATCGGCCACCAGCGTGTCGCGCGTGAACACCCCCAGCATCGCATAGGGGATGAATTTCACGATGTTGATCGCCCAGAACACCAGAACCGTCGTCGCCTGATAGGTGGTCTTGTCCAGCCCCTTTGCCAGCAGGTACACGGCAACCGGCGGGCCGCCCGCGTGGCTGATGAAACTGGTGAACCCGCCCGCAACCCCGGCCACGGCCCCGGCGACGGGGGATACCGCGCGCTGGCGGGGGCGCAGCAGGCCGATGCGCACCGCCAGTTGAAACCCCACGAACCCCAGCGCGACGCAACCGATCAGCAATCGCAACAGATCGGGATCGGCCACCCGGTACAGCAGCATCCCCAGCCCGACCCCCGGCACCGCGCCCGCGATCAGCAACAGCGCCGTGGGCCCATGCCAGCGCCGCCAATAGGGACGCAACACCGTCAGATCGACCAGCATCAACAGCGGCAGCATCAGCCCCAGCGCCACCCCCGGCGGCACGATCAGCGCCAGAATCGGTGCCGCGGCAAAGGCCGCCCCCGATCCGAACCCGCCCTTGGAAAGCCCCGCGAACATCACCGCGAAAACCGCCACCGCAAAAAAGGTGACATCCATGTGAACCATCGCAGCGCACCTTCAAAACCGCCTGTTTCACTTGCTTTAGCCCATCAAACCCGATCACGAAAGCCGCGACCCTGGCCATGCTGCGGCGCGGCAGGCTTGCGCAGAGGCCTTGGAATGGCTAGGCATTCGCGCAATCTCAATCAGATCAGGGACCAAACTCATGGCCAGACCCAAGATCGCCCTTATCGGCGCTGGACAGATCGGTGGCACGCTTGCGCACCTTGCTGCAATGAAAGAACTGGGCGATGTCGTCCTGTTCGA
Organism: uncultured Paracoccaceae bacterium; assembly: GCA_947500775.1. Taxonomy (GTDB): domain Bacteria; phylum Pseudomonadota; class Alphaproteobacteria; order Rhodobacterales; family Rhodobacteraceae; genus CANMTD01. Next base: position 200,184 of record CANMTD010000003.1, read on the forward strand.
TATCGCTGACGGCATTCCTCAGGGCAAGGCGCTTGATATCGCTGAATCCGGCCCTTCCGAAGGGTTCGATGCCGATATGAAAGGCACCACCGACTATGCCGATATCGCGGGCGCCGACGTTGTGATCGTCACCGCCGGTGTCCCCCGCAAACCGGGGATGAGCCGCGACGACCTGCTGGGCATCAACCTGAAGGTCATGAAATCCGTCGGCGAAGGCATCCGCGACAACGCCCCCGACGCGTTCGTGATCTGCATCACCAACCCGCTGGACGCGATGGTCTGGGCGCTGCGCGAATTTTCGGGCCTGCCCCACAGCAAGGTCTGCGGCATGGCCGGTGTGCTGGACAGCGCGCGGTTCCGCCATTTTCTCAGCCTGGAATTCGACGTCAGCATGAAAGACGTCACCGCCTTCGTTCTGGGCGGCCATGGTGACACGATGGTGCCGCTGGCGCGCTATTCGACCGTTGCTGGTATCCCGCTGCCCGATCTGGTGAAAATGGGCTGGACCACGCAGGAAAAACTGGACGCGATCATCCAGCGCACCCGTGATGGCGGCGCCGAAATCGTTGGCCTGCTGAAAACCGGTTCGGCCTTCTACGCGCCCGCCACCTCCGCCATCGAAATGGCCGAGGCCTATCTGAAAGACCAGAAACGCCTGCTGCCCTGCGCGGCCCATTGTGACGGCGAATTCGGCCTGAAAGACATGTATGTCGGCGTGCCCACCATCATAGGCGCCGGTGGCATCGAAAAGGTCGTGGACATCAAGCTGGGCAAGGACGAACAGGCGATGTTCGACAAATCGGTCGAGGCCGTCAAAGGCCTGGTCGAGGCCTGCAAAGGCATCGACGGTTCGCTGGCGTAACCCCGTCAGCCTCTGAATTTCAAAACCGATCCCGGCAGTTGTCCGGGGTCGGTTTGCCCCGGCGATGTCGCGCCAATTCCCCCATCAAATATGTCCGGCCGCCGATCACTCGGGCCAGAAATATCCGCCAACCGCTACGGCGGTTCTTTGCTTTCTGCGGTCTGCACAGCCCATTTAGCGCTCTTTTTTGCCCGGAAACGGTAGAATGGCGCGATTTTACGGCCAAAGTGATTCTATAGCTGCCGCATTTTCGGGCGCATGTGATCACAAATTTTCACCCCGTGATCACAAACGCAAAAATATCCCCTCAATTGCCCCCCAAATCCCCAAAGCCCGTTTCTTTGACCCGCAACACCATGCCACAACAGTCAGGAAATGAACTAGCATGGGACAGTTTCATGAACATTCATGAATACCAGGCGAAGGCTCTCCTTCGCGACTACGGCGCCCCGGTCAGCGATGGCCGCGTTGTCTTGAAAGCCGAAGACGCAAAAACCGCCGCCGGCGAAATGGCCGGCCCGCTTTGGGTCGTCAAGGCGCAGATCCACGCAGGTGGGCGCGGCAAAGGGTCCTTCAAGGAAGCCGAAGCCGGTGAAAAGGGCGGCGTGCGTCTGGCCAAGTCGGTCGAAGAGGCCGCCGAAGAGGCCAAGAAGATGCTGGGCCGCACCCTGGTGACCCATCAGACCGGCCCCGTGGGCAAACAGGTCAACCGCATCTATATCGAAGACGGCTCGGGCATCGAAACCGAAATGTACCTGGCCCTGCTGGTCGATCGTCAGACCAGCCGCGTGTCCTTCGTCTGTTCGACCGAAGGCGGCATGGACATCGAAGAGGTCGCCGCCGCGACCCCCGAAAAGATCCTGTCGTTCAGCGTCGATCCCGCCACCGGGTATCAGGGTTTCCACGGTCGCCGCATCGCCTTTTCGCTGGGTCTGGAAGGCAAGCAGGTCAAGCAATGCGTGGCGCTGATGGGGCTGCTTTACAAAGCCTTCATCGAAAAAGACATGGAGATGCTGGAGATCAACCCGCTGATCGTCACCGACGGCGGCGACCTGAAGGTGCTGGACGCCAAGGTCAGTTTTGACGGCAACGCGCTGTATCGCCACCCCGACGTGGCCGCCCTGCGGGATGAGACCGAAGAAGACCCCAAGGAACTGGCCGCCTCCAAGTTCGACCTGAACTATATCGCGCTGGACGGCGAGATTGGCTGCATGGTCAACGGCGCGGGTCTGGCGATGGCCACCATGGACATCATCAAACTCTATGGCGCGGAACCGGCGAACTTCCTTGACGTGGGCGGCGGCGCCACCACCGAGAAAGTGACCGAGGCGTTCAAGATCATCACCTCTGACCCGAACGTCAAAGGTATCCTCGTGAACATCTTCGGCGGGATCATGCGCTGCGACGTGATCGCCGAGGGCGTGGTGACAGCCGTGAAAGAGGTCGGCCTGCAAGTGCCGCTGGTTGTGCGTCTGGAAGGCACCAACGTGGAAAAAGGCAAAGAGATCATCAACAATTCGGGTCTAAATGTCATCGCGGCCGACAACCTGTCGGATGGGGCCGAGAAGATCGTGAAGGCGGTCAAAGGTTAATATTGCTGAAGTGTTAAGGGGTAAATTCGAATGAAAAGAGCGAATATGTTGACGATTGCACTGATCTGTCTTGCATCCGGAGCGCAGGCTGACGCGATTCAAACGTTCAGGCAGCTGTGCCTGGCAAATGCGGGGAACCCTGCGGCCATCATCACTGCTGGAAAGAAAGCGGGTTTCGACATGACCCCGCTTGCAAAGAACAGTGCGATGGGCATGCGGACCAAGACCGACGAAAGCCTTCAGGTCAACGTTTTCACCAAGCACAAGTTCGAATGTGCCGTAACGACATCCGACATTCAAAACCCAGAAAAAGTGTCGTCAGAGTTTTTTGGCGCACTTGGCCTGAAACCCCGGCGCGGGCAGGCAAAAGCCAGCGTCGGCGGTAAACGCTACACGTTTATGCACGATACCAAAGGCGGCGAAGCCTTTGTGATGTTCGCAAATTAAGGAGCCAAACAAAATGGCAGTCCTCGTAGACGAAAACACCAAAGTGATCTGTCAGGGCTTTACCGGCAGCCAAGGCACGTTCCACTCGGAACAGGCCATCGCCTATGGCACGAAAATGGTCGGCGGCGTGACCCCCGGCAAGGGCGGTCAGTCGCATCTGGACCTGCCCGTGTTCAACTCGGTCCACGAAGCGATGGATGTGACCGAGGCGAATGCTTCGGTGATCTATGTGCCCCCGCCCTTCGCCGCCGACAGTATTCTTGAGGCGATCGACGCCGAGATGCCGCTGATCATCTGCATCACCGAAGGCATCCCGGTGCTGGACATGATGAAGGTCGAACGCGCGCTGTCGGGGTCGAAATCCCGCCTGATCGGGCCGAACTGCCCCGGTGTCATCACGCCGGACGCCTGCAAGATCGGCATCATGCCCGGCCACATCCACAAACGCGGGTCGGTCGGCGTTGTATCCCGTTCGGGCACGCTGACCTATGAGGCGGTGAAACAGACCTCGGACGCGGGTCTGGGCCAGTCGACCGCCGTCGGCATCGGCGGCGACCCGATCAAGGGCACCGAACATATCGACGTGCTGGAAATGTTCCTGGCCGATCCCGAAACCACCTCGATCATCATGATCGGCGAAATCGGCGGTTCGGCAGAAGAAGAGGCCGCGCAGTTCCTGGCCGATGAAAAGAAGAAAGGCCGCTGGAAACCGACCGCGGGCTTCATCGCCGGGCGCACCGCGCCTCCGGGCCGCCGCATGGGCCACGCCGGTGCGATTGTCGCGGGCGGCAAGGGCGACGCCGAAAGCAAGATCGAAGCCATGCGCTCGGCCGGCATCGTCGTCGCCGACAGCCCCGCCGGTCTGGGCGAGGCCGTGCTGAAGGCGATTGGCTAAGCTGTGCCGTTCGATGAAGCCATAAATCTGTGCTTCAAAAAGTGCGCCACTTTCTCGGGGCGGGCCTTCCGCCCCGAGGTCTGGTGGTTTGTTGCTGCCAATGCTTGTTCTGGCATCTTTGCCGTCCCAAACCGGTCCCAAATAAATACGGTCCCAACCCGAATGAGGTAACGACATGACCGAACACTCCTCCAACGACCAGTTCCACGCCTCAAGCTTCATGCAGGGCCATAATGCGGAATATCTGGAACAGCTTTACGCCCAATACGCCAACGACCCCAATGCGGTCGATGCGGCCTGGGCCGAGTTTTTCCGCCAGTTGGGGGATGCCGAACTGGACGTCAAGGCCGAGGCCGCGGGCCCCAGCTGGGCGCGCGCCGACTGGCCCCCCGCCCCAAATGACGATCTGACCGCCGCCCTTGATGGCCAGTGGCCCGCCGAAGAGGTCAAGGACGCCGGCAAGAAGATCAAGGCCAAAGCCGCCGAAACCGGCGTCGCCGTCAGCGACGAGGCGATCAAACGCGCCGTGCTGGACAGCATCCGCGCCCTGATGATCATCCGCGCCTATCGCATCCGGGGCCATCTGGCCGCCGATCTGGACCCGCTGGGCCTGCAGGACCCTTCGCGCCACCCCGAACTTGATCCGCAGTCCTACGGGTTCTCCGAGGCCGACATGGACCGGCCGATTTTCATCGACAACGTGCTGGGCCTGCAGGTCGCGTCGATGCGGCAGATCATCGATATCGTCAAACGCACCTATTGCGGCACCTTCGCCCTGCAGTACATGCATATTTCCAACCCCGAGGAATCCTCGTGGCTGAAAGAGCGGATCGAAGGATACGGCAAGGAAATCCAGTTCACCCGCGAAGGCCGCAAGGCCATCCTGAACAAGCTGGTCGAGGCCGAGGGTTTCGAAAAATTCCTGCATGTCAAATACATGGGCACCAAACGTTTCGGCCTGGACGGCGGCGAAAGCCTGATCCCGGCGATGGAACAGATCATCAAGCGCGGCGGCGCGCTGGGGGTGCGCGACATCATCATCGGCATGCCCCACCGGGGCCGCCTGTCGGTGCTGGCCAATGTCATGCAGAAACCCTACCGCGCGATTTTCAACGAATTCCAGGGCGGCAGTTTCAAACCCGAAGATGTCGACGGGTCGGGCGATGTGAAATACCACCTTGGCGCCAGTTCGGACCGGGTGTTCGATGACAACTCGGTCCACCTGTCGCTGACCGCCAACCCCAGCCACCTGGAGGCGGTGAACCCCGTCGTTCTGGGCAAGGCGCGTGCCAAGCAGGAACAGCTTCACGATACCGACCGCACGCAGGTTCTGCCGATCCTGCTGCACGGCGATGCGGCCTTTGCGGGCCAGGGTGTCGTGGCCGAAGGTTTTGGCCTGTCGGGTCTTGTCGGGCACCGCACCGGCGGCACCATGCATATCGTGGTGAACAACCAGATCGGGTTCACCACCGCGCCGCATTTCAGCCGCAGCTCGCCCTACCCCACCGATATCGCCCTGATGGTCGAGGCGCCGATCTTCCACGTCAACGGCGACGACCCCGAGGCGGTGGTGCACGCCGCCAAGGTCGCCACCGAATTCCGCCAGAAATTCCACAAGGACGTGGTGCTGGATATCTTCTGCTATCGCCGGTTCGGTCACAACGAAGGCGACGAGCCGATGTTCACCAACCCGATCATGTACAAGAAGATCAAAAAGCAGAAGACCACGCTGCAATTGTACACCGAACGTCTGGTCAAGGACGGGCTGATCCCCGAGGGCGAGATCGAGGATATGAAAGCCGCGTTCCAGGCCCATCTGAACGAAGAATTCGAAGCGGGCAAGGAATACAAACCCAACAAGGCCGACTGGCTGGACGGGCGCTGGTCGCATCTGGACCGTCAGGGCGAAGATTACCAGCGCGGCCAGACCGCGATCGCCCCCGACACCATGGCGCAGGTCGGCACCGCCCTGACCCGCGCGCCCGACGGGTTTCCGCTGCATAAAACCGTGGGCCGCCTGCTGGAAACCAAGCAACAGATGTTCGACAGCGGCAAAGGTTTCGACTGGGCCACGGCCGAGGCGCTGGCCTTCGGTTCGCTTCTGACCGAAGGCTATCCTGTGCGGCTGGCCGGGCAGGACAGCACCCGCGGCACGTTCAGCCAGCGCCATTCCGGCCTGATCAATCAGGACACCGAAGAACGCTATTACCCGCTGAACAACATCCGCGAAGGTCAGGCCCGGTATGAGGTCATCGATTCCATGCTGTCGGAATATGCGGTGCTGGGCTTCGAATACGGCTATTCGCTGGCCGAACCCAACGCGCTGGTGCTGTGGGAGGCGCAGTTCGGCGATTTCGCCAATGGCGCGCAGATCATGTTCGATCAGTTCATCTGTTCGGGCGAAAGCAAATGGCTGCGTATGTCCGGTCTGGTGATGCTGCTGCCCCACGGGTTCGAAGGGCAAGGCCCCGAACACAGCTCGGCCCGGCTGGAACGGTTCCTGCAGATGTGCGGCGGCGACAACTGGATCGTGGCCAATTGTTCGACGCCTGCGAACTATTTCCACATCCTGCGCCGCCAGCTGCACCGCAGTTTCCGCAAACCGCTGGTGCTGATGACGCCCAAATCGCTGCTGCGCCACAAGATGTGCGTGTCGGACACCGAGGATTTCGTCACCGGCTCCAGCTTCCACCGGGTGCTGTGGGATGACGCCGAAAAAGGCAATTCCGACACCAAGCTGGTCGCCGACAAGAAAATCAAACGGGTCGTGATCTGTTCGGGCAAGGTTTACTATGACCTGCTGGAAGAGCGCGACGCGCGCGGCATCGACGATGTCTATCTGCTGCGTCTGGAACAGTTCTATCCCTTCCCGGCGATTTCGCTGGTCAAGGAATTGGAACGCTTCAAACAGGCCGAAATCGTCTGGTGTCAGGAAGAGCCGAAGAATCAGGGCGCCTGGAGCTTTGTCGAACCCAACATCGAATGGGTCCTGACCCGGATCAAATCCAAACACTCGCGCCCAGTCTACGTCGGTCGCAACGCCTCGGCCTCGCCTGCGACGGGTCTGGCCAGCCAACACAAAGCACAACAAGCCGCGCTCGTGAACGAAGCGCTGACCATCGAAGGGTAATTGATCATGTCCACAGAAGTCCGCGTACCCACCCTGGGCGAAAGCGTTACCGAAGCCACCGTCGCCACCTGGTTCAAGAAACCCGGCGATGCGGTTGCGGTCGATGAAATGCTTTGCGAGCTGGAAACCGACAAGGTGACGGTCGAGGTGCCCTCGCCCATCGCCGGCACATTGGGCGAAATCGTCGCCGCCGAAGGGACCACCGTGGGCGTCGACGCCCTGCTGGCCACCATCGCCGAAGGCGCCGGTGCGGCCGCCCCTGCCCCCGCCGCAGCCCCGGCGGCTGCCGCCCCTGCCGCAAGTGGCGCAGCCGTGGACGTGATGGTGCCCACCCTGGGCGAAAGCGTGACCGAGGCCACCGTCAGCACATGGTTCAAAGCCGTGGGCGATGCCGTGGCCCAGGACGAAATGCTGTGCGAGCTGGAAACCGACAAGGTCTCGGTCGAGGTGCCGGCGCCTGCCGCCGGAACCCTGACCGAAATTCTGGCCGCCGAAGGTTCCACCGTCGGTGCGGGCGGCAAGCTGGCCGTCATGACCACCGGCGCCGGTGCAGCCGCGGCGCCTGCTGCAGCCCCCGCCGCGGCGGCCCCCGCAGCCGCCACTGCCACCGGCAAGGACGTGGAAAACGCGCCCTCGGCCAATAAGCTGATGGCCGAAAAAGGCGTGGACCCGGCCTCTGTTCAGGGCACCGGCCGCGACGGGCGCATCATGAAAGAGGACGTGTTGAAGGCGGCACTTGCTCCGGCGCCTGCGGCGGCCGCGCCCGCCCCGCGTGCCCCAGTTGCCGCCGACGATGCCGCGCGCGAAGAACGGGTAAAGATGACCCGCCTGCGCCAGACCATCGCCCGCCGCCTGAAAGACAGCCAGAACACCGCCGCCATGCTGACCACCTATAACGAGGTCGACATGACCGAGGTGATGGCCCTGCGTAACGAATACAAGGACCTGTTCCTGAAGAAACACGGCGTCAAGCTGGGCTTCATGTCGTTCTTCACCAAGGCCTGCTGTCACGCGCTGAAAGAGGTGCCCGAGGTCAACGCCGAAATCGACGGCACCGACATCGTTTACAAGAACTTCGTGCATATGGGCATCGCCGCGGGCACGCCCACCGGCCTTGTGGTGCCGGTGATCCGCGATGCCGACGCGATGAGCTTTGCCGCCATCGAAAAAGCCATCGCCGAAAAAGGCGCCCGCGCGCGCGACGGCAAGCTGAGCATGGCCGAAATGCAGGGCGGCACCTTCACCATCTCGAACGGGGGGGTCTATGGTTCGCTCATGTCCTCGCCGATCCTGAACCCGCCGCAATCGGGCATTCTGGGGATGCACAAGATTCAGGACCGCCCGATGGCGATCAACGGTCAGGTGGTGATCCGCCCGATGATGTATCTGGCGCTCTCCTATGACCACCGGATCGTCGACGGCAAAGGCGCCGTGACCTTCCTTGTACGGGTCAAAGAGGCACTGGAAGACCCGCGCCGGTTGCTGATGGATTTGTAAGGGATTGGTAAGTATGCGGGCATCCGATCTAGCTGCAGTTCTTAAAGATCGCTATCACCATGCAAAGGATAGACAGGTAGCTCTGTCTATTCATTTGTTTGGAATAGAATACGCCGAAGACCTCAAAGGTCATCGCATAGAAGACATTTGCGAAGTTGCTGATGTTCCCGTGTCCTATGGAACCGAGATTCGAAAAGGAATTCGCCTGGCAGAATTCGTTGAACTGAAAAAATGATGCTTCCAGGATTCTCCAAGATTGACCCATTGCAGGTCTGTCTCACATCAGGGCAGCGCCCGTCCCGGCGGGGTGGGCGTGAAGCGCCCGCCCCGTGGGGGGCGGGTCGGGCGCTGCCCGGGTCGCAAGCGCCCCGGGCGGTGAATGCCGCACTGGCGGTCCTCAGATGACCCCCGAACTCACCGCCCTCACCCTCGCCGCCCTGTTGCAGGTGCTGCAATTCTGCGCCTATTCGGTCGCGGCAAACCTTCAGGTCGGGCCGAAAACCGCGATGGGGCCGCGCGATACGCCGGTCCAGCTGACCGGGATCGCCGGACGTTTGCAGCGCGCGCTGAACAACCATTTCGAGGGGCTGATCCTGTTCACCATCGCCGTGACCGTCACCACCCTGTCGGATCAGTCCACGCCCTTTACCGCCGCCTGCGCCCATGCCTATCTGATCGCCCGTGTGGCCTATGTCCCGGCCTATGCATTCGGCCTGACGCCCTGGCGTTCGATCATCTGGGTCGTGGGGTTTGGTGCGACCGTCCTGATGCTGCTGGCGGCGCTGGTATGACCCGCCCGCCCCTTTCCCCGCCACACAACTGTATGTACGCTGTCTGCACAGCTTCTGTACGCCTTCTGCACCGCCAAATTCAGACCATTGGAGAGTAAAATGGCAGATTATGACGTCATCATCATCGGCAGCGGCCCCGGCGGCTATGTCTGCGCAATCCGCTGCGCCCAGCTGGGTCTGAAAACGGCCTGCGTCGAAGGGCGCGACACCCTTGGCGGCACCTGTCTGAACGTGGGCTGCATCCCGTCCAAGGCGCTGCTGCACGCCAGCCATTCGCTGCACGAGGCACAGCATAATTTCACCAAGATGGGCCTGATGGGCAAATCGCCCTCGGTCGATTGGAAACAGATGCTGGCCTATAAGGACGATGTCATCGGCCAGAATACCAAGGGCATCGAATTCCTGTTCAAAAAGAACAAGGTGGACTGGATCAAGGGCTGGGCCTCGATCCCTGCGGCGGGTCAGGTCAAGGTGGGCGATGAGGTGCACAACGCCAAGAATATCGTCGTCGCCTCGGGCTCGGAACCCTCATCGCTGCCCGGCATCACCGTGGACGAAAAGATCGTCGTCACCTCAACCGGCGCGCTGGAATTGCCCAAGATTCCCAAGAAGATGGTGGTCATCGGTGCCGGGGTGATCGGGCTGGAAATGGGGTCGGTCTATGCCCGTCTGGGGTCCGAGGTGACAGTGGTCGAGTTTCTGGATCACATCACCCCCGGCATGGATGCCGAAGTGTCCAAAGTGTTCCAGCGCACCCTGAAAAAACAAGGGCTTAACTTTATCATGGGGGCTGCGGTGCAGGGCGTCGAAACTCTGAAAACCAAGGCCAAGGTCAATTACAAACTGCGCAAGGACGACAGCGAGGCGACGATCGACGCCGATGTGGTTCTGGTCGCCACCGGGCGCAAACCCTTTACCGACGGTCTGGGGCTCGAGGCGCTGGGGGTCGAGATTGCCCCGCGCGGCCAGATCAAGACCGACGCCCATTGGGCCACCAATGTCGCGGGCATCTATGCCATCGGCGACGCCATCGACGGCCCGATGCTGGCCCATAAGGCCGAGGATGAGGGCATGGCCGTGGCCGAGGTTCTGGCCGGAAAAGCGGGCCACGTTAACTATAACGTAATCCCCGGTGTGATATATACCGCCCCCGAGGTCGCCACCGTCGGCCAGACCGAAGAACAGCTGAAAGAGGCCGGTCGCGCCTATAAGGTCGGCAAGTTTTCCTTCATGGGCAACGGCCGCGCCAAGGCGGTCTTTGCCGGGGACGGCTTTGTCAAACTGCTGGCCGACAAGGATACCGACCGCATTCTGGGCGCCCATATCATCGGCCCGGGTGCCGGCGATCTGATCCACGAGGTTTGCGTGGCGATGGAATTCGGTGCCTCGGCGCAGGATCTGGCCCTGACCTGCCACGCCCACCCGACCTTTTCCGAAGCCGTGCGCGAAGCCGCGCTGGCCTGCGGCGACGGCGCGATCCACGCGTGATCTGAACCGGTTGGGGCGCCGCAGCTTGGTGGCGCCCGTTCCCCTGCAGTTATCCGTACCCCCGCAACATCAAGGCTTTCACGCGGTCCTTGCGCCCACGGAACGTATGAACGGCCCCAAGGAAAGGTCCGGGAAATTTATCGATTCTTTCCCAGATGGCATACTTGCGTCACGCGCGTTAAGGTGCATTAAACGCCGAACCACCACTATCTCACATCGCGAGGGGCACATGGAAAGAGGTCACATCCTAATCACGGGCACCGGCCGCGCGGGGACCACTTTGCTTGTGCGGATTTTCACGCGGCTTGGTCTGGACACCGGGTTTACCCAAGAAGACATCGCCAAAATTGAAAAGCGCGAGGGTAAGGCAGGTCTTGAGAAAAACCTGAAATTCGCGAAGAAACGCAAGCTGCCCGAAATTATCAAAAGCCCGCAAGCGACGGACAATCTGCAGGACTGCCTTGAGGAAGGCTGGTGCAAAATCGATCATTGCATCATTCCTGTCAGAGAGCTTTCCGTAACAGCCAAAAGCCGGGAATTGGTTCACCAAAGGGCAAAAGCCGATCCCAGCGATCCGGTTCCCGGGGGATTTTGGAAGGCAACGAACCGCGAAGAGCAAGAAGTCGTTCTGGCAAAACAGTTTTTCAGTGTCGTCTATCCGCTTGCAGCCTACGAGATTCCCACAACATTTCTGGCCTTTCCAAAGTTCGCCAAAGACCCCCAACATTTTCTGAACACGCTCGGGCCATTGCTTTCAAGCCGCTATGGAAAAACCAAAGAAGAGATTTTGGCCGCTTACAACAAAGAGGTGCGCCAGGATTTCATAACCGCCGAACAATCCTAGGGTCACGGTCAGGCAGGCACTCGCTTACCCCGCAAGCATACGCAGCCCCTGCGTCACATCCGTGCGCACCGCCAGCCGCAGCCCCGGTTCGTCACCTGCGCGCAGGGCGGCCAGGATGGTCTTGTGGTGGCGGGGTGGTTCGGTCCGGCCCAGCCGGCCGTAAAGCGCCCGCATGGTCGGCCCAAGTTGCAGCCAGACGGTTTCGGTCAGCGCCAGCATCGCCGGGGCCTGTGCCCGCAGGTACAGCGTGCGGTGAAATTCCAGATTGGCGCGGATATAGCCCACCGCATCGTTGCGGCTGACCACCTCGGCCACGGTGCCGTTGATGGTCTGCAACCGTTCGATCAGCGCCATATGCGCCCGTGGCAGCGCGCGCGAGGCAAGCTCGGGCTCCAGCAACGCGCGCAGCGCGGCCAGTTCCTCGATCCGTTCGTTGCTCAGCTCGGGCGTCGCCACCCGGCCCGAGGACGACAGCGTCAGCGCGCCCTCGGCCACCAGCCGCCGCACGGCCTCTCGTGCGGGCGTCATCGACACGCCGAACTGTTTGGCCACCCCGCGCAGGGTCAGGGCCGCGCCCGGCGTCAACTCGCCATGCATGATCTGGCCGCGCAGCGTGCGGTACAGGCGGTCGTGGGCCGAGGTTCCGGCCTCGTTCGGGCGGGCGTTCAGAAGCATGCTCATGATGTGATCACAAATATCGCGGGCGCGTCAATTGTCAAACCGGACATGATGAAGCATCGCCCCGTTCCGGCGCAGCCACTGGCGCGGGGCGGCATAGCCCGGGCACAGCCGCGCGACCGTGTCCCAGAACGCCTGCGAATGGTTCATCTCGGCCAGATGCGCGACCTCATGCGCGGCCACGTAATCCAGCACCTCGGGTGGGGCCATGATCAGTCGCCAGGAATACATCAGATCGCCCCGCGACGAACATGATCCCCAGCGGGACCGGGTGTCGCGCAGGCTGATCCGCCCGTAAGGCCGCCCCAGCGCCGCGGCATAGCGGTCCGAGGCCGCCGCCAGCCGGTCCCGCGCCGCCTGTTTCAGGAACGCCGCCACATGGCGCCCGACCCGTGCCGGATCGCCCGGCACCTCCAGAATCGTACCTGTCAGATGCGGCCCGCGCCGGGCCGTGGCCACAATGCTCAATTGCTGCCCCTCGAACGGCACGGAACCGCCGATGGCCACCACCTCGGCCTCGGGGCGGGTGTCCAGATGGGTCCGGATCCAATCCGCCTTCTCGCGCAGAAAGGCGATCCCCTCGGCCTCGGGGGCGCGGTTCGGCAGGGTCAGCGTCACCCGGCCATCCAGTTTCGACACCCGCAGGCTCATCCGTTTGGCACGGTTGGACCGCCGCAGGGTAACCGGAACCGGCGGATCGCCGGGAAGATGGGTAATGCTCATATCGCGCCTGTTACTGCCTGACAAAAACATAGCAACCTTCCCCCCTGATCGCAGCCCCAAAAACAGGGGTTTCGGCCTTGCGGGCCCAAAAGGGCTTTGACACCACATGGCACTTGTGGCAGTTGGCTGCGACTCTGACCTTATGAATTCGATTGAAGGGGAAATCCATGCCCAAGGAAGAATGGGGCGTAAAGCGCGTTTGCCCGAGCTGCACCACACGTTTTTACGATCTGCAGCGTGACCCGATGACCTGCCCCGCCTGCGAACACACGTTCTCGCTGGAAAGCCTGAACAGCGGCAAGGGCCGGACGCTGGTTGCCGACAAATCCGACGCCAAATCCGAAAAGGCCGAGTCCGAGGACACTGCCGATATCGTTCTGGACGATGACGACACCGATGACGCGGATGTCGATCTGGGCGATGATATTCTGGAAGACGACGACGACGACGAAGTCTCGCTGGACGAGATCGCCGATGTCGCTGCGGACGACGACGACAGCTAACCGAATGCGCAGGGATTTTTTCGCTTGATCTCATCCCTGCGCTTCCATAAATACCGCCCAGCAGGCCGACAGGCCTGCATCTGGAAGGGGCCTTAGCTCAGCTGGGAGAGCGCTTGCATGGCATGCAAGAGGTCAGGGGTTCGATCCCCCTAGGCTCCACCAAACTCCTTTCCGGACAGAACCTGAAAGATTTTCGTCTGGCGACAAAGGGAATCCTTTGACGCCGCAGGACCGATGGCTGCGGCAGGTTTCTGCCCCCTTGAGGAACGCCAGACCTCGTACCGGCCTGCCTTGCACGACCGGTCTTGGGCAACCAAGCTGCGCGACGGGTCATCCCAGATTTAGCGCGTCCGGGATCTTCTGCAGTCAACCTGTTGATCTGGAACGAAAGCTGTGGAACCTTGGCGCAGGTTCACCTGACCAGACGGCCACATTTTTCGAGGAGAAACAACACATGACTAAAACGTTCCTTTGGCTAAGCACGACCGCTGCCATGATCGGTTCAGCAGCCCTGGCCAGCGGTGACGGCCATGCCGTATCGGAAGAGGTGATTGCCGGGCAGCGCGCCGCCCTGGCCGCCGCGACAGACGGCAAGGGTTTCGGCCCGCAGTCGCCTCGCGACATCGATGCGCAGGATGGCAGCAACAACCGCGCCTTCAGCAACGCACCGGCTGTGACCGAGATGACGCTCTGTGACATCCATTTCCACGAAAACGCCGAGCATAAGGGCGGCAGCTTCACCACCTATGCCGGCAACGGCGATGGCCACGGCTATGGAACGGGCTTTGAATACGACGGCGAACTGACCGAGGCCGAACTGGCACCGGTCGACGGCAAGATTGGCGACAGCAAGCACGGCGATCTGGTTCCCGGCGACACAATCGAGATTCATTTTGTGCATTCGACCGCTCAGGCCACGCTGGGCAACGGTCTTGGCACCTGCCTCAGCGAGGCGATCGGCAACCCGCAGCTGCGGGTCGAGGCCGTGGTCGCCGTACTGGTCAACGATCCGAACGCCGCTGACTTTACCGAATTATCGCATATCGAAAAAATCAATGACCTGAACCAGGTGCCGAACCTGCCAAACGATCTGGGCACGCCGGTCGTCTATGACGGCTCGACGACCGGCCCGGGCTATAACGAGAAAGGTTCGCCGTTCCAGGTGACCTGGAGCGTTCGTCCCGACGTCGTGAAGCTGGACATCAACTCGGTCGGTGCCTGGCTGGCCGACAATGAATTCGGCGAAGACCATGCCCACGGGGTGCGGAATCTGGTCACCAATCCTGATCTTCTGTCGCCGATCAACTGAACGGATACTCTGCAAAGGGCGGGCAATATTGCCCGCCCCGCTTCCGGCGACCACCTGCACTGTCCCGCCGGGCGAAAACCTTCGCCGCCCTTCCCATCTTTTGGTTGCGTTTGGCGCCCTTGTGGCGATCACACGGATGTGTCCAATAGTGTACCGACCGACCCTGCCCTTTGGTGACAACGTCACCAAAGCCTGCCGTCCGATCGGTCATATCGGTTTCCACAACAAAGGAGACTCATCATGCAACTTGCCCGGAACCTTGGTACCATTGATCGCATCGCCCGCCTGTTGGCCGGCAGCGCGTTGGTTGTGCTTGCCATCACGGGGATGATCGGCGTCTGGGGGTGGATCGGCACGATTTTCATGGCCACGGCCTTCATGAATTTCTGCCCGATCTATCGCGTGCTGGGTCTCAAGACCTGCAATGAATGTTAAGGAGCGAGGGAACATGCCAACGTCAAACACTGTAAATCGCCGGGCTTTGCTGGGGGCCGGGCTTTCGGCTCTTGCCATGGGTACGACCGGCGTTTCGGCCAAGGGGATAACCAGCGATATCGCGCCGGGCAGCCTGAAATCGTCGAAAACCACCAAGCTTGGGCTGTACCTGTCCCCCGCCGCCGCCCATCAGGCCCTTCAGGACAACCCCGAGATTCTGTTTGTCGATGTGCGCGACCCGATCGAGATCAGCTTTGTCGGACATCCCCACGGGCTGGACAAGATCATCCCGCTGCAGGTGGCCACCCATATGGTCAGCCCCCAAACGGGCCAATACCACCTGAGGGGCAATCCCGATGTCGTCAGTGATTTCGAAGCCTTGCTCGCCCGGAAATCCAAGACCAAAGACGACCCGATTTTTCTGACATGCAGGTCGGGGAACCGTTCGGCGGTGGCGGCGGGGATGCTCATTGCCCAAGGCTATACCAATGTCTGGAACCTGACCGAAGGCTTTGAGGGCGACCGCGCGCCCGACGGGTCCCGGTCGCGCAACGGCTGGCGCAACCACGGCCTGCCCTGGGCGTACAAGCTTGAAAAAGGCGTCGCCTGGGAAGGCTAAACCGGGCCTGACAAGATGGATGGCGGCGCGGGGGGTGCGCCGCCAGACCGCGCGCTCTAGATCAGCCCTTCTTTGGCGAACAGCGCCTTCAGGTCGGTTTCCGGGCGCGCGCCGAAATGGCTGATGACCTCGGCCGCCGCCACACAGCCCATCCGCCCGGCCGTGGCCAGCGACTGGCCGGTGGCATAGCCGTACAGGAACCCGGCGGCGAACTGGTCGCCCGCGCCGGTGGCATCCACCGGAACCACCTTGTGCACCGGCACCACCGCCTCTTCGTCGCCTTGCACCAGAACCACGTCTTCGCCCGAACGGGTGCAGACCACCAGCCCGCTGTCGGCCGCCGCCTGTTCCAGCGCGGCGCTCAGATCGGTCTGATACAGCGATTCCCATTCGTGCTGATTGCCGATCACGTAATCCAGTTCCTTGACCAGCCTGCGGAAATCGTCGCGGTGCCGGTCAACGCAGAACGGATCGCTCAGCGCGATCCCGGCCTTGCCGCCGCCCGCCTTGCACAGTTTCGCGGCACGTTCGAACGCCTCTTTGCCCTTGGGCTTGTCGTAAAGATACCCTTCCAGAAACAGGATATCGGCGCGACCGGCCACATCGTCGGCCACGTCATCGGGGCCCAGTTCGGCCGAAATGCCCAGATAGGTGTTCATCGACCGTTCGCCATCGGGCGAGACGAAGATCATGCTGCGCGAGGTCGGCAACTCGCCGCCCGGTACCGGCGGGTTGACGAAATCGGTGCCGCCATGGGCCATTTCGCTGGCATAGAACTGGCCCAGCGCATCGTCGTGCACCCGCCCGATGAACCCCGTGCTCAGGCCCAGATTGCCCAACCCGGCCAATGTGTTGGCCACCGATCCGCCCGGCGCCTGTGTCCGGTTCACCATCGCGCCATACAGCATTTCGCCGCGTTTGCGTTCGACCAGCTGCATGATGCCTTTCTGGATGCCCATCAGCTCCAGAAAACTGTCATCGGATTGGGTCAGGACATCGACGATGGCGTTGCCGATACCGACAACCTGATAGGATTTGGTCAAAGGGTCTTCTCCTCATAGGGACAGAGATCACGAATAATACAATTGGCACAGACCGGTTTGCGCGCCTTGCAGACATAGCGCCCGTGCAGGATCAGCCAGTGGTGGGCGTGGTGCTGAAACTCGGCCGGGATATGATCCTCGATCGCGCGTTCGACCGCATCCACATCCTTGCCCGGCGCGATGCCGGTCCGGTTGCAGACGCGAAAGATATGGGTATCGACGGCCTGGGCGGGTTGCTTGAACCACATGTTCAAGACCACATTCGCGGTCTTGCGCCCCACGCCCGGCAGCGATTGCAGCGCCGCACGCGACGACGGCACCACCCCGTCATAGTCATCGACCAGAATACGGCTCAGCTTGATCACGTTCTTGGCCTTTTGCCGGAACAGGCCGATGGTCTTGATATGTTCGATCAGCCCCTCTTCGCCCAGATCCAGCATTTTCTGCGGGGTGTCGGCGATCTTGAACAGGGCGCGCGTGGCCTTGTTCACGCCGACATCGGTGGCCTGCGCGCTCAGCGCGACGGCCACCAGCAGGGTGTAAACGTTCACATGTTCCAATTCGCCCTTGGGTTCGGGTTCAAGTTCCTGAAACCTGGTGAATATCTTGTGGATCGTGTGATAATCGAGCTGCTTTGCCATAGCGCTCATAAACACAAGCACGCCGCCCTTCGCAACTTATTTCAAGTCAAAGCAAAGGACGGCGCAGGGTGTATCAGAGTGTTTTGGCCGCGCCGATCACGCCGCCGCGCGACGCCTGCGCCGGAACAACAGGCCCAGCGCGCCGATCCCCGCCGCCATCAACGGCGCCGTCGCCGGCAGCGGAATGGGCGCGGGCACGGTGTTTACCCGCAGGGTGAACTGATCGAAACCCACGTTATCGCCCAGCAGGATCGCATAGTTGACGTTCAGGTTTGCCAGATCCTCGATCACGTCCCGGGTCAGGTCGATCCCCAACAGGGCCGCGATCTCATCCTCCTGCCCCGGATCGAAGAACAGCGATGTCGTCAGCGCCTGCGCGTAATCGCCCGCGGCATTCACCTCGCGCCGGACCTCCCACTGGGTTCCGTTGAACCAGGCCATCAGCAACGGATCGGCATCTTCGGTCGGCCCGTCGTAATCCCAGAACAGCCCCTCGGGCACCGCGTCCTGCGACAGCCAGTCGCCGAACATCGCCTCGTAGCCGCCATACATGCCGTTGCTGGCGATCACATCTTCGGCAAAATCCAGCATCAGCCCGGTGCGCGCGGAATCAAAGAACCCGTCGATGGTGAAATTCGGATTGGTGCTGGCATCGCCGAACAGGCCAAAAGGATATTGGCTGAACGTGTTCACATCCGCCGGGCCGGTTTCGAACCCCGCCGAAAACCCCAGCCCGTCGCCTGTGGCCGAGGCGGTGAACGTATCGCCCACACCGAACCCCAGTTCGATTGTGAAGGACTCGATCGCCTGCCCGGTCAGGTTCACCAGCCGGTGAAACACCTGATATCCGAAACTGCCGTCAACGCCTGCGGTCGAAGGATCGACATCGAACACCAGATCGACAGCG
Organism: uncultured Paracoccaceae bacterium; assembly: GCA_947500775.1. Lineage (GTDB taxonomy): Bacteria > Pseudomonadota > Alphaproteobacteria > Rhodobacterales > Rhodobacteraceae > CANMTD01. The sequence continues at coordinate 218,588 of CANMTD010000003.1, forward strand.
CCGGTATCGGTCAGCACCTCTTTGAACCGCTTGCCGCTTTGGAAATCGCCATCGCATGTGGTCGTGCTTGAGGCGCGGATACAGCCCGACATCACCTGCCCGTTCTGGCCGCCGGTCACATAGGGCACATCTTCGACCAGCATCCCCGGCGTGTTCGCCTCGGGCGCGGTATAGTCGATGCGGCCGTTGCTGGTCGCCCCCGCCGCCGCCGGGGCGCGGTCATAGATCACGCTGCTTTCGGTCACGCCATCCGCGCTGACCGGGCCGACCTCGACGTTATCGGTGTTCCATCCGGTGATCGTTGTCGCGCCCGCCGCAACGGGCATCAATGCGGCGCCACACACCGTCGCCAGAATTATCTTTCGCATATCAGTCACTTTCAAACTCCCCCGTGGTTCCAAGTAGACAAATCGCTGTGCAAGGCTCCAAACATCCCGGTCTTTCATCCGACAACCGCGATATTCGGCATAGTCCCAAAGGCAAAACCCCACCCCAACATCGTATTCAATTTATGCAATTTATAAAAAACCTATTTGTTGCAGATCAATAAATCGCCGCATTCTGCAATTATTATCGAAACAGTTCCCGATATTTTGAACAACTATACAGTTATGGGAAACTTGGTGGCGGCAAACCGGCCTGCCCTGCCAAAATCCCGCCACAAACTTGCGCAGGTTCCGGGTCGACCCACAGGCGATTCCCCGGCAATGTCAGCCCCCGATACAAGTTGAAAGGCCCCGACCATGTCCAACGCCGAAGGCAGCTATCATTATGCCGTGATGCGCCGCGCAATCGAACGGATCGACGCCGCCGACGGCGCCCCGCTGACGCTGGACGCGCTGGCCGGCGAAATGAAGATGAGCCCCGCGCATTTTCAGCGGCTGTTCAGCCAATGGGTCGGCGTGTCCCCCAAACGCTATCAGCAATATCTCTCGCTGGGGCACGCCAAGGCGCTGCTGCGCGACCGGTTCACCATGCTGGAGGCCGCCGATGAGCTTGGCCTGTCCGGTGGCGGCCGTCTGCACGATCTGTTCCTGCGGTGGGAAGCGATGAGCCCCGGCGAATATGCCCGCAAGGGCGCCGGGCTGACCATTTCCTACGGCACCTTCGACAGCCCCTTTGGCGAAGTGCTGGCCATGGGCACCGAACGCGGGCTGTGCGGGTTGGCCTTTACCGCCGAAACCGGTCTGGACGCGGCGCTTGCCGATATGATGGCCCGCTGGCCCGACGCCGGTTATGTGATGGCGCCCGCCGCGCTGGAACCCGCGATCCGCGCCGCCTTTGACCCATCCGGCGAAACCCGGCTGCACCTGATCGGCGGCCCGTTCCAGATCAAGGTCTGGGAGGCGCTGTTGAACATCCCCTCGGGTCAGGTCACCACCTATTCCGAAATCGCGCAATCCATCGGCCACCCCAAAGCGGTGCGCGCCGTGGGCACCGCCGTCGGGCGCAACCCGATCAGCTTTCTGATCCCCTGCCACCGGGCCCTGCGCAAATCGGGGGGGCTGGGCGGATATCACTGGGGTCTGCCGGTCAAACGCGCCATGCTGGCGTGGGAGGCGGCACGGTCCGAGGCCGAAGCCTCGTAATTTGGGGGGAAATTTGGGCAATTTGCCGCTTATCTGCGTCAGGGTCTTAGAACAGCGGGGCAGCGATGCTATATCTGCGCCATCGTCCCCCTGACGGGACCCGTTAACGAGGCAAATATGACCCGAGCAAAACAAACACTTTTCGCGGCCACCGCTGGCCTTATGGTTCTGGGCGCCTGTACCGATACCTCGGTCCAGACCGATAACCCACGGCAGCGCACCACCGAAGGCGCCGCCATCGGCGCCGGGGCCGGGGCGCTGGCCGGTATCCTGATCGGCGACGACGCCAAGGAACGCAAACGCGGGGCCGTGGTCGGCGCCGTTCTGGGCGGTCTGGCCGGTGGCGTCATCGGCAACAACCTGGACAAACAGGCGGCCGAGCTGAACAGCCAGCTGGGCAATGACCAGATCGACGTGGTCAACACCGGGTCCGAACTGATCGTGACCATGCCGCAGGATATCCTGTTCGACGTGGACAGCGCCTTTGTCCGCGCCGGCCTGCAAAGCGACCTGCGGGTGCTGGCGGGCAGCCTGAACAAATACCCCGACACCACGGTCGATGTGATCGGCCACACCGACAACACCGGCAGCGCATCGCACAACCAGGCCCTGTCGGCGCGGCGCGCGACAGCGGTGACCGATGTGCTGGCCAACAGCGGTGTCTCGACCGCCCGTCTGCGCGCCATCGGCCGCGGCGAAGACGCCCCCGTGGCGTCGAACCAGACCCCCGAAGGCCGCGCGCAAAACCGCCGGGTCGAAATCATCATCCGCCCCAACGCGTGATCCCACAGGGCAACACACACCAAAGGCCGGGCCCAGCGCCCGGCCTTTTTCATTGCCGTCCTCAATCGCCGGTCATATAAAATTACCAATTACGGAGACCGCGATGCCCTTTCAGAAAGTCCAGCCCGAAAAACTGTCGCAATCGGTTGTGCGCCAGATCGAACAATTGATCCTGCGTGGCATCCTGCGCCCGGGCGAACGCCTGCCTTCGGAACGTGAACTGGCCGAAAAGCTGGGCGTGTCGCGCCCGTCCCTGCGCGAAGCGGTGGCCGATCTGCAATCGCGCGGGCTGTTGTCCAGCCGCGCAGGCGCGGGGATTTACGTGGCCGACGTGCTGGGCTCGGCCTTTTCCGACGCGCTGGTCAAACTGTTTGCCAGCCATGACGAAGCGGTGTTCGACTACATTTCCTTCCGCCGCGACATGGAAGGGCTGGCCGCCGAACGCGCGGCGCGGCTGGCGTCGGATACCGACCTGAAGGTCGTGGCCACCGTTCTGGAAAAGATGGAGGCCGCCCACGTCAAACGCAATCCGGCCGACGAGGCCCGGCTGGACGCCGAGTTTCACCTGGCCATCATCGAGGCCAGCCACAACGTGGTCATGCTGCACATGATGCGGTCGATGTATCAGCTGCTGCGCGAAGGCGTGTTCTATAACCGTCAGGTCATGTTCAAACAGCGCACCACCCGGCAAAGCCTGCTGGACCAGCACCGCGCCATCAACGACGCCCTGCAGGCCCGCGATCCCAAAGCCGCCCGCGCCGCGGTCGAGGCGCATCTGGATTACGTCGAAAACGCCCTATCCGATCAGCTTCTGGCCGACCGGCACGAAGCGATCGCCCGCCAGCGGCTGGACCACGAAAAGGCCCGGGGATAGCGCAGGCCCCTTGAACACCGCGCCGCAATGCCCGACATGAAAGTGGAACATAAGCGGAGCGCCCGATGCCGACACCCCGACCCGATGTCATTGATTTCCTGAACACCCGCCGGTCCCGCCCGGCCAAGACATTGACCACCCCGGTGCCAACCCGGGCCGAGGTCGAACCGATGCTGGTGGCCGCCGCCCGCACCCCCGATCACGGCAAGCTGGAACCCTGGCGGTTCATCGTGCTGGAACAGGCGGCGCTGGCCCGGCTGGCCGGGTTGGTCGCTGACCGGGGCGCGGCGCTTGGGCTGGACGCCGAAGCGCAGGCCAAGGCGCAAAAGCAATTCGCCGATGCCGCATTGGCCGTGGCCGTCATCGCCGCCCCCACCCCATCACCCAAAGTCCCCGAGATCGAACAGCTGTATTCCGCGGGCGCCGTCTGTCTGGCACTGCTGAACGTGGCGCTGGCCTCGGGCTGGGGGGCGAACTGGCTGTCGGGCTGGGCGTCGCATGACCGCGATTTCGTCGAACAGGGCCTTGGGCTGGCGCCGCATGAACAGGTGGCCGGCTTCATCCACATCGGCACCGAAACCAACGCCCCGCCGGAACGCCCCCGCCCCGATCTGGCGGCGATCACCACATGGGTCAGCGCGTGATTTTCAGCGATTTCCTCAAGGCGCTGGCCCAGATGACCGACCCCCGGTTTCAGCGCGTGCTGTGGCTGGGCATCGGCCTGACGCTGGCCCTGCTGATCGGCATGACCGCGCTGTTTGTCGGGGCGATCAACTGGCTGACCCCCGACAGCACCACCCTGCCCTTCTTCGGCGAAATCAGATGGGTGGGCGAATTTTTCTCATGGGCCGCCGTGGGGATCATGCTGATCGCCTCGGTCTTTCTGATGGTGCCCGTCGCCTCGGCCTTTACCGGGCTGTTCCTTGACGACGTGGCCGCCGCGGTCGAGGACCGGCATTTCCCCCGGCTGCCCCCCGCCCCCCGCATCGGCATGTTCGAGGCGCTGCGCGACAGCATCAACTTTTTCGGCGTGCTGGTCGCGGTGAATGCCGTGGCGCTGGTGCTGTATTTCTTCATCGGCCCGCTGGCGCCGCTGCTGTTCTGGGCGGTGAACGGCTATCTTCTGGGGCGGGAATATTTCCAGATGGCGGCGATGCGGCGGCTGGGCCGGTCAGGGGCCACCGCCCTGCGCCGCCGTCACGGCGGGCAGATCTGGCTGGCCGGTATCCTGATGGCCATTCCGCTGACCGTGCCCCTGGTGAACCTGCTGATCCCGGTGCTGGGCGCGGCCACATTCACCCATCTGTTTCACCGCCTTCAGGCGCGGGGCACAGGCCGCGCAGGCTGACCTAGGGCTGAAGAACCGCCTCAAACTCGCGCCATTCGCCCTTGGACATGCCTGAACTTTCCTGCGTCACCTCTTCGCCTTTCAGCATAAGCTGCAGACAGGTGATCGCCTTGGCGCTCAGCGTGACGCCGCCCATCCGGTAATCCTCGAACGCCTCGAATGCGGCGGGCACCCAATCGGCCACCACGCGGGCAATCGCATCGGCATAGACGCGGATTTCATACTGGGCATGGGCATCGGCGCGCAGCCGCAGGAAATGGAACAGGTTGTGCAGATCGACCTTCCAATACCATTGGGTATAGATATTGGCGGGCAGGTTCATCCGCGCCAGTTCGCGCGCCAGCCCCGCCTGCCCCTCGTCCGAGATCATCGCCTCGTAATTGTCATAGCAGCGGTTGCTGTCGGATTTCAGGATCTCCAGCACGCGGGCGGCCTCGTCCCCCTCCAGCGCGGCGCCGCGGCCCTGATTGTTGACCACCGATTGCGCGGCCAGCTGGTCCTGCGCGGGAATGTAAAACTCGCGGTCCAGAATCGAATAGCGGGCCGAATATTCGTTGACGTTGGCGGTCCGGTGCCGGATCCACTGGCGCGCGACAAAGACCGGCAGCTTGACGTGCAGCTTGATCTCGCACATCTCGAACGGGGTCGAATGCCAGTGGCGCATCAGATAGCGGATCAGCCCGGCGTCATTGGACACCGATTTCGTGCCCTTGCCATAGCTGACGCGCGCCGCCTGACAGATCGCCGCATCATCGCCCATATAGTCGATGACCCGGACGAACCCGTGGTCCAGAACCTCATGCGCCTTGTACAGATGCGCCTCCATCCCTTCGGATACGGCGCGAAGTGTGGGCTGGGGCGTCGCACGAAGCGCATCGATTTCGGCAAGCTGTTCAGGCGTCAGCGGCATGGGGCGGGTCCCTTTGAAGATAGATGAGTCGAATGACACTATATCTGGCGTTTCACCGGGTAGGAACAGCAATATCCGGTGCAATTTGCCGCCCTGCGGAAAAAAGCCATCGACAGGATACCGCAACGGTTTTTATCGCCCTTCGCCCTCGCCCCCCGGCGGATTTGTGCTAGCTTTGCCCCGAAAAGGGAGTGCAGCACATGCAAATCAGATATCTTCACACAATGGTCCGGGTCAAAGATCTGGACGCGACCATGGCGTTTTTTGCCCTGCTGGGGCTGAAGGAAACCCGCCGCATGGACAGCGAACAGGGCCGGTTTTCGCTGATCTTCATGGCCCCCGAAGGGCAAGAGGAATGCCCCGTCGAACTGACGTGGAACTGGGACGGCGACGACGAATTGCCCTCGGACAGCCGGCATTTCGGCCATCTGGCCTATGAGGTCGAAGACATTTATGCGATGTGCCAGCACCTGATGGACAACGGCGTCACCATCAACCGCCCGCCCCGCGACGGGCGCATGGCCTTTGTCCGCAGTCCCGATAACATCTCGGTCGAACTGTTGCAGATGGGCGGCGCCAAGGAACCGGCAGAGCCCTGGACCAGCATGGAAAATATCGGCCATTGGTAAGATGTCTGGCCCTTTTGGCGATGCTGGCGGCCAGCCCGGCCCAGGCCACCTGCCGTCTGGCGCTGCTTCTGGCGCTTGATGTGTCCTCTTCGGTCGACGGGACCGAGGACCGGCTGCAACGCGACGGGGTGGCCGATGCCCTGCTGGACCCCTCCGTGCGGCGCGCCCTGCTGGCCACCCCGGAAACGCCCGTGGCGCTGGCCGTCTATGAATGGAGCGGCCGGTATCAGCAGACCCTGATCCTGCCGTGGCAGGTGCTGAGCGACGAGGCCGCCATCGCCCGCGCCGCGCGCGCGATCCGCCAGTCGAAACGCAGCCATACGGAATTTCCCACCGCACTGGGCTATGCGCTGGGGCATGCTGCCGGCCTGTTCCAATCCGCCCCCGACTGCCTGTTCCAGACGCTGGATGTTTCAGGCGACGGGATCACCAACGACGGTTTCAGCCCGGCGCAGGCCTATGCCAATTTCCCGTTGGACAACGTCACCGTCAACGGGCTGGCCATCGGCGGCGCGACCGAGGACAACACCGCCGTCTTTGCCTATTACCGCGATGCGCTGATCCGCGGCCCCGGCGCCTTTGTCGAAGTGGCCGATGATTTCACCGATTTCGCCCGCGCCATCCGCGAAAAGCTGCTGCGCGAGGTCGGGGCGCGCGTCACCGGCGACGCGCGGGCGGGTCTGCAATGATGCGCCGCGGTCTGATCCTGGCGCTGACGCTGGTCTGGCTGTTGCCGCCGATGGCGCAGGCCGCCTGCCGTCAGGCGCTGGCCATCGGGCTGGATGTATCGGGATCGGTGGATACCCGCGAATACCGGCTGCAACTGGACGGGCTGGCGGCGGCCCTGCTGCACCCCGAGGTGCGGCAGGCCCTGCTGTCGATGCCGCAGGCCCCCGTCACCCTGAGTGTCTACGAATGGAGCGGTGCCGCGGATCAGCGGGTGATCCTGCCCTGGAGCGTGTTGAACAGCGACGCGGCCATCGCCGGGGCGGCCCAGATTCTGCGGCAAAGCCAGCGCAATGTCAGCAGCCGGACAACCGCCATCGGCGCGGCCATGCTGACCGGGGCCGCTTTGCTGGCCGAACAATCCGCCTGCTGGAAACGCACGCTGGACCTGTCGGGCGACGGCCTGTCCAACGATGGCCCCCGCCCCCGCGACGTGAAATCGATCCCCCAGGTCCGCGACATGGCGGTCAACGCGTTGATCGTGGGCACCGGAAATGCCGATATCGGTGACAGGCGTCAGATGGAGGCCGCCGAATTGCTGGCCTATTTCCGGGCCGAGGTCATTCAGGGACCCGATGCCTTTGTCGAAGTCGCTCTGGGGTTCGATGAATTCGAGGCCGCAATGGTGCGCAAACTGCTGAAAGAACTGGAAGGTTTAAATCTGACCCGGGTGTTCCCGGATCAATAGATGTAACGGATCTGATCCGCCCAATACCGTTCCATACGGCGCAGGGTCATGGTGATATCCTCCAGCCCGTCCTGGCCAATCACGCCCTTGGCCTCCAGTCCCGCGGCATGACGGGCAAACAAACCGGCCACGATATCGCGCACTTCGCGCCCCTTGGGGGTCAGCCGCACCCGGACCGACCGGCGGTCGATCTCGCTGCGCTGATGGTGCATGAACCCGCCTTCCACCAGCTTTTTCAGGTTATAGGATACGTTCGATCCCTGATAATACCCGCGGCTTTTCAATTCACCGGCGGTGACTTCATTATCGCCGACGTTGAACAGCAACAGCGCCTGAACCGCGTTGATTTCGGGGACCGTGACCCGTTCGAACTCATCCTTGATCACATCCAGCAGCAGCCGGTGCAGCCGTTCGACCAGCGCCAGCGCCTCTAGATAGCCTGTGATGAAGCTTTGCTGTGGCGATACCGCCACCGGGGTTTGGATACTCATCTGATGCTCCGTCTTCTCTGGGTGTCATCAGAGATACCGAACGATCTTCAAAGATTTGGTTAAAGCTGTAGAGAGCCGCGATTCGAGTAGGAACATTCTTAATCAAAATATTCCTATTCCAGAGTCACGACGGGTCCACATTCACCCAGACACCTTCGCACCGCACATTGGCGGGCTTGCCAAGGTGAAACAGCGTGTAGGTCATCATCATTTCGGGTTTGCGCATGACATAGGGTTGCCCCAGCAGATTGTGCGCGGCCTGCATCTTGCCCCCGACAAGCCGGTCCTCGGCACAAAGTTTCTGTCCGGGCGACAACAGGATATCCCGATGCGGCCGGTTCGACCGAAATGCCCCGGCACGGATCAGAACCGGATGCGCCTCGGGGTGGCGGGACATGAAATCTTCGTCCAGAACGATGCGATCAAGCCAGACAATTCGCAAATATTCGCCCGTCTGCGTGCGCACCGGGTCGCGTTCGCGCAGGGCCTGTGCCGGGACTTCGCCGAAGGACGTGGAAATCCGCGTCATCGGCGCAAAGCCGGCGGTGTTCCAGGCCGTGTGCTTTGCCGCAACCGGTCTGGTGACCTGTCTGACAGGGGGTTTTGGCCGGGCTGCGTTGACCGACGCTATAACTTTATTGATATGAACGGACCGCATTTAATTTATTCTTTCAACTACAATGCCCACGTCTGTTTGCGCGGGGTACGGGTAAAAAATTTTTCAACATCCGGCGGTGGACCAGGGCGGCGCCACATCACGCGGCCGCCCCGATAACATACTACTGGTTACGCCTTCCACTTACCCTCATCATCGGGGTGATGGCCCGACATATGCACTGGTTACAGCAATACGTCTAATCCGGGCAATAGTCAGGAATCTGGCAGAACCGTCCGGTTTGTGACGCTTTCGTGATGCGGTGTGATTTGCAAAACGGGTGCAATCTGGGCGCTATTCGCGAATTGGCGACAATCCCGATCATGGACCTGTCGAAAAGGACAGGTTCTTTGGTCGCAAACCCGTTTCTGTTTCCATTGCGGCACAACAATCAGGGCGGCAGCCGCCGCAATTGATGCCTCAATTTTGCGAAATCTTTTCTGAAACAAACTGTTTCTCGGCGTATTCTAGGCCTGATCCCTTGATGCACCGGCGTGCAGGGCAATTTCGGCGATCATGTCGGCAAATTGCGGCGGGGTTTCGGCCTGCCCCGTAACCCATTGATAAATATCATGATCGTTTTCGGCCATCACCAATTCCAGCCGATCCAATGCCGAATCCGGCATTTCCGCCATCCTGTCGTCCGTAAAGTTCCCCAGAATCAGGTCCATCTCTTTGATGCCCCGGTGCCAGGCCCGAATTTTCAGACGCTTCAGCCGGACGTCGCGCGGTTCTGTCATCAGATATCGTCTTTCAATGCCATGCGCAGACGCTTTTCCAGCGTCCCAAGCCGGTCCACGGCCGCGCTCATCTGTGTTCTGACCTGCCGGATGTCGGTCAGGATCAGCCGAACGTCATTGGGCAATTCCTGCGGTTCTGTGTCGGGCGCATCAAGCCCGTCGCCTTCGCCGTTCAGCAACCACATGATCGAAACATTCAGCAACCCGGCCAGCATCTGCAACTTGTTGGCCCGCGGTTCGTTCAGGTCCTCTTCCCAGCAGCGGACGGTCTTCAGCTTCACGCCAAGGCGTTTCGCCAGATCCTCTTGCGACCAGCCCAGTTTGTCGCGCGCACCGGCCACCCGATCGCCAAAGGTTGCGCTGTCATTCGAATACCAATCGCTGTTATCAGCGGCTTCGGTCATCATCTGTCATGCCTTTCTGCCGAACGTGCTTGAACGGCTTTCCCGCGCACCCTAAGAGAGTTGACAGTGAGTTTCAAACCGGAGACGCCCAATGTCCTTTCTTTCTGACAGCCTGACCCGTGTAAAACCGTCCCCGACCATCGCGGTCACGACGAAAGCGCAGGAATTGAAAGCGGCGGGCAAGGATGTCATCGGCCTGGGCGCGGGCGAACCCGATTTCGACACGCCGCAGAATATCAAGGACGCCGCCAAGGCCGCCATCGACGCGGGCAAGACCAAATACACCGCCCCCGACGGCATCCCCGAGTTGAAACAGGCGATCTGTGCCAAGCTGAAACGCGACAACGGGCTGGACTATACCCCCGCGCAGGTCAGCGTCGGCACCGGCGGCAAGCAGATACTGTATAACGCGCTGATGGCCACGCTGAACCCCGGCGACGAGGTGGTGATCCCCGCGCCCTATTGGGTCAGCTATCCCGACATGGTGCTGCTGGCGGGCGGCGAACCGGTGATTGCCGAGGCGTCGATCCAGACCGGGTTCAAACTGACCGCCGATCAGCTGGAGGCCGCGATCACCCCCAAGACCAAATGGTTCATCTTCAACTCGCCCTCCAACCCCACCGGGGCCGGATACACCCGCGCCGAGCTGAAGGAACTGACCGATGTTCTGATGCGCCACCCGCATGTCTGGGTGATGACCGACGACATGTATGAACATCTGGTCTATGACGATTTCGAATTCTGCACGCCTGCGCAGGTTGAACCGCGCCTTTATGAGCGCACCCTGACCTGCAACGGTGTCAGCAAGGCCTATGCCATGACCGGCTGGCGCATCGGCTATGCCGCGGGTCCGGTCGAACTGATCGCCGCCATGCGCAAGATCCAGTCGCAGTCCACCTCGAACCCCTGTTCGATCAGCCAATGGGCCGCGGTCGAAGCGCTGAACGGCACGCAGGATTTTCTTGCCCCCAACAACGCGATCTTCAAACGCCGCCGCGACATGGTGATCGAGATGCTGAACAAGGCCGAAGGCATTTCCTGCCCCACGCCCGAGGGCGCGTTTTACGTGTACCCCTCGATCGCGGGCTGCATCGGCAAAACCTCGCCCGCCGGCACCAAGATCACCGATGACGAGGTCTTCGCCACCGCCCTGCTGGAAGAAAAGGGCGTCGCCGTCGTCTTCGGCGCGGCCTTCGGGCTTTCGCCGAATTTCCGGGTCAGCTACGCTACCTCCGACGAGGCGCTGAAAGAGGCATGCACCCGGATTCAGGATTTCTGCGCCTCGCTAACATGACCGGAACGACATGAGTAACGATCTGCCAGAGTTCTACTTCCGGGTCCGTGAAAACGGCGCCATGGTCTTTCGGATTGCCGCCGAAAACCGGCATCGGCGGCTTGAGATGGATCAGATTGCCGTGTGCAACGTCAAGAATGGTGAAATCAGACCGCATGGCGACCGCCCGCTGTCCGACGAAGAACGCCAGACTATCGTCGACTGGATCGAAGATCGCCGCGCGGTTCTGGCCGAACGTGATGTCGATGACATCCTGCGCACGGTCGACCATCTGAACCTGACCGCGCAATGGGCCCAGTCCCGCGCCACCGATGGCCAGTTGGAAGAGATCACAGACGCGCTGTTGCTGGCGATGCACGATCTGCGCGGCGTTCTGGTGCGCAAAAAGGCCGACCGGCTGATCAAGGCCAGCAAGCCCTGAGCAGGCTCAGCCGATATGCACCGCCTTGGTCCAGAACCGGGTGGTCAGAAACAGCGCCGCCGCCGCCAGACCCACCACCAGCCCCCACCAGATGCCCGCGCCACCCCATCCCACGTGAAACGCCAGCGTATAGCTGACCGGCACCCCGATCAGCCAATAGCTGATCGCGGCCAGCACCATCGGCACGCGGGTGTCCTGCACCCCGCGCAGCGCGCCCAGCGACATGACCTGCACCCCGTCCACCACCTGAAACACGCCCGCGATGACCAGCAGCCCGGCGCCGATCGGCACAATCGCGTTCCGTTCGGGATTTGCCGGGTCCAGAAACAGCCCGACCAGAAACTGCGGGAAACTGACAAAGACGGCCACCGTGATCAGGGCGAATATCAGCGACAGCGCCGTCGCCACCTGCACCCCCCGGATCAGCCCGGCCTGATCCCTGCGCCCCAGCGCCCGCCCGGCCCGCACCGTGGCCGCATTCGACAGGCCCAGATGCACCATGAACGTGGCCGATGCGATCTGGATCGCGATCCCATGGGCCGCCAGAGCATTGGTCCCGATCCAGCCGAACATGAAGGTCGCGGCGGAAAACAACGCGACCTCGGCCAGCAGCGTCAGCCCGATCGGCAGCCCCAGCACGAACACCCGCCGCAGCGCATCCGGATCGGGCCGCCACATCCGCTGAAACAGCGCATATTTGCGCAGGTCAGGTAACAGGCCCGCATACAGGACAATCACGACCAGCGTCAGCGAATGGGACGTCAGCGATGCCAGCGCACACCCGCGTATCCCCATCTCGGGCGCGCCCAGATTGCCGAAGATCAGCACCCAGTTCAGAAACCCGTTCAACACGGCGCCGCCCACGGTCATCCACAGGATGAACTGCGTCCGCTCCAACGCCGACAGATAGTTTTTCAGCACCATCACCAACAGCGCGGGCGCCAGTTGGAACCCGACAACCACCAGATAGGTCCGGGCAAGCCCGGCCAGTTCCGGTTTCTGCCCCAAGATCCGCAACAACGGCTCTGACCAGAGGAACAGCGGCAGCATCAGCGCCGCAAACCCCAGCGAAATCCACAGCCCCATCCGGGTGGCGCGGCGCACCTCGGTTTCATTGCCCGCGGCTTCGGCCTCGGCCACCATCGGCATGACCGCCCCGGCGAACCCGGCGCCAAAGATGAACAGCAGGAAAAAGAACGTACTGCCCAGCACGACCGCCGCCAGCGCATCAATGCCGTACCAGCCCATCATGATCACATCGACCACCCCCACCGCAAACTGCGCCAGGTGGCTGCCCGCCAGCGGCAGGCCCAATGCCAGTATCGCCCTGGCATGGGAAGACAGGCTCATGGGTGTGCTCATGCCTTCCGCATTATGCCAGCCAACCCACCGGGGCAAGTCCGATCATCCCCCACCCGCCCCACCGGGAAACCCGCCCCGATATTCCCCTATGGGGACCGCCCCTCCCGCGCCTATGATCCCGGCATCGCATTCTGGAGGGATAAAATGAGTTTGCTTGGAACATTGGCCAAAGTGGCCGTCGGCGTGGCCGTTGCAAAAGGCATGGCCAGCATGACCAACAAAGGCGGATCAACGGGCGGTGGCCGCCCCGGGTCCGGATCGATTTTCGGCGGATCGAATTCGCCCGCGACGCGTCAGTCCGCACCGCAAAGCGGCGGCGGCTTGCAGGATATGCTGGGTCAGGTCCTGTCGGGCCGCGGCGGCCAGTCGGGCGGATTGGGCGGCTTGCTGGACGGGCTGGCGCAGGCCTCGCGCACAACCGACGCCGCCGCCACGCGCCCCCAAAGCGGCAGCCTGGGCGATCTGCTGAACCAGTCGTTCGAACGGTTCGGCGAACCTGAAACCGCGCCAAGCGTCCAGCAGGAAGAACACGCCGGTCTGATGCTGAAAGCCATGCTGCAGGCCGCGAAATCCGACGGCAAGATCGACGCCGCCGAAAAGGAAAAACTGATGGGCGAACTGGGCGACATCTCGCCCCAGGAACGCGACTTCATCAACCGTGAACTGGCCGCCCCGATCGACGTCGACGGGCTGGCCCACGCCATCCCGCGCGGCATGGAAAGCCAGGTTTACCTGATGTCGGTGATGGGCATCGATCTGGATAACCAGGCCGAAGCGCAATACCTGCATGACCTGGCCACCACACTGGGGCTGGAACAAAACGCGGTGAACCATATCCACGCGCAACTTGGCGCGCCGGCCCTCTATCGCTAAGCGGCCCGGACAAAATCCGCGGCGCCCCCGCAGGGGCGTCGCAACCTGCGATCCTTGGGCGCGCGCCATTTCAAATCCCATCACATCCGGCATGTTTCATCCCCAAATCCGGCAATGAACTGCCGTGCGGGCACGTTCTTGCCGGATATGCCGCCTGAATCCCTACCTTAGTTTACGTTACGTCAACTTTTTGCTTTGCCAACAGCAATCCATGTGAAAAACTATCCCGAACGGAGCAGATCATGGAACAACACCCCCATTGCAAAGCAGGGCGCAACCATCGTGGTGCGTGGTTTCTGGCATGCGGAGAGACCGCGACAGGCGCGCAGCAGATGCTGCAACAGCTTGATTTCACCCATCACATGTCTGACCACGCCGGGTCCTACAATCTGGCCGCGCGCCATATCCGGGCCAACGGCGGCACATCCTGGTCCACCAATGTCCGCGACCAATACGTGACCATCGCCGGAATCCCCGAAAATCTGAACCGGCCCGACCCACAGCCCGAACACCGCGCAGACTAGGGCCCGGGGCCTTCTGGGCATTGCCCCCGGCGCGCGCACCTGCTCTAATAGCCACCAAACACCGTAATAATAAGAGCAGCCAGTTATGCCCGCAGATGACCTTTTGTCGGGGGCCTCACCCGAAAACTACGACGCCTCCTCCATCGAAGTTCTGGAAGGGCTGGAGCCCGTCCGCAAACGCCCCGGCATGTATATCGGCGGCACGGATGAACGCGCGCTGCACCATCTGGTGGCCGAGGTGCTGGACAACTCGATGGACGAAGCCGTCGCTGGCCACGCCAACCGGATCGAGGTTGAACTGCACGCAGATTATTCGGTCACCGTGCGCGACAACGGCCGCGGCATCCCGATCGACCCGCACCCCAAATTCCCCGACAAATCCGCGCTCGAGGTGATCCTGTGCACCCTGCACGCGGGCGGCAAGTTTTCCGGCAAGGCCTATGAAACCTCGGGCGGTCTGCACGGGGTCGGCGTTTCGGTGGTCAACGCCCTGTCCGATCACGTCCGGGTCGAGGTCGCGCGCAACCGCGAGCTTTTCGCCCAGGAATTTTCGCGTGGCATCCCGCAAGGCCCCGTCGCCCCCGCAGGTGCGGCCCCCAACCGGCGCGGCACCGCCGTCACCTTTCACCCCGACCCTGAAATTTTCGGGAACCTGAAATTCAAACCCAAGCGGATGATGACGATGGTCCGCTCCAAGGCCTATCTGTTTTCAGGGGTCGAAATCCGCTGGAAAACCGCCATCGACGACGGCGAAACCCCGACCGAGGCAACGTTCCACTTTCCCGGCGGGCTGGCCGATTACCTGTCCGAAACGCTGGGGGCGGCCAGCACCTATGCCGACAGACCTTTCGCCGGCAAGGTCAGCTTTGCCGATAAATTCAACGAACCGGGCAGCGTGGAATGGGCGATCAACTGGACGCCGTCGCGCGACGGGTTCATCCAGTCCTATTGCAACACCGTCCCCACCCCCGAGGGCGGCACGCATGAGGCCGGGTTCTGGGCCGCGATCCTGAAAGGCATCCGCGCCTACGGCGAGCTGGTGAACAACAAGAAGGCCACCCAGATCACCCGCGACGATCTGATCACCGGCGGCTGCGCGCTGGTCAGCTGTTTCATCCGCGAACCGCAATTCGTGGGCCAGACCAAGGACCGTCTGGCAACCGAGGCCGCGCAGAAGATGGTCGAAAACTCGGTCCGCGATCATTTCGACAACTGGCTGGCGGCCGATACCAAATCCGCCGGGGCCATCCTTGATTTTCTGGTGCTGCGGGCCGAAGAACGCCTGCGCCGCCGTCAGGAAAAGGAAACCGCCCGCAAATCGGCCACCAAGAAACTGCGCCTGCCCGGCAAGCTGACCGATTGCACCGCCAAATCCCGCGAAGGCACCGAATTGTTCATCGTCGAGGGCGACAGCGCCGGAGGCTCGGGCAAAGGCGCGCGCAACCGCAACACGCAGGCCCTGCTGCCGCTGAAGGGCAAGATCCTGAACGTGCTGGGGGCGGCCAGTTCGAAACTGGGCTCGAACGCCGAAATCAACGACCTGTGCGAGGCCTTGGGCACCGGCATGGGCACCAAGTTCAATCTGGACGATCTGCGCTATGACAAGATCATCATCATGACCGACGCCGACGTCGACGGCGCCCATATTGCCAGCCTGCTGATGACCTTCTTCTTCACCCAGATGCGGCCACTGATCGACAACGGCCACCTCTATCTGGCCTGCCCGCCGCTGTACCGTCTGACGCAGGGGCCAAAGCGGCTGTATGTGGCCGATGACGCCGAAAAGGACCGGATGCTGGCAAAGGGTCTGGGCGGTAAGGGCAAGATCGACGTGCAGCGGTTCAAGGGTCTGGGCGAAATGGACGCCAAGGACCTGAAAGACACCACCATGAACCCCGAAACCCGCAAACTGATCCGCGTGACCATCGACGAGGATGAACCCGGCGAAACCAGCGATCTGGTGGAACGCCTGATGGGCAAAAAGCCCGAGAAACGGTTCGAGTACATTCAGGCGAACGCGCAGTTTGTGGAGGAGTTGGATATTTGAGGCTGTTAAGGATGCTTCCGCAAGCTCCACAGCTTTGTTTCAGAATCCTGAAAAGCAACTCCCTCAGCTTCAAGAATAGCAAGCAAGGTTCTTGAAACATGGCCTTCATGTTCAACATGGCCCATGTATATTCCTAGCGATCGACCAATGTCAGAATTTCTTAGCCCTGTGGGTTCGGCATTGCTCAGCGCCATTCTTACGGCCGTTTTCAGCTTCGCCATTCCGTCTTGAGCAAGTTGATAAGCTTCATCTAAGTCTGGCATTTTTCCGATCGCCTTCTCGTTTGTCCCCTCGACAGAAACCAATACACATCTCAAGAGGCCTAAAAAGCAAGACTGTTTAAGTAGGCACATTTGTAACACAGGGCTGCGCCCGAACCGAGGGGTGGGCGAGAAGCGCCCGCCCCGTGGGGGCGGTTCGGGCGCTGCCCGGGTCGCAAGCGCCCCGGGCGAAGAGTTTCTCAAAATGCCCCCGAAACCGATTAGCCCCGTGCCACACATCGTATGTACACTGTGTGCACAACATCTGTACCGGTTCTGTCACCCCGGTTTCGGCGGCTGACTATTTCACCGCCTGCGCTGCCACGGCGGCAAAAATCCCGTCCAGTTCTTGCGCCGCGGCCACCAGATCCGCGCCGCCCTCGGCCACATAGGGCGCAAAGACATGGCTGGGGGTTTTATAGGACAGGGTCGCGCTGCCGTCTGGCTCTTCGGTCACGTAAACCCGGATCGGCGCCTCGATCATCGCCGCTGTCGACAGCCCCAGAATGCGCACCGCATAGACGTTGTTGAACAGGCCGATCACCCGGTTTCCAGGGATCGTGATGCCCCGGTTTTTCGCAGCCCCCGTCGGCCCTGCCTGCGTCACCACCCCTAATTTATTGGCCTTTGCCGCCGCTTTCACATCGTCAACCAATTGGGCATAGGGTTTGTCCGTGGGCATCACCACCCAGCCGTCACGCGGCGCGATGGACTGGGCCGACAGCGGCCCCGCCAGACAAAAGGCAAGGGCAAACAGGGCGATACGCATGGCCATCTCCGATGGGTTGAACATGGCCCCACCCTATCACGCGGGCCCCCAATGGCGGATCACAAGCCCGCGATGGTTTCCCGGCGGTAACCCGCATTTCGCCGCTCCGACCTTGCACCCCCGCCGCCGATGTCACAGGTTACACCGGCAAAGGAGAGCTGCCCCATGTCCAACGCCCCAACCTATGCCTCGATCATGTTGCTGGCCGGAATCGGCGTGCCGCTGCTGGCCGCGCTGAACGCCGCCCTTGGGGTGCGCCTTGGATCGCCCGTAGCCGCCGCCGTGGTGCTGTTTTGTGTCGCGCTGATCTGCACCCTTGGGGTCCTGCTGATCGCGGGCACCGGCCCGCTTGCGGGTGCCCTGCAGGCCCCCAGGCATCTGTTTCTGGCGGGAACTCTGGTCGCCTTCTATGTGCTGACGATCACCTGGATCGCGCCGAAATTCGGGGTGGGGAACGCGGTGTTCTTCGTGCTGCTGGGACAGTTGATTTCAGCCGCGGCGATTGACCATTTCGGGCTGATGGGCGCCCTGCCCCAACCGATTGACCTGACGCGCGGCGCAGGCATCGCGATCATGGCGCTTGGCGTTTTCGTCACCCAACTGGCCTAGCGTTGCAGGCTTTCCAACCAGCGCGCAATCGCCAGAATATCGCCCCTTGTCTGCACAATGCTGCCATCGGGGCCATCCAGCACACCGCTGCCACCGCCCAGTATCGGGCCAAAGATCGGCATCGGCCCGCCATGCCCTTGCAACCTGGTCCGGCCATCGATCACGGCGATCACCCCCAGTATCGGGAAAATCCCGTCATTGCCCGCCGCCAGCACCGTCAAATCCGGAACCGGCACCGACAGGATCTCTGCCATTGGCCCGTCGCCCCGGGCCAGGGCACCGTGACAGGTCGCGCAATGCTGTTCGAACAACTGCTGACCACCCAGATCGGCCCCATGCGCCATCGACGCCAGGGCCAGCATAAGAACGGATACCGGAATGGTTCGCATTTGATCCTCCTTCCGAAAGCTATGACCAGCTTAGGCAAGGGATCAATTCGCAGCCTTGATCCGGATCAATCCGGACCCGGGGTCAGGTGGCGGCCGGGGTGAACACGATCGCCGCAGGGCTAAGCGGCGCAGCCACGCCATTCAACTGGATCATACCGCCGGAACTGAGCGTCACCAAAAGGCCGGTGCCATTGACTGTCTGGCTCAGCACCGTCGGCGCGGCCCCTTCGTATTCGATTTGCAGACCTTCGGCCGCGGGATCGAAATCGGTGATCGTGGCCGTACTGGCGAATACGCTGTCAAAGATAAAGATATCGTCGCCAGTCCCACCGGTGACCTCGTCGCCATCGCTGATCACAAAGGTATCGTTGCTGGCGCCGCCATCCATCGTATCGGCATCCAGCCCACCGATCAGCGTGTCGGTGCCATTGCCACCGTTCAGCGTGTCGGTCCCGGCATTCCCGCGCAGGATGTCGCTGCCTTCGCCGCCGTTCAGGGTATCCGCGCCATTGTCGCCGCGCATCACGTCATGGCCTTCGCCGCCGTCCATGCTGTCGGCACCATTGCCGCCGAACATCCGGTCGTTGCCCAGCCCGCCATCCATCGTGTCGTTCCCGCCAGCGGTGACACCCTCGTCGCCGATCAGCCGGTCGTTGCCGTCGCCGCCGACCAGCATGTCGTCGTGCAGGCCGCCGTCCAATGTGTCCCTGCCCGCCCCGCCTTCAAGCTGATCGCTGCCGGAACCACCATTCAGCACATCGTTGCCGTCGCCACCGTCCAGAAGATCATCGTCGCCATTGCCGAACAACAGATCATCGCCGGCTTCGCCAAACAGCAGATCGTTACCTGCGTTGCCAAACAGCTCATCATCGCCTCTGCCGCCGGTCATGCTGTCGGCCTCGGTCAGGCCGCGCATGGTGTCATCGCCACGGCCACCATCCATGGTATCAAGCCCGGCACCGCCAAACACCTCGTCATCCCCGCCACGGGCCGAGATCAGGTCATCGCCATCCTTGCCTGAAATACTGTCCGCCTGGCTGGTGCCATCAAGCGTATCGTCGCGATTGGTTCCATCAATGCCATTGAAGTCCGGACCACCGCCGCCGCCGCCCGATCCGGCCAAGCCGACAACCATGCCCAAACCCATAAGCACTGCCAAACCCAACATCACACAACCCTACTCTTATAAAAATCGGCGCACACACAACCTATAGGAGAGCATCCAATGATTGTAAATCAATTCGATGAAAAATTTATACACGCCACCCGCCGATATCAATAACCCTTTTCGACGCAGCACACTCAGGCCAATTGCCCGCTTTCCAAATGCAAGACCCGGTCCATACGCTCTGCCAGCGCCATGTTATGCGTGGCGATCAGCGCCGACAGCCCGGTGTCACGCACCAGCGCCATCAGCGCGTCGAACACCCGGTCCGAGGTCGCGGGATCAAGGTTGCCCGTGGGTTCGTCGGCCAGCAATATCCGCGGCTGGTTGGCCAAGGCCCGGCAAAAGGCGACGCGTTGCTGTTCGCCCCCGGACAGGGCCGCCGGGCGATGATCCGCGCGATTCCCGACCCCGACGCTGGCCAGCAAATCGCGCGCGCGCGCCTGTGCGGCCCCTTGCGCGACGCCATTGGCCAGCTGCGGCAGAACGATATTTTCCAGCGCACTGAATTCGGGCAGCAGATGGTGAAACTGATAGATGAACCCGACCGCATCCCGGCGCAGTTCCGTCCGCCTGCGGTCGGACCGGTGGGTCACATCCTCGCCGTCGATCAGCACCCGGCCCGCATCGGGCGTATCCAGCAGCCCGGCGATATGCAGCAGCGTCGATTTACCGGCCCCCGAGGGCGCCACAAGGGCCGTAACCTCGCCCGGGCGCAGGGTCAGATCGGCCTGACGCAGCACCTGCACCTCGCCGGGTTTGCCCTTGTTATAGGTCTTTTCGATGGCCTGAAGCTGCAACACCGGATCACTCATAGCGCAACGCCTCGACCGGGTTCATCCGGGCCGCGCGGCGCGCCGGGAAGATCGTGACAAGAAACGACAGCCCCAGGGACAGGGACACCGCCGAGATGACATCGCCAAGCTGCAACTTGGCGGGCAAACGATAGATCGGGCGCACCGCCGGGTCCCAGACCCCGCCGCCCGCCGCCCCGTTCACCAAGGCGAAGATCGGGTCGAAATAGATGGCAAACAGGCAGCCCAGCACCACACCCATCGCCGTGCCCACCAGCCCGACCAACGCGCCGGACAGGAAAAACACCCGCAGGATCGACCCTTCGGTCAGCCCCATGGTGCGCAGGATACCGATATCGCGCCCCTTGTTCTTGACCAGCATCACCAGCCCCGAAATGATGTTCATCGACGCGATCAGCACAAGGATCGACATCAGCACGAACATCACCGTATCTTCGACCGCCAGCGCCCGCAGAAACGCGCCCGAGGCATCGCGCCACGTCCACAGCAATGCGGTATCCCCGGCGGCCCGGATCAGCGGCAGCGCGATGTCATCCACGCCGTCCGGGTCCTCGACCATTACCTCAAGCTCATCGGCCAAGCCTTCGCGATTAAAGTATTTTTGCGCCTCTTCGAATGGCATGTACAGGCGCACCCGGTCGGCGTCCGGGCGGCCGATGGAAAAGATATAGACCACCTCATAGGCGTTGACCCGCGGGCTGGTGCCAAAGGCGGTTTTCACGCCATTGGGCGAGATCAGCTTGATCTTGTCGCCCACGCTCACCCGCAGGCTGCGCGCCACACCCGACCCGATGGCCACCCCTTCGCCAAACCGCGCGATATCGCCAAGCCCGGTTTCGGGGTTGGCCACGCGCGGAATCGACATCAGGTTTTCGGCGGAAATGCCGAAGACCTCGACCCCGGCGTTCTGCGACTGGTTCGAGGCCATGACCTGCCCCTTCACCAAGGGTGCGACCCGCGTCACCCCCTCGACCCCGGCCACGCGCGCGGCCATCGCATCATAATCGGCCATCGGCTGGCCGGAATAGACGGTCACATGGGCGTTCGATCCAAGGATCGCATCCACGAATTCGGCCCGGAACCCCGCCCGCACCGCCAGCGTGATGATCAGCGCGGCCACCGCAAGGGTGATGCCGATCAGCGAAATCCAGGTCATCACGCTGACCCCGCCTTCGGCGCGGCGCGCCCGCAGATAGCGCCAGGCGATCATCCACTCAAAACCTGCAAAGGGTCGGGTTCTATGGGCCAAGATCATGTCCTTATCCGGTTGGCGCGAAAGTGGGGGCGATTGGCCACGGGGTCAAGCCGATAGGCGGGATTTCCAGCCCTCGGTCGCGCGCCCGGCAAGCGAGCGGTATTTCCGCTTGATCCATGCGATTCGCGGGCGCAAGCTACGTGCCCTTCCCGATAAACTCTCAAATGCATTGGAACAGCCCCATGACCACAGAACGTTACACACGCGGCGCCGCCCGTCTGGCCGAAGTCGACGGCGAAGCTGGCGAAAACGTGATCCGCGCCCTGCAGGACGTCGCGCCCGATCTGGCGCGCTATGTCATCGAATACCCCTTCGGCGATATCTATTCGCGGCCCGGGCTTGACCTGAAACAGCGGCAACTGGCGACGATTTCGATGCTGGGGGCCCTGGGCACCGCCACCCCGCAGTTGAAGGTGCATATCAACGCGGCGCTGAATGTCGGGCTGACCCGCGCCGAGATTGTCGAGGTGTTCCTGCAACTGTCGGTCTATGCCGGGTTTCCCGCCGCGATCAACGCTGTGATGGCGGCGAAAGAGGTGTTCGACACCCGCCCCGAAACCGCCTGAGCCCGCGCGCCGCCGTCACGCGATCCGGCGGCGGCGCAACACCCGGCCCGCCCCGGCAAACAGCAGCGACAGAACCAGCCACCCCGCACCAAACCCGATTCCCGCGCAGATCAGACCATCCGCCGTCACCGGAACCGCCGGGCGAAACTCCTGCCATGTGCGGCGCGACAGTTCGGGGTCGGCAAACCGCCACGGCCGGGCCAGACGGCCCAAAGGCGATGCGCCACTCAGCCCGTCATAGTCGGATTTCAGCCGATCATAGCGTGACAGCCGTTCGGACAGGGTGTTGCGCAAATCATCCTGAAACGCGCTGCCGCCGATCTCGGCCAGCGCCTCTTGCCGGGTCAACCCGGCGGTGGTCGCGCTGAGGTCAAAGGCCACGGCCATCACCCGCAATTCATCCACCGCGCCCGACAGGCGCTGCAGATACTGCTGTGAAAACTCTGGAAACTGCGACAGGCCCACCGCGCCGCTCAGCGCCCCTGCCAATGTTATCGCCCGGACAATCATTGTTTTTACCTGCTATTGCTGCGCGATTCCGCACAATGTTTTCCTGCCTGCCTGTCAGCTTAGCAGGAGAGGAGGCCCGGCAAAATGGCCAAGATGGTGCGCAATTCCGCTGGCCGCGCCCCGGCGCCCTGCTAAGGTGCGGAAAACCGACAGGGCGATGCGGGATATGGCCCGTCAAAACCGATTGGACCGGAGGGTTTGGCAATTCGACAGGCCGGAAAGGTGACACAGGACCGGGTTGCGCAGGGGATCGCCCTGATCCTTGCGTCGGTCATCGCGATGGCCTTTGCCGACGCGGTGGTCAAACTGGTCAGCGCCGATCTGACCCTGTGGCAGGTGTTTGTCGCCCGGTCCCTGTGCGCGACCCCCTGTCTTGCGGTGCTGGCAGGCCTGCGCGGGGCGGACCTCAGACCGCGGGCCGTAATATGGGTTCTGCTGCGCAGCGCGCTGCTTGTCCTGACATGGCTGACCTTTTACGCGGCGCTCCCGGTGCTTGATCTGTCGGTGGCGGCGGTGGTCATGTACACCAATCCAATCCTGACGGCCCTGTTTTCGGCCGCCCTGCTGGGCGCGCAGGTCACGCGGGGCCAATGGATCGGGGTCCTGCTGGGGTTTCTGGGGGTTGCGGTGATCCTGAAACCGGGCAGCGACGGCTTTTCATGGTATATCCTGCTGCCCCTGCTGGGGGCCGTGGCCTATTCGCTGGCGATGGTTCTGACCCGCAGCAAATGCCAGGACGAACAGGCAATCGTTCTGGCCTTTGGCCTGCACGGGTCCTTCATCG
Source organism: uncultured Paracoccaceae bacterium (assembly GCA_947500775.1). Taxonomy (GTDB): domain Bacteria; phylum Pseudomonadota; class Alphaproteobacteria; order Rhodobacterales; family Rhodobacteraceae; genus CANMTD01. The sequence goes on from CANMTD010000003.1 coordinate 242,068, forward strand.
CCACGGGGGCGATTGCAACGGCGGTTCTGGCGCTGGCGGGCCCCGGCACGGATACGGCCCATTCCTTCCTGTTGGGCCACTGGGCGCCGATGGGGGCCCGGGAATGGGGCGCGATGGCCCTGCTTGGGGTGCTGTCGGCCGCCTTTGTGCTGGGGGTCGCGCGGGCCTATCAGATCGCCCCGCCGCCGATCATCGCCACCTTCGACTATGCCTATCTAGTGTCGGCGGCCGTCTGGGGGTTCGTGTTCTTTGCCGAGAAACCCGATCTGCTGACCGTTCTGGGAATGGCGCTGATCACATTGGCCGGGCTGTGCGTGGCCGCCCCTTCCCAACAGAAGAAAGCGGCCAGGCCCGCGCCCTGACAGGTTCCGGAAATCAAAGCGCGCTGTAAATTCCGACCACGCGGGCGACCGCGTCTTCGGGCGACAGTTCCACGCTTTCGCCGGTTTTGCGGCAGGTCAGTTCCACCACACCGTTTTTCAACCCGCGCGGGCCGACCGTGATCCGCCACGGCAGGCCGATCAGGTCCATCGTGGCGAATTTGCCCCCGGCCCGTTCGTCGCGGTCGTCGTAAAGCGGTTCCAGCCCGGCGTTGGTCAGCGCGGTGTACAGCCCTTCGCAGGCCGCATCGGCGGCTTCGTCGCCCTGCCGCAGGTTGATGATCCCGCAATGGAAGGGGGTGACGCCTTCGGGCCAGATGATGCCCTTGTCGTCATGGCTGGCCTCGATGATCGCGCCCAGCAGGCGGGACACACCGATGCCGTGGCTGCCCATATGGACCGGCACCTGTTCCTGTTTGTCGTTGATGACGGTGGCGTCCATCACCTCGGAATATTTGGTCCCGAAATAGAAGATCTGTCCGACCTCGATCCCGCGCGCGGTGCGGCGGCGGTCTTCGGGGATTTCGTTGAACAGCGCTTCGTCGTGGGTTTCATCGGTGCGGGCATAGCGGCTGGTGAATTCCTCCAGCACGCCCTGACATTGCGCGACGTCGTCATAGTCGATCTGGCGGTCGCCGAAGGTCAGATCGGTCACCTCGCTGTCATAGAACACCTCGGATTCGCCGGTCTCGGCCAGCACCAGGAATTCATGGGTGTAATCGCCGCCGATCGGCCCGCCGTCGGCGCGCATCGGGATCGCCTGCAGCCCCATGCGTTCATAGCTGCGCAGATAGCTGACCAGATGGCGGTTATAGGCGTGCAGCGCGGCCTCTTTCGTCAGGTCGAAATTATAGCCGTCTTTCATCAGGAATTCGCGCCCGCGCATCACCCCGAACCGGGGGCGGCGTTCGTCGCGGAATTTCCACTGGATGTGATACAGCGTCAGTGGCAGCGCCTTATAGCTGCCGACGTAAGAGCGGAAGATATCGGTGATCAGCTCTTCGTTGGTGGGGCCGTACAGCATGTCGTGGCCATGCCGGTCGGTGATGCGCAGCATTTCTTCGCCGTAATCGTCATAGCGCCCGCTTTCGCGCCACAGGTCCGCCGTTTGCAGCGTCGGCATCAGCATCGGGATGTGGCCCGCGCGCTGTTGTTCCTCGTGCACGATGTTTTCGATCTTGCGCAGAACCTTGAACCCCAGCGGCAGCCAGGAATAGATGCCGGCGCTGGCCTGCTTGATCATGCCGGCGCGCAGCATATATCGGTGGCTGACGATCTGCGCCTCGGCGGGCGTTTCTTTGAGGACGGGCAGGAAGTAACGGGTGAGGCGCATGATGAGCGGAGCCTTGTTAAGAAAACACTTTCGCTTCGTCTATGCCATCGCGCCAGACCAGACAAGACACCCCTGCCCCTTGCAACATGTGAATGCATCGGCCAAGACAGACCGATAACAGGAGCGTACCAATGGCTTTGCCGGTTCAACAGCAGCTGAAATACTGGGGCATCGCGGCGGCGGTGTTTCTGGGCGCGCTCTGGTTGCTCAGCGGTGTGATCCTGCCGTTTGTTCTGGGCATGGCGATTGCCTATATGCTGGACCCGGTGGCCGACCGGCTGGAACGGATCGGGTTTTCGCGGGTCTGGGCGACGGTCACAATCACCTGCATGGCCATTCTGGTCTTTGTCCTGATGGCGCTTCTGGTGGTCCCGACAATGGTTGAACAGGCGCTGGCGCTGGTGAATGTGGCGCCGCAGCTGGCCCATGACCTGCAGGCCTTTCTGACCGACCGCTTTCCGTCGCTGATGGACAATGGATCGGCGGTGCGCCGCACCCTGACCGGCCTTGGCGAAACCATTCAGTCGCGCGGGGGCGAGTTGCTGAACGGGGTGCTTGCCTCGGCCATGAGCCTGATCAACGTGGTCGTTCTGGTGGTGCTGGTGCCGGTGATCACCTTTTATCTGTTGCTGGACTGGGACCGGATGGTGGCCCAGATCAACGAATTGCTGCCGCTGGACCACGCACCGGTGGTGCGCAACCTAGCCGGTCAGATCGACGATACCCTGGCCGCATTCATCCGTGGACAGGGCACGGTCTGCCTGATCCTGGGCACCTATTACGCGGTGGCGCTGATGCTGACAGGGCTGCAGTTCGGGCTGATCGTCGGGTTTGTCGCCGGGCTGATTTCGTTCATCCCTTATGTCGGCGCGCTGGTCGGCGGCGCATTGGCGCTGGGGCTGGCGGTGTTTCAGTTCTGGGGCGAATGGTGGATGATCGGCGCGGTGGCCGTGATTTTCTTTGCCGGCCAGATGCTGGAGGGCAACATTCTGACGCCCAAGCTGGTGGGATCGTCGGTGGGGCTGCATCCGGTCTGGCTGATCTTTGCGCTGACGGCCTTCGGCACGCTGTTCGGGTTTGTCGGCATGCTGGTGGCGGTGCCGGTGGCGGCCTCGATCGGGGTGATCGCCCGCTATGGGATCGCCCAATATCGCCAAAGCCGCCTGTATCGCGGTTTGGCCGCCCGGCAGGACGACAGCTGAATGCCCAGTCAATTGACCTTTGACCTGCCCGTGCGCCCCGCGCGGGGCCGCGAGGATTACTTTGTCTCGCCCGCCAATGCGCTGGTTGTGGCCCAGATCGACGGCTGGCGCGACTGGCCCCAGCGCAAGCTGGTATTGTGCGGGCCGCAGGGGGCAGGCAAGACCCATCTGGCCCATGTCTGGGCCGACCAAAGCGGCGCCCGGATCGTGGATGCCGCGTCCCTGACCCAGACCGACATCGGCGCTTTGGCGACCTCGGGGCCGGTCGCGGTCGAGGACGCCGATGCCATCGCCGGGCAGCCCCCCGCCGAACAGGCGCTGTTTCATCTGCACAACCTGTTGCTGGCCGAAGGCGGCAGCCTGTTGCTGACCGCCCGGCGCGCGCCCACCCACTGGGCCCTGTCCCTGCCCGATCTGCAAAGCCGGATCGAAGCCACCGCCACCGCCACCCTGACCGCACCCGATGACGCGCTGCTGTCTGCCCTGCTGGTCAAACTGTTTTCCGACCGCCAGATCGCCGTCACACCCCGCCTGATCCCCTATCTGGTCACCCGGATGGACCGGTCGTTCGCCGCCGCGCAGGACATAGTGTCCCGGTTGGACAGAACCGCCCTTGCAACCGGGCGGCGGATCAGTGAAAAGCTTGCCTCCGAGTTGCTGGACAAGGCCGCGCCCGACGGGTGATACTTGTCCCAAACCACCATTGCGCAGGCTATTTTTCCCATGTCACAGGCCAATTTTCTAAAATCCCCCCTGCCCGCGCCGGTGGACATTCCTGAAACGCACCGGCTGGGCCCGAAACGGTTCTGCAATCGCGAACTCAGCTGGCTGGGCTTCAACTGGCGCGTGCTGGACGAAGCGTCGAACGCCCGGGTTCCGCTGTTGGAACGGGTCCGGTTCCTGTCGATCTCGGCCACCAACCTGGACGAATTTTACACCGTCCGCGTGGCCGGGCTGCGCGAACTGGCGAAAGAGGGCAACACAACCCCCGCCGCCGACGGTCTGACCCCTGCCGAACAGCTGGTGCTGATCGACAAGGATGCCCGGCGTCTGCTGCAGGCCCAGCAAAGCGTCTGGAACCGCCTGAAACGGCAGATGGAGGATCAGGGCATCACCCTGCTGACACGCTCCAAACTGACCAAACAGGACAAAGCCCATCTGGAGAAATATTTTCTGGGTCAGGTGTTCGCGGTTCTGTCGCCGCTGGCCATCGATCCGGCCCACCCCTTTCCGTTCATCCCCAACACCGGCTTCTGCCTTGCGCTGCAATTGAAACGGGAACGCGACGGCCGCCCCTTGCAGGCGCTGTTGCCGATCCCGCAGCAAATCGACCGCTTTGTGCCGCTGCCCGCCAAATCCGGCGAACATCGCTTTTTGCCGCTGGAGGAACTTCTGCTGATGAACATCGGCTCGCTGTTCCCCGGCTATACCGCCACCGGCAGTTGCACCTTCCGGGTGTTGCGCGACAGCGATCTGGAGGTCGAAGACGAAGCCGAAGATCTGGTGCGCGAATTTGAAGTGGCCCTGAAACGCCGCCGGCGCGGCGAAGTGGTACGGATGAAACTGTCCTCAGGCGCGCCCGAAGAACTGCGCCGCGTCATCATGGACGAACTGCACATCACCGAAGCCGAAGTGATCGAGGTGCGCGGGTTGATCGGCGTGGCCGATCTGAAGGAACTGGTGCTGGACGACCGCCCCGATCTGCTGTGGCCCGTCTTTGCCCCGCGGGTGCCCGAACGGGTGCAGGACCACGAAGGCGATATGTTCGATGCGATCAAGCAAAAGGACATGTTGCTGCATCATCCTTATGAAACCTTCGACATGGTTGTTCGATTCCTGCAACAGGCCGCACGCGATCCAAACGTGGTTGCGATCAAGCAGACGCTTTATCGCACCTCGAAAAACTCGCCGATTGTCGAAGCCTTGTGCGAAGCCGCCGAAGACGGCAAATCGGTGACCGCGCTGATCGAACTGAAAGCCCGGTTCGACGAAGCCGCCAATATCCGCCAGTCGCGCCGTCTGGAACGGGCGGGGGCGCATGTGGTCTATGGCTTTATCAACTACAAGACCCACGCCAAGATCAGCGTGGTCGTCCGCCGCGAAGGGGACAAGCTTGTCACCTATACCCATTTCGGCACCGGCAACTATCACCCGATCACCGCCAAGATTTATACCGACCTAAGCTTTTTCACCTGTGACGCGGCATTGGGGCGCGATGCGACCAAAGTGTTCAACTATGTTGGCGGCTATGCCGAACCCGAGGGGCTGGAAAACCTGTCCATCTCGCCGATCAACATGAAATCCACCATCATCGAAGGGCTGGACCGCGAAGCCCAGCACGCCAGGAACGGCCGCCCGGCCGAAGTCTGGGCCAAGATGAACTCGCTGATCGAACCCGATGTGATCGACGCGCTGTACCGGGCCAGCCAGGCCGGTGTGCGGATCAATCTGGTGATCCGCGGCATTTGCGGCGTGCGCCCCGGCATCAAGGGGCTCAGCGAAAACATCCGGGTCAAATCCATCGTCGGCCGGTTTCTGGAACATTCGCGCATCGTCTGTTTTGGCAATGGTCAGGGGCTGCCGTCCAAAAAAGCGCGGGTCTATTTTTCCTCGGCCGACTGGATGGGCCGCAACCTGAACTGGCGGATCGAAACATTGGTCGAGGTCAAGAACCCCACCGTCAAAGCCCAGATCGTCAGCCAGATCATGGCCGCCAATCTGGCCGATGAGGCGCAAAGCTGGGTGATGAACCCCGACGGCAGTTTCACCCGCTATGCCGTCGAAGAAAACGCGTTCAACTGTCACCGCTTCTTCATGGAAAACCCGTCCCTGTCGGGGCGCGGGTCTGCGGGGGCGGCCGATGTGCCCAAGCTGGCCCATTCGAAAGATTGACGCGCGCAGGCGCAATTGGCACTCTTCAAGGAAATGAAAGGGAACAGCGATGGATGGCACCACCGATCAGCGCGCTGACGATTGGGGGCCGTTTGGCCAGCCGCTTTTTCAGGACCCGAGCGTCCGCGCGCTGTCGCGGGTTGGCGTGGTCGATGTCGGATCGAACTCGGTCCGGATGGTCGTGTTCGACGGCGCCGCCCGCAGCCCGGCCTATTTCTTCAACGAAAAACTGATGTGTGCCCTGGGCGCGGGTCTGTCCGAAACCGGACGGCTGAACCCCGAAGGGCGCAAACGCGCCCTCTCCGCCCTGCGCCGGTTCACCCATCTGGCCGAAGGCATGGGGGCCACGCCGCTGCATTCCGTTGCCACCGCCGCCATACGCGAGGCCAAGGACGGCCCCGAATTCTGCGCCCAGGTCGAAGCCGAAACCGGGCTGAAACTGTGGGTCATCGATGGCGCCGAAGAGGCCCGGCTGTCGGCGCAGGGCGTGTTGCTGGGCTGGCCCGACGCCGAAGGGCTGATGTGCGATATCGGCGGGTCGTCGATGGAGCTGGCCGAACTGAAACAAGGCGAGGTCGGCCAGCGCGTGACCTCGCCCCTTGGGCCGCTGAAACTGCGTGATGTGAAGGGCGGCAAAAAAGGGCTGCGCAAACATATCGCGGGCATCGTCGACGATCTGGCCCGCCAGATGGGCACCGGCCACAAACGGTTGTTTCTGGTGGGGGGATCATGGCGCGCGATTGCCCGGCTGGATATGGAACGGCGCGGCTATCCGCTGACCGTGCTGCATGAATACCAGATGACCCGAAAATCCATTCTGGCGACGCTGAAATGGATTTCTGACAATGATCTGAACGAATTGCGTGCCCGTACCGGCACATCGACCGAACGCATGGCACTGGTGCCGATCGCGTCGGAGGTTCTGAAATCCCTGTTGGCCAAGCTGAAACCGAAAGAGATTTTCGTGTCCAGCTATGGCATCCGCGAAGGGCTGCTGTACGAACAGATGCCCGACCAGCTGCGCAGCCGCGATCCGCTGATCGAGGCCTGCCGCTTTGCCGAATCCAGTTCGGCCCGCCTGCCCGGCTTCGGACGGCGGCTGTACACCTTTGTGCGCCCGCTGTTCAACGCCGCCAGCCCCGAACGTCTGCGCCTGATCAAAGCGGCCTGCCTGCTGCATGACACCGCCTGGCGCGCGCATCCCGATTACCGGCACGAGGTCTGTTTCGACAATGCCACCCGCGCCAATCTGGGCGGGCTGGATCATCAGGGCCGGGTGTTTCTGGGACTTGCGCTGTTGCACCGTTATAAAAACAACCGCGCCAGCAGCCGGTTTGAGCCGCTGTTCGGTCTGCTGACCGAGGCACAGATCAAAGATGCCGAGGTGCTGGGCAAGGCGATGCGCTTTGGCGCGATGTTTTCGACCCAGGCGCCGGACCAACTGGCCGAACTGCGGTTCTATCCCAAACGCAAACGGCTTGAACTGGTTCTGGACCCCGGCGCGCTTGATCTGTTCGGCGAAGTGGCCGAGGCGCGTCTGGCCTCGCTTGCCAAGACACTGGGCGTGGAAACCGTGGTCAAAACCGCACGGATCGCGGCCAAACGCTAAATCTCGATCTCGTCTTCGGGGGATGGGGCGGGCGGCGTTTTGCGGCGGATGATGATATCACCGTTGGGCAGCACCTCGGGCAGGTGATAGGCGTCGAAATCGTCGATCAGGCCCAACAGCTCGCGCAGGGCCGGTTCCATATTCTCGGCCAGTTCCTTCAGCGCCGGTTCCATTTCATTGGCCAACCCGCGCAGGAACAGCTTTGTGCCCTCTTCCAACAGGCTCATGCCTTCGCGCATGTCATCGGGCATCGGCTCGGTGGGTTCCTGGGCCACGGCGGGGGTCACGGTCAGCAGACCTGACATCAAAAGGCAGGCAATCCGGTTCATACCCCCCGATATAAGGCGGCGGCGGGCGATATTGAAGGTCACAGATCAATATCCAGCGACACCGGGAAATGATCGGACGCCGTCAGCAGGGCCTGACATAATTCGGGATTTCGGAAACAGGCCGGGTCGTCGAACGGATGCCAGATGCGCCAGTTGGGCGACCGGTCGCGCAGATCGGGCGAAATCATGATGTAATCCAGCAGCGCCGACAAAAACCGGTCTTCCGAATGGATATAGAACCGGGCCGTCACCGGCGGCGCGCTTAACCGGCCGCGCAGCGCCTGTTCCACATGCGGGTCAAACAGCCGCAGCGCCGGGTCGTCCTGATTGGTACCCAGCACCACCTCGACCCCCGACCGGCCGAACAGTTTTTCATATTCATCCAGACCGGGACCATCGTTGAAATCCCCCAGCACGATCAGCGGATCGCCCGCCGCCAGATGCGCCGCCGCGCGCTGGCGCAGCCAGATGCATTGCGCCAGTTGCTTGCGGCGGTTGTCAATGGCCAGACGCATCATCTGATCCGGGGTCTTGGCGCCATGCGGCGCCTTGGATTTGGCGTGGACCCCGATCAACCGCACCCGGTTGCCGGCTGCGGTCTGCACCTCCAGCTCCAGCGGTGGTTTGGAAAACCGGATCAGTTCTGGGTCGGCATCCACGTCGACGTCCCAGCGGAACACTCCGTCAAAGCGCGGCGCATCCCGTGAGCCCTGTTTGCCGGTCTGTTCGCCCAAGGGGTCGTGCCGGGGGGTCAGCGCGCCCGGATCATACAGCAGCGCGATTTCCTGCTGGGTGTGGTTTTCAAACCCGATGATCGCGCGGCGCGCGCGCAACTGCATCACCTTTGCGAAATTTTCCAGCGCGGGCACGGTGGCGCGTTTGCCGTTGTGATCGGGCGCCTCGATCACCAGCACCGCATCGGCATCCAGCGCGGTAAAGACCTTGCCCAAAGCTTCGACCTGTTCGAAACGTTTGACGTCCTGCCGCCCCGACCAGCCAGTATCAGCCAGCAGGTTTCCGTCATTGTCGAACAGGTTGTTGAACCATTCGACGTTGTAGGTGGCTATTCTCACGCCGCCCTCTTGGTCTGGATCTCTTCCCAGGCAAGGTTGATCGCGATCAGCCGTTTTTCAGCCAGTCTGATCGCCTCTTCGGGGACGCCGCGGGCGGCCAGCCGGTCGGGATGGGTTTCGCGCACTTCGGCCCGCCACACGCTGCGGATATCCTCCAGCGGGGCGTCATGCGGCACCCCCAGAATATCAAAGGGATCGCGTTCGGCATCGGGGACAAACCGGCTGCGCAGGGCTTTGAACTCCCGCTCGGGCATGCCGAAGATTTCAGAAACGCGGGCCAGGAACTGATCTTCGTTCGGGTGGTATTCGCCATCGGCCATCGCGATATGAAACAGCCCCTCCATCAGGTAACACATCGGCGGGCTGTCGTGGTCGTTGAACATCCGGCTGATGCGTTTGGCGTATTCCTCAAAACCCGCCACATCCTGCCGGGCCATGTTGAACAGCCGCGCGGCATTCGCCTCTTCGTCTTTGGGGATCGCAAAGACCTCGCGGAAGGCGGTCACCTCATCGCGGGTGACATGCCCGTCCGCCTTGGCCATCTTGGCGCCCAGCGCGATCACCGCGATGGCAAAGGCCACCGACCGTTCGGGGGGCGTGCGCAGACGTTCAAAAACCTCGCTCAGGCTTTGGCCTTGGGCAAGGGCGGAAACGGCGTCGGATATACGGGTCCAGATCGACATGAGGGCAGAGTATCGGTTGATGGCGGCGGTGTCAGTCCGGTTTAAAGAATTTTCTGCATCAGCACGAGGTCCAGCCATTGCCCCGCCTTGAACCCCACTTCGGGCAGGTGGCCGACCATGGCGAACCCCAGCGCCCTGTGGAATGCGATTGCGCCTGTGTTTACACCGCTGATCCCGGCAATCAGGCTGTGCACCCCCGCCGCCTGAGCCGCCTGTTCCAGCGTCTGCATCAGCGCCCGCCCCGTGCCGCGCCCCTGTGCCGCAGGGGCCAGCATGATGCTGTGTTCCATCGTCGCGGCATAGCCCGGCCCCTTGCGAAACGCGCCATAGGTGGCAAAGCCCAGAATCGCCCCATCGGCATCTTCGGCCACCAGAAACGGCACCCCCGCCGCTTTCTTGGCCACCAGCATCGCGGCCAGATGCGCCGGGGTTTGTTCGACATCGGTAAAGGTGATCAGCGTATCGCGGATGGTGGGATTCCAGATCGCGGCGATCGCCGGGCAATCTGCTTCGGTGGCGGGGCGGATTTTCATGACAGGGTGACCCGGCCGCCCGGCGTGTCGATAAGCGCGCGCAAGGCGATGTCGGGGGCGGTGTGGAAGCTGACCTTGGGGTCGCTGAACACCGGCGACAGCACGGCTTGCAGGTCTGCGGCCTGCGGATGGAACAGCTCCAGCCGCAGCAACCGGCACCCCACATCGGGCAGCATCGCCGCCGGATGGGCCGCGCCCTGCCACGCGATCAGCGCGGGCGACACCCCGTCGAAGGGCAGCTTGCCATCCTCGGGCACGGCCATTTGCCAGCGCAGATCGCCGCGTGACAGGGCCATCGGCACCCCCGAGCCATCCGGCATTGCCGTCAGCCCCGCCGCCATGTCCCCTGCCCGCACAATCCAGTTGGTCAGGCGGGGCGGTCCGGTGAAATTGTCCAGATCGAACCACCGTGGCCGGTCCGGCGCGGGGGCGGCGGGGTCAATGGCAATGACCTCCAGATACAGCTCTGGCCCCAACCCCAGCAGACGGTTGTGGGTCCCCATCGCCGGATGTTCGCCGCCTGCCGCCAAGGGCACACCCAACAACGCCTCGATCGCGGCAACGCCGCCATCCAACGTCGTGGCGGAAACCGCCAGATGATCCAGTTCCAGCATAGACGTGCCTTTTAACAACAATTGCTGCAGTAATGACCCAATACGACCGCTATACGATTGAAATTTGCAGAGTTTACCCCACATGCGGTAATTGATGACTTTAACACTCGGGATTGTACATGTTTTTGCGCGCCTTCGACAGATTTTTCAACCATGATGCCTCGGGCGGTATCCTTTTGATGTTATCGGCTGTGGCCGCGCTGATGGTGGCCAATTCCGGCCTGCAACCGTTTTACGAGGGCGCTCTATCGTCCTATCTGGCAGTCACTTTGAACGGCGACGGCCTGCAGAAACCGCTGATCCTGTGGATCAACGACGGGCTGATGGCGGTGTTCTTTTTCCTGATCGGGCTGGAACTGAAACGCGAGTTGCTGGAGGGCAAGCTGAAGAACCCCGCCGATGTGGTTCTGCCCGGCATGGCAGCGGTGGGCGGTATGATCCTGCCCGCGCTGGTCTATCTGGTCTTCAACTGGGGCAATAGCGCGACCGTTGGCGGCTGGGCCATTCCGGCGGCCACCGATATCGCCTTTGCGCTGGGGGTTCTGGCCCTGTTGGGCGACCGGGTGCCATCGGCACTGAAGGTTTTCCTGCTGACGCTGGCCATTCTGGACGATCTGGGCGCCATCGTGATCATCGCGCTGTTCTATACCGCCGAGTTGAAAATCGACTATCTGTATCTGGCGCTGGTCCCGCTGGCCGGGCTGATCTGGCTGAACCTGAAAGGCGCGCACCGGGTGGCGCCCGCGATCCTGCTGGGCACGGTGATGTGGTTCTTTGTGCTGAAATCAGGCGTGCATGCCACGCTGGCCGGGGTGATCACCGCCTTCTGCATTCCGCTGACCGACAAATGGGGCAAATCCCCGCTGCACGCGCTGGAAAACGCGTTGTCACCCTATGTGCTGTATCTGATCGTGCCGGTTTTCGCCTTTGCCAATGCTGGCGTGGTGCTGAAGGGCATGGCCTTTTCCGATCTTCTGGCGCCCCTGCCCGTCGGAATCGCGCTGGGGCTTGTCCTTGGCAAACAACTGGGCGTGTTTGGCGCGACATGGCTGATGGTGCGGCTGGGGCTGGCGAAACTGCCGCACGGGGTGCGCTGGGTGCATATTTACGGGCTGGCCTGTCTGGCCGGGATCGGGTTCACCATGTCACTGTTCATCGGATCGCTCAGCTTTGGCGATCCGGCGCTGATGAACGATGTGCGGCTGGGCGTGCTGTCGGGCAGCGCCATATCGGCGCTGACCGGGTTCGGGGTGTTGTGGCTGGCCGCGCGGCGTGATGCCGCGGCGGCCATGGCCACGGCGGACCAGGGCGCCTGAGCGGGCCGTGATCAGGCCCGGGCCGCGCGGATCAGTTTCAGGATGTCCTGCGCGGCCTCGGGGATATTGGTGCCCGGACCGAAGATCGCCTTGACGCCGTTGTCATAGAGGAACTGGTAATCCTGCTGCGGGATCACGCCGCCGCAGATGACGATGATCTCGCCCGCGCCAGCCGCGTTCAGCGCCTGCACCAGCTTGGGCGCCAGCGTCTTGTGCCCCGCCGCCTGAGAGCTGATCCCGATCACATGCACATCGTTGTCGATGGCATCCTGCGCGGCTTCATCCGGGGTCTGGAACAGCGGGCCCACATCGACATCGAAACCGATATCGGCAAAGGCAGTGGCGATCACCTTGGCCCCGCGATCGTGCCCGTCCTGCCCCATCTTGACGACCAGCATGCGCGGGCGGCGGCCCTCTTGCTCGGCGAAATCCTCGACCGATTTCTGAATGGCGGCAAAGCCTTCGTCGCCTTCATAGGCGGCGCCATAGACCCCGGCCAGGGTCTTGACCTCGGCGCGGTGGCGGCCGAATTCCTTTTCCATCGCCATGGAAATCTCTCCTACAGTTGCGCGGGCGCGGGCAGCCTCGACCGCGGCGTCCAACAGGTTGCCGCCCGCTTGCGCGCGGCGGGTCAGTTCGTTCAGCGCGGCGGTGCAGGCGTCTTCGTCGCGGGTGGCGCGGATCTGGGCCAGACGGGCGACCTGCGCTTCGCGCACGGCCATGTTGTCCACATCCAGAATGTCGATCGGGTCCTGCTTGTCCAACCGGTATTTGTTGACGCCGACGATCACCTCTTCGCCCCGGTCGATCATCGCCTGACGGCGCGCGGCGGATTCTTCGATCCGCAGCTTCGGCATGCCTGAGGCCACGGCCTTGGTCATGCCACCCATTTCTTCGACCTCTTCGATCAGGGCCCAGGCCTTTTCGGCCAGTTCGCTGGTCAGGCTTTCGACGTAATAGCTGCCTGCCAGCGGGTCGACGACATTGGTGATGCCGGTTTCTTCCTGCAGGATCAGCTGGGTGTTACGGGCGATGCGGGCGGAAAATTCGGTGGGCAGGGCAATCGCCTCGTCCAATGCGTTGGTGTGCAGTGATTGAGTACCGCCCAATGCGGCGGCCATCGCCTCGTATGCCGTGCGGACCACGTTGTTATAGGGGTCCTGTTCCTGCAACGACACGCCGCTTGTCTGGCAATGGGTGCGCAGCATTTTCGAACGTTCCGACTGCGCGCCGAATTCGGTCATGATGCGGTGCCACAACTGGCGCGCGGCGCGCAGCTTGGCGGCCTCCATGAAGAAGTTCATGCCGATGGCAAAGAAGAAGCTCAGACGGCCTGCGAATTTATCCACGTCCATGCCCGCAGCAATCGCCGCGCGCACGTATTCGCGCCCGTCGGCCAGGGTATAGGCCAGCTCTTGCACAAGGTTCGCGCCCGCCTCTTGCATGTGATAGCCCGAGATCGAGATGCTGTTGAACTTGGGCATTTCGTTGGACGTATATTCAATGATGTCGGAAATGATCCGCATCGACGGTTCGGGCGGATAGATATAGGTGTTGCGGACCATGAATTCCTTCAGAATGTCATTCTGAATCGTGCCCGCCAGCAGCGCCTTGTCGTGCCCCTGTTCCTGCCCCGCGACGATGAAATTCGCCAGAATCGGGATCACCGCGCCGTTCATCGTCATGCTGACCGACACTTTGTCCAACGGAATGCCGTCGAACAGGATTTTCATATCCTCGACAGAATCGATGGCCACGCCCGCCTTGCCCACATCGCCTTCGACGCGGGGGTGATCGCTGTCATAGCCGCGGTGGGTCGCCAGATCGAAGGCGACGCTGACCCCCTGCTGCCCGGCGGCAAGGTTCTTGCGGTAAAAGGCGTTGGATTCCTCGGCGGTGGAAAACCCGGCGTATTGGCGAATGGTCCAGGGGCGGCCCGCATACATCGTGGCCTTGACCCCGCGTGTGAACGGCCCGACGCCCGGAATTTCCCCCATCTGCGGCAGATCGGCGACATCCTCGGCGGTATACAGCGGTTTGACCTGAATGCCTTCCAGCGTGTCCCACGTCAGATCCTCAAGCGGACGGCCCCGCAGTTCAGCACTGGCCAGATCGCGCCAGGTTTTGGTGTTTTCGGTCATCGGGTCATCCTTCTTTTCTGGCCTTCACACCCGCCTTGGCGGTGATTGGCCTTCGCTTTCCTCTTGCACACGCCTATATCTGGCTTGGTAGGAGGATTTATGTTTAAAACTCTGGTTCTGATCGGCGCGGTGTTGGCGCCAATGGCGGCCCATGCCACCGATGCGGCAACGGATACGCCGCTGGCACAATGGCAGGCCGACGGCACGGTCATCTTTGATGCGGCCGATGTGGATATCGACGATTTCCAATGGGTGGCGCGCCCCATCGTGATCTTTGCCGACAGCGCGGCCGATCCGCGGTTCCGGCAACAGATGGAACTGCTGGCCGCCCTGCCGGACGAATTGGTCACCCGCGACGTCGTTCTGATCACCGACACCGATCCGGCCGCGAAATCGGCGCTGCGCACCAAATTGCGCCCGCGCGGGTTCATGTTGGCGCTGATCGGCAAGGATGGCGGCGTGAGACTGCGCAAACCCCTGCCGTGGGACGTGCGCGAACTGTCACGCTCGATCGACAAAATGCCCCTGCGACAACAGGAAATCCGCGACCGGCGCGCCCCCACCGAATAGGCAGCCGCCTTGCGACGGGCGCTAAAGTCACCTATATTAAAGGCATCAAGGCGATGCTTTGGTACACAGGTTATGGAGGTTATCATGTCCAAGGAAACCTATACCCCTATCCCGACAACCGGCCGGACGGGTCCGCGTCCGGGGTATTGACCGACGCTGGCGCCGCCTCTTGGCGGATCGCCTCTTCGTCGCGCTTGGCCGCTTCGGCCCCTTCTTTCGCATAAACCGCAATCAGGCGCAGTGAATAGACGCCATAGCGCAGCGCCTGTTTCTTCATCTCGATATAATCACTGTACATCTGAATGCGCTGGCCCGCCGCCAGAGCGCGGAAAGACGGCGCGCGCATGTCGCTGATCAGGGCCGAAATCGCCCCCAACTGCCGGTAATACAGAACCACCGCATCGATGCTGGTGCGCGGCAGGACGTGTATTTCCTCGACAATCGCGGTGAAGATCAGATCGTCGGATTCCGTCGGGATCAGCGGTGCGAAATCGGGGTCGTCCTGCATCCGGGCAACCATATCCGCACAGAAGATATCCAGCGCCTGTTCGCTGCCCAGATTGTTCAGATAGGCGCTGATTTCAGCATAAAGCGCCCGGTGCACATCGCGCACCCGTTCGTCCCGCCGGGCGCGACGTTCCCGCCGGTTCTGCCAGCCGTTCATGATCCATCCCAGGGCCACGAAGGCCCCGGCAATCACCGCCTGCCAGATTCGGGGGTCTATCGCGCCCGAAAGGATCATTCGAACTCCATGATCACTTCGTCGACGGCCAGGCTGTCGCCTGCATTTGCATTGATCTTGGCCACCACCCCTTTGCGTTCGGCGCGCAGGATGTTTTCCATTTTCATGGCCTCGATGGTGCACAGCGTCTGACCGTCCTGCACCTCGTCACCCACGCTGACACTGACGTTGACGATCAGACCCGGCATCGGGCACAGCAACAGTTTCGAGGTATCGGGCGGCAGTTTTTCCGGCATCAGAGCCGCCAGTTCCGCCTGTCGCGGTGTATAGACGTTCACCTTCAGATCGGCGCCACGGGTCCGGATACGGAAGCCCCCGCTGATCTTGCCGACCTTCAGAACCATCGGGGTCCCATCGACCGTCAAGCTTGCCAGACTGTCGCCCGGCGTCCAGCCCGAGGCGACACGGTAGCTGGTGCCATCCTCGAAAAAGACGGTCGATCCGTCGTGATCCGCCTCGACCGTCACCGGGTATTCCACCCCCTGCAGACGCACGACCCAATCGTCGCCCACATGGCGTTCGTGGTTGTCCATCCGACCCGACACGCGGGTGCGGCGGATTTCGGCCACGCGGTTCATCGCAGCAGCCGAGGCGGCGACCCGTTTCAGCGCGTCGGCATCCAGCGTCACCCCTTCGAAACCGTCGGGGTATTCTTCGGCGATAAAGGCGGTGGTGATATTGCCCGACACGAATTTGGGGTGATCCATCACCGCACTGAGGAACGGCAGGTTGTGGCCGATGCCCTCGACCTCGAAACTGTCCAGCGCGATCCGCATCTCTTCGATGGCCGCCTTGCGGGTCGGGGCCCATGTGCACAGCTTGGCGATCATCGGGTCGTAATACATCGAAATCTCGCCGCCCTCATAGACGCCGGTATCGTTGCGCACCACGCGGCTGTCGGCCACGGCCTCGGCGGGCGGGCGGTATTTGGTCAGCCGCCCGATCGACGGCAGGAACCCGCGATAGGGATCTTCGGCATACAGGCGGCTTTCCATCGCCCAGCCGTTCAGTTTCACGTCGTCCTGGGTGATGCTCAGCGCCTCACCATTGGCCACACGGATCATCTGTTCGACCAGATCGACGCCGGTGATCAGCTCGGTCACCGGATGTTCCACCTGCAACCGTGTGTTCATCTCCAGGAAATAGAAGTTCCGGTCGCCATCGACGATGAATTCCACGGTGCCCGCGCTGGTGTAATCCACCGCCTTGGCCAGCGCGACCGCCTGTTCGCCCATCGCCTTGCGCGTGGCTTCGTCCAGAAACGGGCTGGGCGCCTCTTCGATGACCTTCTGGTTCCGGCGCTGGATCGAACATTCGCGTTCACCCAGATAGATGCCGTTGCCATGCGAATCGCACAGCACCTGAATTTCGATATGGCGGGGCTGGGTGACGAATTTTTCGATGAAGATACGGTCGTCGCCGAAGGAATTGGCCGCCTCGTTCTTGGACGACTGGAACCCTTCGCGCGCTTCGGCGTCGTTCCACGCGATGCGCATCCCCTTGCCGCCGCCCCCGGCGCTGGCCTTGATCATCACCGGATAGCCGACCTCGTTCGAGATTTTGACCGCCTCATCCGCGTCTTCGATCAGACCCATATATCCGGGCACGGTCGACACGCCCGCCTCTTGCGCCAGTTTCTTGCTGGTGATCTTGTCGCCCATCGCCTCGATCGCGCTGGCGGGCGGTCCGATAAAGGCGACGCCTTCGGCGGCCAGCGCCTCGGCGAACAGCTTGTTTTCCGACAGAAAGCCATACCCCGGGTGTACAGCCTGTGCACCGGTTGCGCGGATCGCCTGCATCACCTTGTCGATGACGATATAGGACTGGTTCGCGGGCGGCGGGCCGATGTGCACCGCCTCATCCGCCATTTCCACATGCAGGGCATGTTTGTCAGCATCCGAATAGATCGCGACCGTTCCGATGCCCATCTTGCGGGCGGTTTTGATCACGCGGCAGGCGATTTCGCCCCGGTTTGCGATCAGAATCTTGCTGAACATTTCACAGTCCTTTTTTCGTTGTATTTCAATTGGGTAATGACCCGTTCTGCGGGTCGGTCGCGCCCATGGGCGCGGTGAGCTGGCACAGTCTGCCGGTCGTCGCCCATCCGCGCACGGCGGGTCGGGGCAATCGCAGGACCATGAGAATGGAAAGAAAACATGCGGGCGGGTGCGATGCGCACCCCGGCCTCGTGGCGGTTCAGACAGGATTTCGAATGGTTGGCAGAAACCCTGTACCGCAAAGAACCGCCACGGCGCAGGCCGGTGGCGGTTCCGATGTTGTTACAACGACCGGGTCGTTGATCAGTTACATACGCCCGCGTCGTCACACAACGCGCCGGCCGCGCCACCGATGGCCGCCCCTGCAATAACGTTGGTGTCCAGAACGCTGGCCGCAACGGCACCTGCCGCCGCACCGCCGATGGCACGTTCTGTATCGTTGTACTGGCATCCGGCCACGCCTGCGACCAATGCGACAACTGCGCATAGTTTGATAATCTGCATCCTACTCCGCCTTCATATATTGGTTTTATGCCGTCCATATGGGGTGTTATCGGACAAATTTCAAAGCAATATATTGCCAGATCATACAGATCGGCGGCGCCCTGCCGATCTTTGGCGGGCACGATAAAATCTGGCCTGACCCAAAAGGGGCCAGACCAGAGGGAAGGGGAAGGGTAACGGTAATAAAAGGCTAGAACCCTGCGACGCATGCCGAACTCTGGCCTTGAATTCAGCCTGCCGCAAAAAGACGCACCTGAAAAGTCCGATATCTGGCCTGCCCAAATATGAGCCGATTCTCGCCTATAACGTGTGCCCCGATACAGAATCATGCCGACCCTTCATCGTCAAAAACCTCGGGGAAATTGCGCCGCGCGCAACCTACGTCGATTTTCAACAACGCCTCGTAACTCTGCGAATCAAAGGGGTCTTCGGCTGCCACCACTTCGCGGCCAAACAACCACGACAGCCGCCCGGCATCCAGATTGCCGCGTTCAAACGGGGCGTCGCCAAAGTAGTCCCACAGTGCCGCCAGAAACCCCGCATCGGCCCGGCGATCGGCGGGGCGACGGTCGGCGAAACGTTCGCGTGCAACCAGCGGGGTTGCCCCCTTCTTGTTGTCACGGCGAATGGTAAATTGGAAATCACTACCGGGAAGACGGCTTGGAAAGCCCTTGTATTTTAGCATTTCGCGCCCTCCCCGGTCGAAGGGGCGAATGTTGGGGCGGGAAAAACCCGCCCCAAAATCGTATTAGTACTTGGTAAGAGGCGCTTCTTCGACGACAGGATCGACGATGACGACTTCTTCTTCTTGCTGGCTGGCGCAAGCAGCGACAAAGGCCACCAGCGAAAGTGCGAGAAGGGTTTTAATGCTGCTAGACATGCTACACTCCTAGTTCTGTTATTGGCCGGAATGCGGCACAACCGCACTACCCCGCCCGTTCCGTTTAATGTGGTCACTGGGGAGCAACCAAGGCGGATGATAGCCGATCGAAAATGAAATGCACATGTTTTCACGCCCCGAAAACGCGCATGTGGCTGCAAAGCCGCAACTTTTCGCTGACATGAAGTTCCACAGCCAAGATCATACGCCATCGTCAGAATCCCTCCCATATACAGTCGGCCCCCTCGGGCCGGTACGCTTCGAAGAACTGAGTGGCCTCCGGGGCCAGTGCGCCAAACTCAACAGGGATGTCCGACAAAGAGATGACAATCTGCGCGACCGGCGGCCCCTGTTCGGCAATCCGGGGCAGCGCATAGGTTTCGCACAGATAGGCCATGTCGGCCTCTGCCTCGATAAAGGTCATCCTGCCCAGGCTCTGGTCGATCAGCGGCGCCAGAAACCGGAACCGCACCGTCAGCCCCGCAGCCCCCGGTTCGCCCCAGATCGTGTCGATCAGGGTGATCGGCTGGCCTGACGGCACATCGATCCCCCTTTCCTGCGCCCCTGCGGCCAGCGCTTGGGCGGCATTCAGCATCAATGCCAGCGCGCCATAGCGCCATATCAGGCCGGGCGCAGGCATCTATGCGGCCTCCGGACGGCGGGCGATGCAGTCGACCTCGACCAATGCCCCGACGGCCAGCGCGGTCACGCCAACGGTGGTGCGGGCCGGGCGGCGGTCCGCCGGGAAATAGCTTTGATAGGTGTCGTTGAACGCGGCATAGTCGCGGTCGAATGCGGTCAGATAGCACCGGCACTGCACCACATGCGACAGGTCCAGCCCCAGTTCGGCCAGAATCAGCGCCAGATTATCCATCACCCGCGCGGTCTGCGCCGCGATGCCATCCGGCAGGGGCGCATCGGGCGCCGCCGGATCGGTGGGCATCTGGCCGGTCAGAATGACCCAGCCGTCCGCCTCGACTGCATGGCTGAAGGGGGCGACGGGACGCGGGCCGTTTGCGAACAGGTGGAAATCAGGCATGGGGCACCTTCAGCCGCGCGTTGTTCAGCCAGCGGGTGCGATGTTTCGGACAGGCCAACAAATCCGCGATCTGCGCCTCGATCTTCGCCTTGGGAAAGCTGCGGGTGGCCACCGTGCCTCCGGCGGCAAGCCGCAGGTGCGGGCCGTCCTCCACGACCCGCACCACGGGCGAGAACCCGCGCAGATGCCGCAGCATCCGCCAAAGGTCCTGCCTGATCTGATGCGCCAAGCGCCCCTTGCGGGCGGAGGGTAAAGTGGTTTCCACCGAAACGTCAAACCGTGCAGGCAGACGGCGCGCCAGGGTCAGCGTGCCCTCTTGGTACAGCATATGCCAGTTCACAGTTTCCATTCCTCTAGTCCAAGCATTGGCGCCCCGCCCCATCCGTCTGGCAAGGCCGCCGCATCTACAGTGCCCACCCGGCCGGTGCCGGCCAGGCCGCAATCCAGTCACCCAGTATGAACGTCGACAAGACCAGCGCCATCACAAGGCAGCCCCCTGCCCCCAGCATCAACAGCGACATCATCCGGTTTGACCTTTCCGCATTCGAACCGAACAACGAAAATGTCATCTGCAAAAAACCGACTGTCGCCAACACCACCCCGATACAGACAGAAAGGCCAAAGACGATCATATGCCCACGCGAAATTGCGGTTGCGGCCTGGGGGATTTGCATGACAATCCCCACGACCGCCGCAGACACGACCAGAGGGGCGATGATAAGCCACTTAAACAGACCACGCCGCCGTTTATCCGCTTGATATTCATCGCCCATCAAACATCCCTCACAGCGGAATATTATCGTGCTTCTTCCACGGGTTGCTTAGCTTCTTGTTGCGCAGCGAGGCAAAGGCCCGGGCCACGCGGCGGCGGGTGCTGCGCGGTTGGATCACCTCGTCGATGAACCCTTTTTCGGCGGCCACGAAGGGGTTGGCGAAACGGTCTTCGTAATCGGCCGTGCGCTGCGCGATCTTTTCGGGATCATCCAGTTCCGACCGGTACAGGATTTCGGTCGCGCCCTTGGCGCCCATCACCGCGATCTGCGCCGTGGGCCAGGCATAGTTGAAATCGCCGCGCAGGTGCTTCGACGCCATCACGTCATAGGCGCCGCCATAGGCCTTGCGGGTGATCACCGTCACCTTGGGCACCGTCGCCTCGCCATAGGCGAACAACAGTTTCGCGCCGTGTTTGATCACGCCGCCGTATTCCTGTGACGTGCCGGGCAGGAAACCGGGCACATCGACGAAGGTCAGGATCGGAATCTCAAACGCATCGCAGAACCGCACGAAGCGCGCGGCCTTGCGGCTGCTGTCGATGTCCAGACAGCCGGCCAGCACCATCGGCTGGTTTGCCACCACGCCCACGGTCTGGCCCTCCAATCGAATGAACCCGGTGATGATGTTCTTGGCGAAATCTTCCTGAATCTCGTAAAAATCGCCTTCGTCGGCGGTTTTCAGGATCAGCTCCTTCATATCGTAGGGCTGGTTCGGGTTGTCGGGGATCAGCGTATCCAGGCTGTTTTCCAGCCGGTCGGGCGCATCAAAGAACGGGCGCACGGGCGGTTTTTCGCGGTTGTTCAGCGGCAGGAAATCGACCAGACGCCGCACCTCGGCCAGGGCCTCGACATCGTTTTCAAAGGCGCCGTCGGCCACCGACGATTTCTTGGTGTGGGTCGAAGCACCGCCCAATTCTTCGGCCGTGACATGTTCGTTGGTCACGGTTTTCACCACGTCAGGCCCGGTCACGAACATGTAAGAGCTGTCCTTGACCATGAAGATAAAGTCGGTCATCGCCGGGCTGTAAACCGCGCCACCGGCGCAGGGCCCCATGATCACGGAAATCTGCGGCACCACGCCCGAAGCCATGATATTGCGCTGGAACACATCCGCATATCCGGCAAGCGAGGCGACGCCTTCCTGAATGCGCGCGCCGCCACTGTCGTTCAGCCCGATCACCGGCGCGCCGTTCTGCATCGCCATATCCATGATCTTGCAGATTTTCTGCGCGTGGGTTTCGGACAGCGACCCGCCGAACACGGTGAAATCCTGACTGAAGACATAGACCATGCGCCCGTTGATCGTGCCCCAGCCGGTGACCACGCCATCGCCTGCGGGGCGATCCTGTTCCATCCCGAAATCGGTGCAGCGATGGGCCACGAACATATCGAACTCTTCAAAGCTGCCCTCGTCCAGCAGCAGGTCGATCCGTTCACGCGCGGTCAGCTTGCCTTTTTTATGCTGGCTGTCGATCCGACGCTGGCCGCCGCCCAGACGGGCCTCGGTGCGGCGCGATTCAAGTTCGTGCAGGATATCTTTCATCGGCTGTGGCCCCCCTTTTGAATTTGGAGCAAACTAGCCAAACTTGCGCCTGTTCGAAAGGAAAATTCCGAATATTTGCAAATACAGGTAAATCATAATTCAGATAATTGCAAATATGCAAATTTTCATTGCGGTGTTTGCTCAGACATCCACGCACAGTCACTGTGCACGGCCCGAAACCCGGCGCGCTGATCTGGACAAACCATCAGCACGCCCCTTAAGTCGGCATCATGTCCCAAAAACCCGAAGTGCGCCTTTTGGACCGCACGACTCCGCCCCATGTTCTGACGCTTGTCCTGTTGGCGGGGCTATCGGCGCTGTCGATGAACATCTTCCTGCCGTCGCTGCCCAATATGACCGCCTATTTCCAGACCGATTATCGGCTTATGCAGCTTTCGGTGGCGCTGTATCTGGGGTTCAACGCGATCCTGCAAATCTTCATCGGGCCGCTGTCGGACCGCTACGGCCGCCGCCCGGTGATCCTGTGGTCCTTCGCGGCCTTTCTGGCGCTGACCGTCGGTTGCATCCTGGCCCCCACGGTCGAGGTATTTCTGGCGTTCCGCATGGCGCAGGCGGTCGTGGTGACCGGCATGGTACTAAGCCGGGCGATCGTCCGCGACATGGTCCCGCAGAACGAGGCCGCCTCGATGCTGGGCTATGTCACCATGGGCATGACCGTGGTGCCGATGATTGGCCCGGCCTTGGGCGGGGTTCTGGATCAGGCCTTCGGCTGGCAGGCCAGTTTCACCATGCTGCTGGTGGCCGGGGCCGCAATTCTGGCGCTGGCATGGGCCGATCTGGGCGAAACCGCCGACCCCAGCCAACTGAGCCTGCTGGCGCAATTCGGCGAATACCCAGAACTGATCCGGTCCCGCCGATTCTGGGGCTATGCGCTGACAGCCACGTTCACCTCGGGCGCGTTCTTTGCCTTTCTGGGCGGCGCGCCCTTTATCGGGTCTCAGGTGTTCGGCCTGCAACCCGCGCAACTGGGCAGTTATTTCAGCCTGACCGCCGTCGGCTATATGACCGGCAATTTTCTGTCCGGCCGTTATTCGATCCGGTTCGGCACCAACCGGATGATGCTGACCGGGTCCTTTACCTTGATCGCCGGGGTCAGTTGTTCGCTGTTGCTGCTTCTGGGCGGGGCCACCCATCCGCTGGCGTTTTTCGGGTTGATGAGCATGCTGGGGCTGGGCAACGGGCTGGTCCTGCCCAACGCCAACGCCGGGCTGCTGTCGGTGCGCCCGCGCCTTGCCGGAACGGCCAGCGGGCTGGGCGGGGCGATCATGATCGGCGGCGGTGCCGCGCTTTCGGCATTGGCCGGGGCGCTGCTGGTGCCGGGGTCAGGGGCCTATCCATTGCTGCTGATCATGCTGACCACCGGCATCTGCGGGGTGCTGTCCACCCTGTATGTGATCCATGTCAATCGCCTTGTCGGCGATCTGGAATCGGCGCCGCAGCCCCACGCCTGATCGGCCCTTGCGGCCCGGGGTTTGCAAAGGCTATTCTGCGCCCAGCAAAACTGCAAAGGCGCGCAATGGCCAATCAGAAACTCTATGCCGGGGTCAAACTGCGGGAAACCCGCAGCCGCCTTGGGCTGACCCAAAAGGCGTTTGCCGCCAAGCTTGGCGTGTCCCTGCCCTATCTCAACCAGATGGAAAACAACAACCGGCCGATTTCGACCGGGGTGGTGCTGGCCATGGCGCAGGAGTTCGGCTTTGACGTCACCGAACTGTCCACCGGCGATGCCGAACGGATGGTCGCCGATATGCGCGAGGCGCTGGCCGATCCGGTCTTTGCCGATGGCGCGCCGCCGCTGGCCGATTTGCGGCTGACCGCCTCGAACGCACCGGCACTGGCGCGCGCGTTTCTGGACCTGCACCGGGCTTACCGCCAGACCCACGAACGGCTGGCCTCACTGGACGAGGCATTGGGCCGCGAAGACGCCCGCACCCAGGCCTCGCCCTGGGAAGAGGTGCGCGATTTCTTTCACTATTGCGACAATTACATCGATGCGGTGGACCACGCCGCCGAACGGTTTGCCTGCCCCGACGGCACGCGCGCCGACCCTGTGGCCGTGGCCGAGGCCGCGTTAAAGGCGGCCGGTATCACGGTATCCTATCGGGACGACGACCAGCTGCGCGGTTTTGATCCAACCACGGCGACGCTGACCCTGTCGACCCGCGCGGCGGTGTCGACCCAACGGTTTCAACTGCTGCATCAGGTCGCGCTGGTGACCCAAGGCAAACTGCTGGATGCGACGCTGGATCTGGCCCGGTTCCAAAGCGACGCCGCCCGCGCCATCGCCCGGATCGGGCTGGCCAATTACTTTGCCGGGGCGGCGCTGCTGCCCTATCGCCCGTTTCTGGCGGCGGCGCAAAGCTGTCGTCACGATCTGGAACAGCTGGCCGGGCAATTCGGCGCCTCGATCGAACAGGTGGCGCATCGGCTGTCGACCCTGCAACGCCCCGGCGCCAAGGGCATCCCGTTCTTCTTTGTCCGGGTCGATCAGGCGGGCACGATCACCAAACGCCATTCGGCCACCCGTCTGCAATTCGCCCGCTTTGGCGGGGCCTGCCCGCTGTGGAATGTGCACCGCGCGTTCGAAACGCCGGGGCGGTTCCTGCGGCAACTGGCCGAAACCCCCGATGGCGTGCGTTATTTCTGCCTGTCGCGCAACGTGTCGAAACCGGGCGGTGCCTGGGGCGCGCCGGTGCGCCGGTTCGCCATCGGGCTGGGCTGCGAGGTGCAACACGCCGCCGATATGGTCTATGCCGATGATCTGGACCTCAGCAAAAGTGCGGTCTTTGAACCGATCGGTATTTCGTGCCGAATCTGCGAACGCAAAAACTGTCATCAACGCTCGGTCCCGCCGCTGGAACGGCAATTGACCGTCGATCACAATCAACGCGGAATTCTGCCCTATGAGATTGCGGAATAGCCCACCGCCGGACCCCGCCGAAAAACAAAACCCTGTTCGACCAATGTCTGGCAACCCGATGCGCAAGCAGTGCTTTACCGCTTCGCTGATCGGCTCTAGTTTCCTTGGAAACAGGGAGACAGCTTATGGAACTTACAGGCACCCGTACAATTGCCGCGGACCGGGCCACGGTCTGGGCGAAACTGAATGACGCTGAGGTACTGAAGGCCTGTATCCCGGGCTGTGAAGAACTGACCGGATCGCCGGACGACGGGTTCGAGGCCGTGGTCAAACAACGGGTCGGCCCGGTCAAGGCGACCTTCAAAGGCGCCGTCACCCTGTCCGATATCGTGCCCGAAACCAGCTATAAGATTGCCGGCGAAGGCAAGGGCGGCGTGGCCGGATTTGCCAAAGGTGCGGCTGACGTCAGCCTGATCGATGTCGAGGGCGGAACCGAGCTAAGCTATACTGTCGACGCCAAGGTTGGCGGCAAGCTGGCGCAACTGGGATCGCGCCTGATCGACGGGTTCGCCCGCAAGATGGCCGATCAGTTCTTTGAACGCTTTCAAGCCGAAGTCGAAGGCCCGACCGCGCCAGAAAACGACGACGCGGTCGAAACTTAAGCCCCCGGTCAGCCAGCCGTTTCGCTGCTAAGCAATGCAGCAATTTCGTCTTTCAGGGTCAAGCGTTGCCGACGCAACGCGGCCTCGTGCAGGTCATCTGTGGGCTCGATGTTGGTTTCTGCACGATGTACGGCACGATTGACCTCGTGATAGGCATCCACAAGCTTGGCAAAATGCGCATCTGTGGACTTCAATGCGTGGATCACATCCACTTTGTCGGGGAATTCTTCGGTCAACTCATGCGGCGTGTGGGACATATATGTTCTCCATCCAAGGGTTATACCTGCATGTTAAAGGTCGCATTGTTCGGCCGCCTTGACCCTGATCAAATCAACGCGCCCACCCGAAGAGAAACCGTTATTTACGATCCGATCTGACAGCTTTCGTGGACCAGTTCGTCGGGTGTTTTTTCCCGCAACAGCAACACGCTCGTCAACAACCGGTGCACGATTTCAGCCCCGCCCGCAATCGCCGCAGCCGTTAGCAGGATATCAAGGGCCGCCATGTAAACCGTCTGCCCTTCGGACAGGCTGGTCAGGTTGGGGATCGTCGCCACCACACCCGCCAGTATCTGAAACCCTGCCGCGCTGATCGCGATCCCGATCAGAAACCCGATCGCCACCGCCCGGCGCAGTTTTTTCTGGCGCAGCTTCGACAGCGCGCGGCTGACCTGGGCGACCACCGCCGCCGTCGCGCTGCGCGCCATTGCCGCCTCTCCGGCCAGTTCCTCGGTAAACAGCGCCACCCTTTCCTGCGGCCGGCTAAGCATTTCCAGATCGCGCCGCATCATGTCGGCCATCGCCGCGTTATGCGACAGTTCTTCGGCCAGTGGTTCCATCAGCCGAAGCCGCTCAGCGCCATACATCACGTTCAACACAACCTCGACCACCCGTTCGGTCACCACCGCGAAAAACAGCAGCACCAGAAGGGTCGAGCCAAGCGTGCCCAACCGGATTTCCGCGGGCTGAAAGGTGGTCACCCCACCCGAGGCGACCCATATGGCACCACCTGTCAACGCAAGCAGCACAATGGGAACCGCAACCATGGCAAATCTTTGCTGAGGGGGGCTATCGACCAATGACATTCACATTTTCCCAAATAGAAATCGACGTTACAGCACGGACCACCGCAACGCCGGAGTGGCATTTGCATCATCCGTTGGTGCCGCGCCCCCGCGCAGCTGTTTCTTGGCCGACGGGCCGTCACCTTTGACAATCTTGCCGCTGGTCATGCCCAGCGACAGCATCCCGGCGGCAATGGCGGTCGCCGCCGATGTGCCGCTGAAATCACAGTAATACGACCGGTAATCGAACAACGCGCCATCCTTGTTCGTGGCATAGGGATAGGGGCTGGCGTTATACCCGGCCAGTCCCGGCACATCGGTCGAAGTGATACTCTGGGTGGCATAGGTCGAATCCGTGACCGGATTGGCCACATCGCTGGCGCCGTCATATTGCACCCCCAGATCATCGCGATAGGACACACTGTGATCATGCGGGCGATAGTCGGGATCAAGCGTATCCATCCGGTGGATCGCCAAATCCAACCGTTCACCATCGCCGCTGGGCGCATAGACCGACACCGGAGCCGTCTGGGTCGAGGTCGTGGAGTACCCGGCCCGATTGCGGGTCGCGGCCCGTGCACCGACCGCAATGATACCGTTGTCATCCGGCGCCCCCGGTGCGGTTGCCATCGACGCGGGGTAAATCATGGAATTGTCGCTGCCATTGCCCGATGCACAGACAATCGGAATGGTTTGCGACATCGCCAGCGTCAGATCGTGCAGCGCGTCCCACAAAGCCAGCTCTGCCTGGCTAAGCTCGCAGGGATAGGCCCCTTTGATCGCCTTCAGTTCCTCGGGCAACAGCGCGTTGCCATCGCGTCGCCCGGTGATGCCCGAGCGCAGCGGATCGGGGAAATCGCGGGCCAGAACGATGACATCCGCGCCGATCAGCCAGGCATAGAGCATTGCCAGGATCAGCTGTTCGGGGTCCGGATCGAAACTGGTCGAAATCGGGACAATCTCGCAATAAGGATCTACGCCGGCATAGGGCAGACAGGGCCCCGCGCTTAGGGTTTTCTGTTTCAGCGGGATCAGGCTGCCGTCTTCCTTGTTCAACGGAATCCGGCTGGCGATTGCGAATTCCACCTCGGGGGCGGTTTTCGGGCGGGCGCCGATCAGCCCGGCCATGGCGGTGCCATGCGCCGAAAACGTGGCGCTGGTGGTAGGCAGAACCCGGCCGGGTTGGTTCCACGGCCCCGCCGAGGCGACATATTCACCGGGCAGATGGGCGACCAGTTCCAGAAACAGATCGGCAATCGGGTTAATCCCCATCGGCGCCGCGCCATTCAGGAAACTGGTCGCCAGATTGAACGCGGGCGCCACATTCGGGCGGGGGAACGTGCCCAGCCGGGCCGAGAAAAAGTCGATCATCAGATCGGTGTTGATCGCCCCCATCAGATTGGGGTGCTCATAGGCCACCGAAACATCGATCAGGGCCACCCGGGTCGGTTTGAAATCGGGCTTTTCGCAATTTTCATCGGCCAGATCCCAGGCTTCCGAGGCAAATGCCAGATCGGTCACGACACCAATATCAAACAGATGCCACAACGCGTGATAACTGGCATAGTTGGCGTTGCCGCGGTCGGCATCTTCGGGGGTGTAATTCAATTCGGTCATTGCTTTTGTCTTTCTCAGAGCCACTCGGCGCGGGCGCGCAGCATTTGTTCTTGCAGCACCAGTTCCATAATCGGGGCGAACATCCGGGCCAGATCGTGGCCCGCGCGGGTGTCAGAGGCATAGTGGATACCGGCCCATTCGCGATTTTCCGCAATCCGCCGCGAACTGCGGAACAGCGCCGCGATCGCAGGGTGTTCGGGCAGCACGCGCGAAAAGGTAAAGGCGATGCTGAACGATTGGAACGAATGGTTCGAGGGATAGGATTCATAGGCCGGGTTGGCCAGAAAGGTGCGCAGCCGCGGTTCCAGAACCGACGGGCGTGACACCGCATAGCCGGATTTATAGCGCAGCCCGACCTCTTCGCAAATCTGGGAAACCATCAGAAACAGCGTGATCGTTTCATCATATCCGCCGATGCCATCGATGCCCAGCGGACGCAGATAACCCGACAGTTCCAGCGACTGTTCGATCAGGATCTCTTCGCGGCGCCCGCGTTCGGCCTCGGTCTGCAGCTCGCGCAGCTTGCGAAACAGCTCCAGCGTTTCAATCTTGAGTTCGGTGGGCGACGGCGGCAGCGGCAGCGGCAAGTCGACCCAGGCGGCCTTGACCTCGTGCAGACGCTCGATTTCGCGCCAAGGCGTCAGCAGATCGCCAAAGCTGTCCAGATCAAGCCCGCCGTCAAACCGGTTGCGGTTCCGATTGCGGTTTCTGTTGCGATTGCGGTTCCGGTTTCTATTCCGGTTGCGGTTTCTGTTGCGATTGCGATTGAACACGCTGGAGGCGCCGCCCCCTGCCGCGACCATCGCCATCGCCATGGCCATTTCTTCGGGTTCTTCCGGCATCGCTTCGGGTGGCTCGGGTGCCTTCACCAGATCAAAACTGTCGCCTTCGGCCAACAGCCAGTCTTCGACCAATATCGTTCTGTTAAATGCCATTTTTACAGTCCACCATCCTTAAGCCCCAGCCTTTTCAAATCCACTTATCAACAGTTTTTTGGCGTGATCGTCGGTCACCGCCAACCGGTTCCCCAAAACCCACGCCCGCGAAAAATCGGGGGCCAGAGTCTTGATCCGCGACACCAGCTGATGCGCGTCCTCGTCCCGGCCCAGATGCGCCAGACTGACCGACATATACCGCAAGGCCGCCCCAAAGTTGGGCCGCTGCGCCAGAACGCGATTGCCGTGTTCAACCGCCGTGGCGTGGTCGCCCCGCAGGGTCGCCACCATGCACATCGTCGTTTCAAAGGTGAACCGCAGCGGGCTGAACGCCCCCAGTCGAAGCGCCGTCTGGGCCGCCTCCATCGCCTTGTCGTAGCGCGAACAATACATGTGGTGCAGCGCGATATGATCCCAGGCGATGGCCAGTGTCGGGTTCAGTTCGACCGCGCGTTTCAACAGATCGCCCGACAGCGAAAAATCATGCAGGATATACCCTGCGGTATGCCCGGCCATGGTCAGTGTCACGCTGTTGAACGGGTCGTTGTCCAGCACTTCCTGCACCAGCCCGCGCGACTGTTCGACCACCTCTTGATCATAGGTTTCCCAATGTTCACCCACCCGGAATGAATTGAGATAGGCCAGCAGGCTTTGATGCACGCTTTCACCGGTTTCGGAATGCGCATCCTTCAGCATCATCTGCGCCTGCGCCGAGGATTCATTGTCCAGCCGGAACATGGTGTTCAACGCGTGATACGGCGTGGCGACATGGGCATGCGGATCGCGCTTGATGATATCGTGCAGGGTCTTGCCAACACGGTCCACGCCCTGACTGATGAAGTTTGATATCGCCTCGTTGTCGAAATTCAGCCCGTCGGTATAGCGCGCGGCGATCGGCCAGCTCCACAACAGTTTCTGTTCGCTGGTGCGATACACCAGCAAAGTCATGTTCAGCCGGTCCTGATCCTGAAACAATTTGACCTGCAGCAACAGCAACGGCCCGACGCCGTTATAGCTGGCGTGCAACGACGCCTGATTGTCGCGATAGTCGTAAATTTCGGTCAGGGTCTGATCGCGCAAACTGCTGGCGACCGCATCCAGCACCGTGTCGCCGAACATCGCCGCATGGGGGTTTTGCGCCTTGGCAACGGTGGTCAACAGCCCCACCCCATAGGATTCGCGCCGCTCGGGCTGCGGGACCATGAATGACGGCTGGGCCGCCACAGGATCGGGGTGCGCGGTATTGACGGTTCCCACCTGATCCAGAATCGGTTCCAGCTTTTCACACCAATAGCGGCGTTCGCTGCGCATCCAGTCTTCGAATTCTTCGTCCCCCGCCGCGCGGACGTTGATGCCTTCGATCAATTCAGGCAGGCGTGCGCCATGCGCTTTGCGCAACTGGTCGTGGTTTTCGGGTTTTATGTATTCCTGAACATCGATCCACAGCCGCGACACATCCAACCGAATGCTTTGCCCATCGGTCGAAATCAGATCCTCGCCCAGGGAAATAAGATCGCGCTTCAGAACGCTCAGCGCGTTACGCAGGCTGGAGGCACCTTTCTGCGCGTCGCGGTCGCCCCAGAACAGGTCCTGAAGCGTCAGCCGCGAAATCGTGCCCTGATGCGACAAGGCCAGAACGGCCAGTATCGCCCGCCGCACCCCCCCTCGTGGAGTGATGTCCTGTCCGCGGGCATCCACCAGACGAACCGGACCCAGCAAGTGCAGGCGGGCGACATCGGTCCCCCGGGGATGCTCCTCTGATGAAATTGTCAACGGATCGCTCCGACTATTGCCAATAAATGCCGATCGGGGCGAAGAGTCGCCCCGGGCCGCGGCTGAAAATGCCGCGCCCCGAAGCGTAGTGGAAAGTCCCAACTCTTCAAACAAATTTGGTGCGTACTTAAAAAAAGGGATCTCTCCGAAAAGGATTTCGTCATGAAACCCGGTTGTCGTGGTTCTCTGTAAGCTGTAATGCGCCTCTTCGGTTGCTGTGTTTCCTGTAGGGCAGCCCCCAAGGGGAACCACGTGAATCCGACCCACGAAGGGGACTGACCTGGGGAGATTGGCCAAATCGCTGTAACACGATGCGCCGTGGATCGAATTCAACTGCACCATGGCCCAACAAAAGCAGCCCAGCGCAATTGCGGCGTTAACGGGGCATTAACTCCGCCGAACCATCCGATAAACATATGTTTTTATTTGATATTTTTTCGCAAAAAGAATGCGAAATTCTTCAAAATCCGTGAATGTAAACGCGAATCAAAGATGGCGCAGCTTACGCTACGCCATCTGGTGGTTTCATAGGGGCGGTATGCGCCCCGGCTTAGACGATATCGTCAAGACCGTTGATGATCGTCAGACCCTCTACGGTGACGTCGTTGCCCAGCACATAGATCGCGTCGTGACCATCTTCCAGATAGATCGCAACCCCGGTCGCTCGCTGTTCGATGCTGCGGAATTCGACCGCCTGCTCGAAGACGATACTGTCGATCCCGACCTCGAAATCCAGGATCGCATCGCGGTTCTGAATGCCATCGGCGGTTTCCGCACCAAAGACAAACTCATCTGCGCCGCCGCCGCCCGTCATACGGTCATACTCGCCGCCAAGGCTGCGGATGGTATCGTCACCGGCGGTCCCGACCAGGCTATCGCTTTCGTCGGTCCCGACAATCTCGGCCCCCACCGGAGCCACCGCAGGATCGCGTTCGACGATATTGATGTCCTCGGCGGTGATATCATCGCCCAGCACATAAATGACGTCTTTTTCACCCTGCAGATAGATCGCAACACCCGTCGCGCGCTGAGCGATGCTGGCCACGCCGTTGCCGCCTTCCAGAACGATGCTGTCTTCGGCGATGTTGAAGTTGGAGATCGAGCTGCGATCCTGCACGCCGTTGTTGGTTTCTTCGCCAAAGACGAATTCCACACCCTCGGCACCACTATCTGCAAAGATATCGTCTTCGCGGAAGTTCAGGTTCTGGATACGCTCGTCCAGATCGCGACCGGTGTCGGCCTCGCTGAAGGGTGTGTCGAGATAGTTGTCCAGCAGATATTCGGCCAGCGCATCCTGTTCGGTGCCGTCATCGGCAAAATCCGCGTCGCCCGAACGGGTGGTCTCGTCTTCGCCTTCGAACAGATCAACGCGGTTGGCATCCTCGCCCGTCGGGAAGGGATAGCCGTCACCGCCATCGGCCAGGAACGACAGGGTCACGATCCGGATCGCCACATCGGCATCGCCGACCAGTTCGCCGTCGCGCACCAGTTCCATGATCAGCTCGCCCGCATCATCGAAGATGCCCGCGCTTTGGATGCGGTCGCCTGCGTCAAGATCGGGGTCGTATGAGAATTTGACGCCCGACACCTGTGCAAACCGGCCCGACACGCCCGGCAGACCCGAAACACCATGTTCCAGAACCGCCACCAGTTCGGCCTTGGTCAGGGTCAGCAGCGTCAGGCCGTTGTTGAAGGCCAGCGATGTGGCGATGTCGTTCTGGCTGATGCCGCCGGTCGGCTTGATGACGTTGCCATCGCCATCAACGACCTGTTCGTTGACGTCGCGCACGGCCTCGGTGCCGCCGGGGGGAACGATGACCTGCCCCACGCTGGCGCGGATGCCGCCGCCATTCTTGATCGACACCAGAACCGTTTCATCGCTGTCCTGCGCGATGGCAAGGTTGGCGTCGGCGGTCAGGTTGCCAAGGTTGGTTTCCTGCGTGCGCACCCCATCGGGGTCCGTTGCCGTGTCGGCGCCCGAGCGGTTGCCGTTCAGGAACACATCGGACACGCCGAACACATTGCTTTCGGTTTCGATGATCACGGCCTGGATTTCATCGACGATCTGCTGGATTTCCGCATCGACCAGCCCTTCGGCGCCCAGGGCTGCAACACCGGCGTCGTCGGTGGCATAGGCCCCCGAAACATCGGCGTCATAGCTTTCGGGGATGATGTTGCCGTCTTCGTCGAAGTCGATGACCAGACGACCCACGTATTTATAGCTGCCGTCGGTGTTGACCACGGCGGTCTGGGTGCCGCCCGCGTTGTCGACAAGGATCGGATATTCGCCCTGAATGCTGTCGCCGGGGCGTACCGCATCGGTTTCGTCAAACAGGCGGGTGTTCGACCCGCCGGCCACGATGATGTCGACGTTTTCCAGACGCCCGGCCAGTTCCACCTCGATCGCGATCTGCTGCATATGGGCCAGCAGGATCACCTTGTTCATGTCGGGGTTGGCGGCCAGCAGCGCGTCAACCTCGGCCTGAATTTCGGCGGCCAGCGCGTCCAGCTGTTCCGGCGTCGGGTTCACGTCGAAATCACCGGGGGTGATGGTCACATCCCCGGGCGAGGAAATGATATCCAGCGTCGGGGTGGTCGCGCCGACGACACCGATCAATTCGCCGGTTTCACCGGTGGCGATCACGGTCGACGAGGTGATGACATTGGTCAGCGGGGCCTGACCGCCAGCGGTTTCCAGCGGCGCCAGATTGGCATCGGTCGACACATCAAGCGTGGTCGACAGGTATGGATAAAGCGCGCCCTGGAAATCCGATCCCAGAATATCGCCCGGCGCATCGCCGCTGATCAGGCCTGCAAATGTGGCGGTGCCGAAGTCGAATTCATGGTTGCCCAATGCGATGGCCTGCACGCCCAGCTGGTTCTGAATTTCGATATCCGCGATACCGGCCGACCCGAACGCCGTGGCCGAGGCCTCGTAGAACAGGCCGGGGATGAAGGAATCCCCCGACGACAGCGTCAGCGTGTTGTCCGCGACACCATCGTCGCCCAGATCTTCGGCGCGCAGCGCGTTCAGCACCGCCGACAGGTTGGGCGCATCCGAGATCGCCGCGACGCCGGCTTCCTGATCGGTAAAGTGTAAAAGTTCCAGCGTAAAAGTAGATTCTGCAGCCATTTCCCTTGGGTCCCACCCTGAATTCGCCTCGACCCCGAAATGCGCCAGAACGTCGCCCAGGTCCGAGTACTTGAAGTTCACATTGAAGTTCTGGATTTCACCGTCATCGGGATCCCCGAAGACAACCTGCGCCTCGTTCGACCCGTCCTGGGTCACCAGAAGCCCATTTTCAAACCCGGGCAGCCCGCCCGAGAAGATCGCAAGGCCGTCGCTTTCTTCGACCCCGTCGATGCCGTTCTCGCCACGGATGGCGAAATTCCCAAGATAGTCGTGGCTGACCCGGTCAAAGACGCTGAAGGTCGCATCGCCCTGGCTGGACACCACGATCAGCCCCGTGCCATCGGCGCCATAGAATATCTCGACCCCTTCCAGATCCGGGGTGAAATAGCCGCTGTCGATATCCACGACGGTGGTAAAGCTGCCGTCGCCGTCGGCTTCGGCATCGAAGGACAGCAGGCCCAGCTCATCTTCGACCCCGACATAGCCGATGCCGGTTTCGCGATCGATAACAATGCCTTCGGATTGATAATCCTCGGCGTCTTCACCCGCGGGCACCGGCAGGTCCAGAATGCGCACGGTGTCAAAGCTGACGCCGTCGCCCGCATCGGTCAGTTCCAGATGCGCGATGCTGGCGCCATCGGCCTGAGTGACAAAGACATAGGCCTTGCCATCCTCGACCGACCGATAGGTGGTCAGCCCATAGGCCGTCGCCTCGCCATCATCCACGCCGAAGATCGTGGCCGGAACGGCGGCCGAGGTGATCTCGCTCAGCGTGCCGTCGCCGTTGATCCGGAACACCGCCAGCGTGTCGTTCATCCGGTCCGAGGCGACGGCGATATCGACGGTCTCGCCAGCCAGATCGAAGCCATAGACGATATCGACATTGTTGTATCGGATGCCTTCGGGCTCCAGCCGCGACAGCTCCTGCCCAGTCAGGTCATAGACGCGCAGCCCGCCTTCTTTCATCGCGGTGATCACCAGGCTTTCGGCCGGGTCGGTATCCGACAGCCAGATCGCCGGGTCGTCGGGGTCCACCCCGCCGGTGCCCCATGTGGCATCGGTGACCGCCCGGCCGGTATCGCTGTTGTCGGTGAAGAGCCCGTCGATCCCGGTATCAAGGAAGAACTGATAGGTCTCTTCCGCCGTCATCCCGCCGAATGTGCTTTCGTCGCGATGGGTATAGGCATGCACCAACAGCCCCGCCGCATCGGCATTGGCCACCAGATCGGTCTGGCTGCCATCGCCGTTCAGGATCAGGGCCAGCGTCGGCCCGATCCCGGCGGCATAGGTGTCTGCCAGCGCCGCCAGGTTTTCCGGCAGGCGCAGCAATTCGGACGTGGTGGAGGCATCGACAAACCCCAGCGCGTCATAGATGCCGGGGTCCGCCTCCGGCGCGCCCGAGAAGTTGAAGGCCATGTCCACCGTCGGAAAGCCGGGCAGGTTGAACATCAGCTGCACCAGCGGCAGTTCGACCCCGGCATCGGGCATGATCTCGGTCGCCAGCCGCAACAGGTTCTCGACCTCGAAGCTTTGGATGAACACGCGGGCGGGGTCGGTTAAATCCTCGGCCACCAGAATGTCGATCAGCGCCTGGCTGATGTCGAAATTGATCGGGGTGCCATCCAGAAAGGTGCCCGTATGCAGCAGATAGGTCGGGTCCTTGGTTTCGGGATAGATGCCGACGCCGGTGTCCCGCACCAGTTCGATGATCTCTTCCAAGGTCGGGATCTGGAGCTGATCGTCGAAGGCCGCCGATTGCGGGCGCAGATCGGGTTCATCTTCGCGGGCGCGCAGAGTCTTGATCTCATCCAGCGTGAAATCCTCGGCGAACCAGCCGGTGACGGTCTGAAAGCCGGGGATGATGTCCTTGGTGGTCAGCCGGTCGGCGAATTCGGCCAGATCGGCGACATTGGTCGAGGCGAAGGTCACCACCGGGTTGCCGAACGCGTCAAGCACGACCTCGCCATTCGCGTCGGTTTCGACCGTCGCCAGATAGGGTTCGTGCCGGGCGATCAGATGTCCGTCCTTGGTCACCACCAGGTCCGGTTCGATGAAATCGGCGCCATTGTCGATGGCCAGCTGATAGGCCTCAAGCGTATGTTCGGGCCGGTCGCCGCTGGCACCGCGATGGGCGATCACGATCGGCTCGGGGCCGGGATAGCGCAGCTCGTCCGGGGTCTCGTAAACCGGCGTGATGGTGGGGATCGTGTCCAGGTCCAGCGCCAGCGCGATCACCTGATTGTCCTGTTCGCCGAACCCGTCGAAATTGTCGTCCGACACGATGATCAGCGACTGGCGTCCATCGGCCAGCACCGGGCCCAAAGTCATGCCTTCGATATTGTCGATGACGATGCCCAGATCGTCCAGATCCAGCAGCAGTTCCTTCTGCACCACCGCATCGACGTTGACCTCAAGTTCGCCATCGTCCAGCCCGGTCGGCACGCTGTCTTCGCCGATCACATTGGTGGCGCCCTGCGTGCGCACCAGATAGAGCTTGCCGGTATATCCGCGATCCTCGGCCCCGGTCGAAAACGACCGTTCCAGCGCCAGCAGCGTACCCTGATTGTCGATCGCCAGCAGTTCGACCAGACCGCTGTCGGCAAAGCCGTCAACCGGATCGGGGGTATTCGCGATCGGGTCGACCTCATAGATGTATTCGGCAATGGCAGCGCCGGTTTCGACGTCATATTTGACGATGCGGGCGGGGGAACCGACCGCAAGCGTTGCGGCGTCGCCATCCTGCACCAGCGCGCTTTCGGTTGCGGTCCACAACGTGGTCTGGTCGGGGGTGATCGTCAGGCTTTCGAAGCCCAGATTGTTGCGCACCCCCTGTGTCGCCCCGGCGTCGGGCAGGAATTTGTCGTCGACCGGCAATGCGCCGATCTGCACCCCGTCCAGACCGAAGGTGTAGATCGCCGGGTTCCCGTCAAGATCGCGTTCCGAGGAAATATAAATCTGGCCGGACTGGCCCAGCGCAATGCCTTCGGGGTCGGGGGTGATCGCGTCCAGCGTGGTGGCGCCGTCGGCCAGCGTCAGGAACGTCACACCGGTCACGCTGACATCGCCCGCGTCCAGCGACCCGTCGCTCAGGTCGATGTCCAACTCGTAAATTCGGGGCGTGCCATCCGCGCCCGCGCCGCGATCATCCGACACCGCCAGATATTTGCCCGTCAGCGGGTTATAGGTGATGCCCGACAGACCGCCCAGACGGGTGCCTTCGATCAGCACATCGTCCGGGATCACATCGTCGCCCAGCATGGCGTCATCGGCGTTCAGCGCGCCCACCGTGCGGCGATCCTGATCGGTGATCCGCAGGTCGGCATAAACCAGTCGGTGATCGGATGTCGGGAAAGATGTCAGGGCGAAATCCGGATCGTCGCTTGCAGGCCAGAAGACCCCGCCATCCAGAACGGCCAGCCCGCTTTGGGACGGCAGCACATAATCCACACGCAGGTTGCCCGGCGCATTGTCATTGGCCGGATCATCGCCGTTGAACCCGAAATCGCCGGTATCGAAAGCCGGGCTGCCAACATGGGTGGCGTTGTCGCCGCCCTGTGCCACGGCCTGTTCGGTACCACCCGGCCCTTCGGGGGTTATGGCGGCATCGGTGGCAGAGCCCTGAATGTTGTCATTGTCCAAAAGCTGATTGATGGCGCCATTGACGCTGTCACCGTCAAACGGGTCCGCGTTATAATCGCCAAGGATCACGAACCGTTCGCCCGAGGCCAGACCGCCGGTCTGGCCCGCGTCGTCATAGATATACTCTGCGCCTTCGACATAATCGGACCAGAACCGGATTTCGTCGTGGTTGCGTTTGCCGTTGCGATCCTCGGGCCCGTCGAACACCGGCGGCGTGGGATGGGCGGCCAGCACGTGAACCGTTTCGCCATCGACGATCACCGGCACATCGACGTGGTTCTTGGACGACAGGCGCAGCGCGTCGATTTCCTCGGCGCTGTAGAATTCGTTCAGCGGCGCCTCTCCCTGCCCGTCGGTCAACAGGTTGTCCGGCATGTCCTTCCACAGGAATTCCTGAAACGTGCGGATGTTACCGGCATCGATCGGGTATTTCGAATAGATCACAAAGCCATACTGACCGGGAAACTGGCCGAACCCCTGCGCATCCCCGGCATAGCCGAACCCGCCAAGATCGGCCCCGGTCGAGGTGACACCGTCATTGTCCAGATCAAACCCGCTGAGCACGCCGGTGTTGGACGGCGCCGCATAGACATAGCCATATTCAATCGCAGGCGCACCGTTCTGGCCCACCGACAGATAGTTCTGCGCAAACAGCGCCGCCGCCTGCCCGTCTGCGTCATAGTCGAATTCGTTGATCAGGATGATGTCGGCATCGGTTTTCTGGATGATCTCGGCGATGGACCGGGCCTGAGTATTGTCGCTGGCCGAAAGGTCGGAAATCAATGCGCCTTCGGTTGCGCGGTTCAAGGATGCGTTGAAGGTCGCGACTCTAATCTCTGTCGACATGCTTGTGCCCCCCCAGGCGATGTCAGAAAATTAATTTGTCGAAAGCGCACAATCCGCGCCGGTGACTGC
Organism: uncultured Paracoccaceae bacterium; assembly: GCA_947500775.1. Taxonomy (GTDB): domain Bacteria; phylum Pseudomonadota; class Alphaproteobacteria; order Rhodobacterales; family Rhodobacteraceae; genus CANMTD01. Next base: position 280,839 of record CANMTD010000003.1, read on the forward strand.
TAACACCGATTCCATGACGCTGCCGTGAAGGGCAGATGACGTGTGACCAACATTTTGATGCACCCCGCCAACCGGGAACATCCGGGCGCTGATCGCCCTGCGTTTTGCCGCATTCGAAATCCGCAAACCGCTTGCACCCCGCGCCAATATCCAGACATTCTGCGCAACGACGACACACAGCTTTTCAACAGGACAGATATCATGGCACTGCGCATCGCTCTTCTTGGGGCCGGACGGATCGGACAGGTACATGCAAAGGCGATCGCCGGAGAGCGTGATGCCACGCTGGTTGCCGTTGCGGATGCGGTGCCCGCCGCCGCCGAGGCATTGGTGGCGCAATATGGCGGCGACGTGCGCAGCATCGAAACCATCGCGGCGGCGGATGACGTGGATGCCGTGCTGATCTGCACCCCCACGGATATGCACGCCGACCTGATCGAGCTGTTCGCCCGCGCGGGCAAGGCCATCTTCTGCGAAAAACCGGTTGATCAAAGCATCGACCGGGTGCGCGCCTGCCTGAAGGTCGTGGAACAGACCGGCACGCTGTTCATGGTCGGGTTCAACCGCCGGTTCGATCCGCATTTCCGGGCGCTGAAACACACGATCGACAGTGGTCAGATCGGTGCGGTGGAACAGTTGATCATCACCAGCCGCGATCCCGGCCTGCCGCCGCATGACTATATCAAACGCTCGGGCGGGTTGTTCCGGGACATGATGATCCACGATTTCGACATGGCCCGCTATCTGCTGGATGCGCCGATCGTGTCGGTCTATGCCACGGCCGCCGCGCTGGTCGATCCGACCATCACCGAACTGGGCGACGTCGATACCGCCACCGCTGTGCTGCGCTGCGCCAATGGCGCGCAGGTCGCCATCACCAATTCACGCCGCGCCACCTATGGTTACGATCAGCGGATCGAGGCGCATGGCAGCGCCGGCATGGTACAGGCCGAAAACCAGCGCGCCGCCGATATCGTGGTGGCAAATGCCGGTGGGTTTACCAAGCCTGTTCTGCTGGATTTCTTCATGACCCGCTATCTGGAGGCCTATGCCGCCGAGATCGCCAGCTTTGTCGCCGCCGCCGCGGGCACCGGCCCGCTGGAGGCCAGCGGCGCCGATGGGGTCGCCTCGCTGGTCCTGGCTGATGCCGCCACCCTGTCGGCGCAGACCGGTCAGGTGGTGATGCTGTGATCCATCGCGGGCTTGGATAGCCTGCCCTGACGGACCCCATGATGCGGGTCCGTCAAAGGATCGTCAGCTTTTGCCACGCCGCGGCGCACTGTGCCCGCCGTTGCCCCGTGCGGCAGTCTTTGCGCGGGCCTTGTTCTTTTTGCTGTTGGGTTTGCCCACCGGCGGCTTTGGTCCCTTGGGCCCTGTGGGTGCGCCCTCGGGCCCACGTTTGGACACGGGCGCATGGGGTCCGGCCTCTGCCCGTTTGGGTTTCGCGCCGTGACGCGGCTTTTTGGTCGCCGCCTTCGGTTTCTTCTGGCGCGGTGCCGGATCGTCGTTCCAATCGACAGGCGTGGTTGTTCCGGGCGTATCGGCCCTGTCACGGGCGGGTTTGGCGACCTGCGGTTTCGGCGCACGCGGCTTGGGCGTAAATTCCTTGCGCGGGGCCGAGGCGATCGCCGGAGGCGTATCAAGCTGGGTCAGAACGGATTCACCTTCGACGGTCATATCCGGCCCGATGGCTTTCACAAACCCCGCAACGCTGGATTTCCGGATTTCGACAAAGGATTCATTCTGCTGAATGCGGATCGCGCCGATGTCGTCATTGGTGATGTTGCCCGCCTTGCACAGCATCGGCAACAGACGGCGCGGTTCGGCGTCCTTGTTGCGGCCGCCGGAAACGGAAAACCAGACGCTGGGACCGAAAGGTTCACGCACCTTGGGCTTGTCATCGACACCGGACAGTTCCTCGGGCGCCGAATGCCGGTCGTGATAAAGCCGCAGATAGGCGGCGGCGACCTGGTCGGCGGTGAACCGCTCGACCAGCTTTTGCACCGGCGCCTGTTCGGCCTCGGTGATCGCATCCTGCCAGGCAGGATCGGCCAGCATCCGTTCCTCGTCCCGCGCCTTGACCGCATCGGCCGAGGGGGCCGCGCCCCAATCGGCCGTCAGCTTGGCGAATTTCAAAATCCGTTCGGCCTTTTTGCGCGCGGTGGGCGGCACGATCAGTGCGCTGACGCCCTTGCGCCCGGCGCGGCCGGTGCGGCCCGACCGGTGCAGCAGGGTTTCGTGGTTCGTGGGCAGTTCGGCATGCACCACCAGATCAAGGTTCGGCAGATCGATGCCGCGCGCCGCCACATCGGTGGCCACGCAGACGCGCGCGCGCCCGTCGCGCATTGCCTGCAACGCGTGGGTGCGTTCGTTCTGGGACAATTCGCCCGACAGGGCCACAACCGAAAACCCCCGGTTCGACAGCCGCGTGGTCAGCCGGTTGACCATCGCCCGGGTGTTGCAGAACACAATCGCATTGGGCGCTTCGTAAAACCGCAGCACGTTGATGATCGCGTTTTCGCCGTCGCGCCCGGCCACCGTCATCGCACGATATTCGATATCGGCGTGCTGCGTCTGTTCGGCCGAGGTTTTGACCCGCACCGCATCCTTTTGATAGCTTTTGGCAAGCTTGGCGATGGCAGCGGGAACCGTGGCCGAAAACAGCAGGGTCTGACGCGTTTCGGGGGCTTCGCCCAGAATGAATTCCAGATCCTCGCGGAATCCCAGATCCAGCATCTCATCCGCCTCGTCCAGCACCACGGCGCGCAATCCGCTCAGGTCGATCGAGCCGCGCATGATGTGATCGCGCAGACGTCCGGGGGTGGCCACCACGATATGCGCCCCGCGCTGCAGGCTGCGCCGTTCGTCGCGCATGTCCATCCCGCCCACGCAAGAGGTCACAACCGCCCCGGCCTGCGCGTAAAGCCAGCTGAGTTCGCGTTTGACCTGCATCGCCAGTTCGCGGGTCGGCGCGATGATCAGCGCCAAAGGCTGGGCCGCGGCGGCAAAGGCGTCGTCTTCGCCCAGCAGGGTCGGCGCAATCGCCAGACCGAACCCCAGCGTCTTGCCCGACCCGGTCTGGGCCGACACCAAAAGATCGGCGCCGACAAGATCGGGCTTGGTCACAGCCTCCTGCACCGGGGTCAGCGTTGTATATCCACGGCGTTCAAGCGCGTCTGCGAGAGCTTTTTTCACGGTCTTATTATTTTCTGTTGTTTCGAGGCAAGGCAGGCCGCGCACCACCGGGTTTCCGGGCCGGACACCATCAAACGGACAGCATCGGCAGGCGGCAAGTGACGGCGTCTATTACGTCTGGACGGGAATGTATAGCAATCGTTGCAATAAGGCGCGGGGGAATTTTGCATGGACGCCGGATCGGGTCGGTATTCGCGGATTTTCCCCGTTGGCCCAGCAGACCAATCCCCTATCGGCACGCTTTGGGGCAGATCGGAACAGGGTGACAGGGGCTTGATTGACCTATGTGCGATGATAATAAACCGGGACACGGGTAAGCTTGGCAGACGCCCGACCGGCCATCCCGCCAGAAGATAACAGGAGAATGTCATGCATATCGGCCTGATTGGCGGCATCGGACCCGCAGCGACAACCGCCTATTACACCCGGCTTGTCGATGCGTTCAAAACGGCGCAACTGCCGCTGGAACTGACGATCGTGCACGCCGATGTTGCGGTTCTGGCAAAACACGCCGGTTCCGACCAGCGCGGGGCGCAGGCCAAGGTTTTCGCGCGCCATATCCGGCAATTGCAGGGGGCGGGATGCGATGTGGCCACCATCACCGCCCTGACCGGGCATTTCTGTTTCGACGAAACCGAGCGCCTGTCCGCCTTGCCGCTGATCAACGCGCCCGATCTGATAGACCGCTTCTGCAAGGAACAGGGCATCGGCGTGCTGGGCCTGCTGGGCAGCCCGCCGGTCTTGGCCACGCATCTTTTCGGGTTGCTGAAAGCCCCCCGCACGGTCGTCCCGAAGGACGATCTGGACGGGTTGGGAAAAGCCTATATGGAAGTGGCGACATCGGGGGTCTGCACCCCAGAGGCCCGGGAAATGTTTATCAAGGCCGGGGCCGAGATGGTGCGGGATCAAGGCGCCGAGGCCGTTCTTCTGGCGGGCACCGATCTGGGGTTGGCGTTTGATGGGCAGGAACCGGGCTACCGGGTGATCGACGCGCTTGAGATACATGTCGACGGGTTGGTCGCGGCAGCAGCAGCGGACGCCTGACAGCCCCGCGATGACCGGTACCTAGTCGCTTGCAACACCGGCCTGCGCCTTCATCACATGGGCCACCGACTGAAGGATAATCCCGTTGGTGTTGATATCGCCGTAGTTTTCGGTCGCCTTTCCGGTGTTGCTGTAGATGCCCGAGGCATAGCCCCGGCCCGGAATACGCCCCTTGCGGCGCACCAGATCGACCAGCCCACGGGAATATTCGGTCGGGCGCAGCGCCCACCACAGGAACGCCGCCTTCGAACTGACCATAAGCGCCCGCTGCCGGAATTCGGCGTTTTCGTATTTCGCTTGCGGCGGGCTTGCGGCAACGTCCCAGGGATTGGCCCCCGCCGGGGCATCGACAAGCAACCCCTGATAGGTGAACCACGGCGCTTCGTTCATCGGCGCTTCGGACACGCAATGGAATTTCCCGGTGTCACGATAGGCTTTTCGCTGCATGTCGAACAGCACATCGGACAGATAGGATGTCGGCTTTGTGAATCCCAGTTCCAGCCCGTTCAGCAAAAGCGGTTCCGCGCCAAGCGATCCAATGCGGGCGACCTCGTACAGCAGATTCATTTGCGCGTCTGCAGGCGTGTCACCGGCCATAGCGGCGTAGGGCGAGTCAACGTCGATACCCCAATGTGCAAAACTCGCGGATGCGTAATGCGCGCAATGCGATCCATGGGCGTCAACAAACCGGCCATTGTCTATGGCAAAGATGCGGCCGTTTCGAACGGTCTGTTCGACGTCCCATCGTGACACCAACGCCGCCACCGGGTCTTTCATGGCCGGAAATTCCGAAAGCGCCTTTAACGCAGAGAAAAGACGCGCGGTATCACATATATTGAAATCGGTTGTGCCATCGCTGGGCGTGTCGATGGAAATCTCGCTGCACGGCAATGTCAGACCGGCAATCGGGACCGCGGGCAGGCTGTTCAGAATCGCGGTAGAGCGGCCGACAAATTCGTCCTGATCGATAAGGCCGATGGATTTCGCCGCGACAACGGCTTGGATCAGGCTGCCGATATCCCACATCGTCAGTTTCCGGTGTTCCTGCTGGTCCACCTTCGCGAATTGCACGGTCGAGGGGCACAGGCCGGTTTCCGGGTTGGTCAGCTGATCGAAATAGCACCACGCCAGCCTTGCGTCCTGCAGCAACAGCTCTTTCTCGGCGGGGTCGATGTTCTGTGCCACGTCGGGATATATGGCGTGATGCGCGCGGCTGGTCCGAAAGGTGTGATACACCGGCGCATGGGCCAGCAAGGTTTCGGCATAGCTCCGGATATCCAGAAACGCGCTATAGCTGCTGTCTTTGATGTATTTCAGATGGTTGATGATCGCATCCCTGTCCGCCTGCGTTTCAATCGCGGTGCCGGTGATCGTGACGACAAGATCATGCAGCGATTCCGGCGAACTGGTGTGCTGCCGTCGTGACGCGAAACCGTCCAGATGCCGGTTGCTGCCAAGCTGAAACGCCCCGGTTTCGTCGACGCCGCGCACGCTGTCCCCGGGATGGCCAAACCAGATATTTACGCCCGCCTCGGCCAAAGTGCTGCGCATGCTGGCGTCGACGACCTGCGTATCCTCGCAAGGCGGCTCGGTTGTGTTGGTTTCTTCCTCAGGCCCGGTTTTGTCGAAGATGGCCAACCCTTTGCCATCCCCTGCGGAAAACAGGCACCATGCGCCCGTATCGGCACGGTCGCCAGATTGCGCCCGCGCCAAGGCAACAGGAAACCCCGCCTTGGCCAATTCATCGGCGAAGGCTTCGGCCCGGGCCGCCTTGGCCGGATCTCCGTCAAACGGTGTTTCAAGGATCAGCGTGATCAGCCTGGCGGCATCCAGCCCCGACCAGGCAATCCGGTCGCGCGGCAATTCGGCAAAGACCCGCCCGGCACGGATCCGTTCCTTTATGCTTTGTGCAGCCGCCGTTGCATGGCGCGAAAGCACATCATCGGAAATCTCTGCCAACCCGTTCAGCGACACCGCCACCTGAACGAAAGGATCGGCCTCCACCGCCTGCCCCAGCTTTTGCAGCACCAGATCAGGGTCATCCGCGATGTGATGGGTAAATCCGCCTTGCGTGCAGGGAACCGAACCGCTGCACCATGTCGCGTCGATAGCTTTCTGCCCCTTGGGAAACAGCAGGACATTTCGAATTCCCGCGACACGCACCGCATCATGAGACACCTCTTCGCTGCCTGCCCAGCCTGCGATTGACAGCGGGCGCAGGGCATCTTGGGGGTCCAACGGAAACAGACCAAGCGCCTGAGAAAGCTTATGAACCGCAGCACTGGCCATGCGCATTTTGAAATAGGGTTTTGCCGATGCGATATCGGGCGCCCAGGCGATCAATTCGCCAAGACCAGGATATTGCCCCAGAAAACGCCGCAGAAACACCGCAAGCTCGCTGCCAATTTCGATTTTCGCACCATCGGCTTCCGGCGACACGATGCAGCCCACCGGGATGTTGCGGGCCACAAACGGACGCAGCACCACGCGCAGCTTGTCCACCGGTGTTTCGGGACCGATATCGCTTAGGGAAAAAACCACCGCCTTTGGCCGCAGTTCTGCCAATGCCCGGGCCCCACCAAGCGGCAGCACGGCCCCGGCCCCCGCCATGGCCTGCAGCAACGCGCGCCGATCAATTTTGAAATTCGGAGCCATCTGCTGACAAAACCTCCCTCAACCCTTAATATACCCGTTCTTGTGGCCAAACCGGCAAGTTGACTATCACGACTTGGTGTTGAAAATGAAAGCCTGTGATTGAACTGCCAAATGGGGAACCATAGGCCGAGTACGCCCTATCGAGTGGAATCGTGGTGAAAGTGTCAGATCCCGACGAGAAAACGAATCCGAATAACTCTCCAAACAAATTCAGCAAGTTACCGGTATTCTCGGACCCCAAAAAACGCCGGATGCTCCTTGTAAGTTTAATTTTTTCGGCATTCGTTATCACGCTTGTTCTTTGGATCGTCGGATTCTCTCTCAGCATGTATTTTGTTGAAAAAATGCAAGGCGACGCGCTGGCGGAACATTCCCAACGGCATGAACATGAGACCCTGGACGTCCTGTTCGGAGAGCTTCCCACAACACAGCATTCCCATGATCGCGAAGTGGCCGCATCTGGCACGCAGGCGGCAGCCTCTGCCGCTGATCCAAGTGCCAGTTGCCCGGAAACGCCGGGAAACGCGTCACAGAGGATTTACGCCTATCTGCCCTATTGGCCGGAATGGGGGTACGCGTCTCTTTCCGAAACCTGTTCGGCGATCGACGTCCTTATGCCGGAATGGTACGAGCTTGATCTTCACAAGAAAGACCTCATAACCTTTGACCTGAAGGCTGAACATCAGCTCAAGGTCAAAGAGATCATTGACCAAGAGGCACGCAGCTACGCCCTGATGCCGGTTGTCAACATCACCCATGGGGACACGGCCGGGATCGCCTTTGGCACCGAGGCCGCAGACGATCTTCGACGTCACTATGTGAAAAGCATCAGCGATCTGGTCACTGCGAACGGGTTCAGCGGCATCTGCCTGAACCCGCATTTTTCACCCGCGAACGGGATCGATGATTTCACGCAGTTCCTTGACGAACTTCGGCAGGCGCTGAAACCCGTTGGCGCGGCCACCTGTCTGGTGTCCGCGAAAAATGACACTGTCTGGCAAGATCCCAAAATCAACGCGGCGGCAGACCTGATCGTGGTGCTGGCCTTCAACGAACCCGCATTTGGCGACCCGCCCGGCCCGGTTGAAGCGCAGGGCGATTTCGAAAACCTGATCCAGAAGGTTGGACAGCTTCCCGATAGCAGCAAACTTGTACTTGCCTTGGGGAATTTCGGCTATGACTGGGTTGCCGGACAGGCCGCTCCCGAACAGATCGGCTATGCCGAAACCATGCGCCGCGTCGCACGATTTGGCGGCGAGATCGAATTTGCGCCAGAGTATCTGAACACATCGGCCAGATACATCGATGCATATGGGAACCGCCACACGATCTGGCTTTTGGACGCGGTTTCTTTTCACAATCAGGTGGCCGCGCTAAGGGATGTCGATCTGGCCGGTGTGGCGATCTGGTCGCTGGGATACGATGATCCGGGAACACTGGAGCTGATGTCCGCAAATCTGGATTTGGCCGATGTTCAGATCGAGAATATTCAGACGATCCGGTTGAAGGGATACGTTGGCTACGAAGGGGTTGGCGCCTTCAGGCGCGTTCTGAATAAGCCGCAGGACGGGCGAAGGAACCTTACAAAAAAGCCGGGGTCTGATTTGATCGTGCAACAGGATTATGCTGTTGTCCCCCAACCCTTCACCCTTGAACGATTTGGCTACAACGCCTCGAACGTTGTGGCGCTGACCTTCGATGATGGTCCGGACGCGGTATACACCGCCCAAATTCTGGACATCCTGAAAGAGAAAAATGTTCCTGCGGCCTTTTTCCTGGTCGGCAGCAATATCATGAAAAATCCGGACGTTGTCCGCAGAATGGTCGACGAAGGGCATGAGATCGGGTCGCACACCTTTACCCATGTCCACATCGATCAGGTTTCCAACTATCGCTCGCAACTGGAACTCAGCGCCACGCAACGGCTGATCGTTGGGACAACCGGGCGCCGGACGGTTCTGTTTCGCACGCCTTACGGGCGGGGTCAGGGCCCCGCCATTTCGCAACATGCGCATCCCATGATGGTGGTCAGTGATCAGGGCTATGTCATTGTCGGCAGCGAAATCGTCCCCCCCGATTGGAAAGGGCTGCCGCCGCAGGAGCTTATTGATTTTGTAGAGCTTGCGCTGTCCAATAACGAAGGCAACGTCATCGTCTTTCATGACAGCGGCGGCAATCGCGCCAGCACGGTCGCGGCTTTGCCGCAACTGATCGACCAGTTGCGGGCGGATGGTTTTGAAGTTGTCTCGCTTGCGACCCTTCTGGGGACGGACAGGGAAACGTTGATGCCAATCGAAGTGGGGTCCCGCGCGACATTGGATGGCTATTCCTTTGCCTTCCTGTCCGCGCTGGGGGACGCTGTGAAATGGATGTTCTGGATTGTGATAACGGCCGGTGTGTTCAGATCGCTGTCAGTTTTGACATGCGCTCTTTTTCGCCGCCATTACCCCGCTGCCGATACGGCCCATACGCCATCGGTGACCGCCCTTATACCGGCGTATAACGAAGAAAAGGTCATCCTGAATTCCATAGCCACCGTTCTGGCGTCGGACTATCCCGACCTGAAGGTGATCGTCGTCGATGACGGGTCGCAGGACGGAACCTATGACCTTGTCGAAAACGCCTATGGGAATGACCCGCGTGTCACGCTGATCCATCAGGAAAATCAGGGAAAATGGAAAGCGCTGAACACGGCGCTTGGCGCGGTCGACACGGAGATCGTGGTTGCGGTCGACGCCGATACGGTGCTGTTGAATGACGCCATTCGCAAACTTGTGCGCGCTTTCGCCGATCCCAGGGTGGGTGCCGTTGCCGGGAATGTCCGCGTGGGCAATCAGAACACGATTTTGACGAAACTGCAGGCGCTGGAATACATCACCGCGCAGAACATTGATCGGCGCGCGGCAGAGTTTTACGGCGGAAACCTTGTCGTTCCCGGGGCGATTGGCGCCTGGCGCGTCGATGCGGTGCGCAAAGCCGGGCTTTATTCGAACCAAACAATGACCGAGGACGCGGATTTGACGGTATCGGTTCTGCGGGCGGGATTTCGCGTTGTATTCGAGGAAAACGCTTTTTCGATAACAGAAGTCCCCGAAACGCTGCGGGCATTTATGAAACAGCGGCTGCGCTGGACCTTCGGCATGATGCAGACCGCCTGGAAACACAAAGGCGCAGCGCTTGAACGTCGGTCCGTCGGACTGATCTCGATCCCGGACCTGTGGGTCTTCGGAGTCCTGTTTCCCCTGCTGGCCCCGGTCGCCGATCTTGTCCTGCTGGGCACCATTCTGGACGCGCTGATCGACTGGGCCCTGGGACGCCCGGTTTTCAAGGACATGCCGTCACGTCTGATCGTCGCTGGCTATCTGTTGCTTCCGTTGCTTGATCTGATCCTGGCCTTGATCGCATTCCGTTTTGAATCGAACGAAAGCAAACGCCTTCTGCTCCTGCTGCCGTTGCAGCGGTTTTACTATCGGCAAATTCAATATTTCACGACCTACCGGGCCGTTACCCGTGCCCTGACTGGGCGCATCGCAAGCTGGGGTCGGCAATTGAGGGTCGGAACGGTTCGGCTTCCCGAAGAACCCTGATCCATCCCTCAATGCCTGTCCTGGTCAGAAGGTCACGCAACCGCCTGCGATGACTTCGCCTGCAAAGGTTTCATAGCCGGGCTTCGGGTTCTCGATGATCGGCTGAAGCGCCGTGATCCGTCGCGCACAACTGTTGGCCGTTGCCGCGTCGTGCCCGCTGCCGCCGATATAAAGGTCAAGCCACGGGCGCCCTTTGTATCCGGTATGGCACGGGCCATCCTGCGGCCGGTTTCCATCGCCGCAAACATCTTCGACAATCGCATATTTGCGCAGACGCTCCAGATAGAACCGCGTACCGGGTTTGAAATCCAAAGTCTGTTTCTGGCCCTGAATCACATGACCGACTGCAATCGTGATCGGGTCATCATAGGTGCCGGTTCCGCCAGCCCTTGAATGGATAACCGGCTTCGATATCGCGGTAGAGCCCCGGGGCGTGTTGTCCCAATAGCTGTACCCGGTCAGATAAGCCTCAATCCGGCGTTCCGAGGTCGGTTTGTCATCAACCGGTGTATTTTTTGAACTCGCGATAAGGGCCGCGGGATTTTTATCCCGGCTCACCTCAACCGGTGTTTCCGCGCAGGACGGCAGCCACAAAAGCAAAAAGGACATGGAAGCGTATCGTACCTTACCTGCCAACATCTGGACCCCCTTTGCGATTGTGCCGTAGTCTGTTGTTCTATGTTGTCCTTCAGGAATGTGGTAGAATTCCGAAGTTTCCATGATCTTATCGGCACAATTTTGCCGGTTCCGGTCGTGTCCAGACATGCGTCTTCCCCCCCCAATGCGGTGGTGATCCGCTTTTCAATTTCGACTGAGATTGCCCCAGCTGGGCCGATAGCCGCATTTGCGTATCCGCCCTTGGCCCGTCACAGCGCCAGTTGATCAAGAGATGGGGCGCGCGAGGTCCATTTACAATACCTTTATAATACCATTTCTGAGCCAACCCCAGAAATTGCGCCCAGAATAACGAATTTTAGTGCTGGTTCGGCAAATCCTATAATTCAGTGGACAACAGGTATCTAAAAGGTATTGGATTGAACCTAGGGGATTCGTATGACGCTGCCACGAACAGAGATGACACGAAATCACGAGCCGTGCATTGATATGGCTCAACCCGGTGAGGCGCTGTCGGTCATGCTGCGCGCGCAGATCGAGGCCGTTCAGTCCGTCGAACAGGCATTCCCCCAAATCGAGGCCGCGGCCCGCCTGATGTCCGAAACCATTCGGGCCGGGGGCACGTTGGTCTATGTCGCCGCAGGCAGTTCGGGATTGATCGGACTGGCCGACGGCGCCGAACTGCCGGGAACCTTCGGCACTCCGCAAACCCAAATTCGCATTCTGATGGCCGGGGGCGTCCCGCAGGATGGCGTAATGCCCGGCAACACCGAAGACGAAACCGCTGACGCGCAGACCATCGCGGACGGGCTGGCACCAACGGATCTGGTGATTGCGCTCAGCGCCAGCGGCACCACCCCCTACCCCTGCGAAATCGCAAGATGCGCGCGGGCCAGGGGGATCAGGATCGTCGGCATCGCCAACAACGCGCCCTCACCCTTGCTGGAGCTTGCGGATGTCGCCATCCACCTGCCCACCCCGCCCGAGGTTCTGGCCGGATCGACGCGTCTGGGTGCCGGAACCGCACAAAAGGTTACGCTGAACATGATGTCGACGCTGGCAGGCGTTCTGCTGGGGCACGTCCATGACGGGCTTATGGTCAACCTGCACGCCGACAACGCCAAACTGCGCCAAAGGGCGGCGCATATCGTGGCGAAAATTGCCACCGTACCACCGGATCGCGCCGCGCGGGCCTTGGACGACGCGGATGGAAACACCAAGATCGCGGCCCTGATCGCCAGCGGTTGCGATGCCGAAAGGGCCAAACAACTGTTACAAGACAACAAGGGACATCTCAGACCTTGCCTCGAACAGCTTTCGCAAACACCTTGTGGATAGCTGGAATTAGAAAACAATGAACAGGGAGAAAATCATGACCAAGCTGAAACTGAGTTATGTATTGCTCGCCACGACACTGATAAGCGGGAATGCCGTTCTGGCTCAGGACGTTACATTGACAATCGAAAGCTGGCGCAACGACGACCTTGCCATCTGGCAGGACCAGATCATCCCGGCGTTCGAAGCCCAGAACCCCGGCATCAAGGTGAAATTCGTTCCCTCGGCCCCCACCGAATACGATGCCGTCTTGAATTCGAAGCTTGAGGCGGGATCGGCCGGCGATCTGATCACCTGCCGCCCGTTCGACGCCTCGCTGGCGCTGTTCGAGGCCGGGCATCTGGCCGACATTTCCGGTCTTGAGGGCATGGCCAATTTCTCGCCCGTTGCCAAATCGGGCTGGAGCACGGATGACGCCGCCACCCAATTCTGTGTCCCCATGGCGTCGGTCATTCACGGGTTCATCTACAACAAGGACGCCTTTGCCGAAGTCGGAGTCGAAGTGCCGGCGACCGAGGCCGAATTCTTTGCCGTGTTGGGCAAGATCAAAGAGGATGGCAATTACACCCCGATGGCGATGGGCACCAACGACCAGTGGGAAGCCGCGACCATGGGCTATAACAACATCGGCCCCAATTACTGGAAAGGCGAAGAGGGCCGTCTGGCGCTGTTGGCCGGTGATCAGAAACTGACCGACGAACCCTGGGTCGCCCCTTACCGGCAGCTTGCGAAATGGGCCCCCTATCTGGGCGACGGATACGAGGCGCAAACCTATCCCGACAGCCAGAATATTTTCACGCTTGGCCGGGCGGCAATCTATCCCGCCGGATCGTGGGAAATCTCGGGCTTCAACGGTCTGGCCGATTTTGAAATGGGGGCCTTTTATCCCCCGGTCGCGGCGGCGGGCGATGAATGCTATATTTCGGACCACACCGACATCGGCATCGGCATGAACACCAAATCCGCCCATCCCGAAGCCGCAAAGGCATTCCTGAACTGGGTCGGATCGCCGGAATTCGCCACGCTTTACGCCAATGCGCTGCCAGGGTTCTTCCCGCTGTCCAGCGCGCCGATCACCCTGGACGATCCGCTGGCACAGGAATTCATTTCCTGGCGCGGCAAATGCCATTCCTCGATCCGGTCCACCTATCAGATCCTGTCGCGCGGCACGCCGAACCTTGAAAACGAAACCTGGAACGCATCGGTCGCCGTCATCAAGGGCGAAGAGACCCCCGAAGACGCAGGCATGCGTCTGCAAAAGGGTCTTGCCAGCTGGTATGCGCCGCAGCAGTAAGCGCACCTCACGCCCGGACGCGTAACGCGTCCGGGCCATCTTTCGCCTTCAGGAAAGCGTTAATGGCACCCAAACCCCGGCCGCCTCGGATCAAATGGCATGTCATCGTGTTTCTGGCGCCTGCGGTGCTGGTCTATACCGCCGTGATGATCTATCCGCTGTTCAACACGCTGCGGCTGTCGCTGTTCACCGAGGTCGATCAGACTCGGGTTTTCGTGGGGCTGCAGAATTTTCGGACCTTGTTTGGCGATGCGTTCTGGTCGGATCATTTCTGGAATGCGCTGGCCAACAACTTCTGGTTTTTCCTCATCCATATGCTGGTGCAGAACCCGGTCGGCATTGCGCTGGCCGCGATCCTGAGCCACCCCAAGCTGCGCTTTGCCAGTTTCTATCGCTCGGCCATCTTCATCCCGACGATCCTGTCCTTCGTGATCGTCGGCTTTGCCTGGAAACTGATCCTGTCGCCTATCTGGGGCATTGCGCCGGGCATGCTGGATGCCGTCGGTCTTAAACAGCTTTATGCGCCCTGGCTGGGTAAACAGGAATATGCGCTGACGGCCTTGTCGCTGGTGTCGGTCTGGCAATTCGTGGGCATCCCGATGATGCTGATCTATGCCGCGCTTCTGTCCATCCCCGAAGGCATATTGGAGGCCGCCGAAGTGGAAGGCATCACCGGGCTGTCGGCCTTCTGGAAGATCAAACTGCCGCTGATCCTGCCATCGATCGGGATCATCTCAATTCTGACCTTCGTTGCGAATTTCAACGCGTTCGACCTGATCTATGCGGCACAGGGCGCGTTGGCCGGGCCAGATTTCAGCACCGATATTCTGGGTACCTTCATGTACCGGACGTTCTTTGGCTTCCAGTTGCAACTGGGCGATCCGCATATGGGATCGACCATCGCCAGCGCGATGTTCGCGATCATCCTTGTCGGCGTGTGCCTGTATCTGTTCGGCATCCAGCGCCGCATGCACCGTTATCAGTTCTGAGGACATACAGATGAACGCCGCCCGTCAGAACAGATTGAATACCTTTGCCGCGCATGGCGTGCTGTTGCTGTACACGGCCATCGCCCTGTTTCCGGTCTTTGTGATCATCATCAACAGTTTCAAGACCCGCAAAGCCATTTTCCGCGAACCGCTGGCCCTGCCCGACGCCGACACGTTTTCGCTGATCGGATATCAGACGGTTCTGAAACAGGGGGATTTTCCCCTGTATTTCCAGAACTCGATGATCGTCACCGTGGCGTCGCTGTTCTTCATCCTGCTGTTCGGGGCGATGGCGGCCTTTGCGCTGGCCGAATACCGGTTCCGGGGCAATGCCTTCATGGGTCTGTATCTGGCTCTTGGCATCATGATCCCGATCCGCATCGGTACGGTCGCCATTCTGGAACTGATGGTGCAGACCGGCCTTGTGAACACGCTTTGGGCGCTGATCCTGGTCTATACGGCGCAAGGCCTGCCCTTGGCGATCTTCATCCTGAGCGAGTTCATGCAGCAGGTCAGCGATGATCTGAAAGACGCGGGCCGGATCGACGGGCTGTCCGAATACCGCATTTTCTTTCGCCTTGTGCTGCCGCTGGTGCGCCCCGCGATGGCGACCGTGGCGGTGTTCAACATGATCCCGATCTGGAACGACCTGTGGTTCCCGCTGATCCTTGCCCCGGCGGAAGAGGTCAAAACCCTGACGCTGGGCTCTCAGGTCTTTATCGGGCAGTTCGTGACGGACTGGAACGCGGTGCTGTCGGCCCTGTCGCTGGCGATCCTTCCGGTCATGGGGCTGTATGTGATTTTCTCACGCCAGTTGGTTCGCGGCATAACACACGGAGCGGTAAAATGAAGGTTCTGGTCGTTGGCCTTGGCAACATGGGGCGGTCCCACGCCCTTGCCTATCACACCCACCCAGACGCCCGGATCGTGGGTCTGGTCAACCGCTCGCCCGTCGATCTGCCGGTGGAACTGCAAGACTATCCAATGTTTCGCACCTTCGACGAAGGGCTTGCCACCAACCCCGATCTGGTCTGCATCGCCACCTATTCCGACAGCCACGCGGAATATGGGATCGCCGCCATGCAGGCAGGCGCGCATGTCTTTATCGAAAAGCCGCTGGCCACCAATGTCGCCGACGCCAAACGCGTGGTCGCCGTGGCACAGGAGACCGGCAGGAAACTGGTGGTCGGATATATTCTGCGCCAGCACCCCAGCTGGCAGCGCCTGATCGCCGAGGCCCGCGCCCTTGGCGGGCCATATGTCTTTCGCCTGAACCTCAACCAGCAATCCGACGGGCCCACATGGGAAACCCACAAGGCACTGATGCAGACGACAAGCCCGATCGTCGATTGCGGCGTGCACTATGTCGATGTCATGTGTCAGGTCACCGACGCCAAACCGGTGCGGGTCCACGGCATGGGGCTGCGCCTGTCGGACGAGATTGCGCCGGACATGTACAACTATGGCCAGCTTCAGGTGATCTTCGACGACGGCTCGGTCGGCTGGTACGAGGCGGGCTGGGGCCCGATGATGTCGGAAACCGCGTTTTTCGTGAAAGACATCGTATCGCCCAATGGGGCCGTGTCGATCACCGAAGGGTACAAGGGCGAATCCGATGACATCGATGTGCACACCAAGGTCGGATCGATCCTTGTGCATACGCTGAACGGAGACAGGACCATTGATATGCCGGACGAACCGGGCCACCAGCAACTGTGCGACGCCGAACAGGCCTATATGATCCGCGCGATCCAGGACGATATCGACCTTGCCCGGCATATGTCGGACGCCGTGCAATCGCTTCGGATCTGTCTGGCCGCCGATGAAAGCATCCGAACCGGCAAACCCGTCGCGTTGGAGGAACTCTGATGACGGCCCTGAAACTTGAAAACGTCTGCAAATCCTTTGGCGATGTCGAGGTTCTGAGAAACATCGACCTGACCGTCGAGGACGGTGAATTCGTCGTTTTTGTCGGCCCGTCGGGCTGTGGCAAATCGACATTGCTGCGCATCATCGCCGGGCTGGAGGATGCGACCGAAGGCAGCGTTTCCATCGCGGGCGAGGTGGTGAACGACACGCCCCCCGCAAAACGCGGCATCGCGATGGTTTTCCAGACCTATGCGCTTTATCCGCACCTCAGCGTGCGCGGAAACATGTCGCTGGGTCTGAAACAGGAAAAACAGCCGAAATCCGTCATTCAGGCGCGTGTGGACAAGGCCGTGCAGATGCTGGGGCTGGAAGATTACGCCGACCGCCGCCCGTCCGACCTGTCGGGCGGCCAGCGCCAGCGCGTCGCCATTGGCCGCGCCATCGTGCGCGAACCGAAACTGTTTCTGTTCGACGAACCGCTTTCCAATCTGGATGCCGCCCTGCGCGCCAAGACGCGGATCGAAATCGCCGAACTGCACCGCAATCTGGGCGCGACCACTATCTATGTGACGCATGACCAGACCGAGGCCATGACCCTTGCCGACAAGATCGTGGTGCTGCGCGACGGGGTGGTCGAACAGGTCGGCAGCCCGATGGAGCTGTACAACAACCCCGCCACGCAATTCGTGGCCGGGTTCCTTGGCTCCCCGGCGATGAACTTCATCGAACGGTCCCTGCCCGGCGCCTCTTCTGCCGCCACGGTGGGCATCCGGCCCGAACATCTGACGGTCGCGGACACCGGACGCATCACGGGTAAGATTGCCCATATCGAACATCTGGGCAGCGAAACCAATATCGTCGTGACGACCGATCAGGGCGAGTTTCTGACCGTGCGCCGGTTTGGACAATATTCCTGTGGCGTCGGCGACCCCATCGCCCTGGATTTCGACGATGCAGATGCGTTCCACTTTGATGCCGCGATGCACCGGATCAGATCTTAACCAATATCATCGCCACCAATTCCGCGGCAAAGCTGCTTTGATCAGCCTCTTGCGATTGCCGGTTTCCGCGCAAATCCTGATCGCGCAACCGGTATCTTGGTGCCGGACTTCAACCCAAACAAGACGCCCCCGCACGGCAGTATTACCCTAGGTGGTGCGTGGATTTTCCTTGGTCAGATTGCGCACCCGCCGGGGGTGTTCCGGTTTTGTGGAATTCACGCG
The DNA here is from genome assembly GCA_947500775.1 of uncultured Paracoccaceae bacterium. GTDB lineage: Bacteria > Pseudomonadota > Alphaproteobacteria > Rhodobacterales > Rhodobacteraceae > CANMTD01. The sequence goes on from CANMTD010000003.1 coordinate 298,645, forward strand.
CCTTTCTGGTGTTTGCCGGCAACAGAGCCAGATGAAACTCGGCCAGATCGTTGAATTTTCGTATTTTTTTCGGAATTTTTTCTCATCTCTGCCACATAAAATCAAAATATCAGGACGCCGCAAGTTGGCGGGCTGCACCATTTGATCCGGGGATATTATAATGACTAAAAAGGCTTCACTTCTCACCAGCGTTTATTTTTCAATCCTGATGGTCGGGGGCCACGCTGGATACGCACAATCCACCGAAATTAATTTTTCTCTCTGTATCGCAGTTACAACTTGTAGCTATAGCACAACGTCCTACATCGGACCGGGCACTGACAATGCGCTTAGCCCTAACTACCATTCATACGTCAGCGGGGCTGTTGACGAGGCCTACAACTCTTTCGCCAACGATGCCTATGATGGATACGGTTCTATCTTTGGTGCCGCCAGCACCCACGGTCCGCGTGTCCATAGCGATATTACGCCCTATGCGACGGCCTTCAACGGGCTGATCGCCAATCGGCAGACAGAAACCTATCGGGCTGTCACAACATTGCCCGGCAATAGCGTGCGTTGGTTCGACAGTTTCACCAACAACACCGGGTCCACAATCGATGCCACAATCGCCTTTGGCGGCAACCTCGGGTCTGACAACGAAACGCGGATATTGTCGCAGGGGGACACGTATGTTGTTCATGGTCAAAGAGATCCCGGAACCATAAGCCCTGATCCCGTCATCGCGTCCATTTGGGGAAACAATGAATACGCCGCATCGTTGACTCCGACGATCAGCGATGGCAACGACGGCGGTTACATCGCCTTTCCAATCTCTGTCGCTGCGGGCAAGACGGTTTCCATCATGAACGTCGACATTCTGGTCGCTTCGGAAGGCCGTGATTCAGATTCGGACGGCACGATCTACGCCTCGGATGCGGTGCTTGCCGCGCAACAGGCCGAACATTTTATCAACGCTCCTATCTTCGACGGGCTGACGGCCCAGCAGATCGCAACGCTTATCAACTGGACCGTGAATTTAGGTACCGGCCTTGACGATGCTGACGGCCTTTTTGTGCTTGGCACTGCGGCCCAGCGCGGGTTTGCAAATGCCCTGTCCCGGTCCATCAATCTGCGGTCAGCGGGCGGTGGCGCAGCGGTCAGCAGAAGCTCGGTGTCGCAAACCACGACCACCACCCTCGCGGATACGAATGCCGGCAAGATATTCATCTTCGGGGACTATCTTGATGGCGAGAATGACCTTTCCCAAAACACATTGGACTACAAAGGGAATGTCGTGGGCACCGGATTTGAAACCGAGTTTGCCAATGGCATCACGGCAGGGGTCGCGCTTGGCTTTACGAATACCCGAGGCGAGGTTGACCCAACCTTTTCCAGTATCGACAACAAACAGCGCGTGATCATGCCTTATATGCGCGGCCCCCTGCAAAATGGCTTCAAATACGAAGTCAGCCTGTTCGCCGCCTCTCAGGACTGGGACTATCAGCGCACAGCCGGAGCAGGCACAGCGACCGGCGATGTATCGGGGCATTCATTCGGCGCCTCTGCAAAGCTCAGCAAGGACATTCCAATGTCCGCGACCACGCTGACCCCTTTCGCGGGCCTTGGCTATGTGCGGACCTCTGTCTCGGGCTATACGGAAACCGGCGCGGGATCAGCCAACCTGGCCGTTCCGGATTATTCGGTCGACAGCCTGGAAGCTTCGGTCGGTGCCGATCTGACCCACCATTTCACCACCAATTCCGGATCGGCGATCGCGCTTTTTGCAAGTGCGGCCCTGCGGTCTGAACTTTTGGGCGAAACAAGCATGACATCGTCTTTTGCCACCGGGACAACCACGTTCAACAACGTCGTGGGCGGCGGCACCGGCAGCTATGGAACGCTGGACCTTGGCCTGTCCATGGCGGTTACCGACAAAGCCACGCTGAGCGTAAGCTATGGTGGTTCATATGGCGCCTCTACCCGCCAGAATGCAGTCTCATTGAACCTGAGCAGCCGCTTCTAAGCGGCTGTTTAAAAACACCATTGCGGTAACCTTGCCGTTGGCGGCAGCAAGCAATGCTTGGGCCGCATCGGTGACGTTTCCGCAGTGCACGGTTTTCACAAACGCAATAACGCCGCGCCGCGAAGTTGGTGCCGTCTGTGTTGGCCCGGCCCACGGGCTTAGGCCGCGGCCCCGGATCAGCGCCGACCTAGAAATTTTTCGACAGGCTCGCCAGACACTCGGTCGTGTCGTAATCGTAGAAGGCCACGTTCGACTGGTTCACGCGATAGGAACAGGACAGGCGCGGGGTAAAGCCGCCGATGTCGATACGGGTGTTCGAAACGGCGGCGCTGATCCCATAGTATGAATCGTCGCGAGGGCTGGTCGTAAAAGGAAAATCTCCTACGAAATCACGCACTCCGAATTCGATACTGGAACTGGTTTGCAACCCACCCTGCCAGGATTTCGAAACGCCCGCGAATAGCTTGTGACCGTAGTATCGCAGGTGCGGCAACCTGGCATTGTTGAACTCAAACGCCAGCCCGCCATTCACAGACAGACTTGGGTCGATCTGGTGGCCAAGGCCCAGCGACGCCAAGTTGTAGCCGCCGCTTTTATAACCCTGATCCAGGAAACGGCGGTATTCATGGCTACCCGAGACATAAAGGGTATTCTTGCCCGACAGGCGCCGCGCAATGCCGAAACGGGCGCCACGCGTGTCGTAATCGGCGTCATCCTCGCGCCAGGTCGAACTGAAAAACGGGCTGATATACCACCGCCCCGCATCAAAGTTCTGTTCATAACTCAGCGACACCACGCCCGTGGCGTTGTCGTGGATCTTGTCTTCATAGCGGGTGCCCGCAAGCCCCCAGTTCAGCGTGACGCGGCTTTTCGGGCCGGTCCGGTGGCGAAAGTATCCCGAGACGCCCAATTGCGTGCCGACGCCCGAACTGGCCTTGGAGTCAGGATCGATCACAAACGTCCCGCTTGCCGTGTCGAACACCGATTGCGTCGTGCCACGATTGACGTTCGTTGACGGGATCAGGGCAAAATATCCGCTCACCCCAATGGGTTTGTTCCGATCAATGATATTCAGAAACCGGCGATACCCATCGTGCATCGCCTTGTTCGGGTCGCTGTCCAAAAGCGCCTTGAAATGAAATTCCGCAACATCGTATTGCCGGTTCAGCAACAGCGTATGCGCAAGTTCGCGCCGTGCCTTGATATAGGTCGGATCGATCTGCAGGGCGCGGCGAAAGGACTGAATAGCCTGCGGAAGATTGCCCTGCACCTTCGAAATGCGCCCTTCGGTAAAGGCCCGGTCCGCATCGCTTGGGTTCTGCGCGTTCAGCACCTCTGTGGCGGCGGCGTATTGGCCAGCGTTGATAAGCTGTAATATCTCGGCGTCTTTCGCCCCCTGCGCCGCAGCCGGTGCCGGCACATAAAGGCAGGCGATCCATGATGCGGTGACAAGGGCGGTGATTGGCCGGGTCAGCCGCTTTCGCAAGGCCGCGCGGGTCCGTTTCATGCAGCGCGCTTTCGGGCAGCGCGGTGGTGCCATTGGGATGCGGGCGGAAACGCGATGTTCACAGATTTTCTTTCCGCCTTTTCTGACCATTCGGGACCGCAACACACCCATCGCGCATCTTTGAGACCGAATTGCAGTTAGGTGTATCCCCGGCGCGAAAGCAAGGGGGATTCTGGGGGGGATTCCAGCCCTGAACAGCATTCCGAAGACAACAAACATAAATATTGCATTTTTTTCATAGGTTGAAATCCGCGTCGCAGGTGCAAGAGAAAGCTTCCAGTAAGGGTATGCATGGACAACGCAGGGCACGCAAAAGGCCGGAAGAAAAACAGATTCAAAGCATCCATAAATTATTGTTTTATTACAAATAGATAAACCTTCCCACTTTCGGAACCTTTCACCTACTGCCGGACCCGAAAGCCTAGGTTTTTCACCCTGACAAGGTGATGCGCCCAAAAGGTGCCGCAGCTTTGATTGAGTTTTTCTATCAACTTTAGAGACTTGATTACGATCAAGTCCAAGCCTCCCGGAACACGCTAGCTGTGATTCATGGACAGGCAAATGTGAGGGCTCACCCCCCACGATGCCCGCGACAGAGGAGAGGGATGGGAACGATGGCGACACCAATTAATCCAGAAAACGCAATGGACTTCGACCAGCCGCTGAACACGGATCCGGATTTCACATCCAGCCATGTTTTCAGCACCGCTGACATCACCGGAACCTACGATGGGGCCACCCAAGGCGTCGACGGCGGGGTCGTGGACTTCACCGGGGCACACGGGACGCAAGAAACCAAAGAAGGCGTCATCCTTTATCCGATCGACAGCGAGTTTGGGTTCTTCGTCACCGATTTTTCCGGCGCAGAAGACAAGATCATCGATGGCGACTATGCCGAAGGCTGGGCCGGGGATTTCCTGATCGGCGATGAACAGGCAGGCGTCGTGATCTCGGACGCGCCGACCGATACGTTCAAAACCCCCGCGGTTCTGGGCACCTGGCTGGCCGGGCTTGGCGGCAATACCGTCAAGGCATCGACCGAAGATTACACAGTCATGCAGAATGTCCTGTCGGATCAGAAGTATCCGGGTGATCCCGATGCCACCTACCCGCTTGATGACGATCTGATCATGCTCAGCCTGAATCCGGCCCATAACGGTCAGCTTGTGTCCGATCTGATCAACGGAACGGCGATGTACGAGGGCAACCCCGTGGTGGTTGAGGACGTGAACGTCGACGGTGTCGTCGACATCAAGGATTTGCTCAGCCCGAACGAAAGCACGATCGCCTTCGATATCGCCTACAGCAAGGATTACTCGGTCACCATGAAGGATGACGGCAAGCTGCTGTACCGCTGGGGCAATACCGTCAAACGGCCGAACGATGTACGCCTTGAGGCCCATCTGGAGACCCCGGACGAATGGAAAGAGCTGGACCCGTTCAGCTCGTTGAAAAAGCTGTACCGGATCACCGCCGCCGAACTGGTCACCCACCACACGATCACCAACAACCCCAACGACCAGATCCGCCCCGAGGATTTCGAAAATGAATCCGCCATCGGGAAACTGCCGACCTATGAGGTGATCGAGAATTACAACGACGAAACCGGCCGGACGGTCTGGGCCTCGACCGATGATTACTATGCCGGGGATGGCACGCTGTATGCTGCGGGGACGATCCTGCGCGACACCATGCTGGCCGATGCGGTCACAGGCTCTATTCCCGATCAGATCGGCACCCTGGCCGAAGATCTGGAACTTGGGTTTACCAATGAATGGTACACCACCATGGACCGCGAACCCTTCGAACCGGTTCTGAACGCGGACGGCACCGAATACATCACCGGTCCGCGCTGGCGTCTGCAGCCTGACAAATACGGTCAGGACCTGCCCAGCGTGACAATCCCGCTGGACCCAAGCGATCCGCCCCCCGTTCAGAAGGGCGAAGAGAAATACGAGGTCGGCGCCGAAACCCAGACCGTCATCAACCTGCTGGACTGGGAAACCGATATTTCGCCGATGTCAATCAGCGCAGGCTGGCAGGATGGTTCAGGTGAAGCCTCGATCAACGGTCTGAACATGACCGAGGATCTGGACGTGGCCTTCTACGTCAAGGGCGACGTCAAACCGGCGACGCTTTATAGCACCGAACTGCTTGTGGATTATGAAGAAATTCAAATCTACGGCGAAGGCGCGGACGTCATCGGCGGGGCCGAAGACGACTATCTTGTCGGGGCTGGCCTGAATGAATTCACCGGCGGCGCGGGGTCCGATCTGTTCGTGCTGTCCTACGCCACAACCCTGACAGACGTCATCACCGCCAGCACCATCACCGACTTTGAGGTCGGTCTGGATAAGCTGGGCCTGATCGGCTTTGACGCGCTGGTCGATTTCGACATCGACTATCCCGCCGCCGCCGCCGCACTGATCGTGCAGGATGTGTCGGGTGACGATCTGACCATTTCCGTCGATGGTCAACTGGTCGCAACCCTGACCGGCGTGGCCGCCGATCTGGGGATTGGCCCGACCTATGAGGCGGGCGAAGGTCTAAGCCTTGAGCACAGCTTTATCGTGTCCAACCCATCCGAAGGCGTCGATCCCGGTCCGGTCGATCCCAACCTGATCGTGGGCACCGATGGTGCCGATACGCTGACCGGTACCGCCGGGGATGACATCATCATGGGTCTGGACGGCAACGATTCTCTCTACGCTCTGGCGGGAGAGGACGTTCTGGACGGCGGCGCTGGTGTTGACCGTCTGTATGGCGGGCCGGATGCGGACGACTTTGTCTTCGGCTCCGGGACCGGTCTGGATTTCGTCTACGCCTTCGAAGACGGCCTTGACCAGATTCAGCTTGATGGCATCGACTTCGCCGACGTCGTGATCGCCGAATACCGCGTGAACGATGTCATGGTGTCGGCAGGCGAAGACATCATGATCTTGCGAGACTTCGATGTTGTGGATCTGACAGTGGATGACTTCATCTTCGATCCCGCGTTCAGCATCGTCTAAGGCAAGTTTAACAGATTGAAATGGAAGAAAACGCAATGAATATCCAAGTAAAAACAAAAATATGCGCAGTTTCTCTGGCCTTGCTTGCAGGATGCGGTGGTGGCGGCGGTTCGTCATCGGTGACGTCAGATGACACGCCGGCAGCCGCAGTATCATATGCAGGCCTGACAGATGAGCTGACGGATCTTCAGACCAAATATACCGGTGCGACCCGCGCCAGCTTGAGCGATATCAACAGCGCCGCGAATGCGACCTATACCGGCGTGGTCGCCGGAACTGTCGGGGGCGATGGGTTGGCGGGAGAACTGACCGTCAATGCCGATTTCGGCGCAGGTACAGCCACCGCCAGCGCCACCAACTTTGTGCATGAAGTCGACGGCGCCTATGCCGGAACACTCACCGATCCCATTGCTGACATCCAACCGTCGGCAACGGTTGGCAGTCCGCAATTCACAGCAAACTTGGAAGGCGATCTGACAAATGGCGGCAACACCCACGCCACCACCATCGCGCTTGATGGAGATTTTGTCAGCGACGGTACCGATCCGGTTGCGGGGATCACGGGCTTCGCCGACGGGCTTGTCGACGGCGAATTTTTCAGCGGCGATTTCGCGGCCGAGAAATAAGACTTCTGAAAACCTTGCACCGGCGTCTGGGCTCAATCGCTCAGGCGCCGGTGTCGTTTCTGGCAAGGCGGCAACCCTCTGTACAATAGGAAGCAATGAGCTGGGTTCGGGTCAGGCGCACGACAGCTGAGTTTCGTTTTCGTGCCTGAAATCCACTTCAGCACACCGGTTTTGTTCGCCCGGTTGCGACATGGCGGCCACCCAGCCGCGTTTTGCCGGGATTTGAACTGTGGTCTGGCCAGGCCTGACCGATTGTTGTTTTGGTTATTGTTCTGGTTTTGAGTGTTGCTCTGATTTTGATTGTTGTTCTGGTTCTGGCCCGGATCGTCGGTCGGCGTATCCGTGCCGCCCGTGCCCGTGTCGCCAGTGGTCGTTCCACCGCTGCCATCAACGGCATTGCTGCTGTTGTTGACAACGACACTAGGGGGCACCGAACACAGCGGCAGGTCAGCGGTATAAACCCCGCCCACCGGAGTGTCGAACGGCCGACAGGACGGATTGCCGTATTTATCGAACACGGGCTCGGCGTGAATTGGTTCCGGAGCCTTTTGCGATGCGCAAGCGCTCAACACCACAAGTGTGGCCACACCGATCATCGTTCCAAAGTTCTTTTTCATTGTTCTCTCCCAAATATCGACACGTTATCCGTCGCCGTAAGGCCCGACACTGAAAGCTATCCTATACAAAGCAAACGGTTTTTGAATTGATGGATATCAAGTTCGGCGGTGCTGTTGGATCAGGCCGAAGCAATCTCGGCTTGCCGCCAAATACCGGAACCTATCCTGACCACAGCTAGCCCACTCGGTGCGAGCGGCGGTTCGCTTGGCTGTCGAGCCACAAGCCACATAAATGAAACCTAGGGGCTGCATCGAAACCCTGACGGGTCCAAACTGATTGCAGTCAACATCAGCCCGTTTTTTCACTTACGCAGCCCGTGAAAGTTGCGCCTGATGCGCCTCTATCAGTTCGAAATGCAAAGCCTTGATCGCGGCCCTCAGTGCATCGCGGTCGATGACGAATTGCACGTCAACATTCCGTGGCCCCTGGCTTGCCCCGATAACCTCAAGACCCGCGTCGGAAAGCGCCTGCAATCCACGCGACAACACGGAAAGCCCGGTCAGATCGCGCCCGATGACCGACACCATCGACAGGGTGCGGGTGGTGATCTCGGCGCTGGGATAAACCTGCGCCAAATCCTTTTCGACCCTGCGCATGGTTTTCAATGACGTGTCCAGATAATGGGTGATCGTATTGGCGTTCGACACTTTGGACACGATCCGGACGTTGTGGCGTTTCAGCACGTCAAGGATCGTGGCGTCATAGCCTTTGACCCCGACCATATCCTGTTCGAACACCTCAAGCGTCACGACATTGTGGCCTGTGACAATCTCGGCGGCGGGGGTATCGGCGGGTTGATCGTCGATCAAGGTACCCGGGTCGCCCGGCTCGAAGGCATTGGTCACCCGCAGCGGCACATCCGCCTGTCGCAGCATCTTGGCGGCCTTGGGGTGAATGGCCTCCATCCCCATGTTCGACAGCTGATCGGCCACGTCGAAATTCGTCCGGCCCAGCTTTCGCACGGCGGTCGCGCCGACCAGTTTCGGGTCACAGGACGACAGGTGGAATTCCTTGTGGATGATCGCCTCGCGCGCGCCGGTCAGTGCTGCCAGCCGCGAAAACGTCACCTCGGAATAGCCCCGGTCATATTCGCCCATCAACCCTTCGGCGCATTGGGCATAGCCTGTGATGATCGGCATCTCGGTCGCCGGATCAACGCCGTCCAGCGCATGGGCGATCCTTTCATCCAGCGTTACATTGCCTTCGTCCCGCCATCCCGAAAGATCGACAAAACGGGCATTCACCCCGGCGCGGCACAGCATCAGCGTGGTGACGAACGCGGAATGCGCCTCGCCCAGCCCCGAAAGAAGTTCGCGGGTCTGCGCCATATGTTCGTTCAGACGGAAATGCCCATAGGTGCACAGGCGTTGCAAATCGACCAGGCAGTTGCGGGCGCCATGCAGGCGCTCTTCGACAAAGGCATCGGCCTGCTGGATGTCCGCCTGATGATCCAATACGCCCTGATGGGCCGCTTTCATCGCCTCGGCGACGCGGTCCAACTGATCATGCCAGCCGTGATTGGTGTCATCATTGGCAAAGAAGGCGTAGACGCCCGGCTCGCCTGATTTCTTGTGCTCCAGCAACAGGTTGGTGATCCCGCCAAAGGCGGAAACCACGAAAAATCGCCCGTACAGCGCGTCACCTTCGTGATCGCCGATAAAAAGCGTATCGCGCAGTTCTTTCAGGCGGGACATGGACGTCCCGCCGATCTTTTCAACGGTATGGCTCATATCAGGCATCCTCGGCCACAAGCGCATAGGACCCATCTTCGCGGTGCACCTCGGTGCCCGTCACGGGCGGGTTGAACACGCAGGCCATGACCAGCTCTTCTTCGGCGCGCAGGACATGGCGGTCATGTTCGTTCAGCGCATACATCACGCCGGGCACGATCTGGTGGGTTTCCCCGGTCGCCAGATCGGTGATCGAGCCTTTGCCCTTCATGCAATAGACGCTTTCGAAATGGTTCTTGTATTCGAACGTGTGTTCGGACCCTTCCTCCAGAAAGGTGATATGGAACGAAAAGCCCATCCCATCCTCGGCCAGCAGCATCCGCACCGAGGTCCATTGCGCATCGGCAACAACCCGGTCACGTTGGTTTTTGGTGATCTTGTTGAAATCTCTGACGATCATGTGGTTACTCCGCTGCGATTTTTGCTGGTTGTTCGATGATTTCACGCGCGGCTTCCATCAGGATATCAAACCCCTTGCGGAAGGTTTCGACCGGCGTGGTCAACGGGGCCAACACCTTGACCACCTGATCTTCGTTGCCCGAGGTTTCGATGATCAGCCCCTTTTCGTAAGCCCGCGCGCAGATACCCGCCGCAAGGCTGCCACAGCCAACATCAACGCCCTGCATCAACCCGCGCCCCTTAAGCGTGCCTGCAGGCACCATCGCGGCTAGGTCGCTCAGCGCGTCGTGGATCAGCGCGGCTTTGTCCGCCAATTCCTGCTGAAAATCGCCATCGGCCCAGAATTTATCAATCGCAACCTTTGCGGTCACAAAAGCATGGGTGTTGCCACGGAAGGTGCCGTTGTGTTCGGCGGGGCCAAACACGTCATGTTCCGGGCGGATCAACACCATCGCCATCGGCAGGCCAAACCCCGAAAGCGATTTCGCCATGGTGACGATATCGGGGGTCACGCCCATCTCTTCGAAGGAAAAGAATGTGCCGCAGCGGCCGCACCCGGCCTGAATATCGTCGATGATCAGCAGCGCGCCGTGCTGTTTCGCGATGCGGGCGATGCGCTGGATCCATTCGGGGCTGGCGGCGTTCAGACCACCTTCGCCCTGAACCGTTTCCAGAAGGATTGCCGCGGGAGCATCGACGCCGCCGGAATTATCCGCCAGCATCTGTTCAAGCTGCGCCGCCGTGTCCGTATCCTGGCCAAAATACCCATCATAGGGCATCCGCGTGACGCCATTCAGCGCCATGCCCGCCCCACCACGGTGATAGCTGTTGCCGGTCGCCGCAAGTGCGCCTGTTGTGACGCCGTGGAACCCGTTAGTGAAGGCGATGATATTGGTCCGCCCGGTGACCTTGCGGGCGATTTTCATCGCCGCCTCGACGGCATTCGCCCCGGTGGGTCCGGTGAACATCACCCGGTGGTCCATGCCGCGCGGTTTGAGGATGTGATCCTCGAACGCAGTCAGAAACGCCGCCTTGGCATCGGTATGCAAATCCAACCCGTGGGCAATCCCGTCGCCCGCGATATGGGCGATCAGCGCCGCCTTCATGTCAGGGTCGTTGTGGCCATAGTTCAGCGACGAACACCCCGCCAGAAAGTCGATCCAGCGGCGCCCGTCGGTGTCCGTCAGCTCGGACCCGCGGGCGGTTGCGAACACGGCAGGCATGCTGCGGCAATAGGAACGCGCCGCGCTTTCGCGACGATCAAAAACAGTACGAGTATCAGTTACATCCTTAGGCATGGAATGTCCTTTCAGAATAGAAATCAGGGAAATGGGATCAGGCTGCGCGCACCAGCTTTGTCGGGTCGGACAGTGCGATCGTCACCATATGCTCTGTGTCATGGTGGCCTTCGAAATGCCTGTCGCATTCGAAGTGCGGCTCATCCGTCAAATCGCCACCAATCGCCCGCGCAAACCCGCGAAACAGCGCCCATGAGGCATCGTTGCCTTTGGTGATCGTGGTTTTCAGCTGCGTGGCGTCATCGCTGGCATCGCGTTCGATCAGCTCTAGCAGCATTTTGCGGCCCAGGCCCATGCCGCGCGCTTTGGGGCTTACAGCCACCTGCCAGACGAACAATTCTTGTCTGGCCGGAACCATGTGCCCCGAAACCCAACCAACAATCTCTCCGTCCATCTCTGCGACGACACAGGTGTCGCGGAAATGATCGGCCTGGATCAGATTGCAATACATCGAGTTTTCATCAAGCGGCTTGCAGGTTTTTACAAGCGCCCAGATTGAAGCCCCGTCCGTCGCATCAGGTTTGCGCAGACGGGGCATTCCCGTTCGAGGGGTGTCACTGTCTTTCGGCATGCTGTTTGACCTCTCATTTCATTTGATTAGCTAAGTAATGTATTTCTGCCAAAACTTCAACAATCAAAGAAAAATAAGCTTAAACTACAAATTTCCCCTGATTTTCAAGGGACATCTTCGACATTTTCATTAGCGTTACAAACTATTGAAGAAGAGTTTGACTCCGCCAAAACCACCAAAGTGTTTCGCCGATTGAAGCATATACCCCCTTCATGCAATAATGCGACATGACCACGAACCCACATGATCGCACCGATGACAGCCTGATTGCCTTGCGGCGCATTTTGCGCGCCACAGAGCTTTTTGCGCGTGACCTTGCGCATGCCGTGGGGCTGACCCCGGCGCAGCTTCGCGTGCTACAGATCATCGCCGAAAAAAGCAGCGCCACACCAAAAACGCTGGCCAATCAGATGGGGGTCAGCCAGGCCACGGTGACAGCCCTGGTCGACAAGCTGGTGACACGCGGGCTGGTTCAACGCGTCCCGTCAGAACAGGACCGGCGTCAGATCAACGTGGTGGCGACACCTCAGGGGCGCGACAGGTTGGTGGATGCGCCTGACGCGCTGCAACAACGCTATGTACGCGCCTTTTCCGAACTCGCCGACTGGGAGCAGGCCCAATTGGTATCCTCCCTGGAACGTGTCGCCGACATGCTTGACGCACAAGACATAGATGCCTCGCCAGTCTTGACGACAGGCGACATCCGCGCGGGAAAAAAACCGGATGGCGGCACTTCGTGAAAGCAAACGCGCGGGCGTACTAAAAGCAGGGGCCCGCTCTGTAACGTTATAGTGTTGTCAGCGATGGACGATGCGGTCATTCGCGAGGTGAGCGTCCTGAAACCGACGGCCAGATTATCCCCAACACCACCCGGGACTGCCCGTCTGGCGCGAACATGCCAATGCGTATGCCGCATAAGAAATTGCTTTTATTCAACAAATACGATGGCGGAGGAGGTGGGATTCGAACCCACGGTACGCTTTCACGCACGCCGGTTTTCAAGACCGGTGCATTCGACCACTCTGCCACTCCTCCGGCGGTGCAGACGACTAGCCCACGGCATACGATTCTAAAAGCAAAAGTGCCAGCCGAAACTTGCCGGATGATGCAGCCCGGACTTTCCATAGCGGGCACTGACCGCTATCATACGCGTAATCGCGCCCGACGAACGGGCGTAACAGGCGCATAGATCAGCACGCGTGGCATATTGTGGCACGTGGCATAGGGGGCAAGGCAATGGGCAGAAAACGTATAGGGCAGCTTGTGCTGACCGTAGGTTTGGCATTTGCGGTCACGGGCTGCGAAGACGGCTTTAAAATGCCATCGTTCAAGAAAAAAGAGGGCACCGAAACAACCCAGACCGCCGCCAGGGCCAGTCAGGCCAAAGCGGTCGAACGGGATGTCGAAGCGCCCGAAGTGTTCCAATCCACTGAAACCGGGTTGTGGGACGGGCGCCCGTCCTTGGGCGGGGTCTGGGTGGCGCATCCCGATGTCACCGATCCCGAACGGGTCATGATCCGGAACGAAGCCAACGGCAAATCCGTGGTCGGCGCGCTGTTCCGGCGCGAACGCAACAACCCCGGCCCGCTGTTTCAGGTGTCCTCGGACACGGCCTCGGCGATTGGCATGCTGGCCGGGCAGCCAACGAAGTTAAGCGTGGTGGCCCTGCGCCGCGAAACCGTGCCGGTGGTGACCCCGGAAGTGGACGCCGCAGATGCGCCGACCGACACGCTGGACGATCCCGAAACGATCGAGACCAAACCGCTGGACCCCATCGCCTCGGCCTCGGCCGCCATTGACGCCGCCGAAGGGATCACACCTGAAACCAAGGCCGCCACTGGTGCCGCTGCGATCACACCGGCAAAGACAAATGTACAAACTTCGCCGCTGGCCAAACCCTTCGTCCAGATCGGCATCTTCAACGTCGAAGAGAATGCCGACGCGGCAGGCGCCGCCCTGAAAAAGGCCGGTCTTGTTCCGACGGTTCTGGACCAGGAAAGCAACGGCAAGGCCTTCTGGCGGGTCGTCGTCGGCCCCGCCGTCACCACATCCGAGCGGGCCTCGTATTTGGCCCAAGTCAAAAAGCTGGGCTATGGGGATGCTTATTTCGTAAGCAACTAGGCCCCTTGCACAATGGAGCAGAGTAAAACGATGCGCCTTTTCCATCTTTTGCTGATCGCCGCCCTGTCGGTGATGACACTGTCCGGGGCCGCCCGGGCGTTCGATACGCGCGCCACGGCGGCCTATGTTCTGGATCAGACAACCGGCACCGTACTGCTGAGCAAGAACGCCGATACGCCGCTGCCGCCCGCGTCGATGTCCAAGCTGATGACGCTGAACATGCTGTTCGAGGCGCTGCGCGACGGGCGGGTGTCGATGGACACGCAATTCGCCGTATCCTCCAAGGCGCGCGCGATGGGCGGGTCGACCATGTTCCTGAACGAACGCGACCGCCCCCGCGTCGAGGACCTGATACAAGGGATCATCGTGCAATCGGGCAATGACGCCTGCGTCGTCGTGGCCGAAGGTCTGGCCGGGTCCGAAGACGCCTTTGCCCGGCTGATGAACGAACGCGCCCGCGCCCTGGGCATGACCAATTCGACCTTTGCCAATGCCAGCGGCTGGCCCAACCCTAATCAACGCATGTCGATGCATGATCTGGGGCTGATCGCCAGCCGGATCATTCGCGAATTCCCCGAATATTACGGCTATTTCGGTCAGGCCGAATATGAATTCGACGACCGCGCACCGAAGAACCGGTTCAACCGCAATCCTTTGCTGAAACTTGGCATCGGGGCGGATGGGCTGAAAACCGGCCACACCAATGAGGCCGGCTATGGTCTGGTCGGGTCGGCCGTGCAGGGCAGCCGCCGGGTGGTTTTCGTGATCACCGGTCTGGCCTCGGAAAAGGACCGCGCCGAAGAGGCCGAACGTGTGGTCAACTGGGCCTTTCGCCAGTTCGTGCAGAAAACCGTCGTTGAAAAAGGCACCCGCCTGGCCGAGGCCTCTGTCTGGATGGGCGGTTCGCAACGGATCGGGCTGATCGCGCCCGACGATATCACCCTGCTGGTGCCCGCCCTTGTCGCCGATACCGTCGAGGCGCAGATCGTGTTTGAATCCCCGATCGAGGCCCCGATCGAAGAGGGGCAGCAGATCGGCGAACTGGTGGTCTCGCTGCCCGATATGGAAGACCAGCGCCTGCCGCTGGTGGCCGACAAGGCCGTGCCGCGCGGCGGCTTTCTGCCCCGGGTGCGCACCGCCGCACAGGTGTTGATCCGCGACTATATTTCGGGTGGGGCCGAAGGCCTCTTTTGATGACGGCACAAGGCGCGTTCATCACCTTCGAAGGCATCGACGGGTCCGGCAAATCCACGCAGGCCCGGTTGCTGGCTCAGGCGTTGCAGCAGGCCGGGCATGACGTCGTGCTGACCCGCGAACCCGGCGGCAGCCCCGGCGCCGAGGAAATCCGGCGGCTGGTGCTGGAAGGCGACCCCGACCGCTGGTCGGCGGAAACCGAACTTTTGCTGTTCACCGCCGCCCGGCGCGATCATCTGGAAAAGACCATTCAGCCCGCACTGGCGGCGGGCAAGGTGGTGATCTGCGACCGTTTCGCCGATTCCACCCGCGTTTATCAGGGGATCACCCGGGGCGCGCTGCGCGGCAAGGTCGATCAGCTGCACACCCTGATGATCGGGCGCGACCCCGACCTGACCGTGATCATCGACATGGACCCGGCCACCGGCCTTGCCCGCGCCAAGGGGCGGCAGGGTGTGGAAGAACGGTTCGAAGATTTCGGCGAAGAGATGCAGCACAGGATGCGTGCCGGGTTTCTGGCGCTGGCACAGGAATTCGTGGATCGCTGCGTGGTGATCGACGGCGCCCGCGCGATCGACACCGTGGCCGCCGATGTCACCGCCACCGCAAAGGCCCATCTGGCATGAGCGATCCCGCCCCCGAACCCGATGTCGTCGACGGCGCCCCGCACCCGCGCGAAACCCTGACCCTGCTGGGCCAGTCCCCGGCCGAGGCCGCGTTTCTGGAGGCGTTCGCCACCGGGCGGATGCACCACGGCTGGCTGATCACCGGACCGCGCGGCGTTGGCAAGGCCACATTGGCTTGGCGCATCGCCCGGTTCCTGTTGACCCAGCCTGCCGACGCGGGCGACGGCGGGCTGTTCGGCGACGCCCCCCCTGCCCCCGACAGTCTTGAGGTATCGCCCGACCACCCGGTCGCGCACCGCATGGCCGCCATGTCCGAACCGCGCCTGTTCCTGCTGCGCCGCGCGGTGGACGATAAGAAAGGCACGCTGAAAACGGTCATCACCGTGGACGAGGTGCGCAAGCTGAAGAATTTCTTCGCCCTGTCGGCCACCGATGGCGGGCGGCGGGTGGTGATCGTCGATGCCGCCGATGAAATGAACGTCAACGCCGCCAACGCCCTGTTGAAACTACTGGAAGAACCGCCCGCCGATGCGGTGCTGCTGTTGGTGTCGCACCAGCCTTCGCGCCTGTTGCCGACGATCCGGTCGCGGTGTCGCGAATTGCGTTGCGGCACGCTGTCGCCCGATGACATGGCGCAGGCCCTGTCCAACGCGGGCGCCGAGGTGCCCGATCCCGCGGCACTGGCGGCCCTGTCCGGCGGTTCGGTGGGCGAGGCGCTGCGCCTGACCAATCTGGGGGGCATGGCGCTGTATTCCGATCTGGTGGAACTGCTGAGCACCCTGCCCCGGCTGGACCGGCCCCGCGCGTTGAAACTGGCCGACAGCGCCACCGGCAAAACCGCCGCCGCCCGGTTCGATCTGCTGCTGCGCCTGTTCGATCTGTTCCTGTCCCGCCTGGCGCGCACCGGCGTCGCCGGACCGCCCGCCCCCGAGGCCGCAATGGGCGAGGCCGCGCTGATGTCGCGGCTGTGCCCGGACGCGCAGGCCGCCCGCATCTGGGCCGATGTGGCACAGGATCTGGGCGCCCGCGCGCGCCATGGTCAGTCGGTCAACCTTGACCCCGCCGCGCTCATCCTTGATACGGTTCTCAGGATTGACCAGACGGCGGCCCGCGTGGCCTCCACGCAGGCGAGCGTATGAGCATTAACCCAGAGATTACCGACAGTCACTGCCACCTTGATTTCCCCGATTTCGCCGACGAACTGCCGCAGGTGGTGGACCGTGCGATTGCGGCCGGGGTGACCCGGATGGTGACGATCTGCACCAAGCTGCGGCTGGAACCGCAGGTCCGCACCATAGCCGAAACCTATGCCCCGGTATTCTATGCCGCGGGCACCCACCCGATGAGTGCTGCGGACGAACCGATGGCAACCATCGACGGCCTGATCGCACTGGCCCGGCATCCCAAATTCGTGGGCATCGGCGAAACCGGGCTGGATTACCACTATACCGCCGACAGCGCGCAGGTTCAGAAAGACAGCCTGCGGGTCCATATCTCCGCCGCGCGCCAGACCGGTCTGCCGCTGATCATCCACGCCCGCGCCGCCGACGATGACATGGCCCGCATCCTGGCCGATGAATACCGCAACGGCGCCTACGCTTGTGTCATGCATTGCTTTTCCTCGTCCGCCGAACTGGCCAAGGCGGCGCTTGATCTGGGGTTCTACCTGTCGATGTCGGGCATCGCGGCCTTTCCCAAAAGCCAGGAATTGCGCGACATCTTTGCCGCCGCCCCGGTGGAGCGCATTCTGGTGGAAACCGACGCGCCCTATCTGGCCCCGCCGCCCCATCGCGGCAAACGCAATGAACCGGCCTTTACCGCCCACACCGCCCGCAAAGGAGCCGAGGTGTTCGGCATGGATTACGCCGATTTCGCCGCCCAGACGCAGGCCAATTTCGACCGGCTGTTCACCAAGGCCGCGGCCTGGCAGGGGGCGGCCTGATGGCGGCGGTGCGCTATACCATTCTGGGGTGCGGGTCGTCGGGCGGGGTGCCCCGGCTGGGCGGGCATTGGGGCGAATGCGATCCGGGCAACCCGAAAAACCACCGCACGCGCTGTTCCATGCTGGTGGAACGCGACGGGCCAAAGGGCACGACCCGCGTGCTGATCGACACCACCCCCGACATGCGCACGCAACTGCTGCGCGCGGGGGTCGGGGCGCTGGATGCGGTGATCTATACCCACAGCCATGCCGACCATGTGCACGGGCTGGATGACCTGCGTCAGATCGTGTTCAACACGCACACGCGCCTGGCCGTCTGGGCCGATGGCGATACGCAGAACGACCTGTTTTCGCGCTTTGGCTATGCCTTCGTGCAGCCCGAGGATTCGCCCTATCCCCCCATTCTGGAAATGCACACCATCACCGGCGATGTCACCATCGACGGCGCCGGCGGACCGATCACACTGACCCCATTCAAGGTGCAGCACGGATCGATCGACGCCCTTGGCTTTCGCATCGGCGATCTGGCCTATCTGCCCGATGTGGCCGAGATGTACGACGACAGCTGGGCCGCCCTGCAGGGGCTGGAGGTGCTGGTGATCGACGCCCTGCGCCGCACGCCGCACCCCACCCACATCCATCTGGACAAGGCGCTGGAGTGGATCGCCCGGCTGGCCCCCACCCGCGCCGTGCTGACCAACATGCATATCGATCTGGATTATGCCACGGTGGCCGCCGAAACCCCCGATCACATCACCCCAGCCTACGACGGGATGACCCTGACGCTGGAAGGATAGACCATGCAGGCGCTGATCGAGGTCATCCTGCCCGTCTTTCTGGTGCTGGGCTTTGGCTATGTCGTGGTCTGGCGCGGGCTGTTCAGCGATACAGGCGTTGACGCGCTGATGATCTTTACCCAGAAATTCGCGATCCCGGTGCTGTTGTTCCGCGCGATTTCGACGCTTGATCTGGGCCAGAACTTCGACGTCAATCTTCTGCTCAGCTTTTACACCGGCGCGATTGCCGCCTTTGCCATCGCGATCCTTGGCGCGCGTTACCTGTTCCGCCGTCCGTGGCAGGACAGCGTGGCCATCGGTTTCATCGGGTTGTTTTCCAACACCCTGCTGCTGGGCCTGCCGATCACCGAACGCGCCTATGGGGCGGCGGCGCTGGCGCCCAACTATGCCATCATCGCGATCCATTCGCCGTTCTGCTATGGCGTCGGGATCACCGCGATGGAGATCGTGCGCAACCGGGGCAACGGGGTCTTCAGCACGATCCGCGCGATCCTGAAGGCGATGTTTTCCAACGCGCTGGTCATCGGCATCCTGCTGGGTTTTGCGGTCAACCTGTCGGGCCTGCCCCTGCCCGCCCCGGTCTGGGACGCGATCGACCTGATCACCCGCGCCGCCCTGCCCGCCGCACTGTTCGGCCTTGGCGGGGTTCTGTATCGTTACCGCCCCGAAGGCGATCTGAAAACCATCGCCTTTGTCTGTTCGATCTCGCTGCTGATCCACCCGGCGATTGTCTGGGCCCTGGGCAGCACCCTGGGGCTGGGCACCGGGCAGTTCCGCTCGGCCATTCTGACCGCGGCCATGGCGCCGGGCATCAACACCTATGTGTTCGCCAACATGTACGGGGTGGCGCGGCGGGTCGCGGCCTCGGCCGTGCTGCTGGGCACCACGGCGTCGATCTTTACCACATGGGTCTGGCTGGCGATCCTGCCCTGATCAGCCCGGGCTCATCCCGCGCAGCTTTTCAGACCGGCGGCGTAGCACTTCGACCGTGGTCAGCAGAGCGATCGAGATCACGACCAAAATCGTCGCCACCGCTAGGATCGTCGGGCTGATCTGTTCGCGCAACCCGGTGAACATCTGCCACGGCAGGGTCTTCTGCCCGGCCGAACCGACGAACAGCACCACGACCACCTCGTCGAATGAGGTGATGAAGGCGAACAAGCCGCCCGAGATTACGCCGGGCAGGATCAGCGGCATCTGCACCCGGAAAAAGGTGGTCACCGGATCGGCCCCCATATTGGCCGCGGCCCGCGTCAGCGATTTGTCGAACCCGACCAGCGTCGCCGTGACGGTGATGATCACAA
Organism: uncultured Paracoccaceae bacterium; assembly: GCA_947500775.1. Taxonomy (GTDB): domain Bacteria; phylum Pseudomonadota; class Alphaproteobacteria; order Rhodobacterales; family Rhodobacteraceae; genus CANMTD01. Next base: position 318,394 of record CANMTD010000003.1, read on the forward strand.
ACGGGATGCCCAGAACCGCATGGGCCAGAACGACGCCCAGATAGGTGCCCTGCAGCCCCAGCCGCGAATAGAAGAAATACATGCCCGCCGCCGAAATGATCAGCGGCACGATCATCGGCGAAATCAGGATCGCCATGATCGCGCGGCGGAACGGCACATGCGGCTGGCTCAGCCCGATGGCCGCCAGCGTGCCCAGCGTCACCGACAGGATCGTCGCCACCGGCGCGATCTGCACCGAATTGCGCAGCGCCTGCTGCCAGTCCGGGTTGGACAGGAAATCGCGGTAATGTTTCAGCGAATAGCCTTCGGCCTTCAGCGCCAGCATCTCGGGCGTGAAGGTAAAGAAGTTCTCGGCGTTGAAGCTAAGCGGGATCACCACCATGATCGGCGCGATCAGGAAGAACAGGATCAGGCCGCAGATCACCCGGAAGGCATAGAACCAGATGCGTTGGCCGGTGGTGGCATAAGGGGGCAGTTCCATGGTCTTTTCTCCTTATCCCAAGCTTACGTTGTCGATGCCGACAATCTTGTCATAGACCCAATACAGGATCAGCACGGCGGCCAGCAGGATCGTGCCCAATGCCGCCCCCAGACCCCAGTTGCCCGACCGCGAAATGTGATAGGCGATCCGGTTGGAAATGAACGTACCGTCAGTGCCGCCCACCAGTTCGGGGGTGATGTAATAGCCAATGGCCAGAATGAAGACCAGGATACAGCCCGCACCGATCCCCGGCACCGATTGCGGGAAATAGACCCGCCAGAACGCGGTCCAGTTCGTGGCCCCCAGCGATTTCGCGGCCCGGACATAGGTCGGCGGGATCGTCTTCATCACCGAATACAGCGGCAGGATCATGAACGGCAGCAGGATGTGGGTCATCGCCACGATCGTGCCGAACTGGTTGTTGATCATCACCAGCCGGTCGTTGTCGGCCACCAGCCCGATCCAGACCAGAATGTCATTGATCACACCTTGCTGTTGCAACAGCACCTTCCACGCCGATGTCCGCACCAGAAGCGAGGTCCAGAACGGCAGCAGCACAAGGATCATCAACAGGTTCGAGGTACGCAGCGGCAGGTTGGCCAGCAGGAACGCGATCGGATAGCCCAGCAACACGCAACTGCCCATGATCGCAAGGCTCATGAAAATCGTGCGTTTGAACAACAGGTTATAGATCGCCAGATTCTCGTCGACCGGGCGGATGCCGTCCGGCCCCAGCTCCATGTCGACCGAATTCAGGAAATACCCCGAGGTATATTTGGACGAATAGGTCTGGATGATCTGCCACAGTTCGACATCGGCCCAATCCTCATCAACATCCAGAAATTTTTCCTTGAAAGGCGCATCGGCGGCCAGATCCCATTTCTTGACCTGTCGCCCGGATTTGCGAAACAGCGAAGACACGCCGGTTTTCTGATAGTTCAGCCGGATGCCAACCTTGGTATGTTCCTTGGCGGCCACGGCGACCTGCAGGTCGGCGGCCAGCGCGGCATAGACCGCTTCGGGCGGGGCCTCGCCGGTTTTGGCGTCCCAGTCTTTCAGCGCGACCACGGTCTTGGGCAGGGTTTCCGATACGATCTGGTTTTCAACCGACCGGAACAGCATATCGGCAATCGGAGCGATGAATGTCAGCAGCACAAAGATCAGCAATGGCGCGATCAGGGCCAGCGCACGCATTTTCTGGGCCCGAAGCGCCCGGGCCAGACTGCGTTTAAGGGGCGTGCCGTCGGCCGCCAGAACCGGGCCCGTGTCAGTTGCGTCGCTCATGCTTGTCCCTGTCGTTTTTATGTGTTGGATGAGGGGCCGGTTCGGCCCCTCCCCTTATCTTGTCAGCGGTCGCTTATTGCGCCAGCCACGCCTGGAATTTTGCGTCCAGATCGTCGCGGTAATCCGCCCACCATTCGTAGTTGTACAGGAAGGTGTTGGTGGCGTTTGCCGGGTCGGTCGGCATATGCGGCGCCATGTCGATCCCCAGTGTGGCGTGCTGCGCCACCAGCGGGGCGGAAGACGCCCGTGCCGGACCATAGGAGATATACTTGGACTGATCGGCCAGACGCTGTGTGTCGGTCGCGAATTTCACGAAATCCTTGACGCGGTTCAGGCGTTCTTCGGGCAGACCGGCGGGAATGATCCAACCGTCCAGGTCAAACACCTGAGCGTCCCACAGCATGTCAACCGGCTGATCCTGCTCAACAATCAGGCTGAACAGACGACCGTTATAGGTGGTGCCCATGACAACTTCGCCATCGGCCAGCAACTGCGGGGTGTCCGCACCGGCGGACCACCAGATCACGTCGTCCTTGATGGTGTCCAGCTTGGCAAAGGCCTGTGCCTGACCTTCTTCGGTCTCCAGCACGTCATAGACGTCATCCTTGGCCACGCCGTCACACAGCAGCGCCCATTCCATGTTGTTGATCGGGCGCTTTTCCAGCGACCGCTTGCCGGGATAGGCTTCGGTGTCGAAGAAGGCGCAGATCGAGGTCGGCGGTGTGTCACCCACCAGATCCGTGCGATATCCGGCCGTGGTCGAATAAACGATCTGCGGGATAAAGCAGTCCGACACCAGCAGGTCGCCGAAATCTTCCGAGGCAGGCGTGCCATCGGGGGCCGCGGCCAGCAGCTCGTCGGCGTCGATTTCCATCGCCAGACCTTCGTCGCACAGGCGAATGGCGTCCGAGGCCACGACGTCGACCAGATCCCAGGTCACGTTACCGGCTTCGTTCATCGCGCGCAGTTTGGCGACCGCCTCGGCCGAGCTTTCGTCCCAGACGACCTCAAGACCTTCGTGCATGGCTTTGTAAGGATCGGAATAGGCGTTGGTCTGGCTGGCCTGATAGGCCCCGCCCCAGGACACCAGCGTCATGCTATCCGCCATCGGCGCGTGGCCATCCGCAAATGCCACAGCCGCACCGGCGATAGCACCGGATGTCAGCAGGATTGTCTTCAGTTTCATTCGATTAGTCTCCTTGTTAAGTACCCGTTTTGCATGATCCCCATGACATGCGGGCAATGTCGGGGGTTCCCTCGTACGCTTATGCGTCCAGCGCGCGGCAGTCTTCCGCCAGCCAGCCGATTTCGATCATTTCGCCCGGTTTCAGGCGCCGTTGATCCGGCGCGTTCCGGGTCTTGATGATGAACTCATCATTGCCTGCCACTTTCAGACGGGTCCGGAAAATATCACCCATATAGATGAATTCCATGACCTCGGCCTGCAGGGTGTGGGCATCGGCGTGCAGCCGGTCCTTGTTGTATTCCACCCGTTCCGGGCGGATCGAAACCTTGGTGCGTTCGCCAGCCTTGGTCACATTGACGGGCTTGGCATCGATCAGCCCACCACCGTCCAGATTGACCAGCGCGACGCCATCCTTGATCTCTTCGACAACGCCTTCCAGCGTGTTGTTTTCGCCGATGAACTGGGCGACGAAGCTGTTTTTCGGCGCCTCATACAGCTCATCCGGCGGGGCCAGTTGCTGAATGCGGCCATCCTCGAACACCGCCACCCGGTCCGACATGGTCAGCGCCTCGGTCTGGTCGTGGGTCACATAGACCACGGTGATGCCCAGATTGTCGGCGATATGCTTGATTTCGAACTGCATCTTTTCGCGCAGCTGTTTGTCCAGCGCGCCCAGCGGTTCGTCCATCAGCACCAGTTCGGGTTCGAACACCAGCGCCCGGGCCAGCGCGACCCGCTGTTGTTGCCCGCCCGACAGTTGCGCCGGTCGGCGACCACCGAAATCGCCCATCTCGACCATCTCCAGCGCACGCCGGACCTTGGCCTCGCGGTCGTCCTTGCCCATCTTGCGCACTTCCAAGGGGAAGGCCAGATTTTCGGCAATCGTCATATGCGGGAACAGGGCATAGTTCTGGAACACCATGCCGATGCCGCGCTTATGAGGGGGGATGTTGTTGATCGGCTGACCATCCAGCAGGATATCGCCGTGGGTGGCCGTCTCGAACCCGGCCAGCATCATAAGGCAGGTGGTTTTGCCTGATCCCGACGGCCCGAGCATCGTCAGAAACTCGCCTTTGCCGATTGAGAGGTTAAGGTCTTTTACGACAAGCACTTCGCCATCGTAGCTTTTTTGTACGCGGTCAAATACCACGAATCCGTCGTCGGACGCAGCGGTCAAAATAACTCCCCTGTCTTCTTTTGGCGCAGTGTTTGCGCTCTTTGTCGGGTGCAGCACCCGAGTCACGGAACGTTAACATCCCTGTTCTTAGGTGCAACGATGAATGTTTCCATAGATCGTCAAGGTTCAAAAACGACACTTGGTGTTCCTATTGCGCAACCTGCGTACGTTTTCAAACGGGACCGCCCAAAATAAAGGCCAAACAATTCCCCCCGGGGTCCTGCGTGTCAGATTTGTTGAATGGGTGGTGCGGGCGGTGGGACTCGAACCCACACGGGCATACGCCCTTCAGATTTTAAGTCTGATATGTCTACCATTCCATCACGCCCGCGCACCGATGGGCGACCGTCCTGATCGGATGATGCCGCCCATTGATTGGGACATTTCTTAGGTCTTTAATATCGCTGGCACAAGGCGTTACCGCATCCGCTCAGGACCGGGGTGTGACATAGTTGGCGACGATATCGGCCACCCGTTCGGACGACAGGATCGGCGGGATCAGGGTCAGCACCTTGCCCTGACCGTCCAGCAGATAGATGTGGCTGCCATGGGCATAGACCGCACCGTATTCCGGATCGTCGAAGACCTTTTTGCTTTCGACCGAAAACAGCCCATAAACATGATCCAGCGCCGCCGCGTCGCCGGTCAGACCGACAAAATCAGGGTGCAGCTTTTTCAGCGCAGGCCCCATGTTTTCAACGGTATCGCGCGCGGGATCGACGGTGATCATCACCGGGCGCACGGCGATGTTCTGTTTGGCCAGCGTATCGGCCACCTGCCCCATCAGCGGCATGGCGACGGCGCAGATGCTGGGGCAATTGGCATAGCCGAAGAACAGCAATTGCAACTGCCCGTCGGGATCAGCCTCGGTCCGGGGGGTGCCGGTGTGGTCGATCAGTTCGAACGCCCCGCCCAGATCGAAGGGCAGCGCGGTGGGTGCCGCCAGTGGCGGCAAAGGGGCGGTTTCGGCGGCGTGGCGCGCGGCCTCGTCCTGTGATTTATGCACCACGCCGTCATGGGCCACGGCCACCTGCGCCACGGCAGACAGCAGCAGCGCGCTCAGCAGGGAATACCTCACTCGAACAACTCCTTGATAAAGGGTTCGTCGACCTCGGTGCCCAGCCCCAGATATCCTTCGCGCGCGATCTCGGCCTTGACGCGGGGGTCGCGGCGGAACCACGGGCCCTTGCCCTTCGCCTCGGGGTGGGCCTTGGCCCATTCCTTGGTCCAGCGATTGGCCTTGATCCAGTCGGCATCGCCCTTGGCGCGGATTTTCTGCACCAGATAGATGTTCTTGGCGCCCAGATCGGGATCGTCGATCATCAGCCCGTCCACCTCGACCGCCTGCCCGCAGAACGGCAACAGTTCGACCGTCGCGCCGGTAAAGGCAGGGATCGAGTTTTTATTGGGATAAACCAACACGTTATCGGCTGCGCGCAGCAGGCCAAGCTGTCGCCGCCCGTCGCCGCAATTGTCCGGGCAATCGCCGCTGAGCAGGCACAGCATATCGACGACCTGCGCTTCGAACCGGGCCGGTTGTTCGGCGTAAAGGTTCCAGGATTTCGCCTCGGACCCCTGGGAGAAATCCTGGGCTCCGGCGGGGGCGGCCAACAGGCACACCATCGCAATCACACGTTTCATGACGGGCCTCATTTGTTGGGGTTGGGAATGGCGAAAGACGGCACCGGGCCGTAATCGTCGTGGTTCAGGTTGGTGATGTCGTTGTCGGCCACCACTTCGGACACCACCAGATATTTGATGCCGTCGCGTTCATAGACCATGCCGTCGGCCGTGATCTCATGGCTGGCAAGATGCAGTTGCGTGTCACCGCTGGCCGAGCCATCGTCGCCCGCGATTTTCAGCACCATGTATACCTCGCCGTCGTCGCCCAGCAGCCCCACCGGGATACCGCCCGCCGAACACCACAGCGCGCAGGTGTGATGCGCCGATCCGCGCACCGCATCCGGCCCCCCCATGACGCCCGAATAATAGCACCAGGTATCGATGATTTCGCCCGTCACCTGAATGCGGGTCCCTTCGGCGGCAAAGCTGCCGCCAGCCGTCAGAACGCCGGCCATCAGCCCCAGCGCACCACATGATCGTGTCAGAAACATCGTGCAATCCCTCCAAGAAACATCTGCGGCGCCAGCCTTGCACAGGCCCGCCCGAAGGCAAAAGCACGTGCTTTCAAACCATCGTGAACGGGGTTACAGATCGGTTCCCGGCTCGATATTCAGCAAATACCGTTCTGGCAGCCACGGGTTCAGGCGCAGCGCCTGATCCAGCACCCCGCGCGCGGCCTTGACCCGGCCCAGCCCCATCAGCGACAGCGCCTTGCCCGACAGGGCGGCGATGTGATCGGGGTCCAGATCGATCGCGCGGTCCAGATCCTCCAGCGCGGTGGCGTAGTCTTCGCGCAGAAAGGCGACAAAGGCGCGCTGGTTATAGCCTTCGGCATAATCGGGGCAATATCCGACCAGCGCGTCAAAGGCGATGACCGCGCCGTCGAAATCGAAACTGCGCCGCCGTTCCATCCCCTCGTCCAGCAATTCCTGCGCGTGGGCATCCGGTGCCTCGGCCCAGATTTTCCACAGCTCGTTGGTCAGCGCCTGCGCCGCGCCTTCATCCGGGGCGGTGCGCACAAGGTCCATCAGCGCGCTGCGTTCGGGGGTTTCGGGGGACACCATCGGGCAGGTGTCGGCAAAGGCGGGGGCCGCAAAAAGGCTTATCAAGACAATCCATTTCATGCCCCAAAGGGTGCCGCATCAGGAAAATCTGTCAATTCACATTTCAGTAAGCACCCTCTTTCACCGCCTCCATCACCACATAGGTCGAGGTGTTGGCGACATGCGGCAACAGCGACAGTTTATCGGCCAGAACCGCGCGATAGCTGGGCATGTCCTGCGTGCGGATTTTCAGCAGGTAATCGTATCCCCCCGCCAGCATGTGGCACTGTTCGATCTCGGGGATTTTGCGCACCGCCGCGTTGAACGCCTGCAACGCCGCCTCGCGCGTGTCGCTCAGGCGCACCTCGACAAAGGCGACATGGGCCAGCCCCATGCGCACCGGGTTCAGCAGCGCGGTATAGCCGGTGATGAACCCGTCAGCCTCCAGCCGCCGCAGCCGCGCTTGCGTGGGGGATTTCGACAGGCCGATGGTCCGCGCCAGTTCGGCCACGGACATCCGGCCGTCGGTCGACAGGTTGCGCAGAATCGCGTGATCGAACCGGTCCAGATCGGAAAGCCCGTTTGATCCGTCTTGATCAGGTATTTCAGCCATTATGCCGCCTTTTTTGCCAAACTACGGTCCATCAGACCGATAAATTCCCGGTATACTACCCCAAATTGCGGAGCATCACCATGACAAAAAACAGCCTGACCGCCCTACGGGCCGCCATCGACGACGCGACCTATGCGCCAGAGGGGCCCGTGCTGGCCCGCCTGATCCGCGACGCCGCCCTGTCGCCGAAGGACCGCGCCCGCATCGCCGCCGATGCCGCCGATCTGGTGCGCAGCATCCGCAGCAGCACCAGGCCCGGGCTGATGGAGGTGTTCCTGGCCGAATACGGGCTGTCCACCGACGAAGGCGTGGCGCTGATGTGTCTGGCCGAGGCGCTGTTGCGCGTGCCCGACGCGGGCACCATGGATGCGCTGATCGAGGATAAGATCGCGCCGTCGGACTGGGGCCGCCATCTGGGGCATTCCAGCTCGTCCCTGGTCAACGCCTCGACCTGGGCGCTGATGCTGACCGGCCGGGTGCTGGAGGACGCCGAACCGGGCATCACCGGGCTGTTGCGCGGGGCCGTCAAACGGCTGGGCGAACCGGTGATCCGCACCGCCGTGTCCCGTGCGATGCGCGAAATGGGGCGCCAGTTCGTGCTGGGCGAATCCATCGACAGCGCCATGAAACGTGCCGCCGGGATGGAGGCGCGCGGTTACACCTATTCCTATGACATGCTGGGCGAAGCCGCCCGCACCGGCGCCGACGCCGCCCGTTATCACGGCTCTTACAGCCGCGCGATCGCCGCCATCGCGGGGGCCTGCGGGTCGGAGGACGTGCGCCGCAACCCCGGCATCTCGGTCAAATTCTCGGCCCTGCATCCCCGGTACGAGGTTGCCCAGCGCGCCCGCGTGATGGACGAGCTGGTGCCCCGCGTCCGCGCCCTGGCGCTGGAAGCGAAAGCCGCCGGCATGGGCTTCAACGTCGACGCGGAAGAGGCCGACCGCCTGTCGCTGTCGCTGGATGTGATCGAAGCGGTGGCCAGCGATCCCGCACTGGCCGGGTGGGACGGGTTCGGCGTGGTGGTGCAGGCCTTTGGCCCACGCACCGGCCCGGTGCTGGACTGGATCAACGCGCTGGCGCAGAAACTGGACCGCCGGTTCATGGTCCGGCTGGTCAAGGGCGCCTATTGGGATACCGAAATCAAACACGCCCAGGTCATGGGCGTGGACGGGTTCCCGGTGTTTTCCCGCAAACCGTCGACCGACGTCAGCTATATCGCCAATGCCCGCAAACTGCTGGGCATGACCGACCGGATTTACCCGCAGTTTGCCACCCACAACGCCCATACGGTCGCCGCGATTCTGGACATGGGACAGGACCGCGAGGCCTATGAGTTTCAGCGTCTGCACGGCATGGGCGAACAGCTGCATGACATCGTGATGGAACGCCCCGGCGCCACCCGCTGCCGGATTTACGCCCCCGTCGGCGCGCACCGCGATCTGCTGGCCTATCTGGTGCGGCGCCTGCTGGAAAACGGCGCCAACAGCTCTTTCGTCAACCAGATCGTCGACGAAGAGGTCGCGCCCGAAGAGGTCGCCGCCGATCCCTTTGCTGAGGTCGAGGGCTATCTTGATGCGCCCGAACATCCGATGCTGAAATCCGGCCCTGCGCTGTTTGGCCTGGACCGGCGCAATGCGCGCGGCTGGGACATCGCGCACCGCCCGACGCTGGACCGGATCGACGCCGCCCGCGCGCCGTTCCAAAGCACCCTGTTCACCGCTGCACCGCTGATCGCGGGCGCGCTGTCCGACGGCCCGGCGCAGGACATCCACAACCCCGCAAACCCCGGCGATCACGTCGGCACCGTTACCCTTGCCGCCCCCGACACCATTGCAACCGCCCTTGCCGCCGCCCAACCCTGGGACGCCCCCGCCAAGGACCGCGCTGCCACCCTGCGCCGCGCCGCAGACCTGTTCGAGGAACACCACGGGCTGTTCTTTGCCCTGCTCGCACGCGAGGCGGGCAAGACCCTGATGGACGCGGTGGGCGAGCTGCGCGAGGCGGTGGATTTCCTGCGGTTTTATGCAGGCGAGGCTGCCAAGCTGGACAGCCCCGCGCGCGGTATTTTCACCTGCATTTCCCCGTGGAACTTTCCGCTGGCGATTTTCAGCGGGCAGGTTTCGGCCGCCCTTGCCGCGGGCAACGGCGTGCTGGCCAAACCCGCCGAACAGACCCCGCTGGTGGCCCATGCCGCCGTGCAACTGCTGCATCAGGCGGGCGTGCCGCGCGCTGTGCTGCAATATCTGCCGGGCGACGGGGCGACCGTGGGCCGCGCGCTGACCTCGGACGCGCGGGTGGGCGGGGTCGCCTTTACCGGATCGACCGAAACCGCGCAGGTGATCCGCCGTGCCATGGCCGCCCATATGGCCCCCGGCACCCCGCTGATCGCCGAAACCGGCGGGCTGAACGCGATGATCGTCGACAGCACCGCCCTGCCCGAACAGGCCGTGCGCGATGTGCTGCAATCGGCGTTCCAATCCGCCGGGCAACGCTGTTCGGCGCTGCGGTGTCTCTATGTGCAGGAAGACATCGCCGAGAATTTCCAGAAGATGCTGTTCGGCGCGATGCAGGAACTGGCGATGGGCGATCCCTGGCATCTGCCCACCGATGTGGGCCCGCTGATCGATGCTACCGCACAGGCCCAGATCGCCGACTATGTCGCCGCCGCCCGTACTGAGGGCCGCCTGTTGTGGCAGGCCCCGGTGCCCGAAACCGGGCATTTCCTGTCGCCCGTGGCCCTCCGCGTGGATGGCATCGCCCAGATGACGCGCGAGATTTTCGGGCCCGTCCTGCATATCGCAACCTACAAGGCCAGCCAGCTTGACGATGTGATCGCCGCGATCAACGCCACCGGCTATGGGCTGACCTTCGGCCTGCACACCCGGATCGACGACCGAGTGCAGCATGTGGTCGAACGGCTGCATGTCGGCAACATCTATGTCAACCGCAACCAGATCGGCGCGATTGTCGGCAGCCAGCCCTTCGGCGGCGAAGGGCTGTCGGGCACCGGCCCCAAGGCGGGCGGGCCGCAATACCTGCGCCGCTTTGCGCAATCGGCACCCCCCGCCCTCGGCGGCGCCCCCGACGGGCAGGCCGATGAATATAAGGTGCAGGCCGCGCTGACCGCCTGCGCGGTGCCTGCCGATCCGCGTCACGGCACCGCCCTGCCCGGCCCCACCGGCGAATCCAACCGCCTGTCGGCCTTTGCCCGCCCGCCGCTTTTGTGTCTGGGGCCGGGGCCTGATCTGGCGGCGCAGCAGGTGCAACAGGTGCAGTCGCTGGGCGGTAACGGCGTCGCCGTGACGGGCCACCTGCCCGCCGGGGCGCTGCGCCATCTGACCGGGTTCGGCGGCGTGATCTTCTGGGGCGACACCGATCTGGCGCGCGCATATGAAACCGCGCTGGCCGCCCGCCCCGGTGCGATCCTGCCGCTGATCACCGGCGCGCCGGACATGGCCCATGTGCTGCTGGAACGGCACGTCTGCGTCGACACAACCGCATCAGGTGGCAACGCCGCCTTGCTGGCCGAGGTCGCAATGGCTTGACGACAGCGATGGGGCAGCTAGCGTTGCCCCATGTTTCCGATCCGCGATCACAACCCGTCGACCCGCACGCCCTATGTCACCTATGGGCTGATGGCGATCAATATTCTGGTATTCATCAGCTATTGGTCCCTGTTTTCCAACCCGCCGCGATTGCAGGGGTTTTTCTTCGACTGGGCGCTGATCCCCGCCGCCGTTTCCGAAGGGCAGCGGTACCACGGGTTCCTGACCTCGATGTTCCTGCATGGCGGGCTGATGCATCTGGGCGGCAATATGCTGTTTCTCTACATCTTCGGCGACAATCTTGAGGATGAACTGGGCCATACCCGGTTCCTGGGCTTCTATCTGGCCAGCGGGCTGGCGGCCGGATACGCGCAGTATATCTCGGACCCCGGCTCGCTGGCGCCGATGGTGGGGGCGTCGGGGGCGATCGCCGGGGTGATGGGGGGCTATCTGCTGATGTTCCCCAAGGCGCGGGTCGATGTGCTGTTCATCTTCATCATCATCTTCCGGGTTTTCCCGATGCCTGCCTGGATCATGCTGGGCCTGTGGTTTGGGCTGCAGATCTTCAGCGGCATCGGCGCCAGCTCCGAAACCGGCGGCGTTGCCTATTGGGCCCATGCGGGCGGGTTTGCCGCCGGAATTCTGCTGATGGTCCCGCTTTGGCGGGCGCGGGGCGGCACGGCGTTTTGGAACCGGACCCACGGCCACCCGCCCCACCCCGAGGCGACCTATCGCCGATCCTCGATCCCGACCGTGCGGAGAAGATGATGCCACAGGAACTGACCTGCCATTGCGGCGCGGTGGTGCTGGAACTGGAATTGCTGGAGCCGCTGTCCAAGGCCCGGCGCTGCGACTGTTCCTATTGCCGGCGGCGCGGCGCGATCATGGCGGCGGTCGAACTGGACAAGCTGACGGTCGTGCAGGGCGCGGATAACCTGACGCTTTACACCTGGGGCACCGGCACGGCGCAGCATTATTTCTGCAAGACCTGCGGCATCTACACCCACCACCGGCGCCGGTCGAACCCGAACCATTACGGCGTGAACGTCGGCGCGCTGACCGGGGTGAACCCGCGCGATCTGGGCGATGTGCCGTGGACGGATGGGGTGAACCATTCGTCGGACCGCAACTAGCCGTTCTTGCGTTTTTCAATCGCCGCCAGATGTTCGTTCACGACCCGCGTCGTCGTCGACAGCGCATCCCGCACCCCCTTGCTCAGGGCACGGCGTTTTTCAATATTCTTCTGGGCCGGACCATCCAGAACCTTACCGAATTTCTTGTCCAGTTTGACGCAATCCTGAACCAGACGCTCGGCCGCCTTGGGGTTCTTGGTCAGCGTCTTTTCGAACTCGGTCTGTTTGGCGATAATCGCATTGCCCAGCCGTTCCCATTCGGCCCAAAAGCTTTTGGCCTCTTTGAACAGCGTGTCGCGGCGTTTGGCCAGCGCGGCCAGCGTGTCGGACAGTTTCGCGATCTCGGCGTCGATCTTGACATAGCTTGCGATGTCTTCGGCATTCAGCGCCTTGATCCGCAAAAACGCCGTCATGTAGGAATCGTATTCCATGACCGTCATTTCCGGCAATTTCCCGCCAAAGCTGATGGCGGCCTGCGTCATCTCTCCGACCTGACCGTCCGGCTTCAGCGCCGCTTTCTTCTGAAACTTGCGCACGGCCTCTTCGGTTTTGGGGCCGAAATCGCCGTCGATATCCAACGCCGGGCGCGCGCCCAGCTTGTTCAACGCTTTCTGCAAGGCTTCAACGTCGCGCCCCTTGGCGCCTTTTTTCAATACGGCCATCCCAATCACCACTCCGAAAAAATCGTCTGTAATAAAAATCGAAGTACAGTCGACGATATCGTGGCCGTCACGTCAAGGGTCGGCCAGAACGGTCGCGTTCTGGCACAGTGCCCCGGCCGGGGGGAACTCTGGCAATGGGGTGTCAGGCCTGCGGGGGCTTACCGTTCGCGGACGACCTTGGCGAAGGTTTCGAAAATCGTGCCGTTGGCGGCGATGATATCGCCATCTTCGACCGGGTTGTGCCCGTCGCGGATCGGGCCGACCAGGCCACCCGCCTCTTTGACGATGATGATGCCCGCGGCGATGTCCCAGGCGTTCAGCTCGCGTTCCCAATAGCCATCGTAGCGGCCCGCCGCGACGTAAGCCAGGTCAAGCGACGCAGCCCCCCAGCGCCGGACGCCCGCGCATTGCGGCAGCAGCCGACCGAAATCATGCAGGGTCGCGGGCAGGGTTTTCTTGCTGGCAAACGGCACGCCGGTGGCGAAAATCGCCTCGATCATCCGGTGACGGCCCGACACCCGCAACCGGGTTTCGTTCATCCAGGCGCCCGCACCTTTTTCGGCAAAGAACATTTCGTCCTTGGCGGCGTCGAACACCACACCGGCGACGATTTCACCCTTGTGTTCCAGCGCGATGGAAACCGCCCAATGCGGCAGCCCGTGCAGAAAGTTGGTGGTGCCATCCAGCGGATCGACGATCCAGCGGCGGGTCGGGTCCTGCCCGTCGGCCCCGCCGGTTTCCTCGCCCAGCCAGCCATAGGTCGGCCGTGCGCCCAGCAACTCTTCTTTCAGGATGTTTTCAGCAGAGATATCGGCCTTGGATACGAAATCCCCCGCCCCTTTGGTCGACACCTGCAGGTTCTCGACCTCGCGGAAATCCTTGACCAGACTGCGGCCCGCCAGACGGGCGGCTTTGATCATGATGTTAAGATTTGCACTGCCTACCATGGGCCCGGACTCCTATATCAGGCCGCGCGTATACGCGTCCCGCCCGCCGATGCCAAGGGGGGAACGCCCCCGGGGGTCCGGCCATGCCCAAGTTTCTGGGCTCTGTCTTTGAATGGCGCCCCTGCATTGGCGGGCATCCGCCGCCAGATCGCTCTTTGGGCGACGCAGTCTGGTGTTGGTTACCACGGCGGTGTCGGTGAATGGCACAAAGCGGTCCGGGCCGTGAAGATCACCGCCTGTCTGATCTCGCCTTCTATCCTGTCAGATTCAGCTTGGGCGGGGCCGACCATAGGATGGCCCCGCCATTCCCTTGGATCAGTTGTGCCCGCGTTGGCGGCCACCCTTTTCGCCGGAATGTTGCGCGGTTTGCTCGGCGCCGCGTCCGGGGTCGTCCAGCTTGCCGTGGGCGTTTTGCTCCATCACGCCCCGCATTTCGTCTTCGCCCGGCGTGCCCACACTCTGAGCCAGGTTGGTTTCGTGGTTCTTGCTGAGGATCGTATCGTCCTCGGTGGCCCAGGGGTTGGCGTGGCCCGCAAGTGCCGGGGCCGCCAGAAGTGCCAGAACGGCGGTAAGGGCCAGTTGTCTTGTCATCGTTGTGATCCTTTGCGCAACAAGTTGGGATCGTTCCGATATGAATTCCGGACAATGAATATCAAGCACGGGTGCCCCGAACGCAGCAAATGTCGCACCTTCAGCGCGGGCCTTGGCGGTTTTTCGCCTCTTTCCGGTCCCGGAACGGAACGGCGCCCCCTTATCCCGGATGGGAACAGGCCTGCATTTTCTGATCCCCCTGACGGTCGGCAGGGCGGGGTGTGGCCGCGATGAAGTCTTCCAAAGCCCTGACATAACCTTCGCCCGCCGCATCCAGAACATCCGGGTCCAGCTTGTCCGCGGCGAAAACGACATATGGGGTGTGCCACGGCAGGCCGCAGCGGTATGCCGTGGCCTTGAGCGGGGTCAGCAGTTCGTCGACGGTATAGTAATTGGCGCCGTCGCGGGTATAGGCCTCTGGCACATTGCCCGCCGTTGCCGCCACCATCAGCGGCGTGCCGGTCAGACCCGCGCCCTCGGTCTTGGCAAAGACATAGTACATCCGCGTCAGAACGGCATCCTGCCAGGCTTTCAAAAGCGCCGGGGTCGAATACCACTGGATCGGGAATTGCAGGACGATCCGGTCGGCGCCCAACAGCATCGCGGCCTCGGCTTCGGCATCCGTGGACATGTCGATCACGCCAGTGGGGTAACGGGCCTGCATGTCGACCACCTTGACGCCGCTCACGGCGCTGGCGGCCTTGGAAAGGGCGGCATTGGCCTTGGATCGCGACAGATCGCGGTGGAAAAGAAGGATGAGAGTTTCGGACATTTCTGATCTCCGGCTGTGTGTGACAATACGGATGTAGGAGGCGCCAACAAATCATTCTAACAAATATAATATATAGTATATTATTCACATGATGAATTTACGAACCCTCGACCTGAACCTGCTGACGGTGCTGGATGCCCTGCTGGACGAAGCGCATGTCAGCCGCGCGGCGCTGCGGCTGAACATGTCGCAACCGGCTGTTTCCAATGCGTTACAGCGCTGCCGGGATTTGTTTGGTGATCCGCTTTTGATACGCGGGCGCGGCGTCATGTACCGCACCCCCAAGGCCGAAGCGCTGCGCGCGCCGCTCAAATCACTGCTTCTGGACGTTGTGCATCTGATCGACCCGCCGCAGATCGACCCCAAGGATGTCACACAGGTCATCCGGATCACCACAGCCGACGATCCGATGGCCATCCTTGCCGGGCCGCTGACCGCAGCACTGCGCGCGTCGGCTCCGGGGATCACGGTGGTGTTCCAGCCGTGGCACGGCGCGCATGTGTCTTTGCGGCAGCTGCGGGATGGGGATGCCGATTTGGCGATCTCGGTATTCAGCGGGGATATCGAAGACATCGACACGGTCACATTGATCGAAGAAGACTATGTTGTCGCAATGCGCGCCGATCATCCCGCCGCGCGGTCATTCGACCTTGATGTCTGGCTTGACTGGCCGCATGTGCTTGTGTCGGGGCAAGGGTCCCTGCGGTCGCCGTTGGACGCCACGCTGCGGTCCATGGGACGTTCCCGACAGGTTGGCGTTGTCGTCCCTTCATTTCAAATGATACCGCGCATCCTTGCCGGGTCGGATTTCATGGCGATGGTGCCCAGACACAGCATGGCGCTGCACGACCGGGCCAACCTGAGGTGTTTCGCGCCGCCGGTGCCCGTCGATGGCTTTCCGCTGCATCTGGCATGGCACAAACGGCGGTCTGCCGATGTCGGTCTGCGGCATGTGGCGGAAGTGATCGGAACCATCTTTGGCGATCTGAAGGCCGTGCTTGCGGATCAACAAGGCTGAGTTGGCGATCACACCAATGGCACACGGAACAGGCCTTTCCGGTCCCTCAGGATATCCCCCGACGGTGTGAAACCCGGCGTTCGCCCCCTACCCCCGCTGCAATTTCACCGGTTCGGTCCGCGCCAGCCGGATGAAATGCGCCATGAAGGGTTTGGCCGCGTCCTCATCCCGGGTGGCGGCGTACATGCGTTTGTTGATGCCTTTTTCGGTCAGCGGGCGGGTGATGTAATCGGCGCTGGACTGCACCTCGCGCACCACCCAGTCGGGCAGAACCGTCACCCCCCGGCCCGAGGCGACCAGCATCAGGATCACCGCCGTCAGTTCGACCCTGCGGTGGCTGGCCGGTTCCACCCGCGCGGGCGTCAGCAGCGTGGTGAACACATCCAGCCGCGACCGGTCCACCGGATAGGTGATCAGGTTTTCGTCGCGAAAATCCTCGGCCTCGACAAAGGCTTTGCCCGCCAGCCGGTGCCCCGCCGCCGCCACGAAGACCGGCGCATAATCAAACAGCGGCGCGAAACTGATACCGGGCAGTTTTTCGGGGTCGGACGAGATCACCAGATCGACCTCTTCGCGCGCCAGCGCGGGCATCGCGTCGAAGGCCAGACCGGTGCGGATGTCCACGTCCACCTCGGGCCAGGCTTTGCGGAACTCCTCCAGCACCGGCAGTAGCCATTCGTAACAGGCGTGGCATTCCATGGTAATATGCAGCCGCCCGGCGCGGCCCGAATGCAGCCCGGCGAATTCCTCTTCCATCGCGGCCACTTCGGGCAATACCTTGTCGGCCAGCCGCAGCAGGCGCATCCCCGCCGCCGACAGTTTCAGCGGCTTGGTCCGGCGCACGAACAGCTCCACCCCGACCTGTTCCTCCAGCCCCTTGACCTGATGGCTTAGCGCCGATTGAGTGATATTCAGCGTCTCGGCTGCCCGCGCCAGACCGCCGGTTTCATGGATGGCGCGGATCGTGCGCAGATGCCTTAGCTCCAGATGCATATTCAAACGAAACTCATAGTGTTCTTGAAGATTATGAATTTGTCTCACATCGCGCGATATGCGACAACCCCCGCAATCCAGCCAAAAGGTATCCCATGTCCGCGCCCCGCATTTCGTTCGAATTCTTTCCGCCCCAATCGCTTGAGGCGTCGTTCCGCCTGTGGGACACGGTGCAGACACTGGCCCCGCTGGCGCCGCGCTTTGTCTCGGTGACTTACGGCGCGGGCGGCACCACCCGCAAACTGACGCATGAGGCGGTGTCAACCATCCACAAGAATTACGGCCTGAACGTCGCCGCCCATCTGACCTGCGTCGATGCCAGCCGCGCGGAAACCCTTGAAATCGCCCAGGCCTATGCCGAGGCCGGCGTGACCGAGATCGTCGCCCTGCGCGGCGACCCGCCCAAGGGGCAAGGCCGGTTCAGCGCCCATCCCGACGGGTTCGCCGATTCCTGCGAACTGGTTTCAGCACTGGCCGAGACCGGCAAATTCCATATCCGCGTCGGCGCCTATCCCGATCCCCACCCCGAAGCCGCCGATGCCAACGCCGATGTCGACTGGCTGAAGCGCAAGATCGACGCGGGCGCCGATTCGGCGATCACCCAGTTCTTTTTCGAGGCGGAGACCTTCTTTCGCTTCCGTGACCGCTGTGCCAAGGCCGGGATCGACGCGCCGATCCTGCCCGGCATCCTGCCCATCGAAAACTGGACGGGGGTGCGGAAATTCGCGGCCCGCTGCGGCACCACGATCCCCACATGGCTGGACGACATGTTCGACACCGCCCGGCGCGACGGGCGCGAGGATCTGCTGGCCACCGCGCTGGCGACCGAACTGTGCACCGAACTGCTGGACGGCGGCGTCGAGGATTTGCATTTCTATACGCTGAACAAACCGCATCTGACCCGCGACATCTGTCACGCGCTGGGGGTCCAGCCCAGCACCGTTCTGGAAAAAGTCGCCTGACGATTGCACCCGCCCCCGCGGACTGATTATCTGCGCCGCGAAAAGGGGGCGCATATGTCAGAACCATTCATCGCGGAAACACCGGCCGGTCTGCCCGGCCGCGACACCATGCTGTCGCTGTCGGGGCTGGAATTCATGCAGGCGATGCTGCGCGGCGATATCTCGGGGCCGCCGATCTGCACGCCCATGGGGTACCGGCTGCATGCGGTGGCGGACGGACACGTCACCTTTCGCGGCACGCCCGAGTTTCAGCACATGAACCCGATCGGCGGGGTGCACGGCGGCTGGTACGGCACCTTGCTGGACAGTTGCATGGCCTGCGCGGTGATGACCAAAGTGCCCAAGGGGTCCGCCTATACGACGCTGGAATACAAGATCAACATCACCCGCGCGATCCCGCTTGGGACCCAGATCGAGGCGATCGGCCAGATCGATCATGCGGGCCGGTCCACCGGTGTGGCCCATGGTGAAATTCGCGGCGTGGCCGACGGGCGGCTTTATGCCACCGGATCGACCACCTGCCTGATCATGCAGATGGCCTAGGCACCTTCGCTGAGTTCGGACAACGGCAGGCTTTGCTCCACGCGGTGGCCGCGCGCGGTGGGGTGCAGCGCCTCGGACGGGTCCTGCCCCACCACGCGGCGGCGGCGATAGAGAAACAGCTTGCCCCAGGCCCGGTTCATGCCCACCGACGGCGCCTCGGGGTCGGTGGGGTATCGGGCGCGCCAGCCTTCGGGCAGGGTCAAGCCGCAGAATTCTATCTTTTCCAGCATCCAGACAAGCGAGATATTGGCCAGCGGGCGGGATTCTTCGACCCCGTTGATCTGACCGCCGACATCGCCATGCGATCCGCGGAACCAGACCTGTTCGACATGCCCGCGCCAATCCTGCGGCGCCCGCCACAGCACCGGCTCGAACGCCGCCCGCGTTTCATCCAGCGCCAGCGCATGGAACCCGTGGCGGACAAGCGGGCTGAGCGCGTGGTTGTGAAACGCATGGCGCGGTTCGGTCAGCATCCAGAACAGCGGCAGCCGCAGGCCCAGCGCCTTGACCGTGTCCCAGACGCCCAGCATTTCGATCTCGGCCCGGGCGTGGCAATGGGCCCGGGCAAAGGCCGTCACCGTGGCGGTGTCGGGGGCGCATTCATAATGGCGATAGGCCTGGCGCACATTGCGTTCGGTGGCGTGCTGGGCCTGCAACAGGCCCACCCGGTCGATCACCCCGGCCAGCGACCGCACCGCAAAGGCGCCACGCGAAAACCCCAGCAGGAAAATCCGGTCGCCCGGATGATAGCGCGACGCCAGATAACCATAGGCGCGCCTGATCTGGCGGTTGATCCCGTTGCCCAGCGCCACGTCGCGGGTGCCGCGCCAGTCGGGCCACTGGATGCCCGCCTCGTAATACAGCGACACCGGCGTGCCCGCGGGCAGATCGCACAGCAGCTTATAGGTCATCCCGGCGTGGGTTTCGCAGCCGTCGGACAGGGACGACATCGTGCCGTCCAGAATGACCACATGGGTGACCGGCTGACGGGTGATCGCGGTGCTGTGCGCGGCCACCAATCGGCGGTCGCGCAGCCAGTTCCATATTCGATCACGTAGTCGCACGGCGCTCCTCATTCAGGGACGACCATACCCGCAGCGGGGTAAACGGCATGTCAATATGACCGGCCCCGGCCTGTGCCACGGCATCCTGAACCGCATTGCCGACAGCCGCCAGCGCGCCCACGGTTCCGGCCTCGCCGCAGCCCTTCATGCCCAGCGCGTTGGCCGTCGATGGCACGGGTTCGGTCGTGAATGTGAACATGGGAACGTCCTGCGCCCGTGGCAAGCCATAGTCCATGAACGTTGCCGTGAGCAGCTGACCGCTGTCGTCAAAGACCACATGTTCGCTCAGCGCCTGACCGATGCCCTGCACCACGCCGCCATGCACCTGCCCTTCGACAAGCTGCGGGTTGATCAGCGTGCCGAAATCATCGGTGACCGTATAGGCCAGAACGTCGACCCCGCCGGTGTCGGGGTCCACCTCGACCTCGCAGACATGCGCGCCGTTGGGATAGGATCGCGCGGGCAGCGTCGCGGTTTCATCGTGGCGCAGCAGATCGCTGCGCCCTTCGGCGCGGGCCAGATCGGCCATGTCCATCAGGGTCGGCGTCAGGTTCGACCCTTCGGCGCGGAACCGGCCCTCGTCGAACCGGACGTCTGCGTCATCCACACCCATGTGCTCTGCCACAAAGGGGGTGAAGGTCCTGACCATCTTGGTCACCACGGCGGTGGTGGCATTGGTCTGGGTCGTGACCGAACGCGACCCGCCGGTGCCGCCGCCCCTTGCGATCCGGTCGCTGTCGCCCTGCACGATGCGGATCGCATCCGCCGGGATACCGCTTTGCTCGGACAGGAAACGGGTAAAGACGGTTTCATGGCCCTGCCCGTTGGATTGGGTGCCCACGAACAGATCGACGGTGCCATCGGCGTTGAATTCCACCGCCGCATCTTCGGACGGCGCGCCCAGAATAGCCTCGATATAGAAACACAGGCCCAGCCCGCGCAGCTTGCCCCGCGCCGCCGATGCCGCCCTGCGCCCGGCAAACCCGGCGACATCGGCCTCGACCTCGACCCGGTCCAGCACCTGGCCGAAATTGCCGACGTCGTACAGCTCGCCCATCGCCGACCTGTAGGGGAACTCCGCAGGCCGGATGAAGTTGCGCCGCCGCAGCTCCCACGGATCGACACCCAGTGTCCGGGCGGCATAATCCATCGTGCGTTCCAGCGTGTAAATCGCCTCGGGCCGACCGGCGCCGCGATAGGCGTCGACCTGCGTGGTGTTGGTGTAAACGCCTTTGACGTTCAGAAACACCGCCTGCACGTCATAGGTGCCCGGCATCACCTTGGAATACAGCACCGACTGAATCGCCTGACCGTTTTCGGCATTATAGGCCCCAAGGTTCGACACGACATCGACGCGGTAGCCGGTGATCTTCAGATCCGCGTCGAAGGTCAGCACCGCATCGGTCACCAGATCGCGGCCCGCGTTGTCGCTTAGCATCGCCTCGGTCCGGTCCGACATCCAGCGCACCGGCCGCCCCAATGCGCGCGCCGCCTGCGCCACGCAGAAATATTCCGGATAGGCAAAGGCCTTGGTGCCAAACCCGCCGCCCACATCGGGGGTGGTGACGCGCACATCTTCGGGGGTCAGATGCATCATCGCGGACAGTTGATCCTTCATCCCCCAGACACCCTGCCCGTTCACGCACAGATGCAGGCGGGTGCCGTCCCATTCGGCCCAGGCGCCGCGCGGTTCCATCGAATTGGGGATGATCCGGTTGTCGACCGTGCGCAAGCTGACCACATGCGCCGCTGCGGCCCGGGCATCCTCGAACGCCGCCCGGTCGCCCATCGCCCAGTCATAGGCCAGGTTGCCCGGCGCCTCGGGGTGGATGTCGGCGCCGCCCGTGGCGACCTCCAGATGCGGCTCCAGCTCATTGAAATCGAACAGGATCTCTTCGGCGGCATCGCGCGCCTGTTCCATGGTTTCGGCGACCACGGCGGCAATCGGTTCGCCCACGAACCGCACCCGCCCCACCGCCAGGATCGGGCGCACCGGGGCCGCCCCCGGCGTGCCGTCCTGATTGTTGACCAGCCCCGCCTTCATCGCCGTGTCGATCCCGGCGGCCACCAGATCATCCGCCGTCAGCACCAGATGCACCCCCGGCATGTCGCGGGCGGCGCTGACGTCCAGCTCGGTGATTTCGGCATGGGCGACGGGCGAACGCAGGAAATAGGTGACCAGCGCCCCCTGCGGCGCGATATCGTCCACATAGCGTCCGGCCCCGGTCAGAAACCGGGCATCCTCCACCCGGCCAACGCCCTGGCTTTTCCCAAAAGTCTTCATCCTGAAATCTCCGCGCGCTAGGGGCTGTCGCTGCGACATTAGGGCTTCGCCCCGCATAGTCCACCCCCGCCATCCGGTTTTTCCGCCCCCGAAAACAAACCGCCCCGCGCGCTGATCCCCTTTCCCTTCCCGCCCCCATTCGTTAGAGCAATGCCAACCGAAAACGCCGATGTGGGAACACCCCTGATGCCGATGGAAAAGACATTCAACGCCGCCGACGCCGAAAGCCGCCTGTACCAAGCCTGGGAACAGGCCGGATGCTTTACCGCCGGGGCCAACGCCAGCCGCGCCGAAACCTACAGCATCATGATCCCGCCGCCCAACGTCACCGGCGTTCTGCACATGGGGCACGCGTTCAACAACACCCTGCAGGACATCCTGATCCGCTGGAAACGGATGCAGGGGTTCGACACGCTGTGGCAGCCCGGCACCGATCACGCGGGCATCGCCACCCAGATGGTCGTCGAACGCAAACTGGCCGAAACCCAGCAACCCAAACGCACCGAACTGGGGCGCGAGAAATTTCTGGAAAAGGTCTGGGAATGGAAAGAGCAATCCGGCGGCACCATTTCCAACCAGCTTAAACGCCTTGGTGCGTCGTGCGACTGGTCGCGCGAAGCATTCACCATGTCGGGCAATTTCCCCGACGCGGTGATCAAGGTCTTTGTCGACATGTACAGCAAGGGGCTGATCTATCGCGGCAAGCGGCTGGTCAACTGGGACCCGCATTTCGAAACCGCGATTTCCGATCTTGAGGTCGAGAATATCGAGGTCGCCGGCCACATGTGGCATTTCAAATACCCGCTGGCGGGCGGCGAAACCTATGAATACGTCGAAAAGGACGCCGACGGGAACGTCACCCTGCGCGAAACCCGCGATTATATCTCGATCGCCACCACCCGACCCGAAACCATGCTGGGCGACGGCGCGGTCGCGGTGCATCCCAGCGATGAACGCTATGCCCCGATCGTCGGCAAGCTGTGCGAAATCCCCGTGGGCCCCAAGGCGCAGCGCCGCCTGATCCCGATCATCACCGATGACTATCCGGACAAGGATTTCGGCTCGGGTGCTGTGAAAATCACCGGCGCGCATGATTTCAACGACTATCAGGTCGCCAGACGCGGCGGCATCCCGATGTACAACCTGATGGACACGCGGGGCGCGATGCGCGCCGATGGCAGGCCCTATGCAGAAGAGGCCGCCGTGGCCCAGGCCATCGCCAATGGCGAACAAGACTTCACCGAGGCGATGATCGCCGCGATGAATCTGGTCCCCGAGGAATATCGCGGGCTGGACCGGTTCGAGGCGCGCAAAGCCGTGGTCGCCGACATCACCGCCGAAGGTCTGGCCGTGACCCACGATGTGACCAAGACCGACCCCGACACCGGCGAAGACGTCACCATCGCCGAACCCTATGTCGAGGCGAAACCGATCATGCAGCCCTTCGGCGACCGCTCCAAGGTGGTGATCGAACCGATGCTGACCGACCAGTGGTTCGTGGACACCGATAAAATCGTCGGTCCGGCGCTGGATGCGGTCAGGAACGGCGACATCAAGATCATGCCGGAGTCGGGCGAAAAGACCTATTACCACTGGCTGGAAAACATCGAACCCTGGTGCATCTCGCGCCAGTTGTGGTGGGGGCATCAGATTCCGGTCTGGTATGGCTTTGATCTGTCCGGCGAAGGTTTCAGGGACGATGAAGGCGACGGCGCGCTGGACGAGGTCGAACTGGGGCGGCTGCTGTCCGACCAGTCCTTGCTGAAAGGCAATGAACGGCACCATTGCGCGGCCGATTTCGAAACGGTCACTGGCCAGTTCGACGACATATTGGCAACCTTGCCGACCCCGCTGAACCATGCGCGGGTGGTCGAAGTTGCCGACCGCGACGAAGCCGTGCATGTGATCGCCGCCAGCCTTGCCAAATACAACGTCAGCCAGGACCCGACCCAGCTTGTCTATCCGGTCTGGCGCGACCCCGACGTGCTGGACACGTGGTTCTCTTCCGGTCTCTGGCCCATCGGCACGCTGGGCTGGCCCGAAGACACGCCCGAGCTGCACAAATACTTTCCCACCTCGACCCTTGTCACCGGGCAGGACATCCTGTTCTTCTGGGTCGCCCGGATGATCATGATGCAGCTTGCCGTGGTCGATCAGATCCCCTTCGACACCGTCTATCTGCATGGCCTCGTGCGCGACGCCAAGGGCAAGAAGATGTCGAAATCCACCGGCAACGTCATCGACCCGCTGGACATCATCGACGAATACGGCGCCGACGCGCTGCGCTTTACCAATGCGGCCATGGCCAGCCTTGGCGGCGCGCTGAAACTGGATACCCAGCGCATCGCGGGCTATCGCAATTTCGGCACCAAACTGTGGAACGCCGCGCGTTTCGCCGAAATGAACGGGGTCTACGGGCCGGACGTTGTGCGCACAACGTGTGTACAGGATCTGCACGCAAAGCAGACGGTCAACAAATGGATCATCGGCGAGGTCGCCAAGACCCGGCAAGAGGTCGACGCAGCCCTCGAAGCCTTCCGTTTCAACGACGCCGCCACCGCGCTTTATGCCTTTGTCTGGGGCAAGGTCTGTGACTGGTACGTCGAATTCGCCAAGCCGCTGCTTTATGGCGAAGATGCTGAAATGCTTGCAGAAACCCGCGCCACCATGGCCTGGGTTCTGGATCAGTGTTTCATCCTGCTGCACCCGATCATGCCCTTCATCACCGAAGAGCTGTGGGGCACTCTTGCCCCCCGCGACAAGATGCTGGTGCACGCCGATTGGCCGACCTATCAAGCCGCTGATCTTGTTGATGAAAATGCCGATTCCGAAATGAACTGGGTGATCAACCTGATCGACGATATCCGCTCGGCCCGCGCCCAGATGCACGTGCCCGCGGGGCTGCATCTGCCGATGCTGCGCCTTGATCTGGACGCCGCCGGACAGGCCGCCTGGGACCGCAATGAAACCCTGATCAAACGTCTGGCCCGGATCGATTCTCTGACGCCGGTCGACGCCCTGCCCAAGGGCTGCATCACCATCGCGGCACCGGGCGGCACCTTTGCCCTGCCATTGGCCGATGTCATTGATGTTGCAGAGGAAAAGGCGCGTCTGAAAAAAACGCTGGGCAAATTGGCCAAGGAAATCGGCGGTCTGTCAGGGCGCCTGAACAACCCCAAATTCGCCGCCTCCGCCCCCGAAGAGGTGGTGGCCGAAGCCCGCGAGAATCTGGCCGCCCGTCAGGCCGAGGCCGAACAGTTGAACGCCGCCCTCGCCCGTCTGGCCGAACTGGGCTGATCCGCCCGCTTGACTTGCACAGCTTTCGGGGCCACATAGGCCCCGACCATAACCCGCAACCGGGCGTTTTGTAGGCGCCAAACTGACGAGGAGCGCCAAAAATGGCCCCCATTTCCCTGACCTTTCCCGACGGCAATTCCCGCGACTATGACGCAGGCATCACCCCTGCCGAAATCGCGGCCAGCATCTCCAACTCATTGGCAAAAAAGGCGATTTCGGCCACCGTCAATGGTGCGCATTGGGATCTGCAATGGCCGATCCAATCGGATGCCAGCATCGCCATTCACACCATGAAGGACGACGCGCAGGCGCTGGAACTGATCCGCCACGACTGCGCCCACATCATGGCCCGCGCGGTGCAGGAACTGTGGCCCGACGTCAAGGTCACCATCGGCCCGGTGATCGAAAACGGCTGGTATTACGATTTCGACCGCGCCGAACCCTTCACCCCCGAAGACCTTGGCGCGATTGAAAAAAAGATGAAGGAAATCATCAACAAACGCGACCCCGTCACCACCGAGGTCTGGGATCGCGCGCGCGCAGTGAAGTTCTACGAGGCCAACAACGAACCCTATAAGGTCGAACTGATCGACGCCATCCCCGGCGACGAACCGCTGCGGATGTATTGGCACGGCCACTGGCAGGATCTGTGCCGCGGCCCGCATCTGCAGAACACCGGTCAGGTGCCGGGCGACGCGTTCAAGCTGATGTCGATCGCGGGCGCCTATTGGCGTGGCGACAGCAACCGCGCGATGCTGCAACGCATCTATGGCGTCGCCTTTCAGAACAAGGAAGGTCTGAAAAAACACCTGCACATGCTGGAAGAGGCTGCCAAACGCGACCACCGCAAACTAGGCCGCGAGATGCAGCTGTTCCACATGCAAGAGGAAGCCCCAGGCCAGATTTTCTGGCACTCCAACGGCTGGACCATCTACACCACCCTGCAGGATTACATGCGCCGCAAACAGCGCGCGGCAGGGTATCAAGAGGTGAACACCCCGCAGGTCGTCGACCGCAAACTGTGGGAGGCCTCGGGCCACTGGGACAAATACCAGGAACATATGTTCATCGTCGAAGTGGACGAAGAACACGCCCGCGAAAAATCGATCAACGCGCTGAAGCCGATGAACTGCCCCTGCCATGTGCAGGTGTTCAATCAGGGCCTGAAATCCTATCGCGACCTGCCGCTGCGGCTGGCCGAATTCGGCTCCTGCGCGCGTTATGAACCCTCGGGCGCGCTGCATGGCATCATGCGGGTGCGCGGCTTCACTCAGGATGACGGGCATATCTTCTGCACCGAAGACCAGATCGAAGCGGAATGCGCCGCCTTCATCACCTATCTGTCGTCGGTCTATCAGGACCTCGGCTTCGAGAAGTTCGAGATCATGTTCGCCACCCGCCCCGAAAAACGGGTGGGCTCTGAAGAAAGCTGGGATCACGTTGAAAACGCTTTGGAAAACGCGATCAAAGCGACCGGCCACCCCTATACCCTGGACCCCGGCGAAGGTGCGTTTTACGGGCCCAAGCTGGACTTCAAACTGACCGATGCGATCGGGCGCGAATGGCAATGCGGCACCTTTCAGGTGGACCCCAACCTGCCCGAACGTCTGGGGGCGACCTATATCGGCGAAGACGGCGCCAAGCACCGGCCCTATATGCTGCACCGGGCCTGCCTTGGGTCGTTCGAACGGTTCATCGGCATCCTGATCGAAAACAGCGCCGGTAAACTGCCGTTCTGGCTGGCCCCGCGTCAGGTGGTTGTCGCCTCGATCATCTCGGATGCGGATGACTATGTGCACGAGGTCGTGGCCGCCCTGACCGCCGCAGGCCTGCGCGCCGAGGCGGACATCCGCAACGAAAAGATCAACTACAAGATCCGCGAACATTCCGTGGGCAAGGTGCCGGTGATCCTGGCCGTGGGCGCGCGCGAGGTCGAAGAGCGTACCGTGACCGTCCGCCGGTTGGGTGAAAAACAGACGCAGGTTGTGGCGCTGGACGACATCCTTGCCGACCTGTCCGTCGCAGGCAAAGCCCCCGATCTGCTTTGACCACGCCGACATCGACAATAAAAAAAGGCGCCCGTTCCGGCGCCTTTTTTTGTGCGACCCGCCTAAATTCAGGCGGTATCGGGTTGCCGCGCCAGCAGCGCCAGCAGCCCGCCCAAGGCACACATGGCAATCGGGAACATGGTGAAAACGCCAAAGCCGAACGCCCAGAACATGCCCGCGGCCGACACCAGCATCAGCACCCCGGCGGCGATGTTCTGCGACCGGGCCATCGCCCCGCCGGCAATCGCAAGGATCGGCGAAATCAGCGATGCTGCACGAATTAGCGCCACGTTTTCAACCTGTTCCGCGACATCGGCCACCTCGCCGAACCTGTCCACAAACACCGTATAGCCGTATCCGAAAAACCCCACGACCAGCCCGATCAACCCCGCGATCACACCAAGGGTCAGCGCCGCATTCCGCATCTCATCGTCTCCTGTTCCTGCCCGACCGATGTATGCGAAGCCGCCCCGATATCCAAGTCACCCGGTCGCAAAGGCCGAAACTCCGGACAGGGAACACCAGTTCATCCTTGATTTTATCGCGATTCGCCCCCCATCCTTTCGCATGTGACCGCAGACTTTCTATGACGACCGCTCCTCCTTCAGGGGCAGCCGGAAGACTTGGAAGACCTGGCTGTGACCCAACCGTCGCAATCGTGCGGACGGAGACTGAAAGAAGGAGAGACGGTATGCCAACCGGTACCGTGAAATGGTTCAACACCACCAAAGGCTTTGGCTTCATTGCCCCCGATGATGGCGGCAGCGATGTGTTTGTGCATATTTCGGCTGTGGAACGCGCCGGGATGACAGGCCTCGCCGACAATCAGAAGGTCGCCTATGAGATGATCGCAGGCCGCGATGGTCGTGAATCCGCCGGAGAGCTGAAAGCCCTCTGATCCCGGGTTGTTTTTACAAAGTTCTTCGCGTCGCCGGTCCGCCCGGGGGCGCGTATTGCACTGGGTCAGGCCGGATCTTTGGCCGGGGTCATCTGTTCCCAGTTTTCCCCCATAGCGACGATACAGCTGTTGCCGTTGGTATAGGTCAGCACCAGCGTCCAGTCGCCTGACCGATCATGGGTCCAAACCTCCATCACCGCTTCGGGGCCACGCGTACCGATCCCGGCCTGATGCGCGCCAAACTGTTGCGACAGCTTGGTTTTCATCTCGTCCCGCGGGGCGCACAGAATCTCGCCAATCGGCGAAGCCGCCTGTGCGGGCAGTGCAAAAGCCGCAATCAGCAGCGTCGAAACAAGGGGTTTGAACCAGTCCATGGCTCAATCGTAACAGATATATGACAGCTTGTGGATAGAATTTACATCACATTCAGGTGTCGCCTGCCCGAATGTGCCTGCGGGGGCCGGGCGGGGCCTAAACCCCCCAGGCGGCCTGCACCTCGGCGTCCCAGCCAAGGGTCAGCTTATCGCCGTCCTGCAACACCGGGCGCTTCATCAAGGTGGGTTGGGCGGCCAGCTGCGCATCCGCCTCAGACGCTTTCAGCCAATCGGACAGCCCGCGCCAAGTGGTGGATTTCTGATTGACCAGCCGGGTGCCGAATTCGGTCAACAAGGGCGCCCATTCCGCCTCGGACAGGGGTTCGGCCCGCACATCGCGAAAGGTGACGCTGTGGCCCGCGTTTTCCAGCGCCTTGCGGGCCTTTTTGCAGGTGTCGCAGGTGGGAATGCCGTAAAGGATCATGGGGGCTCCTTGGATTGAGTTAAATCTGGATAGACGAGACGGGCGAACCATTTCGCCACCATGCCACCGAAACATCTTAATTGCCGGTTTCAGTCCGTTTTATATTGCTCAGCCGTCACTCTCAAACGATCAGCCAAATCGTAGATCTGATTGAGGCCTTCAATTGGCACACGGTCTTCGGTTTCGCCATCAAACAGACCCAGATACCATTGCTTCCGGTTGAAATGC
The DNA here is from genome assembly GCA_947500775.1 of uncultured Paracoccaceae bacterium. Taxonomy (GTDB): domain Bacteria; phylum Pseudomonadota; class Alphaproteobacteria; order Rhodobacterales; family Rhodobacteraceae; genus CANMTD01. The sequence goes on from CANMTD010000003.1 coordinate 347,587, forward strand.
ATCCGCGCCAACGGCTTGCGATTGTTGTCATCAACAAGAACGGCGCAATAGGATTTCGCATCCCTCAAATTGATGCGCTCTGCATCCAACACATCCCGCACAACGGCCCGAATTGTCAGCATGCCCTCAAACTCTTCTGCGGTCGTCTCAATCTCTGAGGGCGCATCCAATGCAACCTCTTCAGGTTCCGCCTCTGAATTACCTTCCAGAGCAGATGACAGCCTTGATTGAACGGCTTCACGGATGATTTCTTTGAATGCGGCTTTAGTTGCCGCCCCAACCATATCGCGAACTTGCGATGTAATGCGGCCTTCGTAGACGTCTGCGGCGACAATTTTTACCAGTTCCGCATTCGGTTCATCCATCTGAGCGGACAGGAATTTCTTTATTGCCGAAACATATTTCAGGCGCTCGGCAGTCGCCAATATTTTGTCCACGTCAAACGCCGATTTGTCGAACTTTTGTAGTTCCGAAACTGTCGCGGCGCGCATTTCCAAAAGATCAAAGGTGAAAAAGGGCCGCACGTCCAGCTTGTTGGGTTCTTCCAAATCAGAATAGAATTCGAAACACCGGCCATTGGTAAGAATGGCAAAACGGGCTTTTGTTACGGTGAAATACCGAAACAGTTGCGCAAGGTGTTTCTTATCAAGCTTGGCGTTCAATCCCTTGCACTCGATCAGAATTCGAACGTCACCGTCCAGCTTTATAGCATAGTCGACTTTTTCACCCTTCTTGCCCGGAGTATCCGCAGTGAATTCCGGAACGACCTCGTCGGGGTTGAAGACATCATATCCCAGCGCCTGCAAAAAAGGCATAACCAGGGATGTTTTTGTAGCTTCTTCGGTGGCGATTGTATCTGTGTGATTTCGTATTCTGCTTGCCAATGTTTGCAGTTCGGCTTCAATAGATGTCATATAAAAGCACTCCCAATATCCCCACAGACCTCTTCCCTTTTCCATTTGGTTTTGCGGGAACAATCCGGTCTGTGCGTTCATCTTTGAGCATAGAAAGACTGCAGTCAATCGCCCCGAACAGCACGATCCGCTTCGCGATCACCCCATTCGGATCACCCGATGGGATGTATTTCTATCCCACCCTGCCAGACCCGCGTCAGGGTCAGCCCCGCGTCCAGATGCAGGAAATCCGCCTGTCCGCCCGGTTTCAGCACGCCAAGCGTGTCGTCGCGCCCGATGACACGGGCCGGGCCTTGCGTGGCGCGGCGGAAGGCGTCGTCACGTGGCTGCCCGACCTGATCGACCAGCACCCGGATCGCGGTGCTCAGGTCCAGATCGGCGCCTGCAAGCGTGCCGTCCTCCAGCGTCAGGCGCCCGTCCTTGCGCAGGATACGGCGCCCGTTCAGCGTGAAGTCGTGGATATCCGACCCGGCGGGGGCCATGGAATCGCTGACCAGAAAGATATCTCCGGGGCCGGCCTTGGCGCGCAAAACCATGGCCATGTTCTGCGGGTGCACGTGGATGCCATCGGCGATCAGCCCTGCCGATAGCCCCCCAAAGGCCAGCGCCGCCCCCACGACCCCAGGGTCGCGGTTGGCGATCTGGCGCATGGCGTTGAACAGATGGGTGACACAGGTGGCGCCTGCGTCAACCGCTGCGGCGCAGGTGGCGAAATCGGCCTCGGAATGGCCCAGCGACACGATGGCCCCGGCCGCCGTCAGCGCCCGGATCTGATCGGGGGTCACGGTTTCCGGCGCGACGGTCAGCATCAGGACCGGCAGGCGCCCCGCCGCCGCGCAAAGCGTGTCCAGATCCGAGGCCTCCATCGGCCGGATCAGCGACGGATCATGCGCCCCCTTGCGCGCCAGTGACAGATGCGGGCCTTCCAGATGCAGACCGATGATGCCCGGCACCCCCGCCGCAATCGCCTGTTCCACAGCCGCAATCGCGGCCCGGGTCCGGTCTGCGGTGTCGGTGATCAGCGTCGGCAGGATCGCGGTCGCCCCCAGCCCCGCATGGGCGGCGGCGATGGTGCGCAGGGCCGCAACCGACGGGTCATCGTTGAACTGCACCCCGCCGCCGCCATTGACCTGCAGATCGACATAGCCGGGCAAAATCGTGCCACCCGGCAGCGTCACCGTTTCAGCCGCGGGCGGTATCTCTGCCACCGGCAAGATATCCTGCACCCGGTCCCCAGACACAATCAGCGCGTGGTTGGTCTGCGTGGCAGCGCCATCAAAGATATCGGCACCCAGATAGGCTGTCAGCGTTTTGGTCATACCGTTTCCGTCACTTTTTTCAGATGGCGCGGGGTGTCGGGGTTGATGCCCCGTTCAACGGCCACTTTTTCCACCATCGCATAGAGCGACACGATCAGGCTAAGCGGGTCGGTCAGCGGATGATCCGTGCGGATATGATCGATCCCCGTCGCCAGCTTGGCCTGATCCGAGGTGACGAACACCTTGGCCCCTTTGCCCGCGATCTGATCGGCGATGCCGACCAAAGACGCCTCAGCCGCGTCGCCCGAGGCAAACCCCAGCACCGGGAACCCTTCGCCCACGATCGACACCGGGCCGTGCAGCACCTCGGCCGAGGAATAGCTTTCGGCGTGAATCTGGCAGGTTTCCTTGAATTTCAACGCGGCCTCGTTGGAAATCGCCCAGGCCGGCCCGCGCCCAAGCGTGAACAAAGAGGTTTCATCGCCGATGGTGGCGCGCACTTCGGGCCAGTCGATTTTCGCGGCCTTTTCCAAGGCTTGCGGCAGGGAATGCAGGGCCGCCAGCAATGTATCGTCCCCGCGCCAATGCGCCAGCAGCAACATCCCCGCCACCGCCGAGCTGACAAAAGTCTTGGTGGCCGCCACGCTGCGTTCGGCCCCTGCGTGCAGGTTCAGCGTATGCGCCGATGCCGCCGCAAGCGGCGAGGACGGGTCGTTCGTGATGGCGATCGACAGGGCGCCATCCCGGCGGGACGAGCGTGCCAGATCGACGATATCGGGGCTTTGGCCCGATTGCGACACCGCCAGACACAGGCTGTTGGCCAGCTTCAGCGGCGCCTTGTAGATCGAGGCCACCGACGGCCCGACCGAGGCGACCGGAACCCCCAGCAGCAACTCGCTCGCGTATTTCAGATAGGTGCAGACATGGTCCGACGATCCCCGCGCGACGGTCACGACAAAGGCCGGATCAAGGGCGCGCACGGCCTGTGCCGCGGCCGCGACCTCTTGCGCGCCCTGCGTCAAAAGACGGTCGACGGCGGCGGGGATTTCTTCGACTTCGCGGCGCATCTGGCTGATGTGATCTGACATGCTGATCCTATTCGTTTGCCAACCGCAGTTCCGCCACGAAATCATAGGCGTCACCGCGATAGACCGAGCGGGTGAATTCGGCGACGCGGCCGCCGGGCAGATATGATGTGCGTTCGATCCGCAGCCCCGCCGCACCGTGCGACAGGTCCAGCAAGGCCGCATCCTCTGCGCCCAGATTGATGGCCGAGATTTTCTGCAAGGCGCGGACCGGCCGGTTGCCGTCGCGTTCCAGCACCTCGTACAGCGATTTCGTGACCGCCATCGGATCGGGCAGGATATCCAGCGCCAGCGAGGCCCGTTCCAACGCCATCGGCCGATCCCCCGCCAGCCGCAACCGGGCGATCCGGGCGACGGAATCGCCCGATGACAGGCCAAGGGTGACCAGTTCTTCGGGCGAGGGCATAAAGACGCCCCGCTCCAACCAGGTCGAGGTCGACGCCATGCCACGCCGCGCCATGTCTTCGGTGAAAGAGGTCAGCAGTGACAGGGATTGTTCCACCCGCGTGGCCCGTTCCGTGACGAATGATCCCGACCCCTGTTTCTGGATGATGGTCCCTTTGTCGACCAGTTCCTGAATGGCCTTGCGCACGGTCACCCGCGACAGTTCGGTCAGGCTTGCAATCTCGCGTTCGGGCGGCAGCGGGGTGTTGGGCGCCAGCAAACCGCTTTCGATCCCCTCTTCGATCCGCTTGCGCAGTTGCACATATCGCGGCCCCGAAGCTTCGGCTTTCCAGTGAACCGGTCTGAGGAATTCCGATACGCTCATCCCGCCACCTGCATGTCCCGTCTGGCGAATTTCGCGGCCAGTCGCAGCGCGCCCTCCAGCGCGGATTCCTTGGCCGGCGTCACCGATTGCGCCATGTCCGCTGGCAGGTACCCCTGATAATGCGGGGCCACGCCGCCCACCAGGCACAAGGGTTCCGGCGGGGTCCACCCCAACGCGCGGACGGTTTCCGACACATAGCCCGCCCCGCGCTGCATCAGCGTCACGGCCACCGCATCCCCGGCCCCGGCAGCGCGGACGATCGCAGGCGCAAAACGCGCAAAATCGGCCGGTGTGGCCGACAGGCTGAAATGCACCAATGTGCCCGCAGAGCCGTCAAAATCCGCATAGGTGTTTTCGGTCAGCCCGGTCCAGTCGCGCAGCCCATCGACAGATTGCAGGACCATGTTCAAAAGCTGTTTGCCAAGCCATGCCCCCGACGCCTCATCCCCGATCTGAAATCCCCAGCCGCCCACCAGACGCAATCCTGCGTCAGAATTACGCGCCAGAAAACTGCCCGTACCGATCCCGGCAACGGTGCCCGGCCCGCCAGCCAGCGCGCCCACAACCGCCGCCGAACGGTCGTCCTCAACCATGACCCGTTTCAACGACACGGCTGCCGCCACCGCTTCGGCCGCAGCGCGGTCAACCGCGCCCGCCAGCCCCAGATAGGCCGGACAGCTTTGCAATTGGGACAGGGGCATTCCCGCCTTGTCCGCCAATGCCTCAAGCCCCGCTTCTATCGTGGAAATCGCGCCGGACCGGTCGGTTGCCACATTGGCGCGGCCAAGCGTGACCTCGGTCCGCTGCCCCCGCCACAAAAGCGCGAACCGGCACGAGCTTCCGCCGCCGTCCACCCCGATCAGGCCATATTCGCAAGATTCGATCATATAATACCTTTATAATACCTTTTCGAACTTCAAAAGGCCCACTTCAACCACGACACCCGTCTTCGGCCTTTGTCACAGCCATTCATGTCGTCACATCAGGTGACGCGGATAAAAGGTATTGCATAGGTATCACGCCGGAAATCACGGGCTATCGCGCACGCGCCGCAGGATGGCCCGAAAAGCTTGCCCCAAAGCATCCCCCGGCATAGTCTGCGCCGGTGGGGGTGCGCGCGAATTTCGGCAAACACCTGAGTTTTAACGAGATATTGACCTGACGCTTCTGGCGCGGGGGGTTTTTCTATGGGTATTTCAAATGCTGTTCCCGATCCGGTCACAGAGGGGATGACCGAACAGGCGCTGCAAATTCTTTTGGCCGCCCCCGACGGGTGGCGGTCGGTCGTGCGCGATCTGGCGGCGGGCTGGCCAGCGGCGCGGCCGCTGGAGCTGTCTTATGCACTGGTCTGCGCGGCGCAGGCGATCGAAACCAATTTCGACGACGACAGCCCGTCGCGCACCGCCTCGGACAAGGTGCTGCGGCTGACCGCGCTTCTGTCCACCGACCTTTACGCGATGGAAGTTCTGGAAATGCCCGCCAATTGCGCCGCCGACCTGCGCAGTTACTGGACCATTCACGATCCGTATTTCCTGCAGCTCTGACCTGCCGTTATGCTGTCACACGGCTTGCCTTAGCCCCGCCCGCGTGCGAGTTTTCACCGGTAACTCCACGAAAGGGACGCCCCGTGAAGACAGAGGCATCAACCCAGGACGCCACCGTGCCCGGCACCGCATCGCTCCCGCAGCTCAGCCATGCCCGGAATCCCGGTGTCCCGCTGGATATGGACTGGGTGCGCGCCGCACAGGCCAATACATCCGCGATCGAACGGCGGGTGAAATCCCTGCCCGGCCGACGCTCGGTCAAAAAGGAATTTCAGGCCGCATGGCTGCTGAAGGCGATCACGCTGATCGATCTGACCACCCTGTCGGGCGATGACACCGCCGACCGCGTGCGCCGCCTGTGCGCCAAGGCGCGCCAGCCCGTGCGCGCCGATCTGCTGGACCAACTGGGCGTCGGTCCGATCCACACCGGCGCGGTCTGCGTCTATCACGACATGATCGAAACCGCGGTCGCGGCACTTGAGGGCACCGGCATTCCGGTCGCCGCCGTATCCACCGGATTTCCCGCCGGATTGTCGCCGTTTCACCTGCGGGTGGCCGAGATCGGCGAAAGCGTCAAGGCCGGGGCCGAAGAGATCGACATCGTGATTTCCCGCCGCCATGTGCTCAGCGGCAACTGGCAGGCGCTTTACGATGAAATGCGCAGCTTTCGCGAAGCCTGTGGCGAGGCCCACGTCAAGGCAATTCTGGCCACCGGAGAGCTGGAAACCCTGCGCAATGTCGCCCGCGCCTCGTTGGTGTGCATGATGGCGGGGGCCGATTTCATCAAGACCTCGACCGGCAAGGAACCGGTCAACGCCACCCTGCCCGTTTCGCTGGTCATGATCCGCGCGATCCGCGACTATCACCAACGCACCGGCCACCGGGTCGGATACAAACCCGCAGGCGGTATTTCCAAGGCCAAGGACGCGCTGGTCTATCTGAGCCTGATCAAGGACGAACTGGGCAACCGCTGGCTGCAACCGGACCTCTTCCGTTTTGGCGCCTCGTCGCTGCTGGGTGATATCGAACGCCAGCTGGAACACCACATCACCGGCCAGTATTCGGCCGGTTACCGCCACGCGATGGGATAACGCCATGACAGTTAAAGAAATCTTCGACACCATGGAATACGGTCCCGCCCCCGAAAGTGCTGCCGAGGCGCTGGCGTGGCTGGTGGATGGCGGCGACCGGTTCGGTCATTTCATCGGCGGGGCCTTCACCCCGCCCGCCGACGGGTTCGAAAGCCGCAACCCCGCCACCGGCGAGGTGCTGGCCACGCTGTCACAGGCCACGCAGGCCGATGTGGATGCCGCGGTCGACGCCGCCCGCAAGGCACAGGGAAAATGGGCTAGATTGCCCGGCCACGACCGCGCCAAGTACCTGTATGCGCTGGCCCGGCTGATCCAGAAACACGCGCGCCTGTTTGCGGTGCTGGAAACGCTGGACAATGGCAAACCGATCCGCGAAAGCCGCGACATCGATATCCCGCTGGTGCAGCGGCATTTCTATTACCACGCCGGTCTGGCGCAACTGATCGACAGCGAATTGCCCGGCCATGTGCCGCATGGCGTCTGCGGGCAGATCATCCCGTGGAACTTCCCCCTGCTGATGCTGGCGTGGAAGGTCGCGCCGGCACTGGCGGCGGGCAATACGGTGGTATTGAAACCGGCTGAATACACCTCGCTGACCGCGCTGCTGTTCGCCGACATCTGCCGCGAGGCGGGGTTGCCCAAAGGCGTGGTCAATATCGTGACCGGCGATGGCGCCGTGGGCGAAATGATCGTGACCCACCCGGGCATCGACAAGATCGCCTTTACCGGCTCCACCGATGTGGGCCGCCGCATCCGCGAGGCGACCGCCGGATCGGGCAAGGCGCTGACGCTGGAGCTGGGCGGCAAATCCCCCTACATCGTCTTTGACGACGCCGATATCGATTCAGCGGTCGAAGGGCTGGTTGATGCGATCTGGTTCAATCAGGGTCAGGTCTGTTGCGCCGGATCGCGCCTGTTGGTGCAGGAAGGCATTGCCGAACAGTTCTATACCAAACTCAAGGCCCGGATGGACGGGCTGCGCATCGGTGATCCGCTGGACAAATGTATCGACGTGGGCGCGGTGGTGGACCCGGTGCAACTGGCCACCATCACCCGGCTGGTGGACGATCACGGCGGCGAAGGTCAGGTCTACCGCGCCGCGACACCCCTGCCCGAAGGGTGCTTTTACCCGCCGACCCTGATCACCGGCCTGTCCCCCGCCGCGACGTTGATGCAAGAGGAAATCTTTGGCCCCGTGCTGGTCGGCTGTACCTTCCGCACCCCGTCCGAGGCGGTGGCGCTGGCCAACAACAGCCGCTATGGGCTGGCCGCCAGCCTGTGGACCGAAAACGTCAATCTGTCGCTGGATATCGCTGCCAAACTGGTGGCGGGCGTGGTCTGGGTCAATGCCACCAACCTGTTCGACGCCGCCGCCGGGTTCGGCGGAATGCGCGAAAGCGGCTTTGGCCGCGAAGGCGGTTGGGAAGGGCTGCACGCCTATCTGAAGCCCGATCAGGCGACCAAACCGCTGAAACCGCTGCTGCCCTTCGCCAAACCCGAAGAACCCGAGGTCACGGACCCGCTGGACCGCACCGCCAAACTGTATGTCGGTGGCAAACAGGCCCGCCCGGACAGTGGCTATTCGCGCAGCATCTTTGGCCCGCGCGGCCAGTTGCTGGGCCATATGGGGCTGGGCAGCCGCAAGGATATCCGCAACGCGGTCGAGGCCGCCCATGCCGCCAAGGGCTGGGCACGCACCACCGGCCACCTGCGGGCGCAGATCCTGTATTACGTGGCCGAAAACCTGTCGGCGCGCGGGGCAGAATTCACCGAACGGCTGCGCGGTCTGACCGGGCAACATGCCAAAACCTGCCGGGTTGAGGTCGACGCCGCCATCGCGCGGCTGTTCACCTATGCCGCCTGGGCCGACAAATACGATGGCGCGGCGCATGGCGTGCCGGTGCGCGGCATTGCCCTTGCAATGAACGAACCCACAGGCGTGATCGGCGCGCTCTGCCCGGACGAGGCGCCGCTGCTGGGTCTGGTGTCGGTGATGGCGCCCGCCGTGGCGATGGGCAACACCTGCGTGCTGGTCCCAAGCGAGGCCTTCCCGCTGGCCGCCACCGATTTCTATCAGGTGCTCGATACCTCGGACCTGCCGGCGGGCGTGGTCAATATCGTGACCGGCGCCCACGCCGAACTGGCCCCGCCGCTGGCCGGACACCTGAATGTCGATGCGGTCTGGTCGTTCTCTTCCACCGATCTGTCGGGCGTGATCGAAAAAGCCGCCAGCGGCAACATCAAACGCACTTGGGTCAACCACGCCCGCACCCGCGACTGGGCAGGCCCCGCAGGCGAAGGCCGCGAATTCCTGCGCGCGGCGACCGAGGTCAAGAATATCTGGGTGCCCTACGGGGAGTGAGAGTTTGGCAGGTCGAACAAGCTTTTTCCAAGTATACAGCAATTTTTTCGATACTGACGAAAACACCTAGGGCAACCAGAGCGCGCGCAAATTCAACAATTGTCCCGCAAAAGCCATTCAGGTTTCTTGTGGATATCTACTATCTATGCGTTTAGTTTATGCCCACATACGCACAACGAGATAAGTTGAAAGTTCAGGCCAGAGCTTTAGCTATTGAATTTACAGAAAAACATGGGTCTGCTACCCATACAAGTACATTAGGTGATTAATCCTGGACTTTGAAGGGAGAAGCGAGTTGTCGGAAGCTTTTAAGGCGATATTCTTTTCCGGAACTCTACTGGCGCTTGGCGCATGCGTACCAACTACAAGCTACTACCTTTATAACTCTGGCGCGGATGTTTCTCGCGCTCATCGAGACGACTATGACTGCAATTTAGCGTCGGCACGAGCCGTTCCACAAGCCGTGCGAGTTGCTACAACCCCCACTTACACGGCACCTACATACACAAATTGCTATAAGGTCGGTTATTCTGTTCAGTGCGACACAACCGGAGGACAGACCTATGGCGGCAACACATACAGCTATGATGCCAATCAGAAACTTCGCAACGAATTCTATGCACGCTGCATGATCGATAAAGGCTGGGAGGTTTTCGAAATGCCCAATTGCGATCCAAAAAAAGTGCCCGATGGACTTCGGACGAAATTGATGGGGCAACTGAGAGAACCCACTGAGGGCGCTTGCTATCAACGTTTGACAGAGCGGGCGGGCAATATCGTTTTCGCATCAGAGTTAAAAAAGTGATCTAAGGTTTTTCTAAAAGCGTAAGATCTAGCGACACGAATTTATAGATATAGCTTTCTACCCAACAAGGAACCGCCGAGCCCAGAATCGAGGGGAGGGCGAGAAGCGCCCGCCCCGTTGCGGTTCGGGCGCTGCCTGAGCAGAGCTCAGGCAGGTTGCGTAGCTTGGATGGCGTGCGTTCAAAGCAGAACACTAAGCGGGACTTCGCCCAAGCCCCCACTCTATTTCCGCGGCTTGCCCCGCCAACTGTCCAGCCAGCCCCGGAACCGGCCGCGCGCCTTGCTGGCGCGTTCGTCCACCGCGTCCCATGTGTCTTCGGCATCCTCCAGCAGCGGGTCGATGGTGCGTTCGCGGAACTGCGCCCAAAGCCGCCACAGGAACAGGATGAACAGCGCAAGCCCGCCCAGAATGATGATATTGGTCCAGGGGACCAGCCGCGCATCGGGGCTGTCGACCGGGCGCAGCCCGACCGCGTTGGGAAAGATCGACAGGAATTCGTTGCGCCAGCCGTAATGGGTGATCGCGTACCATTCCGGCGCATCCTTGGTGGATTTGGCGTCATTCGCCTCGGTATAGAGGTTCGCCGTGTCGAACTTGAAATAGGGTGGCCAGCCCCAGCCGGTATCCTCGTTGCGGTAAACCATCGTCTTGCCGTTGGATTTCACCGCCTGAATGAACTGCACATCCCGGTTCGACAAGGTTCCCGACTGATCGTCCGGCACCGACCAGAACAGGCGCGTCCAGTCGTTCAGGTCCTGGCGTTCCTCATAGGTGTTCACGATCCGCACGATGTCGCGCTGGGGCAGCGTATAATGCAGGAAGCTGAAGACGATGATCGCCACCAACAGCCGGAAGGTCCATTTCACATAGCGCATCGATCGTCCTTCACATGAAATTCGTCATATAGATCAGCACCGTCACCGCAATGATCGGCACCACATAGACCCCAAGGATCAGCTTTTTGCGCAACGAAACGTCATAGTCCCGCATGCCCTCTTCGATATAGGTATCGCGCGCGGCGGGCTCCAGCGCGCCCTCGGCGATCTTTTCGTCGGCCCAGCCTTCCAGCTTTTCACGCCGGACGGACCGCGAATACCACGACACCAGAAAATACAGCACGGTCAGGGCGATCAGCCCGAAAAAGCCCAGCCGGATCAGCGCAATCATTCAGCGTCCCTTCCTTACCGCGCCCCAGGGGCCCACCAGATCAATCAGGTCCTCATCGGGTGGGGGCGCATCCCCCATCGCCGGTTCCGACCCGAACAGCGCCTTGCGCGCGCCTGCCTTGTCTACCTGATATTCGCGTTCCAGAAAATCGGCAACAAAGGCTTTCTTGGCCTCGGGCCATGTGGCGTACAGCCGGTAAAACAGCGCCTTGTGGCAGATGAACAGCTGCCGTACGTCCAGCGGCGCCAGTTCGGCCAGCAGCTGGTTGACCAGATCGCGGTTCGGCCCCGCCGTTGCCCGCAGCGTGTAGAAATAGGCCGGGTGGCGCGAATTGATATGCGGCCAGCCACCGCCGCCTTCGGCCCAGCGCAGCATTTCGGCCAGCCCCTTGAACGCATCGGGCAGCGCATCGCCCAACCGCTGCGCCAACTGGCGCAGATCGCGGCGGGTGACGTGGCCCAGATCATGGCCCAGCGTGGCGCCCGCCTCGACCAAAATGAAATCCATCTTCTGACGCAGGATCGCGGCCCCGTCTGCCCCCTTGGCCCGCACGATCGGTTCGGCCAGATGGTTCAGCTCCAGAAACCGGGCGATATAGTCGCGGTCCTTCAGCTCAAACACATAGCGCAGGGGCAAATCGCCCAGATCGGCGCGCGCGCCCGTCGTGATCGCCGCCGGGTGTTCCACGTCGCGAAACACGTAAAGCCCGCCGAAATGTTCGGTCCAGAAATTGCCCTGCTCGGCGACGGTCCCGGTCAGGGCCACCGGGTTGCGGGTGACGTCGCCGGTTTCCCTGGCAAGGCCGATCATTTCGGCGATCAGCACATCGTCCCACCAGCCATCCTCTTCGTCGCGGAACCGGGTGATCAGCCCGGCCAGCTCTTCGGCGTTCTTGACATGGGCGCGGGTGGTATCGGCCTCGACCACGATCCGGCGGATGTCGAATAGGCGCGCGGGGCTGGACAGCTCATAAACCGAATTGGCCAGTTCCCCCGCCACCGCGTCATGGGCGGTCAGCGCGAACAACTGCGGCTCGTTCGCCTCGATGAAATCGCGCAAAATCCCGCGCGAGGTCGAGAATTTGGCTCCCAGCAAAGGCGCGGTTTTCTGCTCCGTGGTCAGCAGGATGAACTGCCGGTTCACCCCATTGGGGTTCAGGTACAGATGATCGTCCAGCTCATCGCCGACCTCGGGCGAATATCCCGAGATATCGATATGAAAATCGCTCAGCCCCGTGGTCTTGCCCGTCAGATGGTCCAGCGCACGGTTATAGCGATCCACCAACGCCGGGCTGGAGACATGGATCAGATTGCCGAACATCAGGCCTTTTTCGATGAGGCGTTTCATTGCATTGGCTTTCGAAAAAATAGTGGCATCTGAGGCGGTTGAATCTCTCCCACAAGTTCCTCCGGCAGCCAGTATTCTCTCATGCGGGCAACTCTGTCGGGGAAATTGGGCACGACGATCTTTTCATAGGCATCCAGATGCACGTCCTTCATCCAATCACTTGCCTTGAAATTCCAATCCATCCAGTGATCCAACATCTCAGCTTTCTCTTCGCAAGTACGAAGTGAAGCTCCATGTCGATTCAGTCTGCCAATGAACATCACTTCTTCACCCATCGGATAGTAAGAGTTCGAGGTCATATCATGCAGATACATGTTGCAATTCGCATGATCTGGAACGTGCGAGATATTCTTCCTTGCAGCTTTAAAACTGTAGTGATTTGCAGCCTCGTGCCGAACGTTGCGCGCGATTTTGTAACCTTTAAGAAGCTCAAGGCCCGCAAATGTACTCTTTGCTTGCTCAGCGACAGATATGACGGTCGCATCTATTTTCTTAGATCCCTCTGCTAGCGGGAGAATGCACTCCGAAATCTCGAACAATTTCGCTGACCAAGTTCGCAATACGATGTGACGTTGAGTGGCTGTCGCCACATCGATGTCTTCTTCCCCATAGGGCAGGTGAGCTAACTGCAAATATATTCTCTGAAGAATATTCGCCTCCGTCGCCGCATAGTGCAGTAATGACAGGAGAGCCAATTGATCTTCCGAAAGCACAGAAAGCTCTTTCCAAGACAGCTTCAGCACCGCCAATTTTTGAAGGGCTCTGTTCACCGGACTACTGCTTCCCCTCCGCATACCTTCTGCGCGCCTCTTCCATCCGGCCCATCTCGCGCACCGCATTCTCAATCGCCACCTCGTCGGACTTATCGGCATAGCGGAACTCGGAATCCGCGTAGCGGTTGATTTCCTGAATGACCATGTCGACCGTGATCGGCTGCGTCATCTCGCGGATCATGCCCAGCTTTTCATCGTATCCTTTGAACAGGAACAACTCGGGCTCTTCCATCCACTCGTCGGGCAGTTCGAAATCCATCGCCCGCACCTTGACCGCATCGGTGATATTCTTGATCGCGCGGCCGGTGAAACGGTGGTCCGCCTCCTGAATGGCTTTCAGATAGCTGCCCAGTTTGGCGATGGTGTCCAGCCGCCCGATCTGCGCCTCGACCTTCTCCCAGACCGCCAGCAACCCCTTTTCCTGCGGGCGGCCGTGGCCTTCGAACGACGCGGCGACGGCCTTTTTGATCTGCTGTGCGGCAAACAGCTCATGATCGCCCACGGGGATATCGTGGTTCTTGCCCATCAGCAGATGCAGGATGTCGATGTAATCCGCGCGCGTCTGCGGCCCGTCGACCAGAAACCGCGCGCCCGCCCGTTGGCGCAGGGCGTCGTCGACATTCTCGGGGAAGTTCGAGAACATGCCAAAGGTGCAGTTCCCACGCACCACGGTGTTGGCGCCGGCAAAGGCCTCCATGAACACCGCCGTCACCTCTTGCTGGCCCGCGCTGGATTGCCGGTCGCCGCGTTTGCCCGCGATCTGGTCGATGTCGTCGATGGTGCCAAAGCCGATCACATTGGGGTCCAGCACATTTTGCACAAACGCCTTGGCGTTCTGCCCCGATTTCCCCTGATAGCTGTCGATTTGATCGATGCTGAAATTCTGGTACCGGAAGGGATAGCCCGCGGTCTGGCAGTAGTCATTCATCAACCCCGCCATCATCTGGATCAGCGTGGTTTTGCCCGTGCCCGGCGCGCCGTCGCCCATGAAGGTAAAGATGAACCCGCCCATTTCGGCGAAGGGATTCAGCCGCCGGTCGAAATCATAGGCCATCAGCATCTTGGCCAGCCTCAAAGCCTGATATTTGGCGATATGGTTGCCCACCACCTCGTCCGGCTTCTTGAACGTCATGGTCAGGGTGCTGCCCTTGCCGCGACGGGCGGGGGTGAACCCCTGAATGGTGAAATCATCGGCCTCGACCCGGTAACTGGCCCCGGCGAACCCGTCCAGCCGCGGGGCGGTCTGGGCGCGCAGCCCCAGTTTTTCCATCAACTGTTCGGCATAGGCCGCGACGGTGGCAACCATGCGCGCCTCGTCGCTGGCAAAGGCGGCCAGATCCTGATCCAGCTCCCACAAACAGCCATGCAGGGCCAGTTGCGCATTGTCGGTCAAAATTTCCTCGACCCCGCCCAGTTCCACCGTCACCTCGCTCAGATGCGGGGCCAGCAGAAAGGCGGTCGCATTGGCAAACCCGGCCATCGTCACCAAAGCCTCGGCCGCCAGCAGCTCGGAGAACTCGGTCTTGCGGGCCTCGGGCAGGTTCCCGGCCAGATTGACCTTTTTCAACTCGGCCAGCCCGGTCTGTTCGGAAAACCCCTCGCCCAGCGCCAGCCCGATCGACAGCGCCCGGCGCAGCGCCTGCAAGGTGGTGGCCTGCAGGGGCGACACCAGCGGATCATCGCCATCCGCCGCCTCGATCCGTTCGATCAGCCGCACGCCTTCAGGCCGCGCGGTGCTGCGCGTCACCAACCCCGGCGTGGTCGACCGAAACCGCCGCCGGGTCCCCAATCCCGCAGAGCGTTCCGCCACCACCGGCTCCTTGCCCCTGGCGATGCGCGGCGTGTGATCCACGCCCTCCAGCATCGCCGCGGCGGCGGGATAATGTTTGCGGATATCATCTTCCCGCAGCTCCATTGCATCAGTGGGAATACTCACACGACCCTCGCTTCTTTTTGGTCAAAATACTCAAAATCCAGCCCTCTCATCCCGCGCCCCGCTCAACGATAGCTCAGAACGCGGCCACCGGGGCTGACGACAAACTTGCGCACATCGTGAAACCCCGGCGGGTTCTGCTCGGCCAGCACCTGATAGGGGCGCTGCGGCAGGATGATCGCGCGCGTGGTATGGGTGGCGCCGGTATCGACGCCCCGGCCCGAAAACGGGTCCAGCGCAAAAACCTCGCGCTCGACCGTGCCGAACCAGCCCTTGCGCTCTTCGATCACCCGTTCGCTTTCCAGTTCTTCGACCGTCCAGGCCAGCGTCCAATCCTCGCCTGCGGGTGCGCGGGCCTGTTCCAGAACCGACCGGATCGGGCCCGATTGCCGGGTGAAGGCCGAGGAATACATCGGCCCCACGTGAAACCGGCGGAACCGTTTGGGATGCAGATCGTCGAAATCCGTGTCGAACCCCTTGGCGATGGTCAACAGTTTCAGCCCGCCCACCGATTGCGCCATCAGATGGCGCTGTGCCTCGGGCCAGCGATGCTGGTCGCGCGGCAACGCCTCGCGCCCGGTATCCTCCAGCTCCATCAGATAGATCACCGGCAGGTTGATCTGGCTGTCATAGACGGCCCAGTGCAACAGATAGCGACGGCGCGGATCGCGGCGTTCATCGCCATTGTTGCCCAGCCAGATCGCCTCGGGATCGTTCTGCGCCCAGAACAGCGTGCCCTTTTGCAGCGCCTCATAGTACAGCCGCTGCGACAGCGCGAATTGCAGCTTGGTCGGGATCGCCAGATCGCCGACAATCGTCTGCACCATCTGGTTTTTCAACGCCTCCACCGCAGGCATGTTGCGCAAATGGCGTTCGGCCTGCTGCGCGTCATTGGCCATGGTCAGCAGTTCGGAATAGACCGGAAAGCCGCTTTCATGCCGGTCGATCATCAACGAGCCGAAAAACTGCCCCGTGTCCCGCCCGGTCATCAGGTATTTGTTGCCAAGCGCCTGAAAGCTATGGCTGATCCGCTGGATATAAGCCGACAGGATATTGACGTCGGCCTTCGACAACCGCGCCTCGGCCTGCATGGTGCCCGCCACCCGTGCCAGATGTTCGGTGATCCGCTCGAACTTGCGGAAATAGCGCCGGGCGGCCAGCGTGTCGGTCAGGCCGGCGTGGTCGCGGGTGAGGTTGGTCTCAGTCATTTCGCTCTCCCACCGCCTCTGTTCTGCGCCCCCCCCGGCGGACAATCAGACCCAAAAAGCGACCCTGCCCATGTGACGTCGAAGACTTGGACAAACGTCATGGCCGGGCCCTTCAGTGCCCTCATTGGGATCCATACAGGTTCTTGTCATGCTTCTCGACGATCTTCTGGAATCGGCGGGCGAAACGTTCGTCGGATTTCGCCTTCTGCTCCAGCACCTTGCGGGCGAATACCATGTGATCCTCATGCGCCTCCATCATGTCGGCCATCCGTTTGTTGGTGGCGGCCCCGATCCCGGCCATGGCGGCCTGCGCCTCTTGGTCGGTTTTCACGCCGATCTCGTTGATGCGGTGGGCCACATCCTGTTGCTGGGCGGTTTTCAGCGATTTGGTCAGCGCGTCATACAGCACGACCCGCTGCTTGGTGTCCGTCTGCAGCTTGTTGATCAGAACCATCTGCGTCGCCGCCTGGTTCTGCAGGCTGTCGACCCAGGTCTTGCCCTTTTCGATGTAACGTTCCAGCGTCTGGGATTTCGCCAGTTTGACCTGTTCGTTCTGCACCATTTCATTATAGCGCGCGTTCAGCTCGGCCAGTTCGGTTTCCAGCTTGGTGCGCGCGGCGGCGTCCTGTTCGACCGAGATTTTGTTTTCCAACTCGATGATCTTGGGGTCCATCCCCTGAATATCGACCCGCAGGGCTTCCAGATCGCCCACGGTCACTTCGCGTTCGTCCAGCGTGCCGGACAGGTTCGCCTCGACCTTTTCCTTTTGCTGGTCCAGCATTTCAAGCTGGCCTTCCAGCAGTTTCACGATCATGTCGGATTTGCCGATCAGGTCCTGCAGCTTGTCGTCGATGCTGGCGGTGCGCATGCGTTCCTGACGCATGGATTCCGATTTGCCACGGGCAAAGATACCGACAAAGCTTTCCCAGCCGGTCTTGTTCCGCATTTCATCGAAATCTTTGGAAAAACCGGCGGTTACGTCGTCCAGCCCCATGATCAGTTCGGCGATATTGGCGTTCATCAGCTCGGTATGCGCATGCACATCGTCCAGCGTGGCGTTTTCGATATCCAGCGTGATATCGCTGCCTGCCTCCATCTTGGAGCGCGCGGTTTCAATGCGGCTGGTCAATTCGGAAATCTTGGATTGTGCTTTGGCAACCTCATCCTGGCTTTTGCGGATCTGAGCGTCAAAATCGGCCATATGTACTCCTTAAAACGATGTGCTATGTCCCCGATATGGGGAATGTTACGTCTATTTACATCTTTCCGGCGTTTGTTTTCGCCAAGTGTTGCATTGCGGCATCAAAACTCCCCCATTACGGTAGCTACATGGCAGAGATGACACAAGAACGACTGAGCAGTGAAATTGAGGCGCGGCGCGACCAACTGATCGCGCTGACGCAGGATCTGATCCGCATTCCCACGCTGAACCCGCCCGGATTGAATTACCGTGAGATTTGCGCGTTTCTGGCCGAACGGCTGGCGAAATCGGGGTTTTCGGTCGAAATGGTGCGGGCCGAAGGCGCCCCCGCCGACAGCGCCAAACACCCCCGCTGGAACCTTATCGCCCGCCACGAAGGCGCCAACCCGGGCGAATGCGTGCATTTCAACAGCCACCATGATGTGGTCGAGGTCGGGCACGGCTGGACGGTCGATCCCTTCGGCGGCGAGGTCAAGGACGGCCGCGTTTACGGGCGTGGGGCCTGCGACATGAAGGGCGGGCTGGCCGCCAGCATCATCGCGGCCGAAGCCTTCATCGCCGCCTGCCCCGACTATCGCGGTGCGATTGAAATCAGCGCCACGGCGGATGAGGAATCCGGCGGCTATGGCGGCGTCGCCTATCTGGCCGAAAAGGGCTATTTCAGCCCCGACCGGGTGCAGCACGTCATCATCCCCGAACCGCTGAACAAGGATCGTATCTGCCTTGGCCATCGCGGCGTCTGGTGGGCCGAGATCGAAACCAAGGGCCGCATCGCCCATGGGTCAATGCCGTTTCTGGGCGATTGCGCCGTGCGCCACATGGGCGCGGTGCTGGAGGAAATGGAGGCGACGCTGTTCCCCTTGCTGGCCACCAAACGCACGGCCATGCCCGTGGTCCCCGAAGGTGCCAAGCAATCGACGATGAACATCAACGCCATTCACGGCGGCGAACCCGAACAGGACCCCGATTATACCGGCCTGCCCGCGCCCTGCGTGCCCGACCGGTGCCGGATCACATTGGACCGCCGGTTCCTGATCGAAGAGGATATCGCCGAGGTCAAGGCCGAGGTCACCGCCCTGATGGAACGGGTCAAGGCCCAGCGCCCCAGCTTCGACTATGAAATCCGCGATCTGTTCGAGGTGCAGCCGACCATGACCGATCAGGATGCGCCGGTCGTGCGCACCGTGACGCAAGCGATCCAACAGGTGCTGGACACCGTGCCCGAATATGTGGTGTCGCCCGGCACCTATGACCAGAAACATATCGACCGGATCGGGCGGCTGAAAAACTGTATCGCCTATGGCCCCGGCATTCTGGATCTGGCCCATCAGCCCGACGAATGGGTCGGCATCGACGATATGGTCGACAGCGCCAAAGTGATGGCGCTGACCCTTGCGGCTTTGCTGTCGCCCTAGGTGCGGCAAAGGTCAGCATGACCTGTTGGTGCAGGCCACCGGCCGTATCCGGACCTCCGGCACTATTGCCCCCAGGTCGACCGTTTTACGTTGCCGTGCCAGTCGTGGTCATCCACCTGCGCCGCGTGGTCTGTGGCGGTCGGCGATGTCTGGATATCGGACAGGATATAGCCCAGCGCAAAACTGGACAGGATCAGAACCAGCCCCGGCAATGAGATCAGCTTATGGGGATCGGCGATGGCGGGGCGGGTGTTGGCGTGAAGGGTCTGGGTCATCTTTCTCTCCTGTGAATTTGCGCGTTCCGAAGTAGAACGAGAGAAAGATAGGCGCACCACACTCATGAATAAAATGAATGATTGATCGGGTCAATATCATCAATCGTGATGAAAGGACTATGGTGTAAAAGCACCCTGCGACGGGCGCTTTTACACTATCACGCGGCTCTGCCGATCAGTCGGACCAGGACACGCCGGTCAGATCGTTGGCCTGTGTCGGCGCATTGGCCCACAGCCCCTTGATCTTGGCATTGGCCACACCGGTCTTGGCCAGTTGGAACAGATAGCCGTTCACGAAATCGACCGCGATCTTGGCCTGCGCCGCTTTCAACAAATCCGCGCGGGCCACCGGGTCCGATGTGGTATCCAGCGCGGCCATCAGCGCCTGAAACCCCGGATCGTCATACTGGAAATAGTAATCGGGCCGGGCATAGATGTTGATATCGGCGGGTTCGGTATGGCTGACGATGGTCAGATCGAAATCCTTGCCCCGGAACACCTGTTCCAGCCACTGCGCCCATTCCAGATTGGTGATCTCGGTCTCGATCCCGACATCGCGCAACTGGGCGGCGATGATTTCCCCGCCACGCCGGGCATAGGTGGGCGGCGGCAGGGCCAGCCGCAGTTTCAGATCGGTCACGCCCGCCTCGGCCAGCAATTGCCGGGACAGATCGGGATCGAACCGCGACAGCGCCATCAGGTTCATATAGTCGGGGTTATGCGGCGCGAAATGGGTGCCGATGGGGGTGCCATAGCCGAACATCGCGCCATCGATGATGTCCTGCCGGTTGATCGCATGGCTGATCGCCGCACGCACCTTGGCGTTATCCAGCGGCGTCTGTTTGTTGTTCATCGCCAGAATGGTTTCGCCTTCGGTCGATCCGACAATCACCGCGAACCTTGGGTCAGCTTCGAACTGGGCCAGAGTTTCGGGGGCCGGGAACACCGGAAACGCATCGACATCCCCCGCCATCATCGCCGCGAAGGCCGCGTTGGGGTCCGAGATGAATTTGAACGTGGCCGTGGCCAACGCCGGGGCCGTTCCCCAGTAATCGGGGTTGCGGCTGATTTCGACGCGGTCCCCCTTGACCCAGCGATCAAACTTGAACGGGCCGGTCCCGATGGGGGTCGTTGCCGCCTCACCCGCCGTTTCGGGCGCCAGGATCACCGCGTCCCCCCAGGCCATCTTGAACGGAAAGGCCCCGTCGGGCGTGGTAAGTGTGACCCTGACGGTCATGGGGTTCACGACCTCGACCATCTCAATGCCTGCAAACAGCGCCTTTTGGGCGTTCGTGCTATCCTCGGCCCGGGCACGGTCCAGGCTGAATTTCACATCCTCGGCATCCATCGCCGTGCCGTCGTGAAACACCACCCCGTCGCGCAGCGCGAAAGTATAGGTTTTCCCGTCGTCGCTGACCTGCCAACTGGCCGCCAGCCCCGGCAGAACCGCGCCATCGGGGCCAAAACGGGTCAACCCCTCGAACAGATTGGCATAGACCACCTCGTCGATCGCGGCGGCGGCGCCGCCGGTCGGGTCCAGATTTGGCGGTTCAAGCTGCATGCCGATGGTGATGCTGTCCTGCGCGGCCAGCGCGATACCGGCGCTGAAAAACAAAGCGATGGCGGAAAAATGAACGGGTCGCATGGTCCGGTCTCCCTGTGGAACCCCGAAATGGTGGGATCGGCTGCATCAAACGCTGCAACGGGCGGTAAGGCAAGCATTACAAACACGATATTTGCGATGCGACCCAGCGGCAGACTAGCATTCCGGCGGGGTCACGCTATAACGCGGCCACCCGTTTTTCCCCGCAGGAGGGCGTTTTGAGCGCATCGGCAAAGTCAAAGATCCCCACCCCCTCAGATATTCTGGCCCGCAAGGGCGGCACCCCGCTGGTCTGTCTGACGGCCTATACCACCCCCGTGGCGCAGCTGACCGATCCGCATTGCGACATCGTTCTGGTCGGCGACAGCGTGGGGATGGTGCTGCATGGTCTGCCTTCGACCCTTGGCGTCACGATGGAGATGATGGTGCTGCACGGTCAGGCGGTCGCGCGCGGGCTGAGCCAGGCGATGATGGTGGTCGACATGCCGTTCGGGTCCTACGAGGAAAGCCCCGAACAGGCGTTCCGCAACGCCGCCACGATCATGCGTGACACCGGGGCGGCGGCGGTCAAGCTGGAAGGCGGGGTCGAAATGGCCCCCACCATCCGGCATCTGACCAGCCGCTCGATCCCGGTGATGGCGCATATCGGGCTGACCCCGCAGGCGATCAACACGCTGGGCGGATATAAGGTTCAGGGGCGCGGCGACGATGCGGCCCGCGTTCTGGCCGATGCCGATGCCGTGGCGCAGGCCGGGGCGTTTTCCGTCGTGCTGGAAAAGGTGCCGGCCGTTCTGGCCGATCAGATCACCGCGCAGGTGGCCATCCCGACCATCGGCATCGGTGCCTCGGCAGGCTGCGACGGGCAGATACTGGTGGTGGATGACATGCTGGGCCTGTTCACCGCCTTCAAACCCAAATTCGCCAAACGCTATGCCACGCTGGGGCAGGATGCGGATAAAGCCATCGCCGCCTATGCCGAAGAGGTGCGCGCGCGATCCTTTCCCGCCGCCGAACATGTCTTTGGCGCCGATGTTCCGGGCGCGGCCAAATGACGGCGCCCATTCTGCGCCAGCTGGCTGATCTGCGCGCCCTGACGAAAACCTGGCAACAGGCGGGCGAACGGATTGCCGTGGTTCCGACCATGGGCGCGCTGCATGACGGACACCTCAGCCTGGTCAAATCCGCCAAGGCGGGCGCCGACCGGGTGATCGTCACGATCTTCGTGAACCCCAAACAGTTCAACAACCCCGACGATCTGGCCAACTATCCCCGTACCGAACACGACGACGCGGCCAAGCTGCGCCCTTACGGGGTCGATGTCATCTATGCCCCCGATGCCGATCAGATCTACCCCGAAGGCTTTGCCACCAACGTCAGCGTCAGCGGCATCAGCGCGGGCCTGTGCGGCGCGCATCGTCCGGGCCATTTCGACGGGGTGGCCACCGTGGTCACCAAGCTGTTTCTGCAGACCTCGGCCGATCAGGCCTATTTCGGGGAAAAGGATTATCAGCAATTGATGCTGGTGCGCCGCGTGGCGCGCGATCTGGATATCCCGATCGACGTCGTCGGCTGCCCCACGGTGCGCGAGGCCGACGGCCTGGCCCTGTCGTCGCGCAACACCCATCTGTCAGACAGCGCCCGCGCGATTGCCCCCGCCCTGCACCGCGCGATGGACCGGGCCGCGGCGCAGATCACCGCCGGGGCACCGGTGGACGACAGTCTGGAACAGGCCCGTGCCGACATCCTGGCCGCAAGGTTCGCGGATGTAGAGTATCTGGAGCTGCGATCCGCCGCGACGCTGACCCCCATGACGCTGGCGAACGCACCCGCCCGCCTGTTGGCGGCCGCCATGCTGGACGGCGTCCGCCTGATCGACAATATCGCGGTGGCGCCCGTTACCCCACCACGTTGAAATCGGGGCCGTAAGGGTAGCCGGTGATGTTTTCGGCGCCGTCTTCGGTGATGATCAGGATATCGTGTTCGCGGTATCCGCCCGCCCCCGGCTGGCCCTGCGGGATGGTCAGCATCGGTTCCATGCTGATCACCATGCCCGGTTCCAGAACCGTGTCGATATCTTCGCGCAGCTCCAGCCCCGCCTCGCGCCCGTAGTAATGGCTGAGCACGCCGAAGGAATGGCCATAGCCGAACGACCGGTATTGCAGCAAATCGCGCTCGGCGAAGAAACCGTTGACCGCATGGGTCACCTCGGCGCAGCTGACCCCCGGCTTCAACTGCGACATGCCGAATTCATGGGCGCCGACATTCGCCTGCCATATCGCGAGTGAGGCGGCATCGACCGCACCCACGAACAGCGTGCGTTCCAGCGCGGTATAATAGCCCGAGATCATCGGAAACGTATTCAGGCTAAGGATATCGCCGCGTTCCAGCACGCGCCCCGTCACCGGATTATGCGCACCGTCCGTGTTCAGCCCCGATTGAAACCAGACCCAAGTGTCGCGGTATTCGGCATCGGGAAACCGGGCCGCGATGTCCTGCTCCATCGCGTCGCGCCCGGCCATGGACACGTCAATCTCGCGCGCGCCGGCCTTCACCGCATCCCGGATCGCATAGCCACCGATATCGGCCACCGCTGCCCCCGCTCGGATCAGCGCGATCTCGGCCGGGGATTTGCGCATCCGCTGTTGCATGGTGGCGGGCGCTATGTCGATGATATCGCGCGGTTCCAGCATCGCGCACAGCCGGTCGCGCTGGACGATCGTCATATGATCGCCCTCATACCCCAGCACGCGCCCCGTACCGGTGACCGAGGCCACCGCCCGCCAGAAATTATCCCGCCGCCAGTCGGTATAGGTGATGTTGTCGCCATGGCACCGGCGCCACGGCTGGCCCGCATCGATGCCCGCGCTGATCGTCACCGCCTCGGACGCCGTTACGACCAGCCCATAGGGCCGCCCGAAACTGCAATACAGAAACCCCGAATAATAGGCGATGTTCTGCATCGAGGTCAGGACAACCGCCTGAACCCCCGCCGCGTCCATCGCGCTGCGCAGGCCCATCAGGCGGGTGTCGTATTCATCGGCTGAAAACGGCAGGGGGGCTTTGTCGCCATTGTGCAGGCGATAAAAATCAGGACGTTGGATTTGTGTCATCATGACCTCCGATAAGCGGCGCATCCACTGTGCGACCACCCTAAAAAGGTCCCGGCGTTCAGGACGGCGCACGGGGGGAACCCCCGCCAAGCATGGGGCAATGCCCCGGGGCGACGCCATCGCCACCGCTCACCCCCAGATTTCGCCAAACCCCGCGATTTGGCAAGCCCAAAGCGCCCCTGCCCCGGCAAAGCCTCTGGCGTGGCGGCACATCCCGTTCTAGGCTCCGCCCATGCTTCGATTTGCCCTGACGCGGTTCGTGTCGCTGACCCTTAGCCTGATCGCCGCCAGCCTTGTGATCTTTCTGGTGATCGAGGTCATTCCCGGCGATCCTGCGGCCTATATGCTGGGGCTGAACGCCACGCCCGAGGCGGTGACCGCCCTGCGCGACACATTGGGCCTGAACGGCACGCTGGCCGAACGGTATCTGAACTGGGCTGGCGGGCTGCTGCGCGGTGATTTCGGGCAATCCTACAGCTACCGGGTGCCGGTGGCCGAACTGGTGTTCGAACGGCTGTGGGTTTCCCTTCCACTGGCGATCTATGCGCTGGCGCTGTCCACGCTGATCGCCTTTCCGGTCGGGCTGATCGCGGCGGCGCGGCGCGGGGGTGTCACCGATTACGGCATCATGGGGGTCACGCAGCTGGGCATCGCCGTGCCCAATTTCTGGTTCGCGATGCTGCTGGTTCTGGTCTTCGCCATCAACCTGCGCTGGTTTTCCGCAGGCGGCTTTCCGGGGTGGCAGGACGGGCTGTTGCCCGGGTTCAAGGCGCTGACCCTGCCCGCCGTGGCGCTGGCGCTGCCGCAGGCGTCGATCCTGGCGCGGGTCATGCGCTCGGCCCTGATCGAAACGCTGGGGCAGGATTACATCCGCACCGCCCGCGCCAAGGGGTTAAGCCAGCGGCAGGCGCTGACCCGCCATGCGCTGCGCAACGCGCTGATCCCGGTGCTGACCATCATCGGGCTGCAGTTTTCCTTTCTGATCGCCGGGGCCATCATCATCGAGAACGTGTTTTTCCTGCCCGGGCTGGGGCGGCTGATCTTTCAGGGCATCACCCAGCGCGATCTGATCGTGGTGGAAAGCGTGGTGATGCTGCTGGTCTTTGCCGTGATTTCGGTGACCTTTCTGGTCGATATCGCCTATGCGGCGGTGGACCCAAGGCTGAGGCGACGATGAGGGTTCCCGCGCAACTGATCCTTGGGGCCGGGCTGTCGGTGGTGTTTCTGGCGGTGGCCCTGCTGTCGCTGGTCTGGGTGCCGCAGGATGTGACGACGCTGTCCATCGCCGACAGGCTGCAACCGCCGTCGGATCTACACTGGCTGGGCACCGACCATTTCGGGCGCGACGTGTTGTCGATGCTGATGGTGGGCGCGCGCATTTCGATCGCGGTCGCCCTGCTGGCCGTGGGCATCGGGATCGCCGTCGGGGTGCCGCTGGGCCTGTGGGCGGCGGCAAAACGCGGCAGTTGGGTGGATGAGGTGATCATGCGCGGCAACGATCTGATCTTTGCCTTTCCGTCGCTGGTCATCGCCATCCTGATCACGGCCGTCTTCGGCCCCTCGGCCGTGAACGCGATCATCGCCATCGGCATTTTCAACATCCCCGTGTTTGCCCGGGTCACGCGCGGCGGCGCGCTCAGCCTGTGGACGCTGGATTACATTCTGGCAGCCCGGGTCGCGGGCAAAAAAGCATTCCGGATCAGCCTGGAACATATCCTGCCCAATATCGCGAACCTTCTGATCGTTCAGGGCACCATCCAGTTCAGCCTTGGCATTCTGGCCGAGGCCGGGCTGAGCTATGTCGGGCTGGGCGCGCAGCCGCCCACCCCCAGTTGGGGCCGGATGCTGGCCGAGGCGCAGACGCTGATCTATACCGCCCCGCGCCTTGCCATTCTGCCGGGGCTGGCGATTGTCTTCATGGTGCTGGGGCTGAACCTGATGGGCGACGGGCTGCGCGATCTGCTGGACCCGCGGCTGCGGCGGGCGGCGCGATGATCCGGCTGGAAAACCTTGCCCTTTCAATCCACGGCACCCCGATCCTGCGCAACATGTCGCTGTCGATGGCCGAAGGCCAGGTGTTCGGGCTGGTCGGCGAAAGCGGATCGGGCAAATCCATGACCGCGCTGGCGATGATGGGGCTGTTGCCGCCGGGCGCGCAGGTTTCAGGCCACATCCATCTGGGTGACACCGATCTGCTGACCCGGACCGAACCACAGATGTGCGCGCTGCGCGGCAACGAACTGGCAATGATCTTTCAGGAACCGATGACCGCGCTGAACCCGGTGCAGACCATCGGCGATCAGGTCGCCGAAACCCTGTTGATCCACGGTCAGGCCACCCGGGCCGAGGCGCGGCGCATCGCGCAGGACCGGCTGGCCCGCGTCGGCCTGCCGCCCGACCGGTTCCCGCTGTCGCGCTATCCGCATGAGCTGTCGGGCGGGCAACGCCAAAGGGTCTGCATCGCCATGGCCATCGCCCTGCGCCCGCGCCTGTTGATCGCGGATGAACCGACCACCGCGCTGGATGTCACCACGCAGGCGGGTATTCTGGACCTGCTGAAAGGGCTGGTCGCCGACGAAGGCATGGCCCTGATGCTGATCACCCATGATCTGGCGGTGGTGGCGGGCCTCGCCGATCATCTGGCGGTCATGCAAAAGGGCGCGATTGTCGAACAGGGGGCGACCGAGGCCGTGTTCCGGCAGATGAACCACCCCTATACGCGGCAATTGTTCGAAGCCTCGGGCCACAAACCCGCCGCCACCGAACAGGTCAGCCCCGCCCCCCTGCTGGAGGCCGAGAATGTCACCTGCGAATACCCCGTGCCCCGCACCGGGTTGCTGCATCGCCCGCCGCCGTTCCGCGCGGTGGACCGGGTCAGTTTCACGCTTAATCGCGGTGAAAGCCTGGGGTTGGTCGGCGAAAGCGGATGCGGAAAATCCACGCTGACCCGCGCGCTTTTGGGGTTGCAGCCGTTGCGGGGCGGCGAAATCCGGCTGGACGGGCAGATCGTGAACGCGGGCGAACGGATGCCCGCCGGGATGCGCCGCCAGATGCAGGTGGTGTTTCAGGACCCTTACGGCAGCTTCAATCCGCGCCACCGCGTCGGGCGGCTGGTGGCCGAACCGTTCCATCTGACCGGGCGGCCCGCCGATGCCGCCGTTCGCGTGGCCGAGGCGCTGTTGTCCGTGGGGCTGCAACCCGAAGACGCCCAGAAATACATCCATGAATTTTCCGGCGGCCAGCGGCAGCGCATCGCCATCGCCCGCGCGCTGATCACCCACCCCGAATTGATCGTGCTGGACGAGGCGGTGTCGGCGCTGGACGTGCGGGTCCGGGCGCAGGTGCTGGACCTGCTGGCCGATCTCAGGGCGCGGCTGGGGCTGAGCTATCTGTTCATCAGCCACGATCTGAACGTGGTGCGCGCCATCACCGACCGCGTGTTGGTGATGCGGGCGGGCCAGATCGTGGAACAGGGCCCGACCGAGGATATTCTGCACGCGCCCCAACATCCCTATACCCGTGAACTGATCGCGGCGGCCCCGGTCATCCCGGCCGATTGGCAAGACGAAAGGACACATGATGCAAGACCTTTGGTTTGATCCGGCGGAGTTGTTGATCGGCGGGAACTGGCAGCCCGCGTCGGGTGCGGCCCGTCTGCCGGTCGAAGACCCCTCGACCGGTCAGGGGATCGCCGAAATCGCGCGGGGCACCGCCGCCGACATCGACGCCGCCGTGGATGCCGCCGAAGCCGCCCGCGCCGGGGACTGGGGCCGGGCCACAGCGGCTGAACGGGGCCGCATCCTGACCCGGATCGGGCAGTTGGTGCTGGAGCGCGCCGAGGTATTGGCCCGGATCGAAGCCCGCGATGTCGGCAAACCGCTGGCGCAGGCGCGCGCCGATGCGCTGGCGCTGGCCCGGTACATGGAATTCTACGGCGGGGCGGCGGATAAGGTGATGGGCGAAACCATCCCCTATCTGGACGGCTATACCGTCTATACCCTGCGCGAACCGCATGGGGTGACCGGCCATATCGTGCCGTGGAACTATCCGATGCAGATCATCGGCCGGTCGGTGGGCGCGGCCTTGGCCATGGGCAACGCCTGCGTGCTGAAACCAGCCGAAGAGGCCTGCCTGACCGCGCTGGCCTTTGCCCGGCTGGCCGAAGAGGCGGGGCTGCCCGCCGGGGCGCTGAACGTCGTGCCCGGGCTGGGCGAAGAGGCGGGCGCCGCGCTCAGCGCCCATCCCGGTGTGCATCACCTGTCCTTCACCGGATCGGTCGGCGTGGGGGAAATGGTGCAGGCCGCCGCGGCCCGCAACGTGGTGCCCGTGACGCTGGAACTGGGCGGCAAATCCCCGCAACTGGTGTTCGACGATGCAGATCTGGACGCCGCCCTGCCGTTCCTGGTGAATGCGGGCATCCAGAACGCAGGCCAGACCTGTTCGGCGGCATCGCGCATATTGGTGCAGCGCGGGGTCTATGATCAGGTGCTGGCGCGGATGGCCAAGGCTTATCGCGGCTTGCGGGTCGGCCCGGCGCTGGACGATCTGCAGCTCGGCCCGCTGATCTCGGCCCGGCAAAAAGAGATCGTATCGGGGTTTCTGGACATGGCCGCGCCCGATCAGATCGCAGCCCAGGGCAGCCTTGCCGATGATACGCCGGACGGCGGGCACTATGTGACCCCCACCCTGTTGGCGGGCTTGTCCCCCGATCACCCCCTGACCCGGGATGAGATTTTCGGCCCGGTCCAGACCCTTATCCCCTTTGACGACGAAGACCACGCCGTGGCCATCGCCAACGGCACGGAGTATGGCCTTGTCGCCGCCGTCTGGTCGCAGAACGGCGCGCGGCAGATGCGGCTGGCCAAACGGCTGCGGGCCGGACAGGTGTTCATCAACAACTATGGCGCGGGTGGCGGTGTTGAACTGCCCTTTGGCGGGGTCGGGAAATCCGGGCACGGACGGGAAAAGGGGTTCGAGGCGCTTTATGGCTTTTCCACATTGAAAACCGTCGCCGCCCGGCACGGGTAACTCCGCCCCGCAACCAAAAGGCGATTCACAGAATTGTGACGAGAATGCGACACCCCGGACCGGCAATCCGACAGCGTTTCGAAGAAAATTCGAATTTTCAGGCCGTTGTATGCAACAATCTGCGGTACGAGCGGATTGATAGAGGGTAAAACGCAAAGAAATCTACGAAAGCAGCCCTATTGTCCGCCGCATGTGGCAGAGAGTCGCATCAATCAACAGGGAGAATAGAATGCCAGATGTTTTTCTAGTGGCATATGACGGCAGCGAGGGCGCAAAGCGCGCGGCAAAATATGCTGCTAACCATGCCAAATCGACAGGCGGCAGCCTTTTGATCGCGCATGTTCTGGAATGGTCGCCGTACACATTTCTGACACCCAACGAACTTGAAGAACGCCACAAGCGACGTGGCGAGGAACTGGAGCGGGCCGAAACCGCGCTGGTCAAACCCTTGCTTGACGAACTGTCCGGCACCGGCGTCAAAACCGAAAGTGTGATCAAATACGGTCACGTGGCGGAAACCCTGTGCAAGATCGCCAGCGACAGCGGCGCCGCGCAGATCTTCATCGGCAGAACCGGACACAGCATGATGTCAACGCGCCTGTTCGGCTCGGTGGCTGGCAGCCTGTCCCAGATTGCACCCGTTCCGTGCACGATCGTACCCTGAGCCTCAGGCGGAGATATCCCATGAAAACATTTTCCAAATTTGCGGCACCCGTAGCGGCAGCCGCTGCGCTGGCCGCACCTCAATCGGTCTTTGCGCAATCCATGGACGAAACCATAAACCAGATTTTTGCAAATTCGACAGGCTGGTTCGTCAATTTTATCTTCAGCCCCTTCCCCGGCACCAGCTTTCCCTGGATCGTGGCGTGGCTGGTGGTCGCGGCAACGATATTCACGCTGTACTTTGCGTTCATCCAGTTCCGTGCGTTTCCTCATTCCATCTCATTGGTCAAGGGCGACTATTCTGATCCGGACGACGCGGGCGAGGTCAGCCATTTCCAGGCGCTTGCGACAGCCCTGTCGGGAACCGTCGGTCTGGGCAATATCGCCGGTGTCGCGGTGGCCGTTGGTATCGGCGGTCCGGGGGCAACCTTCTGGATGATCCTTGCCGGTCTGATGGGCATGGCGTCGAAATTCACCGAATGTACGCTGGGCGTGAAATACCGGAACGAATATCCCGATGGCACGGTTTCGGGTGGTCCGATGTATTACCTGACCAAGGGCTTTTCCGAACGCGGCCTGCCCGGCGGCAAGTTCCTGGCGGTGCTGTTTTCGGTCTTCTGTATCCTTGGCGCGCTTGGCGGCGGCAACATGTTCCAGGCCAATCAGGCACATGCGCAGATCACCAATGTTGTGGGTGACTTCCCCGGTTGGATCACCGGCATCGTCTTTGCGGCAATCGTTTTTGCGGTGATCGTCGGTGGCCTTCAGTCCATCGCCAAAGTCACCGAAAAAGTCGTGCCAATCATGGGCGTTCTTTACTGCGTTACTGCACTGATCATCATTCTGGTGAACTACGACAAGATCGGCTGGGCCTTTGGCCAGATTTTCTCGGGGGCGTTTACCGGGCTTGGCGTTGCAGGCGGTGTGGTCGGGGCCCTGATCCAGGGCTTCAAACGCGCGGCCTTTTCGAACGAGGCGGGCGTTGGTTCGGCCGCGATCGCCCACTCGGCGGTGCGTACCAAGGAACCGATCACCGAAGGGTTCGTATCCTTGCTGGAACCGTTCATCGACACCGTGGTGATCTGCACCATGACCGCGCTGGTCATCATCATCACCGGTCAGTTGATCTCGGACCCCAATACCGGTCTCTATCTGCTGGACGAAGGTGGCAGCACCATCCAGACCGTTGACGGCAACAAAGGCGTGGCCCTGACCTCGGCGGCCTTCTCGTCGGCCTTTGGCTGGTTCAAGTACATCCTGGCCATCGCGGTGATCCTGTTCGCCTTCTCGACCATGATCAGCTGGTCCTACTACGGGCTGAAGGCCTGGACCTTCCTGTTTGGCGAGGGCAAGACAACCGAACTGGTTTTCAAGATCATCTTCTGCATCTTCGTGGTGATCGGTGCCGCGGCCAGCCTTGGCCCTGTCATCGACTTCTCGGATGCGGCGATCTTTGCCATGGCGGTGGTCAACATCGTTGGCCTGTACTTCCTGATGCCGGTCGTCAAACGCGAGCTGGAAAGCTATATGTCGCGCCTGAAAACCGGCGAGATCAAGAAGTTCCACTGAGCTTTCATAGCTGAACATTCTGAAACCGGGCGCCTGCCGCGCCCGGTTTTTTCATGTCTGCCGGCGTGCCCATATCGCCCGATGGCCACAATCGGCGGATTGTCGGATGGACCGGACGCGCCAATTGCCCCAAGGTGTTGTCAAAGAGGTTGCACGAAGGGGGGCATCAGCCATGCGGCTTGACGGGAAAACCGCGATCATCACCGGCGGCGGATCGGGATTCGGGGCGGGCATGGCGCGCAAATTCGCAGCTGAAGGTGCCCGTGTCATGGTGGCCGACATAAACCCCGATGCGGCCCAAACCGTGGCCGATGAGATCGGCGGCGTGGCGCAGGTGGTCGATGTTTCGGAAAACGACAGCGTCGCGGCGCTGGCCAAGGCTGCTTTCGCCACCTTCGGAACGCTGGACATCCTGATCAACAACGCCGGCATCACCCATTTGCCGCAACCGATGGAAGAGGTTGGCGAGGCCGAGTTTGACCGGGTGCTGGCGGTGAATGCCAAATCGGTTTACCTGACCGCGCGCCATATCGTGCCGCATATGAAATCCATGGGCGCGGGCGCGATCCTGAACATCGCCTCGACCGCCGGTGTCAGCCCGCGGCCCAAGCTGAACTGGTACAACGCCTCGAAAGGTTGGATGATCACCGCGACCAAGGCGATGGCGGTCGAACTGGCCCCCCACGGCATCCGCGTCAACGCGCTGAACCCGGTGGCGGGGGAAACGCCGCTGCTGAAAAGCTTCATGGGCGAAGACACGCCCGAGGTGCGCGCCAGGTTCCTGTCGACCATCCCGCTGGGCCGGTTTTCCACGCCCGAAGACATGGGCAATGCCGCCTGTTTCCTGTGCTCGGACGAGGCGGGCATGATCACCGGCGTCGCTTTGGAAGTCGACGGCGGGCGCTGTATATGAGGCATCGGTCGCGCAATGAGTATTTGGACCAAAAAGAAGCATGAATGATGATGAAACCGGGGCCGAGAAACCTGATCACCGATGTCGCTGGCCTGCGGGTCGGCAATGCGCAGGACCATGATCTGAAATCGGGCGCGACCGTTTTGATGGGGGAGGCGCCCTTTACCGCCGCTGTGCACGTCATGGGCGGCGCGCCGGGCACCCGTGAGACCGATCTGCTGGCGCCCGATAAGCTGGTGCAGCGGGCCGATGCGCTGGTGCTGTCGGGCGGGTCGGCCTTTGGGCTGGACGCGGCGTCAGGCGTGGCGGACGGGCTGCGGGCGATGGGGCGCGGCTTTGCCGTTGGGGATCAGCGCGTGCCGATCGTGCCCGGCGCGATCCTGTTCGATCTGTTGAACGGCGGCGACAAACGCTGGGCCAGCAACCCCTATAAGACACTGGGGCAAGAGGCACTGGCCAATGCCGATGGGGTGTTCGATCTGGGCTCGGCCGGGGCCGGGACCGGGGCCACCACCGCCGGGCTGAAAGGCGGGTTGGGCTCCGCCTCGGCCATATTGCCGGATGGAACGACGGTGGGCGCGCTGGTGGCTGTGAATGCGCTGGGGGCGGTCACGATGGGCGATGGGCCGCATTTCTGGGCCGCCCCGTTTGAGCTGGAGGGCGAATTCGGCGGGCTGGGCGTGGGCGCGCAGGACCCCGCCCGATTGCCCGAGGTCAAAGGCCGCCAAGGTGCTGCGACCACGATTGCCATCGTGGCCACCGACGCCACCCTGACGCAGGCCGAGGCGACACGGCTGGCCGTTACCGCCCATGACGGTATGGCACGGGCGATATTTCCCAGCCACACGCCCTTTGACGGCGATCTGGTCTTTGCCGCGGCAACCGGCGCGCGCCCGCTTGCCGATCCGCTGATGCTGGGCCATGCCGCCGCCTGTTGCCTGTCGCGGGCGATTGCGCGCGGGGTCTATGCCGCGACCCCTGCCCCGGGTGACGTGTTGCCCTGCTGGTCCGGCGCCTTCGGCTAGCCCAGCAGCGCCTGCATCAGCGGGCTGCCGGGATCCTGCAGCCCGTCGATCACGTCGAAATGATGTTTGCCCGCGTCGATGTGCAGGCGCGCCTGCACCCAGGCCTCTTCCAGCCAGCGGGCCTGATCCAGAAACGCCGGGCGTTCGTCGCCCCCCACCCAGACCGTCACCGGAACGGGCATGGCGTTGCGGCGCAGGGCCGGGCTTTCGGCCAGCGCCTCGCCCTCGTCCAGACGGAACTCATCGTTCATCGCGGTGTTCATCAGCGGGCGCAGATCGCTGAGGGGCGAGATCGGCACGCAGGTCACGATCCGTTCGGCAACCTTGGGCGGCAGGGTCTGGTCATCGCAGAGCATCCGCGCCACAAGATGCCCGCCCGCCGAATGCCCGGTCAGAACGATCGGGCCAGCGGTCGCCTCGGCGATCGCCAGAAGCGCCGCGTGGATGTCCTGGGTGATGTCGCGGATATGCACCTGGGGCGCCAATCGGTAAGACGGCACCGCCACCGCCCAGCCCCGCGCAACCGCGCCTGCGGCCAGATGCGACCACGTGGATTTGTCAAAGGCACGCCAGTATCCGCCATGCACAAAGACCAAAACCCCCGCGGCGTCCCCTGCCGGGCTGAACAGATCGAACCGCTGTCTGGGATCGGGCCCGTAGGGCAGGTCAAGACGCCCCTGCGCCTGTTCCCGAAAGCCCTGCGCCGCCGTGGTCCAGCGCGGCGGATACTCTGCGGCCCCCGCGATATGGGCCCCGTTGGCATAGGCATCGTCCCAATCCATTCTTTCCCCCTTGCCGCCGCTCATTTTACACAACCGAAACATGACTGTTACGAAACAGTCACGGAAACGGGGCACTCCACTCAAGCGCAATAACTGCTTCAGGGGAACTGTAGAATGAACGCACGCCTTCTTGGCCTGTCGTCGGTCATCGCTTTGACTGCCGGCGCCGCATCCGCCGAAATGAATTTCAACCGTATCGCATCTTTCCCGGTCGTCAAGAACATGGCCGAGGGCGAGGACACCAAGCGTGAATCCAGCCCCGAGATCATCGATGTCACCGCCGATGGCATGACGCTGGTCTATACCGACAGCCCGCTGGAAGTGATCGGCATGGTCGATATCACCGATCCGGCCCACCCTGCCCCCAAGGGCAATATCGCCATGGGCGGCGAGCCGACCTCGGTCGCGGTTGTCGGCACCACCGCCTTTGTCGGCGTGAACACATCGGAAAGCTATACCGCGCCGTCGGGTGTGATCCGCGCGATCAACACCGCCGATGGCAGCGAACTGGCGTCCTGCGATCTGGGCGGACAGCCCGACAGCCTTGCCAAGGCCAAGGACGGGTCCTTCATCGCCATCGCCATCGAGAACGAGCGGGATGAGGACCTGAACGACGGTGTGATCCCGCAGCTGCCCGCCGGTAATCTTGTCCTGGTCGGCGTCAAAGACGGCAGCTTGGATTGCGCCAGCATGAAGATGGTCGATATGACCGGGATGGCCGAAATCGCAGGCAGCGATCCCGAACCCGAATACGTTGATATCAACGGTCTGGGCGAGATCGTCGTGACTATGCAGGAAAACAACCATCTGGTTGTGGTCGACAAAGACGGGAACGTCCTGAATCATTTCTCGGCCGGGGCGGTCGATCTGGACGGCATCGACGCCACCGACGAACGCGGCGCGCTGATCTTTACTGAATCCCAGAAGGGCCGCAAACGCGAACCCGATGCGGTGAAATGGATCGACGACAATCATTTCGCCACCGCCAACGAAGGCGATTATGAGGGCGGATCGCGCGGCTGGACGATCTTCAACAAGGACGGCACCATCGTTTATGACAGTGGCACCAGTTTTGAACATGCCATCATCCAGATCGGCCACTACCCCGACAAACGCTCCGACGCCAAGGGGGTCGAGCCCGAGTCGGTCACTGCGGGCACATTCGGCGGCACCCCGATGATTTTCGTCGGCGCCGAACGCGCCAGCATCGTCGGCGTTTACGATGCCACCGACGCCGCCAACCCGGTGCTGAAGCAACTGCTGCCCTCGGGCGTGGGGCCAGAGGGCTATGTGACCATCCCCGAGCGCAACCTGCTGGTTTCCGCGAATGAGGCCGACCTGATCGAAGACGGCGGCGCGCGCGCCCATGTCATGATCTATGAATATCAGGAAGCACCCGCCGCCTATCCGATGCTGACTTCGGCCGGTGCCGATGAGCTGATCGGCTGGGGCGCAATCTCGGGCATGGTCGCCGATGAGGGCGGCATCGTCTGGGCCGTGAACGACAGCTTCTATGGCTTCCAGCCGTCGATCTTCAAGATCGACACCAACCAGACGCCCGCCCACATCACCGATGTGATCCGTGTCACCCGCGACGGCCACCCGGCGCAGAAACTGGATATGGAAGGCATCACGCTGGACGGCAAGGGCGGTTTTTATGTCGCCTCTGAAGGGCGCACCGAACGGCTGATCCCGCATGCGATCTATCACGTCGACGCCAAGGGCAAGATCAAGAACCTGAAGGGCGAGATCGGCATTCCGCCGGAACTGGCCGCCGTCGAAAAACGCTTTGGGTTTGAGGGGATCACCAAGGTTGGCGATACCCTGTGGATGGCGGTTCAGCGCGAATGGAAGGACGATCCCAAGGACCACGTGAAACTGGTTGCCTATAACCTGGAAACCAAGGAATGGGGCGCCGTGCATTACCCCAAGGCGACGCCGGACACCGGCTGGGTCGGCCTGTCGGAAATCGTGGCACATGGCGATTACGTCTATGTCGTGGAACGCGACAACCAGCATGATTACCGCGCCGTGACCAAGAAAATCTATCGCATCCCCGCCGCTGAAATGGTGCCCGCGCCTTTGGGCGGTGACCTGCCGGTGGTGTCCAAGGAACTGGTGCGCGACCTGCTGCCCGATCTGACGGCAACCGGCGGCTATGTTCTGGACAAGGTCGAAGGTCTGGCCATCACCACCGAGGGCGAGGCGTTCGTGTCGACCGACAACGACGGCGTTGACGACCATTCGGGCGAAACGATGTTCTTCTCGATCGGCAAGATCGACTGATCACGCCCATCCCCGAAAAGGAAAGAGAGGCCTGCGGGCCTCTCTTTTTTGTCAGTTGGACGTTTCCTCATCCGGGTTCAGATCCCACGTCCAATAGCGTTGATCCTCGGCCTTGCGGACGTCGCGCAGCACTTGCTTTACCGCCTCGGGCGGCACCGATCTGGCGCGACTTTCATAGCTCCATTGCATCGTCATCTGGCCTTCGTCCGTGGCCTTGCCGGAAAACCGGTATTTGAACGCCGGATTGTCCAGCGTGACATCCTCGGGCGGATTGAAATTGATCGGGGCGTTGCGCACCTCGACCGCGTGACTGCGGCGCACGCTGTGGTCGACCGCCAGGGGGGCGACGCGCGGGCCGATCAGCACCTTGGGAAAGTTGCGGACGTGGTTTTCCGAAACAAAGGGAAAATCGCTGTACAGCTCTTCCTGCCGCAGGGCGTTGGGGGGCAGGAAATAATGTTCGGACAGAATGATCCGGTTCAACTCGGCATCATCCGCCAGCGTCATCGGCGCCCGCACCCGCATCCCCGGATAGCGCGAGGCGTAATATTCCAGGTACCCTTTCTGAATGTCGCGCGCCGGTTCCCGCGCCCATTTGGCGCGCATCCAGTTGGCGCTGTCGCCCAGGTATTCGGTTTCAACATTCAGAAACAGGCCCAGCCATGAGAAATTGAATCTCTCTGTCACCGCAGTGTCGAACCCCGTCACGGGGGCCGGCGTGATCCGGGTCAGTTGCGCATCGTTGGGAACCAGCGGCAGAACGAACCCATAGTCGGGCTCGGTCGCGACCTCCAGCGTGCCGCCCTCATAGCTGCCGGTCGGGTCCATCCAATAGGTGCGGCCATTCAGATGGGCGCCCGCAATCATATGATTGAAATGCTGCGGCCCCGGCAAACGTTGGTCGATGTCATGGCCATTGTCCAGATTGGCCAGCGCCACATCCGCGGCGATGCCCATCCGGCCCAGCACGGTCTTCAGCAACAGCGACTTATCCTTGCAATCGCCGAACCCGTTCTGCGCGACCGATTGCGGGGTGCGGGCGTAATACCCACCCGCGCCGATTTCGATCCCGACGTACCGGATGTCTTCCTGCACTGCGCGCAGGGCGGCGATGATCCGGCCCTCGGCGGTGGGGTTGTCCTGCATCATCTGCGCCACCCGCGCCTCCCATGCGGGCGACAGCGGATAATCCGCGTTGTAGTATTCCGCCATGCCAGAGGCGACCTCTGCCCAATCGGCATAGGCGGAATAGGCAACCTCGGGGTAAGGCGAATATTCGCGGGGCGTGTTGTCTTCGCGCTCGAACACCTGCGGCGCTTTCTGTTCCCAGACATAGCGCCGGACCGCGCCCCGATCTTCGACCCGGGCCCGGATGCCCATCAGGTTTTCGCGCAGTTGGATCGCCCGCTCCGATGGCCAGTCCACCCGCATCCGGAACTGCTGCATCGGCACGCCGTATCCCAATTGATAGCTGTCCGCAAAGCTTCCCCCCGGCACGCGCGGCGCCTGATCCCACAACACCCCGATATCCACGATATCCCCGACGCGGATGTCCGGCATGTCGATATGCATGGTGTGGGTGCCGTCGATGATGCCGCTTTCCAGATCGGTTTCGCGCTGAAACACGCGCGGGGATACGGTGTCGCGCAGGTTGATGCGTTTGCCGTCGCGGATCACATCCAGATCGGTCAGCGTCATCGTGTCGAACGCCGGAT
The DNA here is from genome assembly GCA_947500775.1 of uncultured Paracoccaceae bacterium. GTDB lineage: Bacteria > Pseudomonadota > Alphaproteobacteria > Rhodobacterales > Rhodobacteraceae > CANMTD01. Next base: position 385,429 of record CANMTD010000003.1, read on the forward strand.
CGAATTCGCGCAAAACGGTGGCGGTATATTCCAGCCCGGACCGGTTCAGAACCTGCATGGCATGGCGCGCATGGATCAGCTGGTTGTCCCCCTGCCAGGCCACCTGCCGGTCGATCAGAAGATAGTAAACCCCATCCGCCGCCAGGGGCAGCTGCGCAGGATCGGCCGTCGGCAGGTCAAGCCGTTCAACCCAGTCCGGCGCATCGGCCCGCAGAAACTCGCCCGCGTTTGCCATTGTCGCGACCACCGCGACCACGGCACTTGCAACCAATCGTAACATTCCGGCGTCCCATCCTGATCCTTCGGACCAAGCCTAGGCAGCCAATATGGCGAAATTCAAGCGTATTGGCGGGTCGGGTGGAACTTTTGCCGCCCCCCGGGTCGCGAAAAAGGGCCGACCAGAGGTCAGCCCAGTTCCGTGAGTGGATCGCCCTTTTCCCCTATGCCATTCTCTTTACAAGCGCTGCACAGGCCGAGCTGTTGTTCATGGAAACCATGTTGGATGACGTTTAAAACAACGCGCCAACTAACGTTCCCAATACAGGAACGTATATAGGATAAGTATCATTTGTCTATACATTTGCAATCATGCGAATAAATTCATCCATCCCGCCAAGGATTGACCCACCGCATACGTCCAACCAATTGTCATGCGTATGAACACATCTGACGAGGCATTGGCCATGGCCGCAGCAGGCGGTGACCGCGACGCGTTTGCCGCGCTGTTGTCGCGTCACTATGACCGGCTGTTTGCCTTTGCCTTTCGCCTGACCGGTCATCGAGCCGAGGCCGAAGATCTGACCCAGGACATCTGCGTCGCCCTGCCCGTCAAACTGCGCGGGTTCCGGGGCGAGGCGCGGTTTACCACCTGGGTCTACCGCGTGGCGGTGAATGCCGCCCACGACCGGCGGCGCAAACGCGCCAGCCATGCCCGGGCCGCCGATGGCTGGGGCGATTGGGAAGTGGCCCGTCAGGCCGCCATCCAGCAAGAGACCGAAACGCTGGACTGGCTGACCCAGACCATGCGCGCCCTGCCCGACGACCTGCGCGAAACGCTGGCCCTGACCCTGGGCGAAGACATGACCCAAGCCCAGGCGGCCGAGGTTCTGGGCCTGTCCGAGGGCACCATCGCCTGGCGCATGTCAGACGCGAAAAAGCGCCTGCGCGCGCTCCATGAGAAGGAGAGCCAAGCATGAGCGATGCATTTGACCGGCTGCAAGCCGCGCTGAAATCCGCCCCCCCGGCCCCGGATGCCGACCGCCGCGCCGCAAACCTGCGCGCGGCGATGGAAAATTTCGACCAGCTCCAAGAAACCGCCGCCGCCACGCGTCAGACCTCTGAGCGTCCGGGATTGGGCGCGCGTTTTTCAAACGGAGTTGTCGCCATGTTTCACACCCTGACCAGCCGCGCCGCATTGGGCGCCACCACCGGCCTTGTCACCGTCGGGCTTGCCGTTCTGCTGATCGCCCCCCTGGGCACCGAGGTGACATCGCCGCCCGATGTGGTGAAACTCAAACCGGAGGCCCAGGCGCGCACCGACGATGCTCAGGGTTTGATCGATGCGGAACCCATTCTGGAACACCGCCTGGACACCGATATGGAAATGGCGATGGCCGAAGAAGAGGTCGTCATGGCACCTGCCGCGCCCGAGGCCGGTCTGTCGGCCCAAACAACCCTGCAGGCGGCGGCGCCGCAAACAAGGGCAAAACGGGCACCTATCCAGTTGGGTCAGGGGGCAATAGGCCTTGCAGAAGCGCCCGTGGTTCGCGAACGGATCATCGCCCCGGACATGCCCGATACCGAAGCCTTCGCCAACGCCGACCCGAACCCGGTGAAAATCACCCGCGAAGCCCCGGTGTCGACCTTTTCGATCGACGTCGATACAGCCTCTTACAGCGTGGTACGCTCCTCGCTGATGAACGGCGCACTGCCGCCGAAAGGCGCGGTGCGGATTGAGGAGATGATCAATTATTTCCCCTATGCCTATCCTGCCCCGGACGCGGATGAGGCCCCGTTCCGCACCACCGTCACCACCACAGCCACCCCGTGGAACGCGGGCACGCAGCTGGTGCATATCGGCCTGCAGGGGGCCTTGCCGCAGATCGCGGACCGCCCGCCGCTGAACCTTGTGTTCCTGATCGACACCTCGGGGTCGATGCAGGACGCCAACAAGCTGCCGCTGCTGAAACAAAGCTTTCGGTTGATGCTGTCGGAACTGCGCCCGCAGGATCAGGTGGCCATCGTCACCTATGCCCGTAGTGCGGGTCAGGTGCTGGCCCCCACCCCGGCGGGCGAACGCGCCACCATTCTGGCCGCATTGGACCGGTTGCAGGCGGGCGGATCGACCGCCGGTCAGGCCGGGTTGCAACAGGCCTATGCCACCGCCGCCGCCATGGCCGAAGAGGGCGAAATCGCGCGGGTGATCCTGGCCACCGACGGCGATTTCAACGTCGGTCTGTCGGATCCAGGCGCGCTGAAAGACTTCATCGCCGACAAACGCGACAGCGGCACCTACCTGTCGGTTCTGGGGTTCGGACGCGGCAATCTGGATGACGCCACAATGCAGGCGCTGGCCCAGAACGGCAACGGGCAGGCGGCCTATATCGACACGCTGTCCGAGGCGCGCAAGGTGCTGGTGGATCAACTGACCGGCGCGCTGTTCCCGATCGCCAATGACGTCAAGATACAGGTCGAATTCAACCCCGCCACCGTCGCCGAATACCGGCTGCTGGGCTATGAAACCCGCGCCCTGCGGCGCGAGGATTTCAACAACGACACCGTCGACGCGGGCGAGATCGGCGCAGGCCACACCGTCACCGCGATCTACGAGGTGACGCCGGTCGGATCGGATGCGGTGCTGAACGATCCGCTGCGCTATGGCACCGCCCCGGCGGTCGAAGGGCCCGCCGACGAGCTGGGTTTTCTGCGGCTGCGCTATAAAACCCCCGGCGCGGACAACAGCCAGCTGATCGAAACCCCGCTGCCGCTGGCCGGTGGTAACGCCTCGGATGACGCCCGGTTTTCCATCGCCATCGCCGGGTTCGGGCAATTGCTGTCGGGCAGCGACTATCTGGGCGGCTGGGGCTATGCCGAGGCCATCGCGCTGGCCAATCAGACCAAGGGCGACGATCCCTTTGGATACCGCGCGCAGGCGGTCACGCTGATGCGCCTTGCCGAAAGCCTGTCGGCGCAATGACACCGCTGCGGCATCCACCCCTGCCCCGGGCCGGGGCAGGATGAAGAATAAAAATGGCGCGGGACCCTCTGGGTCCCGCGCCTCCGTTTAACAGCGTCTCGCCGGCTCGTTTACACCTCGGCGGTGTCGGCCTCGATCACCGTCGGTTTCGCCGCGTCGCCACGTGCGATTTCGATCCGGCGGGGTTTCAGCGCCTCGGGCACTTCGCGCAGCAGATCGATATGCAGCATCCCATCGGCATGGGTCGCCCCGGTCACGCGCAGATGATCGGCCAGCTGGAACCGGCGTTCAAACGCGCGGGTGGCGATCCCACGATGCAGATAGCGGCGCTCGCCCTCTTCCTTGGCCTTGCGGGCGGTCACGATCAGGGCGTTTTCCCGAACGTCGACCGACAGTTCATCATCCGTGAACCCGGCCACGGCAATCGAAATCCGGTATCCGTGTTCGGATGTTTTTTCAATGTTGTAAGGGGGGTAACTGGTGTGGGTGGCGTCGTTCGACAGCACCCGGTCCATCATGTCGGCCACACGGTCGAAACCAACAGTGGCACGGTACAGCGGTTCAAGATCAAAGGTTCGCATAGCATCATCCTCTATGAGCGATGTTGTGGTCTTCGCCCTCCGCATCCGGACGGGCATGTGATTATGCCAGACCCGCTTGGCGGCACCTGACGCAACAGATGTGGGCAGACCAAAGCCCGGTTTCAAGAGGATCAGGGGCGGACGAACCGTGCCCCGCCGCTGGTGTTGCGCGTGCCCGGCGCGATACGTTTGGACTGCACGACCTCTTTCGGGAACACCCGCAACCCGTCGCGCATATCGGCCTTCAGCCGCGCCAAGGGTCCGGCGATGTCCATGCCATAGACCACATGCCCCCCGTCCGAACGGCGCCCGCGCGACACGATCGAAACGATACGCGCCCGCCCGCCCGATGTGTCGAACACCGGCGCCCCCGACGATCCGAAATCCACATCGCAACTCAGCGCCAGCGCGCCCGGCCCTTTTTGCGTGACCCGGCACCGCCGCTGCCACGACAGGGCCGCCTCGCGCCCACGGGCATAGGACACCACGCTGACCGCGTCGCCCTGCCCGATCCGCCGGCCTGCCGAAAACGGCGCGGCCAGCCCCGCCGGGATCGTCTGGTGCAACTGCAACAGTGCCACGTCGTTCAACAGCTGATTATAGCCGTCCCGGTCGCGCGGATCATAGCCTGCTGCGATCACCGCACGGCGCACCGGCACCTCGGCCACCGCCTTGCCATCGCGCAGCCCGGCCCGAAAGATCATGACCTGCGGATCGATCCGCCGACCCCTGTCATACAGGCAATGCGCCGCTGTCAGCACCAGATCGGTGGCCACCAGAACGCCGGTGCAAAACCCGCCATCCTTGCCGATATCGACCCGGCCCACGGCTTCCCACCCCAGCGTTTCGGATCGCAGGGTCAGCCGGTCCAACCCGGTATCCGCCGCGCCCGGTTGTCCGGGTGCCAGAAAGGTCAGCGCGATCGCCACTGCGCGGGATATGCGCAGGACCCCGATCACGGGCGCACGAACTTTGCGCCACCCGTGCCGCGCGCCGTCCCCTGGCCGAACCCCTTGGCCGGGTCGCGCTGCCGGGTCAGGACCCCCTGCCCGGTTTCCAGCCGCATCTTCAGCACCTCAAGCGACCTGCCCAGCCCAACCCCGAGAGAGACCTTCTGATCGTCCATATCGGATTTCGAGGAAACAACCGAAACGATCCGCGCCACCCCGTGATCGAAGGTGAAGATCGGCGCGCCGGAGGACCCGAAATCGACGTCGCAGGACAACAGTAGAACCCCCGGCTGACGGGCCAGCACATGGCACACCTCTTGCAGCGACGGCGCCTCGGACCGGTCATGGGCATAGGATACCACACCGACCTCGTCGCCCTTGCGCGGGTTCCGGGCGGTATCAAAGGGCTGAATGCCGGGCAGGCGGATCGGCCGGTCCAGTTCCAGCACCGCCAGATCGAAGGCCACCCGCTTCAGCTTGTTGGAATCGTCGAAATGATAATTCGGATGCACGATCCCGCGCCGGACCCCGCGATAGGCCTGCGCGCGCCCGTTGCGCCACCCGGCCAGAAACTCGATCCCTTCGATGGCAACGGTTTCGCCGGTATCCTTGTCATACAGGCAATGCGCCGCGGTCAGCACCTGATTGGGGGCGATCAGCGCACCGGTACAGAAACTGTGTTTGCCGATGTTCAGACGGCCCACGGCCTCCCATCCCTTGCCATCGTCGCCGGTGACCAGCGACCGCAAGGCGTCGGCCTGCGCCACGCCCGCGCCCAATCCGGCGCAAAAGGCCAGTATCGTCCAGAATCGCCGCATTGCCACTCCCTTATCCGGGGACCGGGCTAGCAGGCGGATCGGGCAAGATTATGGCTGCCGATCCAAAAGCGCGGGGGGCTTTGGCCCGCCGGTCGCCCAGTCGATCAACTCCACTGTATGCACCATCGGGATATCAGTGCCAGAGCCGATCTGCATCATGCAGCCGATATTTCCCGCCGCGATGATATCAGGTGATTTCGCCTCCAGCGTCTGAACCTTGCGGGCCTTCAACTGCTTCGAAATCTCGGGCTGCATCAGATTATAGGTCCCGGCCGACCCGCAACACAGATGGCTGTCGCGCGGTTCCACCACCGCAAATCCCACCCGTTTCAACAGGTCCTTGGGATAGGTCTTGATCTGTTGACCATGCTGCAGGGAACAGGCCGCGTGATAGGCGACGGTCACCCCCTTGTCGGCGCCTTCCGGCACCTCAAGCTTCATCAACAGCTCTGAGATATCCATGGCCAGCCCGGCGACGGTCGCGGCCTCTGCCGCCAAGGGCCCCTCGCGGAACATATGCCCATAATCCTTGACCGTGGTGCCACAGCCGCTGGTGTTGATCACCACCGCATCCAACCCCTCGCCCGCGATCTCCGCGCTCCATGCCCGGATGTTTTTCGCCGCCGTGGCGTGGCTTTCCTGGGTCTTGCCCATGTGATGGGTCAGCGCACCGCAACACCCCTGCCCGCGCGCGATCACCACATCGCAACCCAGCCGCCGCAGCACCCGGATCGTGGCATCGTTGATATCGGTGTTCAGCGCCCGCTGCGCGCAGCCCGTCATCAGCGCCACTCGCATCTTGCGGGCGCCTATCGCCGGAAACACCTGTGCGTCATCGTTGCGGCTGACCGGCGGGATGCGCTTCGGCGCCATTTCCAACATCGCTTTTAGGCGCGCATCCGGCATCAGAAACGCAAAGGGCCGCCCGATCTTGGCCCCCAGCAGGGCAATCCGGAATCGCGTGGGATAGGGCAATATCCGCGCCAGGACCCACCGCAAGGCGCGATCCATGAAGGGCCGCCGGTAGGTCTGTTCGATATAGTCGCGCGCATGATCGACCAGATGCATGTAATGCACCCCCGACGGGCAGGTCGTCATGCAGGCCAGACAGGACAGGCAGCGGTCGATATGCTTGACCGTCTTTTCGTCCGCCGGGCGCCCGCTTTCCAGCATATCCTTGATCAGGTAAATCCGGCCCCGCGGGCTGTCCAGCTCATCGCCCAGCACCTGATAGGTCGGGCAGGTCGCGGTGCAGAACCCGCAATGCACACAACTGCGCAAAATCTGGTTCGAACGGGCGGTCGAGAGGTCTTTAAGCTGATCTTCCGTAAAATGTGTCTGCATGGTTCAGCCCATCAATCCGGGGTTCAGAATACCGCGCGGATCGAACTGCGCCCGCAGACCGGCACTCAGGGCCGCAAGCGGCGCAGGCTCCGGCGGAAAGGCAGCAATGGCGCCCCGCGTCGCGTCAGAGGCCCGCACCAAAGTGGCATGGCCGCCGATCCCGGCCAGCGCCGGGCGAATGTCACGCCCTTCGTCGACCAGCGCCCAGATCAACCCGCCGCCCCAGTCGTACAGCAACTCCCTGGCCCCGATGGCGGCACCGGCACGCGGCCCGTCCGACGGTTTGACCGATATCCGCCAGACATCGCCGGACTTGCCCGAAAACCCTTCGACATCGCGCACCCAACGCCAGCAGGTTGCGGTTTTCTCCGGATCAGTCTCAACCGCAACCTCCCCGAAGTCCGCCAGCAACTGCCGCAACTGTTCGGCCCGATACGCGACCGAGGCGGCAAAGCCCTCGATCCGGATCATCGTCACCGGATGCCCGCCGACACCCTTGGGCGTATGGGCCGCGCCCGACACCTCGAACGGCGATCCCAACGCCCGCGACAGCGCCGCCACCGCACGCACATCATCAAGCCCGTCGATCGACAAAACCGCCGTTTCCCCGGTCGCGGGCAGCACCTTGAACGACACCTCGCTCAACACCCCCAGCGTGCCATGGCTGCCCGCCATCAGCTTGACCAGATCGTAACCGGTGACGTTCTTCATCACCCGCCCGCCATTCTTGATCGCGACCCCGCGCCCGTCCACAAACCGCACGCCAATCAGACTGTCACGGCAGGCCCCCACCTGTATCCGCCGCGGCCCCGAGATATTGGCCGCCACCACCCCGCCGATTGTGGGCACGCCTTCGGCCCCCAACAGCGCGCGGTGATCCATCGGCTCGAACGGCAAACGCTGGTTTTCGGCGGCCAGTGCGGCCTCCACCTCGGCCAACGGCGTGCCCGCCCGAACAACAATCGTCAGCGCCCCCGGCTCATACAGCTCAATCCCGCTCAACCCGGCTGTGGACAGAACCTGCCCCGCCACCGGTGCGCCAACGCGCCGCGTGCCGCCGCCGATAATCCGCAGCGGTCCACCCGCACCTGCAACCATCTCGGCCAGTTCAACTTCACTTGATGGGATCATCATTCACTTTGGTCCAACTACCTTCGGGGGTGAATTGCGCAGCAAGAGGGGGCAGACAGCCCCCTAACCCGCCCTGCGGGTTTCGGTGACGGACAAGGGAAACACCTTTGCCGGGTTCAATAGCCACGCCGGATCGAACACATCCTTCACCCGCAACTGCGCCTCCAGATCCTGCGCGGTGAATTGCGCAAGCATCAGATCGCGCTTTTCGATCCCGACACCATGTTCGCCGGTCAGGCATCCGCCCACCTCGACACACAGTTTCAGGATCTCGGCGCCAAAAGCCTCGCACAGTTCCAGATCGCCGGGTTTGTTGGCATCGAACAGGATCAGCGGGTGCATGTTGCCATCGCCCGCATGAAAGACGTTGCCCACATCCAGCCCGTATTCCTTGGACAGCTCGCTAATCCGCCGCAGGACCAGCGGCAGGGCCGAAACCGGGATCGTGCCGTCCAGACACATGTAATCGTTGATCTGCCCCATCGCGCCAAAGGCGGATTTGCGGCCCAGCCAGATTTTCGCGCTTTCCTCGGGCGATTTGCTTTCGCGCAGCTCCACCGGATTGTGCCGCCGCGCGATCTGCAGGATCACGCCCAGTTGCTCGTCGATCTCGGCGTCCGAGCCTTCGACCTCGACGATCAGCAGGGCCTCGCAATCGGGGTATCCGGCCTTGGCAAAAGCCTCGGTCGCGCGGATGCAGGGGCGGTCCATGAATTCGATCGCCACCGGCAGAACCCCGGCCTTGATGATATCGGCGACACAGGCGCCCGCGACCTCATTGTCGTCGAACCCCATCAGCACCGGCCGCGCGCCTTCGGGTTTGCGCAAAATCCGCAACGTGGCCTCGGTCACGACGCCCAACTGCCCCTCGGACCCGCAGATCACCCCCAACAGATCCAGCCCGCCCGCATCCAGATGCGCACCGCCGACCTCGACCACCGTGCCGTCCATCAGGACCATGGTCACGCCCAGCAGGTTGTTGGTGGTCACCCCGTATTTCAGGCAATGCGCCCCGCCCGAGTTCATCGCGATATTGCCCGCGATGGCGCAGGCCAGTTGCGACGACGGATCGGGGGCGTAAAAGAAATCTTCCTCTTCGACCGCGCCGGTCACGCTCAGGTTGGTGCGCCCCGCCTGCACCCGGATGATGCGGTTGTCATAGTCGGTTTCCAGCACGTCGTTCAGCCGCGCCACGCCCAAAATCACGCAATCGGCGGTGGGCAAAGCCCCCCCGGCCAGCGATGTGCCCGACCCGCGCGGCACCACCGGCACGCCTTCGGCATGGCAGATCTTCAGCACGGCGGCGACCTCTTCGGTCGAAGAGGGCAGCACCGCACAAAGCGGCGGGCATTTATAGGCGGTCAGCGCATCGCATTCATAGGCGCGGGTTTCGGCCACGTCGTGAATGACCGCATCGCGGGGCAGAACCGACTGCAACCGCTCGACAATCCGCGCCTTGCGGGACAGGATCGTTGCGTCGGGCGTTGGCATGTCCATGGCGGCTCTCCGATAATTGGTAATAAAATATAACCAATTAATAGGGATGACAAGCGAAATAACCGCGGGCTACGGTCCGGCCATGGAATTGCTTGACAGGCTTCACTTATTCTCGGCGCTGGATGCGCTGGCGGCGGGGTTTTTGCTGCTGTCGTGGTACGGTATCGGCTATTGGATCGAACATTCCAGCCCTAAAAACCCATCCGTCACGGTCTTGATGGAACGTTACCGGCGCGACTGGATGTTACAGCATGTCACCCGCGATCCAAGGGTGTTCGATGCGCTGACCCTCAGCAGCCTGCGGCAGGGCACGACCTTCTTCGCCTCGGGCTGCATGATCGCCATTGGCGGGGTTCTGGCGCTGATCGGCAATACCGACCCCCTGCTGAACGTGGCCAGCGACCTGTCGCTGCAGCAAACCCCCAAAGTGGTGTGGGAGGTCAAGCTGATCGTCGTCATCCTGTTGCTGTCCAACGGGTTTCTGAAATTCGTCTGGTCGCAGCGCCTGTTCGGCTATGCCGCCGTTCTGATGGGGGCCGTGCCCAACGACAGCGCCGATCCGATGGCCTATCCCCGCGCAGCCCAGGCGGCCGAGATCAACATCATCGCCGCACGGAATTTCAACCGGGGTTTGCGGGCGGTCTATTTCACATTGGGCAGCCTGACATGGCTGTTGGGACCGCTGCCGCTGATCGCGGCGACCTGTGTCACGTTTTTTGTCGTCTGGCGCCGCGAATTCGCCTCGAACTCACGTAAAATCATACTGCAGGGCACGGGATTGTGACCCCCGATACCACCGAAAGCTGGCATTCTTGGACAAAAGGAGTTTTGCCAATGCGTTCCCTCTGCCTTGTGCTGATGCTGGCCGGCACGCCGGTCCTGGCGGATGCCCCCACCGTCGAAAATGCCACCGCCCGCTACAGCGGTATGAGCTGGTCGATTTCTGTAACCATGCGCCATCCCGACACCGGCTGGGACCACTATGCCGATGGCTGGCAGGTCCTGGCCCCCGATGGCACCGTCCTTGGATTTCGCAAATTGCTGCATCCCCACGTCAACGAACAACCCTTTACCAGATCGCTGTCTGGCGTGACGGTTCCGGACGGCGTGACCCATGTCTTGATCCGCGCGCATGACAATGTGGATGGCTGGGCCAGTGCGCTGTACGATCTAGCATTGCCAGACCACTAAGCCCCTAGCGACGCCCTTCGCGCAGCCAGGCCCCCAAGCTTAACGCCGCGGCCAGCAGCAACAAAAGCCATGCAGGCGCCAGCGGCGTGATCGTCACATCGGCGGTCAGATAGGCCCCGCGCGGGGTGATCCCGACCCAGCCGCGCCCGGCGGCCACCCGGCCCGCACGCACCTGCCGGATATCGGGCACCCCCGCCTCCAACGCCATAATCCCGCCACGGGCAAGGTCCACGCGCGGCTCCAGCAGGGTGCCGCTGGCGATGGTCTGTTCAAATTCACGCGGTGCGGCGGGGCCCAAAGCCACTACCGTGTCCAACTCCCCGTCCGTCAGCCGGTAAAGCCCGATTTCCGGTCCCTCGAACACACCGCTGAACCGGCCCGGCCCGGTTTCCTGCAAATCCAGCGTGACCACCGCCCCGTCGGGGCCGGTGATTTCCACGCTGCGCGGGGTATCTTTCAATGAGCGGCGGGTGATCGTCACCGTCTGGCCCTCGGCCTCGACCAGCAAGGCCTCTTCCTCAAGCTCGGGTTCCTTCATCATCCAATGGGCCAGACGGCGCAGCAGTTCCAACTGCGGGCCACCGCCTTCGTACCCCCGGCTCCACAGCCACGCGTGATCCGAGGCCAGCAGCGCCACCCGCCCTTCGCCGACCCGGTTCAGCACCAGCAGCGGCCGGTCCTCGGACCCGCTCATCACCGTGTCGCCATCGGTTGCCTCGACCTCGATCTGGCGGAACCAGCGGCCCCATTCGGCCCCGGTCTCGGATTCCTGATCCAGCCCCTGGGTCACGGGGTGGCGCGCGCCCAGATCGGTGATCTTGGGCCGGAACCCTTCGTCCACGATCCGCGCCGTGGGGGCCGCGGGCAGGATGTCGGACAGGGGCGAACGATAGATGGAATTGGCAGTCGCGAAATCCGGACCCGCCGCGATCAGAACCGCGCCCCCCGCTTCGACGTATTGGCGCACGTTGTCCAGATAGACCATCGGCAGAATGCCCCGGCGTTTGTAGCGGTCGAAAATGATCAGGTCGAATTCGTCGATCTTTTCCAGAAACAGCTCACGCGTGGGAAAGGCGATCAGCGACAGTTCGGTGACCGGCACGCCATCCTGTTTTTCGGGCGGGCGCAGGATGGTGAAATGCACAAGATCGACAGAGCTGTCCGATTTCAACAGGTTGCGCCAGGTCCGTTCGCCCGGATGCGGTTCGCCCGAAACCAGTAGGACCCGCAGCCGGTCGCGCACGCCGTTGATCTGGACCACCGCGGCATTGTTGCGGTCGGTCAGCTCGCCCGGTGCGTTTTCCAACGAAAACTGGATCACGTTCCGCCCGCCATGCGGCAGCGTGATCGGCACATCCAGATCGCGCCCGACCGGCACGGTGAACACGCTGGGTTCTTGCCCGTCCACCGCGATCGACAGGGCGGTTTCGCCGCCCTGCCCGTCGGGCACGGCGCCCTGATCGTCGATCCGCAGGGTCAGCAACACCTCTTCGCCCAGAATGCCGAAGGCGGGCGCGTTCTTGATGATCAGCCGCCGGTCCCAGTCGGTGTCGTGGCCGGTCAGCAGCGCATGCAGGGGCGCGGGCAGATCGGGGGCGCGGTCGATATCGTGCAACTGCCCGTCGGTCAGCAGGATCGCCCCGGCCAGCCGGGCGCGCGGCACCTCGGCCAGCGCCTCGGTCAGGGCCGACATCAACAGGGTGCCGCCGTTGCCATCGTCGTCGCCGACGCGCACCACCCGCAGGTCGGTGTTGTCCATCGCCGCGATCTCGGCCTCGATCCGGGCGACGGCATCGGCGGTCTGGTCCGGGCGATCCGACAGGCGCTGGCTGGCGCTGTCATCGACCACCAGAACCACGATATCCGACAGCGGTGCGCGGTCTTCGCTTTGCAGCGACGGGTTCGCCAGCGCCGCGAGTAATACCGCCGCCGCCGCGCCGCGCAGCCACCAGCCCGACAACCCGCGCCACAGCGACAGCGCCAGAAACGCCGCGATCAACGCACCCGCCACGGCCAGTACCGGCCAGGGCAGCAGCGGGTCAAAGATCACAGCCCCGCTCATTGGCCCAACCTGTCCAGCAAGGCAGGCACATGGACCTGATCGGATTTATAATTGCCGGTCAGCACATGCATGATCAGGTTAACCCCGAAACGATAGGCAATCTCGCGCTGGCGTTCCCCGGCATAGCCGCGCCCGACCGGGAACATCTGTCCGCCCTGCGCATCGACCGCCCAAGCGGCGGCCCAGTCGTTGCCGCCGATCACCACCGGCGTCACCCCGTCATTGAGGTTGCGAAACGGCATGCCTTCGACCTGTTCGGCGTCGGGCGGGGCGGCCTCGACCCAGACATCGCGACCGTTGTGGCGACCGGGGAAACCCTGCAACAGATAAAAGGTGCGGGTCAGGACGTGATCGCCGGGGATCGGTTCAAGCGGGGGAATATCCAGCGGGCGCGCCAGTTGCTGCAGCTTGCGCGCGGCCGGGGCGCTGCTGCCGAATTGCGCGACATCGGCATCGCGGGTGTCGAACATGATCATCCCGCCGTTGCGCAGATAGCGGTTCAGCTTGGCATAGCCTTCGGCAGAGGGCAGCGGTTGTTGCGGCGTGACCGGCCAGTACAGGAACGGGAACAGCGACAGTTCGTCCCGTTCGATATCCACGGCAACCGGGTCGGCCGGTTCGACCGAGGTGCGTTGAAACAGCTTGTTCGACAGCCCCACCAGCCCGGCCCGCGCCACCCGGTCCACGGCGCTGTCGCCGGTCAGCACATGCGCCAGCACCACATCGGCCGTAACCTGAAGCGCAAGGGCGTCACCGTCCCTGTCCTGCGCGCGGGCGTCCACGGGCATAAGGGTCAGGGCCATCAGCACCAGCGCCGCGGTCACACCGCCACGCGGCCCGCGCAGGCGCCCGCCCAGCCAAAGCGACGCCACGATATCCAGCGCCAGCAAACCCAGCGCCGCCGCCAGCAGCGCGCCTTTCAACGCGGTTTCGCGCACCACGGCCAATCCTTCGACCACGATATCGGCAGGCCAGCTTGCTGCCGCCAACGTGCGATCCGCGGCGATCACGTTCAGCGCCAGCCGCCGGTCATCGCCGGCATAAAGCCCCGGCGGCAGATCCGCGCTGATCCGGCCTTGCGCCAGCCGTTCGCCCGGCACGCCGGGCATGGTGCCCGCATCCGCGACGACGCCAAAGGCATCCAGCACATCCTCGGCCACCCAGGTGGTGCCGGTCAGTTCCTCCAGCGTCGGGCTGGCCGGGCGGGTGGACACCGCCAGCCGTTCCAGCATCTGCACGAACAGCCCCGACAGTGGCAGGCTGGACCATTCGGCATTGGCGGTGACATGGAACAGCACGACCTGCCCCTGCCCCATCCGTTTGCGCGTGACCAGCGGCGTGCCATCGGCCAGCGCCGCGATCGAACGTTCGGCCAGCGTCGGCCCCGGCTGGGCCATCACCTGGGCCGAGACGCGCACCTCATCCGGTACCGGCAGCCCGAAGAAGGGCGAGTTTTCGGTGAAGGCGCGCAGGGCCTTGGGTTCGCCCCAGCTCATCGCGCCGCCGACACTGCGGCCGCCCGCGCGCAGGCGCACCGGCATCAGCGGGTCTTCGGTGTCGCGACTGACATCGCTGGCCGCCAGACGCGGCCCGGCAAAGCGCAACAGCAAACCGCCCTGATCGATCCAGTCCAGCAAGGCGTCCTGTTCGGCCTCGCTGACCGTGGCGACATCGGCCAGAACGATCACATCCGGGTTGGCCAGCAGGATATCCAGCAGCCCGCCGTCGATCAGATCGGCGGTGGGTTCCAGCGCCTGCCGCAGGTAATGCAGGGGCGACAACAGCTCCAGCCCTTCGCGGTCGTCGCGGCCGGCGATCAGCGCAACCTCGCGGCGGCGCAGACTGTCGTCGGTCAGGGTCACGGCCCCGGCCGAACGCACACCTGCCACGGTGAACCGGCTGATCCGGTTGCGCAATTCCGGCGGCAGAACCAGATCGACCTGCGTTTCGGTCGCGGCACTGTCAAAGCTTGCGGGCACCCGCGCCAGATCGCGTTCCACCCCGTTGGGGTCCAGACCGCGCGCCGTCAGCACCACATCGGCGTCGCCACCGGGGCGCGCGCGCAGGGCGGTCAGGCTGATCTTGCCATCCTCGAACACCGCCGGGCGCAAACCGTAAACCATACGCGGGCTTTCATAGACCGTCACGGTGCCTTGACCTTTCAGCGCATCCAGAACCGGCGCGCGGGTATCTCGTTCCAGACCGTCGGACAGCCAGAAGGTATCGAACCCACCGGCCAGCCCCGCCGCCCAGTCGCCCAACGCCTGTGCATCGGGTTCCCATGCGCGCGGGGTCAGCCCGGGCAGGCGCGTGGCCCAGACATTGGCGGCCTGAAACGGCAGCCCCTGTTCCGGCAGGTTGGTGGTTTCCACCACCGCCACCGGGCGCCCGGCCAAGGCGGCCTCGTCCAACAGGGCCGCGACCCGCTCCATCCGGCGCGGCCAGTCGCGGGCGTCGGCCCAAGTGCCATCGATCAGGATCAGCAACGGCCCGTCGCCCACCCGTTCGGTTTGCGGGTTCAGGACCGGCCCGGCAAAACCGATGATCACCGCCGCAATCGCCAACATCCGCAGCAGCAACAGCCACCAGGGCGTCTTGTCGGTCTGGCTTTCGTCATCGGTCAGCCCCAGCAACAGCGCCACACCGGGGAACCGCCTGCGGATCGGCGCGGGCGGCACCGCGCGCAGCAACAACCACAGGATCGGCAGGGCGATCAGCCCCAGCAACAAGGCGGGGGCGATGAAACCAACAGGGCCCAGCATGAACATCAGCGCGCCCTTTCCAATGCCCGGTACAGCCACAGCAACGCCGCCTGCGCGCTGTCGCCGGTGTGGTGACAACTGTAATGCCAGCCGGTCAGCCGGGCCAGATCGGCCAGCCGCGCCTTGCGGTCGGCCAGACGGTCCAGATAGCGGCTGCGCAGATCGCTGGCCTTCAGCGTTTCATGGCGCAATCCGCCCGCCATGCTTTCGAAAATCGTGCGCCCCTCGAACGGAAACACCTCTTCCTGCGGGTCCAGAACCTGCAGCAACGCGCCCTTGACGCCGCGGTCGGCAGCCTTGGCCAGTGCCGCTTCGACCGGGGCCATGTCGCCCATGAAATCGGACATGAAGGCCGCGCGTGAATGGGGCAGCATGCCGCGCGCTTCGGGCACGCCGTAATCCGGCGCCTCGCCTTCGGCGGTAAACGCCTCGGCCAGACGCAGCAATTGCAACGCGCCGGTGCGCGGCGGCAGGCTAAAGCCCGACAGCCCGACCCGTTCGCCGCCCCGCATCAGCAGAACCGACAGGGCCATCGCCAACAGCCGGGCGCGCCCGCCCTTGTCGGGCAGATCGGTATCGCTGGAAAACCGCATGGATTGCGCGTCATCGACCCACAGCAACACGCTTTGCGCCGCCTGCCATTCCTTTTCCTGCACGAAATGCGCGTCCGACCGGGCCGAGCGGCGCCAGTCTATGCTGCGCGCCTCATCCCCCGGGGTGGCCGGGCGGTATTGCCAGAATTCATCGCCCATCCCCGCCCGCCTGCGGCCGTGCTCGCCCAGCAATACGGTCATTGCCAGATGCTCGGCCTCGGCCAGAAGCGGCGGCAGCGGCGCTGCCAGCCCTTCGGCCCGAGAACGCAGAGAGGCGGAATTGGTCACGCGGCCGCCTCGACCCGGGTCACCGATTGGGCGACCTCTGCAATGATATCGGACAGGTTTTCACCCCGCGCCCGCGCCGCGAAACTCAGCGCCATCCGGTGTTTCAGCACCGGTTCGGACATGGCAATGACATCCTCGGCCGAAGGCGCCAGCCGCCCGTCCAGCAGGGCCTGCGCCCGGACGGTCAGCATCAGCGCCTGTGCCGCGCGCGGTCCCGGCCCCCAGGCGACATTGT
The DNA here is from genome assembly GCA_947500775.1 of uncultured Paracoccaceae bacterium. Lineage (GTDB taxonomy): Bacteria > Pseudomonadota > Alphaproteobacteria > Rhodobacterales > Rhodobacteraceae > CANMTD01. Next base: position 402,077 of record CANMTD010000003.1, read on the forward strand.
CGCGCACCGATTGCGGCGCATCCGCATCCTCGGGGCGGCAGGCGCGCACCAGATCAAGGATCAGGGCGACCACGGCCTCGCCTACGGGCATCCGGCGCAGGGTGTTCTGCGCGGCCAGCAGTTCGGCGGCGGTGAACACTTGGGTCGAATCCGCCTCTTCGGTGCCGGTCGTGGCGATCAGGATGTCATGTTCGGTCTTGCGGTCCGGATAGGGCACGTCGATCTGAACCAGAAACCGGTCCAACTGCGCTTCGGGCAAAGGATAGGTGCCTTCCTGTTCGATCGGGTTCTGGGTCGCCAGCACATGGAACGGCTGATCCAGCGCATGTTCCTGCCCGGCGATGGTCACGGCCTTTTCCTGCATCGCCTGCAACAGCGCCGATTGGGTCCGCGGGCTGGCGCGGTTGATCTCATCTGCCATCAGCAACTGGCAGAACACCGGCCCGTTGATGAACCGGAACGCCCGGCTGCCATCGTCGGCGGTTTCCAGAACCTCGGACCCCAGAATATCGGCCGGCATCAGGTCCGGCGTGAACTGGATGCGCCGCCCGTCCAGCCCCATCACGGTCGACAGGGTATCCACCAGCCGGGTCTTGCCCAGCCCCGGCAGGCCGATCAGCAACCCGTGCCCGCCGCACAGCAGCGCCGTCAATGTCAGGTCAACCACGCGGGGTTGCCCGATGAACCGCCTGGAGATGCTTGCCCGGGCCTCGGCCAGTCGAATGCCCAGCGCCTCTATTTCCGCGACCAGTTCGGCCCCATCGCTCATGACTTCTCTCCTTACGGTCTGTATACCCGCATTAAAGGCAGATATTGCGCCGGGCACAAATGACAAAACGCAGAAGTGGACAAAACATCGTGAAACTATCGGCGGAAAACCTGATGAAGTCGGCTCAGGCAGCGGCAAAAAAGGGCCCACCGCCGGTGCATCTGTGGAATCCGCCGTTCTGTGGCGATCTGGACATGCGGATCGCGCGTGACGGGACGTGGTTCTATCTGGGCACGCCCATCGGGCGCCCGGGCATGGTGCGGCTGTTTTCGTCGATCATCCGCAAGGACGGCGACGATTATTTTCTGGTAACACCAGTGGAAAAGGTCGGGATCACGGTCGACGACGCGCCGTTCGTCGCCACGGATTTCGAGGTATCTGGCACCGGCGAAGACCAGATATTGACCTTCACCACCCACGTCGGCGACACGGTCGCGGCAGGCCCCGATCACCCGATCCGCGTGGCCCGCGACCCCGAAACCGGCGAACCGTCGCCCTATGTCAACGTCCGCGCGAACCTTGAGGCGCTGATCGACCGCAAAAGTTTTTATCGGCTGGTCGAAATCGGGGCACATGCCGCGCATGACGGGGAAAGCTGGTTCGGGCTTTGGTCGAATGGCCGGTTCTTTCCCGTGATTCCCTCTGCCGAACTGGCGTAAGCCCACTGATAAGCCTGACCGTCGGCGATTGTGCAGAAACCGGCGACAGACCGCTCTGGCAACAGGAATGCGGGCCCGTCCGGAAAACAAAACCGCAAAAACGCCCCATTTCCGTCTTGGGCTTGGCGTGGTCCCCCCCCAGAAACCGGGCAAACGTTAATTATTTGTAAACATAGTGAGCCAAAAATGTCGGTCATAAACCGTTTGAACTTTTTCGCTGCTGCGCTGGCCCTTGGATTGGCCGGGTTGGGCACCATCGCATCCGCCGCAGTCGTGCAAAGCACCGGCACCGGAAGCGCCGTCACATCCGTCGAAGCGGTCGTCGATTTCGAAGATACCGGCGCGCTCAGCCGCATCTACACTGAAAACGGCCTGCAGATCGAACGGGTCAGCCTGTCGACCAACAACAACGGCTGCGGCTATGCCGGGTGCGGCTATGCCTTTCCGGGGTTTTCGGGCAATTACTTCTATGGCGCGGGCAGCGGGCATCTGGCGATCTCGACCACCGGCGATCAGGTTCTGACCGGTCTGGAATTCGCATTCGGATGGTACGTGAACCACAATATCGTCTGGGAGGCCTATCTTGACGGGGCCCGGGTGGATCAGGGGCGCGCCAGCCGCGTCGCCGGTGGCACGATCCTAAGCTTTTCGGGCGAATTCGATACGTTGTTGTTCTCCAGCTCAGCGCGCGGCGGAGATGCCCGGCTGAATGGCGGCAATAATTCACCCGGCATCGATTCATTGCGGGCGCAGTTCCTGACAACCGTGCCGGTACCGGCGTCGGGCCTGTTGCTGATGTCCCTGCTGGCAACCGGGGCCGCGGTTGCGCGTCGGCGTAAATCGTAACCGATCTATCGCCATCCGGACAAAAGGGCCCCCAAGCGGGGCCTTTTTTACATCTGCGGTCTAATGCGCCTCGGCCCAGTTGGCGCCTTGGCCCGCGTCCACGGTCAGCGGCACGTCCAGCTTGACCGCAGGCATGGCCGCGCCTTCCATCACGTCGCGCACCACGGTGATGGTCTTGTCCACGGCGTCCTGATCAACCTCGAAGATCAATTCGTCATGCACCTGCAACAGCATCTTCGCGGGCAGGTCGGCAATCGCCTGCGACATGCGGATCATCGCCCGGCGAATGACATCCGCCGCCGTGCCCTGAATGGGCGCGTTGATCGCGGCCCGTTTGGCGAACCCCGCGTGGGGGCCTTTGGCGTTGATTTCCGGCGTGTTGATCTTGCGCCCGAACAGGGTCTGCACGAACCCGTGTTCCTTGGCGAAGCCGACGGTCTGATCCATGTATTCCTTGATGCCCGGAAACCGTTCGAAATAGCGGTCGATGAACCCCTGCGCCTCGGCCCGCGGGATGCGCAGGTTGCGGGCCAGCCCAAAGCCCGAGATGCCATAGATCACCCCGAAATTGATCGCCTTGGCCTGACGGCGGATCATCGGGTCCATCCCTTCGATCGGGACACCGAACATTTCGGACGCGGTCATGGCGTGAATGTCCTGCCCCTGCCGGAACGCCTGTTTCAGCGCGTCGATATCGGCGATATGGGCCAGTATCCGCAGCTCGATCTGGCTATAGTCCAGCGATACCAGAACCTTGCCCTGATCGGCGACAAAGGCTTCGCGGATGCGGCGGCCTTCTTCGGTGCGGACCGGGATGTTCTGAAGGTTGGGATCGGTCGAGGCCAGCCGCCCGGTGTTGGCCCCGGCAATGGAATAGGACGTATGCACCCGCCCGGTGTCGGGGTTGATGTGGTCCTGCAAGGCGTCGGTATAGGTCGATTTCAGCTTGGACAGTTGGCGCCAGTCCAGCACCCGCCCCGGCAGATCATGTTCGGTCGCCAGATCCTGCAACACATCGACGCCGGTCGCATAGGCACCGGTCTTGCCCTTTTTGCCGCCGGGCAGTTCCATCTTGTCGAACAGAATCTCGCCCAGTTGCTTGGGCGAGCCCACGTTGAATTCCTGCCCGGCCAGTTCGTGAATCTCGGCCTCCAGCCCGGCCATTTTCTGGGCAAAGGCATTGGACATCCGGCTCAGCGTGTCGCGATCCACCTTGATGCCGTACATCTCCATTTCCGCCAGCACCGGCACCAGCGGCCGTTCCAGCGTTTCATAGACCGTCGTGACCTGTTTCAGGTGCAGCTGCGGCTTTAGCGCCTGCCACAGGCGCAGGGTGATATCGGCGTCTTCGGCGGCGTATTTCACCGCCTCGGCGATCGGCACCCGGTCAAAGGTGATGGCCGATTTCCCGCTGCCCAGCAGGGGTTTGATCGGGATCGGCGTATGACCCAGATACCGTTCGGACAGGACATCCATCCCGTGATTGTGCATCCCCGCATGCAGCGCATAGGAAATCAGCATCGTGTCGTCGATGGGCGCCACCTGAACCCCGTAGCGCGCAAATATCTTGGCGTCGTATTTCATGTTCTGCCCGATTTTCAGAACGGCCGGGTCCTGCAACAGGGGTTTGAGCATGGCCAGTGCCGTCTCGGTGCCGATCTGCCCGTCCAGCACCCTGTCCGAACCGAACAGATCGTCCGCCCCTTCCTTATGGATCAGCGGAATATAACAGGCCTGCCCGGGTTCGACGCACAGCGAGATGCCGACCAGTTCGGCGGTCATTTCGTTCAGACCGGTGGTTTCGGTATCCACCGCCACCCAGCCGCGGGCATATGCCCGGTCGATCCAGACCTGCAAAGCATCGGCATCGCTGACATGTTCATAGCTGTCGGGATCGAAAGGCACCTGTTCCGGGGCTTCGGGGGCATTGGCCGCGGGGGCGATGTCGGGCACGGCGGGCGGTTCGACGCCCAGTTGGTCGGCCACCCGTTTGGTCAGGGTCCGGAACTCCATCTCGGTCAGGAATTTCAACAGGTCCTCGGCAACCGGGTCCTTGATCTCTAGCGAGTCCAGCCCGAAATCCAGCGGCGTTTCCTTGTCCAGCGTCACCAGCTTCTTGGACAGTTCGATCTGCGCGCGGTTGTCGATCAGGGTCTGGCGGCGCTTGGGCTGTTTGATTTCTTCGGCCCGGTCCAGCAGGGTTTCCAGATCGCCGAAGTCGTTGATCAGCAGAGCCGCGGTCTTGATCCCGATGCCCGGCGCGCCCGGGATATTATCCACGCTGTCGCCCGCCAGGGCCTGCACATCGATAACGCGGTCCGGGCCGACGCCGAATTTCTCTTCGACCCCTTCGACCCCGATCCGCCTGTTTTTCATAGCATCGTACATTTCGACACCGCCGCCCACCAGCTGCATCAGGTCTTTGTCCGAACTGATGATCGTGACCCGCCCGCCCGCATCGCGCGCCTGAACCGACAGGGTTGCGATGATGTCGTCAGCCTCGAACCCCTCTTTTTCGATGCAGGCGATGTTGAAGGCGCGGGTCGCTTCGCGGGTCAGGGGCATCTGCGGGCGCAGATCTTCGGGCATCGCGTCGCGGTTGGCCTTGTACTGATCGTACAGATCGTTGCGGAAGGTGTGGCTGCCCTTGTCGAACACCACGGCCACATGGGTCGGCGCATCGGGGCCTTTGTTATCCTCGACCATCTTGTAGATCATGTTGCAGAAACCGGCGACCGCGCCGATCGGCAGACCGTCGGATTTGCGGGTCAGCGGCGGCAGGGCGTGAAACGCGCGGAAGATAAAGGCCGATCCGTCGATCAGATGCAAATGGCATCCTTTGCCGAAACCGTCAGTCATAACGCGCGCCCCCTGTGCCTGTTTGTCGCCTGTTGCGTCATCGCATGGAATCCCGGCGCGTGCCAGCACCGACATCCGTTTACGGGCGGTTGTTCGGGGCGCGTTACGTGAACTTGCGGAAAAAACGGGTGCGGTCGAACATCTCTTCCAGCCCCTGCATCCGTTCGCGGGTCACGGGCCAGGTGCGTTCCTGCACATCGGCGATCACCGCCTCCAGCAGCAACAGAACCGCGACCGAGGAATCCCAGGCCGATGGCACGGCGATCCGGCTGCTGAAACAATGATCGGCCACCTTGTTGACCGGCGAACACCATTGATCGGTGAACAGAACGATCCGCGCGCCCCGCTCGGCCGCCATTTCCGCCAGCTTGAGCGTGCTGTTTTCATAGCGCCGCACATCGAAAACGACCAGAACGTCGCCTTCTTTCACATCCAGCAGGTAATGCGGCCAGGCGTTCGAAATGGATTGGATATGCGTCACATCCGGGCGCGCCACCTGCATGTGCAGGAAAAAGTAATCCGCCAGCGACCGGGTGATGCGCCCGCCCACGACATAGACCGCGCGGTCCAGATCGGCCAGCAGGGCGCAGGCGTTGTCGAAGGTCGCGATATCGACCTGCGCCAGCGATTGCTGGATATTGCCCATCACCGCCTCGGTGAACCGGTTCAGGATGTGTTCCTGCGGCAGGTTGTCGACCCAGGTTTCGCGCTTGGCGATCGGGTCCGAGGCCTTATCCTCCAGCTCGCGGCGCAGGGCCGCCTGAAAATCGGGAAACCCGGTATAACCCAGCTTCTGCACCATCCGCGCGACCGTCGGCGTCGACACATCGGCATTCTTGGCGACGATGGTGATCGTGCCCAGCCCCGACACCGGGTAATTTTCCAGAATAGAGGCCGCCAGTTGTCGTTCGGCACGGGTCAGACCATCGAAGGATTTCCGAAGCCGTTCGGCAATTGTATCGGTTGGTTCAAACATGCCGCGCCCTCCCTCTTGTCGGAATACCAACAATTCAATTCGATGTGAAGAAATAGTTACAGAAATTTGTTGACAGGTCGCACCGCTTTGAAGAATTCTTTTCATCAAGACGGGGAGTCGCGGCGGGTATGACCAATAAAATCCAAGCTTTCAGGCCAGCGGCGACGCTGCCGGTCCAATGCCTGAATGCGGGCGGTGCCGGGCCGGTCGTGCTGGTCTGCGAACATGCCTCGAACCACGTTCCCGAAGACTATGACGGGCTTGGCCTGTCGCCCGATGCGCGCCAAAGCCATGTCGCCTGGGACCCCGGCGCCATGGGCGTCGCGCGCGGCATGAGCACGCGGTTGAATGCGCCACTGGTGGCAGGTACATGGTCGCGGCTGATCTATGACTGCAACCGCCCGCCCGAAGCCGGGGACGCCATGCCCGCCACGACCGAGCTGTTCGCCATTCCCGGCAACACCGGGCTAAGCGACGCGGATAAGGCCCATCGGGTAGAAACCTGCTATATCCCGTTCCGCGACAAGCTGACCGATGTGCTGACCAAGGCCCCGCATCTGACGGTGCTGGTCACCATCCACAGCTTCACGCCGGTCTATCGCGGCGCCCGCCGCAGGGTCGAGATCGGGATATTGCACGACACCGACAGCCGGCTGGCCGACGCCATGCTGGATTGCGCGCCGCGCCACACCGATCATATTGTGGAACGCAACGCCCCCTATGGCCCGGAAGACGGGGTCACGCATACGCTGAAACTGCATGGTCTGTCGCGAGGTCTGTTGAACGTGATGCTGGAAATTCGAAGCGACCTGATTGAAACCGATGCCCAACAGGGCGCGATGGCCGAAATGCTTAGCGATCTGGTCAATGACGCGCTGGCGCATCTGAGCACCACAAACACCAGCGGGGCCCTGTCATGACCGCATTCATGCGCCGCTATGTCCGCTGGGTGGATGCCGTGAACTATCGGCTGGGCCGGATCGTTATGTACGGCATCTTCGCCATGGTCGGCGTGTTGCTGTGGTCGTCGATTTCGAAAACCTTTTTCCTGCCTTCGCTGTGGACCCTGGAAATCGCGCAGTTCGCGATGGTCGCCTATTACGTTCTGGGCGGGCCCTATTCCATCCAGATGGGATCGAACGTGCGGATGGATCTGTTTTATGGCGAATGGTCGGACCAGCGCAAAGCGCAGGTCGATGCGATCACCGTGCTGCTGCTGATTTTCTATCTGGGGGTTCTGTTGTACGGCGGGCTGGGATCGACCGCCTATTCGCTGGGCTATTGGGGGGACGCTCCGGTTTCCTATTTCACCGGGCTTGTCACCGGCAGCGAAGAAATCGGCCGCCTGGAACGCAGCCCCACCGCCTGGCGCCCCTTCCTGTGGCCGATCAAGGCGATCATGTGCATCGGCGTATTTCTGATGCTTCTTCAATCCATTTCCGAGTTGTTCAAGGACATCGCGAAAATCAAGGGAATTGACCTCTGATGTCTTACGAACTGATCGCAATCCTGATGTTTTCATCGATGATGGTGATGCTGATGACCGGGCAACGGGTCTTTGGCGCCATCGGCGGCGTGGCGGCCATTGCCGCACTGACCCTGTGGGGGACCGGCGGGTCCGATATCCCGTTTTCGTCAGCCATGAAGCTGATGAAATGGTATCCGCTGCTGACCCTGCCGATGTTCATTTTCATGGGCTACGTCCTGTCGGAAAGCAAAATCGCCGATGACCTGTACAAGATGTTCCACGTCTGGATGGGGCCGATCAACGGCGGGCTGGCGATTGGCACCATCGGGTTGATGGTGCTGGTGTCGGCGATGAACGGGCTCAGCGTGGCGGGTATGGCCATCGGCGCCACCATCGCCCTGCCCGAACTGCTGCGCCGCGGCTATGACAAGCGCATGGTCACGGGCGTCATTCAGGCGGGCTCCAGCCTGGGAATTCTGGTGCCGCCCTCGGTCGTGCTGGTGCTTTATGCGATGATCGCGCGGCAACCGGTGGGGCAGTTGTGGCTGGCCGGTGTGGTGCCGGGGCTGATGATGGCGGCGATGTTCATCCTGTACATCTATATCCGCTGCCGGTTGCAGCCGGAACTGGGCCCCGCCCTGCCCCAGAGCGAACGCAATGTACCGATGTCGGAAAAGCTGCGCCTGCTGCGCGCCGGGCTTTTGCCGATCGTGATCTTCGCCGCGATGATGGTGCCCTTTGTCAACGGCTGGACCTCGCTGGTGGAAAGCTCGGCCATTGGCGCGATGACCGCCTTTGTCGCCGCCGTGGTCAAGGGCCGGATGACCCGCGCGGTGTTCGAGGTATCGGTGCGCCAGACGCTGGCGATATCGTGCATGTTCATGTGGATCATTCTGGCCGCCCTTGGGTTCGGCGCGGTGTTCGACGGGCTGGGCGCGGTCAAGGCCATCGACACCCTGTTCACCGAACAGCTGGGGCTGGACCCCTGGATGGTTCTGGTGCTGATGCAGCTTAGCTTTCTGCTGATGGGCACCTTTCTGGACGACACCGCGATGCTGGTCATCGTGGCGCCGCTGTATGTGCCGCTGGTCGGCGCGCTGGGGTTCGATCTGATCTGGTACGGTGTGCTTTATACCGTCACCACCCAGATCGCCTATATGACGCCGCCCTTCGGCTATAACCTGTTTTTGATGCGGGCCATGGCCCCGCCCGAGATTTCGCTGCGCGATATTTACGGATCGATCCTGCCCTTTGTCAGCGTGATGCTGTTGGCGCTGATCCTGATCATGGTCTTTCCGCAGATCGCGCTGTGGCTGCCCAATTATGTCTATGGAAAATAACGAGAACTCCCACAGGAGCACGAAAGAGGCGGAAATCGCCAAACGCAACCGACCAACAAGGAGAACGATATGACCAGCAGACGCAAGTTTTTAACCACCGCCGCCATGGCCGGTCCCGCCGCCCTGGCGACCCCGGCACTGGCCCAGTCCAAGATCAAATGGCGGATGCAGACCTATGCCGGTCCCGCACTGGCCGAACATGTGATCAAACCCGCGATCGACAGCTTCAACAAGATCGCCGGCGACGAAATGGAAATCGAACTGTACTTCGCCGATCAGCTTGTCCCCACGGGCGAGCTGTTCCGCGCGATGCAGAAAGGCACCATCGACGCGGTGCAGTCGGACGATGACAGCATGGCCTCGCCCACCGATGTGACCGTCTTTGGCGGCTACTTCCCCTTCGCCAGCCGCTACAGCCTGGATGTGCCGGTGCTGTTCAACCAATACGGTCTGAACGAAATCTGGGACGAGGAATATTCCAAGGTCGGCGTCAAGCACCTGTCCGCAGGCGCATGGGACCCCTGCCATTTCGCCACCAAGGACCCGATCCGCAGCCTTGAGGACCTCAAAGGCAAACGCGTCTTCACCTTCCCGACCGCCGGTCGTTTCCTGTCGCAGTTCGGCGTGGTGCCGGTCACCCTGCCGTGGGAAGACATCGAAGTCGCGGTACAGACGGGCGAGCTGGACGGCATCGCATGGTCGGGCATCACCGAAGACTACACCGTTGGCTGGGCCGATGTGACCAACTATTTCCTGACCAACAACATCTCGGGCGCATGGGCCGGATCGTTCTTTGCGAATATGGATCGCTACAACGAACTGCCCGACAACCTGAAGGAACTGCTGAAGGTCTGCATGGATCAGTCGCATTATTACCGCCAGTGGTGGTATTGGGGTGGCGAAGCATCGCTGCGCGTCAACGGCCCCAAGATGGAACTGACCTCGATCCCCGACGAAGAATGGCAGACCGTCGAAGACGCGGCCGTCAAGTTCTGGGACGAAATCGCGGCCGAATCCGAAACCAAGGCGAAGGTTGTGAACATCTTCAAACAATACAACGCCGATATGGTGAAAGCGGGCCGCCCGTACCGCTACGGCTAATCCAACATATGGCCGGGGGCGTGTTCATGCCCCCGGCACCCCACCGCGTTTCAGGAGACATCATGCCCGGCAATCTGACATTCGAGGCTTTGACCACAGCCGTTGAACAAGGCGAAATCGACACCGTTCTGGTCTGCCTTGTCGATATGCAGGGCCGGTTGATGGGCAAACGGTTCCTGGCGCAGCATTTTGTCGATGGCGCCTGGGAAGAAACCCATTGCTGCAACTACCTGCTGGCCACCGATCTGGAAATGTACACCGTCGAAGGCTATGCCGCCACAAGCTGGCAGGCGGGCTATGGCGACTATGTGATGAAACCCGATCTGACCACGCTGCGCCGGGTGCCGTGGCTGGAGGGCACCGCCATGGTGCTGTGCGACGTGCTGGATCACCACACCCACGCCCCCGTCCCCCATTCGCCCCGCGCCATCCTGCAACGGCAGATCGCGCGCCTGACCGATATGGGCTATACCGCGATGATGGCGACCGAGCTGGAGTTTTTCCTGTTCGAAAAAAGCTTCGATGACATGCGCCGCGGCGGGTATCGCGACATGACCCCGATCAGCGGCTACAACGAAGATTACCACATCCTGCAAACCACCAAGGAAGAATCGGTGATGCGCCCGCTGCGCAATCACCTTTACGCCGCCGGCATCCCGGTCGAGAATTCCAAGGGCGAGGCCGAAGCCGGGCAGGAAGAGCTGAACATCCGCTATGGCCCGGCGCTGGACTGCGCCGATTTTCACAGCATCGCCAAACACGCCACCAAGGAAATTGCCTGGCAACAGGGCCATTCCGCGACCTTCCTGCCGAAATGGCACAAGGACCGCGTCGGCAGTTCGTCGCATGTGCATCAGTCGCTGTGGACCGCCGACGGCGATAATGTCTTTCAGGATAGCTCAGATGATCTGGGCATGTCCGATCTGATGCGCCACTACATGGCCGGGCTGATCAAATACGCACCCGATTACACCTATTTCCTGGCGCCCTATATCAACAGCTACAAACGGTTCCAGAAAGGGTCCTTCGCGCCCACCAAGACCGTCTGGTCGGTGGACAATCGCACCGCCGGATTCCGCCTGTGCGGGGCGGGCACCAAGGCCGTGCGCGTGGAATGCCGGATCGGCGGGTCGGATCTGAACCCCTATCTGGCGCTGGCCGCCCAGATCGCCGCAGGCATCGCGGGTATCCAAGAGGCGCTGGAACTGGCGCCGCCCACCTCGGGCGATGTCTATGAAACCCGCAACGCCGCCGAAATCCCGCAGACCCTGCGCGACGCGACCGAAACGCTGCGCGGGTCCGCGATGCTGCGCGCGGCCTTTGGCGAAGATGTGATCGACCATTACGCGCGCGCCGCCGAATGGGAAGTCGAAGAGTTTGACAGCACCGTGACCGATTATGAAATCGCCCGCGGATTTGAGAAAGCCTGACCCATGACCAAGACCCTGAAATGTATCTCGCCGATCGACGGATCGGTTTTCGCCGAACGCCCGGTGCTTAGCCCGGAACAGGCGACCGAGGCCGCGGCCCGTGCCGCCAGCGCCCAGAAAGACTGGGCCGCGCGGCCCCTGTCCGAACGCATCGCGCTGGTGCGCGCGGGCGTCGAACGCGTGGGCCAGATGAACGACGATATCGTGCCCGAACTGGCCCATCAGATGGGCCGCCCGGTGCGCTATGGCGGTGAATTCGGCGGGTTCAACGAACGCGCCTCTTACATGGCCGATATCGCGCCCGAGGCGCTGGCCGACATCGAAATCAGCGATGATGCCGCGTTCAAACGCTATATCAAACGGGTGCCGCATGGCGTGGTTCTGGTCGTGGCGCCGTGGAACTATCCCTATATGACCGCGATCAACACCGTGGCGCCCGCGCTGATCGCGGGCAATGCGGTGATGCTGAAACACGCGACCCAGACCCTGCTGGTGGGCGAACGCATGGCCGAGGCGTTCCACGCCGTCGGTATCCCGGCGGATGTGTTCCAGAACGTCTTTCTGGATCATGACACCACCTCGGCGCTGATTGCCGCGAAATCCTTTGGCTTCGTCAATTTCACCGGCTCGGTCGGCGGGGGCCGCGCGATGGAACGCGCCGCGGCAGGCACCTTTACCGGCATCGGGCTGGAACTGGGCGGCAAGGACCCCGGGTACGTCATGGACGACGCCGATCTGGACGCCGCCGTCGACACGCTGATCGACGGGGCGATGTTCAACTCGGGCCAATGCTGTTGCGGGATCGAACGGATTTACGTGGCAGAATCGCTGTATGACGCCTTTGTCGAAAAGGCCGTGGCGATTGTCAGCGCCTATAAGCTGGGCAATCCGCTGGACCCCGATACCACGCTGGGCCCGATGGCCCATGTCCGTTTCGCAGATGTGGTCCGCGCCCAGACCGCCGAGGCCGTGGCCGCAGGCGCGCGCGCGCTGATCGATCCCGCGCTGTTCCCGCAGGATGGCGGCGCCTATCTGATGCCGCAGATTCTGGTCGATGTGGATCATTCGATGCGGGTGATGCGCGACGAAAGCTTTGGCCCGGTGGTCGGTATCATGAAGGTCAAGGACGACGCCGAGGCGATTGCCCTGATGAACGACAGCGATTTCGGCCTGACCGCCTCTCTTTGGACCGGCGACATGGATCGTGCCGAACGGATCGCCGATCAGATCGACACCGGCACCGTCTTCATGAACCGCTGCGATTATCTGGACCCGGCGCTGTGCTGGACCGGCTGCAAGGACACCGGGCGCGGCGGCGGCCTGTCTGTCATCGGATTCCACAACCTGACCCGCCCGAAATCCTATCACCTCAAGAAAGCCTGAGCCATGACCCTGACTGCCAACTGGTCGTACCCCACCGCCATCCGCTTCGGCGCCGGGCGCATTTCCGAAATCGCCGATGCCTGTGCCGCCACCGGCATCACCAAACCTCTACTGGTGACCGACCGCGGGCTGGCCGGTCTGCCGATCACCCAGGCCACGCTGGACCTGCTGGAGGCCGCCGGTCTGGGCCGCGCGATGTTCGCCGACGTCGATCCCAACCCGAATGAGATCAACATGCAGGCCGGTGTCGATGTCTATCGCGCCGGGGGCCATGACGGGGTGATTGCCTTTGGCGGCGGCTCGGGCCTTGATCTGGGCAAGATGGTCGCCTTCATGGCCGGTCAGACCCGCCCGGTCTGGGATTTCGAAGATGTGGACGACTGGTGGACCCGCGCCGATGCGGATGCCATCGCCCCGATCATCGCCGTGCCCACCACCGCCGGCACCGGATCCGAGGTCGGGCGCGCCAGCGTCATCACCAACAGCCAGACCCATGTGAAAAAGATCATCTTTCACCCCAAGGTGCTGCCCTCGATCGTGATCTGCGATCCCGAACTGACCGTCGGCATGCCGCAGATGATCACCGCAGGCACCGGCATGGATGCCTTTGCCCATTGTCTAGAGGCTTTCTGCTCGCCCCATTTTCATCCGATGAGCCAGGGCATCGCGCTGGAAGGCATGCGGCTGGTCAAGGACTACCTGCCCCGCGCCTATGCCGACGGCACCGATATCGAGGCCCGCGCCCAGATGATGGCCGCCGCCGCCATGGGCGCCACCGCATTTCAAAAGGGTCTGGGCGCGGTGCACGCGCTGTCGCATCCGGTGGGCGCGGTTTACAACACCCACCACGGCATGACCAACGCGGTCGTCATTCCCCCGGTGCTCAGGATGAACCGGCCTATGATCGAAACCCGTATCGCCGATGCCGCCAATTACCTTGGCATCAGCGGCGGGTTCGACGGGTTCTATGACTATGTCCTGCAGTTGCGCGCCGATCTGGGCGTGCCCGACAAGCTGCGCGATTTGGGCGTCGGCACCGACCGGATCGACGAAATGACCGTCATGGCGCTGAACGACCCCAGCACCGGCGGCAACCCGGTCGAAATGACGCCGGAAAACACCAAAGCCCTGTTCGAGGCCTGCATCTAGCCCCGTTCAGTTCAACGACTGGTGGACCTTTTCGGCCAATGCCACATGTGGCAACGCCTCTTCGGCGACCCCGAAAAGGTCCTCCAGGAAATAGGCCGACAGCTCGGCCCGGTTCGACAGCGCCGATTTGCGGTAAATGCCCTGCGCCTGCTGACGGATCGTTGCCTCTGAGGTTTTGCGCAGGGCCGCGATTTCCTTCAGCGACATCCCCTTCAGCATCAGCCCGGCGATATCGGCCTCGGCCGGGGTCAGGCCCCAGGCGTCGAACTGCTGGCTGATCGCATCCGTCAGGCTGGACACCAGCCGGCGGCTTTGCCTGCGCCAGCTTTCGCCGTCGCGTCTGGCGCGTTCCAGATCGGCGTGCATGCCTGCGGTGTTGCGCTCCAGATCGGTCATCCGCAGGACCACCAGCGCGCTGGCCATCATCACGCCCACCAACAGGGCCGATTCGAAAAAATCCAGCGCCAGTTCGGCATTCCCGATCGGCCCCGGATCGACCAGCCGGTCCATCCCGACCAGAACGGCGGACAGGGCGGGCACGGCCAGCAGGCCCCATCGGCCAGCGTATTTAAGTCCGGACATCTGTGTTTCTCCGCAGGATCAACAATAGACCGATCATAGGATGGCACCCGGCCGCAAATCCATCCCACATCCGTTCGATACCGCATCGGGCGATCGGCAGAATTCCGCGATACGACACCGGTCGGATGGCCGGACCGGGCATTTCCCGCTTTCGTTCAGACAGAGCCATCCACACGAAAACGGAGACACCGTCATGTTCAGACCCCTTGGCCTTTCCGCAGCCCTTGCCTGTCTGGTTTCCACGGCCGGGGCGGCGCCGGTCCTGCCGGATTTCACCACCGCCCTGTTTCCCGCCACCACTGCCATCAACCCCTATTTCCCGCTGACCGAAGGCACAAAGACCATCCTTGCGGCCAGGGGTGTCAACGCCGACGGCCCCTATTCGGAACGCAGCGAACTGACCAACATCGGCCCCGGCAGAACCATCCTTGGCGTGCAGACCACCGCCGTTCTGGACAAGGCCTATGAAGGTGACCTGCTGGTCGAGGAGACAACCGATTACTATGCCACCGACAGTATCGGCAACGTCTGGTACATGGGCGAGGATGTGACGAATTTCATCTATGACGACGATGGGAACCTGATCGAAACCAACGATGCCTCGTCCTGGATCGCGGGCATCGACGGCGCCCTGCCCGGCTGGATCATGCCCGCCGTCCCGACCCAGGGGCTGTCCTATTTTCAGGAATTCGCCGCCGCCAACGATGCGCTGGACGAGGCGCTGATCTGGGCGGTCGGACAGACCGTCACCATCGACGGGCTGGGCGTTTTCAGCGACGTGCTGATCTCATTCGAAAGCACCTCGCTGGACCCCGAGGCGCGCGAATTCAAATATTACGCCCCGGGCATCGGGCTGATCCGCGCCGACGAAGGGCTGAACGCAGGCTATGCCAACCCCGAGCTGATATTCACCCTGTCACACCCCGCCCCGGTACCGATTCCGGCCGCCTTCCCGTTGTTACTGGCTGGATTGGTGGGGGTGATGGTCATCGGGCGCCGTCGCAAAGCGTAAACTTCCAGGATGCGACATCCCTTTGGCCGGTCGGTCCGGGCAATGCTGCCCGGACCGTTTTCATTCTGGCATCACTTCTTGACGATGCGCCCGTCCAGATAGGGCTGATACGGGCCTTTGGCCGCCAGGAATTCGGCGGTCACATCGGCCAGATCCGGGCCGAAGTCATAGGCGTTCTGCGCATCGCGGAACATCTTGTACCCATCCCCGCCGTTGCGGACATAGTTGTTGGACACCACGCCATACAGCTTTTCCAGATCGATCGGTGCGCCGCCCACCATCACGTCGCTGATGCGCGACCCGGCCGGTTGCGCCGCATCAAAGGCAAAGCTCATGCCCGCGACCTGCGGGAAACGACCGGCGCCTTCCTCGATCTGGCTGACACCGTTTTCCAATGCCTCGACGATCACGGCACCCGTCACCTGAAAGGTCGACAGCGTGTTCTGGAACGGCAGCACGGTCAGCACCTCGCCCATGGTCACCGGACCCGCATCGATCGAGGCGCGGATACCGCCGCCGTTCTGAATGGCGATCTCGATCCCCTGATCCTTGACCCGGTCCAGCATGGCGTCGGCAATCAGGTTGCCCATGCTGCATTCCTCGGCCCGGCATACGGCACGTTCGCCACCGATGGCGACCTCTGTCTGGGCCACGACCTTCTGGCGGATTTCCTCCAGCGGGGCGGCGGCCTCGGCGATGCGCGCCTTGGTGACGTCGTCTTCGGTCACTGCGGCATCCATGATGATCGGTTCGCCCACGGCCTCGGTCAGCACACCCGCATCGTCGAAGGTCACGTTCAGCTCGCCCAGGAATTTACCATAGGCATAGGCCTGCACGATAGCGGTGTCGCCGACCATGGTGGGGTACGGCCCCTGCGCGCGGTCGGATGTGTTGCTGAGATAGGTGTTGGTATGGCCGCCGACGATCACGTCAACGCCGGTGGTTTCTGCCGCGACGCGCTGATCCACGCCGTAACCCGAATGGGACAGCACGATGATCTTGTTCACGCCCATTTCGGTCAGCTTGTCGACCTCGCCCTGCACCGCACCCACCGGATCGGTGAAGATCACATTCGGCCCCGGGCTGGCCAGTTCATCGGTGTCCTGCGGCGTCAGGCCGATCAGGCCCAGCTTTTCGCCGCCGCGTTCGATCACGGTGGATTTCGCCAGCTTGCCCGCCAGTTGCGCTTCGCCCGACACATCCGCGTTGGACATCAGCACCGGGAAATTCACCGCATCCATGAACCCGCTCAGCACCTCAGGGCCATCGTCGAATTCGTGGTTGCCCACGGTCATCGCGTCATAGCCCATCTTGTTCATCATCTCGGCGGCCAGTTTACCCTTGTAATAGGTGTAAAACAGCGTGCCCTGAAACTGATCCCCGCCATCCACAAGGATGGAGTTGTTGGTGCGGGCGCGCGCCGCCTCCAGCGCGGTTACCAGACGGGCCGACCCACCGAAACATTTGCCTTCGGTGTTGTCTTCGGCCGAACAGCCACTGTCGTATTTCGAGATGGGCTCGAACCGGGCGTGAAAATCGTTGGTATGCAGAATGGTCAGCGAATAATCCGCCGATGCCGCCCCTGCGGATACCGCCAAGGCAAGCGCCGTTGTTGAAAGAAAGCGAATAGACATGGAACTCTCCCGTTGATTTCTGACCATAGATTGGCCCCCCCGCACGGGGGAGTCAAAGGGCGACTGTCACAGAAACGACATACACGCGAAATTCCCCCACAACTGACTGTTTTCAAGGCGGGAAAGCCGCATTCCCCAGGGTCAACACGGCGCCTTGCACGTCCAGTTTTGACAGATGGTGCGCGCCATCAGATCGCAATCCGCATCCAGATTGCGGGTGATCAGGTGCATCCAGGCCACCCCCATGATGATGTCGGCAGCCGTGTCGATGTTCAGATCAGGCTGCACCTCGTTACGGGTTTTCGCCCGCTCGATCATCATCCTGATCCCCTCCCGGCGTTCGTCGCGGTATCCGGCAAGGGCCTGCGCGACGTCCTCTTCGATCTGGGCGGCAGCAATCAGAAGGCGGAACAAATCCCCTTCGGGCGTCGACCAGAATGCGAACAGCGCGGCAAACAGATGCGACAGGTCGGAGTGCAGGCTGCCGGTGTCGGGATGCCGGAAATCGCCCTTGCGCCGTTTATAGACCGCCAGAATCAACCGCCCCCGCGATGGCCACCACCGGTACAGCGTCGCCTTGCCCGCCCGGGCGCGTTTGGCCACGGCCTCCATCGTCAGGGCGTGAAACCCTTTTTCGGCCAGGATCGCTTCGGCGGCATCCAGAACGGCGGCTTCGGTTTCGGGGTTCCGGCGCGCGCCGATGGACACACGCATATTTTCAGGCGACGACACGGTTTCTCCTCTTGCCACAACGGAACGGATCGTTCATATAAACGGAACGCCCCGTATCGATGGAGATTGCCATGTCCACCCCCGCCCGTAAACCCTCGCGCCTGCGCTTTGCTATATTTGTCTTTCTGGGGGTCTACCCCCTGGTGACGCTGATCTCCTATCTGATCGGGCCGCTGGTCGGGCATCTGCCGATCTGGGAACGCAATCTGGTGACCGTGCCGATCATCGTGGTGTCGATGGTCTGGGTCATCATTCCCCAGATTCAAATGCGCTTGGCGCGTTGGATGTGACCCAGGGCGCGCAACGGGATTGACCCGGCACAGGATGCAAGGCATCACCACCCCATGCTGATTTACAAGATTTTCCGCCGCCCCGAATGGGATGCGTTCCGCGCCGCCGGCACCACCGATGGCGCGCCCGTGGATCTGGCCGATGGCTTTATCCATTTTTCGACCGCCAAACAGGTGACCGAAACCGCGGCCAAGCACTTCAACACCGAAAGCGATCTGGTGCTGGTGGCCTTTCAGCCCGATGCGATGGGCGATGCGTTGAAATGGGAACCCTCGCGCGGGGGCGCGCTGTTTCCGCATCTCTATCGCGCGCTGCGGCTGGACGAGGTTATCTGGGACAAATCCCTGCCGCTGGGCGCCACTGGTCACATCTTTCCCGAAGGTGTTGTATGAGCATGGCCGAACGGCTGGGCCTGTGCCTGCTGCACCGGTTCGATCCCGAACGCGCGCATGGCCTGTCGATCCGCGCCCTGAACATGGGGCTGGCGCCCCTGCCCGGCCCCGTCACCAGCCCGCGTCTGGCCACTGCGCTGGCCGGTCTGTCGCTGCCCAATCCGGTCGGACTGGCCGCCGGGTACGACAAGAACGCCGAGGCTCTGGCCCCCCTGTCGCGCGCCGGGTTCGGGTTTATCGAGGTCGGCGCCGCCACCCCCCGCCCGCAACCGGGCAACCCGCGCCCGCGCCTGTTCCGGCTGACGCAGGACCGCGCGGTGATCAACCGTTTCGGGTTCAACAATCAGGGGATGCAGGCCATCGGCGAACGGCTGGCCCGCCGCCCCGCCGACGCCGTGATCGGCCTGAACCTTGGCGCCAACAAGGACAGCGCGGACCGCGCTGGTGATTTTGCCCGCGTCCTGACCCATTGCGGCGCCCATCTGGATTTCGCGACCGTCAACGTTTCCTCCCCCAACACCGAACGGCTGCGCGACCTGCAGGGGCGCGCGGCGCTGAGCGCACTGTTGTCGGGGGTGATGGCGGCGCGGGATGCGCTGGCCAGACCCATCCCGGTCTTTCTGAAAATCGCCCCCGATCTGAACGGGGATGAACTGGCCGAGATTGCCGAGGTCGCGACAGCCAGCGGCGTGGCCGCGATCATCGCCACCAACACCACCCTGTCCCGCGACGGGCTAACCAGCGCCGACCGGGATCAGGCGGGGGGCCTGTCCGGCGCACCGCTGTTTGAAAAATCCACCCGCGTGCTGGCGCAACTGTCGCGACTGACCGGCGGCACCCTGCCGCTGATCGGCGTGGGCGGCATCGGATCACCCGAACAGGCCTATGCCAAGATCCGCGCCGGGGCCAGCGCCGTACAACTGTATTCGGCGATGGTCTATCAGGGCATGTCGCTGGTGCCCCGGATCGCGCATGGGCTGGACGATCTGCTGGCGCGGGACGGCTTTTCCAATGTGGCCGACGCGGTCGGCACCGGAACAGGAGACTGGCTATGAGCGACGTCATCATCTGGCACAATCCCCGCTGTTCGAAATCCCGCGAAACGCTGGCCCTGCTGCAGGAAAACGGCGTGACCCCGCAGGTGCGCCGCTATCTGGACGACCCACCGACAGCGGATGAAATCACCGCCGCCCTGACCGCGTTGCAGGTGAATGCCGCCGCGATGATGCGCACCAAGGACGCCCGGTTTTCCGACCTTGGGCTGACCCCGGATATGGACAACGATAAACTGATCGCGGCCATGGCCGCCCATCCGGCCCTGATCGAACGCCCCATCGTTTTCAAAGGCGACAAGGCCGCCATCGGACGCCCGCCCGCCGCCGTTCTGGATATCCTCTGAACGGCAGCACCACCTTGCCGCCGGGTCCACGGACACGCAGTGCCCCCAACAAAAGCGTGCGCCGTCAGGCGCTCAATCTGGTCAAACCCGGCTAGCCGTGCGCAGGGCTGTCGGCCTCGGCCTCCAGCGCCGGGTACCGCAGGCCCAGAAGAACCCCGCGCGCAACGAATGAGATCAGCAGCGCCAGCCACAGCCCGTGATTGTCAAACGCCGGGATCAGCACCGCAATCGAGATGCAGTACAGCACGAATGTCACCACCATCGAATTGCGCATGTCCACCGACCGCGTCGCCCCGATGAATATCCCGTCGAACATCCACGCGGCCACCCCCAGAAGCGGCGCCAGAACCATATAGATCAGATAGCCCCGCGCCTCGGCCCGGACCTCGGGCGCGGTGGTCATCACGTCGATGATCGTGGTGCCGAACAGGGCAAAGGCCACCGACAGCACGCCCACGCAGATCAACGACCACATCCCGGTCAGCTGCGCGCTGCGCCGCAGCCTGTCCCGCGCCCGCGCGCCCATCGCCTGCCCCACCAGCGTTTCGGCGGCAAAGGCGAAACCGTCCAGCGCATAGGCGGTGATGAACAGGAATTGCAGCAATATCTGATTGGCCGCCAGCGGCACATCGCCAAAACCCGACCCGAAGAACATGAAGGAAACGAAAATCGCCTCCAACAGCACCGACCGGATCAGGATATCGCTGTTGACCTTGGCCATCCGGGTCAGACGCGCCGCATTGAACACCCGCGGGCGGTCGCGCCATGCGGCCCCCCGAAACGCGTCGCGGCACATCCACAGGCCCAGCGCCGCCCCAGACCATTCGGCCAGAAACGTGGCGAAGGCCACCCCTTCGACACCCCAGTCGAACCCCAGCACGAAGATCAGGTCCAGAACGATGTTCAGCCCGTTCATCCACAGCTGCAGCACGAACACCGCGCGGGTGCGTTCCAGCGCGATCAGCCATCCGGTGATCCCGTACAGGGCAATCGCCGCAGGGGCCGAAAAGATGCGAATCTGCATATAGTCGCGGGCCAGCGCCTCGACCTCGGGGCTGGCGGGGGCCACCTGAAACGCCCCCCAGAACAGCGGCACCTGCACCGCGATCAGGGTGAACCCGGCGGCAAAGGCAATCAACAGGGCGCGCGACAGCATTGCCGCCACCTCGGCCGTATCGCCAGCACCATGGGCCTGACTGGTCAGCCCGACGGTGCCCATGCGCAGAAACCCGAAGACCCAGTAAATCGCCGTCAGGATGATCGCGCCGATCCCGACCGCACCAATCGGGGCCGCCTGCCCCAACTGCCCGACGACGCCGGTATCGACCGCGCCAAGAATGGGCACCGTGGCATTCGACAGAACGATCGGCAAGGCGATGTTCAGAACCCGCCGGTGGGTCAGTTCGGGCGCGGCCTCAGCCATTGCGCGATGGCATCAGGAAATGACCGGTCGCCTGTGCGAACAGACGCGCGCGATTATCCTGCCACGCCTCGACATGAACACTGGCATAGCGCCGCCCCGACCGGTTGATCCGCGCCCGCGCATAGGCATCGCGCGGCAGGCCCGAGCGCAGGTAATCCACCGTGAAATCAATCGTCTTGGGAATCTTCGGCAATGTCTCGGGTGTCAGGGTCGCCGGGTCCAATGCCCCGCTTTCCATGTCCTCCCACATCAGCGACCAGCTGAGCTCCAGAATCGCCGTCACCTCCAGAAAGGCCGCCGTCACCCCGCCGTGCAGCGCCGGCAGCATCGGATTGCCGATCAGCTTGTCGTCGAACGGCAGAACCGCAGTCAGCTCATCCCCCCGGCGTTCCAGCGTGATCCCCAGAAACCGGATATAGGGCACCCCCTGCACAAGCGCCGACAGCGCCGCATCCCGGCGCTGTTTCACAACCTGTACCGGCTCGGGTCTGGGGCGGTTCATGTCGCCGCCCCCTCTGTCCGTTCCACGGTAAAGGCACCGGTTGCCGCCGCCACCGGGTTGTCCTGATCCTCGTCCATCGCGGTGGCCCGCACAAAGGCCACAGACCGGGTCACATGATAACATTCGGCGCGCGCCGTGATCCGCTGACCGGGTGTGGCCGCCCGCATGTAATCGATCCGCAGATCGATGGTCGCCGTGATCCCCGACGCCTGCGGGTGGCACATGACCGCGGCCCCGCCGCAGGTATCCATCAACGCCGACACCGCCCCGCCGTGAATCACCCCCGTGCGCGGATCGCCGATCAGCCGTTCGTCATAGGGCATCGAGATTTCGGCCACCCCGTCCGCGATCTTTTCCAATCGCATCGACAGGGCATGCGCATGGGGAAGCGCCTCGATCATCTGCTGGGCCAGCTTGGCTATATCCTCGGTCATGCGCATTCCCTGTCCCTTTGCCGAAAGTTATTCAGTCAACTCAGACCACCTTCAAGCGGAAAAAGGTTGGACCTGAAACCGTGACGTAGTGGCAAAGGCGTTTGCACCCCCCCCCGCAACCCGATAGTCTGGTTCAAAAGACGAAAGTGTACGGCCATGCCAGATCAACGCCTTACCTTCAAAGAGATGTGCGCCAAGTTCGATGTAACGCCGCGCACGCTGCGCTACTACGAATACATAGAACTGCTGCAGCCTGAGAAAGAAGGCAGATCCCGTTTCTACCTGTCACGCGAAATTGCGCGCATGACCCTGATTTTGCGGGGCCGCAGATTCGGCTTCAGCCTTGAAGAAATCCGCCAATGGCTGGAAATCTATGAACACGAAGGCACCAGCGCCCAGATGGAGGCATGGACCCAGCTTGCCGACCGGCAGCTGGATGCCTTGAGGGAACAGCAGGATCAGCTGGCGACCACCATCAAAGAGCTTCAAAACCTGCGCGACAGTGTTGGCAGCGCGAAAAAGTGACTTTTCACGTGGGACCGTCGGGCAACGGGCGGTTTAACCAACGGAAAAGACAAGAAAGATCAGCGTCCCGGTACTGACATGACGTCAAATGAATTGTGACGTCACGTTATGTTTACGTGCGCGTCAACTTTAGCTGTATGATATTGTCAGTGCGGGGCCACAGCGAAATTTGAACCCGCGATCAGGGAGGTGTTCGCAAATGAATGACAGCGTCATGACAATTCGGCAGATGTGCGAAACATATGATGTCACCGCGCGCACCCTGCGGTTTTACGAATCCAAAGAACTGTTGTTTCCGATACGCGAAGGGCAGAAACGCCTGTTCACCAAACGCGACCGCGCCCGTCTGAAACTGATTCTGCGCGGCAAGCGGTTTGGCTTCAGCCTCGAAGAAATCCGGCAACTTCTTGATCTTTACGATGCCGATGATCAGCAGGAAGTCCAGCTTAGCCGCAGCTATGCCATGGCCCGCGAACGCCTTGCCGACATGGAACGTCAGCGCGACGAGTTGGATGAAACAATCGCCGATCTGAAAGAACAACTTAACTGGGGTGCGCAGCGGCTTGCCGCCCTCAGACAACAGCAGACAAACGACTAGGGAGAGAGAGATGCCCAGCTATACAGCCCCGACAAAGGACATGCAGTTCGTGCTGCACGATGTTCTGAAAATCACCGAAAGCGACGTTCCCGGCTATGACGATCTGGACCCCAGCTTTACCGGGGCCATCTTCGAAGAGGCCGGCAAGATCGCCTCCGAAGTGCTGCAGCCGCTGAATGTCGTGGGCGACACCGAAGGCTGCGTTCTGGAAAACGGCGTCGTGCGCACCCCCACAGGGTTCGACGCGGCCTTCAAGATCATGAAGGAAGGCGGCTGGACCGCGCTGGATTGCGATCCCGACTATGGCGGACAGGGCATGCCCTATGTGCTGGCCACCGCTGTCGGCGAAATGTTCAGCGCCGCCAACATCGCCTTCAACATGTATCAGGGTCTGACCCACGGCGCCTATTCCGCGATCCACGCCCACGGTACCGACGCGCAAAAAGCGACCTACCTGCCCAAGATGGTCACCTGCGACTGGACCGGCACCATGAACCTGACCGAACCGCATTGCGGCACCGATCTGGGCCTGATGCGCACCAAGGCCGAACCGCAGGGCGACGGCAGCTATAAGGTCACCGGCCAGAAAATCTTTATCTCGGCGGGCGAACACGATCTGTCCGACAACATCATCCATCTGGTTCTGGCCAAAATTCCGGGCGGCCCCGATGGTATCAAAGGCGTCAGCCTGTTCATCGTGCCCAAATTCATGGTCAACGAAGACGGCAGCCTTGGCGACCGCAACCCCGTCGCCGTCGGCAAGATCGAAGAAAAGATGGGCATCCACGGCAATTCGACCTGCGTCATGAACTATGACGGCGCCACCGGCTATCTGCTGGGCGAAGAACACAAAGGCATGCGCGCCATGTTCACCATGATGAACGAAGCGCGTCTGGGCGTCGGCCTGCAGGGCTATGCCCAGGCCGAGGTCGCCTATCAGAACGCCGTGGCCTATGCCAACGACCGGCTGCAGGGCCGCGACGTGACCGGCGCCAAGAACCCCGACGGCCCCGCCGATCCGCTGATCGTGCACCCCGACATCCGCCGTAACCTGATGGATCAGAAAAGCTTTGTCGAAGCGGCCCGCGCGCTGGTGTTCTGGGGCGCCTCGCTGATCGATCGCTCGCATAAACTGGGCGACAAGGATGCCGACGGGCTGGTGTCGCTGATGACCCCGGTCATCAAGGGTTTCCTGACCGACAAGGGCTTTGAATATGCCACGGCCGCCCAGCAGGTCTATGGCGGCCACGGCTATATCGAAGAATGGGGCATGTCCCAGTTTGCCCGCGATGCGCGCATCACCCAGATCTACGAAGGCGCCAATGGCGTTCAGGCGCTGGATCTGGTCGGCCGCAAACTGGCGCAGGACGGCGGCAAGCATGTGATGGCCTTCTTCGAGATGGTGAAAACCTTCTGCAAGGAAAACGCCGATGTCGACGGCATGGCCGAGTTCATCGAACCGCTGAAGAAAGCCTCAAAGGACATGCAGGCCGCGGGCATGTATTTCATGCAGAACGGCATGAAGAACCCCAACAACGCGCTGTCGGGGTCCTATGACTTCATGCATCTGATGGGCCATGTCTGCATAGGCCTGATGTGGGGCCGCATGGCCAAGGCCTCGCTTGAGGCGCTGGCAAACGGCAGCTCGGACGAAGCGTTCCACACCACCAAACTGGCGACCGGACGGTATTACATGGCGCGTCAACTGCCCGCGACCGCAATGCATCTGGCCCGGATCGAAACCGGCGCCGATACGGTCATGGCTTTGGAGGCGGCAAACTTCTAAGCTTTGGGCGGGGCCACATCCTGGCCCCGCTTTCTGAATGGAGATTGGAATGCCCAAACGCCTGCGCCTGACCCGGAGGTTTCCTGTTGCGATGACCGAAGACGGTTACCGCCGGTTGCGCCGTTTTTCCAAAGAGGCCGGTCTGGATGAGGGGGAGGCGCTGTCGTTTCTGTTCGAATATTTCGACAGCGTCATCGACGCCGACAACCTGACCCACCGGTTGCGGCTGTTCAACGCCGAGCTGGAGGCGCGCAAGAAATGAACCCTGATCAGGACGCAAGCTGCGGATATGAGTATTTTTGCCAAAAAGAAGCGCAAAACACGCCCCGCTCTGCGCGGGCCCGGGCCTGTAGGGCAGAACGGGGCGGCTTCTCTTTGGGCGGTCATCGGCTCTCCAGCCTGTACCGCACCCTCATTTCGACACCATTAACCTTAACCGAAGGTTACCTTTTCACGATCCCGGTTTCTTTTTGGCAAAAATACTCAATCGCCGCTTCGGCGAAACAAAGGACGGCCTGATATGACGATCAAACTGTATTGCTTTGGCGAAAGTGGCAATTCCTACAAGGCGGCGCTGACGCTGCAACTGGCCGAAGTGGAGTGGGATCCGGTCTTTGTCGATTTTTTCAACGGCGAGGCGCGCACCCCCGAATTTGCCGAGATCAACCCGATGGGCGAAGTGCCGGTGATGATTGACGGTGACGTGACGCTTAGCCAGTCGGGCGTCATTCAGGATTACATCAGTTCCAAAACCGGCAAGTTCGGCGGCCGGTCGGCCAATGAACGGCGCGAGGTTCTGCGCTGGCTGTTCTGGGACAACCACAAACTGTCCAGCCAGGCCGGCGCGGTGCGCTTCATTATGAATTTCCTGCCCGAAAACAAACGCTCGCCCGATGTGATCGCCTTTTTTCAGGGGCGGCTGCGGGCCGCTTACAAGGTGCTGAACGCGGCCCTTGAAGGGCGCGACTGGCTGGTCGGGGATGCCCCTACCATCGCCGATTTCGCCTGCTGCGGGTATCTGTATTACCCCGAACCCTTCGGGTTCGACCGTTCCGATTATCCCAACATCGACCGCTGGCTGGACGGCATCGCCGCCCTGCCCGGTTGGAAACACCCCTATGACCTGATGCCCGGCTCCCCCGCGGACCGGGCGTAACAAGAAGAGGCCCCCATGACCGAAGCCTATATCTATGACGCCGTGCGCAGCCCGCGCGGCAAAGGCCGCAAAGACGGCAGCCTGCACGAAGTCACCTCGGTGCGTCTGAGCGCCGAGGTGCTGAATGCGGTCAAGAACCGCAACAATCTGGACGGGCATGCCGTCGAGGATGTGATCTGGGGCAATGTCACCCAGGTCGGCGAACAGGGCGGCTGTCTGGCGCGCACCGCCGTTCTAGCATCGGATCTGGACGAAAGTATCCCCGGTCTGGCCATCAACCGGTTCTGCGCCAGCGGCATGGAGGCGGTCAATCTGGCCGCCAATCAGGTCAAGGGCGGCGCGGGCGAGGCCTATATCGCCGGGGGCGTCGAAATGATGGGCCGCGTGGCCATGGGCAGCGACGGGGCGGCGATTGCCGTCGATCCGTCGATCGCGATGAACACCTATTTCGTGCCGCAGGGTATCTCGGCCGACATCATCGCCACCGAATATGGGTTTTCCCGCGATGACGCCGATGCGCTGGCCGTCGAATCCCAGAACCGCGCCGAGGCGGCCTGGAAGGACAACCGCTTTGCCAAATCCATCATCACCGTGCGCGACATCAACGGGCTGCCCATTCTGGACCATGACGAATACATGCGTCCGGGCACCGACATGCAGACGCTGGGCGCGCTGAAGGCCAGCTTCAAGGACATGGGCGAGGTGATGCCGGGCTTCGACAAGGTTGCCCTGATGAAATACCCGCATCTGGAACGGATCAACCACATCCACCACGCGGGCAACAGTTCGGGCATCGTCGATGGCTCTGCCGCGGTTCTGATCGGCAACAAGGAGTTCGGCGAGAAACACGGGCTGAAACCGCGCGCGCGCATCCGGGCCACGGCCAAGATCGGCACCGATCCGACCATCATGCTGACCGGCCCGGTGCCGGTGACCGAAAAGATCCTGAAAGATCACGGCATGACCATCGGCGACATCGACCTGTTCGAGGTGAACGAAGCCTTCGCCTCGGTCGTGCTGCGGTTCATGCAGGCGTTTGACGTGGATCACGACAAGGTCAACGTCAACGGCGGGTCGATCGCCATGGGCCACCCGCTGGGCGCGACCGGTGCGATCATCATCGGCACCCTGCTGGACGAGCTGGAGCGCAGCGACAAAGAGGTCGGTCTGGCCACGCTGTGCATCGCCTCGGGCATGGGGGCCGCCACCATCATCGAGAGGGTCTGATGCCAAAGCTTGACCTTTCCAGCATCACGGTCCGGACCGGGTCGGGCTATCCCGGCGATCTGGCGGCGCGCATGGACGGGCGCAGCCAGATGGCCCTGGGCGATGCCGGGGGGCTGACGCAATTCGGCGCCAATCTGGTGATGCTGGAACCCGGCGCCCTGTCGTCGCTGCGCCATTACCACATGGAGCAGGACGAATTCCTGATGGTCACCCAGGGCATCTGCACGCTGATCGACGATGACGGCGAACACCAGATGCAGCCGGGCGACTGCGCCACCTTTCCAGCCGGGGACCCGAACGGTCACCACTTGGCAAACAGAACCGATGCGCCCGCCGCCTTTCTGGTGGTCGGCACCCGCACACCAACCGAAACCGCCTACTACAGCGACCTTGACATGATGGTAACGCAGGGCCCCGACGGGTCTGCCTTTACCCATAAAGATGGACGCCCCTTTCAGGGAGAGAACAAAGATGACTGATTTCACATATGCCGTAGACGCCGATGGCGTGGCCACGATCACGTGGGACACCGTTGGCAAATCCATGAACGTGATGAACCAGCAGGGGTTTCTGGACCTCGAGGCGCATATCGACACCGCCCTGGCCGATGACGCCGTCAAGGGCGTGATCATCACCAGCGGCAAGGAAGGGTCTTTTGCCGGGGGCATGGATCTGAACATCATCGCCGCGATGAAGGACAGCGCCGGCGACAACCCCGCCAAAGGCCTGTTCGACGGCGTGATGGGCATGCATGCCATCCTGCGCAAGATCGAACGCGCGGGCATGGACCCCAAGACCCTGAAAGGCGGCAAACCGATTGTCGCCGCCCTGCCCGGCACCGCGCTTGGCATCGGGTTGGAAATCCCGCTGGCCTGTCACCACATCATCGCCGCCGACAATCCCAAGGCCAAGATCGGCCTGCCCGAAATCATGGTCGGCATCTTCCCCGGCGCGGGCGGCACCATGCGCCTGACCCGCAAGATGGGCGCGATGGCGGCCAGCCCGCTGTTGCTGGAAGGCAAGCTGAACGACCCGAAAAAGGCCAAATCCGCCGGTGTGGTGGATCAGGTTGTTCCGGCAGACGAATTGCTGTCGGCGGCCAAGGACTGGGTGCTGAACGCCAAGGGTGCCGATATCGTCAAACCCTGGGACGCCAAGGGCTATAAAATGCCCGGCGGCGCGCCCTATCACCCCGCTGGCTTCATGACCTTCGTAGGCGCCTCGGCCATGGTCAACGGCAAGACCCAAGGGGTGTATCCGGCGGCCAAGGCCCTGCTCAGCGCGGTTTACGAAGGCGCGATGGTGCCCTTCGACACCGCCCTGAAGATCGAGGCGCGCTGGTTCACCAACGTGCTGATGAACCCCAGTTCGTCGGCGATGATCCGGTCGCTGTTCATCAACAAGGAAGCGCTGGAAAAAGGCGCGGTGCGCCCGGCAGGCATCGAGGATCAGAAGGTTTCCAAGGTCGGCGTCATGGGCGCGGGCATGATGGGCGCGGGCATCGCGCTGGTCTCGGCTCTGGCCGGGATCGAGGTGGTGCTGATCGACCAGAAACAGGAAGCCGCCGACAAGGGCAAATCCTATACCGCCGATTATATGGACAAAGGGATTTCCCGCAAAAAAGCGACGCCCGAGAAAAAGGAACAGGTGCTGGGCCTGATCACCGCGACAACCGATTATGCCGCGCTGGCAGGCTGTGACCTGATCGTCGAGGCGGTCTTCGAAGACCCCGCCATCAAGGCCGAAGTGACCCGCAACGTCGAAGCGGTGGTCGGCCCCGACTGCATCTTCGCCACCAACACCTCGACCCTGCCGATCAGCGAACTGGCCAAGGCCAGCGCCCGGCCGGATCAGTTCATCGGCATCCATTTCTTTTCGCCGGTCGACAAGATGCTGCTGGTGGAAATCATCAAGGGCGCCGAAACCGACGACCGCGCGGTGGCCAAGGCGCTGGATTTCGTCCGCCAGATCCGCAAGACGCCGATCGTGGTCAACGATGCGCGGTTCTTCTATGCCAACCGCTGCATCATCCCCTATATCAACGAAGGCATCCGCATGGTCCGCGAAGGCGTGGCCCCGGCGCTGATCGAAAACGCCGCCAAACTGGTCGGCATGCCGCTGGGTCCGCTGCAGCTGACCGACGAAACCTCGGTCGATCTGGGCGTCAAGATCGCCAAGGCGACCAAGGCGGCGATGGGGGCAGACTATCCCAACGACGAAGTGGACGAGGTGCTGTTCTGGATGTTCGACGAAGGCCGCCTGGGCCGCAAATCGAACGCCGGTTTCTATGGCTATGACGACAAGGGCAAACGCACCGGGTTGTGGTCCGGTCTGGGTGAAAAATACCCGCTTGCCGCGGATCAGCCCGATGTGACCGAGGTGCAGCACCGCCTGCTGTTCGCCCAGGTGCTTGAGGCCGTGCGCGCCCTGGAAGAAGGCGTTCTGATGGACATCCGCGAAGGCGACGTCGGCGCCATCCTGGGCTGGGGCTTTGCGCCGTGGTCCGGCGGGCCGCTCAGCTGGCTGGACATCATCGGCGCCGAACGGGCCGTGGCGCTGTGCGACGCGCTGACCGAAACCTACGGCCCCCGCTTCGCCACCCCCGCCCTGCTGCGCGACATGGCGGCCAAGGGCGACACCTTCTATGGCCGGTTCGGCACCGCGCCCGAAAAAGCGGCCTAGCCCTACCGCCCCTTTAAACCCCCCAAGGCGCGCCCGACCGGCGCGCCTTTTTGTTTTCACTGCACGACTGAATGTCCCATGGCCTGCCGCGCATGGATGATCGGCTGTAGCCTTGGCATAAAGCCGGAACCGAGGATCCCATTGATGTGGTGCGGGCTGACGTTCAAACAGACACTGTGATCCAAGCTTTCAAGGGCATAGACCCATTTTGATCAACAAGCGATCCAAGACAGCACCAAAGAAGAAGAGAAACCCTATCGGCAAATAGGGCGCTGCTCAGGAAGCACACTCTGTCGCAAGTTATGTAACGAATACTTCACCAAGGTCGTTGAATGGCGGCCACACTGAATTGTTTTCATTACAAAACAATATATCGCCGCATTTTTCCAACTTGAAGAAGTGGTGCCCGGGGGCGGAATCGAGCCACCGACACGAGGATTTTCAAACCGAAGCTTATTGAACGCGCTCAATTGGTTAGCTCCGGCCAGTCTGTCAAACCCACGACGGCGCATCAAACACTTAGCGACGAATTGTCAAACCTTGGCCCAGAGGCAATCCAATGAGCTGGCGGGTAGCGAACGCTTGCGCCGAGCGGAAGTTTGGCAGTGCGACGCGCAAGCAGATCATCATGTTTCTGGCAGATAAGGCGTCTGACGATGGCTCAGGCATCTGGTGTTCAAAGGGAACAATCCAGCGCCACACGGAGCTGGGGGAGACGACCGTAAAACGGACGATCCGGGATTTCCTGAAGGAAGGTATTCTGGTCGAGACAGGCGCGCGGGGATGCAAGAACGGGTTCACGGTCGTTTACCGGATCGACCTGGGGCGGATCGAGGCCCTGGAACTGACCGCAGAACCCGAGATTGAGACGGGGGCCACAGTGGACCCCGTCCAGACTGGACCCGGAACGGGGGCCACAGTGGCCGGGGTACCGGGGCCACCACGGCCCCCAAACCACCCTAAAACCATCCATAAACCTCCTACGCGCGAGCGCGTGGCGGCGGAGGATGAAGATGCTGAGAAGATTTTGGCGGCCTATCCGCCGGACCGACTGCGCGGGAAGGCAGAGTGTCTCGGGCGGATCAGGGACATCCTCGATGCCGGAACGAAGGTCGAGGACCTGTTGCAGGCCGTGAAGGCCTACGCGACCGAGAGCGCTGGCTTCACTCGCTCGAAAGTTTGTTTCTCGGACAACTGGTTTAGCTCGGGACGTTGGCGGAGCTACGTCGAGGACATCACTCAGGGCCGGGAAACGGCAAAGGCCAAGGAAGCCGAAATGCTGGCTGACTTGGCCAATTGGGTCACAGACAAGCATCCTCTTTGCCGCCACATCACACCCGGCCAGATCGACGCGTTGCTGGCTGCGGAGTTGGTGACGCAGGCGCAAATCCAAGCGGCAGGTCTCAGATCATGAGCCGCACCGATCCCACTGAAGCGCAAACAGCAAGGCGACCCATGTCATACGGCTGCGCCGATGACATGGGACCTTGCGAGGGGCGGCAAGCCTCCCCTTCGAACCCCACCGGCGCGGGCAAAGCCCCCGCCAAAGAGCCGCTAACCGAGACCTTTGTCTTCCGCTGCACCGCGTCCGAGAAGGCCCAGCTGCGCGCCAAGGCTGAAGCCGCTGGATTGCCTGCCTCGACGCTCCTGCGCGAGGCGCTTGGCCTGACCGAGGCCCGCCGCCGCAAGCCGATCCCGCGCGTCGATCCGGCGCTTGTGCTGACGGTCGGGCGCATCGGCGGCAACCTCAATCAGATCGCCCGCTGGCTAAACCGTGCGATGCTGGCTGGCCGCGTTGACCTCGACTCACTGACCGTTGCCCGCCGCCTGCTGACCATCGAACGCCAGCTTGCCCAGATCGTCGAGGCGTCCCGCCGATGCTGATCAAGTTCTTCCCCAACGGCAAAGGTGCGGGCTCTGGTCCGGTCGGCTACCTCGTCGCAGACAAGGTGCTGGCCTATGACGGCAATCGCGACCTGATCCGTGATGCAGACGGCCAGCCGATGACCGTCATGCGGGAACCCTTGCCCGAAGTCCTGCGCGGCAATCCCGACCGCACCGAAGCCCTGATTGACGCCAGCCGCCACCAGTGGACCTACCGCGCAGGCGTGATCAGTTTTGCCGCTACTGACGCCCCGACCGAGAACCAGCAGGCCGAGGTCATGGACGGGTTTGAGCGGTTGGCCTTCGCGGGGCTGGACCCTGAGCAATATGATGTGCTCTGGGTCCGACATACCCACGAAGACCGCGTTGAGCTTCACTTCTGCACGCCGCGCTTGGAGCTGACCTCAGGGCGGAGCCTGAACATCGCGCCGCCCGGATATCAGAATGCCTTCGACAGCCTGCGCGACGTGATGAACCAGCGCCACGGCTGGGCCGATCCGATGGAATTGGAGCGCATCCAAGAAGTCCGAGACACCCTCGAGTCCCCGACCCGCGCACAAGGCCGCGACGAGCTGCATGCGTGGCTGCAAGATCAAATCAGCATCGGTTTTGTCACGGATCGCGCCAGCATGCTGGACGCCCTGACCGATGCTGGCTTCAACATTCCCCGTGCGGGCAAGGCCTACCTAACCGCCCAAGACCCTGACACTGGCGAGCGCTGGCGATTGAAAGGAGAAATTTTCCATGAAGACTGGCAAGCCGACCCGGCTGAGCGAGAAGTTGAACGCGGAACTGGACATGATCCGGCAGGATTACGCCGCCTCTATGGCATCGCAATTGGAGAGCTTCAGGACCGATTTGAGCAAAATTGCGACCATCGCGCATCGTACAATCGAGAGCGATACCCGCACCTTTCTGCGGCAGAACAAGAGCTGGCTGACGATCTCGCCCTGGCTGATCACGGGGACATTCTTGGCGGGGATCGCCTTGATGATGGCCGCGAGCTTGCTTTGGACGCTGATGCTGGCCAGCTCGGAGATGACGGAGTTGGGCCTGACGCGGATCGACAGGGAGGACGGGACATGGCTGGTGCTGGATCCGGCCAAGACGCGCCTGAGGACCTGCACGCTCGGCGGCAGCTCAGTGACCTGCATCCGGATCGAGGAGGATTAGATGACGACACCCCTGACAGCCTTGGAACGCGACTTGCTCGCCTGCGTCGAGCGGTTGGTGACGGCCTGCGAGGTCTCAGCGCAGGAATTGAGCGGGTTAGAGGAACGCTCGACGACGAGGATGCAGAACCAGATGGATGGATTGGCCGCCTGCGTGTCGGTGCTCATTCAATCGCAAACGGCGTCAGTGGCTGCGTTGCACGGCTTGTTGAGCGAGGGCTCGAACTACGGGAAGCTGCGCACGCAACTCGAGACCAGCTTGAAATTAGTGAAAGCCGCCGAAGAGAGGTTGAGACAGAGCTAGACGAGCGGGAGGTCGAGATGGACCGGGGGATGACGCATTGAGGGGCTTAAGTTGTGCCTTGGTCTCTGTTTTCAGACGACGCAATGAGATAGAAACAGATGGACATGACCCACTGGATGCGTGAAGTTTGGCCATGACTATTCAAAAGCCATTCAAAGTTAGCACACACTTAAAAGACGTTATCGGACGCGATCTGGTTACGAATGAATTCGTCGCAATTTTTGAACTCGTAAAGAACTCAGTCGACGCAGGTGCCACCCTGATCCAACTTGAGATAGACCCTGATTCAGACGCAATTCGGATTGTTGACGATGGCAAAGGGATGGACATTGAGGACATTACCGAGAAGTGGTTGTTTGTAGCCTATTCAGCGAAAGCTGACGGCAGCGAAGATGACGATGCTGGAGACTACCGGGATAAGATAAAATCCGTTGGCGGCTACGCAGGCAGCAAAGGTATTGGTAGGTTTTCATGCGATACGCTGGGCTCCTCACTCAAGTTATTCTCCAGATCGAAAAAAACCTCTTCTACCGCCGTTGGCCTGTCGGTTGATTGGGAAAAGTTCGAACTTGATAGCAAGGATGAATTCAAAAATGTTCTTGTAGATATAGAAGAGCACGCTGACTTCCCCATTTTGGGTGCAGCAACAGCACCGAACGGCACCGGAACCGTTCTAGAGATCAGTGGGCTACGACATCATTGGGACGAAGCTAACCTAAAGAAGTTGCGTGCCTATCTCGCCAAACTAATCGATCCATTTGGGACCACAGATTCAGTCAATGTTATTACGCACCTCATAGGTTCGGATGAACACGACAACGATTTGAACGGCCCCATTGGCAACGATATTGCAGATGTTCTTCGCAGCAAGACATCAAGAATCAAGGTTACAATAGAAAAGGGAAAAGTTGTCACTGAGCTCGTTGATCGTGGTCGACGAATATACAAAATCTCAGAACCCAACCCGTATTCGGAATTGGACAGATGTGATGTTTCTGGTGAGGTCTTCTATCTGAATCGGAGCGCCAAAGCTACATTTGGACATCGCATGAAAGTCACTTCCGTCGAATTCGGGAGTATTTTTCTGTTTTTGAACGGATTTCGGATTTTCCCAATCGGCGAAGAGCGAGACGACACTTTCGGCCTCAACCGAAGAAAACAGCAGGGTACATCGAGATACCTAGGCACTAGAGATGTACTCGGCAGGGTCGACGTTGGTGCTCCTCCCAAGATGTTTCGAGAAGCGTCAAGCCGTGATGCCGGCTTAATCGAAGATGCTAACAGCAGAGCACTTTTCGAAGCCATTCTCGAAAAAATGATCAAGCGCCTTGAGCGCTATGTTGTTGGAGTGAACTGGAAAGACAAAGCGGATCAGGGGCGAGATACAGCTGAAGGACTTGAAGGCGATCCAGCTAAAGCCAGAATCCTGCAGATCGTTGGAGGTCTTGCCCGCACCAAAGAGTTGGAGATACTTGATTTCGATCAAGATATTCTCGATTTAGCGGATGCGAAGGAAGCCGCCACCGAGAAAGCACTGTCTGACCTCATTTCCATCGCGGAAAGAGACGGCGACACTGATCTTTTGAAGCGTATTGAACAGACGCGCGCAAGAATTTCTGAACTCGAGAAGGCCGAAGCAGAAGCTCGAAAAGAGGCGAACCGGGTTGCCGAAGAACGAGCACAGTCAGACGCGCGGATTGTCCAACTTGAAAAGCAATCCCGTTATCTTGCGGCCAGCCAAAACTTGGATGCAGAACGTATTCAGTTACTTTTGCACCAGGTAAACATTTATTCCGGCCACGTTGCGTCAAGCACCACGCGAGGACTAAGCGGTGCTCAAGAAGCGATGAAGATGCTTGCTGACGCAGATGATATGGACCCAGATGATTTTGAAGACTTGGCTGGTGCCTTAAGAAAAATTCTGCGCACTTTGATGGATGATTTCTCCTATATACGTCTGGAAAATAATCGACTTCAAACAATTTCTCGCTTTGCCCCGAATATCAAAGTTGATCTTGAAACTAGCCATATTCAAGGCGACATTATTGAGTATCTCAACGAGTATTTTTCGGTGATGTTAGCAGACACCGGCAGAGCACCCAGAGTTCATTTTGAGTCCAAAGTTGATGCGCTGGAGTGCGAGTTTTCGCCGTTTGACCTTGCAGTCGTTGTCGACAATTTGGTCGATAATGCCAGAAAGGCGAAGGCCCAAGACATTTGGTTTATGGCTCAGCCGTCGCAAAGCAAAGGCAAGCTTGAGCTTCGGGTTAGCGATGATGGTCAGGGTTTCGATCTTGATAGAATTGATCGAGACCGGGTTTTTGAAAAACACTATACTGGTACACACAACGGGACCGGCCTTGGCCTATTTCATGTAGCGCAAGTTCTTGAAGAGATGGGTGGGGGAATTCGGTTCGACCCGAAATCTGACACCGTTCGAGCCGATTTCATCATTACAATTCCGGAGAAAGCCAAGTGAAGCTCCAGTTCGGGTTATTGTGGATCGAGGATAACTTTTCGCCACAAGAAGAAGATGAGATACGTCGAGGTGCAGCTGATGCCGGTTTTGAACTTGAAATTACCGTTTCAGTGGATGGCGCTGACATAGAGTCGTTGGCCGAGCGCCAGCGAAGCTACCACGCATTTGACTTGGTACTTCTCGATCTCGGGCTTGCCGGAGGTGTGCGAGGTGATGAACTGGCCCCGGAGATACGGCGATTGTTTCGCTCGACACCAATTCTATTCTACAGCAGCGGCGATACTGAGGCGGGCCTGCGGGACCGGATGGCGAAAGACCGGATCGAAGGTGTCTTTTGTGCTAACCGAGACAACTTTACCGCTCGAGCCAGTGAGTTGATTCAGGATTACGCTCATACGCTCAACAGATTGTCGGGAATGCGTGGGTTGGCGATGGAGGTTGTTGCTGAAGTCGATGTGATTTGCAGGAAGGTTATTCTGGAGCTAGCAGTCGGGGATGCGGAGGGGATTGCGACTAGCTTCCTTGATAAAGCGGTTTGCGACCAGTCAGCGGCAAACCTTGAAAAGTTTCCAGCACAGGCCAGCCTATCCGAACGAATTGATCATCCAGCTACCGACAGTATGAAATCCTTCAACCTATTTAGGGAATTGCTCCGGAAACACATTGCGAGCATGCCCAATGGCGAGGCAAAAGACGATCTCAGAGCACTTCGGGCGGCAACAAAAAACTACCGTGATAGCGTCTTGGAAGTCCGCAACGTTTTGGGCCACGCTCTCGAAACACGTAATGACAAAGGTTGGCTAATTCTAGATCGAAACGGGAAGCCTTTCATGACCATCGACGACTTCCCAGGCCATCGGAGCACCTTCCTTAGTCAATTGCGAGCAGTCCGGCAGATTTCTGATATCTTGATCACTAAGGATTGATGCGATGGTTTCACCAATAGCTCTTGCCAGAAGCGGCGGCACGGCATTCCCAACCTGAGTGTACCTTGGACAATCGTACTTCCTTCGGTGCCCCCCAGTCGTATACGGCCCACAAAACTTAAACCAATCCGGAAAAGACTGTATCCGGGCGTGCTCACGAACGGTCATTGTTCTAGGCTCGCTGTAGTGGACAAGATCATCTGGTAGCGTCGTGATGGTCGGAGCAGGCTGAGCAGGGTCTAACGGGGTAATCGAGCGCTTTTTGATCCCAAAACGTTCACGATCTTCTGAGGATATGCACTGTCCAAGGGGACAGTTTTCTAAAATGTCTTTAAACCGTTCCACAAGACGATCAGAGTGTCTTGCTAGCCTCATATCCGACGGCTTGCCAGACCAACCATCTCTCATCAAGCGCAGATACGCGGACTTTGTTTTTGGGGCTTTGTAGTCCAATGCCTTAAACCCGCGCGATCCAAAGTCTGGATCATCGATGAGAGCACCAGTTCGTGTCTCCAAATCAGACAACGCTTCAAGAGTAGATGTCGGCTTCAGACTAAGGCCGAGCTTCTGTAAGAAGTGTTTTCTGCCGACTTTAAGCCGCTCTACAGGGTTTACCCCCGGCAAGGACCCTTTTTCGATACCTATAAGGAGGTACCTTGGCCTTCGCTGTGGCACCCCAAAGTCTGAAGCTGGAACGATTGTTTCGAAAGCATCGTACCCGAGCTCATTCAACTTTGCCTTGGCAAAGTTTGGATAGTTACCGTGTGCTTCGTGAGGCATTGAAGCAAAGCCTTGGACGTTCTCTAATAGAACGGCTCGTGGTCGCACCAAATCGACGAAATCAAAATAGGCGTTGATCATCTGACTGCGAGGATCTGAAGGGTCTCGCCGTCCATTCATGCTGAAGCCTTGGCAAGGCGGGCCGCCTGCTACAAGGTCAACTTTCCCACGAAGCTGCTTCAATTCAGCGTTCTTACGATCCACCACGTCGAGAATATCATGAGCGCTCTGATCAAGCCACTTTGGCCATCTCAGCCGGTAGTCTTTCCCATCGACTAGGTTGCGATGATAGGTAGCAAACGCGTGGTTGTGAGCCTCGATTGCAAACAAATGCTTAAAGCCTGCCTGCTTCAGCCCTAACGACAGCCCGCCACATCCCGCAAAAAGATCAATACAAGTATAGTTCATCTTCATTTTGTATCTACAAAGAACAACTGTTGTCCAGGCGCGTTCGCCCCCGGCAAAATGCGCCATTTCTTGGGATACTGGCTGACGATTGCTCAATTAACCGCCTCATAGCGCTCAAAGAAATGCAACCAGCCACAACAGCAAAAAACAATCCAAACAAAGCTAGACCGGCCAAACCGGTCGCAAAAACGCATAGTGCCTGCAGAAGCGCAAAGTCCCTAGGGAGCTGACTACCGAAGTTCATCCACAGAAAGCCAGTGAAATAGACCGCAGAAAACCAAGAAAATGAAACGAAGAATGGGTGTAGGGCTTTTTCAAGCTGCCTTTCCGTAGCCTCAAGGACGGCCATCCGTTGTCGGCTCCAGCTGACAGATACATCTCTCATAGCAGTTACTCCCTAAGTAGTTCTATCCAAGTATGAACGTCGTCCATGGCGATCTCTTTCCCTTCGAGGAAAGAGCGGTACCAGCGTGCCGAGATTGCACCGCGTTTTTCACTTTTCAGTCTTATCCCGTTCTTTGACAGGTGCCTGTCCAGCTCGACTTCGAATTCTTCCAGCTTGTCCAAGTCGTGCTTCAGCCGCACAGCTTCGACGCCAAGCAAAATCCAGCTCAAGTCGACGTCAAACTGGCGGTGCAATTTGATCAGAGCTTCAATCGGGATCGATCGCTTTCCCAATTCGTAACTCTGGTAAGCACGCAACGACATGCCGAGAGCTTCGGCCATTTTTGCCTGAGACAACGCCTGCTCGTTTCGGGCGATGGCGATGCGTGCGCCAAGCGCAGTTAGGTAGTTTTCCGCACGTTCCGCCATGGCGAATGCAATCCACTTGTCTTTACGCTCAATTGAATGCTATACGCACAAATGAACGCATTTCATTGTGTTTCGCTATCGGAGCACGGCTCGGCCGCGCAATCAACCTGATTCACGCTAGCTTATG
Organism: uncultured Paracoccaceae bacterium; assembly: GCA_947500775.1. Lineage (GTDB taxonomy): Bacteria > Pseudomonadota > Alphaproteobacteria > Rhodobacterales > Rhodobacteraceae > CANMTD01. The sequence goes on from CANMTD010000003.1 coordinate 441,325, forward strand.
AAAAGGAGAGGGTTTTGGCTCACGAAAAGCTACTATCACCGAAAGAGCTTAGTTCAATGGTTGGCCTAAGCGTTGCGCAAGTTCGAGCGTTAATGAACAGCGGAAAGCTCGAGTTTGTAGAAATATCCCCCAAGACCAAGCTCTTGACGATGAGCGGCTGGGAGCGGTTTCAGAAGGATGCGACCAAGATCAAAGGGGCCGAGGGCTCGGCCGCGAATTGACGGGGGTGTCCGGTTATGGCGACGACAAATCTCAACATCAGCGTGATCGACAAACGCATGCTGAAGCAGTCCGAGGCCGCGAGTTATGCCGGGTTGCCAGTAAAGCATTTCAAGGCTGCGTGCCCGGTGCGCCCGGTAGAGTTGAAGCAAGGCACGCTGCTTTGGGATCGCCGCGACCTCGATCATTGGATCGATGATGTGAAGTCTGGGGCCGTAACCGACACACGCGACACAATTCTGGACCGGCTTTGATGACACAGGTGCGGGTCAAAGGGTTCAAGATTTTCAAGGACCGGCACGGCAAGCAGCGATGCTATCACCGCGAGACCGGCCATAAGGTTGACCTGAACCACGCGCCGATTGGCTCTGCTGAGTTTTTTGCCGAATGTGAGACGATCCGCGCCATTGCCGAGGCGCAGAGGGCCAAGGCTCCCAAGGCCGGAACGCTCGGGGGCCTGATCCAGTCCTACTTTGAGACCGAGCACTTCCAGAACCTCGCCGAGGCCACCCGGCGCGACTATCGCAAGTGCGCGGACTTCCTTGAGCCGATCCGCGATACGCCGATCCACGTGATCGACACGCCCTTGATCGCGGGCATCCACGACAAGGCTGCCGAGAAGATTGGCTGGAGGCGGGCAAACATGGTCCGCACGCTTCTCAGCGAGGTATTTCGCTACAACATCCCGAAGGGGCTCATCTCCGCCAACTTCGCCAAAGACGTCATTCCCAAGCGACGCCCGCGCGACCGTGCATATGCCAACCGTCCCTGGACCATCGAAGAGCGCGATACAGTCTTGGCAAGGCCAAGCCACATGTGCGCGTGGCCCTTGCCCTGATGATGAACACCGGCCTCGACCCGTCTGACGCCCTAAGATTGCGGAATGATCAGGTCGATGACGGCACAATCTGGGGCGTGCGCGGCAAGACTGGCGAAGAGGTCGCGATTCCGGTCAGTCCGACGTTGAAGGCCGCGCTTGATCGCATGCCCAAACACGAGGCCGAGACCGTCCTTTCCAATTCGCGCGGAGAGGCTTGGACATACAACGGCTTTTCAACCGTCTGGCACCGCTTCAAGACCGCCCTTGAGAATGAAGGCCTTATCGAAAAAGGCCTGACCCTCAAGGGCTTGCGGCACACGGTGGCCACGACTTTGCGCGAGGCAGGCCTTGATGAACGCCGCATCGCAGACCTTCTGGGGCAGAAAACACCGTCCATGGCACGGCACTATTCGCGCTCAGCGAACCTTGCCGACAAGAACCGCGAGACCATGGCCACATTGGAAGAAGAGAACCGAAGGCGAGCCGAAAGTGTCAAACCTTCGCAGAAAAGCGTCAAACCTGACCGGAACGAGGATCAGTCATGAGCAGAAAACATATAAATATCATCTTGTTAAGTGGTGCCCGGGGGCGGAATCGAACCACCGACACGAGGATTTTCAATCCACTGCTCTACCCCTGAGCTACCCGGGCACGGGAAAGCGTACTGCGCTTTGGGTTGCGATGTTCTAGACGCGGCTCACGGGACTGTCCAGAGGCATTTGCAAGAAATCGTCAGTGCGGTTTGCGCATCTGTTTTGCCAGCTCTTCGGCGGCCTCTTCCTGATCTTCGGGCGCGTCTGCCGGGATCGCATAGGCCCCCGTCAGCCATTTGCCCAGGTCAAGATCGGCGCAGCGTTTTGAACAGAACGGGCGGTATTTCGGGTCGGTGTCTTTGGCGCACATCGGGCAGGTCATCGGGCAGGGCTTTCGATCAGCGGCAGGCGTTCGCGTTTGCGCTGCAATTCAAAATGGCCCAGCAGGGTCCAGCCGACAAGGGTGGTGTCCACCGGATCGGCGCGAAACGTGGATTTCAGCACCTGTTCGACCTGTCGGCGGTCTTTCTTGGACATCGGCGCGAAATCGACGGTGATCTGCCCCCCCAGCCCGCGCAGGCGCAATTGGCGCGGCAGATCGCGGGCGGCGGCCAGATTGGCCTTCAGCCCGGCGGCGGGGGATGTGTCGGGGCCGGTGTTGACGTCGACAGCGACCAGCGCCCGCGTCGGTTCCACATACATCGAGGCACCAGCGGCCAAAGGTGCCGCCCCCGCCAGCGCGTCGATTGCGTCCAGCACCCCCAGATCGGCAAAGCTGCCTGCCCGTTCGATCACCTCGTCAGGGTCGGGATCGGCCCAGTCGCGCCAGGCCAGGGTGGCGGCGTCGGGGGCGTCCAGCAACAATTCGGCAGGGCCGGTGGTTTCGGCCATCACGGCCATGGCCAGATCGCGCATCGCGATCACATCTTCAAGCACCGCGTCTTCGTCCACCCCGGCAGAGGCGGACCGCAGGATCAGGCCCAACTGTGGATCGGCCGCCTCCATCGCCTCATGCGCGCATTCCAGCAGGCGGTTGCGTTCGTCTTCGTCCCGGATGCTGCGCGACAGGTTGATGCCGGGCGCGCCGGGGGTCACGATGGCATAGCGGCTTTTGAACAGCAGCTTGGTCGTGACCGGCACGGCCTTGCCCGGTTCGGCATAGCCGGTGACCTGCACCAGCAGGCTTTGCCCGGGGGCCAGCCCCTTGGCCTGCCGCAGGAACGCGGTGCCGGTGGGCAGTTTCAGGAAAACGCCGCCCTGCCCTTTCACCGGGCGGTCGACAACCCCGCGAAACAGGGCGCCGGGGCCGGGCGGGCCATCGGGGGCGTCGATCAGCAGATCGTGCAATTTCCCGTCAACCATCAGCGCGGCCGCAGGGCCGCCGCCGAATGTGTCCAGAATGACCAGACGTCCCTTCATGATGCCTCTCCATGGCGCTGATATCCGGCGGCGTCCAGCAAGACCCCGGTTTCCGCCAGCGGCAGACCGACAACCCCGGTGAAAGAGCCATTGATCCACGGGATAAAGGCGCCCGCCGCGCCCTGAATACCATAACCGCCGGCCTTGCCCTGCCAATCCCCTGACCGCAGGTAGGCCTGCAATTCGGCGTCCGACAGGCGTTTCATCTGCACCGTGGTCACCACATCGCGCTCCCACAGCCGGTCGCCCAGACGCAGCGCCACAGCGGTGATCACCTTGTGGCGCCGCCCCGACAGGGCGCGCAGGAACACCCCGGCTTCGGCCGCATCTGCGGGTTTGCCCAGAATCCGCCGCCCCATGGCAACGGTGGTATCCGCGCACAGGACCAGTTCGTCCGGCGCGGCCCTGACCGCACCCGCCTTTTCACGGGCCATGCGCGCGCAATAGGGGCGCGGCAGTTCGGCCTGTGCGGGGTCCTCATTGATGTCGGGGGGGCGGATGGCGTCGGGCACAACGCCAATCTGCGCCAGCAATTCCTTGCGGCGCGGGCTGCCTGATCCGAGGATCAGCTTCATCAAACAGCGCTTACTTGAAGCGATAGTTGATCCGACCCTTGGTCAGATCATAGGGGGTCATTTCGACCTGCACCTTGTCGCCTGCCAGAACCCGGATACGGTTCTTGCGCATTTTTCCTGCCGTATGTGCGATGATCTCATGGCCGTTCTCAAGCTCGACCCGGAATGTCGCATTCGGCAGGAGTTCCTTTACGACGCCGGGAAATTCGAGCATTTCTTCCTTGGCCATGGTCACTCCTGAGTTGTTTTGCCCGCCAAGCTGCGAGCGTGCCATTAAATGCTCTGTAAACGCTTCTTTTTCAAGGGCCGATCACGGGAAATCGTGCATGGTGTGACTTTCGTCGCCCATACGGTGCCCCGGCGCCCGGCCCTCAGCCCGCCGGGTCGCCAAATCGCGCGATCAGCCGGTCCCGGATCTGATCGCGGGCCAGCCGGTAAGCGGCCAGTTTTGCCTCGCGGGTTTCGCCCATGCCGGTCGGGTCCAGAATCGGCCAGTATTCGACATCCAGATGATAAAACCGGGTCAGGTCCAGCGCCCGGCGCTGGCTGGCCGGGGACAGCGCCACCACCAGATCGAACCCCGACAGATCGTCGCCCCAATCCTCCATCTCGTCGAACGACCGCGACCGGTGCCGTTCCAGTTCGACCCCGATTTCCCGGCAAACCGCAATGGAAAACCCGTCGATCTCCATATCGTTCTTGACGCCGACCGATTGCACATAGGTCTGCTGGCCGAACAGTTTCTTCATGATCCCTTCGGCCATGGGCGACCGCACGGCATTGTGGTCGCAACAGAAAAGAACCGAAGAAGGCAGGGTTCCCGTCACGCCCTAGCCCCCGAAATGCAGAACGCAGATAAGGGTGAACAGGCGCCGGGCGGTGTCGATATCGACATCCGCCTTGCCTTCCAGACGTTCCTGCAACACCCGCGCCCCTTCGTTGTGGATGCCGCGCCGGGCCATGTCGATCGCCTCGATCTGGCTGGGGGGCAGTTTCTTGACCGCGTCGAAATAGCTTTCGCAGATCTGGAAATAATCCTTCACCACCTGCCGGAACGGCCCAAGCGACAGGTGGAATTCGGCGACATCCGTCGCATTTTCGGTTTTGACATCGAACACCAGCCGCTTGTCGCGGATCGCCAGAAACAGGTGATAGGGCCCGTCGGGCGCGCGGCGGCCATCGCGGTCCGGCAGAGCGAAACTGTTGTCTTCGATCAGATCGAAGATCGCGACCTTGCGTTCCTGTTCGATCTCGGGCGTGGGGGCGATCAGGCCACGGTCGTCGATTTCGACACGGCTCAGGACCGAGGTGCTCATGACCCCGCCTCGTTCAGCCGGTCCAGACGGGCGCGCACCGACAGGCCGTGCGCCTGCAGGCTTTCCGATGTGGCCAGACGTTCGGCCGCAGGCCCGATGGCGCGCAGCGCTTCGGGGGTCATGCGGGTCAGGGTGGTTCGTTTCACAAAATCCATCACACTCAATCCAGACGAAAACCGCGCCGACCGCGCCGTGGGCAACACGTGGTTCGGCCCGCCGATATAATCGCCAATCGCCTCTGGCGTCCACTGCCCCAGGAAAATCGCGCCCGCATGGGTGATCTTTGCCGACAGCGCGTCGGCGTCGTCCACGCAAAGTTCAAGGTGTTCGGGGGCGATTCGGTTGGACAGGGCCGCCGCCTCGTCCAGATCGCGCACGGTGATCACCGCGCCGAAATCGCGCCAGCTTGCCCCGGCAATCGCACGGCGTTCCAGCGTTTCCAGCCGTGTTTCGACCGCTGCGGCCACCGCCCGGCCAAAATCCGCATCATCGGTGATCAGGATCGACTGCGCGCTTTCGTCATGTTCGGCCTGGCTCAGCAGATCGACGGCGATCCAGTCGGGGTCGTTGTTCCGGTCGGCAATCACCAGAATCTCGGACGGGCCCGCGATCATGTCGATGCCGACCTTGCCGAACACCCGCCGCTTGGCCGCCGCCACAAAGGCGTTGCCGGGGCCGGTGATCTTGTCGACCGGCGGGATGGTGTCGGTGCCATAGGCCAGTGCGGCAATCGCCTGCGCGCCGCCGATCCGGTAAATTTCGTCCACGCCCGCGATCTGTGCCGCCAGCAAGACCAGCGGGTTGCAGACCCCGTCCGGCGTCGGCACCACGATCGCCAGCCGCCCGACCCCCGCCACCTTGGCTGGGATCGCGTTCATCAGCACCGATGACGGGTAAGAGGCCAGCCCGCCGGGCACATAAAGCCCCGCCGCCGATACCGGCGTCCAGCGCCAGCCCAGCACCGCCCCGGTCTCATCCGTCCAGCTTTGATCCTGCGGCATCTGGCGGCTGTGATAGGCGCGGATGCGTTCCGCCGCCAGTTCCAGCGCGGCGCGATCCTCGGCCCCGACGCGGGCGCATTCGGTGGCAATCTCATCCGCTGAAAACGCCATCCTGTCCGGGGTCAGGGTCAGCCGGTCGAATTTTTCCGTCAGCTCGATCACCGCCGCATCGCCCCGCGCCCGCACATCGGCGATGATCGCGGCCACGGTGTCGTCCACATCGGGGCTGTCTTCGCGCTTGGCGTTCAGCAGCGCGGTGAACTGCGGCTCGAAATCGGGATCGGTGGTGGCAAGGTACTGCGGCATGTCAAACTCCTTGCCCTTCCCTTAGCGGCCTCTGCGCCCGGCCTCAAGTCGCAGGGCGCGCCCGGATCATTCGGGATGGTCGGGCACCTTCCGCGACGGCGCCACATAGGGGCGCGTGACATCGCGCAGGGTCGCGTCGACACATTCGACATCCAGCGCGATCACCCCATCGCCCGCCAGCGTCAGCAGGATGCGCCCGGTGCCATCCTCGCCCGGTTCGAACGTCACCGACAGCAGCGACAGGATCATCTCCTTGTCGGACCGGTCCACCCCCTGCGAGGCGACCTTCTGCACCGAGGCGAACGACAGCACCGATTGCACCCGCTCGAACGCGCGCCCGCGCTTGCGCGCCGCATCCTCGTCTTCCCAGCGGAACCGGTTCAGCAGCACCGCAAAGGTACGGTCCGCCGGACGCCATGTCATTTCCGTCACCGGCAGCACCGCGTCCTGCGTCAGGCTGGAGATGACCGCCAGATCATCCACGGAAACCGCCCCCAGATACAGCGGGCGATCACCGGCGTCTTCGAACCGCGCGTCTTCGGTCATGTCTCTTTCACCCGTTCGATATGGGCCCCGCAGGCGCCCAGTTTCTCTTCGACCCGCTCGTATCCGCGATCCAGATGATAGACCCGGCTGACCACGGTTTCGCCTTCGGCGGCGAGCCCGGCCAGGATCAGCGAGACCGAGGCCCGCAGATCGGTCGCCATGACCGGCGCGCCTTTCAGGCGTTCCACCCCGGTCACGGTCGCGGTCCCGCCATGCACATCGATCTGCGCGCCCATCCGCATCAGCTCGGGCGCATGCATGAACCGGTTTTCAAAGATTTTCTCTTCCAACACGCTGGTGCCCGCGGCGGTGCACATCAGCGCCATCATCTGCGCTTGCAGATCGGTCGGAAAGCCGGGGAAAGGTTCGGTCACCACATCCACCGCATCCACCCGCCCGTTGCGGCGGGTCACCTTCAGCCCGCGGTCTGTTTCTTCGACGCTGACACCGGCGGCATCCAGTTTCTCGGCAAAGGCCGCGACCAGTTCCATCCGGCCGCCCAGACATTCCACCGATCCGCCCGCGATCGCCGGGGCCAGCATATAGGTCCCCAGTTCGATCCGGTCGGTCACCACCGGATGGGTCGCGCCGTGCAGCCGGTCCACCCCCTGAATGGTGATCGTGCCGCTGCCTTCGCCTTCGATCTGCGCACCCATCTTCTGCAGGCAGCGCGCCAGATCCACGATCTCGGGCTCGCGCGCGGCGTTTTTCAGAACCGTGGTGCCCTTGGCCAGGGTCGCCGCCATCAGCGCGTTTTCCGTGGCCCCGACCGAAACCAGCGGAAATTCGAAGGTGCCGCCCTTCAGCCCGCCGGGGGCCTTTGCGTGCACATAGCCGTCTTTCAGTTCCAGCTCGGCGCCCAGCGCCTCAAGCGCGCGCAGGTGCAGATCGACCGGCCGCGCACCGATGGCGCAGCCGCCGGGCAACGACACCACCGCATGCCCGTCCCGCGCCAGCATCGGCCCCAGCACCAGAATCGAGGCGCGCATTTTCCGCACGATGTCGTAATCGGCGGTGTGGTTGTTCAGATCGTGGCTGGACATCGCCAGCACCTGACCGCTTTGCAGGCTGGTGACCTCGGCCCCCAGCGATTGCAACAACTCGGTCATGGTGCGGATATCCGACAGGCGCGGCGCATTGGTCAGCGTCAGCGGCTCGTCGCTCAGCAAGGTCGCGGGCATCAGCGTCAGACAGGCGTTCTTCGCCCCTGCGATCGGGATTTCACCGTGCAGCTCGCTGCCGCCCCTGACTATAATCGAATCCATCTGCTCTGCCCTTTATTTATCGCCGTCTGTCGCCTTGCGCGCACGTGCCTGTGCCTTGCGCTTGGCCATGTTTGCCTTCAACGCAGCCTTCAGCCGGTCTTTGCGCGGATCCTCGGCTTTGGAGCCTGTGGGTTTGCGGCGTTTTTCATCCATGTCCAGTGTCTAACGCAGGGGCACGGTGCGGTCCAGAGAGCGGGCGCGCGCCTGCGTAGAAAACCACGGACCCGGGCGCGGCCATTCCACAGCAAAAACCCCCGAGTTTGCGCTTGCGTCCCTCACATTTTGCGTCTAATCAGCGCTCCACCGGGCTGCTGTAGCTCAGAGGTAGAGCACTCCCTTGGTAAGGGAGAGGTCGAGAGTTCAATTCTCTCCAGCAGCACCATCAAGCCCCGAAAAATCATCTACTATGGTGTCCGGCAAAGCATCAGATCGCCTCGTCTTGCAGAAAATTGCGGGCGCATAGGACCAATTGCGGCACCTGCTTGTACAAATCCGGTACAAAAGCTGGACCCACCGCGTCATTGCACCGCGTCTTTAACCAGCTATCGTGTCGCGTAAAAGAACACCGATACTCCAGATCGAACCGCCTAGTTTTCAACATCAGGAGAGCCAATTATTCAGTACCTGATCATCCCCGACATTCACGGCCATGCTGACAAGCTGAGCGATCTGCTTGCACATCTCGGCTGGCAAAAAAGAGCTGCTGGTTGGAAAAGCGCAGACCCGGATGAGCAGATCGTCTTTTTGGGGGACTTCATCGACCGTGGGCCTGACAACGCACAAGTGCTCCGCACCGTACGCGACCTGACCGAAAGCGGAAAAGCGCATGCGATCATGGGCAACCACGAACTTAACGCCATCCATTTTCATACCCGTCATCCCGAGACAGGCGAACCGCTTCGGGCGCATTCTGAAAAGAACCGCCGCCAACATGCGTCTTTCCTGAACGAGTTTCCAGTTGGAAGCGCGCCAGCTGATGAGGCCATCTCCTGGATGCGATCTCTGCCATTGTTCCTTGAGTTTTCCGGATTTCGGGCCGTGCACGCGTGCTGGTCCGACCCCATGATCAAGCAACTTCAAACGCTAACGCGCAATGGGGTCTTGTCGGAGGATCAGTTCGTCGATGCGGCCGCGGAAAACGAAAATCTATTCTCACTTGCAGAGACCATTACCAAGGGGCCAGAGATAGCCCTGCCCGGCGGATACGCCTTCACCGACAAGGACGGCAACGTTCGACGCGATGTTCGCGTCAAGTGGTGGAACGACGCCGCTGAAAGCTGGCGCAATATCGCCATGTCTGTTCCACACCCAGACCAGTTACCCAAATCGAAGTTACCCGGGGAAATACTGGGGACAACCTACCCAAGCAATGCGAAACCGGTCTTCTTTGGGCACTACTGGCTGACAGGCCGCCCGGTTCTTCAATCCAACAATGCTTTGTGTCTGGACTACTCTGCCGGGAAGGACGGACCGCTTGTGGCATATCGCTTCTGCAAGGGCGCGACGAACGCACTGGATGTTTCGAATATTCTGAGTGTTCCAGCTTAGTGACCCAAGCGGCAAGCCGCCGCTTCGCGCCCCAAAATCACTTTGCGCCAGGTAACTCAGCACGGCGCCGCCCTTTGTCAGGATGATCGCCTATACTGGGAAAGACCGGGGCGGGTTCCGTCCGAAGGTGCTTATCCTCCCAGTGACGGAACCCGGACGATCCCTAGTCCTGCCATTCCCACGGCCGGGTGAATTCGCCCAGCAGGTGCAGGACCGCCTCTTCGTCCACGCTGTCTTCGGTCTTGACCAGCTGCGCCACCAGACCGCGCTTCTTGTCGTCGATCACCTCGGCCACCTCGGCGGCATGGCCCGCCTTCATCAGCGCGTCGTTGTAGATGCGGGTGATGGCGCGTTTGCGCAGTTCGGGTTTGAACACCTTGCCCACGGCGGTTTTGGGCAATTCGCCCATGATCTCGATATGTTTGGGGATCGCGGCGCGTTCGTGGATGTGGACCTTGGCATAGTCCATCAGCTCGTCCGGCGTCACCTCGGCCCCGCCGACCAGTTCGACATAGGCGCAGGGCAATTCGCCCGCGAAACTGTCGGGCTGGCCGATCGCGCCGACAAAGGCCACTTTTTCGTGGCCGGCCAGCGCCTCTTCGATTTCGGCGGGGTCGATGTTGTGGCCGCCCCGGATGATCAGATCCTTGGCCCGGCCGGTGATGTACAGATAGCCATCGGCATCCATGCGCCCCAGATCGCCGGTGCGCAGATACCGCCCTTCGGCGAACAGGCCCAGGTTCTTGGCCTCTTCGGTATAGGTCGATCCTTCGAAGACGCCGGGGTTGGACACGCAGATTTCGCCCACCTCATCGACACCGCATTCCTTGCCGACGTTGCCCTCGCCGTCGCAATGCAGGATGCGCACGTCGGTATAGGGGAACGGCACCCCGACCGAGCCGCTTTTCTTGGCCCCATCGGGCGGGTTGCAGGACACAAGGCAGGTCGCCTCGGTCAGGCCATAGCCTTCGATGATGGTCACGCCGGTGGCGCTTTCGAACCGTTTATAGAGTTCGATCGGCAAAGGCGCCGACCCCGAAAACGCGGTTTTCAGGGATGAGATATCGGCATCCACCGGGCGCTGCATCAGCGCGGAAATCGCGGTGGGCACGGTGATGACAAAGGTGATTTTCCAGCGTTCGATCAGCTTCCAGAAATTGTCGAACACCCCGTCGCCGCGATACCCCGCAGGCGTCGGAAACACCACATGCGCGCCCGATCCGACCATCGCCATCAGGATCACGTGGCAGGCAAAGACATGGAACAGCGGCAAAGGGCAGATGATGTTGTGATCGGGTTCGAACAACATCGTGTCGCCCAGCCAGCCGTTATAGATCATGCCGGAATGTTTGTGCTGCGCCACCTTGGGCATGCCGGTGGTGCCGCCGGTGTGGAAATAGGCGGCGACGCGATCCTCGCTGCTTTCTTCAAAGCTCAGCTCGGTCGCGCTGTGCTTGCGCATTTCGGTGTTGAAATTCATCAGGTCGGCGTGGTGGTTGCCCGGGTTTTTCGGGCGGATCAGCGGCACGATCCAGCTTTTGGGCGGGCTGAGATAGCTTAGCAGATCGACCTCCAGCACGGTATTCACATGCGGGGCGTGCTTCACCGCCTCGGCCACCTTTTCGGCGATGTCGGTCTTGGGAAAGGCGCGCAGCGTCACCACGACCTTGGCGTTCGTTTCGCGCAGGATCGCCGCGATCTGTTCGGCCTCCAACAGCGGGTTGATCGGGTTGACGATGCCCGCCGTCGCGCCCGCCAACAGCGTTACCGCCGTTTCCAGACAATTGGGCAGGACATAGGCGATGACATCGTTTTCACCGACGCCCAGCGCGCGGAACATATTGGCCGCCTGCGTGATCTGCCCGTGAAGCTGCGACCACGTCAGCGTGACCGCCTTGTCCTTGGGGCCCGATGTGATCTGAAACGAGATCGCGTTGCGGCCGCCGTGTTTATCCTTGGTCCGGGTCAGATACTGATAGACGGTAGCGGGCAGGTCACGCTCTTCCCAACGCATTTCGTTTTCGATGGCGTCGCGATCTGCGCGCGAGGCGTATTTACCCATAGTCGTTCCTCCCTGACCCGTTCTCGGGCTTATGCTTCGCGCGAGGATGTAAATAAATCCTCCACACCGCAAGATGCCGCTTCGGCCCGATACGCAACGTAAAAACGCAAACAGGGACGCCAAAGCGCCCCTGCCCGCTGAAATCATTCAGAAATCAGGCCTGCGGGATGCGCAGAACCTGGCCCGGATAAATCTTGTCGGGGTGGCTGAGCATCGGTTTGTTGGCCTCGAAAATCTCTTCGTAGCGCGCGCCGTTGCCCAGTGTCTTGGCCGCGATGGCCCACAGGGTGTCGCCTTTTTCGACGGTGTGGAACACCGGGTCGCCACCGGCCACCTCATCCTCGACCTCGGCCACGCCTTCGACGTTGCCCACGGCCAGAATGATCTTTTCCTTCATTTCCTGGCTGACCGCATCGCCGGTCACCTTGACCTTGTCGCCATCGACCGTGATGTCCAGACCGCTTGCGTCAAGCCCCAGGGCTTCGACTTCTTTTTTCAGGGTATCTTCCGCGGGCGCCTCGGCGGCCTCGGCTGCACCGAACAATTTCTTGCCCGACCCTTTTACAAAACTCCACAGTCCCATTTTGCCATCCTTTTCGTTGACGTTACACGCCCCAACTATACCCCGCCGCGCCCCAAGTAAGGGGGAAATTATGCCGCAACTTCCACCCCATCGGTGAATTGCAGCCGCGCCAGCCGGGCATATAGCCCGCCTTCGGCCACCAGCGCGTCATGGGTGCCTTCGGCCACGATCCGGCCTTCGTCGAACACCACGATGCGGTCGGCCTTTTTCACGGTGGCCAGACGGTGCGCCACGATCAGCGTTGTGCGGTCTTCGGCCATGGCGTCCACCGCCGCCTGCACCGCGCGTTCGCTTTCAGCGTCCAGCGCCGATGTCGCCTCGTCCAGCAACAGCACCGGCGCGTCGCGCAGGATGGCGCGGGCGATGGCGATACGCTGTTTCTGCCCCCCCGACAGCATGACGCCGCGTTCGCCGACATAGGTGTCATAACCATCGGGCAGCTTGGCCAGGAACTCATGCGCGGCGGCGGCGCGGGCGGCGGCCTCGACCTCGGCATCGCTGGCGTCGGGGCGGCCAAAACGGATGTTTTCGCGCGCCGTCGCGGCAAAGATCACCGGGTCCTGCGGCACCAGCGACATGGATTTGCGGAACGCGGATCGCTGCATCGCATTCAGCGGCACCCCGTCCAGCGTGATCCGCCCCTGTTCGGGATCATAGAATCGCAACAGCAACTGGATGATGGTCGACTTCCCGGCCCCCGACGGCCCGACCAGCGCCACGGTTTCCCCCGGCTTCACATTCAGCGAGACCCCGGCCAGTGCGGCGTGCCCCGGGCGGGTCGGATAGTGAAAAGTCACATCGTCGAAGGTCAAGGCACCGGTCACGGGCGCGGGCACGGCCACGGGATCTGCGGGATCTTTCACCGTGTCATCGGCATTCAGCAATTCGACCAGCCGTTCGGTCGCCCCGGCCGCGCGCTGCAATTCGCCCCAGATTTCCGACAGGGCCCCGACCCCGCCCGCCACCATCACCGAATAGATCACGAACTGCACCAGCTCGCCCACGCTCATCACATCGGCGCGCACATCGCGGGCGCCGATCCACAGCACGCCGACCACGCCGGAAAACACCAGAAAGATCACGATCACGGTCATCACCGCCCGTGTCCCGATCCGTTTCCGGGCCGCATCGAACGATTTCTCGGTGACCTCGTGGAAACTGGCCCGGCTGCGCGCCTCATGGGTGAAGGCCTGTATCGTCTGCACCGACAGCAGCGCCTCGGACGCATTGCCGGACGAGGCCGCGATCCAATCCTGATTCTGGCGCGACAGCGCCCGCAGCCGCCGCCCCAGAACGATGATCGGCACCACCACCGCCGGCACCAGCAACAGCACCAGCCCGGTCAGCTTGGCCGATGTCAGCAGCATCAGAACCAGACCGCCCAGAAAGATCAGCATGTTGCGCAGCGCGATCGACACCGACGATCCGATCACCGATAGGATCAGCGTGGTGTCGGTGGTGATCCGGCTCAGCACCTCGCCGGTCATGATCTTTTCGTAAAACGCGGGGCTCATCCCGATCATCCGTTCAAAGACCGAGGTGCGGATATCGGCCACCACCCGTTCGCCCAGCCGCGTCACCAGATAATACCGCAGGCCCGTGCCCACCGCCAACAACCCGGCAATCGCCAGCGCCGCAACGAAATAGCTATCCAGCAGATTGGCGGCCTCGGTCTCGAACCCGTCGACCACCCGGCGCACGGCCAAAGGCAGGATCAGCGACACCGTCGCCGTCAGGATCAACGCCAGGATGGCCGCCACGACCAGCACCCGGTAGGGCGCGACATAGGGCACCAGCCCCCGCAGCGCGCCCATGCGCCTGGATTTTTCCCGTTCCTGCTCCGCCGCGTTCCGTTGCGCCATCCCGACCGCCTTTCGCTAGTTGCCCTGTCATACGGCGCGCCACCGCCAACAACAAGCATTCGCAGTTTTGCATACGGCCCTTATGCGAAAAATTGATCCCCGCCGAACCGCTGGGACCCATTGCTCATATGACCAGCACGAGACCGCCCACAGCCACGCGCCCCGGAACCCTCTTGCTTTTCAAAAGGATACGACAACCACCCGCCGGGCGGGTCGCATAATATATCGAATGAGGATTTCTGGAGCGGGCGGCGGGAATCGAACCCGCGTCATTAGCTTGGAAGGCTAAGGTCTTACCACTACACAACGCCCGCTCAGCGAATTCAGGACCTATGTCATGGATGTTGAAAGGTCAAGCCTTCGGCTGTGCGGCATCTGTCGCCCGGCAGCCCCCCACGGCCCGACAAAACGTATGTACAGTGTGTGTACACCTGCTGCACAGTTTCTGCACCGCCCCTGAACCCGCTATTTCTTCTTCACGAATTCGGTCAGGATCACGATCCGCTGGCCTTCGACGCGGCCCTCGATATGGCCCGCGTTGTCGGCCACCAGCGATATGCCCCGCACCGCCGTGCCGCGTTTCGCGGTAAAGCCTGCGCCCTTGACCGGCAGGTCCTTGATCAACACCACGGTATCGCCCTGCGCCAGAACCGCGCCGTTGCTGTCGCGGTGCACCACGTCCGGCCCGGCCATGCCCGCCTCGGCCCACTCCTGCACCTCGGGCTCCAGATACAGCATGTCCAGCGCATCCGCCGCCCAGCCTTCGGCGCGCAGCCGCGTCAGCATCCGCCAGGCCAGAACCTGCACCGCCGGATCGGTCGACCACATCGACGACTGCAGGCAGCGCCAGTGCTGCGGATCGGGCTCCGCCCCTGCGATCTGATCCGCGCAGGTGGGGCAAATCAACACTTCGTCATCACGTGGGGTCACGGCCACCATCGCCAGATTTTCGGTGGCCCCGCACAGTGCGCAACCGCCGCCGTTCAATGTATCATCTGCCGACATTTCAATCCCTTGCCTGTTTCCGAAACCCCGTAAGCGGAGCTTTGCCTGAGCGCGACCATGCGACGATTTTTCTTGCAATGCGATCCCAAAAGCCCCATGTCCCCCTTGCGACGTTACTCTATCGACCACTGGCTCCTTCATACGGCTTCAGTCTTTCGATCAAGATCTGACTGAGCCGGGCTGTTGCACCTACGCGAACAGCACTGAAACTTAGGAGACTACGGATGGCTACTGGCACCGTAAAATGGTTCAACGAAACTAAAGGCTTCGGCTTTATCGCACCCGATGGCGGCAGCAAAGATGTGTTCGTGCACATCACTGCTCTGGAGCGCGCTGGTCTGCGTACTCTGGCCGACAACCAGAAAGTGACTTTCGATATCGAAGCAGGCCGTGACGGCCGCGAAAGCGCGACAAACATCGCACTGGCATAAGCCGGTTTCGTTAAACGATAGAGAAAGGGCGCCCTGGCGCCCTTTTTTGTTGCCCGGGATTCGTTATGCGGCGGGCACTTCGCGCGGTTGGCCATCCTCGTCTATCGCCACAAAGGTAAAGGTCGCCTCGGTCACCTTTTCGCGTTCGCCCACGCGGTTGCGCAGAACCCAGGCCTCGATCGCGATGCCCATCGACGTGCGCCCCACCCGTTCAACCCTGGCATAGATGCACAGCACATCGCCGACCTTGACGGGACGGATGAATTTCATCGCGTCCACCGCCACCGTGGCCACGCGCCCCTGCGCCCGTGTCCCCGCGACGATGCCGCCCGCGATGTCCATCTGCGACAGGACCCAGCCGCCAAAGATGTCACCGTTGATATTCACATCCGCCGGCATCGCCAGCGTGCGCAAGGTCAGTTCGCCCTCGGGCGCGTCTTCTTCCTGTGACATGACCATTCCCCCTGTCGCTTTGGCGCCGGTCGGTCCGGCCTGTCCCTGACAGCAGATTACGGCCTGTATCCAAGGGGTTCAACGCGATACCCGCAGATCAGGTTCGGACCTTGCCGCGCACGAAGCTTTCGATATCCGCCGCCGGGCGTGCACCGGCCAGCCGCGCGACCTCGCGCCCCTTATGGAACAGGATCAACGCCGGGATGCCGCGAATGCCGTAGGTTTCCGAGGCCTTGGGATGGTCCTGCGTGTCGATCTTGGCCAGCCGCACAGCGGGCGCCAGATTTTGCGCGGCCTTGGCAAACTCGGGCGCCATCATCCGGCAGGGCCCGCACCACGGCGCCCAGAAATCCACCAGCAGAGGCACATCGTCGGTGCTCGCCGCCTTGCGCAGGGTCGCCGCATCCAGCGCACGCACCTTGCCATCCGCCAGGCGCCCGCCGCAGGTGCCGCATTTGGGACCCGCCCCCAGTTTGTCGGCAGGCACGCGGTTCGGCGTACCGCATTCCAGACAGACCATTTTCAAACCTGTGCTCATGACAGCTCCGATCACATTCTTCTTATGGAATATATTTGTCTGTGCTACCCTGAATACAAGCATCCAAACCCTGAAAGACAGCCCCATGACCCCATGGCAGGATATTTCCCCCGACGATCAGTTGAAGCTGCGCGAAGACTATGCGCGGGATACAGACACCGCCCCCGGCACCTGTTCGCTTGACGAAAAGATACTGCGCTTTTCGGAATGGCTGGCCCTGCGCGGGGTGGCGTTCAGCGACAAGGATGTTCCCCGCCGCTGAACGCGCGTGTTCTATTCCGCGGCTTCGGCGTAGTCGGTCAGCGGCGGGCAGGTGCAGACCAGATGCCGGTCGCCGTACACATTGTCGACCCGGCCCACCGGCGGCCAGTATTTATCGACCCGGAACGATCCCGGCGGGAAACAGCCCTGTTCGCGGCTGTAGGGCCGGTCCCAATCGGCCACCAGATCGTTGACCGTGTGCGGCGCGTGTTTCAGCGGGTTGTTTTCGGCGTCCATCTCGCCTGCCTCGATCGCCGCGATTTCGGCGCGGATGGCCAGCATCGCGTCACAGAACCGGTCAAGCTCAGCCTTGGTTTCGGATTCGGTGGGTTCCACCATCAGAGTGCCCGCCACAGGCCAGCTCATGGTGGGGGCATGAAACCCGTTGTCTATCAGGCGCTTGGCGATATCGTCCACGGTGACATGGGCGCTGTCGGCGAAGGGGCGCGTGTCGATGATGCATTCATGCGCCACCCGGCCCGCGCGGCCCTTGAACAGCACGTCAAAGGCGCCCTCCAGCCGCTTGGCGATATAGTTGGCGTTCAGGATCGCCACTTTGGTCGCCTGCGTCAGCCCCGCGCCGCCCATCGCCAGACAATAGGCGTATGAAATCAACAGGATCGAGGCCGACCCGAAGGGCGCCGCCGACACCGGGCCGGTGATCCCCCCGGTTTCGGGATGGCCCGGCAGGAACGGTGCCAGATGCGCCTTGACGCCGATCGGCCCCATGCCGGGACCACCGCCGCCATGCGGGATGGCAAAGGTCTTATGCAGGTTCAGGTGGCTGACGTCGCTGCCGATCTCGCCCGGTTTGGCAAGGCCGACCAGCGCGTTCAGGTTGGCCCCGTCCAGATAGACCTGCCCGCCGTATTTATGGGTGATGTCGCAGACATCGCGCACGGTTTCCTCGAACACGCCATGGGTCGACGGATAGGTGATCATGCAGGCCGCCAGATTGTCGCCCGCCGCTTCGGCCTTGGCGCGGAAATCCTCCAGATCGATATCGCCGTTTTCGGCCGATTTCACCACGACCACCTTCATGCCGCACATATGCGCGCTGGCCGGGTTGGTGCCATGGGCCGAAACCGGGATCAGACAGATATCGCGATGGGTGTCGCCGCGCGATTTGTGATAGGCGGCGATGGTCAGCAGCCCCGCATATTCGCCCTGCGCGCCCGAATTGGGCTGCATCGACATCGCGTCATAGCCGGTGGCCTGACACAAAATCTCGCTCAGATGGGCGACCACCTGGGCATAGCCTTCGACCTGATCGGCGGGCGCGAAGGGGTGGATGTTGGAAAACTCGTACCAGCTGATCGGCATCATTTCGACCGCGGCGTTCAGCTTCATCGTGCAGGACCCCAGCGGGATCATCGCCCGGTCCAGCGCCAGATCACGATCCGCCAGACGGCGCATATAGCGCATCATCTCGGTCTCGGCCCGGTTCATGTGAAAGACCGGGTGGGTCAGATAGGCCGAGGTGCGGTGCAGCGCATCGGGCACCCGGTATTCGATATCGGCGGGATCGTTCCTGCGGTCGATCCCGAACGCCTCCCACAGACGTTCGATGGTTTCGGGCCGCGTGGTTTCATCCAGCGACACGCCCAGCTTGCTGGCGCCGATCTTGCGCAGGTTGATCCGGCGCGCCTGTGCCGCGTCAAAGATCACGCCCTGCATCGGCCCCACGTCGACCGTGATCGTGTCGAAATAGACGGCGGGTTCCACCGTGAACCCGGCCTCTTGCAGCCCCTTGGCAAAGCGCACGGTGCGGCGGTGGATACGTTGCGCGATGGCTTTTAGCCCCTCGGGGCCGTGGAACACCGCATAGAATCCGGCCATGACCGCCAGCAGCGCCTGCGCGGTACAGACGTTCGAGGTCGCCTTTTCGCGCCGGATATGCTGTTCGCGGGTCTGCAGCGACAGCCGGTAGGCCGGGTTGCCATGGGCATCGATGCTGACCCCCACGATCCGGCCCGGCATCGCCCGTTTATGCGCGTCCTTGCAGGCCATATAGGCCGCATGCGGCCCGCCCGCGCCCATCGGCACACCGAACCGCTGGGTATTGCCCACGGCGATATCGGCGCCCATCGCGCCCGGTTCTTTCAGCAGGGTCAGGGCCAGCGGATCGGCCACGACGATGCCCAGCGCCTTTTGCCCGTGCAGCGCGTCGATATGCGGCGTGAAATCGGTGACATGCCCATAAGTGCCGGGATACTGGAAGATCGCGGCGAACACTTGCGACGCATCCATATCGGCAGGGTCGCCCACCACAACCTCGATCCCCAGGGGTTCAGCCCGGGTCTGCATCACCGCGATATTCTGCGGGTGACAGTTTTCATCGACAAAGAACCGTTTGGATTTCGATTTCGACACCCGTTCGGCCATGGCCATCGCCTCGGCGCAGGCGGTTGCTTCGTCCAGCAGGGAGGCATTGGCGATTTCCAGCCCGGTCAGATCGCTGATCATGGTCTGGAAATTCAACAGCGCCTCAAGCCGGCCCTGGCTGATCTCGGGCTGATAGGGGGTATAGGCGGTGTACCACGCCGGGTTTTCCAGAATGTTGCGCTGGATCGCGGGCGGGGTCACGGTGCCGTAATACCCCTGCCCGATCATCGACGAGAACACCTTGTTCTTCTTGGCGATCTGGCGCAGCGACCAGATCAACTCGCGTTCGGACATCGGCGCGCCGAATTCCAGCGGTGCGGCCTGGCGAATGCTGGCCGGAACCGTCTGGTCGATCAGCTGTTCCAGGTTTTCCACCCCCACGGTCTGAAACATCTCGGCCATCTCGGCGGGCGAGGGACCGATATGGCGACGGTTGGCGAAATCATAGGGATCGTAATCGGTGGGGGTGAAAGGCATGTGTTTCTCCGCTTATCCGATGAAGGTGTTATAGGCCGCTTCGTCCATCAACTCGTCCAGCACGGACAGATCCTCGACCTTCATCTTGAAGAACCAGGCGTCGCCGGTGGGGTCTTCGTTGACCAGCCCGGGGTTGTCGGTCAGCGGCGTGTTGACCTCGACGATCTCGCCGTCCAGAGGCGCCAGAATGTCCGAGGCCGCCTTGACGCTTTCGATCACCACAACCTCGTCGTCCTTGGAAACGGTGGTGCCCTCTTCGGGCAGTTCCACGAACACCACGTCGCCCAACTGGGTCGAGGCGTGTTCGGTAATGCCCACCACAACGACGTCATCCTCAACGCGCAGCCATTCGTGTTCTTCGGTATATTTCATCTGTTGTCCCTCAACGTTTGTAGGTGGATGGTCTGAACGGCATCGCCGTGATTGTGGCGGGCAGACGTTTGCCGCGCACCTCGCCAAAAACTGTTGTGCCTTCCGCGGCATGGGCCGTGGTGACATAGCCCATCGACATCGGCCCCTCGATGGTCGGACCGAAGGCGCCCGAGGTAACCTTGCCGATGGGATCGGCAGAGCTGGCATCGGCGAATAATTCGGTGCCTTCGCGCATCGGCGCGCGGCCATCAGGGCGCAGACCGATACGCAGTCGTGTGGTGCCGTTTTCAAGTTCGCCCAAGATGCGATCCGCGCCGGGAAAGCCACCCGCCCGGGCACCACCGGCGCGGCGCGCCTTTTGAATGCCCCAGGTCAGCGCCGCCTCGACCGGAGAGGTCGTCTGATCAATGTCATTGCCATACAAGCACAGCCCCGCCTCCAGCCGCAGGCTGTCGCGCGCACCCAGCCCGATGGGTTCCACCGCCGCATCCGCCAACAAGGCGCGGGCGAATGCAACCGCCTGCCCACCCGTCACCGACACCTCATACCCGTCTTCGCCGGTATAACCCGACCGCGACACCCACAGATCGCCGAAATCCGAAGCAATCACCGCCACATCCATGAATTTCATCGCCGCCACGCCGGGCGCCAGCGCCTCAAGCGCTGTTTCGGCCGCCGGGCCCTGCAAGGCCAACAGCGCGCGGTCGGTGATCTCCTCGATCTCGCAGGTCTCGGACAGATGGGCGCGCAGATGGGCGATATCGGCCTCTTTGCAGGCGGCGTTCACCACCAGAAACAGGTGATCGCCGCGATTGGCGACCATCAGATCATCCAGAATACCGCCCTGATCATCGGTGAAAAACGCATAACGCTGACGCCCCTCTTTCAGCTCCAGCAGGGCGACAGGCACCAAAGCCTCCAGCGCCAGCGCGGCATCCGCGACATCGCCCGACCGGGGCCGCAGAATGACCTGCCCCATGTGACTGACATCAAACAGCCCGGCCTGCGTGCGGCAATGGATATGTTCCTTCATTACGCCCAGCGGGAACTGCACCGGCATTTCATAACCGGCAAACGGCACCATCTTGCCGCCCAGTTCCACGTGTAGCGCGTAAAGCCCCGTTCGTTTCAAATCCGACATGCGGTCTCCCCCTGTCGCCGGGGCGGCATTGCCCGGCACCGATGAAACAACCAAAATGGCTGCCTTTCCGATGCCCCCTCTGTCCTGTTCGCCTGAGATCGCTATCCCTTCGGCGGACGCGGCTGCGTCTCTCTCCAGAGTGTTCTACACGACGCAGGTCCGTGAGCCTGAGAGTTTACCGGGGCGGTTGCTCCTTCGGCACTGGGAACACCAGATTCTCCCGGCGTCGTGGCGCGAAATTAGTGCAAGCGCCAGAGTTGGGCAAGGGGTTGCGTTCATCCCGATTGGGTGCATTCTGTGCCGATGCAGGACCCTTTCTTTTTCGGATATGGATCGCTGGTCAACCGGGCCACCCATGATTTCGCCCGGGCCTATACCGCGCGGGTCACCGGCTGGCGGCGCGCGTGGCGGCATACCGACCTGCGACCGGTGGCCTATCTGACCGCGGTTCCGGCGCCGGGTGGCTGGATCGACGGGCTGATCGCGGCGGTGCCCGGCCATGACTGGGGTGCGCTTGATCACCGCGAACGCGCCTATGACCGCCTGCCCGTCACCGGCCCGCTGGATCATACCGCCCCTCACGATGTGGATGTGCATATCTACAGCGTGGACGCCAGGCACAGCGCCCCGCCCGACACGCGCCACCCGATCCTGCTGAGCTATATCGACGTGGTGGTGCAGGGGTACCTGCGCGAATTCGGCGAACCGGGCGCGCGCGATTTCTTTGACACGACCGATGGCTGGGACGCGCCCATTCTGGACGATCGCGCGGAACCGGTCTATCCGCGCAACCAGCAGCTTAGCCCGCAGGAAACCGCATTTGTCGATGCCGAACTGTCGCGGCTATCGGCGCAGGTGCAATAGCGACATCAACCGCCCCTGCCGCTGGAACGGTCCGGGTTTTGCCACCTTGGCCCCTGCCTCGACACGCGCCATCACCCCGCGCGCCAGCCACAGCGACAAAAGCCCGAACAACACCCCGCCCGCGGCCTGCCCGATCAGCACGCCTTCGGCCCCGAACCACGCCGCACCCAACAGCACGAATGGAATTGTCCCCAGGGTATGCCGCGCCCAGTTTATCGCGGTGGAATAGAACGGGTAGCCCAGATTGTTGAAGGCCGCGTTCGACACGAACAGCATACCGTTGAAGAAAAACGCCAAAGCCAGCGGCCCGCAGAACAGAAACACCAGCGCGCGGGCCACGCCCTCTACTTCGAACAGCGCGGCAATCGGGCCACGCAGCCCGAACAACACCAAGGTGACGCCCAGAACGAAGATCAGCGTGAACAGCAACCCGTCGAAATAGGCGCGTTTGACCCGGTCGTGCTGCCCCGCGCCAAAGTTCTGTCCTATGATCGGCCCCACCGCACCCGACAGCGCAAAGATCACGGCAAAGGCCACCGGCGTCATCCGCGACACGATGGCCATGCCCGCCACCGCCTCTTCGCCGAATTGCGCCATCGACCGGGTGACATAGGCCTGCCCCAGCGGGGTGGCCAGCTGGGTCAGGATCGCGGGGAAGGCGACGGTCAGGATCGGCGGGAAATCGGCCCACAGTTCGGCCGGGCTGGGTCTGGAAAACCCGCCATAGTGGCGCAGGATCGGCAACAGCGCCGTGGCCGCGATGGCCACCCGCGCACAGACGCTGGCCAGGGCGGCGCCGGTCAGTTCAAGGTTCAGCCCGAAAATCAGGATCGGGTCCAGCACCGCGTTGACCAGCCCACCGATGACCGTGGCCATCATCGCCCGGCGTGCGGCCCCATGGGCGCGCAGGATCGCCCCGCCGACCATCCCGATCAGCAACAGCGGCAGGCTGGGAATGATGATCTGCAGATAGTGCACCGCCAGATCCAGCGTTTCGCCCGTGGCCCCCATCAGGCGGGCCAGCGGGTGCAGGTTCAGCCAGACAATCAGCGCAAAGATCGCGCTGAAAAGAACGCCGTAGATCAGCGCGGTGGTCGCGCGGCGGCGTGCCAGCTCCACCTCACCCGCCCCCAATGCCCGGGCCACCAGCGCGCCTGCGGAAATCGCCATGCCGATGCCGAACGACGTGGTGAAAAACAGGATCGCCCCGGCATAGCCCACGGCGGCGGCCAGTTCGGTTTTGCCCAGCATCGAGATAAAGACCATATCGACGAAATCGACGATAAAAACCGCCATCAACCCGATCGACGCGGTCAGCGACATCACGCTGATATGACGAAACAGGTTGCCCGTCAGGAACTTTGCCTGCGTGGTTGCCATGGTCGCCTGCCTTGCTGTGAGTGGGTGTTGTAACCGCTGGATGTGCATCGCGGGGCGGACGATGCCGCCCCGCGGGGTCACTATCTAGGGTGGTCAGCCCGCAATGCCAGTCACCTGCGCCGGTTTTGTCTTTTCACGCCGCACCAGCAGGCGGTTCAGCGCGTTGACATAGGCCTTGGCGCTGGCCACCACGGTATCGGTGTCGGCCGATTGTCCGGTGGCGATCTTGCCGTCTTCTTCCATCCGCACGGACACTGTGGCCTGCGCGTCGGTGCCTTCGGTCACGGCATGCACCTGATACAGCTGCAGCCGGGCCTTGTGCGGGAACAGCTTGCTGACCGCGTTGAAGGTGGCATCGACCGGCCCGTCGCCGGTGGCGGTGACCTGATGATCCACCCCGTCGATGGTCAGGGTCAGATCGGCCGATTGCGGCGCCTCGGTCCCGCAGATCACGCGCAGGAACTTCACCTGAATGCGGTCATGCACATGATCCAGGGAACTGTCGCGCATCAGCGCGATCAGGTCGTCGTCGTAGACCTCTTTCTTGCGGTCGGCCAGATCCTTGAACCGGACGAAGACGTCCTTCAACTGGTTGTCGGCCAGGGTGAACCCCAGCTCCTCCAGCTTGGCGCGCAGGGCGGCGCGGCCCGAATGCTTGCCCATCACCAGATTGGTTTCCGACAGGCCCACGTCCTCGGGGCGCATGATTTCAAAGGTTTCGGCGTTTTTCAGCATGCCGTCCTGATGAATGCCGCTTTCATGGGCAAAGGCGTTCTTGCCGACAATCGCCTTGTTGTACTGCACCTGAAACCCGCTGACCGTGGCCACGCGGCGGCTGATGTTCATGATCTTGGTGGTGTCGATGCCGGTGCGATAAGGCATGATGTCGTTGCGCACCTTCAGCGCCATCACCACCTCTTCCAATGCGGTATTGCCCGCGCGTTCGCCCAAACCGTTGATCGTGCATTCGATCTGGCGTGCGCCGGCCTCGACCGCGGCCAGGGAATTGGCCGTCGCCATGCCCAGATCGTTGTGGCAATGGGTGGCAAAGACCACCGTATCGGCACCCGGCACCTTGTTGATCAGCATCGCGATCAGATCGGCGCTTTCGCGCGGGGCGGTATAGCCGACGGTGTCGGGGATGTTGATCGTGGTGGCGCCTGCCTTGATTGCGATCTCGATCACCCGGCACAGGTAATCCTCTTCGGTGCGGGTCGCGTCCATCGGCGACCATTGCACGTTGTCGCACAGGTTGCGCGCGTGGCTGACCGTCTGTTCGATCAGTTCGGCCATTTCATCCTTGTTCAGGTTGGGAATGGCCCGGTGCAAGGGCGAGGTGCCGATAAACGTGTGAATGCGCGGCTGGCGGGCGTGTTTCACGGCCTCCCAACAGCGGTTGATGTCGTTCAGGTTGGCGCGCGACAGCCCGCAGATCACCGCGTTCTGCGCCTGTTTGGCGATCTCGCTGACCGCCTTGAAATCGCCTTCCGAGGCGATGGGAAACCCGGCCTCGATGATATCGACGCCCATGTCATCCAGCATGCCCGCGATTTCCAGCTTTTCAGAATGGGTCATGGTGGCGCCGGGGGATTGTTCGCCATCGCGCAGGGTTGTGTCGAATATCAGGACGCGGTCCTGTTGGGATGTATCGGTCATTTTGAAGTCTTTCCGTAAAGCTTAGCCTATGGGGTTCGGGCGCATCCAGTCACCTCTGAGCGGTCGCGCCGAACCGGCACGCTCAGAGGCGGCTAAGCAGAAGAAGCGCAAGGGGGGACAGGGGGCGCGCTGCGTCCCCGATGCAAATGGCGATATGTCCGTTCCCGTTCATTGCGGTGAAATATACGGGGCTGCGCGGAAAAGAAAAGCAGGAATTGGCGCAAATCCCCTAAACCCGCCAGACCAGCAGGCGGCGTTCGATCAGGCCGATGGCCATGCTGACCAGCACCCCCAGCACCGACAGGATCACCACGCCTGCGAACAGTCGTTCCAGATCATACAGCGCCCCCGCCTCAAGAATATAGGCGCCGATGCCGTATTCCGCGCCCAGCATTTCCGCCGCCACCAGCAGGATGATGGCGATGGCCAGGCTGATCCGCAGGCCCGACAGGATGCCGGGCATCGCGCCGGGCAACACGATCTTGCGCACGATCGACACCCACGACAGGCCAAAGCTTTGGCCCATCCGGATCAGCGTGCGGTCCACATTGTCGACCGCGCCATAGGTCGCCACCACCGTCGGCGTGAAGGTGCCAAAGGCGATCAGCGCGTATTTCGACCCCTCGTCGATGCCGAACCAGATCACGAAAAGCGGCAGCAACGCGATCTTGGGGATCGGAAACAGCGCCGCCACCAGCGGCACCAGCCCTGCGCGGATATAGGAAAACAGCCCGATCAGGATGCCGACGCTGATGCCCAGACTGACCCCCAGCGTGGCCCCGACCGCCAATCGGCTGAGCGAGGGGCCAAGATGTTTCCACAACAGGCCCGAACGATAGAGATCGCCAAAGGTCGCCAGCACATCCGACGGTTTCGGCAGCGTCAGCGGCGAGATGACCCCGGTGCGCGTGCCGATCTCGGCCAGCACGATCAACAGGATAAAGACCGCCGCGCCCACGAACCGGCGCGGTGTCGGGGCAAAGCCGCCGCCGCGAAAAGCGACCCGGCGCGCGGTATCCGGGGCCTCAGACATGGATCAGCTCGGCATCGGCGGCGCGGGCCTCATCCCGCATCAACGCCCACAGGTATTGCTGTTTGCGGTCCAGATCGGGGTCCCCCAATCCGCGTTCGGCCAGGGGCATGTCCAGATGCACGACCTCGCGGATCTGGCCGGGGCGGCGCGACAGTACCACGATCGAATGGCCCAGCCGCACCGCCTCGGCCAGGTTATGGGTCACATAGACGGCGGTGAACGGCGTGCGGGTCCACAGCCCGATCAGATCGTCCATCAGCAATTCGCGGGTCTGGCTGTCAAGCGCCGACAGCGGTTCATCCATCAGCATCACCGCCGGGTTCACCGCCATGGCGCGGGCAATCGCGACCCGTTGTTTCATGCCGCCCGACAGTTGCTTGGGCAAAGCCTGCGCAAAATCACTCAGCTTGGTGCGGGCCAGAACATCCTGAATGATTTCATCCATTTGCGCGCGGGGCAGGCCGTGATCCTCCAGCACCAGCGCGATGTTGCCCGCCACGCTGCGCCAGGGCAGCAGGGCGAAATCCTGAAACACATAGGTCAGCGGGTTCAGGCAACCTGTCGGCGGCGCGCCCAGTTGTAGAACCTCGCCCCGGTCGGGCCGTTCCAGCCCGCCGATGAACCGCAGAAGGGTGGATTTGCCACAGCCCGACGGCCCCACGATACAGACGATCCGGCCCGAAGGCACATCAAGGGTGATGTCGCGCATCACCTCGACCTCGCCATAGGAATGGCTGATGCCGCTTAGTCGGATATCCATGGGGCGATTACTCCGTTTGCATCGGGCGGGTTTGCCGCCCGATGCCGTCAGACGCAAGGGTCAGGTGGTTTCGACATAGCTGGCATCGACCAGCGTTTCCAAGGTAACCTTGGCATCCACCAGATTTTCGGATTTGAACCAGTTCAGCTGATCCTCGACCGACCCCATGTTCAGCGCGGCGCCCGCGTTCAGTCGCATCGATCCGTTGATGATCGACGGTGCCGCCTTTTCGCGCGGGCGGTCGGTATAGACGTATTTGTGGATCAGATCGACCATCGCGGTTTCGTCCTCCGCACCGCCGGTCTTGTCCACCATGGCGGCGTTGTAATCGGCCACGCCCTTGCTGAACCCGGCTAGGAAATCGCCGGTCATGGCTTTCTCATCCGATGCGTTTTGGGTCGAGGTGAAGACCGTTGTCACCTGATAATCGGGCAGGTAATCGGCGATGCTGCCGATGATGTGCACAGCCCCCGATCCGGCCAGCGGTTTGGCGATATGAGGCACGATCGACCAGGCGTCGATCTGGCCGGATTTCAGCGCACCGATGATCGCGCCCACCTTTTGCAGCGGCTTGAACTTGACGGTGACGCCTTCGGCTTCGGCCACTTTGGACCCCATATAGTGGAACGACGATCCGGCGGTCGACATGCCGAAGGATTTGCCGTCCAGACCGGCGGGCGAGGTCAGCCCCGCATTGAACGCCGCGTCCGAGGCCAGGATTTTCTGGCCGTCGATGCCCGCCTCTTCGGACAGGGCGCCGCCGATCACCTTGATCGCGCCCTTGTCGGCCAGTGAAATCAGCCCGCCAGAGATTGCCGTGACCGCATAATCCACATCGCCCGAGGCGATCGCCACCGCCATCGGCTGCGCCGCCTGAAAGAACTTCAGCTCCACATCCAGACCGGCATCCGCGAAATAGCCGCGTTCGACGGCGACAAAGCTGCCCGAATGGCTGGTGAACCGCAGGGCGCCCACGGTGATTTTCTTGTTCTGCGACAGGGCCGGGGTCGCCAGACCGGCCGCTGTGACAGCACCCCCCATCAATCCCAACGCCTTGCGGCGATTCAACGTGATCATGTTATCCTCCCAATGATATCTTAGTGACCCGATCCCGAACGGCGGCGCCGTTTCAGTTTCCGTCGGCGGGCGCCGGGGTCTCCTCCTCCGGAGCGGCGCTCAGAACGCCATTCTCCCACGTGCCGCTTTGCTCTTCGCCGGTGGCATAACGCATCTTGCCTTCGCCCTGCCGTTTGCCAGCGCGGAACGTGCCCTCATAGACATCGCCGTTGGCATAGGTCGCCACACCGGCCCCATCAATTTCCCCGGCGCGCCACGCGCCCAGATATTTGAACCCGTCCGGCATGGTAATCTCGCCCTCGCCCTCGCGCTGCCCCGCGACAAACCCGCCGGTATAGATGGTGCCATCGGCATAGGTTGCGGTGCCCTGGCCATCGCGCAGCCCGTCTTTCCAGCCGCCGGTATAGGTATAGCCGTCGCTGTAGGTCATCGTACCCTGACCGTGGTTCTTGGCGTTCCTGAAGTCGCCCTCATAGACCAGACCATTGGCATAGGTCGCCTTGCCCTTGCCTTCGATCACGCCATCGGCCCAGTCGCCGTCATAGGTGGACCCGTCGGGATAGGTGATCTTGCCCTTGCCATTGGCCAGATCGTCGCGGAACGCGCCCTCATACACCGACCCGTCGGGATAGGTCACGCGGCCCGTCCCCTCGATCCGGCCATCCAGCCAGTCGCCGTCATAGACATAGCCATCGGTGCCGCGAAACACGCCCTTGCCCTGACGTTTGTCGGTCTCGAACGCGCCCTCGTAAACATCGCCATTGGCATAGGTCACCTTGCCCGCGCCATGGCGTTGCCCGTTGACCAGCAGCCCTTCGTAAACATCGCCGTTGGCCTGTGTCAGCTTGCCCAACCCGTTGATCTGCCCGTCTTTCCAGGCGCCGGTATAGATCAGCCCGTCGGTCATCCTCAGGGCGCCCTGACCGGACCGCTGACCCTTTTTCATATCGCCTTCATAGACGGCACCATCGGGATAGGTGATCTTGCCCAACCCTTCTTTGACGCCATCGATCCAGTCGCCTTCGTAGACATATCCGTTGGGATTGGTCATCGTGCCCACGCCGTGATGCAGCGCATTGCGAAACTCGCCTTCGTATTTCACGCCATTGGCGTACAGCGCGATGCCTGCACCGCTGATTTTGCCGTCCAGCCAATCGCCTTCATAGGTGCCGCCATCGGCAAAGGTGATCTTGCCCAGACCCGCAGGTTTGCCCAGTTCGAAATTACCCTCATAGACCGATCCGTTGGGAAAACGGGCAATCCCGGTGCCCCTGATCTCGCCCTCGACCCATTCGCCGGAATATTCATAGCCATTCGGCAGGCGATAGGTGCCGCGCCCATGCTGGACCCCGTCCTTGAACGTGCCCTCATAGATGCCGCCATCATCGTATTGCTTGGTGATCACCTGCCCCGCGTCCTGGGCCCCGGCGACACCGGCCATTGCAATGAAGAAACCCGTCAATAGCGCGCGTATCTGCGCGGCACCTGTTTCAGCTTTGTGCACGTAAGCCCCCTGTCGCCCCTAGATATTCGCGCTCGATCGATCGTGGTCAAAGCCTAGTTGACCACCCGGACGGTGACAACGGTTTTCGCCATCAATCGGCTTTCCCTTGCCGGTCAGTCTGTTAAGAAACAAAACCAACAAGGGGGCGCCGATGACCGACAGTTTTCGCCTGACACTGGCACAGTTGAACCCGACCGTTGGCGCATTGGACGCCAACGCCGCCATGGCGCGTGACGCGTGGCAGGTTGGCAAGGACGCCGGGGCCGACATGGTCGCGCTGACCGAAATGTTCATCACCGGGTACAATCTGCAGGATCTGGTGATGAAGCCCGCCTTCGTTCTGGACGCCCTGGCCCATATCGACGCTTTGGCCGCCGATTGCGCCGATGGCCCGGCGCTGGGGATCGGTGCGCCATGGCCCGAGGGCGACAAGCTGTACAACGCCTATTTCATCCTGAACAAGGGCCGCGTGGTCAGCCGCATCCTGAAACATCACCTGCCCAATGAAACCGTGTTCGACGAGGTGCGCCTGTATGATTCCGGTCCCTTGGGCGGCCCCTATAGCGTCGGCAGCACCCGCATCGGGTCGCCGGTCTGCGAAGATTCCTGGCACGAAGACGTGGCCGAGACATTGGCCGAAACCGGCGCCGAGTTTCTGGTCGTGCCCAACGGGTCGCCCTATTACCGCAACAAGATGAACGTGCGCATGAACCATATGGTGTCGCGCGTGATCGAAACCGGGTTGCCGCTGGTCTATCTGAACATGGTCGGCGGGCAGGACGATCAGGTCTTTGATGGCGGCAGTTTCGTGCTGAACCCCGGTGGCGCGCTGGCCCTGCAAATGCCGGTCTTCGACGAAGCGATCGCCCATGTCGATTTCAAACGGACCGCCGAGGGCTGGCGGGCCGAGCCCGGCGAACTGGCCACCCTGCCCGATGAATGGGAACAGGACTATCGCTGCATGGTTCAGGCCCTGCGAGATTACGTGGCCAAAACCGGGTTCAAGAAGGTTCTGCTGGGGCTGTCGGGCGGCGTCGACAGCGCGATTGTCGCCACCATTGCCGCCGATGCACTGGGCCCCGAAAACGTGCGCTGCGTGATGCTGCCTTCGGAATACACCGCCGAAACCTCGTTGCAGGATGCCGAGGCCGTGGCCCGCGCGCTGGGCTGCCAATATGACTATGTTCCGATTGCGCAGGGGCGGCAGGCGATCACCGAAACGCTGGCGCCCCTGTTCGAAGGGTACGACGAAGACGTGACCGAGGAAAACATCCAGTCCCGCCTGCGCGGTCTGTTGTTGATGGCCATGTCCAACAAATTCGGCGAAATGCTGTTGACCACCGGCAATAAATCCGAGGTCGCGGTGGGCTATGCCACGATCTATGGCGATATGAACGGCGGCTATAACCCGATCAAGGACCTGTACAAGATGCGGGTGTTTGAAACCTGCCGCTGGCGCAATGCCAACCACCGGCCCTGGATGATGGGTCCCGCCGGAACGGTGATCCCGCCAAGCGTGATCGACAAACCACCCTCGGCCGAATTGCGCGAGGATCAGAAAGACGAAGACAGCCTGCCCCCTTATGAGGATCTGGACCGCATTCTGGAACTGCTGGTCGATCACGAGGCCAGCGTCGAAGAGGTGGTGGCCGAAGGCTTCGACCGCGCGGTGGTCAAAAAGATCGAACATCTGATCTATATCAGCGAATACAAACGGTTTCAGTCCGCCCCCGGCACCCGCCTGACGCCGCGCGCGTTCTGGCTGGACCGGCGCTATCCGATCGTGAACCGCTGGCGCGATACCACCTGACCCGGACATCTTGTCCGGATTTTCACCGCTTGCTAGGCTGCCTGCATTCTTTGAAGGAACAGCTTATGCGATATTTTATTTTTGCCTGCCTTTGGGCGGGACTTTCTGCTGGTGCCACCGCACAGGACCTGAACCCGCGATATACGGTGATCGGCACCGGCACCGCCCATATCGGCGACGCCACCCACATGTTGATTGTGCCCTATGACACCGAAAAGGACCGGGCCCGCGCCAAGGAAAGCAATTTCGGCATGGGCCGCAGTTTCTCGGTCAGCCTGCACACCGTGGGGGCCGAAGGCAAACCCGGCAGCCCGTTTCTGCAACTGACGTTTCAGATATCCAAAGGGCAACCCGATTGGGTCACCGCCGAGTTTTTCGACGCACAGGGGATCAGCGCGCCTTTGGCTGCGGGGCCCGACGCCGGAACGGTCGCCTTCACCGCATTCGATATCAGTGCCGACAATCAGGTCACCGCCAGCCTGGCGGGAACATTCCTGCGCCTGAAAGACTATACCACGGCCCCCGCCATCGCGGACAGCGCCGCGCCGGTGCCCTTCACCGCAGAGATCATGGTCAACGTCCCGAAACCCTGATCCTGCGCCGGGCGAAATTGCGGCTTGATCTCAAGCTTACTTGAGGTCGTAGGGTCGCAGGGAATCACAAATCAGGAAAGGATTCCCAATGGCACAGGCCTATCTGGAACATATCAATATCACCGTCACCGACCCGGCAAAAACCGCGCAGATGCTGTGCGATCTGTTCGGCTGGCGCATCCGCTGGCAGGGGGCGGCCAAGGATGATGGTTTTACCTATCACGTCGGCGGCGACGACAGCTATGTCGCGGTCTATTCCAAGGGCGGCAGTGGCCCCGCCCCGGCCCGGTACGAAGCGCCCGGATCGCTGAACCATCTGGGCGTGGTGGTCGATGATCTGGACGCGGTCGAAGACAGGGTCAAAGCCGCCGGGTTCACCCCGCATATGCACGCCGATTACGAACCCGGACGGCGGTTTTATTTCGACGAGGCCGACGGCATCGAGATCGAGGTCGTCTGTTACGATTGATCGTCCTGCCGGTCCGTCAGATCGGACAGCGGGCATTCCGCGATCAGCCGCTCGGCGTCCGCGCGCGTGCACAGCCCCGTTGCGGGCGTCATCACGGCCGCACTAGCGGCGGCAGCCCCGCGTTGCAGGGCGTCGCCCGGCGCCCTGCCCTGGGCAAGTGCAAGGGTGAAGCCACCCACGAAACTGTCGCCCGCCCCGACCTTGCTTTGGATCGGCACATCGGCGGCGCAGGCGTGCAACCGGGCGTCACTGGTCGCCAGAACCGATCCGTCCGCCCCCCGCGCCACGATCACCATATGGGCGCATCCGGCGTCGACCAGACCGGCGGCAAAGGCGGCGCTGTCTGCGCGCGTGGGCAAGGGGCGACCGGCCAGATCCTCGGCCTCGGCGCCATCCATCCGCAGAACGTGGGGGCAATGCCCATTGGGCTGTGCCATCTGGCGCAGCGCCGCACCCGAGGTGTCCACCACCAGCTTTGCGCCCCGCTCTTCCAACGCGGCACACAGCCGCGCGGGAAAATCCGCAGGCACCCCCGGCGGCAGGCTGCCGCTGAAGACGACAAAACCGCCCTCCGGCGCCGCTTGCGAAATCGCGGTCAAGACAGCCGTACACCGGGCATCGTCCCAATCGGCCCCCGGCATCACGAACCGGTACTGCCCGCTGGTTCCGCGATCCGTCACCGCCAGATTTTGCCGCGTGTCGCCCGGCCCCGCAAAGGCCACGACATCGATCCCCTCTTCGGTCAGAAGGTCGTGCAGCTGCTGCCCGGCGGCCCCGCCCAACACGACAAAGGCGCGCGACGCCCCGCCAAGGATCGCAATCGAGCGTGAGACATTGATGCCGCCGCCGCCCGGATCGATCTGCGGCGCATCGCAGCGCAGCTTGGGCCCGGCGACAACCTGATCGACCGATGTCGCCAGATCGATCGCAGGGTTCAGGGTGATGGTCAGAATATCTTGCATGCCGGTGGCCCCATCCGCAGTTTTGCGGCCACAGTGCCACCGGCAATCCTAAACGCCAAGGGGCGTTGCGCTTATCCGCTGGTCAACATCATCTGATAGCTGGCCGGGACATAGTGGAACGCTTCGCCGCGCGCCTCGACATACCCCATTGCCGGGAACGGCATGTGATAGCCGATAAAGGGCACCCGGTCCGCGGCCAGCATGTCCAGCATTTTGCGGCGGGTCGTGGCGGCCGCGGATTTATCCATGTCGAACTTCACCTCCCAGTCGGGATAGCCCAGCGACCAGACATAGTGGTTGGCAAAATCGGCGGCCAGAACCAGCTGATGACCGGCGCTTTCCAGCATATAGGCCATGTGGCCGGGCGTGTGGCCAAAGGCCTCCATCGCGGTGACGCCCGAGGCGACCGTGCCGCCCCCTTCCATAAAGCTCATCTGTTCGGCCAGCGGTTTGACCTTGCCGTTGAAGCCGTCGTTGTCGGCCTTGGACCACGTATCGAATTCAACCCGCCCGGTCACATAGCGCGCATTGGGAAAGGTCACCGTGCCGCCATCCGACAGCCCGCCGATATGGTCGCCATGCATATGGGTCAGCACCACCACATCCACCTGATCGGGCTGATACCCGGCCGCGGCCAGCGCGCCGGTGATCCCGGCGGGGTTCAGACCGGTGTCGAACAGGATCAGCTCGGACCCGGTGTTGACCACCGTCGGGGTGAAAAAGAACTGCGCCTGATCAGTCGGAATGTAGTTCGCCTTGGACACGGTTTCGAATTCTTCGGGCGAAACATTCATGCCAAAAATGCTTTGCGGGTCGGGAACGGCGCGCGACCCGGCCAACAGGGCCGTCACCTCGAACCCGCCCAGCTTGAAGCGGTTGAATTTCGGGGTCGCGGCGCCCTGCATCGGGGCGGCAGCACGCACGGCCTGCGGCAGCGTGGCCACGAACGGGGCGGCCAGCGCCGTCATCAAGGTCTGGCGGCGGGACAGGGTGAAACGGGTCATTCTCAGTATCTCCTCAAGCGGTCTGTTGGACGTGGGGGCACGATAACACGAGTTTGCGACGGGGGCTTCTCACGCCTGCGTCATTGGGGGCGGCGGGGCATCGCATATGGACAAAACCTTCGGTCTGTGAAATGGCACCCCGCAACAGGAGGCTGTCATGACCGTTACCCGCTTTGCCCCATCCCCGACCGGCTTTATCCACGTTGGCAACCTGCGCACCGCGCTGTTCAACTATCTGATCGCCCGCAAGGCGGGTGGCACGTTCATTCTGCGTCTGGACGACACCGATCCCGAACGGTCCAAGCAGGAATATGTGGACGCGATCAAGGAAGATCTGGAATGGCTGGGCCTGACATGGGACCGGGTCGAACGACAGTCCGACCGACTGGACCGCTATGCCGCCGCCGCCGATCAACTGCGCGACGCGGGCCGGTTCTATGAGGCGTTCGAGACGCCCACCGAACTGGACCTGAAGCGCAAGAAACAGCTGAACATGGGCAAACCGCCGGTCTATGACCGCGCGGCCCTGACACTGAGCGATGCGGAAAAGGACGCGCTGCGCGCCGAACGGGGCGGGCATTGGCGGTTCAAGCTGAACCATGACCGGATCGAATGGGCCGACGGCATTCTGGGCGATATTTCGATCGACGCCGCCAGCGTGTCGGACCCGGTGCTGATCCGCGGCGACGGGCAGGTTCTGTATACGCTGGCCTCGGTTGTCGATGACACCGACATGGGCGTGACCCATGTGGTGCGCGGATCGGACCATGTGACCAACACCGCCACGCAGATTCAGATCATTCAGGCGCTGGGTGGCACCGTGCCCGCCTTTGCCCATCATTCGCTGCTGACCGGCCCGCAGGGCGAGGCGCTGTCAAAACGGCTGGGCACGCTCAGCCTGCGCGATCTGCGCGCGCAGGGGGTGGAGCCGATGGCCCTGCTGTCGCTGATGGCGCGGCTGGGGTCCAGCCAGCCGGTCGAAATCTGCCAATCGCTGGATGAGTTGATCGCCGGCTTCGACATCGGGCAGTTCGGCGCGTCGCCGACCAAATTCGACAGCGAAGACCTGTTCCCGCTGACCGCCCGCTATCTGATCGATCAGCCGCTGGAGGCCGTGGCCGATGACATCGCGGCGCTTGGTGTGCCCGATGATCTGGCCTCAGCATTCTGGAACGTGGTCCGCGAAAACATCACCGTCAAATCCGACATGGCCGGGTGGTGGACGCTGTTCCGCGACGGCGCCACGCCGCTGATGGATGACGAGGACCGCGATTTCATCGCACAGGCCTTCGACATGCTGCCTGACCCGCCCTATGCCGATGACACGTGGTCCACATGGACCGCCGCTGTCAAAGAGGCGACAGGCCGCAAGGGCAAAACCCTGTTCATGCCGCTGCGCAAAGCGGTCACCGGGCGGCAGCGCGGCCCTGAAATGGCGGATGTGATGCCGCTGATGCAGGTCAAGCCGCGCGCGCAATAGCGTTTACTTGATCGTCAGGTTCAGTGCGGGGCCATGCCCACCTTTGCTGTGGAACGCTTTATGAGCTTTCTTCAGCCGGTCATCGACCTTGGTCCCGCCAAATTTTGCCGTGAAATCCTTTTTGTAGGCTTTGACCGCAGCGGCCTGGGCAGTTTTCTTGTCTTTGCCCGACCCCTTGAATTTCATCGCATCGATTTCCTTGGCGATCAGCTTGGCCTCGACACCGGTGACATCGACATGACCCTGTTCATGGGTCGTCAGCTTACCCATGAACCGTTTCCATTCGGCCTTGGCCGCCTTTGACAGTTTCTTGTCCGAGGCAAGTTTTGGCATCAGGATCGTGCATTTGTAATTGACCGAACCGCTTTTGTGCCAAAGCTCGGCATCGAACCCGCCTTTTTTGCCGGGCGTGAATTTTCCGTCGAATTTGGTCGCTTTGCCATCAACGGTGACCGGGCATGTAGTCAGCCCCGCGACTTTCTTGCCGTCCAGAACAGGCCCGTTTTTCACGATGCTCTTCCCGATCTCGGCCATGGTGTCACCCTTGACGGTATACCACTTGTTCGTAGTTCCAGTATGCTTGACCTTAAACATGCTATTTTTCCAACGAATCTGCTTTTAAAGGCGCAATAATAGCGCGAAATCGGAAAAATTCGTACTGTTAGTTGAAACTGAGCAATTGGGGGCCACGCATGGATCGGCACGAACCGACGTCACCGAACCTTGATCAGCTCAGCGCATTACTGGCCCGCGACCGGCCTGCCGGCACCGTTCTGCAAGACTATTGCCCCGCGTTTGATTGCATCGACTGGCAATTGTCGCGCCGGTTCTGGGACCAGCGCGGCCCTCAGGCCTTCTTTGACGGCGACGTGCCCTATGTGGTCACCAACGATGGCTATCTGGCGGGCAATGCGGTCGCGGTTTTGCTGGCCAGCGCCCAGGTGGCCGCCGACAACGGCACCCTGGAAGACGAGATCAAGGTGATGGAGCTGGGCGCGGGGTCGGGCCTGTTTGCCAAGCAGTTTCTGGATCAACTTGCCGCCTCGGACCACGATATCGCCGCCACGGTCTATGACCGGCTGACCTATGTCGTCACCGATGGCTCGGACGCGATGATCGCGGCCATCGAAAGCCGGGGCATTCTGGCCGATCACGCCGACCACGTGACCTGTCTGCCCGCCCGCCTGCCCGGCCTTGCCGATGCGTTGGGCGCACACACCATGACCGGGCAGTTCCGCGCCGTTTTCGCCAATTACCTGCTGGACAGCCTGCCCTTCACCATCCTGTCCCTGCAGGGCGACAAGGTGCATGAACTGCGGCTGCGCACTGCGGTTGCCGACGGGATCGACCTGTCGCAATACACAACCTTGGACGAGGCCGAGATTACCGCCAGGCTGCAAAACGATGAGATCGAGGACCTGACCGGCCTGTATGCGGCGCTGGTCATCGACGGGCGTTACGACCCGGTGGATCGGCATGCCCTGCCGCTGCCTGACGCCATACCGGACGGCCCCGCCGATGCCCCCTGCCCCTATCTGCATTGCCACGGCGCATTGGCCTGTATCGGTGAGGTCACGCATCTGTTGCGCCCCGATGGGTTCATGCTGGCCACCGACTATGGTCTTGCCGACCCCGACCCCGCACGCGAGGCGTTTGAATTTCAGCACTTCGGCGGCTCGGTCGCGATCGGTCTGAATTTCGAGGCGGTGTCGCGGGTCTTTGACGGGCGCGACGGCATTCAGGTGGTGGCGCCCGATTCCGACACCGACCACCTGCTGTCCCGCCTGATCGGCCCGGCGCCCGCCCCCGCCGTCACAAAGGTCTTTCGCGACCGCTATAGCAAGGCCACATGGGACCGCCTGACACAGCCCCTGAAAGACGCGCAGGACATGGTCAGCCACGGCCAGATCGAAGCCGCCCGCTGGAAATACGACGAAGCCCTGCGCCTGCAACCGCACAATTGGGCCGTGCTGGAAGAGATCGCAGGATTTCTGACCTATCATCTGGAAGACTACGATGCCGGGCTGGCGATGGGGCGCGCCGCGCTGGAACTGAATCACATGTCCCCCGGCGCGTGGAACATCGTGGGCGATTGTTTCTTTTACTCCGACCACCTGAACGAAGCGGCCCAGGCCTATGAAAAGGCCAGCCAGTCCAGCCCGCAGGACGTGCGTTGCCTGTTGAACATGGCCTGGGTCGCCACCCGCGCCGACCGCCCCGCGCAGGCGCTGGAGTTCATTGCCAAGGGACTGGCGCTGGACACCGACGGCACCTTCCGCGAGGCGCTGCTGGACAAGCAGCGTCAGGTACTGGACCGTCAGGCGGCCAAGCATCAGGCCGATACGCTGCGCGGGTTCAACCGCATCCGCAGCCACCGCAATCTGCCCGGCAGAACGCCTATTTAGCGGTCAAAAACGTAACCTACCCGGCCCCCGGCAATAGTTGTACTTGAGTGTGGCGCGATTTCTTTTCATGATCGGTTTCGCAACGCGGGGAGACTGACAACCGAATGACGCTCAAAGAACGATTGGGCCGCCTTGGCAGGACCGAGGCCGCGAACGGGTATCTTCTGGTCAGCCCGACGGCGCTCTATGCGCTGCTGTTGCTGGCGGTTCCGCTGGCCACCATTCTGGCGTTCAGTTTCTGGACTCAGAACTATCTGGACATCGACACCACCCTGACCCTGAAAAACTATCAAGAGGCGTTCGGCGAACCGCTGTATCGCCAGTTGATGCTGCGGTCGCTGATGATTTCGGGCGCGGTGACGCTGGCGACCGTTCTGACGGCCTTTCCGATTGCCTATTTCGTGTCCTTCCACGTGCCGCAATCGCGCAAATCGCTGTGGATTTTCCTGATCACCATCCCGTTCTGGACCTCATACCTGATCCGGGTTTTCCTGTGGAAGGTGATCCTTGGGTATAACGGCGTGCTGAACGCCACCCTGCAGGGCGCCGGGCTGATCGACGAACCGCTGACCTTTATCCTGTATAACGCCAATGCGGTGGTGATCACGCTGGCCCATGCCTTTGCGCCCTTTGCCATCCTGCCGATCTTCGTCGCGCTGGAAAAGATCGACCGGTCGCTGCTGGAGGCCAGCCAGGACCTTGGCGAAAACCGCCTGACGACGTTTCTGCGCGTCACCCTGCCGCTGGCGATGCCGGGTGTGGTGGCCGCCGTTCTGATCGTGTTCATCCCGACCATCGGCGATTACGTGACCCCGCGGCTGGTGGGCGGACCCAACGGATTGATGATTGCAAATATGATCCAGACACAGTTCCTGAAACTGAACAACGCGCCGCTGGGGGCGGCATTGGCGGTGATCGCCATGCTGCTGGTGGGGGCGATATCGCTGATCTTCGTCGGGCTGAACCGGCGCTTTCTGAGGGGACCGAAATGAGGGGCGGATGGTTGCGCATCTATGCGCTCAGCTATCTGGTGTTTCTGTACGCCCCGATTGCCCTGCTGCCGATCTTTGCCTTCAACGACGGCACCGTCATCGCCTTTCCGCTGCGCGGGTTCACCCTGCAATGGTTCAGCGAACTGACCCAGATACCCGCGCTGCACACCGCCGTGGCCAACAGCCTGATGATCGCGGTCATCACCGCGCTGGTGTCGACCCTGCTGGGTATCTGCGCCGCCCGCGCCGCCGCCCGATACGATTTTCCGGGCAAACGCGGCATCATGGGGTTCATCATGCTGCCGCTGGTCCTGCCTGAAATCATCGTGGCGGTGTCGTTGTTGGTGGTGCTGCTGCAAATCGGCATACGTCTTAGCGCGGTGACGGTCATTCTGGGCCACGTGCTGATCTGCACGCCGTTTTGCATCGCAATCCTGAATTCGTCCTTCCAGAACCTTGATAAATCGCTGGAAGAGGCGGCATTCGATCTGGGCGAAACCCGGCTGAGCACCTTTCGCCTGATCACCCTGCCGCTGGTCATGCCCGGCATCATCTCGTCCCTGCTGATCGCTTTCACCATCTCGCTGGATGAATTCATCATCGCGTTCTTCCTGACCGGCAACGAACCCACGCTGCCGGTCTATCTGTGGGGGCAACTGCGGTTTCCGCAGAAAATTCCCGTTGTCATGGCGTTGGGCACATTGCTTGTGGCCCTGTCGGTGCTGTTGCTGACATTGGCCGAATACTTTCGCCGCCGGGGTATCGCCCGCACCGGCGGCAAAGATACCGGAGGTTTCCTGTGACCCGTCCCATCATCACCCTGCGCGACGTGCAGAAATACTATGGCGACTATCATGCCCTGCGCGGCATCACCGCCGAGATTGGCGAAGGCGAGTTCTTCTCGCTGCTGGGGCCGTCGGGCTGTGGCAAGACCACGCTGCTGCGCACCATTGCGGGCTTCGAGGATATCACCTCGGGCGCGGTTCTGCTGGACGGCCAGCCGATGGAAGGGGTCCCCGCCAACCGCCGCCCCACCAATATGGTGTTCCAGTCCTATGCGATCTTTCCCCACCTCAGCGTGGCCGAAAACGTGGGCTTCGGCCTGCGCCGCCGGACCGATCTGGACCGGCGGGCCAAACAAACGCTGGTCGAAGAGGCGCTGACCATGGTCGGGCTGGGTGGCTATGGCGCCCGCGCGGCCCACGCCCTGTCGGGCGGGCAACGCCAGCGTGTCGCGCTGGCCCGCGCGCTGATCCTGAAACCCAAGGTGCTGTTGCTGGACGAACCACTGTCGGCGCTGGACAAGAAGCTGCGCGAACAGATGCAGTTCGAACTGCGCCGCCTGCAGCGGCAGGTCGGGATCACCTTTGTTCTGGTGACCCACGATCAGGAAGAGGCGCTGATCATGTCGGACCGCGTCGCCGTGATGTTCGAAGGCCAGATCGCGCAACTGGACAGCCCGCAAAACCTGTATCGCCGCCCGCTGAACCGGCAGGTGGCCGATTTCATCGGGGTGATGAATTTCCTGCCCGCCACGGTCTCGGTCGAGGATGGACAGGGGATCAACGCGGATGTTGCCGGTCTGGGCCGCGCCGTGATCGATCCCGAACAGGCGCCCGGTGGGGCCACCTCTGGGGCGGCCTGCGTTGGCATCCGACCAGAGATGATGTCGATCCTGTATGAGAACGAACAGACCGACCGCCGCATCGCCGAAGGCGTGGTCGAGGAACGGGCGTATTATGGCGATATGACCTATTACGATGTGCGCCTTGACGGGATCGAAAAACCGGTCACGATTTCGATGAAGAACATCGTCGGCCGCCCGGTGCTGGATCGTGGCACCGCCACCCGGGTCAGTTGGGACGCCCGGTCGCTGGTGCTGTTTAACGCGGCATAGAAAAAGGGCGCCGACATCGCGGCGCCCTTTTCAATTCTCAACGATTGCGGTGGCTTAGTTGCCGGTCGCGTTGCTGATGTCGATCGTCACGCCCGGACCCATGGTCGAGCTCAGCGAAACCTTCTGCATGTAAGAGCCTTTGGCACCTGTGGGTTTCGCCTTTTGAACCGCATCCACAAAGGCACGCACGTTTTCGGCCAGCTTGGCTTCGTCGAACGAGGCTTTGCCAACGCCCGCGTGCACAACACCGGCTTTTTCGGCCTTGAACTGCACTTCGCCGCCCTTGGCGTTCTTGACGGCATCCGCCACATCCATGGTCACCGTGCCCACTTTGGGGTTCGGCATCAGGTTGCGGGGGCCCAGCACTTTACCCAGACGGCCGACGATCGGCATCATGTCCGGGGTTGCGATGCAACGGTCAAAATCGATGGTGCCGCCCTGAATGGTTTCCATCAGGTCCTCGGCGCCAACGATATCCGCGCCAGCCGCAGTTGCCTCATCGGCCTTGGGGCCACGGGCGAAAACAGCGACACGCACGGTTTTACCGGTGCCGTTGGGCAGGCTGACGACGCCGCGTACCATCTGGTCCGCGTGGCGGGGATCAACACCCAGGTTCAGAGCGATTTCGATGGTTTCATCGAATTTCGCATTGGCGTTGCCTTTGACCAGTGCAACAGCCTCTTCGACCGACACGTTGCCTTTGCCGACAAATGCTTCGCGGGCCGCTGCGGTTCTTTTTCCAACCTTTGCCATGATCACTTCACCTCGATGCCCATGGAACGCGCCGAACCGAGGATGATCTGCATGGCAGCCTCGATGTCATTCGCGTTCAGGTCTTTCATTTTTGCTTCGGCGATTTCCTTGACCTGTTTGGTGGTCACGGAACCGACAACTTCACGTCCGGGCAGTTTCGCACCGGATTTCAGTTTCGCCGCTTTGCGCAGGAAATAGGACGCCGGGGGCGTCTTGATGTCCATCGTAAAGGACTTGTCCTGGTAATAGGTGATCACGGTCGGGCAAGGGGCGCCCGGTTCCAGTTCCTGCGTCTTGGCGTTGAACGCCTTGCAGAATTCCATGATGTTGATGCCGCGCTGACCCAGCGCCGGACCGACCGGCGGGGATGGGTTTGCTTGACCGGCGGGCACCTGCAATTTCATGGTGCCGACAAGTTTCTTGGCCATGAGGCCTCTCCTTCTTTCACCGCATCCCCTACGCGTAAGGGACACTTTGGTTTAGTGGTTCGGCGTGATGGGCGCGCCCACCGTACCTCCCACAACGAAACGGCGCAGGGCGCCGCCAGACGGGGTTGCCCCCGCCATCGCGTCAGGTTTCTTTCGAAACCTGCGTGAATTCCAGTTCGACCGGGGTCGCCCGGCCAAAGATCGAAACCGTCACCTTCAGGCGCTGGTTTTCGTCGTCGACATCTTCGACCATGCCCGAGAACCCTTCGAAAGGTCCGTCGGTCACGTTCACCTGTTCGCCGATTTCGTAGAAAATCAGCGAACGCGGTGCTTCGACGCCTTCTTCAACGCGGTTCAGAATCGCGTTCACCTCGGCATCGCGCATCGGCATCGGGCGGCCTTGCGGGCCCAGAAAACCGGTGACGCGGTTGATCGAGTTGATCAGGTGATAGCCGCGATCGGTCATTTCCATGCGCACCAGAACATATCCGGGCATGAACCGCCGTTCGGCCGTCACCTTTTTGCCGCGCCGTACCTCGATCACCTCTTCGGTGGGGACCAGCACTTCTTCGATCTCATCCTCAAGGCCTTTTTCAGCAACAGATGTCTTGATCTGCTCGGCGATCTTTTTCTCGAAATTCGAGAGCACGCTCACCGAATACCACCGCTTCGCCATCTTGCAACTTACCTCATATCCGCCCGGGCATTGCGCCGGTACTTGCCTGAATTCTGACGGTGCCAACGCCAACGCCCTGAATAAAAAACAGCGCGCAACCCGAATCGATGCACGCCGGTTTCAGAAGTAGCGCCCGCATTACAGGCGTTGCCCCCTAATTTCAAGTCTGCACGTCCGAAAACCGGGCGTTAGCCGAACATTCCCAACAGGGCCGTCAGCCCCGCGCGGATGCCCATATCCACCAACGAAAAGAAGATCGCAGTCAACGCTGCCATGATGAAAACCATAACGGTTGTCAGCATCACCTCACGGCGTGTCGGCCAGACCACTTTCGCGATCTCGGCGCGGGTCTGCTGAATGAACTGAAGCGGATTGGTAATCGCCATGGAATGTCTCGATCTCTCTGTCAACGGCGCGGGGATACGCCCTTGTGCGGATGATTACAACCCTGCGCGGCCGCAGCCAGTCCAAACTTCGGCTGGCGCGGGTCCCGAATGACCCGATCCCGAAGATGTGAACCGCGACACAGGGCACTATGTCGTCATAAACCACAGCTAGGCATGGCCTGACCGCGGCACAAGGGCCGGGGGTTTTTCAAACACGCCTGCAAAAATGCGATCCCCGGCTGAAACGGCCCCTGCCCCGATACGACAAAAGGCCCCCCAACGGGCGGCCTTTTCGTGAACCGGTTTTCCGGCGTGGCTTTGTGCGATCACCATCCCGACGTTCGAGATGGCAGGGGCTGAGGGACTCGAACCCACGACCCTCGGTTTTGGAGACCGATGCTCTACCAACTGAGCTAAACCCCTAAAGCCAACCGCGACCTACGGCACCACGCGCGCGAAATCAAGTGCGGTTTTTGCGTTTGATCTGGTTTCATCAAATGCGTGATGCTAGTCACCGCCCCATGACCGACGAAACCCGAAACTGCGCTGATGTGTTTGGCAAAGCGCCCTGGCGCCACCTGATGCGGCGGGTTCTGTCCCCCACGGCGCATGTGCCCACAATGCTGCACCGCGAAGAACAGCGCCTGTATTATTGGCTGACCGCGATCTGGGCGCAGGGGGTGGGCGATATCCTTGATCTGGGCTGTTTTGTCGGCGGGTCGACCGCCCGTCTGGCCGAAGGGCACCGGGTGTCGCGACTGACCAGCCGCATTCACGCCTTTGACCGGTTTACCGCCGATGAGACGCTGAAGGAAAAGATGCTGTACAGTGCGGGCATTCCGGAATTTGTGACCCAGGATATCCTGCCGCTGGCAGAAAACCTGTTGGCGCCCTGGGCCTTTGCCATCGATTTTCACCCCGGTGAAATCGAGGATTCGATCTGGGACGGCGATCCCATCGAAATCCTGATCATAGACGCCGCCAAGTCGACCAGCACAACCGACGCTTTGGCCGACATCTTCTTTCCCAGCCTGATCGCCGGTCAGTCGATCGTGGTGCAACAGGATTTCCTGCATTGGACCCAGCCGTGGATCTGCGCCCAGATGGAACTGCTGGCGGATTGTTTCATGCCGCTGGCCCACTGCGGCGACGATACCATCGTCTATCTATGCACACAGACCCCAGATGAGGACGCCCTGACCCGCGCGCGCACCAGTGCGCTGTCCGA
Organism: uncultured Paracoccaceae bacterium; assembly: GCA_947500775.1. Taxonomy (GTDB): domain Bacteria; phylum Pseudomonadota; class Alphaproteobacteria; order Rhodobacterales; family Rhodobacteraceae; genus CANMTD01. The sequence continues at coordinate 485,800 of CANMTD010000003.1, forward strand.
TGACGCGCTGATCGCGTTGGTGGAACAGGCGGCCACCCGTCTGGAACGTTTCGACTGCGCCGCCCGCTTTGACGCCATGATCGCCGGTATCCGCCACAATCCGAAAGAACGGATATCGTGGCAGTTTAAAAAGCCGCCCGTCGCCGACTGACGCCCCATTTCCGGAATGTGCGATACAGCGGATGATTCTGCTGAGACAGTGGATTTTGCGCGCGTGGCTCAGGGACAGGCTCAGGCCCGGCTAAGCGTGGCGATATCCCCGGTCTCGATCGCCTCCAACCGCGCCTCGATCCTTGCGATGTCCCAATCCCACCAACGGATGCTCAGCAATGTGTCGATCACCTCTTGCGGGAACCGGCGGCGGACGATCTGCGCGGGGTTGCCCGCGACGATGCAATAGGGCGGCACATCCCTTGTTACCACGCTGCACGCCCCGACGATGGCGCCGTCGCCCACGGTAACCCCCGGCATGATCCGTGCCTCGAACCCCAGCCAGACATCATTGCCGATGACCGTATCCCCCCGCGCCGGGATCTGCGCGGCATAGTCCCCCACGGTCGCGGGGTTGAAGATACGGAACGGATAGGTCGACACGCCCCCCATCGGATGATTGGCCGAGGCGGTGATGAATTTCACCCCATGGGCAAACTGCCCGAACTTGCCGATGATCAGCTTTTCCGGCGCATTCGGGTACAGATAGGGCGCCAAATGCGCCGCGTGATCCGTGACCGGCTGTTTCGCGCTGTAGTAACTGAAATCGCCCACGGTGATGTTGGGATGATCAATCACCTGATTGAGGTACACGGTTTCCGTATGAACCGTCCCGTCGGGCAGGATCAGCGGATGGCGCAGCGTGGGGTTAAGCAAAGGGCGGGTCATGGGGGCAACCTTTTCGGGTCAGGACCTATCGGATTTAGCATCCCCCGATGGCAAGTTCACCCCGTTGAAACGAAAAAGGGCCACCCGATGGGCAGCCCTTTCGAAATCTGATCGAGGAGTTGATTACTCGATGATTTTGGAGACGACGCCGGCACCAACGGTGCGGCCGCCTTCACGGATGGCGAAGCGCAGGCC
>CANMTD010000004.1 GCA_947500775.1 uncultured Paracoccaceae bacterium
CCCAACCGCGCCCCTCAGCGCCGCCGGTGAAGGGGGTTCTAGGCCTACACGCCAAAACCCGCAAGTGCTTTTTTGAAGAAACGTCATCTTTTTTTTAGAATTAACAATTATCGTTTATTATCAATGATATATCCCGACACTTCTTGCCCGGTCCAATGACCGCATGACCACACCGGGAAGGGACACTGCCAAGAATCTATCGCGCTGCATCTATATCTTGGGGGTTTCGTCAGCCGCACCGCAAAAGCCGCGAGTCTCGCCCCACGACTCAAGACCAAATCAATGCGATTCAGACCTGATTTTCGCGCGCCTGTCCGTATTGCAAAGCTTGGGATTCGCCCGGACGCTTCGAAAGCCGCGCCATATCTGGATAGAGGCTATAAGGTGTCGTCCAAGGGGGCTGCGCAAGGGTTTGGCCCATGCACGGCCCCACAGGCCTCAGGCAGGCCGAAACTGTTTCAGCTTCAGCCGCAGGGCCAGCAGAGCAAGGATCACGCCCATGTAGATCAGCGGCTCGATCTGCCAGCCTTTGACCAGCATGATGAAATGCAGCGCGCCCAGCAGGGCCGCGCCATAGGTCAGCTTGTGCAATACACGCCACCGCGGCCCCAGCCGCCGCACCGACCAGTTGTTCGAGGTCATCGCCAGCGGGACAAGCAGGGCAAACCCGGCCATGCCCACCGTGATATAGGGACGTTTCAGAATGTCGGCCCAGATCTGGCCGATCACCTGCACGTCCAGCACCAGCCAGACCAGCAGATGCAGACCGACATAAAAGAACGCCAGCAGCCCGATCGCGCGCCGGAACTTTAACAGGTTAAGCCCCGCGTGCCGCCGCAGGGGCGTGACCGCCAGCCCGGCGATCAGCAATTGCAGCCCGAACTCGCCCAGCTTGTGTTCCAGCGCCTTGATCGGTTCGACACCCAGCCCCCCGGTCAGCCCCAGATAAAAGAACCACACCGCAGGCAGCGCGCCCAGCGGATACAGGACCCACGCCGGTATCCGGCGCAGGGTGGTGTTCAGGGCATCGGTCACGGGCATCAGTAGAACTTGGCCAGATCCATTCCGTCGTACAGCGATGCCACCTCTTCGCCATAGCCGTTGTACATCAGGGTCGGTTCGCGTCTGGCAAACAACCCGCCGCCGATCCGGCGTTCGCTGGCCTGGCTCCACCTTGGGTGGCTGACCTCGGGGTTCACGTTGCTGTAGAATCCGTATTCGCGCGCGTTGATCTGGTTCCAGGTCGTGGGCGGCTCTTCCTCAGTCAATGTCATCCGCACGATCGACTTGATCGATTTGAACCCGTATTTCCACGGCACCACCAGACGCAGCGGCGCGCCGTTCTGGTTGGGCAGCGGCTCATCATAGATGCCGGTCGCCATGATGGTCAGCGGGTGCATCGCCTCGTCCAGCCGCAGACCTTCGCGGTAGGGCCAGTCAAGGGTGCGGAACCGCTGGCCGGGCATCTCTTCGGGGCGCACCAGCGTTTCGAAGGCCACATATTTGGCACCGGGCTGTACCCCCGCGATATCCAGCAGGCAGGACAGTTCGAACCCGACCCAGGGCACGACCATCGACCAGGCCTCGACACAGCGGAACCGGTAAATGCGTTCCTCCAGCGTGACGCGGCCCAGAATGTCGGCCAGATCATAGCTGCCCGGTTTGTCGACCAGCCCGTCGATCTGCACCGCCCAGGGGTCGGTGGTCAGCCCGGCGCTGTAGCGGGACGGGTCGTCCTTGCCGGTGCCGAACTCATAGAAATTGTTATAGCTGGTGATCTCTTCCAAGGTGTTGGGCATCAGCTCCGCAGTGACGGGATCACCCTCCCCTTCCGCTGCGGCTGCGGTTTCCAGCTCGGCCGCCACGGGCGAGGCTATGGCCCCAAGCGCCGCAGCTCCCATCATCAGCTGGCGGCGGTTCATGAAATCCGCCTTGGGTGTCACATCAGACCAGTTCAGGGTCGGTTTACGCAGTACAGGCATCTAAAAGCTCTCCGTCATTCGCCCCTGTCCTACACTGCTAATACCGCGTTTTCGATTGACGTTGGCTCACAATCCCGTTGGCAATGTTTCAGGCAGCCGGGTCTTGCGCCTGCGCGCCGGGGCTGCGGGGTTCCGACCGCACATACAGTTCGTTCATCGGCTTCGAGGTGCCATCCGGCAGCACGATCCGCACATGCCGCCGCCGCATCTGGCGCGGTTCGGCCACGCCGACCGAATGGGCGATCATCTCGACCTCGCCGATCACGCTTTGGGCGTATCGCGCGACGCGTTTGTATTTGCGTTCGACCACCAGACCCTTTTGCAGATGCGGGTCATGGGTGGTGATCCCCGTGGGGCAGGTGTTCTTGTTGCACTTCAGCGCCTGAATACAGCCCAGCGCGAACATGAACCCGCGCGCCGAGGTCACGAAATCCGCGCCCGAGGCGATCGCCCAGGCCACATCGCCGGGGTTGACCAGCTTGCCGCTGGCGATCAGGCGGATACGGTCATGCAGCCCATAGCTGTCGCGCAGATCCGACACCATCAGCAGCCCCTCGCGCAGCGGCAGCCCCACCAGATCCATCAGCGGCATGGGCGATGCACCGGTCCCCCCCTCGCCGCCATCGATGGTGATGAAATCCGGCGCGCTTTCCGGGCCGCGCTGTTCGATCAGCTGAAACAGTTCGTGAAACGGGTCGGGCGAGCCGACAACGGTTTTGAACCCGACCGGTTTGCCGGTGACATCGCGAATATGGGCGATCAGGTCCAGCAATTCGGCGAAATTGTTCACATCCGGGTGGCGGTTCGGCGAATAGCTGTTCTTGCCCACCGGGATGCCGCGAATCTCGGCGATCTCTTCGTTCACCTTGGCGCCGGGCAGGATGCCGCCCTTGCCGGGTTTGGCCCCCTGCGCCAGCTTGATCTCGAACATTTTCACCTGTTCATGCGCTGCCATCTTGCGCAGTTTTTCGTCGCAAATATGGCCGTGTTCGTCGCGCACACCGTATTTCGCCGTGCCGATCTGATAGACCAGATCGCAGCCCCCCTCCAGATGATAGCGGGACAACCCGCCCTCGCCCGTGTTCAGCCAGACATTGGCCTCTTTCGCGCCCCGGCTCAGCGCCTCGACCGCCGGGCGGGAAATCGCGCCATAGCTCATGCCCGAGATGTTGAAGATCGACGGCGCCACATAGGGCTGGCGCGCAAAAGGGCCGATCTGCATCGGTTCGGTCATCGCGAACTGATCGTCGATCGGCGGAAAGGCCGCGTTCACGAAGATCGGGGTGCCCGGTACGTTCAGGTTCCGGGTCGATCCGAAGGCAATCGTATTGCCCTTGCCCTGCGAGGCCCGCGCCACCCAGTCGCGCTGCGCCCGGTTGAACGGCATTTCCTCGCGGTCCATGGCAAAGAAATACTGGCGGAAAAATTCGCCCAGCGTGGTGAACAGATGCCGGAACCTCCCGATCACCGGATAGTTGCGCCGGATCGCATCGCCGGTCTGGGTCCGGTCGATCACGAACAGCACAAGGGCCACCGCCACCAACAGCCCCATCGCCATGGTGAAGGCAATCGCCAGGAACTCCAACACGTAAAACGCCCAACCCATTCGGTCCACCCTGTTTGCTGTCCGCCCCCCGCGGGGGCATTGAAATCGCTGTCTCTACTTTGCCTGAAACGCCGTCCCGGACAACAGGTTTCCCAAGCGGCGGCCCGGTTCGGGCGGGGCGGCGACATCTGGCAAGAATGCTGAGGCATTAAAGTTAACAAAAGCAATGACATCACCAGTAAACGGCCGTTTCTTCAAGGGATCGGCACAGTTTTTCGCCCCACAGGCAAAGCTGACGCGCACCACAATATATGGTGTTTATCGCCCCTAGATGCGCAAAATACCGCCTGTTTCCCGATATCCCGCCCATCACACCTTGGTGATGCGTTTCAACTTGTGGCAGACAGATCAAAACAAAGTCCTGAAATGGACAAATTTAACCAATTAATCATTCCAAGAACGTGCTCAGACCATCGCTGAAACGAAACTTGGAAGGGCGAGCAAAATGATGCGGGCAAGGGAATCTTTCTTTGCGGCGGCCGAACCGGTCGGCCCCGAAACGTCCCCAGTGGACAGGCAGCCCCCGGCAACGGACCGTGGCGAAGCCCACAAGCGGCTGTTCAACCTGCTGTCCCAGCGCGGGCTGGATGGCGAGGTCAGGCAGGTTCAACCAATGCCGCGACGCTTTGCCGGTCCCCGGGCGATCACCCGCAACAGCATGCAGCCCCGGTTCCTGATGCAGGACCTGTTTCACATGTCCCGCGCCGATACGTTCGAATTCTGAAACAGAAAAAAGCCCCGCTACCATCCGGCAACGGGGCTTTTTCGGATTAGTGAACCACCGCGTCTTCGGGCGGGGTCCGGTTGGAACTGGCCACCCGATCTCCAACCACCAGACCATCGGCACCGGCGCTGACCGGGATCGTATCCCCGTCTTTCACATCGCCCGCCAACAGCATTTCGGCCAGTTGGTTCTGCAGGCTGCGCTGCAGGACGCGTTTCAGCGGCCGCGCCCCGAACACCGGGTCATAGCCTTCGTCGGCCAGCCATTTATGCGCGCTTTCGTCCAGTTGCAGCGTGATGTTGCGTGCCGCCAGACGTTTTGCCAGACGCCGCAGTTGGATATCGACGATCCCGTCCATGTCACCACGGCTGAGCCGGTCAAAGATGATCGTCTCGTCCAGACGGTTCAGGAATTCGGGCCGGAAATGGGCCCGCACCGCATCCATCACGTCGCGCTTGGCATCTGACGCATCCGCCCCATCGGGCAGCTGGCTCAGCGCCTGCGCGCCCAGGTTGCTGGTCAGGATGATCAGCGTCTGTTTGAAATCGACCGTCCGGCCCTGACCATCGGTCAGCACCCCGTCGTCCAGAACCTGCAACAGCACGTTGAAGACATCCGGATGGGCCTTTTCGACCTCGTCAAACAGCACCACCTGATAGGGGCGCCTGCGCACCGCTTCGGTCAGCACGCCGCCTTCGTCATACCCGACATAGCCCGGAGGCGCGCCGATCAGACGGGCGACGGCATGTTTCTCCATGAACTCGGACATGTCGATGCGGACCATCGCGCTGTCGTCATCGAACAGGTATTCGGCCACGGCCTTGGTCAGTTCGGTCTTACCCACACCGGTCGGCCCCAGGAACAGGAACGATCCAAGCGGCCGGTTTTCGTCGTTCAGCCCGGCCCGCGCACGGCGCACGGCATTGGACAGGGCGGTCACGGCGGATCGCTGACCGATCACGCGTTTGCCCAGTTCCTCTTCCATGCGCAGTAGCTTGTCACGCTCGCCTTCCAGCATCTTGCTGGTCGGGATGCCGGTCCAGCGTTCCACGACCTGCGCGATCTGTTCGGGGCGCACGGCCTCTTCGACCAGCACGTCGTCTTCGGCGTTTTCGGCCTCGGCCAGCTTTTTCTCCAACTCGGGGATCACGCCGTAAGACAGCTCACCGGCCTTGGCCAGATTGCCTTCGCGCTTGGCGTGGTCCAACTCGGCCCGCGCCTTGTCCAGCTGTTCCTTCAGATCGCGCGCGCCTTCCAGCTTGTCGCGTTCGGCCTGCCACTGGGCCGTCATCTCGGCCGATTTCTGTTGCAGGTTCGACAGTTCCTCTTCCAGCTTGGCCAGCCGGTCCTTCGAGGCCGCGTCATCCTCTTTCTTCAGCGCCTCGGCCTCGATCTGCTTTTGCAGGATCTCGCGGTCCAGCGCGTCCAGTTCTTCGGGCTTGCTGTCCACTTCCATCCGTAACCGGCTGGAGGCTTCGTCCATCAGGTCAATCGCCTTGTCCGGCAGGAACCGGTCGGTGATATAACGATGGCTCAGCGTCGCCGCCGCAACCAATGCGCTGTCGGAAATCCGCACGCCGTGGTGCAGCTCGTATTTTTCCTTGATCCCCCGCAGGATCGAGATCGTATCCTCGACCGTGGGTTCATCCACCATCACCGGCTGGAACCGCCGCGCAAGAGCCGCGTCCTTTTCAACGTATTTGCGGTATTCATCCAGGGTGGTCGCACCGATACAGTGCAACTCACCCCGCGCCAGCGCCGGTTTGATCAGGTTGGCCGCATCCATCGCGCCATCCGATTTCCCGGCCCCGACCAATGTGTGCATCTCGTCGATGAACAGGATGATTTCGCCGGTGGCGGCTTCGATTTCCTTCAGGATCGCCTTCAGGCGTTCTTCGAATTCACCGCGATATTTCGCACCGGCAATCAGCGCGCCCATGTCCAGCGCCATCAGGCGTTTGTTTTTCAGGCTTTCGGGCACGTCGCCGTTGATGATCCGCAGGGCCAGACCTTCGGCAATCGCGGTTTTACCCACGCCGGGTTCACCGATCAGAACCGGGTTGTTCTTGGTCCGGCGGCTAAGCACCTGCATGGCGCGGCGAATCTCTTCGTCCCGACCGATGATCGGGTCGATCTTGCCTTCCTCGGCGGCCTCGGTCAGGTCGCGGGCGTATTTCTTCAGCGCGTCATAGCCTTCTTCGGCGCTGGCCGTATCGGCGGTGCGCCCCTTGCGAAGATCGTTGATCGCGCCGTTCAGTTTCTGCGCGGTCACCGCGCCGGCGTCCAGCGCGTCCTTGGCCTTGGATTTCACCACGGCCAATGCTGTCAGAATCCGTTCGACCGGCACGAAACTGTCGCCCGCTTTTTCGGCGATCTTGGCGGCTTCGTCCAGAACCTTGGCGGTCTGCTGGTCCAGATAGGTCTGGCCCGCATCCCCCGATACTTTCGGGATTTTGGCCAGCGCGGCATCCACCGCTTCGACCACGCGATCGGGTGCGCCGCCCGCGCTTTTGATCAGGTTGCTGGCCAGCCCCTGATCGTCGTCCATCAATGCTTTCAGCAGGTGTTCGGGCGCCAGTCGCTGATGGCTTTCCCGCATTGCAATGGTCTGAGCGGCCTGAATAAAACCGCGCGACCGCTCCGTGAACTTCTCAAGGTCCATGGGTCATTCTCCTTTTAACAAGCGCCTGTATGATGGAACGCCCGCCATGCGGCACGCCCCTGTTTCAGGCCTTGATCCCAATGTGGCGTTTCGGGGGGCACGGTTCAAGGTTCCGCCGCGCGCAAGCTGACGATTTTCCGCCCCGACGTGCCCACACCCCATGTTTTCAGCGCAATCTGACAACACGCTGGAACCATCAAAGCAAAACAGCCTTCGCGCCGCAGAACCGTTGTCATTTCGTCGATTGCCCGCTATCGACAGAACAATCAGGAGAATGCCCATGCCCCAAGCCGCCCCTACCCCCCAATTCGCCCCCGCCGCCGACGATCGCCTGATCGTCGCCCTTGATGTGCCCAACGCGGTCGCCGGGCTGGAAATGGCCACCAGGATCGGTGACGCCGTTTCCTTTTATAAAATCGGGCTGGGGATGCTGACAGGCGGGGGGCTGGCCCTTGCCAACGAGTTGAAGGCCGAACACGGCAAACGCATCTTTCTGGACATGAAACTGTTCGACATCGGCGCCACGATCGAAGCGGCGGTGCGCGGGCTGGCGCAGTTCGATCTGGATTTCCTGACCGTGCACGGCGACCCGCATGTGGTGCGCGCCGCGCAAGAAGGCAAGGGCGGCGCCCAGACGAAAATTCTGGCGGTTACGATCCTGACCTCGCTGGATCGCGCCGATCTGGATATCTCCTGCATCAAACCTGGAACCGTTCGCGACATCGTGCTGGAACGCGCCGCCACGGCGCTGGCCGCCGGGGCCGATGGCGTCATCGCCTCGCCGCATGAGGCCGGGCTGATCCGCGCCCTGCCCGAGGCAGAGGGCAAGCTGATCGTCACCCCCGGCGTGCGCCCCGCAGGCGCCGATCTGGGCGACCAGAAACGCGTGACCACCCCGGCACAGGCCGTGGCCGACGGGGCCGATCATATCGTGGTGGGCCGCCCCGTCTGGCGCGCCGCCGACCCGCGCGCCGCAGCACTGGCCATTCAGGCCGAGCTATGTTCGCCACAGGCCGCACGGCCCAACCGCTAACACCGGCTGAACACGGCTATGTCCGAACAGGGAATTCCACATCCGGCACCGCAAAGGGCGGCGTCTAATCCTCGTTGATATCGCGATCCCAGATTTTGATCTGACCCTCGCGGATGCCAAAAACCTTGCGCAACACCAGCCACGCCACCAGTGACACCAGCGCAAAGATCAGCGCCAGCACCGCAAGGCTGACCGACAAGCCCAGCGCCAGCAACCCGCCGATGACCGCAGCCCCCAGCGCAAAGCCCAGAAACACATAGCCCGGCGCCAGAACCTCAAGAATCGCCAGAACCACCGCGCCCGCAACCCAGGGCCACCACATCATCCACATCATCCACGTCCTTTCAGCATCTTGAACGCATCGCCAAAGGCCTCCAGCGCGCTGGCAGGCACCACGATGGTCTGTTTGCCTTCGCCCTGCCCCACGGCGGTCAGCGCCTCGACCTGTTTCAGCGCCACCTGATATTGCGCGGCCTCGATCCCGTGTTCGGCAATCGCACGGGCCACCACCTGCGTGGCATAGGCTTCGGCATCGGCGGCGATCCGGCGGGCCTTGGCCTCTTGCTCGGCGGCATAAAGTTCGGCGTCGGCGTTCAGCTCGACCGCGCGTTTTGTGCCCTCGGCCTCGGTCACCTGCGCGCGCCGCGCCCGTTCGGCATTCAACTGCTGCAACATCGCATCGCGCGTCGCCTGATCCAGATTCACGTCCAGAATTTCGGCGCGCGTGACCTCGATCCCCCAGTTATCGACCGCATCTTCGATCAGAACCTTGATGGCGCTGATCAGCTGAGCCCGGTTCGACTGAACCTCGTCCAATTCCATCTTGCCGATCTCGGCGCGCACGATCCCGGTCACGGTCGTGGCAATCGCGGCATCCACATCGCGGATCCGGTACACTGTCTTTTCGGGTTCGATGATCCGGTAAAACACGCTGGTTTCGACCTCGACCAACACGTTGTCGGCGGTGATGGCATCCTGGCTGGCATTGGGCAGCTGCCGTTCCAGAATGGAAATCTTGTGCCGAACCCGATCCAGAAACGGCACCACAAAGTTGATGCCCGGCCCCAGAACCGAATGCAGCCGCCCGAACCGTTCCACCACGAATTTCTCGGATTGCGGCACGATCCGCACCCCCAGAAATATGCAAAGAATGATAAAACCTGCCAACAGCAGGAACACGATGCTGCCGCCAGACAGGTTGGAAAGGATCGACGCGATATCCATGAAAACACCCTCAAATTGCTACTTGGGCGAACTATGCCGCCTGCCCCTTTCAATGAAAAGCCGAAACCGGTTTTCGCTTGGCCGGGGGTCCGGAAAACCGTAATCTGTGTCCCTGCCACCCGACGCCGGAGCGATCATGCCTGCCCTCTGCCGCGATTGCCTGACAGAGTTCCCGACCGGCCCGCGCTGCCCCGCGTGCCGCAGCCCGCGTGTGACCGAACACCCCGAACTGTTTGACCTGTCGATCGCGCATATGGATTGCGACGCCTTTTACGCATCGGTCGAAAAACGCGACAATCCCGAACTGGCCGACAAGCCGGTGATCATCGGCGGCGGCAGGCGCGGCGTGGTGTCGACCGCCTGCTACATCGCGCGGATCAAGGGGGTGCGTTCGGCCATGCCGATGTTTCAGGCGCTGAAACTGTGCCCCGAGGCGGTGGTCATCGGCCCGCGCATGTCGGTCTATGCCGAGGTGTCCAGATCGATCCGCGCCATGATGGAAACCTTGACCCCCGCCATTGAACCCCTGTCGCTGGACGAGGCGTTTCTGGACCTGACCGGCACCGCCAAACTGCACGGTGCGCCCCCGGCGGTGATGCTGGCGCGGCTGATCCAGCGGATGCAGGACGAATTGGGCATCTCGGGCTCTATCGGGCTGAGCCATAACAAGTTTCTGGCCAAGGTCGCCTCGGACCTTGATAAACCGCGCGGCTATTCGGTGATCGGGCAGGCCGAAACGCTGGGTTTTCTGGAACACAAACCGGTGCGCATGATCTGGGGCGTGGGGGCGGCGGGGCAGGAATCGCTGAACCGCGCGGGCATCCGCACCTTTGCCGACCTGCGCCGCTGGGACCAGCGCGATCTTGAGGCGCGCTTCGGATCGATGGGCCACCGGCTGTGGCATCTGGCCCGCGGCGAAGATCGCCGCCGGATTTCCGCCAATGCGCCGGTGAAAAGCATTTCCAAGGAAACCACCTTTTTCGACGACACCGCCAATGCCGACGTGCTGGACGGCCATATCTGGCGGCTGTCCGAACAGGTGTCGGACCGGGCCAAGGCCAAGGGGCACGCGGGCCGGGTCGTGGTTCTGAAACTGAAACGCGCCAACCACAGCCTGATCAGCCGCCGGTTGTCGCTGCGCGATCCCACCCAGATGGCCGACCGCATCTATCGCACGGCGCGCGCGCTGTTCGATCAGGTCGGCGATCAGGGGCCTTACCGATTGATCGGCGTCGGCATCAGCGATCTGATCCCCGCCGATGGCGCCGATCTGTCGGGCGATCTGCTGGACCCGCAGGCCAGCAAACGGGCCGATGCCGAACGCGCGACCGACAGTATCCGCAAGAAATTCGGCGCGGATGCGATCCTGAAGGGGCGCGCGCTGCGCTAGGGCGGCCCCGGGTCAGAACAGCCTGGCGAATGCGCCCTGAAGCTGGCTGTGCAGTTCATCCCTTTCGACCAGAACCGCCCGCTCTCTGGCGGTCTCCGGCACCGCATCCGCCCCGATCCCCCGGGACAGCAGAACCTGCCCCGCACAATGGGCACTGCAAAACCCCAACATGCGCCGCATGGCAGGGGTCAATTCGGAAGGGTCAAGATCAACCGCCAAAAGATCGAACCGATCAAAGGGCAGCCCGGTTTTCAGAACATCATCATTGGTCAACACCACGACCGCCGATCCGATCTCGGTATTCGACAAAACCGTCCTGACATCCCAGAACGCATCCGCCCCGCCCGCCACCAGAACCGATGTGCCGATATAAGCACCCGAGGGCAGCCGGAAACCAATCGGATGATCCAGGTTTTGGCATTGATCCGCCATGCGATGAAACTCTGCGGCGCGGCCGGGCGTCGTCAGGACAACCGCAATCGGAATGCGCCCGTCCCCGTCCATGACACCCGAAATGACGCGGTTATACTGCGTGGGATCGCTGAACCCGAACTGCACCTGCGCGTTCACCTCGCAGATCGCGCCACCATCTTCATACCAAGGCCGTTCGATATCTTTGGTGATCAGATCAATCCCCGCCAGATCCAGCCGCAGCGCCTTTGCCGCCCGCCGGGCCAGGGCGGCGTTTTCGGGATGTATCTGCGCGGTCCGTGTGATGGTTTCCCCACCGCTAGAGGTGTTCGCCGCGCGCCGCAGGCGCACAAACCTGCCGTTTTCCGGAACGCTGTCTGGCGTTAGCCCGACCTCGGCCAACAGCTCGATCGCTTCGTCATCCAAGGCGATCGGATTCATCTGGAACCATTTTTCGGGCCGCCGTCGCGGGTCCAGATTTCTGACCGCGACAAGGTCGGTGATGGTGGATTTCCCGTCCCCCACGACATGTGCCGGCACACGTTGGATCACCAGCATGATCTGATCGTGGAAAACATTGATGCGGTAATCCTGCCCCGGAATGCAGCTTTCCACGATCACATTCGGGGATTCGGCCCGCGCCCGCTGATAGGCGGTTTCAACCCTGGCCACCGTTTCCAAACCTGCCGAGACTGCCAGCCCACCATCCAGATCGGCGGGCTTGACCACCACCGGAAACCCGATCTCTTGCGCGGCGGCGATGGCCTCTTGCGTGTTGCCCACCACGATCTGACGCGGCACCGGTATGCCCGCCTCTTTCAAAAAGGCGTTGGCGGCGGATTTCAACCGCGCCAGACGCACCCCGACCGACGGCGTGCGCTCGGTCAATGAGCTTGAGAATATCCGCGCCTTGTGGCCATAGCCATATTGCCAGACCCCGGCCGCGCGCGGCGTCACCGGAATATCAATCTCGATCGCGGCCCGGACGATTTCGCGGTTGTTGACGCCCTGCGGGACAAACGCCCCCAATTCGGCATTCAGCGCAGTCACCCAATCGGCAAATTCCGCGTCGCTGGTCTGCGGCAAGGACATCATCGCGTTGCAAATCGCCTTCAGCGCCAGATACGCGGCATAGGGCGTCAGGCTGGGCAGGAACATCCGCCACACCGGCGCCGCGTCCGCATCCATGCGAAACAGATGTGGCGTGCCAATCGACGGCACGCCCACCACGTTCTGCACCCACCCCGCCAACACGCCCAGGGCCAGCACCGCACGGCCCGAATGTTCACCGCAATTGGCAGGGATCCGCGCAGCGATACCATCGTCCATCGGGCGAAACTGCCGCGTCAGCCGCTGGATGAACGCCGCAAGCTCGCGGTCGATATCGCCATGGTCCGAGATTTTGACCACCACCGCGACGCAGGGCATCTGGAACCCGTGCAAATACCCCGGATAGGGCACCGAATTCAGAATTTCCAAGGATGTCCTGTTGCCGCTCACCAGAACACCTCCGACCGTCCCCTATTCCGCCGCCATCGGCAGGGCACCGCGTCCGACATCGGCAATCTCGGCCATGACGCCGGTTAACAGCCGCTTGAAATGGTCGAAATTGCTGTTCGGGCGGATCAGCTGTTCATTCATATACAGCGACCGGTCTATTTCGATCTGCAAGGCGTGTTGCTGGCGCGACGGGCGGCCGTAATGCTGGGTGATATAGGCGCCGGCAAAGGGCGCGTTACGTCCCACCCGCAACCCCGCCGCGGCAAAGGCCGCCTCGACCCGGTCGATGATATCGGACCGGGCGCTGGCGCCATAGCGGTCGCCCAGCACCACCTCGGGCCGGGGGCCGTTGCCCTGACTGATCCCCTCGATCGCCTCATGCGGCATCGAATGGCAATCCACCAGAATCGCCTCGCCAAAGGCGGCACGGTTTTCGTTCAGCACCTGCTGCAGCGCGTTGTGATAGGGGGTCCAGACCGTGGCAATCCGGGCCTCGGCCTCGTCCCGCGATATCTTGCCGCGATAGATCACCCGCCCGTTGGACACGACCCGGGGGATCACCCCCAGCCCTGAACTGACGCGCGGATTATGCGCCGATTTGCCGATCCCTTCGATCAGCGCGGGGTCCAGCTCATCGGCGCTGCGATTCAGATCGACATAGGCGCGCGGCGCCGTCGCGGCCAGCATCGGCGCGCCCAGCAGCGGCGCATCGGCAATCAGAAGATCGACAAAGGCATCTTCGGATGATCGCACCCCATGCTGGTCCAGAACCGATTTTCGCAGGAACGACCAGGGGTATTCGCGCCCGCTGTGAGGCGATGAAAATACCACACTTGTCGTGCGTCTGGCCGGTTCGAACAGGCGAAATGCGTCTTTGGGCATGAAGACTCCTCTTGGGAATCGTTATAGACGGTTTTTTTCTCATGCCAAAAGCCCTTGAACCATTTTCCGACTCCTTTTATAGACCGTCGAACCGACGCGGTCCTTCCGCGTCCTATTCTTTTGGGACGCTAGGATTGTGCAGGCCATATGGGCGCTTAGCTCAGCGGTAGAGCACTTCGTTGACATCGAAGGGGTCACTGGTTCGATCCCAGTAGTGCCCACCATATGGACTGACCGGTATGAATTGTAACCCCAGGCGCCCGCTGCGCCGCGATATGAGGAGAAGGCTATGAAAGTCCGGAACTCGCTCCGCTCGCTCAAGAACCGTCATCGCGACTGTCGCGTTGTGCGCCGCAAGGGCCGTGTTTATGTGATCAACAAAACACAGCGTCGCTTCAAAGCCCGTCAGGGCTGAGCAGAGCTGACACTCTGAAAAAAAGGCCGCTGGCATCCGCTGGCGGCCTTTTTCTTTTGTCTGGCGTGCAGACAAAGCCACCGTTGCCCCCCAACAAGAAAACGCCGCGCCCGAACCGAGGGGTGGGCGTAAAGCGCCCGCCCCGTGGGGGCGGTTCGGGCGCTGCCCGTGCAGAGCACGGGCAAGTGGCGCATCTTCAATGGCGTTCGCGGCCGCTCTATTCCTCGAACCGGTACCCCAGCGGCGCAATCAGATCGCGCGCGGCATCGGATTTCAGATAGTCCACAAAATCCCGCGCGCAGACATTCCCCGCCCCCGCCTGCAACAGCACCGCATCCTGCCGCAAGGGCGCGTGCAAGTCGGCGGGCACGTCCCAGCGACTGCCGGGCTGGTCCACGATCAGCGATTGCGCCACGAATCCCAGTTCGGCATTGCCCGTCGCCACCAGAGCAAAGGTCTGGCCCACGTTCTGGCCCATCACCATCCGGTCGATCAGCGCGTGATACAGCCCCAGCCGCTGCAACGCCTCGGCCGCCGCCGCGCCGTAGGGCGCGAGATCAGGATTGGCCAGCGCCAGATGATCGAACTGCGCCGCGCGCAGCACCTCGGGGCCACCCGCCTGCAACAGATCCGCGTCCGGGCTCCATAAGCTCAGCGCACCTATGGCATAGGTGAACCCGCTGCCTGCCACCGCCACCCCTTCGGCCAACAGCCGTTCGGGCCGGGCGCGGTCGGCGGCCAGAAAGACGGCAAAGGGCGCGCCGTTGCGAATCTGGGCGTAAAGCTTGCCGGTGGACCCGGCGGTGATCCGCAGATCGCAGGGATGCGCCGCCTCGAACGCGGGTTCGATCACCGCCATGGCCCCGGTGAAATTCGTGGCCACGGCCACCAGCACGGGTTCATCCGCGCGGGCCGGCAAAGACGCCGCGCACAGCGCCAACAGGGTCAGGATCAGCTTCATCCCCTATCGCTACTGCGCGCGCGGGCGCCGCGCAAGATGGCTAGCGGATCATGGTCAGTTTGTCCCAATTGGCGTAATCGGGCGATCCTTCGTGCCGCACCGCGCCCGCGTACCCGAATTCGACCATATGCACCATCGTCGTGGGCGGGTTGGCCAGAATCACCGCATAGCTTTCGGTCAGATCGGCCGCCGACAACAGCTTGACCGCGCCGAAATCGGGCCAGCCCGCGTGGTTGGTGCCGCGCGGGGCGGAAAACGGGATGCCGTGGAACGATCCCGACAGCGGCAGATGGCAATGGCCGTGAAAGATATGCGCGATCTTGCCCGCATGCGGCGCCAGCACCCCGCCCAGCCGGTCGGCGTCCAGCTGCATGATCTGATCCATCGGCGCGATACCCACCGGCACCGGGTTGTGATGCATGAACACCCACAACGGCCCCTCCAGCACCGCCAGCTGTTCGGCCAGCCAATCGGCGCGCGCGGCGCAGAAACTGCCCGCGTGGGTGTCTTTTTCCCATGTGTCCAGCACGATCGCATGGCCGACCGACAGCGGCACCACCCGGTGCACGAAGCCGCCCGCGCCTTTCAGTTCGGGAAAGACTGACAGCATCGTGTCACGGTCGTCGTGGTTGCCGATGCACAGCTCAACCGGCACCGGGAACCGCGCCACCGTCTGCTTCAGCCGCAGGTAATCGGCGTGATCGCCCCAGTCGGACAGATCGCCGGTGATGAACACCGCCTCGGCGTCGGGATGATGGCGCATCGCATGGTCCAGCGCCTTTTGGAAATTTCTATTCGGATCACGCCCGCCGATGGTCTGCCCCGGCGTTGTCAGGTGAATATCCGTCAATTGCAGAAGCTTCATGACCGCTGCCTTGTTTTTATATGGTGATGGGAATGGCCCCCGCCACGGGCGGCGGGGGCCGGTCGGAACGTGCGGTTTACGACCCCGAGGGCAGCAGGTCCTGCACCTCTTCGGACAGGTCTTCCTGCAGCTCCTGCATGTCACCGTATTCGCCGGTCACGATGCCTTCGATCCCGTCATAGATCACCTGCGTCGCCGCCAGACCGTTGTCGCCCGGATAGGCCTGCCAGTCGCGCAGCAGCGGCAGCTGGCGCACGGCGGTCGCCTTGTTCGGGTTCTCGGCATAGAAGGCCTTCAGGATGATTTCATTCGCGGCCTGATTGGGCGGCATATACCCGGTTGTGCGCGCCACTTCGGCAGCACCTTCGCCGCTGGTGATGAACTTCAGCCATTTCCAGGCCGCATCCAGAACCGCCGGATCGTCGCTTTGCGACACCAGCATCGCGGCATTGCCGCCCGCAGGCAGACCCATCGGGCCATCCGCGGTCAGGCCGGGATATTCATTGGTGACAAAGTTGAAATCCGCCTTGCTGCGTTCCACCGTACCCACGGCCGAGGTCGACCAGAAATACATCGGAATTTCGCCCGCCGAAAAGCTGGACATCGCGGTTTTCAGGTCATAGTTCGGCATCTCGCAGCCGCTGAACAGGTCGTTCATCGTGTTCAGCGCCACCAGACCTTCGGCTTCGTCCAGCGTGAAATCGGTGCCCATGACGGTGGGTTTGTCCTGGCTCCACATCAGGGCCTGCAGGAACCAGTTGCCGGTGATGTTCCAGCCCCAGAACATCGGCACATCGACGCCCGCCTCTTTCAGCGCGCCACAGGCGGCGATGACCTCGTCCCAGGTTTTGGGCAGCTTGTCGGTGCTGTCGATGCCCGCCTTGGCCATCAGGTCCATGTTGTAATACCCCACCGGCAGCGAGATCGAGAACGGCAGGCCATACACGTCTTCGCCGAAGGTCGACAGGCTGAGCATCGCGGGGTGATAGCCGTCCTTGGCGAAATCCGCCTCTTTCGTGATGAAGGGTTCCAGCGATTTGGCGATGCCCTTTTCCACCAGAACCGACTGTCGGTTCAGGCCCTGCATGGTGACGTCGGGCAATTCGCCGGCCACCGCTTCGCGCAGGATGGTGTTGGACGCATCCTCATAGCTTTCATAGGTCGCGCGCATCTTGACTTCGATGTCGGGGTATTTCGCGTTGAACATCGGCATGATCTTTTCATAGGTCACGTCGAACAGATGCGAATAGGGGTACGCGAATTCGATCACGACCTTGTCGCCGGCAAATCCGGCGGTGGCCGACAGTGCAAAAACCATTGCGGTCAGGGTGTTTTTCATGGAACGTCTCCTTGGTTGCCGTGTGGCTGGACGGGTCGCCAAACTTTGCCAGCCATGTTGTTCCCTGCTGGGAATTTCGGTGATTGGGGCGGCCCCGCGCGGGCCGCCCCGCTTATTTCATGCCGCTTAACGTGATCCCTTCGATGAACCGCCGCTGCGCCAGCAGAAAGGCCACCACCAGCGGCGTGACGATGACCAGCGCCGTGGCCATCATCGGGCCGAAATTGTCGCCATCCACATCGCCCTTGAATTCGCGCATCCCCAGCGGCGGGGTGAACAGGCTGCGGTCGCCGGTGATCACGATGCGGGGCCAGAAATAATCGTTCCAATGGGCCACCACGCTGAAAATGGCGAACGCCATCAGCGCGGGCACCGCCGTGGGCAGCATCACCCGCCAGATGATCGAAAACTCGGTCATCCCGTCCATCCGCGCGGCATCGATCAGATCGTCGGGCACGGTCATGAAGAACTGGCGCATCAGGAATATCCCGAAGACCGAGATCGTCCAGGGCACCACCAGTGCCGCATAGGTATTGGTCAGCCCCAGCTTGGCCAGCATGATATACAGCGGCAGGGCAATCGCATGCACCGGGATCAGCAGGCAGAACAGCACCAGCCCGAACACCGCCTCGCGCCCCCAGAACCGCAGCTTGGCCAGCGCATAGGCGCAGGGCAGCGCCACCAGCACCTGGATCAGGAAAATCATCCCGGTCACGACCACCCCGTTCAGCAGATACCGCAGCAGAGGCGCCTTGCCGAAGGCGGTGGTGAAGTTATAGGCGATGGGCGTCACCAGACAGTCGTCCGCCGGGTTGCCCAGTTTCACGCAGTATTCGTCGCGAAACGGTTCCTGTGACCCGAAAAACCCGCCGGTGCCCTGCATGATTTCCGCCGGTGATTTCAGCGCATAGCTGACCATCACGTAAAACGGCAGCAACACGATCACCGCGCCAAGGATCAGCACCACATGCTTCAGCGTCTCGGTGGTGGAAAACCGGACCACCGGGGCGGCGACGGGGACAGTGGCCTCAGACATAATGCGTCCTCCGTTCCACCAGCCGCCGCTGGATCAGCGTCAGCACCATGACAAACCCCAGGAATACCACCGTGATCGCCGCGCCGATGCCCATCAGGTTCTGCTGGATGCCCTTTTCATAGATCGCGAACATCATCACATAGACCGATTTCGACGGGCCCCCGCCCTGGGGGTAAAACGCCTCGACCATGTCGAATACCTGGAACGACCGGATCAGGCTGATCGTCACCACGAACACCGTGGTCGGCCCCAGCATCGGCCATGTCACCAGCCGGAACCGCTGCCACCCGGTCTTGGCGCCGTCCAATTCGGCGGCGTGGTACAATTCGCGCGGGATCGAGGTAAGCCCCGCCAGATACAGCACCATGTTGAACCCGAACCCCTGCCAGACCCCGATAAAGGCGACGGTCCAGATCGCATAGGCCCGGTCGGTCAGCCACAGCGGGAACCCCTCGGCGCAGCCATGCGCGTACCAGCCCCAGGCCTCCAGCCATGTGCCGCAGCCGCGTTCCAGCGTGGTGTTGACGAAACCGATGGTCGGATGCAGCGCGAATTCCCAGACAATCGCCATGGCGATCAGCGCGGCCATGACCGGCAGGAAATAGATCGTCTTATAGAAATCCCCGAACCGGCCCAATGAGTTGATCAGCAAAGCCGCCCCCAACCCCAGCCCCACGGTCAGCGGCACCACCACAAAGACATAGCGGAACGTCGCGCCGAACATCTTTTCATAGGTCGATCGGGTGAAAATCTGGACATAGTTCTTCAGCCCCACGAAATCCGCACCCGCATTGCCCAGCGAATAATCGGTAAAGCTCAGCGCGCCAGCCACGCCGATGGGCAGCAACAGGATCACCACCATCAGAAACAGCGCGGGGCCGATGAACCACATATGTGCATATGATCGCATCAGGCCACCACCGCCGTCCGGGCCTGCGGCAACCGCAGGCGTTTGCCGCCCGGGGCAAAGATCATCGCGCAATCCTGTTTGGCGGCGCATCGGATGGGCGCGCCCGCGGCCGGGGCCTGGGCGGGCGGCACCCGCATGGTCAGCGGCTGTTCCAGCCCCTCGACCCCGACATGCAGAAACACATCCGATCCCAGATTTTCGCGGTGCACCACCCGACCGGCCAATCCGTTGGCGGCAGGGGTCAGATGTTCGGGGCGCAGGCCCACGGTCACCGGACCGCGCGTATTGCGCAATTCCATATCCACCGGCACCCGGTAGCCCAGAATGCGCAAGGCACCCGCGCCGTCCACCTCGCCCGGGATCAGGTTGATCTTGGGCGATCCGATGAACCCCGCCACCTGGACCGTATCGGGATCGTCATAGATCGCCCCCGGCGCGCCCAGTTGCAGGATATCGCCGCCCATCATCACCGCCATCCGATCCGACATGGTCAGCGCCTCGGCCTGATCATGGGTCACATAGATAAAGGTCGTGCCCAGCGACCGGTGCAATTGCGACAGTTCGGCCCGCATATGCACCCGCAAGGCCGCATCAAGGTTCGACAGGGGTTCGTCCATCAGAAAGGCCACCGGCTGACGCACCATCGCCCGGCCCAGCGCGACCCGCTGGCGTTGCCCGCCCGACAGTTGCCCCGGCTTGCGCCCCAACAGGTGGTCGATTTTCAGTATCTCGGCGGTGCGCTGCACCTCTGCCCGCAACCCCGCGCGTTTGCCGCGCGACACCAGCGGCCCGATCAGCGGCAGGTTTTCGACCCGCCCCAGATCGCGCAGCTTCAGCGGCGTCAACATGTTATCAGCGACGCTCAGATGCGGGTACAAAGCATAGGATTGGAACACCATCGCCAGATTGCGCGCGGCAGGGCGCACCGTGGTCACATCCTGCCCGCCGATCTGTACCTGCCCGGCATCCGCCGCCTCCAGCCCCGCCAGAATGCGCAGCAAGGTGGATTTGCCACAGCCCGAGGGACCCACAAGGGTCAGAAACTCGCCCGGCCGAACGGTCAGATCAACCCCGTTCAGAACCGGCGTTTCCCCAAAGGATTTTGCAATCCCCCGCAGCGCGATTTCGGTCATGGCAGCCCCCGCCCCTTAGTGCGACAGCGCCGTTGATAATGAGTCGTCTTGTCATGTGTGTGACATGATATTAGCGCAACTAATGGCGGGCCAAGCAAAGCCGGAGCCGCCATGCGCCCCAACAGCCATCAGTTCGCCGCCTTCGCCTATTCCGTGCGCGAAGGCACCCTGTCGCGCGCCGCCACCCGGCTGGGCGTCACCCAGTCGGCGATCACCCAGCATCTGAACAATCTGGAACGGATCATCGGCACACGGCTTCTGGTGCGGCGGCGCGACGGGGTCGAACTGACCCGCGCGGGGCAGGTGTTCTATGAACTGGCCGACCGTCTGGTCACGCTGGACACGCTGATCACCGAAAAGATCGAAGGTTACCGCGATCTGGGCACCGGGCACCTCAGCATCATCGCCAACGCCCCCCGGCCCGCGCTGGGGTTCATCGCCGAATACAAGGCCCGCTATCCCGACGTCGAGATCGAATTCACCCTGTATGACTGGACCCGCGCGATGCGGCTGTTGCGCGACCGGCAGGTCGATCTGGCCATCGTCACCGAACCCGAAAAACTGGACGCCTTCGTGTCGCATCCGGTGGGCGGCGCGCGGTACAAACTGTACATGCGGCCCGATCATCCGCTGGCAGCGGGCGGCGCGGTATCGCTGGCGCAACTGGCGCGCGAAACCGTCCTGCTGCCCGAGGAAGGATCGTTCACCGAACGCGTGGTCACCCGCAAACTGGACGCGATGGGCCTGTCGCTGAACCGCCGCGTGCGCACCACCACCTTCCCCCTGATGCAAGAGGCGATCCTGCACGGCGTCGGGGTCGGGCTGTTTCTGGACGACAGCCAGCACCCCTCGACCGATCTGGTGGCGCTGGACGTGGCCGAGATGCCCGAAACCTATCAGACCTGCGTGGTGACACCCGCCGACAAACACGACCTGCGGCTGGTCCAAAGCTTTCTGGATATCGCGCTGTGATCCGCAAACGACCCCGGAATTCCGGCCCCGCCCCTGTTCGGTTCTGGCGCAACGCAGCCATACAGGTGCTGTACGCTGTGTGTACGCCTTCTGCACCGCCCCTCAGCGCAGAATAAACAAGCTGTCGGGACCCTGCATTTCGCCTGAACGCCGCCGCGCCTAGGCCCCGGCCTGTTCGCTTTCCTGCGCGGCCAGTGCAGGCGAGGCCGCAGGCAGCCAGATCGAAAAAACCGTGCCCTGCCCCGGTGTGCTTTGCGCCGAAATCGCCCCGCCCGCGCGATCGATCAGCTTGCGGCTGATCGACAGTCCCAGACCGGTGCCATCCCCCTGTTTGGTGGTAAAGAACGGATCGAAGATTCGGGCCAGCACCTGTTCCTCCATCCCCTGTCCAGTGTCTTTGACGGTGATCTCGATCCCTTCGTCGCCTGCCTGCGATTTCACCCGGCTGCCGATGCTCAGCGTCCCGCCGTCCGGCATCGCATGCACGGCGTTGACGATCAGATTGACCAGCACCTGCTGCAACTCGGTCCGGTTCATCTGGATGCTCCGCCCCGCCGCCAGACCAAGATCAAGGGTGATGTCGCCGCGGTTCAGCAAATGCTGCACCAGGGGCAGGCTGTCGCGGATCACATCGTCCGGCGCGTGCCCTTCGACGCTGTCGGCGTATTCCTCGGGGCGGGCGAATTGCAACAGCTTGCTGATCAGAACATGCACCTTCTGAATCTGTTGCTGGATCAGGTTGAATTCGGTTTTCAAAGGCGCGGTGCGCGGCCCCAGATCATCGTGGATCACATCCAGATTGCCCTGAATGACCGCGATCGGATTGTTGATTTCATGCGCGACACCAGCGGTGATCTCACCGATCGCGGCCAGCTTTTCGGATACGATCAACTGGCGGGTCGTCGCCTCAAGCTGGCGGTTGGCGTGTTGCAGATCGGCGGTGCGGGCCGCAACATGGGTTTCCAGTTCTTCGGCCCAGCCGCGCAGGCGGGCATCGCGTTCCTGCAACTGATCCAGCAACAGGTCCAGATGGGCGGCGACATGGGTGATCTCATCCCCGCCCGAGGTATCGGCGCGCACCTTGCTGCGCGCGCCCAGATCGCCGCGTTCCACCTGATGGATCGCCGCGTTCATCCGTTCCAGCGGGGAAAAAATGCTGCGCGCCCAGCGCAGAAAGATCGGGACCGACAGAAAGATGCTCAGCAAAAACGCCCCGGCCACGGTCAGCAGCGTGCGCCGCTTGGCCGCCAGAAACGGCTGATCCAGAAACCCGACATACAGCATGCCGACGCGGGTGCCGAAACTGTCGATGATCGGTTCATAGGCCGAAACATACCAGTCGTTGACGACAAAGGCCCGGTCCAGCCAGACCTGCCCTTCGTCCAGCACCGCCATGCGCACCGCCGCCGAAACACGGGTGCCCAGCGCGCGCACATTTTCGAACAGGCGGACATTGGTGCTGATCCGGACATCTTCCAGAAACAGGGTGACCGTGCCCTGGCTGCCCTCGATCAGGCTGGCATCGGGATAGACCAGTTCATTGATCCGGTCGATGACCGCCAGATTGCGGTTCAGCAACACGCCGCCCACCAGGGCACCGCCCCCGGTGGGGGTGGCCGCGTGCACGACCATGCCCCGCGTTTCCTGCGTCCGGTCGGTCGGAACGGCCGCTTCGGTCGGGACCAGCGGCAGCCGGGCACCGGCGGCAAGCGCCGGATCGATCCGGGCCAGAACCTCGGCGCTGAAAATGTCGATCACCGCCCCGTCCTGCCCCGCGATGGCCTGTTGCACCACGGGCCATTGGGTGGCCTCACCATCGTTCCGATCCACGAAATACAGGAAATCGAATTGCATCCGCTGTCGGGCCGCATCCAGAAACCCGGCCAGTTCCGCCGCGTCGCCCGTGCTTTGCAGTTCCGCCAAGGCATGGGACTGTCCCAGCGCGGTGATCGCCGCGCGGCGGCTTTCCAACAGGCCGGCCAGATGCTGGTGCGCGATGGTCAGGTCGCTGTTGACCTTGGCGATGGTCAATTCGTCGAACCGTTTGACCCATCCCGATACGGTGGTGCCCAGCAGAACCGGCAGCACCACCAGCATCGGCAAAAGCGCGATCAGCAGCAGCCGGAACCGGACCGTGCGCCAGAACGCGCGCGGGGGACGAGCCGGGCCCTCTTCGGCCTCAGACATCCCACATCGCGCATTTGCGGTCGATGGTCTTGCGTGACACGCCCAGCCTGCGGGCGGCCTCCGCGCGGTTGCCGTCACAGGCGGTCAGAACGGTCAGGATATGCTGGCGTTCCACCGCCTGAAGCGATTCCACGGGCTCGGGCCCGGCGACCGTGCCCGCAGCGGCGAATTCGGGTGGGAATTCGCGCAGGATAAGCACCCGCTCGACCAGATTGCGCAATTCGCGCACATTGCCCGGCCAGTCATAGCGCGCCAGCCGCAGGATCACCTGTTCGTCCAGCGGCAGCGGCGGCAGGCCCAGCTGGGCCGAGAGTTTCTGCATGAACATCTGGGCCAGTTCGCCAATATCCCCCACCCGGTCGCGCAAGGGGGGCATCGGTATCTGCATCACATTGATCCGGTGATACAGATCGGCGCGGAACCGTTTTTCGGCGACCTTGGCTTCAAGATCCGTATTGCTGGCGAAAACGAAGCGCAGGTTCAGCGGCACCTCGCGTTCGGCGCCCAGCGGGCGGATGCGGTTTTCTTCGATGACCCGCAGCAGCGTGGCCTGCACCGGCAGGGGCAGGTCGGCGATTTCATCCAGAAACAGGGTCCCGCCGCTGGCATGGACCAGCAAGCCGTCCTTGCGGCCATCGGCATCGGTGACATGGCCGAACAGCGCGCTTGCCGCGTCATCCGGGGACAGGGTGGCGCAGTTGACGGGCACAAAGGGTTTGGCGGCGCGGTCCGACATGGCGTGCAGGGTGCGCGCGGCGATTTCCTTGCCGGTGCCAGTTTCGCCGGTGAACAGAACCGGCGTCGGCAAGGGCGCCAGCCGCCCGATCATCTGGCGGATATCCTCGATCCGGGGGGACCGGCCCAACAGCCGCCCCCGGCCGGAATGATCCTCGGACAGCAATTCGTATTTCAGCAGGAAATTTTCGCGCTGCAGCCGCTTTTGATCCATGCAGCGGGCCACCGCGTTCAGAATCTGGTTGGACCGGAACGGTTTCAGCACGAAATCCGCCGCCCCCACGCGCAGCGCCTGTATAGCGGTTTCCAGATCGGCATAGGCGGTCATCAGGATCGCTTCGGCAAAAAACCCGACGCGACGCTGTTCGCTTAACCAATCCAGCCCCGACTGCCCCGGCATGATGTTGTCCAGGATCACGATGTCGAAGTGGTGGGTATCCAACAGCTTTGACGCCGCTTCGGCGCTGGCGGCCTGTTCGATCCGCCGACAGCGCGGCGACAGCACCCGCGACAGGAAATTCCGCATCCCCGGTTCGTCGTCCACGATCAGGATCGAGGCATTGGCCAGCGCCGTGCCAAATGCACCCTCTTCGCCGCTGGCGGGGGGATCGGTCGGACGTGGGGAATGATCGTTCATAAGTTGCGGAAACCTTTTCGCATGCGTCAGCCGCTGCCTAGTCGATGCGCGTTGCCGGTCCGCTGTATTGCTCGCGCGACGAAAAACCGGCAGTCGCCAGCAGTGTGTCTGCCAAGACTGCCACAATTGCGATCGACACAAAAGCAAGGATCATCGTCTTCAACGCCAACTCCTTTTCATATTCATCCGGTGCATGGGGTCATTCGGCCGGGGTTTTGTCCGGCTCGGCCTTGCCCGTCACCTCATCATACCACAACCCGTGGTGTTCGCGGGCCCATTGCGCCTCGACCTCGCCGCTGCCCATGGCGTCAAAGGCGCCCTCCATCCCGACGCTGCCCAGATAGATATGGGCAAGGATGATCGCGATGAAGACGATGGCGACGATGCTGTGCCACAGTTGCGCGAACTGCATTTCCTGATGCGGGGCCAGAACCTCGGGCAAGGGGGCCATGCCGACCAGCCCGGGCAGGCCCAGCGCATTCAGCTTTTCAAAGGTGGCGGCGAACATCGGCATCTGGAACGGAAACAGCAGCGACAGGCCAGAGACCGAGATCGACACCCCCAGCACGATCACCGACCAGAAGATGATCTTCTGGCCCGCGTTGAATTTCTTGGCGGGCGGATGCACACCTTTGGAAAACAACCCGCCGCCCACGGCCAGCCATTTCAGGTCGGTCTTGTTGGGGATGTTTTCGACCACCCACAGCACGAAGACCATGATCAGCGCGATCATGAAGGCCCAGGCGAAATTGTTGTGGACCCATTTCCCGGCAATGGCGACGGGGGCAAAAGCCTCTTTCCCGATCAGCGGGATCAGCAGGAACCGGCCGAACAGCTGCGACAGACCGGTCAGACCCAACAGGATGAACGATCCAGCCATCAGCCAATGGGCAAAGCGTTCCACCGCCTTGAACCGCAGAACGGTTGTGCCGGTCCGTTCGCCGTCAATCCGGATACGCCCGCGCAGCAGGTAAAACAGCACCAGCGCCACCAGCGTCGCCAACAGCGTATAGCCGCCATAGGTCATCAGCGGGCCCTTGCGGAATTCCAGCCACCACATGCCGCCGTCCTGCACCAGAACATTCGCCGCCGGTCCGCGCGCCGATACGGTGGTATCCGCCGATCCGAAGCGGATCGCGCGCCAGGTTTCCGAATCCGACACGCCGCCCAGCGTGCCCAACTGCCCCGCGATCCCCGCCGCATGGTCCGGATCGCCGGTCGCGGTGCTGCGAAATGCGTTGTCCACGGTCTGCCCGTTCTGGCGGGCCAGAATATCCTGCAACGTCTGCGCGCCACCAGTGGCCGCCCGCGGGTTTTCTGCGGCGCCATCCGTGGCCTGAGCCATGACCGGCGCTCCGGACACGGCCATCGCGATCAGGACGGCAAATAGACAAAGAAGATTTCGCAAGGTCATGCGCGCGTTCCAGATTGTTCAAGAATTCATCAAATGACGCGGCGGACCAAAGCTGCCCCGCACACGCCAGAGTTTGCTCTGTGCCGGGGCCGCAATCGGCCGCCCCGGCACAGTGTCGTCAGTTATTGGCCTTGGTCTCATAGGCTGTACCCCAGCCCCAGGCCCCCGACCCGAACCCGCGCGACACCACGCGTTCGCGGTAGATCGCCGAAACGATGTCACCGTCCCCGGCCAGCAGGGCCTTGGTCGAACACATCTCGGCGCAGATCGGCAGCTTGCCCTCGGCGATCCGGTTGCGCCCGTATTTGGCGAACTCGGCGGTCGAGTTGTCCTCTTCCGGACCCCCGGCGCAGAAGGTGCATTTGTCCATCTTGCCGCGCGATCCGAAATTGCCCGCCTGCGGATACTGCGGTGCACCGAAGGGGCACGCATAGAAACAATATCCGCAACCGATGCACAGATCCTTGGAGTGCAGCACCACACCGTCTTCGGTCTGGTAGAAACAATCCGTCGGACAGACCGCCATACAGGGCGCATCCGAACAATGCATACAGGCGACCGAGATCGATCGTTCGCCCGGTTTGCCGTCTTCGATCGTCACCACGCGGCGACGATTGACGCCCCAGGGCACCTCGTGTTCGTTCTTACAGGCCGTGACGCAGGCGTTGCATTCGATACAACGTTCAGCGTCGCACAGGAACTTTGCTCTTGCCATTCTAAGGTCTCCTTATGCCGGCATGATTTTGCAGAGGGTGGCTTTGGTCTCTTGCATCTGAGTGACAGAGTCATAGCCATAGGTCTGAGCGGTGTTCGTGCTTTCGCCCAACACGTAAGGGTCGGCACCGTCGGGGTATTTGTCCCGCAGGTCCTTGCCCTCGAAATGACCGCCAAAGTGGAACGGCATGAAGGCAACGCCTTCGCCGACCCGTTCGGTCACCATCGCCATCACCTTGACCTTGGCCCCTTCGGGACCTTCGACCCAGACCTGCGCGCCGTCACGAACACCCAGATTGTTGGCGTCGCGGGTGTTGATTTCGACGAACATGTCCTGCTGCAATTCGGCCAGCCACGGGTTGGAACGGCTTTCGTCGCCGCCGCCTTCGTATTCGACCAGCCGCCCCGATGTCAGGATCATCGGATAGTCCTTGCTGAAATCCTGTTTCTGGATCGAGGCATACATCGTCGGCAGACGATAGAACTTGCGGTCCTCATAGGTCGGATAATCGGCAACCAGATCGCGGCGGTTGCTGTACAGCGGTTCGCGGTGCAGCGGCACGGGATCGGGGAAGGTCCACACGACGGTGCGGGCCTTGGCGTTGCCGAAGGGCGCACATTCATGTTTGATCGCCACCCGCTGGATGCCGCCCGACAGGTCGGTTTTCCAGTTGGTTTTCGGCCCGGCCACGGCATCGATCGCGGCGCGTTCCTCGGCGGTCAGGTCACCGTCCCAGCCCAGGTCCATCAGCATCTGCATGGTGAACTCGGGATAGCCATCCTTGATCTCGGAGCCTTGCGAATACACGCCTTCGGCCAGCAGGTTGTCGCCATCGCGTTCCACCCCGAACCGGGCGCGGAAGGTCAGGCCACCTTTTGAGACCGGCTTGGACATGTCATACAGGTTCGGCGTGCCCGGATGGTTCATTTCGGGTGTGCCCCAGCAGGGCCACGGCATCCCGTAATAATCGCCATCGGCGGGTCCGCCCACGGCCTGCAACGTCGTTCTGTCGAACGTGTGCTGGTTGGCCATATGCAGTTTGATCCGCTCGGGGCTTTGACCGGTATAGCCGACCGTCCACATGCCCTTGTTGAATTCGCGGGTGATGCTTTCGATGTTGGGTGTTTCGGCATCTTCCATTTCGATATTGCGGAAGAACCGGTCGGCCCAGCCGAACTTATTCGCGAATTTCGCCATGATCACGTGATCGGGCAGCGATTCAAACAGCGGATCGACAACCTTGTCGCGCCACTGAAGCGACCGGTTCGACGCGGTCACAGACCCGCGGGTTTCGAACTGGGTACAGGCCGGCAGCAGGTAAACCCCGTCCGTCCGGTCATGCAGCACCGCCGAGACCGTCGGATACGGGTCCACCACGACAAGCATGTCCAGCTTTTCCATCGCCGTCTTCATCTCTTTCATCCGGGTCTGCGAATTGGGCGCGTGGCCCCACAGAACCATGGCGCGCACCTTGTTGGGCTGATCCATGTTGTCGGGATCTTCCAGAACGCCATCGATCCAGCGCGACACCGGAATGCCCGTCAGGTTCATCAGCGGCTTGTCCTTGCCGTCCGCGCCCTTGATGGTGTCGAACTGACCTTTCAGCCAATCCATATCCTCGCCCCAGACGCGGCCCCAATGGGCCCAGGAGCCAGCCGCCAGACCATAGTATCCCGGCAGGGTGTGCGACAGAACGCCAAGGTCGGTTGCGCCCTGCACGTTGTCATGGCCGCGGAAGATGTTGGTGCCACCCCCCGATGTGCCCATGTTGCCCAGCGCCAGTTGCAGCACGCAATAGGCGCGCGTGTTGTTGTTGCCGTTGGTGTGCTGGGTCCCGCCCATGCACCAGATCAGCGTGCCGGGACGGTTGTTGGCCAGGGTGCGGGCCACGCGTTCAAGCTGACTGCCCGGGGTGCCGGTGACACGCTCGACCTCTTCGGGGTTCCACTTTTTCACCTCTTCGCGGATCTGATCCATCCCCCAGACGCGGGTGCGGATGAATTCTTTGTCTTCCCAGCCGTTTTCGAAGATGTGCCACAGGATGCCCCAGATCAGCGCGACATCGGTGCCGGGCCGGATGCGAACATATTCATCCGCATGGGCCGCCGTGCGGGTAAAGCGCGGATCGCAGACGATCAGCGGCGCGTTGTTCTGTTCCTTGGCTTTCAGCACATGCAGCAGGGACACCGGGTGCGCCTCGGCCGGGTTGCCGCCGATGATCAGGATGGCCTTGGAATTGTGGATGTCGTTGTAGCTGTTGGTCATGGCGCCATAGCCCCATGTGTTGGCCACACCCGCCACCGTGGTCGAATGACAAATCCGGGCCTGATGGTCCACGTTGTTCGTGCCCCAATAGGCGGCGAACTTGCGGAACAGATAGGCCTGTTCGTTGTTATGCTTGGCGCTGCCCAGCCAGTACACACTGTCCGGCCCGCTTTCTTCGCGGATGTTCATCATGCCGTCGCCGATCTCGTCGATCGCCTGTTCCCAGCTGATGCGCTTCCATTCGCCACCCTCTTTTTTCATCGGGTATTTCAGGCGGCGTTCACCATGGGCGTGTTCGCGCACGGCAGCCCCTTTGGCGCAATGGGCGCCCAGGTTGAACGGGCTGTCCCAGCCGGGTTCCTGCCCGGTCCAGACGCCGTTCGACACTTCGGCAACCACGGTACAGCCCACCGAACAATGGGTGCAGACCGATTTGACGGTCTGAACCGCCGCGTTGACCGCAGATTGCGCCGAAGCGCGGGTAACGGTGCCACCGGTGGCACCGACGGCGGCCAATCCGCCAATCGCCAGACCCGAACTGCGCAGGAAACTACGCCGGTCCAGTGATTTTTCCGAAAGTTGAGACAGAAGAGATGTCCGTTGGGGGCGTCGCGCAACCCCGTTGGTTTTCTTCCTGAGCATGTGTATCTCCCTTGCTGTGCCGACCCGCCGGGCCAGTTGCTGGGTAATCCGAAAAGACCGCAGGGCGTCACGCAACCGTTGGTCTGTGAAGATCAGGGTCCGTCAGAAACGGGCGCTGTCGAAATAGGCCCGTGTGTGGGCGGTGTCGCGCATGGCGCTGCTGTCATCGCCGGGCGTCGCGGCCTCGGCCTCTTGGCCGCTGACCGTCAATGCGGCGACGGCGGCAGGTGCCGAAACCGACGCCAGCTTAAGAAAGCCGCGTCGACCGGCATCAGGCCCGTCGTGTTTTTTGTCCATCTGGTTCCTCCTCCTTGTTGTCATATGGCGGGATGTTCCGCCGGGTCATTGATGGGCGGCGTCAATCGCCGCTCATCCGGAATGCTTCGCGTTCGATCTCGATAAAGGCGCGGCCGATGGCGCCCACGGGCGCATAGAAGACCGAGTTCTTGGCCCCTTCGAGATCGGTAAAGAAATGCGCGGCCCAAGGGGCCACATGTTTGTTGAAGAACGCCTTTTGCTGGTCCAGCGGTGCAAGCGCGCCGAATTGGCCGGTGATCATGCCGGCCATCATTTCCATCAGGCTGGCGATATTGTCTTCGGGTTCGAACACATTCGGCGCGCGGGTGATCTGCAGCGCCTTCATGTCGCTGCGCAGTTGCGCCAGCGGTTTTTCGTTCAGGAACCCGGTCATGTAATAGCTGGCATAGGGCAACAGCTCGCCCCGACCCAGGCCGATGAACAGCGCCGAAAATTCCCGCTCTACCGATTTGACGGTGCAGGCGGTGACCACCCGCGACAGCGCGGTGATCGCCCGGCCCAGATCGCTGTCATCCCCGCTTAGCCCGGCCGATTTGTCCAGCAGCGCCGCATCCGGCGGCGCGGCCAGAACCGCGGACAGATAGCCATAAAGATCGGCGCGCAGGCGATCCTCTTCGGCGATCATGGGCGTATTGGGGGCGGTCTGGGTCATGCGTTTTCCTGCATTTGAACGGGGTCGGTGGTGGAGGCGAACCGGAACCGCATGTGGCGCGGGCGGACGGGGGCAAGGGGTTCCTCGGCCTCTTCGTAAACGGGGTCGGCGGCGGCATCGGACAGATCAAGCGGCGGGTCTTGCTCGGGCTCCGGCGGCGCCAGGGTTGCGAGCTGTTCTTCCGGGACCTCCGGGTCTGCGGCGGGGTGTTCCTGCGCCTCCGCCTCGGCCTCTTCGGCCATTGCGATCACATGTTTCGTCATGCCGCGCCCCACCTGATAGGCGGTCTGCATGTTTTCGATCACGGTCGCGGCGTCGGTGTAATCTTCGCCGTAGTCGATCAACTGATCCAGATTGGCCAGCGCCGGGTTCAGCCGCCACAACTGGCGCAGCGCCCGACGGCGCAGGCGTTCGGGCACGGCGGCCTGCATGAACCCCGCTATATCGTCGCCGGGCTGCAGGGCGTCGGGATCGGGCAGCTCCAGTTCGGTCAGAATCTCTTCGTCGGATTTTTCGGCCTGCGCCGATTGCAGTTCCGCCACTTCGGTGGCGCGCTGCTGTTCGACCTCTGCCACCGCCTCGGCCTCGACCGCCGCGCGGCGGCGCGACCAGAAATTAGCAGGTTCAGAGCGCGAGGTCATTGCACCCTCCGGCTGTGGGCGGGCAAGGGCGCGCGATAGACATCAGCGGCCTGCCGTATCCGGGCGTCGCCCTTGCCGTCTTCGGTCAGATCGACGCGGGTCTTGTCGCGTTTGCGTTTGATGAAATCTTCATGTTCGTGATGTTCGGCCACATAGGCGCTGATCCAGGCGATCAGCCCCTCGGGCATCGGCACCAGTTCGACCAGATCATCACCGATATCTTCGAAATCCTGCGTTTCATAGGGTGAGGCCGTGGCCAGCACGACCTGCGGCAGCGCGTCGGCGGTATCATGGCGCAGGACGACCCCGATGCTGGGCACCCGCGCGCTGAGGCCGGTCAGATAGGCCTCGGTATCCGATGCATACAGATCAAGCGGGACGGTGGCGGCGTGATATTCCACGGCATCGCCTTCGCGCCGCAGCTCCACCCAGGACCGGTCCGCCGCGCCCGGCAGCACCGCAACCACCCGCCACGACCAAGCCGCCCAGCGGGTCACGCCGGGTGTCTTGCGGACAACGATGCCCAGTGGCATCGATTGGTGGCTGAGTGCCATTTAAACAGTCGCCCTCCCCAACGCGTGCTGTTGTATACCGTGCGGCAGGAACAAGCCTGACCTCAAAAGCCGGGCAGCTCCAAATGAAAAATCGCGAATCACCCGCATTCCCGATTTTGGTCCCGCCGATCTGGACAGATTGTCCGGTCCTTGCCGGTCGCACCGCCAAACTGGGACGATTTGTCCACCCTGCGATTTCCCATGTATTTTTGTCGGATTTGGCGAAAGCGACTTTTTTCGAATCAATCCGCATTTCGGTGGGCCGGGGCCTTTACGGGCCGGGATATTTGGTGACTAGTTTGGCAGGCACCCGATACGGGAGAAGACGGTGCCAAAGGGTGTCACTCTGGGGGGAACATGGCCAAGAGACTGATTTTATGTGATTGTTTGGGCAGCCAAAGGGTGGACCCTGCCCGGCTTTCGGACATCACCGGGCTGGCCTGTTCGCGGATTCATACCGCCCTTTGCACCACGGAAATCGACAGCGCCGCACAGGCATTGGAAGGCGGCGAGGCGATCATCGCCTGCGCCCAGGAACAGCGTCGTTTTGAGGAGCTGGCCGACGATCTGGGCCTTGACACGCCGCAGTTTCTGGACATTCGCGACCGGGCCGGTTGGACCGACGACAACGACGCATCGCCCAAGATGGCCGCCCTGATCGCCGAGGCGCAACTGGACGCGCCGGTGGTCAAAACCCGCGATGTCACCTCGCAGGGGGCCTGCCTGATCATCGGCCAGGGCGCGGTGGTTTTCGACGCCGCCGACCAACTGGCCGACACGCTGTCGGTGACGGTTTATCAGACCGACGACAGCGACCTGCCCACCACGCGCCGCTACGAAATCGTGCGCGGGCGCCTGAAATCCGCGACCGGCACTCTGGGCCAGTTCGATCTGCGCTTTGACCGGTTGCAACAGGTACAGCCGGGCGGGCGGGGCAATCCCGCGCTTGGCCCCGCGCAGGATGGCGCGGAAACCGGTTGTGACCTGATCCTTGACCTGTCGGGCGACCTGCCGCTGTTTCCCGCGCCACAAAAACGCGACGGATATCTGCGCGCCGATCCCGGCAATCCCATCGCCGTGGCCCGCGCCGTATTCGACGCGGCCCAGCATATCGGCACCTTCGAAAAGCCGCTGCATGTGGCGCTGGACCCGTTGCTGTGCGCCCATTCGCGGGCCGGACAGACCGGATGCAGCCGCTGTCTGGACGCCTGCCCCACCGGCGCGATTACCCCTGACGGCGATCACGTCAGCATCGATCCGATGATCTGCGCGGGCTGCGGCGCCTGTGCGGCGCTGTGCCCATCGGGCGCGATCCGCTATGACGCGCCGCCGGTCGAGGTTCTGTTCACCCGCATCCGGGTGCTGGCCGAAACCTATCTGGCCGCCGGGGGACAGGCCCCGCGCCTGTTGATCCACGATACCGATCACGGCGCCCAGATGATCGGTTTCGCCGCCCGGTTTGCGCGCGGCCTGCCCGCCGATGTGATCCCCCTGTCGGTCGAGGCGCTGGCCGGGGTTGGCCATGCCGAAATGCTGGCCGCCCTTGCCGCGGGCTTTACCCGGGTCGAGGTTCTGCTCTCCCCCACCAGCGACCGCGACACCATCACCCGCGAACAACGGCTGGCGGCGGCCCTGTCCGCCCCCGACCAGACCGGCATTTTGGATCTCACCGACCCCGAGGCGCTGTCGGATCACCTGTATGGCACCCCCGTTGGCCCGGCCGAGGTTACCCCGATCCTGCCGATGGGCAGCCGCCGTCAGGTGACCCGCCTTGCCGTCAGGGCGCTGCATCCCGACGCCGACGCCCCGATCCCCCTGCCCGAAGGCGCGCCCTATGGCGCGGTTCTGGTCGATACCGAGGCCTGCACGCTGTGTCTGGCCTGCGCCTCGCTATGCCCATCCGGCGCGTTGATGGACAACCCCGACATGCCGCAACTGCGGTTTCAGGAAGATGCCTGCCTGCAATGCGGCATCTGCACCACCGTCTGCCCCGAGAATGCCATCGCGCTGGAACCCCGTTTCGATCCGACCGATGCCGCCCTTGGCCAATCGGTGCTGAACGAGGAAGAGCCCTTTGCCTGCATCGATTGCGGCGCGCTGTTCGGGGTGAAATCGACGATCGAGCGGATCTCGGAAAAGCTGGCCGGGAAACATTCGATGTTCGGCACCAATGACGCCGCCCGCCTGATCCAGATGTGCGACAATTGCCGCGTCAAAGCGCAGTTCAAAAGCACCGATAACCCGTTTGCCGCCGCCGACCGCCCGCGCGTGCGCACCACCGACGATTACCTGAGCAAACGCAAGGATCACTGATGCTGGATCGGCGCGCCCAGATCCGCCGGATCGACGGTTTCGGCATAGGCCTGAATCGCCGCGACCTCGGCCTCGGTCAGCAGCACCGGCACGATGGGGGGCGGGCGCAATGGGTCGAACGGCGGGCTGATCCCCTTGACCCGCATCAGCGCCGGATGCGGGTTCAGCGTATAGAAGGCCATGAACCGCGCCTCCCAATCCGGCAGGGCGCGCAGCGCGGCAAAGGACGGGCTGGAGCCGATGCCGGTCATCCGGGTGGCCGGGTTGACCGTATGGCAGCGCCCGCAATGATCCTGCGCCAGCACCGCGCCCTTTTCGGTATCGCCGACAAACACCGGGCCTGTGGCCTGCACCGCCAGACCGGCGGCGGGCGCAAAACCGACGCCATCGTCAGGGGTGAAATCCGCGATCATCGCCTGCCCGATATCCGACGTGATCCAATCGGCGAACCTTGCGGCGGCGGGGTTGTCCGTGCGCAGGGCCAGCCCGTAAACCAGATCGCCGCGCCGCATCACCGGCACCGGCCCGCCGGGATGCAGATGCAGGTCTGCCCCGGCGTCGGCCCAGGTCGCGCGACGCTGGGTTTTCAGCGTAAACCGGACCAGCAGGAACTCCAGAATGCCTGCCTCGCGCAACTCGGGCGCGGCGGTGATTGCAAACTCGCGCGGCTCAGCCATTGCAGCAACGGGTTGCATCAGCCCCCCGATCAGGGCCAGACAGACAGCAACGAGGTTTCGCATGGGCAGGGCCTCCTGCCGGTCAGGCTAGGCGGCGGTCCAAGCACGGGTCAAGGCCCCCAACCATTCACGAAGGGAGACCCAAGATGGGCGAAGAGTTCAACATGTCGATGCGCAAATTCCTGAAACAGGTGGGCGTCACATCGCAGCAGGCGATCGAAGAGGCGATGCGCAAGGCCGGGCCTGCGGCAACCGCAGGCAAGACATTCACCGCCCGCGCGGTGCTGACCATCGACGGGGTCGAGATGGAACATATCGTCGAAGGCACCATCACTGGACCCGTTGAATGAGCGTGACGCGCGACGATGTGCTGGCCTGCCTGCGCCAGATCGACGACCCGGTCAGCGGTCAGGATATGGTCACCGCCGGGATCGTTCAGGCGCTGACGGTCGATGACGGCGCGGTCCGCTTCGTGCTGGATATCAACCCGGCCCATGCCACCGTGATGGAGGCTCTGCGCGCCACGGCCGAAGAACGCCTGCGTGCCCTGCCCGGTGTCAGCGCCGTGTCGATTGTCATGACCGCCCACAGCACACCCAAACCGCCGCCCGACCTGAAACCACGTGCGGCCCAGCCCACCGGCCCGCAGAAGGTGCCCGGCATTGACCGGATCATCGCCATCGCCTCGGGCAAGGGGGGGGTCGGGAAATCGACCGTTTCGGCCAATCTGGCCTGCGCGCTGGCGGCCGAGGGCCGCCGTGTCGGGTTGCTGGACGCCGATGTCTATGGCCCGTCGCAGCCCCGAATGCTGGGCGTGTCGGGGCGCCCCGCTTCGCCCGATGGCAAGACCATCCTGCCGATGCGCAACCACGGGGTCACGATGATGTCGCTGGGCCTGATGACGCAGGAGGACGAAGCCGTGGTCTGGCGCGGTCCGATGCTGATGGGCGCGTTGCAGCAGATGCTGAACCAGGTGCAATGGGGCGCGCTGGACGTGTTGCTGGTCGATCTGCCGCCGGGCACCGGCGACGTGCAGATGACCCTTGCGCAAAAGGCGCAGGTGGACGGCGCGATCATCGTCTCGACCCCGCAGGACATCGCCCTGCTGGACGCGCGCAAGGGGATCGACATGTTCAACAAGCTGAACACCCCGATCATGGGGATGATTGAAAACATGTCGGTGCACATCTGTTCGAAATGCGGCAACGAAGAACATATCTTTGGCCATGGTGGCGTGCGCGCCGAAGCTGAGAAACTGGGCGTGCCGCTGCTGGCCGAAATCCCGCTGCACCTGTCGATCCGCACGGCGGCGGATGGCGGCGCACCGGTTGTGGTGTCGCAAAGCGCCTCGCCGCAGGCACAGGCGTTCCGCACCCTGGCGCGCCAGTTGATCGCCGAAGGTCAGGCATGAGCGGGTCGTCCGATCACAGCCTCGACCTGCCGCCATTGCTGAGCGGTCTGGAACTGGACAGCCACGCCGACCCGTTTCTGAAGGCCCGCGCCGAGGCCGCGATTGGCTGTGACGCCGGGCTGGTGGTCCATGCGCTAAGCCCGGACCGGGTGCGCGCGGCAATCGTTCTGGCCCCCGAAACTCCGCTGGAACAGGCCATGGCCGCCCTGCCCGCCTGTGGCACCGGGTTGCAGAACGCGCTGGGGGCGCTGGCCCCGCCCGAGGTCGCGGTGCACCTGTCCTGGGACGGCGGCATTCGCGTGAACGGCGCGCGCTGCGGCAGCTTTCAGGCCTGCGCCGCGCAGACCGATCCGGCGGAAACACCCGACTGGCTGGTGGTGGGCTTCGATCTGCCGCTGTTGCCGCCCTATGTGGACGACCCCGGCCAGACGCCCGACCAGACCGGCCTGTTTGTCGAAGGCTGCGCCGATCTGGACCCGCCCCGCCTGTTGGAAAGCTGGGCCCGCCACACGCTGCACTGGCTGACAGGGCTGGAACAATCCGGGGGCCGCGCCGCGCTGCACCGCGAATGGCGCGGGCTGCTGTGGCAGATGGGCGAAACCGTCACCCAACCCCACGCCGGTACCACGCTGACCGGCAAATTCATGGGCGTGGACGAAGATTTCGGTATGCTGCTACGCGACGATGCGGGCACCACCCATCTGTTGCCGCTGTCCGCGTTGTTGCAAAGGAGCTGACCCCATGCTTTTAGCCCGCGCCATCCATTTCGACGAAAGCGACCGCAACGTCTTTCACAGCCCGGCCCGCACCGGCGAATGGGCGATCAGCGGCGGGTTCAAGTTTTCCAACTGGACCGAAGGCGATCTGGTGGGCAAGGCGCGGCAGGCCTTTGCCAATGGCTGGATGGGGGTGGAAACCTTCGGCCATGTGACCTTTGTCGCCGTCACCCGCATCGAACCCGCGGAATACGACGCGGTGGTCGACCTGCTGGCCCAGCATTTCGTCCAGGTCTATGGCGCCCCATCGCTGGAGGCCGCCCGCCCCGTCGCCCGCGACGAGGTCGACCATATGGCCACCCTCTGCGCCGATCACGCGCCCAATACCGTGCTGACCGTGCTGCGCGAACTGACCGAGGCCGGGGTGCGGGAACAATACCGGTTCATCGAACCGAATGAGGCGGGTCTTGATCAATTCGCCATTCACGGCGACATCGAAGACTAAGACCCGCCCCTTTGTTTTACTGCGCGGTCGCGTTGAAGGTGAACAGCTTTTCACCGTTGATCCGATAGTCGTCGATCAACTTATGTGCAGTATCGCCGGTCAGCCATGCCTCCAGCTTGGTGGCGGCGTCGATGTTGACATGCGGATGTTTGGCCGGGTTCACCGGCATATAGGCATATTGGTTGAACAGCACCGGATCCCCCGCATAAAGCAGCGCAAGATCGCCCTTGTTACCGAACTTCAACCAGCTTGCCCGGTCCGACAGGATATAGGCGTTCATCCCCGACGCGGTGTTCAGCGCGGCGCCCATGCCGGCCCCCACGGCGCGGTACCAATCCCCTTCGGGCGCCACATCGGCCGAGGCCCAAAGCGACAGTTCCTTCTTGTGGGTGCCGCTGTCATCGCCCCGGCTGACAAAGGCCGCCTTGGCCCCTTCGATGGCGCGCAACGCATCAGCGGCGGAACCGGACCCCGCGATTTTCGCAGGGTCGGCGGCGGGGCCGATCACCACAAAATCATTGTACATGATTTCGCGCCGGTGGGTGCCGCTGCCTTCGGCCACGAACGCCTCTTCCGCCGCGCGGGCGTGGACCAGAACCGCATCCACATCGCCCGCCTGACCCAGACGCAGCGCCTGACCGGTGCCGACGATCAGCAGATGCACCTCGATGCCGGTATCTTCGGCAATCTGGGGCAGCAGCACATCCGCCAGCCCCGAATTGGCAAACGACGTTGTTACGGCCATTTTCATGTCCTCGGCCAGCGCAGAGCTGGCCATCCAGACCGCAGCCAGCGCCGCGAATAATGCCTTCAGTTTCATACCACCAGGTCTCCCTTCAGAAAGGCCCGGACCTCATCGGTTTCGGGCGCATTGAAAAAATTATCACGCGGGGCGGTTTCGTGTTTTTGCCCCCGATACAAAAACAAAACATCATCGGCCAGACGCCGGGCCTGTCCGATGTCATGCGTTGACATGACGATGCGGGTGCCCGCCGCGCGGATATCGTGCAGGATCGCCTCGATTTCGCGAATCGCGTGGCCGTCCAGATTGGCGCAAGGTTCATCCAGAAACAGGATTTGCGGATCGCGGATCAGCGCCCGCGCCAGCGCCAGTTTCTGCTTTTCGCCCCCCGACAGTACATGCGCGGGGCGTTCCATCACCGCCGACAGGCCCACCCGTTCGGCCCAGCCAGCGGCGGCCTTGCGCGCCTCGGCCTTGCCCCGGCCGATCAGCCGCAGCGGATAGGCGATACTGTCCAGCACCGACCGGCGCATCATCGTCGGGGTCTGGAACACGAACGACTGATGCGGCCGCGCCGCCACGGCGTCGCATTGCCATGTGACGCGGCCAGCAGAGATCCGTTCCAACCCGTGCATGCTGCGCAGCAGGGTGGTTTTGCCGCTGCCGTTCGGCCCCATCAGAATGGTCAGCCCGTCGCCCTGCAGGGTCAGCGAAATCGGTCCCAACAGGCGTTTGCCGCGGCGCGTCACCTCGACCGCGTCCAGTTTCAGGGGCAGGATCGGGGTCACCATCGGCTGTCCCTTTCGGTGCGTGACAGAACATGCATCACCAGATTGACCAGTATCGCCAGCGCGATCAGCACAAAGCCCAGCGCCAGCGCCAAACCGAAATCGCCCTTGCCGGTTTCCAGCGCGATCGCGGTTGTCAGAACCCGCGTCACATTGTCGATATTGCCGCCCACGATCATGATCGCCCCGACCTCGCCGATGGCGCGGCCAAACCCGGCCAGCGCGGCAGTCAGCAAGGCCCGCCGCCCGTCCCACAGCAACGCGCGGATACGCTGGCGTTTGGTCGTGTGCAGCGAAATCAGCAGATCATGGTAATCGGCCCAAAGGTCGCGCATCGCCTGATGCGCGATCGAGGCGATCAGCGGCGTGATGATGATCACCTGTGCGATGATCATCGCGGTGGGGGTGAACAACAACCCCAACACGCCCAAGGGCCCCGCCCGCGACAACATGATGTAAACCAGCAGCCCCACCACCACCGGGGGCAGGCCCATCAGCGCGTTCAGGATGGCGATCACCAGACGGCGGCGCGGAAAGCGGTTGATCGCCAGCAAAGCCCCGAACGGCAGCCCGATGGCCGCCGCGATCACCGTGGCGGTCAGCGACACCTGCAACGACCGCAGCGTGATATCCACCAGCGTGGCGTCCAGCGTCACGGTCAGGCGGGCGGCCTCGGCCAGTCCTTGCAGGATGTCGTTCATTTGCGGATCACGCCCATCTCCCTGATGCGGCCTCCCCGCCGCATCGTCTCCCCGCCTCCATCTAGTACCGATCCTGCGCCCGGGCTCAACGGTCGATTTGACCGCCCGCGCGACGGGCCAAGGGGCAAAATGTCCATCGGGGGTTACCCGGCCATTTCGGCCCGGATTGCGCGGGCGCACCAGTCGGCGACCGCCTGCGGGGTTGCGGGCACCTGTTCGGCCATATCGCCGGCAAAGGCGCGGAACCCGTCCAGATTGCCCGCGCTGACCGCCGTCAGAACCGGCACATCCTGCAACAGGGCCTGCCCGATCACCGGGCGGAACCCGCGGCCGTCGACCTCTTGCTTGCCGAATTTGTTGACCAGCATCAGATCGACCGGCCCGTCCAGCGCGGCCGAGACCAGCCCAACGGCGCGTTCCAGCCCTTCGGGGTCCAGCCTGCAACCGCTTGATCCCGATCCCAGGTTCTGGCTGATCCGCACCACGGCGCCGCCGGTCAGCACATGCAAATCCATTTCGCAGCGCGCAGCCGGATCGCGTTCGATGTTTTCCTGCACCGCCCCGGTGACATTCACACCGTCCTGCCGCAACCGCGCCGCCAGATCGAACAACAGCTGATCCGCCGCGCCACGTTCGCTCATCGTGATATAGCCCAGCATTCCGGCCCCGTTTCCCCTGATCGCAATCGCGCTTGAACCCCGATGATCTAGCATACACTATGGCTGCGCAAACAGGAAAATGACCGATGACCCCCCACCAGATTTTGCTGCCCGATCCCGACGATCCGCGCCTGACGCGCAAGGTGACGGGCATCGACCATACCGGAGCGGTGATCGACATCGCGGTGGTCGAAGAGCGCCCGCTGACCATTTTCCTGAACGCCCAGGAAATCGTCACCGCCATGACCATCGGCGATCATCCCGATTATCTGGCGCTGGGGTTTCTGCGCAATCAGGGCATGTTGCTGGCCGATGATCAGGTCACCGGCATCGACTATGACGACGATCTGGAAACCATCGTGGTGCGCACGGCACGCAAAACCTCATACGAGGAAAAGATGGCGAAAAAGACCCGCACCTCGGGCTGCGCGGTCGGCACGGTGTTCGGTGATATGATGGAGGGGTTGGAAGATCTGACTCTGCCCGCAGCCCCCCTGCGCACCAGTTGGCTGTATGCGCTGGCCAAACAGATCAACACCATGCCGTCGCTCTATCTGACCGCCGGAGCGATCCACGGTACGGTGCTGTGCCATCAGGACCAGCCGCTGGTCTATATGGAGGATGTCGGGCGTCATAACGCGGTCGACAAGGTCGCGGGCTGGATGTTTCTGAACCACACCGACCCGCAGGACAAGATCCTGTATACCACCGGGCGGCTGACATCCGAGATGGTGATCAAGACCGCGCAGATGGGCATTCCGGTTCTGGCCTCGCGTTCCGGGTTCACCGCATGGGGCGTCGAAATCGCACGTCAGGTCGGGCTGACCCTGATCGGGCGGCTGCGCGGCCAAAGGTTCGTCTGCCTGTCCGGCGACGAACGGCTGATCCGCGATGCCGATCCCGCGCAGGTCAGTGACGAAGCCGCCGCCAACCGCCGCAAGGGGGCCCGCCATGACTGAACCGAAACTGCCCGGCGTGAT
Organism: uncultured Paracoccaceae bacterium; assembly: GCA_947500775.1. GTDB lineage: Bacteria > Pseudomonadota > Alphaproteobacteria > Rhodobacterales > Rhodobacteraceae > CANMTD01. Next base: position 41,298 of record CANMTD010000004.1, read on the forward strand.
CCTGGCCGGGGGGCGCGCCACGCGCATGGGCGGCGGCGACAAGGGGCTGCGCCCGCTGGGCGATGCCCGCCTGATCGACCATGTGATTGCCCGGCTGGCGCCGCAATGCGGACCACTGGCGCTGAACGCCAACGGCGATCCGGCACGGTTCGCGGGTCTGAACCTGCCGGTTCTGGCCGACAGTATCGCGGATCACCCCGGTCCGCTGGCCGGTGTTCTGGCCGGGCTGGACTGGGCCGCCACGCTGGGCGCCACGCAGATCGTCACCGCCGCCGCCGACACGCCGTTTTTCCCCGATGATCTGGTGGCCGGATTACAAGCGGCGGCCGGTCCCAGTGGCCTTGCCCTGGCCGCGACCCCCGATGACACCGGGCGGCTGCGCCGCCATCCGACCTTTGGCCTGTGGCCCGTGGCCCTGCGCGACGACCTGCGCGCCGCATTGGCCGGGGGGCTGCGCAAGATCGTGCTGTGGACGGATCAGCATCAGGCCGGGACCGCACATTTCCCCGCCGAACCCTTCGATCCCTTTTTCAACATCAACACACCCGAGGATGCAGCACAGGCCGAAGCATTGCTATCGCAACAGGGGACCGCATGAAAATCTACGGCGTCACGGGCTGGAAAAACGCCGGGAAAACCGGGCTGATGGAGCGGCTGGTGGCTGAAATCACCGCCCGCGGGTTCAGCGTGTCGACCATCAAACACGCCCATCACAACACCGATGTGGATCAGCCCGGCCGCGACAGCCACCGCCACCGCACTGCCGGCGCGCGCGAGGTTCTGCTGGCCTCGCCCCACCGCTGGGCGCTGATGGCCGAACTGCGCGACGCTGATGAACCGCCGCTGTCCGAATTGCTGACCCGCCTGTCGCCCGTCGATATCGTGCTGATCGAGGGGTATAAACGTGACGCCCACCCCAAGGTCGAGGCGCACAGGCAGGCCACTGGCCGCGCCCCGCTGGCCCATGACAACGACACCATCCGTGCGATTGCGGCGGATGGTCCGGTTGCCGGGCTGGACCTGCCGGTGTTTGATCTGAACGACACCGCCGCCATCGCCGATTTCATCCTGTCCGAGGTTGAGGCATGAATTTCGACCGCATCGCCGTTCTGGACTGGTCCGCCGCGGGCACGCCCCGGCAGGGGGCGGATTCGATCTGGCTGGGCCTTGCCTCGGGCGATCAGGTGACGACGATGAACCTGCCCACCCGCCACGGGGCCGAGGCGCATCTGACCGACCTGATCGAACAGACGCTGACCGCCAGGAAGCGCCTGTTGATCGGGGTCGATTTCGCCTTTGGTTATCCGGCCGGATTTGCCCGGCACCTGACCGGCGCGCCACAGGCGCTGGCCGTCTGGGACTGGCTTGAGGCGCAGATCGAAGATGCCCCCGACAACCGCAACAATCACAAGGCGGTCGCCGCCACGATCAACCGGATGTGGGACGGCGACGGGCCGTTCTGGGGCAATGGCGAAAAACGCGACTATCCCGGGCTTGGGCGCCACAAGGCCACGCTGCCCGACGGGCTGTCGGAACAACGCGCGACCGATGCCCTTGCCAGCTCCCCCTTGGCAAAGCCCAAATCGGTCTGGCAATTGTCGGGCGCGGGTGTGGTGGGGGCGCAGTCGCTGACCGGTCTGCCGATGCTGGCCCGGCTGCGCCGCAGCTTTGGCGATGCCCTGGGCGTCTGGCCGTTCCAGCCCTGCGAAAGCACCCCGATTGTGCTGGCCGAGGTCTACCCCTCGATGCTGGCGGCCGAGGTGCGCGCGGCAATGGCCCGCGATCCGGATGCGATCCGCGACGCGGTTCAGGTGCGCCTGTTGGCCACCGCTCTTGCCCGCCTGTCCGAAACGGGTGGGCTGGCCCCCATGCTGACCCCCGACGCCCCCGCCGAAACAGTGCAGCAGGAAGGCTGGATATTGGGCGCGGGCCATGCCACCGCCCTGCGTGCGGCCCTGCCTGCGACGCAGGTTCCACCGCGCCTGCGCGACGATTGTTTTGCCATGCCGCAGGGCGTGGATTGGGTGCCCGTCGACACGGCATTGGACCGGCTGCGCGCGGCGCTGCACCCGGTCACCGGGGAAGAAACCCTTGCCACCGCCCAAGCGTCGGGGCGCATTCTGGCGCAGGACTGCCGCGCGGTCCGGTCCAACCCGCCCAGCCCCAATTCGGCGGTGGATGGCTATGGCTTTGCCCATGCCGCCACCAGCAGCGGCCCGCAGCGCCTGCCGCTGCTGCAGGGGCGCGCCGCCGCCGGACAACCGTTTGAGGGCAACGTTCCGCCGGGCGCCGCAATCCGCATCCTGACCGGGGCGATCCTGCCCCCCGGCGTCGATACCGTGGTGCTGGAGGAAGACACCGCCACCGACGGCGCCGCCGTGGTGTTCGACGGGCCGGTCAAACCCCGCGCCAACACCCGCCGCGCGGGCGAGGATATGCAGGCAGGCGATGCCGTCCTGCCCGCCGGTCACGCCCTGCGCGCGCCCGATGTGGCGCTGTTGACGGCCCTTGGCATCGGCCGCGTCACCGTGCAGCGCCCGCTGCGGGTGGGGGTCATCTCGACCGGGGATGAGCTGTTGCCGGACCCCGCCCAACCCGCGAAACCGCACCAGATTTACGATGCCAACCGCCCCATGCTGTTGTCGATGGCCGCCCGCTGGGGGTACGAACCTGTCGATCTGGGCCATGTCCGCGACGATCCCGACCGCATTGCCGCGCGGCTGAACAAAGGTGCGGGTACCGCCGATGTGATCCTGACCTCGGGCGGGGCCTCGGCCGGGGATGAGGATCACGTGTCCAACCTGCTGCGCACGCAAGGCACCCTGTCCAGTTGGCGGATCGCGCTGAAACCGGGGCGCCCCTTGGCGCTGGCGATGTGGCAGGGCGTGCCGGTCTTCGGCCTGCCGGGCAACCCGGTGGCGGCCTTTGTCTGCGCCCTGATCTTCGCCCGCCCGGCGCTGTCGCTGATGGCGGGCGGCGGGTGGCGCGCGCCGCAGGGGTTCACCGTGCCCGCCGCTTTCAACAAATCCAAGAAACCGGGGCGGCGCGAATATCTGCGCGCCCGGCTGGATGCGGACGGCCGGGCCGAGGTTTTCGCCTCGGAAGGATCGGGGCGGATCAGCGGGTTAAGCTGGGCCACCGGTCTGGTGGAATTGCCCGATCAGGCGTTGACCGTCGCGCCGGGCGATCCGGTGCGGTACCTGCCCTATTCGGATTTCGGGCTTTAGGCGGCAGCCGCGCCGCCCTTGCGGATCAGATAGATCATCGCCTCGCCCGCCTCTTCGGTGCCGATCAGATCGTGACCTGCCTCGGCGCAGAAATGCGGCACGTCGATCACCGCGGCGGGATCGGTCGCGGTCAGGCGCAGCACGGCCCCCGGCGCCAGCGATTTCAGCCGCTTGCGCGCTTTCAGCACCGGCAGGGGGCACAACAGCCCGGCGGTATCGATCTCATCGTCCCAAGTCATGGCCCGAGATATAGGCGCAGCCCCCCACCCTGTCCATCTGCGAACTGCCGGGTTTTGCCGCCCGGTCGATAGAGAATGCCTATCGATCAACGAAACTGCGCGATTGACCCACAGCCGCCCCGTTGCTTTTTGATCCCATGCGCCGCAGCCACTGGCAAATTCCGGCCAGAGCCAACAAAGGAACATGACAATGCCCTTGGACAAAACGCAGGGAGTCTGGAAATCCGGCAAAGGCCGTGGCCGCCGCACGCCCAAGGGACGGCAACTGGTGGATACCGCAGTGGCCGAGGTGCAGGCTCTGCTGGGCGACCGCCCACGGCGGCGCGATCTGCTGATCGAATTTCTACATCTCATTCAGGACGCCTATGGCCACCAATCGGCCGCCCATCTGCGCGCATTGGCCGAAGAAATGCGCATGTCGATGGCCGAGATCTGGGAAGTGGCGACCTTCTATGCCCATTTCGACCCGGTCAAAGAGGATGAGACCCCGCCGCCCGATCTGACGATCCGGGTCTGCGACTCGCTGAGCTGCGAATTGGCCGGGTCCGAGGCATTGCTGGCGGCGCTGGAGGCAGGGCATGATCCGGCCCGCGTGCGGGTGCTGCGCGCACCCTGCATGGGCCGGTGCGACACCGCGCCGGTGCTGGAACTGGGCCACAACCATATCGACCACGCGACGCCCCAAAAGGTGCAGGTGGCGATCGCCGCGGGCGACACCCACGCGCATATCCCCGACTATGAGGCGCTGGAGGCTTATCGCGCAGATGGCGGCTATGCCACGCTGACCGCCCTGCGCGACAATGGCGACTGGAGCGCGGTTCAGGACAAGGTGCTGTCCTCGGGCCTGCGGGGTCTGGGCGGTGCGGGGTTCCCGTCGGGCAAGAAATGGGGCTTTGTGCGCGCCAATGACGGCCCCCGCTATCTGGCGGTGAACGGGGACGAAGGCGAACCCGGCACGTTCAAGGATCGCTATTACCTGGAACGCACGCCGCATCTGTTTCTGGAAGGCATGCTGATCGCCGCCTGGGCGGTCGAGGCGCAGACCTGTTTCATCTATATGCGCGACGAATACCCCGCCGTGCGGGAAATCCTGCGGCGCGAGATTGCGGCGCTGGAACAGGCCGGGATCGTGGCGCCCGGATATATCGACCTGCGCCGGGGTGCGGGTGCCTATATCTGCGGCGAAGAAAGCGCGATGATCGAAAGCATCGAGGGCAAGCGCGGCATGCCACGGCATCGCCCGCCCTTCGTCGCGCAGGTCGGCATTTTCGACCGCCCGACACTGGTGCATAACGTCGAAACCCTGCTGTGGGTCGCGCGGGTCTGCCGCGAAGGGCCAGAGGTGCTGAACAGCACGGTGCACAACGGGCGCACCGGGCTGCGCAGCTATTCGGTTTCGGGCCGGGTTGCGGCGCCGGGCGTTTACCTTCTGCCCGCCGGATCGACCATCACCGAGGTGATCGCCGCCGCCGGGGGCATGGCGCCGGGCCATGTGTTCAAGGCCTATCAGCCGGGCGGGCCATCGTCGGGGCTGTTGCCCGCCACGATGAACGACATCCCGCTGGATTTCGACACGCTGCAACCGCATGGCACCTTTATCGGATCGGCCGCCGTTGTCGTGCTGTCCGATCAGGACAGCGCCCGGGATGCCGCGCTGAACATGCTGCGGTTTTTCGAAGATGAAAGCTGTGGCCAGTGCACCCCCTGCCGGGTCGGCTGTGAAAAGGCGGTCAAGCTGATGCAGGCCGACCGCTGGGACCAGCCCCTGCTGCAAGAGATCTGCACCGCGATGGGCGATGCCTCGATCTGCGGTCTTGGACAGGCTGCCCCGAACCCCATTCGCCTGACGATGAAACATTTCCCGGACGAGGTGTAGGATGACCGACACAATCACATTCACCCTGGACGGCCAAGAGGTCACCGCCCAACCCGGCGAAACCATCTGGGAGGTCGCCAATGGCCGCGGGCTGGTCATTCCGCACCTGTGCCACAAACCGGCACCCGGCTATCGTCCCGACGGCAACTGCCGCGCTTGTATGGTCGAGGTCGAAGGCGAACGCACGCTGGTCGCCTCGTGCATCCGCGAACCCAGTGCGGGCATGGTGGTGACCACCGACAGCGCCCGCGCCACCGGCGCCCGCAAGATGGTGGTGGAAATGTTGCTGGCCGATCAGCCCGAACGCGACGCCGCCCACGACAAATCCAGCCACCTGTGGGACATGGCCGACGCGCAGGGCATCAGCACCAGCCGCCTGCCCACGGTCGAACCCGAACGCATCCCGTTGCTGGACGACAGCCATGTGGCGATGCGGGTCAATCTGGACGCCTGCATTTCCTGCGGTCTGTGCGTGCGCGCCTGCCGCGAAGTGCAGGTCAACGATGTGATCGGCATGGCCGGGCGCGGGCACGATGCCTATCCGGTGTTCGATTTCGACGACCCCATGGGCGAAAGTTCCTGCGTGGCCTGCGGCGAATGCGTGCAGGCCTGCCCCACCGGCGCGCTGATGCCCGCCTCGATCATGGATGCGGATCAGACCGGCGACAGCAAGGATTTCGACAAAGAGGTCAAAAGCATCTGCCCCTTCTGCGGCGTCGGCTGTCAGGTCTCGTTGAAGGTCAAGGACGACAAGGTGGTCCGGGTCGAAGGCATCAACGGCCCCGCGAACGAGGGCCGGCTCTGCGTCAAGGGGCGGTTCGGATATGATTACATCCACCACCCGCACCGGCTGACCAAACCGCTGATCCGGCGCGAAGACGCGCCCGCCAAGGGGCTGAACGTCGATCCCGGCAACCTGATGACCCATTTCCGCGAAGCCACTTGGGACGAGGCGCTGGATTTCGCCGCCAAGGGCATGACCGACCTCAGCGCCGCCCACGGCGGTCAGGCCATCGCCGGGTTCGGCAGCGCCAAATGTTCCAACGAAGAGGCCTATCTGTTCCAGAAACTGATCCGTCAGGGGTTCGGCCACAACAACGTCGACCACTGCACCCGGCTGTGCCATGCCTCATCGGTGGCGGCACTGTTGGAAAACGTGGGATCGGGCGCGGTGACAGCCACGTTCAATGAAATTGAAAACGCCGATGTCGCCATCGTCATCGGCGCCAACCCGGTGGAAAACCACCCCGTCGCCGCGACCTATTTCAAACAGTTCACCAAACGCGGCGGCAAGCTGATCGTGATGGACCCGCGCGGCGTCGGCCTGCGCCGGTTCGCGACCCATATGCTGCAGTTCCGCCCGGGTGCGGATGTGGCCATGCTGAACGCGATCATGCACACGATCGTCGAAGAAGGCCTTTACGATCAACAATATATCGCCGCCTACACCGAAAACTGGGAGGCCGAGAAAGAGCACCTGAAAGGGTTCTCGCCCGAAAAGATGGCCGATCACTGCGGCATCGAGGCCGAACAGCTGCGCGAGGTTGCGCGCACCTTTGCCGGGGCCAGATCGGCGATGATTTTCTGGGGCATGGGCGTCAGCCAGCACATTCACGGCACCGACAATTCCCGTTGCCTGATCAGCCTTGCGCTGATGTGCGGTCAGGTCGGGCGCCCGGGCACCGGGCTGCACCCGCTGCGCGGCCAGAACAACGTGCAGGGGGCTTCGGACGCCGGGCTGATCCCGATGTTCCTGCCCGATTATCAATCCGTCACCGACGATGGCGTCCGTCACGCGTTTTCCGAGATTTGGAACAGCGGCGATTTCAGCGCCGAAAAGGGGCTGACCGTGACCGAGATCATGGATGCGGTCCATGCGGGCAGCATCCGGGGCATGTATATTCTGGGCGAAAACCCGGCGATGTCGGACCCCGATGTCACCCACGCGCGCGCCGCCTTGGCCGCGCTGGATCATCTGGTGGTGCAGGATATCTTTCTGACCGAAACCGCCAATTACGCCGATGTGATCCTGCCCGCGACCGCCTTCTACGAAAAGGCCGGCACCGTCACCAACACCAACCGTCAGGTACAGATGGGCCGCCCCGCGGTATCGCCCCCCGGCGAGGCGCGGCAGGATTGGTGGATCACCACCGCTTTGGCCCGCCGGATCGGGCTGGACTGGAGCTATACCCACCCCAGCCAGATCTTTGCCGAAATGAAACGCGGCATGGCCTCGTTCGACAATATCACCTGGGAACGGCTGGCAACCGAAGGCGCCGTCACCTATCCCAGCCTCTCGCCCGAGGACCCCGGCCAGCCGATCGTCTTTGGCGACGGGTTCCCCCGCGAAGGCGGGCGCGCGCGGTTCACCCCCGCCAGCGTGATCGCCCCGGACGAAGTGCCGGATGCCGATTACCCGTTCATCATGACCACCGGGCGGCAGTTGGAACACTGGCACACCGGGTCGATGACCCGCCGGTCGCATGTTCTGGACAGCGTGGAACCAGAGGCGAACTGTTCGCTGCACCCGTCGACCTTGCGCAAAATGGGGGTCGCCCCCGGCGATCAGGTGCGCATCACCTCGCGCCGGGGCGAGATCACGATCATGGCCCGCGCCGACCGCGCCGTTGCCCCGGATATGGTCTTTGTGCCCTTCGCCTATGTCGAAGCGGCGGCCAACACGCTGACCAACCCGGCCGTCGACCCCTATGGCAAAATCCCCGAGTTCAAATTCGCCGCCGTGCGGATCGAACCCGCCAACGCGCAGATCGCCGCCCAGTAATTCAACCCTTCAAAACAGTGTGGTATCATCCCCCGAAGCTCGCTAGAGCTTCGGGGTCGATTGTTGCTGTCGGGGCATTCTTTGCTATGGTCTGGCCGATGCCGCCAACGGGGGCGGTATCTGCATCCACCCCGCGATGCGGTATTGATCGACACGGTTGCGTACCCGAAAGGATTGCCCATGCCCCTGTTTCGCGCTTTGTCCCTTGTCATTCTTCTGGGAACGCCCGCCCTGTCCGACGAACCGCTGGTGGTCAAGATCGTGACAGCGGCAACCACCACCGACATTCGCACCGATTCTTTGACCGGCGAGGTGGTCGCGCGCGATCTGCTGACGGCCTCTTTCCCGATGAGCGGGCGTATCGCCAGCGTCGAAGTGGACGAAGGCGACCGCGTCGCACGTGGCACCCCCCTGGCCCGGATGGAATCGGTGCAACAGGAACAATCCCTGCGCGCCGCCGAGGCGGGCCTGTCGACCGCCGAGGCCGATCTGCGACAGGCCGCTGAGGATTTCGAACGCCAGGAGGTCCTGCTGGAGCGCGGCGCCACGACCCGGATCAACCGCGACGCCGCCGAAGATGCCCTGCGTGTCGCCGAAGGCGGTGTTGCACAGGCCCGGGCCGAGTTGGACCGCGCCCAAAAGGCCATGTCCGATACCCTTTTGCTGGCGCCATCCGATGCCACGGTCACAAACCGGATGATCGAAGATGGACAGGTCGTCGGGGCGGCGCAGCCGGTGCTGGAACTTGCGCTGGGATCGGGGCTGGACGCGATCTTCGATGTGCCCGAGGCCTTGTTGACCAACGACACCGGTCAGACGCCCGGGATCAAGCTGACGCTGATCAAGGACCCCGCCGTTACCTTTGTCGGACAGGTGCGCGAAGTTTCGCCGCTGATCGATGCCCATTCCGGCACGGTGGCCGTGACGGTGCAGATCAACACCCCACCCCCTGGCATCACCTATGGCGACGCCGTGCGCGGCACCGCCAGCCGCCCCGACACCCCCCATATCATGTTGCCCTATACCGCGATGACCGCGAATGCGGACGGGCCCGCCGTCTGGATCGTCGACCCCGAAACCATGCAGGTTTCGCTGCAAAATGTGACTGTTGAACGGTTCGAAACCGGCAGGATCATTCTGGCCGGCGGCATCAAGGATGGCACGCTTGTCGTCACCAGCGGCGCGCAGCTTCTGTATCCGGGGCGGGTGGTTCGCCCAAGCGAGGTATCGAAATGAAAATCGCGTGGTTCCTGATCGGCCTTGCCGTCGCACAGCCCACTTGGGCCGAAGACGCCACAGAGCCCGCCGTATTGGCCCCGCGCCCCGTGGTGTCGGAAATCGTCAGCTATCAGTCCGGAAAACAGACCAGCTTTGTCGGGGTGGTCGCCGCCCGGATCGAAGCCGATCTTGGCTTTCCGCTGATCGGCACCATTGCCGAACGCCCCGTCGATGCCGGGGATCAGCTTGCCAAAGGCGATGTCATCGCGAAGCTCGACCCCGAAGAACTGGATGCCGATGTCCGCGCCGCCGAGGCGGGCGTGGCGGTGGCGCGCGCGCAGTTGCGTTCGGCCGAAGACGCCTGGACCCGCGCCAAGGAACTGGCCCGCCGCGGCGTCGACAGCGCGACCCAGGTCGAAGACACCGAACGCGCGCTGGCCGCCGCCCGCGCCCGTTTGGAACAGAACGAAGCGGCGCTGGCGCGCGCGCAGGACATGTTCGGCTTTGCCACACTGGTGGCCCCCCATGATGGCATCATCACGCAGGTCTTTGCCGAATCCGGCGCCACGCTGACCGCCGGGGAACCGGTGGTACGGCTGGCAGGCACGGGCGAACGTGAAATCATCATGGACCTTGGCGAACAGGATGTGGCCGGGCTGGATGTGGGCACGACCTTTGACGCGACGCTGGTGGCCAGCACCGACATCGTGGCGCAGGCCACCCTGTCGCGCATCGACCCGGTGACCGAACGCACCACCCGGACCCGTCGCCTGCACCTGACCCTGATCGACCCGCCAAACGGGTTCCGATTGGGTGCACTGGTGCGGATAACGGCCTCGAACGCGGTCGAAGGCAGCGTCAGCCTGGACTACAACGCCCTGCTTGACCCCGACGGAACCCCGGCAGTCTGGATCGTTGACCGGACCACCAACACCGTGTCGCGCCGCGAAGTGGAACTGGGCGAACGGTTCGGCCCGCGGATCAGCGTCCTCAGCGGCCTGACGTCGGGGGACGAGGTCATCACCAAAGGCATTCATTCAATCAAGGACGGGCAAACTGTTGGCCTGCGCGTGACCCCATGACCCGTTTCAACCTGTCCGACTGGGCGCTGAACCACCGGTCCTTTGTCTGGTTCCTGATGATCATCTCGGTCATTGCGGGGGCGATGGCCTATATGAATATCGGCCGGGAAGAGGACCCCGATTTTTCCATCAAAACGATGATCATCGCCGCCGCCCTGCCCGGCGCCGACGTGCAGGAAACCCTGACCCAGGTCACCGACAGGATCGAAAAAAAGCTCGAGGATCTGGACACGCTGGATTACACCCGCTCGGTCACCCGGCCCGGCGAAAGCATCGTCTATGTCGAACTTCTGCCCACGACCGACGCCGACCAGCTGCCGCTGATCTGGCAGAACGTGCGCAACATGATGGGCGATATCCGTGGCGATTTCCCGGTTGAATTCGCAGGGTTCCAGTTCAACGACAGCTTCGGCGATGTGTTCGGTAATATCTATGCCTTCACCGCCGACGGCTATTCCCCGCGCGAGGTGCGCGATTACGTCGAACGCGTGCGCCGCGACGTGCAGGCGCTGGACGATGCCGGCAAGGTGGAAATTTTCGGCACCCGGGACGAGGTGATCTTTCTGGAAATCTCGACCGAACGGCTGGCCGCCCTTGGCCTGAACCAGCAAGAGGTGCAGGCCACGCTTGAGGCGCAGAACGCCATCCTGCCCTCGGGCGTGATCGATGCGGGCCCCGAACGGGTTCTGGTGCGCGTCGGCGGCCAGTTTTCCGGCACCGGCAGCCTTGAGGATATCAACCTGCGCGTCGGCGACCGGTTCTTTCGCCTGACCGATGTCGGCGATATCCGCCGCGGATATGAGGACCCGCCGTCCGAACTGTTCCGCTTCAACGGGCAAGAGGCGATCGGCCTGTCCGTGGGGATGCGCAAGGGCGCCAATATCGTCGATTTCGGCGCCGAGCTGGAACAGGTGATCGCGCAGGCGCAGGCCGATCTGCCCATCGGGGTGGACATCCATCAGGTCGCCGACCAGCCCCATGTGGTGGACGAAGCCGTGGGCCATTTCATACAGGCGCTGGTCGAAGCGGTGCTGATCGTTCTGGCCGTCAGCTTTGTCAGCCTTGGCCTGCGTGCGGGGTTCGTCGTTACCCTGACCATTCCGCTGGTTCTGGCCATCACCTTTCTGGTCATGGATTACACCGGCATCACGCTGCAACGCATCTCGCTGGGCGCGCTGATCATCGCGCTGGGTCTGCTGGTCGATGACGCGATGATCGCCATCGAAACCATGATCTCGCAGCTGGAAAAAGGCGAAAGCCTGACCAAGGCGGCCTCTTACGCCTGGACCTCGATCGCCTTTCCGATGCTGTCGGGCACGCTTGTCACCGTTGCGGGGTTCATCCCGATCGGGTTGAATTCTTCTGCGGCGGGCGAATTCACCTTTTCGCTGTTCGTGGTCATCGCCGTGTCCCTGCTGGTGTCGTGGATCGTCGCGGTTCTGTTCGCCCCGTTGATCGGCGTGACGCTGCTGCCCAAAACCATGAAGCACCACGATGCGGGACCCGGCCGGTTACGGCGGATGTTCCACGTCTTGTTGCGGGCGGCGATGCGGTTTCGCTGGCTGACCATCGGCCTGACGCTGGCCGTATTCGGTCTGTCGATCTATGGGATGCGGTTTGTCGAACAGCAGTTCTTTCCCAATTCGGACCGGCCCGAACTGGTGATCGATCTGGCGCTGCCGCAAAACGCCTCGATCAGTGCGACACAGGTGGAAATGGACCGGCTGGAAACCTATCTGAAGGACAATGAACATGTCGCCTTCTGGTCGTCCTATGTCGGGCGCGGCGCCCCGCGGTTCCTGTTGTCCTTCGACGTGCCGACGCCCGGCGCCAATACCGGCCAGATCGTCATTCAGACCCCCTCGATCGAGGATCGCAACGCGCTGCGCGCGCAGATGAACCAGATCGCGGCCACCGAATTCCCCGGCACCGATATCTTCGTCAAACTGCTGGAAATCGGCCCGCCCGTCGGCAAACCGGTGCAATACCGGATCAGCGGACCGGATGCCACGACCCTGCGCGACCATGCCCGCGATCTGTCCACGCTGATTGCAACCGACCCCCGCTTGACTGGGGTCGTGATGAACTGGAACGAACCGGCCCGCGTGGTGCGCGTGAACATCCTGCAGGACAAGGCCCGCCAGTTGGGCATTTCATCGCGCGACATCGCCTCGGCGCTGAATGCAATCTACGACGGCGTGGGCGTCACGCAGGTGCGGGATGCCGCCTATCTGGTGGATATTCTGGCCCGTGGCGACGCCGCGAACCGGCAATCGGTCGAGGCGCTGGCGGACCTGCAACTGGGCGTCACCGACGGGTCCAACGGCGTGACCATCCCGCTGCGCGCGGTGGCCACCTTTGACTACACCACCGAACAGCCCGTCATCCATCAACGCAATCGCATGCCGACGATCACCGTCAAGGCCGCCATCGCGACCAAGGATCAGCCTGCAACGGTTGTCACCGGCCTGCAGGATCAGATCGCGGATTTCAACGCCAAGCTGCCGTTCGGCTATAAGGTCGAGGTGGGCGGAACAGTTGAATCCAGCGCCGAAAGCCAGCAACCGATCGCCGATGTCGTGCCGCTGATGATCCTGACCATGCTGGTGCTGATCATGATCCAGATGCAGGGGTTTCGCCTTGCCTTCGTGGTGCTCAGCGTGGCGCCTTTGGGATTGATCGGGGTGGTGGCCGCGCTGGTGCCATCCGGCGCGCCGCTGGGGTTTGTCGCGATTCTGGGTGTGCTGGCCCTGATCGGTATCCTGATCCGCAATTCGATCATTCTGGTCAGCGAGATCGAGGTGCTGCGCGACAAGGGACGCTCGGCCTGGGATGCGGTGTTCGAGGCCAGCGACAGCCGCGCCCGCCCGATCCTGCTGACGGCGGCAGCAGCCAGTCTGGCGCTGATCCCAATCTCGCGCCAGATTTTCTGGGGGCCGATGGCCTTTGCCATGATGGGCGGTATCATCGCGGGCACAATCATCACGCTGGTCTTCGTACCCGCCACCTATCTGGCGGTATTCCGGGTGAAGAAAGAGGACTAACCGCAGCGCTGTAAACCCGGGCGCGGCCTATGTGTCACTGTGCAAAGAATGACGGTCGCGGAGGTCCGGTCGCAATCCGCCATGCGAATTTACTCTCGCTCCATAGTTGACATTACTTGCGCGGGAATCTCATATACAGAAATCAGTGAAACGTTTCATTTATGATGGGAGGCTCGAATGACAACGCGCATCTGGCACCAAAGCTATACCGATCTTACCCGGCTTCCCGGCTATCGGGACATGCTTGCCGCGCATGCGGCCCGCGTCGGGGATCCGCAGACCAAGGTCGAGCTTCACGGGCTGCGCCCCGGCACTTACCCCGAAGGTATGCCGCCCATCGCGATGGTGGGCTACAAATACGCCACGCATCTTGCCGACATCCAGATCGTCGAAAACGCCCGCCGCGCCGAAGCCGAAGGTTATGACGCAATGGCGATCAGCTGTTTCCTTGATCCCGGGCTCGAACAGGCACGCGGCATGGTCAATATACCCATTGTCAGTTCCTGCGAAACGGCACTGTTGATGTCTTGCCTTGTTGGGCGTTCGGTTGGCCTTGTCACGCTGGACGAACCGATGGCCGAGCATCTGCGCAAGCTGGTCGATGCCTATGGGTTCGCCGGGCGTGTAAAGTTCGTCGAAGCCATGGACCCACCCATAGACGAGTTCGAGCTGGATGCCGCCTTTGGTGGTTCGCCTGAATTTGTCGAACGATTTTCACGGGACGTGAAGCGGCTGGCAGGCAGCGGCGTCGATGTGATCATTCCGGCCGAAGGCGTGCTCAATATCGCGCTGGTCAAGAACAACGTGTCCATGATCGAGGGCATGACCGTCATCGATTCCTATGGCGCGCTTATCAAGATGGCCGAAACGGCCGCCGCCCTGCGGCGCAAGGCTGGTCTCGAAGTCTCCCGGGCGGGTGCCTATGCCTGCCCGCCCCAGGGGCTTGTTCCCAACCTGCACCAGGTCCTGGCGCAGGTTCTCGCAGACACGGCGGCCTGACGGCGCCACACAATTCGGGGAGAGCTGAGTATGAAGCCGACCGAAAGGCTTGGAGCATTTGCGGCGTCCTGTGCGACAGCCGAATTCGACCGCAAGATCATGGACAACGCCGCATTCTGCTGGCTTGATGCTTTCGGCCTTGGCCTGCTGGCAAAGGACGAACCGACCGTGGCTGCGATGGCGGCGATCTCGGAAGGATCGGGTGCCGCGCGCGGGGCCTGGCTTTGGGCAAGCGGTGGCAAAGCCGCGCTGGCCAGCGCGGTCGAGGCGAATGCCACCGCTGTTCACGGCCACTTTCATGACGATTCAGATTACTCGTCATGGTCGCACCCCGGCTCGTTGATCGTGCCGCCCGCCGTCTCGCTCAGCGACGCCGGAGGGCAAAGGGTCGACGCAGCACTTCGCGGGATCATCGCCGGTTATGCCGCCGTCGACTGGCTTGGCGCAGACGAAACCGTTGCGCGGGGGCTGATTTCCAACGGCATCCGTACAAGCCCCACGCTTGGCACCATCGGGGCCGCCGCCACGGGCGCCGCGATCCTCGGGATAAGCCCCGAGCAGGCCGCGAATGCCATCGGCATCGCGACCAGTATCACCGGCGGATTGCTTGAGCCGGTGCGCGTTGGTTCGGATGAATGGCGCATCCAGAACGCCCACGCAGCACGCGGGGGCATCCTTGCCGCCGAGCTGGCCGCGCGCGAGGTTATTGGTGCGCGCTCTGCGCTGGATGGGCCCAAAGGGTTGCTTTCGTCTTATGCGCGCATGGATGCCGTGCCGCCCGAATGGGACCGCGATCCCAATCCGGATGCGGTGGTGCGCGCGGTTGCCAAACCCTATGCGACGCTGGGGGACAACATGTCGGCGGCCATCGCGGCGAAGCTGCTGTTCGACGACAGGGTCGATCACCAGCGGATCCGCAGCATCACCATCACGCTTTGGCGCCCCTATTCGGAATACCCGGGCACCGATTTCCGCGGTCCATTCGTGCGCAGCGCCCAAGCGATGGCAAGCACGGTCTTCGCCGTGGGCGCGATGCTAAGCAAGGGACGATTGACCTATGCCGAGAACGACACCGGTCGCGATGATCCGGATATCCTGCGCCTGGCTAAAGTTGCGACGATTGAGCCCGACGACGTGGGCGATGCCGAGGATTCGCGCATCACGCTGACTATGGAAGACGGGTCGACGGTGACGCGCCATTCCCGCGAGGCGGCGCGCACTCTGCTTTACCATGACCGCGACCGGGCACGACTTTTGTTTGCCGAGCGCGCGCAAAGCGTGGGCTTCGCGCGGGAAAGGGCCAATGCAATGACCGATGCGGTATTCGGGTTCATCGATGGTGGCCCCGATCCGCAGATTTCTAAGCTTTTGGCGAATTTCCTAGGCCGCGATTGCGATCTATGACACCTTCCCTGATGGACCCTGCGGATTTTGATGTTATTCGGATAGGATGTCTGATCGCGTGTGAGGGGCTTTGAACGATGCGTAAAAGAACCGGCGCAGCAACCATCAAGGATGTGGCGGAACTCGCTGGCGTATCCATTGGCACCGCGTCGCGGGTGATCAATCGCAAGCAGACCGTCAAGCCCGCGATCCGCGCCAAGGTTCTGGAAGCGATCGAAAGCCTTGGTTACAGGCCGAACGCCATAGCCCAGAGCATGCGCCGCCAGTCGACCCAGATGGTCGGCTGCATCATTCGCGAGATTAACCTGCCGACGCTCGCCGACTTTGTTCGCGCGGCGCATGACGTGCTTGATGAGGCAGGCTTTTCGCTGCTCATCTCGAATTCCGAAGGTCTTGTCGACCGCGAACGAGAACTGATCGAACGGCTTGAAGGGCAGCAGACGGACGGCATCCTGTTCGGCCCGTACACTCCGATCGACGAAAAATACGAAGCGTTCCTGCGTCAGGTCGAGGCGCCCCTCGTACTTGTTGATCGGGATCAGCCGGAATGGGCCGATTGTGTCATGGCGGATCACGCAAGCGGGGTCTACGAGGCGACGAAACATCTTCTAAGTCTGGGTCACCGCAAGATCCTGCTGTTGACGGGGAATGACACGATTTACCCCGCCCGTGAGCGGATCAAGGGCTATCGGCGCGCTTTCGAGGAAATGAACATCCCGATCAACGAAGAAATGATCTGCGCCATGGGCTTCGGCTCGATGGAGGGGTTTCGCATGACCTCGTCCTTCCTGGCGGCTGATGACCGTCCGACCGCGATCCTGTCGGGCGGAATCGACATGCTGGCCGGTGTGCTGCGCGCCGTGCGCGTGCGCAACATGGAGGTGCCGCGCGATCTGTCGATTGTCGCTGTGGGCGACTCGGATCTGGCGCAGCTTTATTGCTCGCCGATCAGTGTGGTGAAATGGGATCAGAGCGATGTCGGGGAAACCGCGGCACGCCTTCTTCTTGAGCGGATTCAGTCGTCGGGGTCCGAGGCGCGAAAGCGGGTCTTGCTGCCGACAGAATACGTTGCGCGTTCGTCCGTGGCATCACCGCCAAAGGGCTGAAGCCCCCCACCCCACCACTGTATCGTATTTCCTGCCGTCGCTTGTTGACAGGTTAACCTTCATGTGAATAGAATATGAAACGTTTCACTTATAGTGGGCTTTGGACGAAAGAAGATTCGACAGAAACGGGAAATACCCCTTAAAATACGGGAATTATTTAAGAAGTGATGTCGCAAAATAATATGAAAGGTTATCTTTCTGATGTCCCCGGAGGGCCGGAAAGCCTAAAGTTAACCGAGCTTGCACGACCTGAGCCGGGCCTTGGTGAATTGCTCATCAAGGTTGCCGCCATCGGGGTCAATCGCGTCGATGCAATGCAGCGTTCAGGAATCTATCCACCCCCGCCGAACACCAGCGATATCCTTGGCGTGGAATGCGCGGGCGAGGTTGTCGCCCATGGCCCCGGCGCCGAGGTTGGCCCCGCCATTGGTACGCGCGTGATTGCGTTGGTTCCGGCCGGTGCCTATGCGGAATATGTCGCCGTGAACCATACCCATATCGTCGAAACCCCCGACGGGTGGAGCGATGCGTTGGCTGCCTCGGTGATCGAGACCTTCTGTACCGCGCATGAAACCGTGTTCCACCTCGGGCAGCTCAAGGCCGGCGAGATCGCCTTGATACATGCCGCAGGCAGCGCCGTCGGCAGCACTGCGATCCAAATGGCCCGCCTGCGCGGCGCCGAGGTGGTTTCGACCGCCGGGTCCGAGGAAAAGGTCGCCGCCGGGCTCAAGATCGGGGCAAACCACGTCATCAACTACAAGACATCCGATTTCGCCGAGGAAATCCTTCGGCTTTATCCAGACGGTATCGACTTTGTCGAGGATTTCGTAGGCCCCGCCTATTTCGCACAGCACCTGAAAATTCTCCGCTGGCTTGGCCGTATCAGCATGGTCGGCCTGCTCAGTGGCGGCGAGGCCAATACCAGCACCGCGCCGATCCTGGCCAAACGCCTGACGATCAACGGCTTTACCCTGCGCCCGACGCCGGATGACGCAAAGACCGACATCGTGGCGCGGTTTCGCGACCAATGGATGCCCGAACTTGTCTCGGGGGCAATCGCTCCGGTGATCTATGCCGAGCTGCCCTTCGATCAAGCCGACGAATGCCACCGCATTCTCGAAGAAAACCGAAACTTCGGAAAGATCGTGATGACGCTATAGACGCCAAAACACAGAACGCAAAATCCGAACAATGGGAGGTAACGGATATGAAGTTAACCAAAGGACTGCTTGCTGCGGGGGT
The DNA here is from genome assembly GCA_947500775.1 of uncultured Paracoccaceae bacterium. GTDB lineage: Bacteria > Pseudomonadota > Alphaproteobacteria > Rhodobacterales > Rhodobacteraceae > CANMTD01. The sequence goes on from CANMTD010000004.1 coordinate 59,517, forward strand.
TATTGCGACCGCAGCGTTAGGCCCGCAAATGTCGAGCGCTCAGGAGAATGAAGAGCTGAAGCTCGGCGTGATTGCGGCACTCTCGGGTGGTGGAACCGCTTGGGGCCAAGGGCTGTTGCGGGGGGTGGAGCTTGCCGTGGACGAGGTCAATGGCGCAGGCGGCTTGACCATCGGCGGTACGACCTACGACCTGACGATCACCCCTTTCGACGATCAGTACAACGCCGCGCAGGCCAAGACCGCCGCCGAGCGTCTGGTGCACGAAGAAGGCATCCGCTATCTCTTTGGCCCTGTCGGCTCACCGGGCGCACTTGGCTCGATCCCGGTCACCCAGCCCGAAGGCGTAATCCAGTTCGTCGATGGCTATGCGACCAAGATCCTCGATAACGAATACAAGGACGACCTGTTCGTGTTCCGCACCGGGTTGTCCAGTTCGGAGTTTTCCAAGCCGGTCGTCGACTGGATCCATGAGCAGATGCCCGACGTGAAAAAAATCGGTGTTATCGCGCCCAACGACGCGGTCGGTCAGCAGGCCATCTCGGCCCTGATCGAACGCTACGAAAGCCAGGGCTTCGAGGTCTGGAGCGATTTCTACGAACGCGGAAGCAAGGAATTCACACCGGTTCTGCTGCGCATGGTGACACAGGGCGTCGACCTGTTCGATCTCAACTCCAACGCTCCGGGCGAAGCCGCGCTTCTTATCAAACAGGCACGCGAAGTCGGCTTTTCCGGACAAATCCTTCAGGCCGGCGGCGCGGGCGTGCGCGAGATCGTGGATGCGATCGGCAGCGCCGCGGACGGGTTCCTCAAATATGACGTGATCGACCTGAACGATCCCGCGCTTTCTGATTTCGTCAAGGCATACGAAGCGAAGTATTCCGGCCCGATCAACGGCTTGGCATCGCAATACTATAGCGCGGCCAGCATCCTGTTCGAAGCCATGAAGCGTGCCGACACGCTCGATACCATCGCGGTTCGTGACGAACTTGAGAACATGGAAGGCTGGGAAACGCCCTTCTACGGCCCGCTCAACTGGACCGGAGAAGACTTTTACGGCGTCAACCACCAGATCGTCATTCCCTTCTACATCATGAAAGTGGTCGATGGCGAAGGTGTCGTGGAAGCCAAGATCGTTCCCGATCTCGACTGACACATAGCGACAGCGGGGCGGCTTTGCTGCCCCGCTGCCATAAACCACCTCCAAGGGGCACCATCATGTTTTCACCTGCAGTGCTGGGTCAGGTCCTGATCAACGGCATCAGCCTGAGCGCGATCTACATCCTCGTTTCGCTCGGCTTCACGCTTCTTTTCGGTATCATGCGCGTCGTGAACTTCGCCCATGGTGCGATGGCGATGCTGGGCGGCTACGCTCTCTATTACATCTATGGCGAAGCCAATCTGCCCTATCTTATCGCCATGCCACTGGCCGCCGCCTCGGTTGCCGCGCTCGCGCTCGTACTCGAACGGCTGGTCTATCGCTGGTTTTACCAGAAGATGTTCCAAAGCATGATCGGCCTTCTGGGTCTGGATATGGCGCTGGTCTATTCCGCGGTGATTATCTGGGGCCCGCACGAACGCTCGATTCCCTCGCCCATTGATACGGTCTACCGGCTTGGGCCGCTTTTCCTGTCGGGCAGCAAGCTGGTCGTGATCGGACTTGCCGCGGTCACGCTGGCCGCCTTTTACCTGTTCACGCATTTCACCAAATACGGTCTGGCGATGCGCGCCGCGGCGCAGGATGTCGAAACCGCCGAGGTGCAGGGCATAAACACCGACCGCATCTATATGCTCGCCTTCTTCATTGCCATCTTCATGGCGGCCATGGCGGGCGGCTTCTTTGCACAGAATTACATTCTGTCGCCCTTCATGGGGGAACGGCAGCTCATGATGGCCTTCATCGCCGTGATACTTGGCGGCATGGGCAGCATTCCGGGCGTTGCCCTGGGCGGGCTGATCCTTGGCATGGCCGAAAGTATTCTTGGCACTTATTTCGGCAGCACCACGTCGGTCTTCGTGACCTTTGGCGCCGTGATCGTCCTGCTGATCGTGCGCCCCTGGGGGCTGCTCGGCATCCCGGAGAACAGATGACATGAAGACGATCACTGCAGACAACATGGCCGCATCGCAAAAGCAGCCGCACAAGGCGGATGAAGGCAGCACCCGGCAGCTGCGTATCAAGCTGGTTCTCGGGCTGGGCCTTCTTGCCATCTTCATCATCCTGCCCTTTCTGGGCCTGAGCGGCTTCACCCTGTCGCTGGCGACGACGATCCTTATCACCGGGATCGCGACGACAAGCCTTCATATGATCATCCGCATGGGGCATGTGTCTCTTGCGCATGGGGTCTTCATGGGGCTGGGCGCCTATGCGGCCGTGCTTTCGGTCGTGAAGTTCGGCCTGCCTTTCCCTATCGCGATGATCTTTGCCTTCCTCGCCCCTGCTGCGCTGGCACTGGTCATCGGGCCGATGCTGCTGCGCCTGTCCGGCAAGTATTTTGTTCTGGTGACATTCCTTCTGGGCGAAATCATCCGCCTTGTCTTTGTAAACTGGCAATCCTTCACGGGCGGTTCGAACGGCATCTTCGGAATTCCGCTTCCATATGAAGGGCTCGCCGATCCTGTCGCCTTCTACTACATGACGCTGATCGCGGCCCTGCTGTGCATCGGCTTTGTTGCGCGGATGCTGCAATCGGACATCGGGCGTATCATCGACACGATCCGCGAAGACAGCCGCCTGGCCGAATGCGCGGGCATTCCGGTGCTGCGCATGAAGGTGACGGTCTTCGTGATCGCCTGCGGGCTGGCGGGAATCGCCGGCGGCATATCGGGCTTTTTCATCCGCTACATAGACCCGACATCCTTCTCGATCGTGCAGTCGCTGAACTTTGTCGTGATGAACATCGTGGGCGGCATGTTCCAACTTGCCGGGCCGATCGTCGGCACCCTGTTCTTCGTCATCCTGCCAGAATTTCTTCGCGGCTATGTCGAGCTTCAGCGCGTCATCTTCGGTGTCTGCCTGATCGTTGTCATGGCCTTCCTGCCGACGGGCATCGTCGGACTTGCAGCCTATATCCGGCATCAACTGTCACGGTGGTTTAAATGAGCGATTTCCTGACTGTCGACGGCCTGAGCCGCCACTTCGGTGGCGTCAAGGCCGTCAACGATCTGAGCTTTACGGTCAAAGAGGGCGAAATCCTCGGGGTCATCGGGCCGAATGGCGCGGGCAAAACCACCTCGATCAATTTGGTAAGCGGCGTCGCCAAGCCTGATCAGGGCAAGGTCGTCTTCGCGGGCGGAGCCGTTACCGGCAAGGCGCCGCACCTTCTGGCCCGCATGGGGCTTGTGCGCACGTTCCAAGCGACGACTGTCTTTCCCGAACGTTCGGTGCATGAAAATGTCCTGCGGGGCACCTATCTCAGCCGCTACCCGGGCTTTTTTGCGGCGTTCTTCAATACGCCCCGTGCCCGCAAGCTCGCGGCCGAAAGCGAGGCGCTCGCGCATGAGGTGCTGGAATGGCTCGGGCTGGAAACGGTCGCCTGGGACCCGGCGGGAAGCCTTCCCTACGGCTATCAGAAGACCCTTAACATGGCGATTGCCCTAGCTGCCAAGCCGCGTCTCATCATGCTTGACGAGCCGGTCGCGGGGCTTTCAGCCGAAGAAACCGACCATGTTCGCGACACCATCCTGAAAGTCCGGGATCGCGGAATCACCGTCGCGGTGGTCGACCACAACATGCGTTTCATTTCCGGCCTGTGTGACCGGGTCGTTGTCATCAACCAAGGCAGCCGTCTGGCCGAAGGAACCCCGAAAGAGGTTCTAAGCAATCCGGCGGTCGTCGAAGCCTATCTGGGAAAAAGCCATGCCGCTGCTTACGGTCAGTGACCTTAATGTCCGATACGGAAAAATTCAGGGAACGTCCGGCGTGTCGTTCTCGGTCGAAACCGGGGAAACACTGGCGCTGATCGGCAGCAACGGTGCCGGGAAAAGCAGCACGCTGCGCGCCATCATGGGGCTTGTGCAGTATCCCGAGGGCGACATCGAATTCGAGGGCCGTTCCCTCAAGGGAATGAAAGCCTCGCAAATCGTGAAGCTCGGGATCGCGCTGTCGCCCGAAGGACGCCGGGTCTTTCCTGACCTGACGGTTTTGGAAAACCTTCGGATCGGCGCGTTCACCCGCGCGCCCAGTGAATTCGACGAGCGATCCGAGCAGATCTTCGACTATTTTCCGCGCCTCAAGGAACGCTATTCCCAGCGCGCCGGGCTGTTGAGTGGCGGCGAACAACAGATGCTTGCCATCGGCCGGGCGCTGATGCCCCGGCCCACGCTGTTCCTGCTTGATGAACCATCGCTTGGGCTGGCGCCGATCATCGTCGAATCCATCGGCGAGATTCTGACCGACATCCAGGAAAAAGAGGGGCTTTCGGTCATCCTCGCCGAACAGAACGCGGTCTGGTCCATGAGGGTCGCGGCACGCGCCGCAATTCTCGAACTGGGCAAGATATCAATGACGGGCCCGACCGAGGATCTTCGCGAAGATGCCCGCGTGCGCAGCGCCTTTCTGGGCATCTGAGGTTTTCGACAAAGGGTATGACGATGATGAACGACGATTTTGCGGCCTCTGGCCGCTTTGCAGGACGGGTATGGCGGCCCGACCTGAACGGGCCTTCGCTCGTGGTGCTGCGGGCGGGACGAGTGATCGACATCACCCGGCCCGGGCTTGCAACGATGCGCGATCTGATGGAAGCCGAAGACCCGGTCGCCACATTTGATGCCGCCACTGGCGAGGATATCGGAGGAATTGCCGATCTTGCGCTCAATGACACCCCGACAGACCGGCCGCATTTCCTTGCGCCTTGCGATCTTCAGGCGCTCAAGGCCTGCGGCGTGACCTTTGCCAGCTCGATGCTGGAACGCGTCATCGAAGAGCGCGCGCTTGGCGACCCCGCCCGCGCCAGGGAAACCCGAAAACGCATCACTTCGGTGCTGGGCGACAACGTGTTTTCGGTCAAACCCGGATCGCCCAAGGCCGAAGAGGTCAAACAGGTACTGATCGGCGAAGGTCTCTGGTCGCAATATCTTGAGGTGGGGATCGGCCCAATGGCCGAGGTCTTTACCAAGTCGCAGCCACTGTCCGCCGTGGGATGGGGCGCCGATATCGGCATTCATCCCGCTTCGGTCTGGAACAATCCCGAACCCGAAATCGTGCTGGCGGTCAACAGCAGCGGCAAGATCGTCGGTGCGACGCTGGGCAACGATGTCAACCTGCGTGATATCGAGGGCCGCTCGGCCCTGCTGCTGGGCAAGGCCAAGGACAACAATGCCTCATGCGCCATCGGTCCGTTCCTGCGTCTTTTCGACGACAGCTATGGTATTGACGAGGTTCGGCGCGCCGAACTTGAGCTGACCGTGACGGGCAACGATCATTTCCGGCTTAAGGGCCGCAGTTCGATGTCGGCAATCAGCCGTGATCCACTTGAACTGGTGGCGCAGACCATCGGCGACAACCATCAATATCCCGATGGCATCATGCTTTTCCTCGGAACGCTCTTTGCCCCGACAGAGGACCGCGATACACCCGGCGAAGGCTTTACGCATAAAACCGGTGATGCCGTGTCCATTGCCGAACCGGATCTCGGTGTGTTGCGAAACACCGTGGCCCTGTCGTCCGAATGTCCGCCGTGGACCTTCGGCATCTCTGCGCTGATGCGCAATCTCGCTGAACGAAATCTCATCTGACTGGATATACTCACATGGATCTCCGCAAAAATCTCATTGCGGGCGAATGGGTCGACGGCCCGGGCGCTCCGAACATCAACCCCTCCGATACCAGTGATGTGATCGCTGAATACGCCCGCGCGACAAGCGGCCAGACCAAAGATGCCATCGCCGCGGCCAAAGCCGCTTTTCCGGCATGGTCCCGCTCGGGCCCGCTTGTCCGCCATGGCATCCTGCGCAAGGCCGCCGACGAAATCCTTGCGCGCAAGGAAGAGCTGGGCCGCCTTCTGTCGCGTGAGGAAGGCAAGACCTTGCCCGAAGGCATTGGAGAGACGGTTCGCGCAGCGCAAATCTTTGATTTTTTTGCCGGTGAGGCGCTGCGCCTTGCAGGTGAAACCTTGCCCAGCGTGCGCCCTGGCGTCACCGTCGATATAACGCGCGAGGCGGTCGGCGTTGTCGGGATCATCACCCCCTGGAACTTCCCCATCGCCATCCCCGCATGGAAAATCGCGCCCGCGCTGTGTTATGGCAACACGGTCGTGTTCAAACCTGCCGGGCTGGTGCCAGGCTGCGCCTGGGCCATTGTCGACATCCTGCACCGGGCGGGCCTTCCCGAAGGTGTTCTGAACCTGGTGATGGGTTCGGGCCGCGAGGTCGGGCAAGCCATCCTTGACCATCCGGACGTAAACGCGCTCAGCTTCACAGGCTCGGTTGCCACGGGCCGCACGGTTGCTGCTGCGTCGGTGTCGCAGATGCGGAAATTCCAGCTTGAGATGGGGGGTAAAAACCCGCTGGTCGTGCTTGACGATGCCGATCTTGACACAGCCGTTGAATGTGCGGTGAACGGCGCCTTCTTCTCGACGGGCCAGCGCTGTACCGCGTCTTCGCGGCTGATCGTGACCGAAGGGATTCACGACCGCTTTATCGCGGCGGTCACCGAACGGTTGAAGGGCCTGACGACCGATGATGCGCTTGCCGACGGCACGGATATCGGACCCGTGGTCGACCAGTCGCAGCTTGAACAGGATCTCGATTACATCGAGATCGGCCAGAAGGAAGGCGCAACGCTGGTCATGGGGGGCGAGCGGGTCAACCGGACCAAACCCGGCTTCTATCTGACGCCCGCCCTGTTTGCCAATTGCTCGCGCGATATGCGTATTTCACGCGAAGAAATCTTCGGACCGGTGGCAAGCGTCATCAAGGTCAAGGATTACGACGAAGCGCTTGATGTGGCCAATGACACCGAATTCGGCCTCTCGGGCGGCATCTGCACCGGCAGCCTGAAATACGCAAGCGATTTCCGCCGCAATGCCGAAGTCGGCATGGTGATGGTCAACCTGCCGACCGCAGGCGTCGACTTTCACGTGCCCTTCGGCGGGACCAAAGGGTCAAGCTATGGCCAGCGTGAACAGGGTCGCTATGCCGCCGAGTTCTTCACCACGGTGAAGACAGCCTATACCCTGCCCTGACATAAAAAAGCGCCCGGACAGATCGCCCGGGCGCCTTTTCATCCAACCTTTTCAAACATATCTCAGGCCGGTGAAAGCGCAGGCGCCAACTCACGCAGGCTTGGAAGCGCACGCAGGTTCATCAGCCCGTCGAAATACCGCCGTGCCGCCGCATCGCCCAGAATCGTCGCGGTGCAATCCATGAACTTCTCGCGCAGCTCTTCGGCGCTCATCGGGTTCTGCCAGCTGCCGCGCGCGTATTCGATCATCGGGCTGGTCAGAACGCGGCCGTCCTTCAATGCGATCTGGACGCGGTCGGCGTGCATCGGCTCGCCTGCCCTGGGTGGGATACCCGGAATGCCCGCATGCGTCGGGATGCGTTTGACTCGCGACATGAGCGACTGGATATCGTTGCGCTGTACGAAACCATCGGTCAGCTCGGACATCCCGACCTTGCGCGCAACGATGGCCGAAGCCATGGCGAACTCCATCGAGAACTTCGCCTGAAGCCCGGTGCGCGGTGCCGTATTGCGCAGCATGTGGAACTGCGTGCGCCCCGCTTCGACGCGGATTTCGGCGACATCGGCGATCCCCAGATCGTGTGCCCCGGCCAGCGCGATCGCCGCATCGATGCAGCGATGTGTGGCATAGCAGACGGGATAGCGTTTGATGTTCAGCCCATATTTCTCGATCCGCCAGATGCTGCCGAATTCCGGGTCGCGGCCTAAATCGGGCGTGCCCGACGGCGAATGCGCACACACGAAACCCGACGGGTGTTCGAAAGCGTCCTCGCTTGCGGTGAAACCGCGCGCAGCCAGCCGGGCCGCGAACAGCCCCGCCTGAGCCGTGCGCCCCGCGTGAAGCGATTTCGTCATGCTGCCGAAGTTCGCGGTCAGCCCAGAGGCCAAAGAAGCGCCGATAGCGATGGCATTTCGTGTCTGTTCGGCATCCAGCCCGTGCAGAACGGCCCCCGCCGCCGCAACCGCGATGGCACCGTAGACCGCCGTGGGATGAAAGCCACGATCATGCAGCATCCCGGGTTCGATATCCGAAAGAAACGCCCAGATTTCATAGCCCGCCAGATAGGCCTGCACCGCGGCCTCGCCTGACTGATCAAGCGCGAAGCCTTCGGCAAGGATGGCCGGGGCCAGAACCGTACTGGGATGCCCGTCGATGCCCACGTCGTCATAGTCCAGCACATGGCCCGCCGTGCCGTTGATCAGCGCCGCATCAGGCGCGTCATAATGAACACCTGAAGGATAGATCGGCGCGGTGCCGTTGCCGGACCGCTCAAACACCATGCCCTGAACAAGGTTCGGGGCCGTCTCGACCGAACCGGCGACCATCACCGCAAAGAAATCGGCTATGCCCATGACGGCCGCGTCGGAAGCCCGCTCTGGCGGGCTGAACGACATGAAATCCGCAACGAACTCGGCTGTTATCTGCGTCAGCTTCTGTTCCATGGTGATCAATACGACCGCGGCAGGCCAAGCACATGCTGCCCGATATAGGCCAGGATGAGGTTGGTCGAGACGGGTGCAGTCTGATAGATGCGCGCTTCGCGCCATTTACGTTCGATATCGTATTCCTTGGCATAGCCGAAGCCGCCATAGGTCTGAAGCGCCGTATCGGCCGCCTTCCAGGTCGCTTCCGAGGCCAGAAGCTTGGCGATGTTGGCCTGTTCGCCGCAGGGCCGGCCCGCATCGAACAGCGCCGCGGCCTGCCGCGCCACCATATCGGCCGCCTCAAGCTCGGCATAGGCACGGGCCAGCGGAAACTGGATTCCTTGGTTGGAACCGATGGCACGGTCGAACACTTTACGCTCATTGGCGTATTCAACGCCGCGATTAAGCAGCCAGCGCCCGTCGCCGATGCATTCCGACGCCACAAGAATCCGTTCGGCGTTCATGCCATCAAGTATGTAACGAAAGCCTTTGCCCTCTTCGCCGATCAGGTTCTCTGCCGGCACACGCAGGTTGTCGATGAAAACTTCGGTGGTGTTGTGATTAAGCAGCGCCGAGATCGGCCGGATATCGATGCCGTTGCCCTTTGCTTCGCGAAGATCAACCAGGAAAACGGACAGCCCGTCGGTCTTTTTCTTGACCTGATCAAGCGGTGTCGTCCGTGCCAGCAGCAGCATCAGGTCGGAATGCAGCGCCCGCGAGGTCCAGACCTTCTGGCCGTTGACGATATATTCGTCGCCCTCGCGCACGGCGCGGGTCTTAAGCTTGGTGGTATCCGAACCCGAGGTCGGCTCGGTAACACCAAAAGCCTGAAGCCGAAGCGCACCCGAGGCGATGTTGGGCAGATATTTGCGCTTTTGCGCATCGCTGCCATGCCGCAGCAAGGTGCCCATGATATACATCTGGGCGTGGGCGGGGCTGGCGGTGCAGCCGTTGGCGTTGATCTCTTCCAAAATAACGGCGGCCGCCCGCAACGGCAGGCCAGAACCGCCGTACTCTTCGGGGATCAGAGCGCCCAAAAAGCCCGAACTGGTCAGAGCAGTAACAAATTCGGTTGGATAACCGCTGCGCTCATCAAGCTCTCGCCAATAAGGTGCCGGGAAATCCTCGGCGATCTTTGCAACTGCGTCGCGAAGCTCAGGGTAGTCATTGCCAAGCTCGACCAAAACCGGGGCGTCGGTATTCATCATATCCATCCGTGTTTTTCCTTCAGACTGCGGCCAGCGGCCTGCCAAACGATTTGGGAAGCCCGGCGCGCGCGATGCTGCCGGTAAAATTCTCTCCCGGAAGCCAGCTTTCGACATCGCGGCGCAGCTTCACCAGCCGCTCGATATCTATGCCCGTGTCGAACCCCATGGATTCAAGCAGATAGGCGCAATCTTCCGTATTGATGTTGCCACTCGCGCCGGGTGCGAAGGGGCAGCCGCCAAGTCCGGCCACCGATGAATCGAAGGCCCGCACGCCTGCCTCGATGGCTGCTGTCACATTGGCAAGGCCAAGCCCCCGGGTGTCATGAAAGTGGCAGGCGACCCCTTTGTCCCCGGCCAGCGCCAAGGCGTCGGTGCAAAGCCTTCCGACCTGACGCGGGCTTCCATAGCCAACGGTGTCGGCAAGGATGATCTCGTCGGCCCCGGCGGTAAGGATCTGCTCAGCCACATCCAGAACGCGTTTTTCCGAAACGGCACCTTCGATCGTGCATCCAAAGGATGTCGCCAGACCGCAGGCAACGTGGTAATCGCTCCGTCCGCGCGCCGTTGCGGCGTCGATAATGCGGCGAAACTCGGCGATCGATTCGTTGGTTGTTCGGTTGATGTTGGCCCGGTTGTGTGAATCGCTGATCGAGATCACGCAGTTGATGTGCCGGACACCGGCATCAAAGGCGGCCTCGGCGCCGCGCAGGTTGGGCACCAAGGCGGCAACCACGAAGCCGCCGATATCAATGGCGCCGCGCGCAACATCGGCGGCATCGGCGAATTGCGGTACGGCCTTTGGATTGACGAAAGACGTGACCTCGATCTCGCCAACGCCGGTTGCCGCCTCGCGGCAACACCATTCAAGCTTCTTGTCCGTGGGCAGGATGCGGCCCACCATCTGAAGCCCGTCACGCGGACCGACCTCGCGGATGAATGCTTTTTCCGCGGCCATCGCTACTCTCCCTTGAAGCGCGGCTTGCGCTTTTCGTTGTAGGCAAGAACGCCTTCGTAGCGATCAGATGTCGGGACCATGCGGTTATAGGCTTCTATTTCGAAGGCCAGCCCGTCCCAGATTGACATGTCAAGCCCGCGCTGAATCGACTGTTTCGCCTGGCGCACCGAAATCGGCGCGTTCTCTGCGATCCGCGTGGCAATGGCCTCGGCTTCCTGGATCAGGGTCTCTGGCGCGCAAACCTTGTTGACCAGCCCCCATTCGGCCGCTTCGGCCGCGCTGAAGGGGGTGCCGCTGAGGATCAATTCCTTGGCGCGCCGCGCCCCGACTGCGCGTGCAAGGTTCTGGGTTCCCCCCGCGCCCGGCATGATGCCCAGCGTCACCTCGGGCAGCGCAAACCGCGCGGTTTCCGACGCATAGACAAAATCGCAGGCGGCCGTGACTTCGCAGCCTCCGCCATAGGCGGCACCGTTGACCGCCGCGACAAGCGGCAGAGGGCAGCCAACGATCGCACGCACCATACGTTCGAAAATCGCATGCTGGCTAAGCCACTGCTTGTCGGTCATGCCCTTGCGTTCCTTAAGGTCGCCCCCCGCGCAAAACGCCTTGTCGCCGCGCCCGGTCAGAATGAGACAGCGCAAATCCTGAGTATCTACGAGAAAGCCCTCGAAGACTTCCATCAGTTCAAGCCCCATCTGCGTATTCATCGCATTGGCGGCGCTGGGCCGATCCATTACAATCGTAAGAACATGAGGGGTCGGCGTTTCAAGTGTGATCGTCTCGTATTTGCGCATCAGGCTTCACTTTTGAAATTCAGGATCTTGTCATTGTGCTCGCCCAATCGGGGCGCTGCGGTTCTGGCGCGCGGGCGTTCACCGTTGAAGGTCAGCGGAACGCCCATGACGCGCAGCCCCTCGACCTCGACACTCATATCCAGCGCTTCGGTCTGCGGATGCCGTGCCACTTCGTCGACCGAAAGCAGCGGCGCGTTGGGCACGCCCACGGCGTCAAGCTTTGCACTCAGATCATCATAGGACTGCTGCTTGACGACTTCCGAGATCATCGGGATCAGCGCCTCGCGATTGACCACCCTTTCGGAATTGGTGACAAAGCGGGCATCGTCTGCCAGATGCGAAATCCCAAGCACATGGCAGAGTTTGCGGAAAAGATTGTCGTTGCCCGCAGCGATCATCATCCAGCCATTGGCGGTAGGATACGCCTGATAAGGAACGATCTCGGCCACGCCCGAGCCATAGGGTTTTCGCACGTCGCCCGATGCCTCGTACCCCGCAAGCGGGATCGTCATCCACGACAGGCCAGTCTCGTACAGCGATGCCGACACATGATTACCCTCGCCGGTCTGAAGCCGGGTAATGAGACTTGCCAACAGTCCGATCACCGACCACATGCCCGACCCGATATCGACCATGGACACACCCACGCGCACCGGCGGGCGATCCCCTTCGCCCGTGACACTCATGATTCCGGTCGATGCCTGAACCAGCGGATCATATCCCGGCTTCGAAGACAGCGGGCCGCTTGCCCCAAAGGCGCCGATATCGGCCCAGACAAGCGATGGTTTTTCCTTGCACAGGTCTTCGGGATCAAGGCCGTATCTGGGAAGAATGCCGGGCCGCAGGTTCTGGATGACACCATCGGCCTGTTCCAGAATCAGGCGCCGAAGGGCCTGCGCCTGCTCGGGATCGGCAAAATTGATGGTGATCCCTTCCTTGCCCCGGTTCAGCGATGCGAAGGAAGATGAGGTGTCTTTCCAGAAAGGCGGCCCCCAATCGCGCGCATAATCGCCCTTGTCCGGGTTTTCCACCTTGATCACTCGCGCCCCAAGGTCAGCAAGCACCATTCCCGCGAATGGAGCCGCGACACTGTGGCCGAGCTCGACTATCACCATCCCATGAAGGGGTTTTCTGCGATCCATCTCCGTCCTCACCTTTGATGGATTGACATAACTGCTATCTTTGCTGGCTGTCAATATAACGTTTCATTTTCATGCGGCAGGAGCGTCCGCAGGAACCGTCTTCATAGGGGAAGCCCGAGAAATGCACAAAAAGCTTATAGAAATATTGGTTTTCAGCGAAGTCTCGCGGGATGGCCGGGGCTGCCGTCGAAATTTTGCGCCACCCGCCTGCCCTAAAGATGTTGACAGGGGCAGTTCTATTGGGCATGTGATATGAAACGTTTCATGATAAACGGGTCGCCAAGACCGCTTAGGCCCGTCATTTTGCTTTGATCCGCAGGGGAGGACATATGAGGCGCGTCGGAATTGATGTAGGGGGCACCTTCACGGATATCGTGATGGTAGACGACCAATCTGGGCAGGTTTGGACAACCAAAGTGCCCACAACGCCCTCGGAGCCCACCGTAGGTGCGCTGAACGGGCTTGAAGCGATCTTCGACCTGAGCGGATCGAAGCCAGAGGAAATCGACTTCATCGGCCACGGCACGACGATCGCCACCAACATGGTGATCGAAGGCAAGGGCGCGAAAACCGCACTTATCACGACCGAAGGCTTCCGCGATGTCATGGAACTGCGCCGCGGCTGGCGCCATGACCGCGCCGATCTTTACGATCTGTTCTTCGAAACACCCGCTGAACTGGTTCCGCGCTACCTGCGCAAAGAGGTTACCGAACGTGTCAGCTATGACGGGACGGTAAGCCAGACGCTTGATCTCGAAGAGCTCGACCTCCGCGCAGCCGAGCTGGCCGAAGACGGGGTCGAGGCCGTCGCGGTCTGCTTTCTGAACTCTCCTGTCAACGGCGACAACGAACAGACGGCGCTGAACCGTCTGCGCGAACGCTCGAACGACATGTTCGTGACCGGTTCGATCGAGGTGAACCCCGAGATTATGGAATACGAACGCACCTGCACGACGGTGGTCAATGCCATCCTCGGGCCGCGCTGCGGACAATATGCTTCTGATTTCACCCGCAAGGTGCGCGAAAAGGGCGTGCGTGCGGATGTATATTTCATGCAGTCCAATGGAGGGCTGACACCGCCCGAAGCGGTAAACCAACGGCCGGTTACACTGCTGGCTTCCGGCCCGGCGGGCGGCGCGACCGCTGTGGCGCGTCTTTGTGGACGGCTGGGCGTCAAGGGCGCCATCGCGGGCGATATGGGCGGGACAAGTTTCGATGTCTCGCTGATCCGCAACGCGCGCCCGGAAATGCGCAATTCGACCGTGCTGAACACCTTTACGGTGCGCTGCCCCAACATCGATATCATCTCGATCGGTGCCGGCGGCGGTTCGATCGCCTGGGTCGACGAAGCCGGCGGCGTGCGTATCGGCCCCGAAAGCGCCGCGGCCGATCCCGGCCCGGCCTGCTATGGCAAGGGCGGCACCCGCCCCACCGTGACCGACTGCAACCTTGTGCTTGGCTTTGTTGATCCCGACAGCTTTATCGGCGGTGGCTTCAAGCTGGATGTCGCGGCGGCTGCGGCGGCGATCAAGAACAACCTTGCCGATCCGCTTGGGATCGACGTCGAAGCGGCGGCGCTCATGGTGCGGCAGGTGGCCAATGCGCTGATGGCGCAGGCGATGCGCCTGGTGACGGTGGAACGCGGCTTTGATCCACGCGACTTCGTCTATATCCCCTATGGTGGCGCCGGTCCGGTCCACGCGGTCGACCTTGCGCGCGAACTGGAAGTGCCTAGCGTGGTCCTGCCCCCCCTGCCGGGCGTCTTCAGCGCCTTTGGCATGCTGGTTGCGGACCTGTTGCATGACATGCAGGCGTCGATCGTCCGCAATGTCGACGAAATCGACCCCGGCGCGCTTCAGCAACAGATTGACGCGCTTGAAAACGAAGCCCGCGCGCGGCTGCGCGAAGGCGGCGTTCCCGACCACCTGATCGAAATGGAGCGCCGGGTCGACTGCTGCTATCTCGGGCAGGGCGACACGATGCAGGTCGAATTGGCGAACGGCACGCTTGCCCAGGCGGATATCGACGCCATCGGTGAAACCTTCAAGAACGAACATCGGCGTCAGTGGAACTTTGACGTCACCGGGCGGCCCGTGCGGGTCATGAACCTGCGCATCCGCGCCGTGGGCAAGGTGGGCCAGTTCGCCTCGCCGCCTGTGCGCAAACGCAATGGTCAGGCGCTGGCCCCCATCGGCATGGCACGCATCCGCATGGCCGATGGCTGGGTCGAAATGCCCCGCTATCGCCGCGAAGACCTGTGCAACGGGGATTCCATCGAAGGCCCGCTGGTGATCGAAGAGCTCAGCTCGCGCATCGTCATCGGGGCCAAGGACAAGGTCGAAATCGCGGATGACGCCTCGCTCGTCATCACGGTCGGGAGGGATTGATCGTGGACAAGATCACTTTTGAAATCGTTCGCAGCGGGCTTTACTCAGTCGCCCGCGAAATGAAAGTCGCCATGATCCGCACCGCGGGCAGCCCGATCATCCATTCCGGTGGGGATGCCTCGGCGGCGATTTTCGATGCCAACATGCAGCTTGTCGCCCAGGGCAACGACATTCCGACAATGATGGGCTCGGCGGTGATCTCGACCAAGGCTTCGGTCGAAGCCATCGGCGTCGAAAACCTGCGCCCCGGCGATACGATCATCTCGAACGATGTCTATCTGGGTGGCGGCAACCACCAGCCCGACGTACAGCTTACCCGCCCCGTCTTTCACAAGGGCAAGATCATTGCCTATACGATGACGCGCGGCCACTGGGTCGATATCGGCGGCACCGCGCCGGGCAGCTTTACCCCCGTCACCTGGGACGTGCATGCCGAAGGCATCCGGATCCCGCCGGTCATCCTTTATCGCGACGATAAACCGGTCGAGGATCTTTTCCGCCTGATCGTCAACAACACCCGCGATCAGGACACGCGGATGCTGGACATCAACGCGCAATACGCAGGCTGCTTCGTCGGGGCCAAGCGGATCGAGGAAATGGCCGAAAAGGTCGGACCCGAAGCATTGGCCGAAGCGATGAAAGAGGCGCTCGATTATTCCGAGAAACTCATGCGGACGCAGATCGAACGCATCCCCGACGGCGTCTATGAAGGGTCGGATTTCATCGAACCCGTGCAGGCGACGAACTGGGACAAGGAACTGATCCCGGTCAAGGTCAAGGTGACGGTCAAGGGCGACAAGATCACCTTCGATTACACCGGTACCGCGCCGCAGGTTCGCGGCGGCGTCAACTGCCCGTTTTCGGTGACCTGCAACAGCACCTGGTTCACGGTCAAGACGATCACCGATCACACCATCCCGATCAATCAGGGCTGTTACCGCCCGATCGAGATCATCTGTCCCGAGGGTACTTTGCTGAACTGCACCTACCCGGCATCGGTGGTCAGCGGGGTGACGGAAACCTCGCCGCGGATCATCGACATGCTGCTGGAAACGCTGGCCCCGGCCCTGCCCGAGCGCGTCGTCGCGCAAAGCAATGATGCGGCCTGTTCGGGGATCTTCAGCGGCAAGGACCCCGATGCCGCCCGCGTCGCGTCGCTGCGCCGCGAACATGTGCAGTACATTGACCCGCACGCCGGTGGCTATGGCGCGCGTCCGATGCGTGACGGGGTCAATGCGATCCGGGCACTTGTCGGCAACGCCGGGATGACCTCGGTCGAGCAGGTCGAAAACTTCTTTCCGCTGACCATCGAAAGCTGGGCGCTTGTGACCGACTCGGGCGGTGCCGGGCGCTGGCGCGGCGGGCTGACCGCCGAGCGGACCTACAAGGTGCATTTCGACGAGGCCAATCTTACCGTGATCGCCGAGCGCGGGCTTGTGCCGCCCAAGGGTCTGCTTGGCGGCAAGGAAGGAAGCTGCTTCAAATCCTCGGTGACCCGCAGCGACAACGCGGTCGAAAGCATCCCCAGCAAGGGCGGCTATGTGGTTGTTCACCGCGATGATGTCGTGCGGGTCCGCCCCGCCGGCAGCGGTGGCTACGGGAACCCGACCGCGCGCGAACCCGCCCGTGTGCTTGACGATCTGCGCAACGGATACATATCTGAAAATTCGGCGCGCGACAATTATGGCGTCGTTGTCGACACCGCAAGCTGGACTGTCGACGAAGAGGCGACAGCGGCGCTGCGCATGACCATGGCCCAGGGCAAAGAGACGGCGTCGGCATGACCCCGATTATCCGGGATATCCCAGATCCGGGCCGCCGGAAATTTGGCGGGGTGGATACGTTCTTTGCACGTATTGCCGGGGTCGCGCTGTTGCTGATGATGGTGATTACCGTCGTCAGCAGCCTCGGGCGCTATCTTTTTTCGATGCCGGTGCCTGACATGGTGGTCATCAACGAGATGCTGCTTGTCTGCGTCGTGTTCCTGCCGATGGCCTACACACAACTCAGGAACGAACATGTCGAGGTCACGCTGTTCACGGGCATGATGCCCCCCCGGACGGTCAAATGGCTGCTGGCGTTCGGCTGTTTGCTGGGTGGGGTCGCCATGGGATTTCTGGCCTACGCATTAACGCTGGGCGCGATCCGCGCCTTTCAGACGGCGGATCTGAATTTCGGTGTCTTCCGCATCTATACCTGGCCCGCCCGGTCCGTGGCGGCCTTTGGAACCGCGTTGCTGTCGGTCCGGCTTTTGCTGGATCTGCTGATCGTCATAAGGCGGCCAGTGGGCAACGCGACGGACCCAACGAATTAACTGTCGACGATCTTTAGGGAGGAATAAATGAAAATCGACTTGTCACTCAAGAAAGCAATGTTCGGCCTTGTCGGCGGGGCGCTGATGGCCATGACGGCCGGGGCACCTGTCGCGGCACAGGAGATCACCATACGCTATGCCTCGCCCTCGCCGGCAAGCGATCCCACGCAGGAAGCGATCATCTGGTTCACCCAAGAGGTAACCAAACGGACCGAAGGGCGCGTCGCGTTCGAGATGTTCCTTGGGAACTCGCTGGTCAAGGATCAGGATATTGTTACCGCCATCGGTGACGGGCTTGTCGAGATGGGCAAGATCTATACCGTGTCCTATCCTGGTCAGATGCCGCTTTGGAACATGTTCAACCTGCCTTTCACCAGCTCGTCGCCCTATGTGGCGGTCAAGACAATCAATGACGTCACTTCGCAATACCCCGCCTTTGATCAGGAACTTGCAAAGCTGAACCTCAAGGAAATGGGCATTGTTGCGACGGGCGGCACGGGAATCGTGGCCCAATCGCCCATCGCGACCGTCGAAGAGCTTCGGAACTTCAAGGTGCGCGCCCGCGGCGTGCAGGCAACCGCCTTTTCGGCCATCAACGCCGAACCGGTGTCGATCGCTTGGAACGACGTCTACGAGGCGCTGTCCAAAGGCGTTGTCGACGGCTCGACCAACTACCTCATCTCGATCAGCCCCGTGCGGCACAACGAGGTCAGCGATTATTTCATCGCGGCGGGGCTTGGTCAGGCGATCCAGATGGAAATCATGAACCTCGATTTCTGGAACGGGCTGCCCGACGATATCAAGCAGATCATGACCGAAACCATGGCCGAGGCCGAGGTCCGCTATGCCGAGAAGGCGTCGGCGCTGGCCAACGAGGAAAAGCAACGGCTCGCGTCGGAAAGCGGCCCTGCCAAGCTTGAATACGTCCAGTTCCCCGCCGAAGAGCGTCAGAAGTGGATCGAGATGTCGCCCGATTTCTTCGCCGAATGGGCCGAGCAAAACAAAGGCACGGGCGACAGCGCGGCCATTGTGGAAACCTTCAAGGCGTCGCAGGACAAATTCACCATCGAAGGTGAAGAACGCGGCCTTGTCGATATGTGGTAAACCCGGGGCGCGGCGCAGGCCCTTCGGCCTGCGCCGCCCTTTCTCGCCATACCAGACACTTCCTCTTACAAGACGGTTACTGCCTTGGACGGTTCACTTCTGGCTCTCATCGTAAGTGCGGTTTTGCTGCTGCTTCTCGCGGTACGCGTTCCAATCGCCTACGCTCTTCTCAGCGCCGCCATCGGCGGGTTGATCGTTCTTGGCACCTATCGCCTTGGAACGCCCAATATCGAATTCGGCTTCAAGTCGACAATCTCAATGCTTCAGCGCGATCCCTATTCTTTTGTCGCGAATTTCTCGCTGATGGCGATCCCGATGTTCCTTTTGATGGGGAACTTCGCCTTTCACTCCGGCGCGACGAAAGATGCCTACGAGGCAGCACGCGTCTGGCTGGCGCGGTTCTCGGGCGGGCTTGCGCTTGCCAGTATCGCCGCCTGCGGGCTTTTCGCCGCGATCTCGGGCTCGTCGCTTGCCACCGCAGCGGCTATGGGGCGCATCGCAGTGCCCGAGATGGTCCGCCAGGGCTACAGCCCGCGCTTGGCGACCGGCGCGGTTGCCGCCGGCGGAACGCTGGGCGCACTGATACCGCCTTCGATCCTCATGGTGATCTACGGCATCTTCGCCGAACAATCGATTGGCCAGCTTCTGATCGGCGGGCTTGTTCCCGGCATTCTTACAGCACTCAGCTATATGGCCGTGATTGTTTTCCGCGTCCGCAGAAACCCGTCGCTGGCGCCGCCCGTGACCGAGACATTCACGATGCGTGACCGCATCCACACGCTCGGGAAAACCTGGCAGATCGTGCTGGTCTTCATCACTGTCGTCGGCGTCATCTATGCCGGTGCGGCAACCCCCACCGAAGCGGCCGCTTTCGGCGCCTTCTCGGTGCTGGTCATCGGTTTTCTCAGGCGCCGCCTGTCCGGCCCGGGCATCTGGGCCGCGGTCGAAGAAACCGTCGGGCAGACGGCAATGATATTTGCCATCGCCGTTGCGTCGAAAATCCTTGTCTCCTTCGTTGCCTTCACCGGCGTCGGGGCGGATCTGGCCAACTGGGCGGCCGAAACGCAGGGCAGCCGCTTCTTCGTTCTTATGGCGATCTGCGCCTGCTACATCCTGCTGGGGATGTTCATGGACCCGATCGGGATCATGCTGCTGACCCTGCCGGTGGTCGTTCCGGTGGTCGATGCGCTTGGCTACAACCTGATCTGGTTCGGGGTGGTTCTGGTGAAGCTGCTTGAAGTGGGAATGATCACCCCACCCGTGGGCCTCAACGTCTTCGTGCTCAAGGCCTCGATCGGCAATCTGGCAAAGATCGAAGAGATATTCCGCGGCATCGTGCCGTTCCTGCTGATGGATGTCATCACGCTGGCGATCATGATCGCCCTCCCCGAGCTGATCCTGATCCTGCCCAACCTGATGTTCAACTGATCCCCCCGAAGGAACAAGCCATGACCGATTTGCCCGGCCCCTATGAAACCATTGTCGTCGAAGAACCCGAGCCGGGGATCGCGGTGGTCCGCATCAACCGGCCCGAGGTGCGCAACGCCATCAACACCCGAATGGGCCACGAACTTGTCGATGCGTTCACCAGGATCGGAACCAGCGTTCGCCGCTGGCGCGCGGTGATCTTCACTGGCGAGGGCGATAAAGCCTTCTGCGCGGGCGTTGATCTGAAAGAGCGCAAAGGCATGTCCGACGAGGACTGGCACGCGCAGCATCAGCTTTTCGAACGCATGATGCTTGCCGTTCTCGACTGCCCCTTGCCCGTTATCGCGGCGGTCAACGGTGCGGCCTTTGCCGGCGGGTGCGAATTCGTGCTGCTGTGCGATTTCGCCTATGCCGCGCCCCAGGCGCGCTTTGCCCTGACCGAGGTGACCATCGGTATCATGCCTGGCGGCGGCGGAACCCAGACGCTGGCCCGGCGCATCGGCTATGGCCGCGCGTCCGAGGTTATCTTTACCGGAACCCCGTTTTCTGCCGCCGAGGCGCATGAATGGGGAATGCTGAACCGCATCGTCCCGCAGGACGCGTTGATGTCCGAAGCGCTGGCAACCGCGCGGCGCATCGCTCAGAACGCGCCGCTGTCGATCCGGCAGGCCAAGCGCGCGATGCTGCTTGGCGAACGGATGGACCTGCGCACCGGCATGTTCTTCGAGGTCGATGCCTACAATTCGCTTGTCCACACCGAAGACCGGCGCGAAGGCATCAATGCATTCAACGAAAAACGCAAACCGATCTTTCGCGGCCATTAGGGCTGCATCGCAGCCATGCCCCCAACCGATTGAAATTCCAAGGAGATGATCCCGATGAGCGCGATCGACTATTCCGGCATCTGGCCCGTGGCCCCCACTGCGTTCAACGAGGACGGATCGCTTGATCTTGCCGGTATGAAGCGGATACTCGACTGCATGATCGACCAGGGCTCGGACGGGATATGCATTCTTGCGAACTTTTCCGAACAGTTCCTGATTTCCGACGAAGAGCGTCACACGTTGACGCAGCTCTGCCTTGAACATGTCGCAGGGCGTGTACCGGTGATCGTCACGACCAGCCATTTCTCGACGCCCATCGCTGTGGAACGCGCACGTTTTGCGCACGGGCTGGGCGCGGCGGCGGTGATGATGATGCCGCCCTATCACGGTGCCCTGCTCAAGGGCACTGCAGAACAGACCTACGAACAATTCGCCCGCGTGGGCGAGATCGGCATCCCGATCATGGTGCAGGATGCGCCACTTTCGGGTGTCGACCTGCCCGCCACGCTTCTCGCCCGAATGGCGCGCGAGATCGAAATGGTTAAGCTGTTCAAGATCGAATGCCCACAGGCGGCGGCCAAGCTGCGCGCGCTGATCGCCGAGGGCGGCGCAGCGATCGAAGGCCCGTTCGACGGCGAAGAGGCGATCACGCTTTTCGCCGATCTCGATGCGGGCGCGCGGGGCACGATGACCTCGGCGATGATCCCCGATCTGATCGGGCCGGTTCTGCGCGACTACCTTGCCGGAAAGCGCAAGGCCGCGATGGCCGCATATGCGCGCGTTCTGCCAGCCATCAACCACGAAAACCGGCAATGCGGGTTCCGTGCCGCGAAACATGCGATGGTCGAAGGCGGCGTGATCGGTTCGGCCTTTTGCCGCCACCCCATTGCCCCGCTTCACCCCGAAACCGCGTCGCTGTTGATCGAGCTTCTCGAACCGCTTGATCCGGTTGTTCTGAGCTGGGGCAAGAGCTGACGCAAACCCGGCCGTGAGGCTTTGTGTCCAGTGCGTGACGCCGGCACCCGCCAGCCGGGCAAGGCGCCTTGCTCAGCGGCTTTGGAAATACGCCGCGGGGATGTCCCGGCAGACGCTCGCAGGCGAGCACTGAAGCGTTGTGACGAGTCTCAAGATAGCGACAAGCGTTGGCGGCTTGTATTGCGGCCTCCGTGGGTCGTGATGCAAGAAAGAGATCGGATTGTCGCGCTTGCAGAAGGTCCTGCACCCAGGCACAGGTATGCAAACCGCCCCACTGCCCCAAACAAGAGGACTTCGCTGATCGAATGTGAGAAATTTGGTAGCGGAGGAGGGACTTGAACCCCCGACACGCGGATTATGATTCCGCTGCTCTAACCACCTGAGCTACTCCGCCAAAAGTGAGCGGTGGATAGGCGAGCCACGCCAAGGCGTCAAGGGGCAATTGACCAATCAGGCCATGTTCTGTCTGCTTTGTGGGTGTCGCCCTGAAAACAGGCCCGCCCGAAGACGCACCACCGTGCAAAGACCGCCCCCGTCCGCACAAACCGCGGCCAGATCACCCCAGACCGTGCCCCCAAAACCGCATCTGCGGAACACCCGCACCTTCGGAGTTGAAATTTGACCGGATATGGTGAACGAGAGGGGCATAGTAATGTTCTTTTCGATGCCAGAGGGCCGCAATGCAGAATTCAGAACCCGGCTTGGGCATTGTCATCGTCAGCTACAATTCCTCGGACGTATTGCTGGACTGTCTGGAAAGCCTTGTGGCGCTGGGTGATCCGGCGCTGACCATCGTGGTGGTCGACAATGCTTCGACCGATCAGACGGTCGACGCGCTGCGCGACTGGGCCTCCGGGACGACGTCCTATTCCGTGCCAGCAGACTGCCCCTTTGCGCTGACACCCGTGCAAAAACCGATCCCCTTGGCCGAGGTCACAGCCGAGGCGCCCGGAGATGACAGTGCAAATCTTGTCTTGCTGCATGCGGGGGTGAATGGTGGCTATGCCGGGGGTGTCAATCTGGGGCTGGACTATCTGCAAAGGCGTCCGGACATTCGGAATTTCTGGATATTGAACCCCGACAGTATGGTGCCGCCACAATCGCTGCCCGTTCTCAAGGCGCGGCTGGAAGAAGGCCCCGCATTTGGCCTGATGGGCGGGCGGATCAACTATCTGGAAGACAGCGATACCGTGCAGATCGACGGCGGCACCGTGAATTTCAAAACCGGCGTGACCAGCAACATCAATCTGGGCAAAC
The DNA here is from genome assembly GCA_947500775.1 of uncultured Paracoccaceae bacterium. Classification (GTDB taxonomy): domain Bacteria; phylum Pseudomonadota; class Alphaproteobacteria; order Rhodobacterales; family Rhodobacteraceae; genus CANMTD01. The sequence goes on from CANMTD010000004.1 coordinate 82,510, forward strand.
CCGCCGCGACCAGCCCCTATCCCAACGCCCGCGATCTGGATTTCATCATGGGGGCCAGCATCATCGCCTCGCGCGAATTTGTCGAAACCGTGGGGCCGATGCCCGAGGATTATTTCCTGTACTACGAAGAGGTCGACTGGGCGATGCGGCGCGGGTCTTTGACATTGGACTATTGCCCCGGCTTCCTGATCTATCACCGCGCGGGCACCTCGATCGGATCGCCGACGCTGGCGCGCTTTGCCTCGCCGTTTTCCCTGTATTTCATGCATCGCAACCGGATGCGGTTCCTGCGCCGGTTCCGCCCGCTGGGCCTGATCACCGGCTATGCCTATTCGCTGGCCAAGATCGGGCAGATCCTGTTGCGCGGCGCCTGGCCCGAAGCGATGGCCGTCTTTCGCGCCGTGCACGCCCTGCCCCCGCCGAAATCCGTCCGCGCCCGCCTGTCACCCGATGCCGCCCGCATCGCCTTTGGCCGATCCCGATGAAAGGCCCGAACGCGTTGTTTTGACGCCGCGAACCGGCTAAGCCAATCGGGGGCGTTTCCATGAGATGAGAAGACACAGGCCATGACACAGCAGACTTCGTTCAAGAAAGCCAAGCCGCAGGGACTTAGCCGTCTGGCCGGGCTGCGCAATCTGTTGATCACCCTGAAACGCTGGGCCTATCGCAGCATCTGGGGCATGGATATTCACCCCACGGTTCAGTTTTCGCTGTCGGCGAAATTCGACCGGACCTTTCCCAAAGGCGTGCATGTGGGCGCACACAGCTATATCGCCTTTGACGCCCGGATCCTGACCCACGACCGCACGCGTGGCCTGTATGTGCACACGCGTATCGGGCAGAACTGTTTCATCGGCGGCAGCAGCCTGATCCTGCCGGGGGTCGAAATTGGCGACAATTGCGTGGTGGGGGCCGGATCGGTGGTGACCAAATCGGTGCCGCCGCGCTCCGTGGTCGCGGGCAACCCCGCCAAGATCCTGCAATCGGATATCGAGGTCGGCGCCTATGGCCGGTTCCTGAACGCCGATGCCACCGAACACGCGCTGGTCGAACAGGGCAAGGCCTGAGCCCCGCCGCGTTCATCACGCGGCGGGTTTTTCTTATCCGACGAAGGCTTTTTCGACCACGTATTCCGCGGGGTCGGAGTTCGCCCCTTCGCGCAGGCCGAAGCCGTCCAGGATCGCCATCACGTCCTTGTTGAACGCCAGCGATCCGCAGACCATGGCGCGGTCGGTGGCGGGGTCCATCGGCGGCAGCCCAAGGTCGGAAAACACCTTCCCCGAGGCCAGATTATCGGTGATCCGCCCCATGAAATCGCCCTGATCGCGCGTCGTCGTCGGGTAATAGCGCAGCTTGCCCGCGACCATCTCGCCGATCAGCGGATCGTCCTGCAACGCCTCGATCAGGGTCCGGCCATAGGCCAGTTCCCCGACCTCGCGGCAGGTGTGCATCACCACGATTTCGTCAAATTTTTCATAGGTTTCGGGGTCGCGCACCAGGCTGGCGAAAGGCGCAAAGCCGGTGCCGGTGGCCAGCATCCACAGCCGCTTGCCGGGCAGCAGCGCGTCATGCACCAGCGTGCCCACGGGCTTGGGCCGCAGGATGATCTGATCGCCGGGCTGGATGTGCTGCAAGCGGCTGGTCAGCGGGCCGTCGGGCACCTTGATCGAATAGAATTCCAGCGCGTCGTCCCAATTCGGCGAGGCGATGGAATAGGCCCGCAACAGCGGTTTCTGCTTGCCGGTGGCGGGGTCCGGATCGCCCATCAGCCCGATCATCACGAACTCGCCCGACCGGAACCGAAGCGAGGCCGGCCGCGTCACCCGGAAGGAAAACAGCCGGTCGGTCCAGTGCTGCACGGACAGAACCGTTTGCGCGTCGGGAAGGGTGGGCACGGCTTTTGCGGCTCCGGTGGCCACGGCACGGGGATCGGTCATCACATACTCTCGTTCTTTTGGGGTGGGATCAGGCGGTGCCGCGAACGCGGGCCTGATAGTCATTTAATTGCCAATCGGCGCGGGATTTCCATTGCTCCCACGGCTGGCGTTCGGCCAGATCGTCGGTGATTTCGACCTCGTCAAACCCGCTGCGCCGCGCCATGGCGTATTGATCGGCCAGCACATGGCCGCGCGCGCGCAGCCGCCCGACAAAGCCCGACAGCCGCAGGCGGCGCGCCAGCGTAAAGCCGCGCCCATCCGCCGAAGACGGGAAATCGATCCGGATCATATCGACCCCTTCGGTCAGGCCGGTCAATGTCGCGGGGTCGGTGTCGGAGGCCAGATCGACCGCCACAACCGGCGCGCCGGTATTGGCCGCCAGACAATCGGGCGTGACAAAATCCGTGGTCCAGTCGTCCGGGGCAAAGCCCGCATCGGTGACAATCACGCTCATTGCATGTCTCCTTGCGGCAGGGGGCCGCGCACGACCTTGCCGTTGATAAAGTGAATTCCGCATTCTTCCTTGTCCTGATTGCGCCAGCGGCCCGCGCGCGGGTCTTCGCCGGGGGCAACCTTGGACGTGCAGGGCGCACAGCCGATCGACGGGTACCCCTGCGCTACCAGCGGATGCCGGGGAAGGCGGTTGTTGATGATATAATCCTGCACATCCTGCGGCGCCCAATGGGCCAGCGGGTTGACCTTGATCCGCTTGTCGCCTTCGTTCTCAAAGAACTCCAGCGCCGCGCGGGTGCCGGCCTGAAACCGTTTGCGCCCGGTGATCCAGGCGTCGAACCCGGACAGAGCCTGTTCCATAGGCACCACTTTGCGCAGGTGACAGCAGGCATCGGTATCGGTCTGGTGCAACACCCCGTCAGGGTCGACCGTGGACAGGGTTTCAGCCTCGGCCCGCAGGACCTGAACGTTGGTCAGGCCCAGTTTCTCGCTGACCTCCAGCTGATAGGCCAATGTCTCTTCGAACAGCATCTGCGTGTCGACAAACAGCACCGGCACGCTGCGGTCCAGCACCGACAGCATATGCAACAGGGCCACCGATTCCGCCCCGAAGGACGATACCATCGCAATCCGCCCGACCTGAGGGTCGGACAGCGCACGTTCCAGCACCGCCTTGGCGGCGTGGTGGCGGTAGCGGTCGTTCAGATGGGCGACACGCTGTGTCACCGGGGCAAGCGGGGCCTCAAGCGGCATGTTTCTCTTTCGCCTCCGGATAAAGGGCGGCCTTGAACGGGGCGGGGCCAAGACGGCGATAGGCGGCAAGGAAGGTTTCCCCGGCGTCTTCGCGCACCTCAAGATAGCCATGGATCAGCCGTTCGATCGCGGGCACGATTTCGTCATAGGCAAAACCAGGGCCCGCGCGTTCGCCGATGGCCGCGGTTTCGGTGGCATCGCCGCCCAGCGTGATCTGATAGTTTTCGACCCCGGCGCGATCCAGCCCCAGAATGCCGATGTGGCCCACATGGTGATGCCCGCAGGCATTGATGCAGCCCGAGATTTTCAGCTTCAGCTCGCCGATCTCATGCTCCAGCTTCAGCTCGTTGAACCGTTCGGCGATCTGCTGCGCCACGGGGATCGAGCGGGCGGTGGCCAGCGCGCAGTAATCCATGCCGGGGCAGGCGATGATGTCCGAGATCAGGCCGATATTGGCGGTGGCCAGACCGACCTCTTTCAACCGCGCATGGATCGCGGGCAGGTGCGATTTATGCACATGCGGCAGGATCACATTCTGTTCGTGGCTGATGCGCAATTCGTCATGGGCGAAGGTTTCGGCCAGATCGGCCATCGCCCGCATCTGATCGCTGGTCGCATCGCCGGGGGTGGCCCCATGCGCCTTGATCGAAATCGTGGCGATGGCATAGCTGGGGTTCTTATGCGCCACGACATTGGTATCCACCCAGGCGCGGAACACCGGATCGGCGTCATAGGCCGCCTGATAGGTGTCCAGCGGCGCGTTGTGATAGGCGGGCGCCGGGAAATGGCTGCGGATCTCTTCCAGCAGGGCCTGATCCTCGCCCAGAAAGGTCGGGCGCAGGCGGGCGAATTCCTTGTCGACCAGCGCGCGGATCGTGTCGATCCCGTTCTCATGCACGGTGATCTTGATGCGCGCCTTGTATTTGTTGTCGCGCCGTCCCAGCAGGTTATAGACGCTCAGCACCGCCTCGACATAGGGCAGCAGATCGGCGCGCGGCACGAATGCGTTCAGCACCTGACCGATCATCGGGGTCCGGCCCAGCCCGCCGCCGACCAGAATTTCATATCCCGTTTCGCCCGCATCGTTGCGCACGATGCGCACGGCCAGATCATGGGCTTTCAGCACGGCACGGTCATGGGTCGCCGCGCCGACGGCAATCTTGAACTTGCGGCCCAGAAACTGGAACTCGGGGTGGTCGGTGGACCACTGGCGCAGCAGTTCGGCCACCGGCCGGGGGTCTTCGATCTCATCCGGGGCGGCGCCCGCGAAATGGTCCGAGGTCACGTTGCGGATGGTGTTGCCGCTGGTCTGGATCGCGTGCATTTCCACATCGGCCAGCGCCTCCAGCATATCGGGCACATCGCTGAGCTTGGGCCAGTTGTACTGGATGTTCTGACGGGTGGTGAAATGGCCATAGCCCTTGTCCCACCGGTCCGCGATCATCGCCAGCTGCCGCATCTTGGCGCTGTCCAGCGTGCCGTAAGGGATCGCAACCCGCAGCATATAGGCGTGCAATTGCAGATACAGCCCGTTCATCAACCGCAGCGGTTTGAATTCATCCTCGGTCAGCGATCCGTCGATGCGGCGTTCGACCTGCGCCCGGAACTGGGCCACACGGTCGCGCACGAAGGTTTCGTCGAAGTCGTTGTATTTATACATGGTCGCGCTCCACCTGTTTGCCATGGGCATAGTTTGACGGGCCGCGGCTGCGGAACGTTTCGCGGAAATGGGTCGGTTCGGGGCCCTGCGCGCCGGATGCGGCATCGGCCAGATAGGCGCCGACGATCTGGCCCGGCTGGCTTTGGGCGAACAACAGGCGCAACTGGGCGTGCGCCTCGTCCTCGATCAACTCGGCCTCGGCCATGTCGCGGGTCCAGCGGTCATCTTCGGTCAGCCAGATGACATCGCCTTCGATCAGCGCGTTTGCGGTGACAACCTTGGGGGTAAATTGGCGGCTCATAGGGCCAGCTCCTTGGATTGGATCGTTTCAATTCGGGCGGCGGCGGCCTGACGGGGCGCCAGGCCAAACAGGATCACGGCGGGGCCGGTCAGCCCTTCGACCGCATTGGGCAGATCGGCCAGTGTGGCCGCCCGCATCCGGCTATCCGCGCGCGAGGCGTTTTCGACAATCGACACCGGCGTCGCGGGCGATGCGCCATGCATCAGCAACCGGCCCTGCACGAACCGCGCGCTGCGTTTGCCCATATAGATCGCCGCAACCTCGCCCGGGCGGGCCAAGGCGCGCCAGTCGTGTTCGGCAAAGCCTTTGACATCGTGACCGGTCAACAGGCGCACCGATGAATTCCGTCCGCGCCGGGTGAACGACTGCCCGATCTGGGCAACCGCCGCCGTGGCCGCCGTGATGCCGGGCACGATCGCCCAGTCGACACCGGCGGCATCCAGCGCCTCGATCTCTTCGTCCAGACGGCCGAACACACCGGGGTCCCCCGATTTCAGCCGCACCACATGGGCGCCGTCCTGCGCGTGTTCGATCATCAAAGCGTTGATTTTGTCCTGAGGCGTGGACGGCCCGAACCCGATCTTACCGACCGGCACCAGCACCGCCTCGCGCCGCGCCAGTTCCAGAATTTCGGGGGCGACCAGCCCGTCGTGGATCACCACATCGGCCCGGTCCAGCGCCTTGCGCGCCTTCAGCGTCAGCAGTTCCGGATCGCCGGGACCCGCGCCCACCAGATCGACCCGGCCCGGCGTCTGTTCGGCGGCCATATGGTCAAACAACAGCTCTGACAGGGTGGCGGGCAAGGTATCGGCGCCATCGCGCGCGACGGCCTTCGGCCCCTTGTCGAAATAATAGTCAGACCAGAAATCACGGCGCTTGCGGCCCATCGGCAGGCGTTCGGCCATCGGGCGAAAGGCTTTGCCAACCCGCGCCAGCAGCCCCAGAACCGGGGGCAGGCGTTCTTCAAGATCGGCCTTGATCGCGCGGGCCAGAACCGGGGCCGCGCCTTCGGTGCCGATGGCCACGGTCACCGGATCGCGGTCCACGATCGCCGGGGTGATAAAGGCGCTGTCGGCAAGGTTGTCGACGATATTGACCAGCGCGCCCTCGGCCCGGCCGATGGCTGCCACCCGCGCGTCTTCGGCGTCATCTTCGTTGGCGGCATAGACCAGCACAGCGCCCGCTGCATCACCTGCGGCCAGCGCGCGCGGGATCAGCGTCAACCGCCCCTGCCCGGCCCAGTCGTGGATCTGCGGCAACGCGGTATCGGCATACACCTCGATCCGCGCTTCGGATTTCAGGATCAGCCGCAATTTGGCCACCGCCGCCTCATCCCCGCCCGAAACGACGATGCGACGATCCTCAACCGCGAGGAAGATGGGGAAATGTTTCATGGCGGGGCACTCCTTGCTGCCCCTCCAATTTAGGATAATTTCCCCTTTGATCACAGGCGCAGCGAATTATAAGGAATATTGTCCCGACAACCGGAAGCAATAACAAGATTTTCCCTTGCTGGCCGTCGATTCAGTACAATCGCCCGATCCGGCACAGCGTTTCGGAAAAACCTTCTCTGCCGGATTGCCGCGATGATACGAAACCCGCCCGAAAACCCACCGAATCCGGGTGCGACATCCTGTTATTTGACGCAGATCATATGTTCCGCAGCTTTCCTTTCCTAATGTCTGGGCCAAGCGGGGATGTTTTGGCTACACTGTCCCCAAATCAATCACACAACCGGGTCCAAACCATGCAACGTTCAACAGGAATCGCGATTGTCGCCGCCCTATTGCTGGGGGGGATCGGGATTTACACATTGACACAATCGGACAATGGCGCGCTGCCACCCGGCATCGCGTCGGGCAATGGCCGGATCGAGGCGGTGCAGGTCGACATCTCCAGCAAAATCGCCGGGCGGGTGGAAACCATCACCGCGGTCGAAGGCGATCTGGTGGAACCCGGTCAGGTCGTGGCCACCATCGACACCCGCCAGATCGAGGCACAGCTGTTGCGGGCGCAAGCCGATGTCGCCAGCGCCGAAAGCCTTGTGGCGGCCTCGCAGGCCAGCATCGCGCAGGCTCAGGCGCTTTTGCTGCTGGCGGAACAGGAATTGGCCCGCAGCAAGCAACTGCTTGAAAAGGGACATGTTTCGCAGGAAATCTATGATGTGCGGCTTAGCGATCAACAGGTCGCAATCGCCAATCTGAACGCGGCCAGGGCCAATCTTCTGTCGCGCGAACGCGGCGTCGATGCCGCCCGCGCCACCGAGGACGAAATCAAGACCCAGATCGAAGATGCCCAGCTGACCGTGCCAACCACCGGCCGTATCCTGTACCGGCTTGCCGAACCGGGCGAGGTTCTGGGTGCTGGCGGCAAGGTGCTGACCATGGTCGATCTGACCGATGTCTATCTTGAGTTTTTTCTGCCCGCCGGACAGGCGCATTTGGTCAGCATCGGGGCCGAGGCGCGCATTCAGCTGGATGTGATCGACGTCATTGTCCCGGCTGAAATCAGCTTTGTCTCGCCGGTATCGCAATTCACCCCGCGACAGGTCGAAACCGCCGATGAACGCGACAAGCTGATGTTCCGGATCCGGGCGCGGGTGCCGGACGAATTGGTGCGGGAAAACATTGATATCGTCAAAACCGGCGTGCGCGGGGTCGCCTATGTTCGCCTGTCGGGGAATGGGCAACCGGATTGGCCCGCGTTCCTGCAGAACCTGCCACCTGATTACGTGTCCGCAGCACAGCAATAGGGGCGGCAGCGCGTGTCCACTCAAACACCCCCGGTGATCGTTGCCCGCAACATCACACAAAGCTACGGCAAGGTCCGCGCGCTGGACGATGTGTCGTTCGACCTGCCCGCCGGTCAGATGATCGGATTGCTGGGTCCGGACGGCGTGGGCAAATCCACCCTGCTGGACCTGATCGCCGGGGCCCGTGTGATGCAACAGGGCGATTTGCAGGTGCTGGGCGGTGATATGCACCGCGCGCGGCACCGGGCGGTGATGGGTCCGCGTCTGGCCTATATGCCGCAGGGGCTGGGCAAAAACCTGTATCAGGAACTCAGCGTCTCTGAAAATCTTGATTTCTTTGGCAAACTCTTTGACCAGACCGCCGCCGAACGTACCACGCGGATCAAACGGCTGACGCGGGCCACCGGGCTTTACCCGTTTCTGAACCGCCCCGCAGGCAAGCTGTCGGGCGGGATGAAACAGAAACTGGGCCTGTGCACGGCGCTGTTGCATGACCCCGACCTGCTGATATTGGACGAACCCACCACCGGCGTTGATCCGCTGTCGCGCCGCCAGTTCTGGACATTGATCGCCGCCATCCGCGCCGAGCGGCCGGGGATGAGCGTGCTGGTGTCCACCGCCTATATGGAAGAGGCCGAAGGCTTTGACTGGCTGGTGGCAATGGATGGCGGCAAGGTGCTGGCCGAAGGCTCTCCTCAGCAGATCAAGGACCAGACAGGTACCGATGATATCGAGGCGGCCTTTGTCCAGCTTTTGCCGCCCGACCGGCGCAACGGGCGCGGCAAACTGCATATCCCACCGTTAGAGGATGGCCACGGCACCCCGGCGATCGAGGCCCGCGGCCTGACCCGCCGCTTCGGCGATTTCACCGCCGTCGACAACGTCAGCTTTGAGATTCTGCCGGGCGAGATTTTCGGCTTTCTCGGCTCCAACGGCTGCGGCAAGACCACCACGATGAAAATGCTGACCGGTCTGCTGCCGGTCAGCGAGGGCGAGGCGTTCCTGTTCGGCCATCCGGTGGACGCGCACAACATCGAGGCGCGCAAACGGGTCGGGTTCATGTCGCAGGCGTTTTCGCTCTATGGCGAATTGACAGTCGGGCAGAACCTGTCGCTGCATCGGCGCCTGTTCCACATGGACCCCGCTCATGGCCGGGCCCGGATCGCCACCCTGACCGAACGCTTTGGCCTGCAACCCTATATGAATCAACGCGCGGGCAGCCTGCCGCTGGGCATCCGGCAACGGCTGTCGCTGGCGGTGGCCGTGCTGCACGAACCCGACATCCTTATTCTGGACGAACCCACCTCGGGCGTCGATCCGGTGGCCCGTGATGAATTCTGGGAATTCCTGATCGAACTGTCACGCAAGGATCTTGTGACGATCTTCATCTCAACCCATTTCATGAACGAAGCCCTGCGCTGTGACCGCATTTCGCTGATGCATGCCGGTCAGGTGCTGGTCTATGACACGCCGGACCATCTGGTCAGCGAACGTGGCACCGACACGCTGGAAGAGGCCTTCATCAGCTATATCGAAGAGGCCGAACCCGCCAGCGATGACGATGCTGCCCTGTCCGGCGTTCTGGCCCCGGCAGATCAGGCGCCGCACGCGCCCACCACATTCGGATTCAACCCCACGCGCATGCTGGCCTATACCTACCGCGAAGCGGTCGAGGTGCTGCGCGATCCGGTGCGCATCGCCTTTGCCTTTGTCGGCAGCCTGATCCTGATGCTGGTCATGGCCTTCGGCATTTCGATGGATGTGAATTCGATCACCTATGCCGCGCTGGATCAGGATCAGACCGCCGCCAGCCGCGGTTATCTGAAGAATTTCTACGGTTCGACCTATTTCGAAGAACGCCCTGCCCTGCAGACCCCCGAAGAAATGCAACGGCGGCTGCGCGCCAACGACATTTCGCTGGCCATCGAAATTCCCAACGGGTTCGGCCGTGCGCTGCAAAAAGGCGAAAACCCCCAGATATCGGCGTGGATCGACGGGGCCGATACCCAACGCGCCGGCACGGTCGAAGGCTATGTCGCCGCCGCCCATCAGTCGTTTCTATACGACATGGCCCGCGAAGCCGGTTACGCGCCCGAGGATTTCCTGTCCGCCGACATCGAACAGCGGTATCGTTACAACCCCAGTTTCGAAAGCATCCTGGCCATCGCCCCCGCCATGCCCGCGATCCTGTTGCTGATGTTCCCCGCGATCCTGATGGCGGTCAGCGTGGCCCGCGAAAAGGAAACCGGCACCATCACCAATTTCTACGTCACCCCCACCCGGCGGATCGAGTTTCTGCTGGGCAAGCAATTGCCCTATGTCGCCATCGCGATGTTCAACTTTCTGGCCCTGACGTTGATGATCGTCACTTTGCTGGGGGTTCCGATGAAGGGCAGCTTTCTGGCGCTGGCCTGCGGCGCGTTTCTGTATGCGCTGGCCGTGACATCCTATGGGCTGATGATTTCATCGGCGACGAAATCGCAGGTGACGGCGGTCTTTGCCACCGCGATCCTGTCGATCATGCCAACGATGCAGTTTTCGGGCCTGATCCAGCCGGTGTCGACCATGTCCCCGGACGCGCAACTGATCGGATCGATGTGGCCCGCATCCTATTTCATGCATCTCAGCGTCGGCACATTCACCAAGGGTCTGGGATTTGCCGAAACCAGCGGCGATCTGCTGGCGCTGGCGGCGTTCTTTCCGGTGATGACCCTGATCGCCGTCGCGCTGTTGCGAAAGCAGGCCCGTTAAATGCGCTGGCTAAGTAACATATTCTGGCTGGGCACCAAGGAATTGCACAGTGTCCTGACCGACCGGGTAATGATGTCGCTGATCATCTTCATGTTTTCGCTGGCCGTCTATCTGGACGCCAACAGCGCCGGGGAAAACGTCAACAACGCCTCGATCGCGATTGTGGACGAAGATAATTCGGCCCTGTCGCGCAAATTGGCCAACGCCTTCTACCCCCCGTATTTCCAGGCGCCGCAGCACGTCCAGATCAGCGAGGTCGACGTTGGTCTGGATCAGAACCGGTTCATGTTCGTGCTGGTGATCCCCCCCGATTTCGAGGCCGACGTCCGCCGCGAACACCGCCCCGAACTGCAGTTGCACATCGACGCCACCGCCATGATGCAGGCCGGGCTGGGCGATAGCTATATCCAGAACATCCTGCTGGATGAGGTCGACCGCTTTGCCCGCCGCAGCGATGTCAGCGCAGAATTGCCCGTCGGGCTGGTGCTGCGGCGGGCCTTCAACCCCAACGGTATCCAAAGCTGGTTCATCTCGATGACCAGCCTGCTGGACAATATCACCATGATCACCATCCTGCTGACCGGCGCCGCGCTGATCCGGGAACGTGAACATGGCACCATCGAACATCTGATGGTCATGCCCCTGACCGCCTTTCAGATCGCCATATCCAAGATCTGGGCCAATGGTCTGGTGATCATCGTGGCCTTTGCCCTGTCCATCGAATTCATGGTCGAAGGCGTGCTGGATGTCACGGTCGCGGGATCGCGGGCGTTGTTGCTGGGGGGGACGTCAATCTATCTGTTCGCGACCGCCTCGATCGGGATATTTCTGGGCACGGTATCGCGTTCGATGGCGCAATTCGCGCTGTTGCTGATGCTGACCTTCATTCCGATGTCGATGCTGTCGGGCGCCACCAGCCCGATTGAAAACCAGCCCGAGGTGATCCAGCCCATCACATGGCTGCTGCCATCGCGGCATTTCATTTCCTTTGCGCAGGGGGTCGTCTTTCGCGGTGCGGGTCTGGATGTGGTCTGGCCCGCCATCGCCACCATGTCCGGCCTTGGTCTGGTCTTTCTGATCATTGCCCTGCTGCTGTTCCGCCGCAGCATGGCGGTGGGCAAATAGGCGCGGGGCCTTTCGGTTTTCCGCCCAGCCCCCTACAAGACCGCATGGCGATTTCCCTTGATACACTCGCAACGCTGCACAGCCTTGAATTTGACGAGGTGATCGATGTCCGGTCTCCGGCGGAATACGCCGAAGATCACATTCCCGGCGCCATAAGCCTGCCGGTGCTCAGCAACGAAGAACGCGCGCGCGTTGGCACGATCTATACTCAGGACAGCCCGTTCAAGGCGCGCAAGCTGGGCGCTGCTTTGGTGGCGCGCAACGCGGCCCATCATCTGGAAACCACGCTGGCCGACCGGCCCAAAGGATACCGCCCGCTGGTCTATTGCTGGCGGGGCGGGCAACGGTCGGGATCATTCGCCATGATCCTGCGCCAGATCGGCTGGCAGGCCGACACGATCGACGGCGGCTATCGCGCCTATCGGCGGCTGGTACAAAGCGCGCTTTACGATGCGCCCTGGCCGTCCCCCGTCATCCTGCTGGATGGCAACACCGGCACCGCCAAAACCGAATTGCTGACCCATCTGGCCGCCGAAGGCATTCAGGTGATCGATCTGGAAGGGCTGGCCAATCATCGCGGATCGGTCTTTGGCGCAATGGCCGACGCCCAGCCCGCGCAAAAAAAGTTTGAAACCCGGCTGGCCGCCGCAAGGACCCCCCTGTCGCCGGATCGGCCCGTGGTGGTCGAAGCGGAATCCAGCAAGATCGGCCAGATCAACCTGCCCCCCGGCCTGTGGACCGCGATGCGCGCCGCGCCCCGGCTGGTCATCGACGCACCACTTTCAGCGCGGGCGGAGTATCTGGTCCGGCGTTACCGCGATGTGACCGAGGATGCGCACAGGCTGCCATACATCTTGCGCACACTTTCTGCACATCATCCGGCAGAGCGGATCGAGCATTGGCTGGAACTGGCAGACGAGGGCGCGCTGGTGCCGCTGGCAACCCAATTGATGGCCCACCACTACGATCCGCTCTACAACCGCCAACGCGCGCGGCACGATACCGGCACACAAAAATCGTTCCGAATGGACGACCTGTCCCCCACCGCCTTGGCCCGCGCCGCGCCGGCCCTGGCTCAGGCGATAAATGACCTCAGCGCAGGGTAATCGTCGCCGGTCCGCTGGTGATTTCACCGATCTCAACCGCTGCGATCCCGGCCTCTGTCAGCCCGTCCAAAGTGGCCGTTGCTGCCTTCTGCGGCACAGCGGCCAGCAGCCCCCCCGCCGTCTGCGGATCGACCAGCAACGCCGTGCGCGGATCGGTCGGTTCAGCGCCTTCAATCTCATTTAAAAACAACCTGTTCTGCGGATACAGGCTGGACCGAATCCCGGCCTCTGCCAGATCCAGCGCGCCTTGCATCAACGGCACGGAATCGCGGTTCACCACCGCGCCAACGCCCGAGGCCATGGTGATCGACCGCAAGTGACCGATCAGCCCATAACCAGTCACATCGGTCATCGCATGGGCCACCGGCGCCAACAGCCTTGCCGCATCACCAGAGGGGGTCTCCATCACCCGCAACGCCGCGGCCACATCGGCGCCCCGCGCCCGTTTCTGCATCTCGGCCGCGAAAATCGTGCCGCTGCCGATAGGCTTGGTCAGGATCAACCGATCCCCCGGCCGCGCCCCCGCCACCCCGACGGGATCGCCATCCATCAGCCCGGTCACGGTAAACCCGACCGCCAGTTCGGCCCCCACGCTGGTATGCCCCCCCACCAGATCGGCCCCCGCCTCGGCAAACACCTTTGTCGCCCCGGCCAGTATCTCGCGCAGCATATGCTGCTGCATCCGGTCCCGCATCCGGGGCAGGATCAGCGTGGCCAGCGCGGCCTGAGGCTGCGCCCCCATCGCCCAGATATCGCCCAGCGCATGCACGGCGGCGATCCACGCCAACAGATAGGGATCGTCGATGAAGGCGCGGAACTGATCGGTCGTGACGACCTGCGCACCATCGCCGTGGCGCAGCACCGCCGCGTCATCCCCGGCCCCGCGCAGCACATCCGCACGGGCGGGCGGCGGCAGATCGGTCAGCCCATCCTGCAGCACCTGCGCGCCCGGTTTGGCGGCGCAACCACCGCAGGGGGCCACCACCCCGTCAAGCAACTCAGCAACGCCCAGCGCCGCGCCTTTGGGCAGTGGTGTGGCGGGCATCTCGGGCAGGTGACGGAACTGATCCATGAATTTCTGGTCGATCCGGTTCTTCCAACGCCACAGCCAGTCGCCTTCCAGCCGCAGGCCCAGCTTGTCGGCCACCGCGTGTTTATGCCCGGTCGAGATCAGCTTCAGATAATCGCTTTGCGGCTGATAGGGTTTGCGCGTGCCCCCGGTCAGGTCCGCGCGCAGATTGTGCAGCAGAACGGGCGCCTGCCGCACCGCAAAGACCCCCGCCTTGGGCCGGGGGGCGTGGGTCATATGGGCGCAATCGCCCACCGCATAGATCGTGGGATCGTTCAGCGACACCAGATCGGGGCCCACATCGATGAACCCGCCCGTTAGTTGCAGCCCGGTCTCGGCCAGCCACCCCTGCGGCCGCGCGCCCGCCGCCCCGATGACCAGACCGCCCAGCACGACCTCGCCACTTTCCAGCACAACGCCGGTTTCCGTCACCCTGACGATCTGCGCGTTGGGGCGTATCTGAACGCCTTGCACCTGCATCTGCGCCAGCAAAGCCTGGCGTGCGCCTGCGCCGATGTCGCGCAGGGGGGTATCGCCCGCCTCCAGCAATGTGACCTTCGCCGCCACCCCGGCAGAGGTCAGCCGGTGCAAGGTCGCCAGCGCCAGTTCCACCCCCGCCACACCTGCGCCGATGATCAGCACCTCGGGCGATACCGTGCCCGCGCGGGCCGCGGCGACGTAGTCTTCCCACCGGGCGGCAAAGGCGCCCAGCGGTTTGGCCGGGACGGCATGTTCGATGAATCCGTCAAGTGCGGGCAGGTCCGAGGTGATGCCAATATCGACCGAGGCGATGTCATAGAACACCGGCGCATGCCCGTCGATGTCGATCAGCCGCGCCGTGCGGTCGATGCCCGTGGCCCGCCCTAAAATCAGCCGCGCGCCCGCGTGCCGCCCCAGTTGCACCAGATCGATGTCCAGTTCATCCCGCGTGTAATGGCCCGCCACCATCCCCGGCAGCATCCCCGAATAGGGCGCGGTGGGGCCGGGGTTGATCACCGTCAGCCGCACCCCCGGCACCGGCGCCATCCCCCACATCCGCAGCACCAGCGCATGGGCATGGCCGCCACCGATCATCACCAGCTCTCGGGTCAGGGGAATGGGGGTCTGCATCGGGTCCTCCGGGGCAAGGTGTCACCACAGACCTACCCCCGGCGCAGGCCTCGGGAAAGAGATCATCGCACCGGGACGCTGATCTGACGCGAAAGTGACAAGCTATTGATAGCCGGTCATTTCCAGATAGCCGCGCCCGGTGTGGCTGCCGGTGATACCTACCGGCCCCTCCCAATAGGGAAACAGCGTGCCCATCCACGCATTTCGGTTCTGCGCCGCGATCTGGATATCCAGCCCCCGCGCCGGAAGCTCCAGCCGCCAGCGGATGGGCAGCTTGCGCCCCGCGACCTGTGCGCTGTCCAGCGGCGTCATCGTCAGTTGTCCATCGTCAAACGGCACCACATCCCCCGCCGCACCGCTCCATGTGCCCGAGGTATAGGCCCCGCCGCGCGTATCGCGCAGTTGAAACCCCATCAGCTTGTCCCCGCTGTCGAAATGCAGCGACACCCAGTCCCAACCATCCTGATCCGCCGCCAAAGGCTGCGAGGACCATTCGCGATCCAGCCATGCCTGCCCGGTCACGGGCATCTTGCCCTCGGGCAATGTCAACTCGCCCGTCACCGCATACCCCGGCTGGGAATAATAATAACTGGCCTGCCCGCCTGCCGATTTCACCGAATACCCGGCGTCACCCTGCAACACCAGCGGCCCCTCGGCCAGCAGCGACAGGTCAAAGGCGAACTCCATCCCTGTGGCGCGCAGGGTCAGCTCCGACAGGGCGGCATCGCCAGTCCCCGCCATCCGCCAATCGTCGATCCATGCCTCGAAAGGCTGCGCCGTCACCCCCGCCTGCCCGATCCCGCCGCGCGCCAGCCGTTCGCCCACGAAATGCCGGTCCGGCGTGGTCAGCCCGGCATGCCCCATCCAGATTTGCGGGGTGCGCCAACCGGTCCCGCCCTCGGGTGCAAGGGCCGAGCGGAACAGCGTCCATTGCACCCCGTAGTCGCGGCCATCGGCGCCGGTCAGATTTGCGGTCAGATACCACCATTCGATCCGGTAATCGGGATGCGCGCCATGATCGGCCGGAAACTGCAACGCATGCCCCCGCTGGGGTGTCGCAAACCCGTCCGATGTGGTGCCCAGCCCCGCGAAACCCTGCGCAAAGGCGGCCCCGGCCAGACAGATCAGCAAGGCAATCAACCTAACGTTCATTGGCAAAAACCTTCAGCAAATCGGCAGGCGCCATCCGTGCCAGCCGGAACGCGGGCCATGCCGCCGCCAACCCGGCCGCCATCAATGACAGCCCGCCCAGCCACAACCAGTCCAGCGGAAACAGATGCATCGGCAGACGCCAGCCGAAGGCCGCCACATTGACCACCGCCAGCAGGGCCCAGGCCAGCAGCAGTCCCACGGGAATGGCCAGCACCATCGTCAATGCCGCCAGCATCACCGCGCGGGCCAGTTCCAGCCGCGCCAGCCGCGCCCGGGTCAGCCCCAGGGCCCAGACCGGGGCCAGTTGCGGCACCCGCATGCCGGCCAGCGTCAGCAGGCTGGTCAGCATCGCCAGCCCGGCCACCGCCATGGTCAGCACGTTCAGCGCGGCGGTGACGGCAAAGGTCTGTTCGAACACGCCCAGCGAAAACGCCTTGATCGTGGCCTGATCGGTCAGATTGTCACGCGGCAGGCCGAAATCGGTGGTCAGCGCCCGGATCAGGCCGGGCACTTGGGCGGGCGGCAGGCGCACCGCGAACCGCAGGCGGGGCACATCGGGGTAAAGGGCGGCCAGACGGTCGACCGCGATCATCGCCTGCCCCTGCGGGTTGCCATAGTCGGAATAGATCCCCGCAATGCTCAGCGCGGTGCCCCCCGGCAGGGTCACGCTGTCACCCGGGGCCAGCCCTTCGCGGCGGGCCAGTTGTTCGTTGATCAGCGCCGCATTGCCCGTGGCCACCCGGTCCCAGACATCCGGCGCGGCCTGCAACAGCGGCCAGTGATCGCGATAGGTCGGGTGATCGGCGACCCCGTAAACCTGCCCCGGCGCGCCCATCAGCGCGCCGGTCACATTCCAGATCGGCAGCACCGCATCGCTGCGCGGTTCCAGAAAGGCGCGCAGGCGTGCGGCCTCGGGCCCGTTTCGGGCGGTGACATACAGTTCGGACGCCAGCCGCTGATCCAGCCAGCCGGTAAAGGTCAACCGGAAACTGCCCACCATGGTGCTGACCCCTACATTCGCCGCCAGCGCCAGCAGCAACGCCATCAGGGCCAGCGACAGGCCGGGCACCTGTTGCCGCGTGTCGGCCCAGAACCACCCGGCCAGCACGCCCCGCGCGCCCCGTTCGGCCATCCCCAACAGCGCGCTCAGCACCCCCGGCAGTGACAGCGCCGCGCCCAGCAACAGCGCCCCCAGCATCGCAAACCCCGCGATCAACCCGCCGCCCCACTGGGCCAGCCCCAACGCCACCAGCCCCAGCAGCGCCGCCAGCCCGGTCTGCACCGCCATTCCTGTGCCCGAGGCCCGCGCCCATGCCCGTGGCTGCGCCGGGGCCAGCAAGGGCAGGCGCGCCAGCCGCCACAGGCTTTGCCCCGCCGCCACCGCCGCCCCCAGCACCGACATCGCCAATCCGCCGCCCCACCAGACCGGGCGCAGGCTCAGGCTGCCCGAAACCTCGGCCCCGTAAAGCCCGCCCAGGGTGGCGGCCACATCGGGCAACAGCGCGGCGGCAATGACATAGCCCAGCGCAACCCCCACCACGCCTGCGACCAGCGCCAGCAACAGCACCTCGACCGCCAGCAGAACGATCAGCCCCCGCAGCGGCAGGCCCAGCGCACGCAGGGTGCGAAACATCACGCGGCGCTGTTCGAACGCCAGCCCGATGGTGCCATGCACGATGAACAATCCGACCGCAAAGGCCAGAAACCCGAAGGCGGTCAGGTTCAGATGAAAACTGTCGGTCAGCCGCGCCACATCCGCCTGCCCCTGCGGGGCTTTTTCGACCAGTTGCGGGGCGACCGCCTCCAGCGGGGTACGAAACTCGGGCTGCCGGGGCCACAGCACCAGACGCGAGATCATGTCGGACGCGCCCAGCAATTCCTGCGCAATGCCGATATCCATGATCAGCACGCCGGGCAACAACCCCTCGGCCGGTTCAACGCGGGGCAGGCCTGTCGCATCGCTGAGCGCGGCCACGGTCTCTGGTGCCGCAAAGGCCAGACCGGGGGGCGTGAAAAACCCGGCAAAAGCCTCGGGGCTTGCCGTGCTTGCGGGGGCCAGACCGGCGGGGGCGCTGACCGGATCGATCCCCAGCACACGAATCCAATCGCCCGCATGCCGTATCCGCCCCTCCAACACCGGGGACACCAGCCAGCCCGCGCGGCGCAGATCGACAAAGACCGACTGATCGACCCTTTGCCCGTCGCGCGGCACCAGTTGCGCGAACCGGTTCTGCCCCAACAGGGCCGCCGCCCGGTCATAGCTGGCCCGCGCCTCGGCGTTGATGGCCTGCACCCCGGACCACAGGGCAGTGGCCAGCGCCAGCCCCAACAGCAGGTTGATCAACTGCAGCGGCGCGCGCCGCCAATGCGACAGCAAGGCCGACAGGGCAACGCGCCACATCACGACACCCGCCCGCTGCTCAGATGCAGCCGCCGCGACAGCCGCGCGGCCAACCGTTCGGAATGGGTGACCATCAGCAGGCCCGCCCCGGTTTCGCGCACCAGTTCCAGCATCAGATCCATGACCGCATCGCCGGTGGCTTCGTCCAGATTGCCGGTGGGTTCATCGGCCAGAATAACCTCGGGGCGGCCCGCCAAGGCCCGGCCGATCGCCACGCGCTGTTGCTGCCCGCCTGACAGTTGCTCGGGGTATCGGTGCATCAGGGATGTCAGGCCCAGCCTTTCGGTCAGGGCGGCACTCCACCCGGCATCGTCGCGCCCCGCAAGCCGCGCCTGAAACGACAGGTTCGCGGCCACATCCAGCGACGGAATCAGATTGAACTGCTGAAAGACCAGCCCGACATGGCGGCGGCGCAACCCCGCACGGGCCGCATCATCCAAGCCTGCCAACTCTTGCCCCAGCAACACCACCTGCCCCGCATCCGCCCGATCCAGCCCGGCGCACAGATGCAACAGCGTGCTTTTGCCGCTGCCTGATTCGCCCGTCAGCGCCATGCTTTCGCCTGCCTGCATCGCAAAGCTGACGCCGTTCAGGACCTTCACCGCCTCGGGTCCGGCCCCGTAACTTTTCTCGACGCGGCATACATCCAGCAGCATGGCGTTTCTCCGTCCTGGTCCTGCCACAGCAATCTAACGCCCGCCTTCGGGGGGAACACCCCCAATCGGATACCGCTGTTTCGCAAACCGGCTGTTACAAAAGTGACTCCAAAGATTCGGCATTCTGTCATAGGGATTAGGTATGGCCGCATTGATCTGCGCGTCTTGCGCTAACTGACAGGGGATAAATCCATGAAATTTACACGTCGTACCGCCATGCAGCTGACCGGGGCCGCTGTTGCCGCACCCGCACTTTTGAAAGCAAACGATGCGCTGGCCTCTTCCGGTTCGGTCAAGGTGTTCGCATGGCAGGACTATGTTCAGCCCAATATCGCCGAAAAATTCGAGGCCGACACCGGCATCAAACTGGAACTGACCACTTTCGGTTCGAATGACGAGGCGGAATCGACCGTGCGCGCCAACGGCGGCAAAGGCTTTGACGTCGTGTTCCCGTCGATCACCAACGCCGCCGGCTATCTGGACGACAGCGGCGAAAGCTATTTCGCTGCGGTGCCCGCCGATGTGAAAATCGACAACGTCATCCCATCATTTGTTCGTGACAGCGCCACGCTGGGCGGCCAGTTCAAGGGCCAACAGATCCTGCTGCCCTTCGACTGGGGCACCGAAGGCATGACCCTGAACCGGGGCAAACTGGACATCGCCGATGGCGACCTGTCGTTCGGCGACCTGTTCCGCCCCGAAGCCAAGGGCGCCGCGGCGTTCCGCCAGAAATCCGCGATCATGGGCGTGGGCCTGTATCTGGACGCCACCGGCGAAGTGCCCAGCAACCGCATGCTGGACGTCTATAAATCCGAAGATGACGCACGCCGCGTCTGGGGCGCCGTTGCCAAATACATGCTGGAGCACAAGGAAAACTTCGGCGCCTTCTGGAACAACGCCACCGAAGCGACCGCCGCCTTCAAAGAGGCCGGCTGCATCATCGGTCAGACCTGGGACACCACCGGCCTGCTGCTGAACCGCGAAGACAGCAACTATGTCTACCGCGCGCCGAAAGAGGGCATCATCACCTGGCTGGACAGCTTCGGCATGCTGAAGGGCGCCGAAAACAAGGAACAGGCCGTGGCCTTCATGAACTTCATGCTGCAGCCTGAAGTGGGCGGCATGTTCGCCAACAACACCGGCTACAACTCGGCCGTAGCCGGTGCGGCCGACTTTGCCTCGGACGAATTCAAGGCACAGTTCAACGAAGTCTACACCCCCGACGTTCTGGGCAACATGTGGTGGTGGCAGGCCGACACGCCGTTCTTCGCACCGGTCCGCAACGAGATCGTTGAAATCATCACCAACGCCTGATTCTGGCATCGCCCTCACCCCGCGCGCGACTGCAAGGGGTGGGGCAAGGGAGGGGGATGTGCCCCCTCCCACTTCGTTTCGGGGGAAAAGACCATGCGCGGCAAGGACGTAACGCTGGACGGCGTTTCCATCACCTATCCAAACGGGTTCACCGCCGTACACCCGACCGATCTGACGGTGCACGCGGGCGAGTTCTTTTCGATCCTCGGGCCGTCGGGCTGTGGCAAGACCACCATCCTGCGGGCCGTGTCGGGATTTGTCGAACCCACCGGCGGGCGCATTCTGATTGGCGGCGACGATCAGCAGGGCAAAACCCCGAACGCGCGGCCAACCGCGCTGATATTCCAGAACCTCGCGCTGTTCCCGTTGATGAGCGTGCGCGACAACGTGGCCTTCGGGCTTGAGGCGCGCGGCATCTCCAAACGCGACCGCCTTGCCAAGGCCGAAGAATTGCTGGCGCTGGTGGCCCTGGGCGATCAGGGCGACAAGAAACC
Organism: uncultured Paracoccaceae bacterium; assembly: GCA_947500775.1. Classification (GTDB taxonomy): domain Bacteria; phylum Pseudomonadota; class Alphaproteobacteria; order Rhodobacterales; family Rhodobacteraceae; genus CANMTD01. The sequence goes on from CANMTD010000004.1 coordinate 103,544, forward strand.
CACCGAACTGTCGGGCGGTCAGCGGCAAAGGGTGGCGATTGCCCGGGCGCTGGCGGTGGAACCGGCGGTATTGTTGCTGGACGAACCGCTGTCCGCGCTGGACCTGAAACTGCGCCAGCACATGCGGGCCGAGCTGCGCGCCATTCAACAGAAAACCGGCGTGACCTTCATCTATATCACCCATGATCAGGGCGAGGCGCTGACCATGTCCGACCGGATCGCGGTGATGAACGCGGGCCGGATCGAACAGGTCGGCACGGGGGATGAGATTTATTCCTCGCCCACCACCGCCTTCGCCGCCTCTTTCGTGGGCGAGGTCAATCAGTTTCCCGGCCGCGTATCGGGGCTGGACGGCGATATGGCCCTGATCGACACCGCCCTAGGCCGGATGCGGGGGCGCAATCCGCGCGATTTGAAACCCGGTGACGATGCCATCCTGTTCGTACGCCCCGAAAACCTGGGCTTTGAAACCGGCGCCGGGCTTGCCAATCAGCTTGACGCCCGGCTGGAACGCCGCGATCTGGAAGGCGCCTTTATCAACCTGCAAATGCGGGCGGGTCAGGCGGGGCTGCCGGTGGCGATGCATCTGACCAATACCGGGGCGGTTCCGACCATCGCCCCGGATGCCACCACCCGCATCGGGTTCACCTGCGACAGCGCGCTGGTCCTGCCCGATGGTCCGGTGGCGCGTACGGGCCGCGAAGAAATGGCCGCGCAATGAAGGATCTGTTGCGCGGATACGGGCGGTGGCTGACATCGCTGTTTGTCGCCTCGATTCTGGTTTGGGGGCTGTTGCTGATCATCCTGCCGCAACTGACCATGGCCGAACGCGCCCTGACCGCGCCGAAGCGGCAGTTGGACAGTTCGATTGCCGGGGCGCTGGTCCGCGATGCGGAAACCTGTATCAGCGTGCTGAAAAATTACGACACGCCCGAAACAGAGGCGCCCGCAAGCGGCGGGCTGGCCGTGCCCTCGGCCTCGGGCATGGCGGTGCCTTCGGCGGGGGGGATGGCCGTGCCCTCGGCCGGTAACACCCCCAGCGGCGCGATCCGCCCCTATATCCTGCAATGCGACCGGGCCACCACCCATCAGGCGATGGTGCGCAGCGGTGGCCAGACCGTGTATCTGGACACCTTGTACGACCTGCCGCTGATGGCGGTGTCCGACACCGATCCGATTGCCGAACAAAGCGCCACCGCCCGCAAAATCGCCGATCTGGCAGATGTGGTCTATAAACGCCTGCTGGAGCAAGAGGCCAACAGCTCCAGCCTGACCCTGTCGAATTTCCGAGTTCTGGTCGCGCCCGCGCTGATCCCTCTGTCGCCCGAACAAAAGGCCATCGAGAACCGGCGCCTGTCCGAAAAATTCTATCAACTGACCGGGCTGAAATATGAACGGGACGGCGACACCTATAAACGGCTGGGCCTGATCACCCTTGCCCGAACGCTGAGCTTTGCGATCATGGCGACCGCGCTGGCGCTGATCATGTGCTATCCGATCGCCTATAAGGTCGCGCTGGCCACCCCGCCCGAACGCGCCACATGGCTGTTTCTGGGGCTGGTGATCCCCTATGCGATTGTCGAGCTGATGCGGATTTACGCATGGACCGCGATCATCGACAATCAGGGGCTGCTGAACGCCTTGCTGGACTGGGTCGGCGTGATCGACATAGCGGCAGGCGAGGCGATACAGTTCAAGCGCATGCCCGGCACGATCTTTGTCGTCATCGTCTATACCTATGTGCTGTTCATGGTCTTCCCGATCTACAACGTCATGTCCACGCTGGACAAAAACCAGATCGAGGCGGCCAAGGATCTGGGCGCGCGGGCCTGGCGGGTGCATTGGCGGGTGATCATCCCGCATTCCAAACCCGGCATCGCCGTGGGCTGTATCGCCACCTTCATGCTGTCGGCGGGCGCCTTTTCGGTGCCGCGCATCATCAGCCGCGGTTTGCAGGCGGAATGGTTCAGCCAGACGATTTACAACAAATTCTTCGAATCCGAAAACTCGAACATCGGCGCGGCCTACAGCTTTGCCTATACGCTGGTCTGTTTCGCCCTTGTCGGGTTGTTCATGTGGATCATGCGTACACGTCTTAAAGATTTCGCGAGGGTGCAATAATGACCGCGCAACGCCTGCTGAACCTTTATACCGGTGCCTTTCTGCTGTTCATGTTCGGGCCGCTGATCCTGATGATCATCACATCGGTCAACGATGCCTCACCGCCCTCGGTCACCAACTGGCAGGGGCTGACCGGCAAGTGGTATTCGTTCTTCTGGACGGATGAGACCCGCCTGCGCGCCGACCCGGTGCTGCGTTCACTGGACCGCGACCGGTTTGTCGGCTGTTTCGGCAATTCGTTGCGGGTGGCGGCGGCCGTGGTGCCATTGTCGCTGTTGCTGGGGCTGGCGGGGGCGGTGTTTCTGACCCGCTGGCGGTCGCGCGCCAACAGCCTGCTGTGGTGGGTGCTGCTGTCGCCGATGCTGGCGCCGGGGATCGTGCTGGGCCTGTCGGCGCTGGTGTTCTGGGGGCGGCTGGGCATCAACGCGGGGCTGTTCACCATCATCATGGCGCAGGTCACCTTTGTCGCCGGGTATCCGATGCTGATCCTGATGGCGCGGCTGCAACGCCAGCCGGTCGAGTTGGAAGAGGCCGCGCTTGATCTGGGGGCCACGCCCCTGCGCGTCTTTACCCGCATCACATTGCCTTTCCTGCTGCCCGCGCTGGCCTCGGCCGCGGTGATTTCCTTTCTGGCGTCGATGGAAAACTACAACACCACGATGTTCGCCAAGGGCGGGTCCTGCACCTTTGCCACGGAAATCGGCGCGATGGGCCGCAACCCGAACGGCCACCCGCCAGTGATCAACGCGGTGGGCACGGTGATCATCCTGCTGACGGTTTCTGCAACGCTGGCGCATACTTTCCTTCTCAGGAAAGAGGCACGCGACTAAGCTGCGCCCCATGAAAATCATCGCGCGCTGTCACCCGCAACTGGAACCGCTGTTGCCGAAACCCACCCCCGCCGCGCGCGCCCTGCCCGGCTGGCTGAAAGATATGCCATCCGAGGTGGCCGCCGAAACCATGGGCGGGGCCACGGTACGCACGGTGAAACACTGCCCCCCCTTCATCGACGCGCTGTCGCTGGGCATCATCATTCCCTTGGCGACCGACCTGCATATCAAGGATGGCCAGCTTGGCTGGGACTGGGACCCGCCGGTGATCACCGACGCCCCGCTAACCCGCGCGCCGGTGGGTCTGCACACGCCCGAACAGGCCACCGGAATGCCGGTGGACCTGTCCGGCCAGATGGTGCTGAAATTCACCAACTACTGGACGCTTGAGGCGCCCGAGGGCTGGTCGCTGTTGTTCACCCATCCGCTCAACCGGCCCGACCTGCCGTTTCAGACCCTGACCGGCGTGGTCGATTGTGATCGGTTCCGGCTGGGCTATGTGCATTTTCCGGCGATCTGGACGGCGCCGAATTTCAACGGGACCCTGCCGCGCGGCACCCCGGTGGCCCAAGTGATCGCGGTGCCCGGCACGGCCCCCGCGTTGGAAACCACCACCCAGACGCCCGATGATATCGCCGAAAGCCGCCGCATTCAGGAATCACTGCAGGATCAAACCGGCGTCTATCGCCGTGATTTCCGGCGCTGAGGCAGCCCGCGGTTCGCTGCGCGTCAGGGGTTATTGCGGTCCGGTCCCGGCAAGCGGCGGAAACCGCAGCGGAACCGAGCCCTTGGCCACCCGCACCAGCGCCTTCATCGCCTCGGGCCGCATCTCGGCCTGCGCCAGCAGCGTGGCCTGCAACGCCGCCGTATCCTCGCCCAATTCAGCCGCGATCCGGTAGCGCGCGGTCAAGACCTCGGCATCCTCCCCCAACCGGTCCCATGCCGTGCGGGCCGCCGCCCAATTGCCCAGCCGCAACCGGACCCGCCCAAGGTTGCGCCAGGCATCCGCGTCATCGGGGGCCAGCATCGCGGCCTTGTCGAAACAACGCTCTGCCAGTGTCAGGTCATCCGCATCGATGGCCCAGCGCCCCAGTTCGAACCACGCGATGGCGTACCCTTGATCCGCCGCCACCGCCTTTTTGAACCACGCCCCGGATTGCGCGCCTTTGCCCGCCGCCTGCAGCACCTTACCCAGATTATAGAACACCTGCGCGCCCGCGCCCTTGGATTTGGCCGCGCGGCGCAGCATCCGTTCGGCCCCGGCCCAATCCTGCGCCGCAATCCGCGCCTGCAATGCTGTCATATCCATCATGAAATCTGTTATCGACGATCTGGCCGCCCCCCGGCAACCCTGTCATGATCCCTTCATCAAACCACGCCAGAACCACAGGCGAAACGGATCAGAGGTTTTCCATGCCGACCAGCTTTTTCACCGCGCCCGGTCAATTCTATCGCGGCAATCTGCACACCCATTCCAACCTGTCCGACGGCGCCCTGGACCCCGATGAGGTCTGCCGCCGCTACAAGGCCGAAGGCTATGATTTCATCGCGCTGACCGACCATTTCATCGGCATGTACAATTACCCGATCGCCGACACGATCCCGTTCCGCGACGACGATTTCACCACCCTTCTGGGGGCCGAGGTGCATTCCGGCGCGATGCAGAACGGCGAGCTGTGGCATATCGTGGCGGTCGGCCTGCCCGCCGATTTCGCCCCCGGCAATGCGCCCCATTTCCTGCCCGTGGACGATCAGGAAACCGGACCCGAGATCGCACAGCGCTGTGTCAAGGCCGGGGCCTATGTCGCCATCGCCCATCCGCAATGGTCGGGCCTGACGCTGGACGACGCCCGCAGCATCGACGCCGCCCACGCGGTCGAGATCTATAACCACGGCTGCGCCATGGGCTGCGACCGGCCCGACGGGTTCCACACGCTGGACCTGTTGCTGTCCGAGGGGCGCAAGCTGAACCTGATCGCCACCGACGACGCCCATTTCACCGAACCCGATCATTTCGGCGGATGGGTGATGGTCAAGGCGGCGGCGAATACACCCGAGGCCCTGTTGCAGGCGCTGAAGGACGGCACCTTCTATTCCTCGCAAGGCCCGGAAATTCGCGACATCCGCCTGACCGGGCGGCATGTCGAGGTCACCTGCTCTGCCGCCTCTGCCGTGATCGTGCAGGGGCACGGGTCGGCCGCCACGGCCATTCACGGGCAATCCATGTCCACCGCCGCCGTGCCGCTGGACCGCTTCGCCAATTCGCCCTGGGTGCGCGTCACCGTGATGGACCGCGCGGGCAAACGGGCGTGGTCGAACCCGATCTGGCTGGACTAAGACCCCGGTCTTCATTGACATTCCGCCGCCCTGTTGGTCAGTTGGGCCGACAGCGCGGCTGTTAGGTTTCAACAGATTCAATTTAAGGGATGACTGCGGATGTGGCCGACCTTGCGGACCTTGGCCATCGGCGCATTGGGCGCGGTTGTGGCCATGCTGGCCGGTATCCCCGCGCCATTCCTGACCGGCCCTGCGTTCTTTGTATCGCTCAGCGCGCTGGCGGGGGTGCGTGGCACCATGCCGCTGCCGCTGCGCGATCTGTGTTTCGTGCTGGTGGGCACCAATATGGGGGCCGCTGTCACCCCTGAAACCATGGCGACCGCCGCCCGCTGGCCCGGCAGCCTGGCGGTGATGGCAGGCGCCGTTCTGATCATCATGCTGGGCGGCGGGTGGCTGTTGCAGCGGCTGTTCCGCTACAGCCGGATGACCGGATTGCTGGCCGCCACCCCGGGACATCTGAGCTTTGTTCTAAGCCTGTCGTCCGATGTGGAATCCGACGTGCGACAAATCTCAATCATCCAGACGCTTCGGGTGCTGGCGCTGACCCTGATCGTGCCCTTGCTGGCTCCGCTGCTGTCCAAGGGCGAATTGCCCAGCTTTGTCATGCCGGGGCATATCATGGCGCCGGTGCCGCTGGTGGTGATCCTGCTGGCGGGCGGGGCTGTCGGGTTGGTCATGAAGCGGCTGAACGTGCCGGCGGCCCTGTTGCTGGGGCCGATGCTGGTATCCTCGGTCGCCCATGTAGCGACCTGGGTCGACGGCAGCATGCCGGTCTGGCTGTCAGTGCCCGCCTTCGTGACCATCGGCACGATGATCGGCACACGGTTCAGCGGGATCACCTTCGGCATGTTGCGTCAGGCGCTGGGGGCGGCGGCGGTTCTGACCGGGTTTGCAGCCCTCGTGTCACTGATCGCGGCGGTTCTGGCGGCGTGGCTGTTCGGCCTGCCGATCATCACCGTCCTGATCGCCTTTGCCCCCGGCGGGCTGGAAACCATGATGGCGATGTCTGTGCTGTTGGATGCAAACCCCGCCTATATCGCGGCGCATCACGTGTTTCGCCTGTTGCTGCTGACCGTGCTGGTGCCGGTGATGGTGGCGCGCGCACGCTAACCGACGGGTTATTCGCGCGACCGCAACACGCGGGCCGGGCGCATCGACAGGGGCCGCCAGGCAAACCCCAGCCCCGCCAACAGCGTGGCCATCACACCGCCCGCCACGATCAATAGCGCCGAGACCGGTTCGAACCGATATGTTTCCTCCATCACGAAGGTCATGACCGCCCATCCGGCGACACCGCCCGCCAGAACCGCAACCAGCCCCGCCGCCAGCCCCAGTATCGCGGACCGCAGGGCGAAATAGGCCAGAATCTGACCCCGCACCGCGCCCACGGTTTTCAGCACCGCCGCCTCGAACACCCGTGCCCGTTCCCCGGCTGCCGCGGCACCGATCAGGACGAACAGCCCCGTGACCAATGTGGCCAGCGCGCCATAGGTGATCGCCGCCGCCATCCCGCCCAAAACCTCGGCCACACGGTTCAGCGCATCGCGCACCCGGATTGCGGTCAGGTTGGGATAGGCCCGTGCCAGATCGCGCAACAGCGGTGCTTCGGCGGCTTCGTCGGCATAGACCGTCGCGATATGGGTATGCGGCGCCCCGGCCAGCGCGCCGGGGTTCATCGACAGGACAAACCCGATTCCGGCGGTTGAAAAATCGACCACGCGGAAACTGGTCACCTCGGCCGTGATATCGCGGCCCAGAATATTGACCGTGATCTTATCGCCCAGCTTCAACCCCATCTCGGCGGCTTCTTCGGCGGCAAAGCTCATGACCGGGGGGCCTGCGTAATCCTTGGCCCACCAGGTGCCTGCGGTGATTACCGTTCTGGGCGGAGGGTCCGCCGAATAGGTCACGCCCCGGTCGCCGCGCAGAACCCAGTGATCGCCCGCCACCTCGCGTGCCGGGCGGCCGTTGATTTTCGAGATGATGCCGCGCAGCATCGGCGCGGTATCAACCCGCGACACGCCCGCGTCACCCTGTACCCGTTCCAGAAATCCGGGCAGTTGATCGTTCTGGATATCGACCATGAAATAGGACGGCGCGACCTCGGGCAATTCACCGGCAATCGCGCCACGCAGATTGGCGTCGATCTGACCGACAGCGGCCAGCACCGACAGGCCCAGCCCCAGCGACAGGATCACCGATGTCGCCTCGCCCCCCGGGCCGCCCACGGCCCCCAGCGCAAGGCGCAGCGCGGTCCGCCCACGCGCCAGACGGCTGCGCGCGCCGTGCCGTGCCGCGATACGGGCCAGCCGCGCGGTCAGCGTCAGCAACAGCAGGGCCGCCAGAATGCCGCCCGCCGACCACAGCGCCAGACGCGGCACGCCGGAAAACCACGCGGCAACCCCGATCAAAGCGATCAGCAACGCCAGCGTCACCGCGACAAATCCCGGGCGGGGCCAGCGCCGCGCGCCACTGACCGCATCACGAAACAGGCTGGCCGCGCGCACATCCTGCACCCGCGCCAACGGCCAGAGCGTGAACAAAAGCGCGGTCAGCACGCCATAAATCGCCGCTTCGGCCAGGGGGGCGGGATGAAGCGAAAATTCAGCAGGCACAGGCAGTTGCGCCTCGATCACCGGGGCCAGAGCCAGCGGCGCGATGGCGCCCAGAAACAGGCCGATGATGATGCCCAGAAGGGCCAGCACCCCGATCTGCATCAGATAGGCCAGAAAAATCGTGCGCCCTTCGGCCCCCAGTGTTTTCAGCGTCGCGATCACGGCGATCTTGCCGTCCAGATAGGCCCGCACCGCCGCCGACACGCCCACACCGCCGACGGCCAGCCCGGCCAGTCCGACCAGCACCAGAAACGCACCCAGCCGATCGACAAACCGTGTCAGACCCGGCGCGCCATTGCGGCTGTCACGCCAGCGCAACCCGGTGTCGCTGAACAACGTCTGGGCGCTGGATTGCAGGGCCGCCAGATCCGCGGTTTCGGACAGTTTCAGGCGATATTCGCTTTCAAACAGGCTGCCGGGTTCCAACAGGCCGGTGCCCTGCAACGCCTCTGTCCGCAGCAAGGTGGGCGGGCCCAGACTGAACCCGCCGGTGGGATCATCCGGCGCGCGGATCAGGATCGCAGAAAGGCGGAACTCTTTGACGCCCAGCTTGAAAGTGTCGCCGACACTCAGGCCCAGCCGGTCGGCCAGCACCCTGGCCATGACCGCGCCATTGCCTGCCAGCGCCCGGTCCAGCGGTATCGCCGGGTCCAAATCGACCGCGCCGTAAAGCGGATAAAGGTCATCGACCGCCTTGACCTGCGTCAGCGCGTGCTCTTCGCCCACCACCGCCATCGAGCGGAAATTGACGATCTCGGAAGTTTCCCGCGCGGTGTCTGCCATCCATTGCCGTTCATCCGGGTCGGCAAACCGGTATGTGAACCGCATCGAGGCATCGCCGCCCAGCATCACGGCGCCTTCGGACTGTAACCCCTGTTCGATGCTGGCGCGCACCGATCCGACCGCTGCAATCGCGGCGACCCCCAAGGCCAGACAGATCAGAAAGATATAGAAACCGCGCAATCCGCCGCGCAATTCGCGCCGGGCAATGCGGGTGGCCATACGCAGGCTCATTCAGCGGCACTTTGTTCGGCGGCCAGATCGATCCGGCCATCCAACAGCCGCACCACCCGGTCACAGCGCGCCGCCAGTTCCGGCGCATGGGTCACCAGCACCAGCGTCGCGCCGTGCCGGTCGCGCAGGCCGAACAGCATATCCATGATCGCGGACCCGTTGGCACCGTCCAGATTGCCGGTGGGTTCATCCGCCAGCAGGATATCGGGGCGCGGGGCGGCAGCGCGCGCAAGGGCCACGCGTTGCTGTTCACCGCCCGACATCTGGCTGGGGTAATGGTGTATCCGGTCGCCCAGCCCCACCGCCGCCAATTCCTGCACCGCGCGGTCAAAGGCATCGCCCGCCCCCGCCAGTTCCAGCGGGGTCGCCACGTTTTCCAATGCGGTCATTGTCGGGATCAGGTGGAAAGACTGAAACACCACCCCCATATGCTGTCTGCGAAATCGGGCCAATGCGTCTTCGCCCAAAGCGGTCAGATCATGGCCCAATGCCAGCACCGACCCGGACGAGGCGCGTTCCAGCCCGCCCAGCACCATAAGGAGCGTTGATTTGCCCGACCCCGACGGCCCGACCAGCCCCAATGTTTCGCCCGGCGCGACATCCAGTGTGATGCCACGCAGAATATCGACATCTCCGGCATTGCCTGCCAACGTCAGGGTGACATCTTTCAACGAAAGGATCGGCTCTGCCATGATGGGCCTTTTTTCTGCACCTGCCTCTGAACGATATGGGGCGATGCGACGGCTGCGCAAGCTTGCAGCCGGGATAATACTGATACTGGCGCTGGGGCATCCGGCCTTGGCCGACCGGGTGACCGTCGCGGCGCTTGGCGATAGCCTGACACAGGGCTATGGCCTGCCGCAAGAACAGGGGTTCGTGCCACAACTTCAAAACTGGCTGACTGATCAGGGTGCCGATGTGCAGATGATCAATGCGGGCGTGTCCGGCGATACATCCGCAGGCGGGCTGGCGCGGGTGGGCTGGACGCTGGACGGTAATGTGGACGCGATGATTGTGGCCTTGGGCGGCAACGACCTGTTACGCGGCATTGATCCCGGCGTGACCCGTGCCAATCTGGACGGCATATTGCAGGCCGCGCAGGCCAAAGGGGTTGCCGTGATGCTGGTCGGGTTGCAGGCGCCCGGCAACTATGGGCCCGACTATAAGGCCGCGTTTGATGCGATTTATCCTGAACTGGCCCGGAGCTATGGCGCGATCCATGTCGAAAGCTTTCTGGGTGCGCTGAGCGAACGATCACAGGACCCCGGCGCCATCCGCGCATATATGCAAAGCGACGGGATTCATCCGAACGCGGCGGGGGTACAGCTGATTGTCGCGGCCTTGGGGCCCAAGGTGTTAGAGCTGATCGCCGCCGCGCGTTAGCCTGCGGGAAGGGTCCAGTCGAAAAACCCTTCACCCGCCCGCGCCCGCAGGTCCAGCGCAAGGGCGCGGCCCATCGCGGCCCCGTCTTCAATCGGTGCCGTTGCCACATCGGCCAGGCTTTCTGATCCATCGGGGCGCAGGATTTCCCCGCGCAGGCGCACCATGCCGCCGTCCAGTTCCGCCAATCCGCCAATCGGGGTCTGGCACGATCCGTCCAATGCCGTCAGAAACGCACGCTCTGCGGCCAGCCGCTGACCGGTTTCCGTGTCGTGGATCGCCGCCAGCATCTCGGCCGCGCGGGTGTCATCGGCCCGGCGTTCGATACCAATCGCGCCCTGTGCCACCGCAGGCAGCATCAGCTCCGGATCAACCGGCGCTTTGGGCACATCCGCCATCCCCAGCCGGTTCAGCCCGGCCATGGCCAGAAAGGTCGCCACCGCCACCCCGTCGTGCAGTTTCTTCAACCGGGTCTGGACGTTGCCGCGAAACTCCACCACCTGCAAATCGGGACGGCGGGACAGCAACTGCGCCCGGCGCCGCAGGCTGGAGGTGCCAACAACCGCGCCCTCGGCCAGATCGGCCAGCCCGCCGACGGTCGGCGAAACAAAGGCATCACGCACATCTTCGCGCGGCAGATAACAATCCAGCAGCAACCCGTCCGGTTGCGCGACCGGCATGTCCTTCATCGAATGAACCGCGATGTCGATCGCGCCGGACAACATATCCTCTTCGATTTCCTTGGTGAACAACCCCTTGCCGCCGATCTCTTTCAACGGGCGATCCTGCACCCGGTCGCCAGTGGTTTTGATCACCACGATCTCGAACGCCGCCTCGGGCAGGTCGAACGCCGCCGCCAGACGATCACGGGTTTCATAGGCCTGCGCCAATGCCAGCGGGGACCCGCGCGTGCCGATTTTCAGCGGCGCAGTCGGAGAGGGAAGTGTCAATGTCATACCCTGCTTCTAGTCGCCCGCGCGGGTGGTGACAACACAGCCGTGACTTGACACTCCGTCGCATCCCGGCGACCACGCTGTGACAGAAATGAATGGGGGGCATCATGGCCGGGACAAAGACATTGCTGCGCGCGCTGACGGGGGAAACTCTGGACGTGCCCCCGATCTGGATGATGCGGCAGGCCGGACGGTACCTGCCCGAATATCGTGCCACCCGCGCCAAGGCCGGGGATTTCCTGTCGCTGTGTTACAACCCCGAACTGGCGGCCGAGGTCACGCTGCAACCCATTCGCCGCTACGGGTTTGATGCGGCCATCCTGTTTGCCGATATTCTGCTTGTTCCCCAGGCACTTGGCGCCGATCTGTGGTTCGTCACCGGCGAAGGCCCGCGCCTGTCCACGATCACCACGCCGGAAGACGTTACCGCGCTGAAACCTCTGTCCGATATCCATGAAACGCTGAATCCGATCTATGAAACCGTGCGCATTCTGGCGCAGGAATTACCGGCCGAGACAACGCTGATCGGCTTTGCCGGCGCGCCCTGGACCGTGGCCACCTATATGATCGCGGGGCGTGGTACGCCCGATCAGGGCCCCGCGCACGCGCTGATGCAGGCGGATCGTGTGACGTTCGAGGCCCTGTTGCACCGGATCACAGAGGCCACGATCGATTATCTGTCCTGTCAGATCGACGCAGGCGCCGAGGTCGTAAAGCTGTTCGACAGCTGGGCCGGGTCGCTGAAGGGCGAGGATTTCACGAAATATGCGCTGGACCCCGCGCGACAGATCATCGCGGCGCTGAAGGCGAAACACCCCGGCATTCCGGTCATCGCCTTCCCGCGCGAAGCGGGTGACCATTATATCGGATTTGCCAAGGCCACCGGGGCCGATTGCGTGGCGCTGGACAACTCGGTTTCGGCCGATTGGGCGGCACGGAATGTGCAGGTCGACGGCTGCGTTCAGGGCAATCTGGCGCCCGGCCATATGGTCACCGGCGGACAGGCGCTGGTGGATGAAACCAAACGCATCGTCGCCGCATTTTCCAAGGGCCCGCATATCTTCAATCTGGGCCATGGAATCACACCGGATGCGGACCCCGACAACGTGCAGCGGATGATCGACGCCGTGCGCGGCTGAGTTTCCACGTTTCGGTTGAATTGATGCCGCATTAAAGCCCGGTTTTGCTGTGATCGTTTCGGGAACGAAAACAGTTTGATGGAACCGTCTTATGCAGCTCAGCCAGATTGCTGTCATTCTCGCCGGAATCGGCGTGGCTTTTTACGTGCTGACCACCAATCAGAAAGAAGCCGAAGATGCGGTGGCAGCGGGCTATGAGGTGCCGGACGGCAAATCCGCAGGCGGGCTGTTTGGCAAGGTACTGAGCAAGACCGGAATAAACAGCATTTCCGGCGACAAGACCCCTTCGGGACCCGAAGGTCTGCGCAAGACCGGAATGCGCGGATATGAACTGGCCTCGCCGGGGATGGCCGCCGCGGGCGATCAGGTGTTTCTGATCCCCAACGCGGTAGAGGATTTCACCGCAAAACGCGCCGCCGACACATTGACCCCGATCGCGATGGACATTGTTCCTGCGGCCACGCAATGCAAACCACGTGCCGTCAAATCAGGCGAAAAAATCGCGAATGTCCATATCGGCCGCACCAACGGCCTCGTGACCCAGGTCGAGGTCATTTCCGAGGGGCAACTGGCCTATGCCACCAACAAATGGATCGAAAAGCAGCTTAGCAAACGCAAAATTGCCGACACCTGGGGTAAGGATATCGCAATGGGGCCTTTGAAGGTGACCGATGTTGTGGTGACCGATACCTCGGCCCCGCTTTATCTGGTTTTGCATTCCTCTTCCGCCGGGTCGATGTGGACCGTGCACACGGCCCCCGGGGTCGATCTGGCGCATGTGACGGTGGTCAGCCCCGGTCGCGCGGGCCTTGTGCTGCCCGATCCGGCCATCAGCCACGAGGTTCTGGATACCCGCGCCGCCGGATGCCTTGTGCAGCCCCAGCGCGAACCGCGCGCCCATTGGGGTTTCATCGCCCGCGTCCTGTCGGAACGCCATATGACCATGGATTTGTTCCTGGCCCAAAAACCCGCCGACCAAAGCTTTGCCGAATACCTTGAAACCGGCAGAATCTGGAGCAGCGACGAGATCATCATCAAGAACTTTGCCCAGCACGAAGCCTATTCAAACTGGTTCAAAGGGCTGTTTGGCGTTCCCGCCAATCATCAGGTTTTGGGCCACAGTCAGGCCAACCATGTTCTTGTCGGCCCCAAGCCATCCGGGGATGTGGTCAAGGCGACCTATACCTCCATCGACGGATCCACACCCTTCATCACCGATGGCCATATGATTCTGAACGAACCGATCAATGACCGAAGAATGACCGTTGCCAAAGCACAGGGCGATCTGGCGCAACGCGCCCTTGGCAAAGAGTTGTCCGCCATCATTCCGACCACGATGGAGCTGACCCAATGAGACTTCCCTCGCCTTTGCAAATCCTGTTCTTCAGCCTGGCAGCCGCCCTTGCGGGCGCGATCTATCTGGCGCCTTCGTATTTCATCAACGCCGCCATCATGGATGTGATCAACAGTTCGATGTTTGGCAACAGATATGAGGCCGACACCGGATATTTCGATCCCACCCCGGCAACCGAAACAGCCGCGAACGACGGCACCGCCCCCGGCGAGCTTTGGGCCAGTCCGCGCAATCGCAATCATATTGCCACGATTTTCAATACCGCGATGTTTTCCAAACTGCGGACGGTATCCACCGATCAGGTCCTGACGGTCGACGACCTTCTACAACCGGGCGAGGCCAGACCGGACCGCGCGCTGGAGACACTTTGGATGACGGCCCGTGCGCCTGACTACATGATGCAACACTGCACCCTTGCTCTGGCCACCCACGCCCGCAGCTGCGCCTTTGAAAGTCAGGATATCGACCGGCGCGATGATGGCACCTATCGGGTCAAGACATCGCTGGCCACCTTGCCCGCCTATGATCTGGGAACGGCAGCCACCAACGTGAAATACCGGCTGGAAGACGAACGGTTCACCCTCCCCCGCAAGCGGGACGCAACCAGCGGCCTTCCTGCCGATAAGGTGCAAGAGGCATCGCTTGCACTGTTCAAACTGGCCTCTGAAGAATGCGCCGCCCTGCATGCGGCCAAGGGGAACTGTATCATCAGCAACATCAACCTGAGGGTCTCCGCCAACCGGCGCCAGCCTGACACCATGGATGTTCTGGCCGACGTGACCTTGTCGTGGTTGCGATCGGCCGATCAGCTGGACGATGTCGCCCTGCGCAAGGAAAGCGCGATCGACAGCGACACCAGCCTGTCCGGTTTTGCGGCCCTGAAAGCAAAGGCCGCCGCCATGCTGGGCGGCGGGGACGCCAGCGAGGCCGACACCAACAAGGTCAAGATTCTGCGCGGCGGCGGTGCCCTGAAAACCGGCGGCAGCGCCTTGAACAAGGCGGGCAAAGCCGACGGTTTCATCAAGGCCCCGTCATCAGAGTAACCATCGGTTCAGGTCACGGCCATTTGGCAAGCGGCGGCAGGCTCATCAGCACGGCGTTTGCATCGTGGCCGGTTTCCAGCCCGAATTTGGTACCGCGGTCATAGACAAGGTTGTATTCGGCATAAAGGCCGCGGTGGATAAGCTGTGCGTCCTTGTCGGCCTCGGACCAGACCGTATCGCGGCGCCGTTCGGTGACCGGCAGAAATGCGGGCAGAAAGGCCTGTCCGACATCCTGGATAAAGGCGAAATCCGCCTCCCAGTCGCCCGTGTTGTGATCGTCCAGAAAAATGCCGCCCACGCCACGGGCGCGACCCCGGTGCGGAACATAGAAATATTCATCCGCCCAATCCTTGAACCGGGGGTAATAGGCCGGGTCGTGCCGGTCGCAATGGGTTTTCTGCACCGCGTGGAAATGGGCCGTGTCTTCGTCATATTCCAGACAGGGGTTCAGGTCCGATCCACCACCGAACCACCATGCGCCGGGGGTCCAGAACATCCGCGTGTTCATATGCACCGCCGGGCAATGCGGGTTCTGCATATGCGCCACCAGCGAAATCCCCGAAGCCCAGAATTCCGGGTTCTCGGCCATGCCCGGCACGCCGCGCGCGGCCATCGCCTTTTGCGCGCGCGGACCCAGCTGACCATAGACGGTCGAAATATTGACGCCCACTTTTTCAAAGACGCGCCCGCCCCGCATCACGCTCATCAGACCGCCGCCCGCGTCTGATCCGTCGTCCGATGCACGGCGGGTTTCGCTGACCTCGAACCTACCGGCGGGGGCCTGGGCAAAGGGGCCGCTGGCCTGCGTGTCCTCCAACCCCTCGAACGCCGCAACGATGTCGTTGCGCAACTGGCCAAACCAGGCCGAAGCGCGGGCTTTGCGGTCGTCGAAATTCTCGGTCATCTACGGGCCTCCGGTGCTTTTGCGAAAGGGCCTAGCAGTTTTACCCAGCTCTCACCAGTGATACACCCGTGGGATAAGTGATTTGTGAAGCCCCACCCGCGCCCCTATATTGAGGGAAGTTCCAGTAACAAGGTGCCCTTATGCGTCCGATGCTTTTGCTTGCCCTTCTGTCGCTTGCGGCCTGCGCAAGCCCACGCCAAAACTGCGAACGATCCGCGCTGGAAGATTTGCGCAACATCGACGCGCTGATCGTGGAAACCGAACAGAATCTGGCCCGGGGCTATGCCTATGAAACCGAAACCGTTCGGTCTGGCGGGTTTACCTATTGTCTGGGGCAACGGACGGGCGGGCGTCACAGCGCCGGTGTGGTGTTCTGCGACCGGCCCGATTACCGCACCCGCGACCGCCCCGTGGCAATCGACCTGAAAGCCGAGCGCGCCAAGCTGGCGTCGCTGAAGGCAAAGCGCCCCCAGATCGCAAGTCTGGCGGCCAAAACCGTAGCTTCGTGCCGCCTGCGATATCCTGAAAGTTAATGCGCGGGCGCGCAGACCGGATCCAACAGCGTGCGACCACCATCCACCGTCATGATCTGACCGGTCATGAACCCCGCCCCGTCCGAGGCCAGAAACTGCACGGCCTCGGCCACCTCACTGGGTTTGGCGATCCGGCCCAATGGCGTGTTGTCCTTGATGTCGGTGCGATAGTCCGAATTTTCCTGCAACGCACCTTTCAGACTGGCGCTAAGCACCGATCCAAAGGCCACCGCATTCACCCTGATCCGGTGCGGGGCCAACGCAACGGCCAGCGAGCGGGTCATCTGATCCAGCGCCGCCGTGGACACCGAATACCCCAGCAACGCCGGGTTCGCCCGCCGCGCCGCGATCGAGGACAGGTTGATGATGGCGCCAACCTCGGCCTCTTCCTGACCCTCGGCTTCGGCCTGTTTGATCATGCGTTTGGCCACCACCTGGCTCATGCGCAGGCTGGTCATCAGGTTTTGCTGAAGCAATTGTTCGACCCCGTCCCCATCCGGGTCCAGGGGATCGGACGGTGTGATCTGGCGACAGGCGTTGACCAGAATATCCACCCGTTCGAACGCGTCGATGGTGGCGGACAGAAGATTGGCCAGCGTCAGGCGTTCGCGCAGATCGCCCGCGAAATACCGGACATTTTCCTCTTTGGCGGCTTCCTTGCCGACCTCTTCGCACAGGCGGGCGTCGTCCATGTCGGCAAACATGACATTGGCCCCGCGTTCCGCGAAATGCCGGGCGATGGCCAGACCGACACCATTGGCGGCACCGGTGACGATGGCGGTTTTGCCCGCGATCGAGAAACTCATGACAGGTTCTCCTGATTCGACTCAGACAGGTTAGTGGCTTTCACCGTCGGCGGCGAGGCTGCTGTATCGGGCGCGTGGCGTGTAGGATTTTGAACCCGCTGTCGCCCGCCACCTCGTCGACCTCGCGGAACAGTTCGGCCAGGCCGCGCTCGTAGGGCAGTTGGCGATTGGCAACAAGCCAAAGCTGGCCAGAGGGGGCAAGTATCGTTGCGGCATTTTGCAGAAACGCCAGTCCCAGCGCCGGATCGGCGGCGCGACCGGTGTGAAACGGCGGATTGGTGATCACCACGTCAAAGGGGGCATCGCCCCGGAATGTGGTCGCATCGGCCCAGTGGAACCGGGCGCGCGGGTCCTGCACGTTCAGCTTTGCACAGCTCAGCGCGTCATGATCCGCCTCGACCAGATGCAATTCGCGGATGCCGTCGCAGGTCAGCGCCTGCGCCGCCAGATATCCCCATCCGGCCCCCAGATCGGCAACCCGGCCTTTCAGATGCGCAGGCAGGGCCGCCGCCAGCAGGGCCGAGCCGCGATCGACACCGTCTGCCGAAAAGACGCCCGGCAGGGTCTGGTACCCGTCGGGCAACATAGTGGGCCCCACGACCGCCCATTCGGCAAAGGCATCGGGTGCGGCCGTCATGCAAAACAGCTTGCCATGCGCCTTGGAGATCACGCCGGTAATCTCGGCCCGTTTGCGGCATTCCTTCAGCAGGCTGTCGATCCCGTCGGTTTTCTGCCCGTCCACGATCACCGGTCCGCCCGCCACCCCGGCCACGGCGGCCGCCACCAGCGCGCGGGCCAGCGCCTTGGCCCGCGGCAGACAGATCATCGCCGCCGAAAAAGGCGGCTTGGCCACAGGCGAACAGTCAAACCCGCGCCCGGCCCAGACGTCATGATCGGGCTTGAACCCCTGCACGATCTGCACCCGGTCCCGGGGAAGGTCAGACAGGTCTTCGTCGGCGCGGGGTGCAAAAACGGCAATCCGGCCGGTATCGGGCAGGGTTGCAATCGCGCCCTCTAGGGCAAGGTTCAAACGGGATTGACGCATTGGAATGCGGGCCGCGGCCCTATTCCTTTTCCATTGTGCATTGCAGCGGGTGCTGATGGCGGCGGGCAAAATCCATCACCTGCGCCACTTTGGTTTCGGCCACCTCGAACGAAAAGACACCGACCACGGCCAGACCTTTTTTATGCACCACCAGCATCAGTTCGAATGACTGCGCATGGGTCAGGCCGAAAAACCGTTCCAGAACGTGAACGACGAATTCCATCGGCGTGTAGTCGTCGTTCAGCAGCATCACCTTGTACAAAGGCGGGCGCGCCGTTTTGGGGCGCGTTTCGGTGATGACACTGGCGTCACCTTCATTGTCATCCGACGGGTCGGATATCATCATGGCCGGAAATTTTGCCACAAGCGGCTCCGCTATATTCTGATAGTCTTGGGTTGAGCATGATTATATAGACCCCCTGCCCCGTCTGAAAAGGGCAGGCCGCCACGAGAGCACATTCTAGGTCTCAATAGCGCCATTCGCCAGAGGAATTGCCGTGACGTTGTCAACAATCGCCTTCGATGCCGATGACACCCTTTGGCAGAATGAACAATTCTTCCGGATGACCCAAACGCGATTCGCCGAATTGCTGACCGATTTCACCAAACCGGATCACCTGTACGACCGCCTGCTGGCGGCCGAGAAACGTAACCTGGGTCAGTATGGTTTCGGGGTGAAGGGGTTCGTGCTGTCGATGATCGAAACCGCCATCGAGGTCACCGACGAACGCGTGCCCGCCGCCGTGATCCACGCCCTGCTGCGCGAAGGGCAAGAGATGTTGCAGCACCCTATCGAATTGCTGCCCCACGCCCGGCAAACCGTGACCGAACTGTCCGAACACCACCGAATTTTGCTGATCACCAAAGGCGACCTGCTGGATCAGGAACGCAAACTGGCGCAATCCGGTCTGGGCGATCTGTTCGACGGGGTCGAGATTGTGTCGCAGAAAACCAGCCATATCTATGAACGGATTTTCGCCAGCCACGGCGATGGCCCCGCGCAGGCGATGATGGTGGGAAATTCCCTGCGATCCGATGTCATTCCTGCGCTGAAGGCGGGCGCATGGGGTGTCTTTGTGCCCCATGACCTGACATGGGAGTTGGAACACGCCGAACCGCCCGAGGCCCATGATCGTTACCGCAGGATGGACAATTTGGGGGCGCTGCCCGATTTGGTCGCGTCGCTTGGATAACATCTTGTGGTCGGGCTCATCGCCCCGCCCATATGTGGACACCTCAACTTAGCCCGTAAAGCTGTTGAAAATAAGGTGTTTTATGAAAGCGGCACCTGTGTTACGCTTGCCGTAATAACGAATAAGCTGACCGGAAAAATCCGGCGGCATGAGGCAGTGAAAAGGTAAGCGACGTGCACACACAGGGGCACCCGGTCCGTATTGGGCTGTTTTCCATCATATTCGCGTGTTTTTGGGCGGCTGCTGCGCATGCCGCGCCCTATGCCGCGATGGTCATTGATGCGCGATCCGGCGAGGTTCTGCATTCGCGCAACGCCGATACCCGGCTGCACCCTGCGTCGCTGACCAAGATGATGACGCTGTATATCGCGTTTGAGGCTGTGGAAAACGGCGAAATCTCGCTGGATACCAAGGTGCGCATTTCCAAAAAGGCGGCCTCGGAACCGCCGTCCAAACTGGGATTGCGTGCGGGCCAGAAAATCGCCTTCCGGTACCTGATCCGCGCCGCCGCCGTCAAATCCGCCAATGATGCCGCCACCGCCATCGGCGAGGCCATCGAAGGCAGCGAAGCCGCCTTTGCCCGCCGCATGAACCGCACCGCCAAGGCGCTGGGGATGAGCAGATCGACCTTCAAGAACGCCCATGGCCTGACCGAAAGCGGGCATATGTCCACGGCACGTGACATGACCACCCTGGGGCGGCATCTGTTTTACGACTATCCCGACTATTACAACCTGTTTTCGCGCCGCACGACCGACGCAGGCATCAAGCAGGTGAACAACACCAACCGGCGTCTGCTGGGGGCCTATAAGGGTGCCGACGGGATCAAAACCGGCTATACGCGCGCCGCCGGGTTCAACCTTGTCGCCTCGGCCGTGCGCGGCAAGGAACGGGTGATCGCCACCGTTTTCGGCGGACGCTCCACCGCCACACGCAACGCCAAGGTGGCCGAGCTGCTGGATCTGGGATTCCGCCGCGCCCCGACGCGCGTGGCTGTGCGCCGCCCCGCGCGCCCCGCGTATCGCGGCAGCGACAAATCCAAGACCGGCACGGTGGTGGCAAGCTCGGGCAGCACGTCCAAGGTGTCCAGCAAAACCATCCGTGTCGTGACCGCGCTGAAAACCTCGATGCGGCCCGTGGCCCGGCCCGACCGGGCACAGCCGGAACCCGCCCCCGAGCTGTTGCTGGCAATGCAGGACGATATCCAGAAAGCGATCAAAGAGGCGCAGGCGACCCCTGAGCCCGATCCCATCGTGGTGCCCGAAACCGTGATTGCCGAAGCGGCAAAGCTGGAAACCGCAGAGGTCGCAAAAGCCACCGTGATCGAACCCGCCCCGGCCCCGCAGCCGCGCGCGGCCTTTGCCGGTGTCACCCCCCGCGCCCGCCCCGAACATGTGGTGCTGGCCGCCCTGCACCCCGCCGAGCCCGAGGTCGTCACCCGCATGTCCACATCGGGCGGACGGCATTGGGGGATCAATGTGGGCCGCTATGGATCGCGCTATGATGCTGAACGCGTCCTGCTGAAAACCGCGTTGAAAGAGCTGGGAACACTGGACAGCGCCCTGCGCAAAGTGGTCAAGAACAGCCGCGGGTTCGATGCGAATTTCGTCGGCATGACACAGGATCAGGCCGCGACCGCCTGTCACCGCCTGCAATCGCGCGGTGCGGAATGCCAGACCTTCGGCCCCCGGTCGTAACCCCATGACCGGCTATGTCTTCGCGCCGCCCGCCTGCCCCAGCCTGCCCGTGGTGGGACAGGCCGACCGGTTTCCGGTGCGCCGGATTTTCTGTGTCGGGCGCAACTATGCCGAACACGCGCGCGAAATGGGCAATGACCCGGACCGCGAACCGCCGTTTTTCTTTAGCAAACCCGGTGATGCACTGGTGCAGGATGGCGCCACAATCCCCTATCCGCCCGCAACCGAGAACCTGCATTTCGAGGCAGAGCTGGTGCTGGCCATCGGGTTGGGCGGGCGCGACATCGCCCCCGGCAACGCGCTGTCCCATATCTGGGGCTATGCGCCCGGAAACGATCTGACCCGGCGCGATCTGCAGGCGCAGGCAAAATCCATGCGCCGCCCGTGGGACATGGGCAAGGCCTTCGACAATTCGGCTGTTTGCGGCGCGATCCTGTCTGCCGCCGATATTGGCCATCCGGCACGGGGCCGCATCACCGCCACGGTCAATGACACCCTCCAACAGGACGCCGATATTGCCGATATGATCTGGCCGGTCGCGGATATCATCGCGCATCTGTCAGCGCTTGTAACGCTGGCCCCCGGCGATCTGATCTATACCGGAACACCCGCCGGTGTCGGCGCGCTGGTGGCCGGGGACACCTGCACTGTTGCCATCGACGGGCTGGGCCAGGTAACCACCCACATCGCCTAAGCACGCCTTACGGTTTGGGGTGATCGTCCCAATCGTCGTTCAGGAACCGCTGACCATCGCCCTCGGGGTCGTCATACTGGCGCGATCGCAGGGCCCAGAAAAACGCGGCCAATCCCAAGCCCCCCAAAAACAGCGAGATCGGGATCAGATAGACCAGCATTTCCATCAGTATGTCACCTTAGCCGCAGCGCGTTCAGCGACACGGTAATCGACGAGGCTGACATTGCCAATGCAGCGGCCAAAGGTGTCGCCAGACCGACCAAAGCGATCGGGATCGCGATCATATTGTACAGCGCCGCAATGGTGAAATTTTCCTTGATCCGGCGGGTGGCGCGTTTGGCGGTGATCATCGCATCGCCCAGCGGCGACAGGTCGCTGCCCAGCAAGACGATATCGGACGCAACCCGCGCCGCATCCAACGCGCTGGCCGGAGAGATCGACACATGCGCCGCACTCAGGGCGGCGGTGTCGTTCAACCCGTCGCCGACCATCAACACCCGTGCGCCGGCATCGCTCAGCGATTGCACGAAGGCCGCTTTTTCGCTGGGCAGGACACCCGCCTGCCAATCGGCGATCTCCAGCCGCGTGGCCAGATCGGCCACCGGCCCCGCCGCATCGCCCGACAGCAGATGCACGGATTTCCCCTGTGCACGCAGATCGGCGACGGCCTTGGCAGCCCCGGGCCGCAGGCTGTCGCTGAAGGTAAACTCGACCGGATCGGCATCGCCGATGCGCAACCATGCGGCGGTGGCATCGCCCGGCGTGGCGCCCAGCCATGCGGCCCGGCCAAAGCGCACGGTCTGCCCCTGCCATGTGCCGGCTACGCCGTACCCCGGTTCTTCGCGTATATCGGTGACCCGCGCCGGGGTGATCCCCCCGCGCCGCGCGGTTTTGGTCAGCGCCTCGGCCAGCGGGTGCGCCGATTGCGCCGCCAGCGCCAGTGCGACCTGCAAATGACGGTTGCTGTGCTGATCCAGATTGGTCGGCTCGGGCGCGCCCAGGGTCAGCGTGCCGGTCTTGTCGAAAACCACCGTGTCCACCTCGGCCAGACGTTCCAGCGCGGTGCCGTCCTTGATCAGCATCCCCCGTTTGAACAGACGGCCCGAGGCCGCCGTTGTCACCGCCGGAACCGCCAGCCCCAGCGCACAGGGGCAGGTGATGATCAGCACGGCCACCGCGATGTTCAGCGCCAGCCGGACGTCGCCACCGCTGATGATCATCCAGCCGATGAATGCGAACAGCGACAACAGATGCACCCCCGGCGCATAAATCCCCGCGGCCCGGTCGGCCAGTGAGGTATAGCGGTTCCGGGTGCTTTCCGCGACGGCGACCAGATCGGCCATCCGGTGAAGCGAACTGTCTTCGCCCGCCGCCGTGACGCGCACCTCAAGCGGGCCGGTCAGGTTGACCTCGCCCGCGCTGACGGCATCGCCGCCACCTGCAAAAACCGGCAGGCTTTCCCCGGTCAGCAGGGATCGGTCAATCTCGCTTTGGCCGGTTGTGATGATGCCATCGACCGGCACGCGGCCGCCCGGGCGCACCTGCACCACATCGCCCACCGCCAGCGCGGCAATGGCCACCTCTTGCGGCCCATCCGCCGTCATTTTCAGGGCGCGGGGCACCTCCAATGCGGCCAGTTCCTCGGCCGCGGAGCGGGCCACGGCGCGGGTCCGGTGATCCAGATAACGCCCAGCCAACAGGAAAAACGTCAGCGACAGCGCTGCGTCGAAATAGGCGTGATGCCCCGATTGCATGGTTTCAAACAGCGACATCCCGCCCGCCAGCAGGATCGCCAGCGAGATCGGCACATCCATGTTCAGCCGCCGCACGCTAAGCGCGGCCCAGGCGTTGCGGAAAAACGGTTGCCCGGAAAAGGCGATGGTCGGCAGGGCAATCGCCGCCGATATCCAGTGGAACAGATCGCGCGTGGCATCCGCCGCCCCCGACCAGATCGCAACCGACAGCAACATCACGTTCATCGCGGCGAAACCGGCCACGGCCAGCCGCATCAGGATATCGCGCCCGGCCCGGTCGGTTTCCGTGGCCGACAGGATGCCGGGGTCCAGCTCGTGCGCCTCATACCCCAGCCGCTCCAGCGCGTCGATCGCGGCACCCGCCGTCAGGTCCGGCGCGCCGTCGATGCTGACCCGTTTCAGCGTCAGGTTCACCCGGGCCGAGCGGACATCGGGCATCGCGTTCAGCCCGCGTTCCACCGCAGATATGCACCCCGCGCAGCGGATGGTCGGCAGCGACAACATCACCCGAGCATCGGTAGGAGCCTTACGGGCGGCCAATGTCTCGGCCGCCGGGGTGACGGCGCAGGCGCCGCACACCATCGGACGTGTGGGAGGGGCCACAGCCATGCAACTTACCCTTTCACCCGCAGTTCCAGACGCTGCCGAAACTGGGTGCCATCCTGTGCCGTGGCTTCGACCAGCAACATCCATTTGCCCCGTTGCAGATCAAGCGGGGTCACAAAGCGCCCTTGCGATTGCGCAAAGGTGGGGCGGATATCGTCCTGCGATTCAGTTGTGCGCCCAATCAGGACGGACAGGTTCTGCGGCGTGATCGACCGGCCATCCGGACCGGTGAATGTCAGGGCCAGTTGGCCGGGCTGATATTCGGTTTCGATCTGCCAGCCCAATCTTTGCTGTGCCGCGCGGCGGGCATCGAATTGCTGGCTGGCCACATAGGAATTCTTGACCTCCAGCCCCGGAAAGGTGCTGACTGCCTTGACCGCCATGGTGACATTGACCGCGATGATTATGGCAAAGGCGGTTGCCGTGATCGCGAAAACCATACGTCCTGTCAGGGGTCGACCGCTCATTTTACGTTCCCATTGAATACGGTGTCGGTATAGGTGCGTTCCTGCGCCTCCATATCCTCGACCCAAAGCCGCAGATCGGTGCGCGCCTGACTTGCGGCGGCAGAGCCCGCGGGGGCGGTGATATAGACGCGTTGTAGTTTGGTGGCATCCGCGGGCACCACGACGCCCAGTTCATCGGTGCCTTCCAATGCGACCATCAACACCGCCTCTGAGGTCAGCGAGATGTGGAACAACCGGTCTTCGCCATGTTTGTTGCGCAGACGCACGTCATAGGTGTTGCGGATCGACCCGTCCGACAGGGTCACGAAGGTCGGGTTGCGCACCGGGGCCACGGTCATGTCGATATCGGATCGCAGGAACAACGCCACCACCAGCGCGATACCGACCACGGACCACAGGGTGGTATACAGCACCGTGCGGACGCGGAAGATATGTTTCCAGATCGATTTGGGCTGTGCCCCCGCGCGTTCGGCCGGTTCGTCGGTCAGCGCCATGTAATCGATCAACCCGCGTGGCTTGCCGATCTTGGCCATCACGTCGTCGCAGGCGTCGATACACAGCGCGCAGGTGATACAGGCCAGTTGCTGGCCGTCACGGATGTCGATGCCCATCGGGCAGACGTTGACGCAGGCGTTGCAGTCGATGCAATCGCCCATCTCGGCCGCCGCTTCGGATTTGCGATGCTTGCCGCGCGGTTCGCCGCGCCAGTCTCGATAGGCGACGGTCAGCGTGTCTTCGTCCATCATCGCGGCCTGAATGCGCGGCCAGGGGCACATGTAAATGCAGACCTGTTCCCGCATGAACCCGCCAAAGACAAAGGTCGTGGCCGCCAGAACACCGATGGTGGTATAGGCGATCGGATGCGCCGAGAACGTCACCAACTGGTGCAACAGGGTCGGCGCATCGGTGAAATAAAACACCCACGCCCCGCCGGTGGCGATCGCGATCAGGAACCACAGTGTCCATTTGGTGATCCGAAGCCGGGCCTTGCGCGCATCCATCGGCGCGTTCCACAGGCGGACCCGTTTGTTCCGGTCGCCTTCGATCCAGCGTTCCACCAGAATGAAAAGATCGGTCCAGACCGTTTGCGGACAGGTGTAACCACACCACACCCGACCCAGCGCCGAGGTGAACAGGAACAGCCCCAGCCCCGCCATGATCAGAAGACCAGCGACGAAATAGAACTCATGCGGCCAGATCTCGATCCAGAACATGAAAAACCGGCGGCTTGCCAGATCGATCAGCACCGCCTGATCCGGCAGGTTCGGCCCCCGATCCCAGCGGATCCACGGCGTCAGGTAATAGATGCCCAAAGTGACCGCCATGATCCACCATTTCAGACTGCGAAACGGCCCGCTGACACGGCGCGGGAAAATCGGTTCGCGGGCTGTGTACAGTTTTTCGGGGGACTGGTCAGTTGAGCTCACGGATTCTCTCCGGTGTGATTGTTCGCGATTGGCCGTAGTAGTGGCAGTCTCGGGGTCTGCGCACCTTGACCTAGGTCAAAAGGTGCATGGCAAAGTCATCAACTGAACTATGCGCCATTTTCACGCACCTGTCTGCGCATCCAGCCGATAAATGTGCGCGCCATTGGACGCAGGACACCGGGGCGCGTCACGATGTGATAGCCGGTCTGCCCCCTGTCCTGACTGAACAGAACCACTACGCGGCCCGCCTCGATATCGTCCTTCAGCAGCGCATGGGTGGTCAGGGCCACACCTTCGCCGCGCCGCAACGCGTCGATCATGTAATTGCCCGGCAGGTGAATGCGGCTTTTGACACAGGTCGACGTCACCCCATGGGTCCGCAACCATTCCATGGCTTCATCCGTGCCCAGTTCCTGAATCCAGGGATAGTCCAACAGGTCGGCCGGTGTCGAAACCTGACAGTCGCCGATCAGCTCGCGCGAGGCGGCGACGATAAAGTCTGTTTTCAGCAAAAGGGACGTTTCAACCCCCGGCCAGCCGCCGCTGCCAAACCGGACCGCGACATCGATTCCCCCCGGTTTCAGTTGCACCAGATCGGGCGTCGGGTTCAGCATCAGCTCAATCTCGGGGTGGCGATTGCGAAAATCGCCAAGCCGCGGCATCAGCCAGTTGGCTGTGAAGGCGGGCGTGGTCGAGATATGCAGCGGCCGGGACGCATCCGCCCCGGTCAGCGCCTCGACCACCTCGCCGATCTGGCCGAACCCGGCGGTGACGGCGGCGGCCAGTTCAACCCCTTGCGGGGTCAGGGAAATACCGCGCCCTTGCCGGACAACAAGGCTTACCCCCAGATGCTTTTCCAGCACCCGCATCTGCTGACTGATGGCCGCGTGGCTTACATTCAGCGCATCCCCCGCCTGCGTCATAGATCGGGCCTCAGCCAAGGCAGCAAAGGCCCGAAGGGCACTTAATGGCGGCAGATCGCGCAGCTTCATGTGTAAGCCTACATTACAGGTCTGAATTATTCCTGACTGGCATGAAAGCGGCGCCAGATCAATATTCATCGGGCAGATCGGAACAATCAAGGAGCGGAAAGATGATCAACCCCTATGCCACAACATTCATGGTCGCGTCGCGGCTGGACCACAGCCTGTTTCGCCCATATCAGCCCCAGAAAAACGGCCCTGTGACAAAGCTTCGGCAAAAACGGAGGTTTTGGGGATTGGGTGGGCCGATACACAAAAAGCTGGCAACACGCCCGGAAATAGAATAACACCGGCCCCTGGAAACGCGCGAACAGGACTGGGACCGGTGTTATCTAACCGGGGGGTCTGACACCCCCGGATTCTGCTGTTATTCTCCGCCACCCAGCTGGTGCACATAGATGGCAACAGCGCGGATTTCGGATTCGGACAGGCGGGTGTTCCAGTTCGGCATCACGCCGAACCGGGCATTCGTAACTGTTTCTGTCAGGGTGTCAGCATCGCCACCATACAGCCAGATCGCATCGGTCAGGTTCGGCGCGCCCTGTTCGCGGTCGCCTATCCCGGTTTCGCCATGACAGGATGCGCAATTGTCTTCAAAGACAACGCTTCCGGCTTCGGCCAAGGCCGCGTCATGTTCCTGCCCCGAAATGTTCAGGACATAGTGCACGACCTGATCGATCTCTTCGGCTTCCAGAATTTCGCCGAATTTGGGCATTTCCGAATAGCGGGTGTCAGCATCCTGTTCGTTGCGGATGCCATGCGCGACGGTTGTGCGGATCGCTTCGATATCGCCGCCCCACAGCCAGTCATCGTCCAACAGGTTCGGATAGCCGACGTTGCCCGCCGCGCCCGAGCCGTGGCACTGTGCGCAGTTGGTCCGGAAAACCGCCGCACCGCCCTGAACCGCATAGTTGTGCAGATCGGCATCTTCCGACACCGAGGCCAGTTCGACACCTTCCAGACGGGTCACCAGGCTGGCGTTGGCGTCTTCAAAGCGTTTGATTTCGTCGGCAACCTCGGCGCGGGTGGAATAGCCCAACAGCCCCGGCGTTGCCGCCTTGACCAAGGGCCAGGCCGGATAGGCGACGCTGTACAGCAAGGCGTAGACGATACAGGCATAGAAGGTCCACAGCCACCAGCGGGGCATCGGATTGTCCAACTCTTCGATCCCATCCCAGGAATGACCTGTTGTCGGGACTTCGTGAGTTTCGTTTTTCTTATCGGTACTCATGTCCGCGCCTCCTTGGTACGTGCGCCGTTTTCATCGTCGTCGCGGGCGGGTTTGTTTTCATGTCGGAACGGGATGTTGGCGCTGTCGCGGTGGCCGGTCGTGCTGCCGGGGCGAAAAACCCAGACGATGACGCCCACAAAGAACGCGGTCAGCAACAGCAAGGCCCAGCTATCCGCGAATTCCCGCATGAGTGAATAGGTATCCATCACACGCCCCCTACCGGCTTGCGTCGGGCTGGAAGGTCGAGAAATCGACCAATGTGCCCAACATCTGAAGATAGGCGATCAGCGCGTCGGCCTCGGAAATGCCGGGCTGCCCGTCAAAGTTCCGCACCTGCGCATTCGGATAGCGTTCCAGCAACCCGTCGGTATCGCCCCAGGGATCAATCTGCACCGCAAAATCGGCCTGCGCATTTTCCAGCATCTCGTCGGTATAGGGGACGCCCACGAACCGGTGGGTTTTCATGCTGTCTTCGATGTATTTGCCGTCGATCATGCGCCGTTCCAGAAAGGCGTATTTGGGCATCACCGATTCAGGCACCACTGATTGCGGGTCCCGCAGGTGATCGATGTGCCATTCATCCGAATAGCGCCCGCCAAGTCGGGCCAGATCCGGCCCGGTGCGTTTTGACCCCCATTGGAACGGATGGTCATACATCGACTCTGCGGCCAGACTGTAATGCCCGTAACGTTCGACCTCGTCCCGCATCGGGCGGATCATCTGACTGTGGCAGACGTAGCACCCTTCGCGGACGTAAACGTCACGCCCGGCCAGTTCCAGCGGCGAATAGGGCCGCACGCCTTCGACCTTTTCGATCGTGTTCTCCAGATAGAACAGCGGCGCGATTTCGACGATCCCGCCGATGGTGACCACCAGAAAGCTGAACACCAGCAAAAGCGTCGCGTTCTTCTCGAGGATTTTGTGTTTATCGAGGATAGCCATGCTTTCTCTCCGTTATTCAGCCGGAGCCGCGACCGGGACATCGGCCTTGGCCGGTGCGTTGGTCACAGTTTTCCAGAGGTTGTAGCACATGATCAAAGCGCCGGTGATATACAGAGCACCACCCATGCCGCGGACCACATACATCGGGAACTTGGCGGCCACGGTGTCGGCGAAAGAGTTCACAAGGAAACCCTGCGCATCGACTTCGCGCCACATCAGGCCTTCCATGATACCGGTGACCCACATGGACGAGGCGTACAGAACGATACCGATCGTCGCCAGCCAGAAGTGCCAGTTGACCATGCTCAGGCTGTACAGGCGTTCCTTGTTCCACAGTTTGGGCGTCAGGAAGTACAGCGCGCCAAAGGTGATCATACCGTTCCAGCCAAGCGCGCCGGAATGCACGTGTCCAATGGTCCAGTCGGTGTAATGCGACAGGCTGTTGACGGCCTTGATCGACATCATCGGACCCTCGAAGGTGGACATGCCATAGAAGCCGACGGACACAACCATCATCCGGATGATCGGATCGGTGCGCAGCTTGTCCCACGCGCCCGACAGCGTCATCAGGCCGTTGATCATGCCACCCCAGCTGGGCATCCACAACATGATCGAGAACACCATGCCAAGCGTCGAGGCCCAGTCAGGCAGCGCAGTATAGTGCAGGTGGTGCGGACCGGCCCAGATATACAGGAAGATCAGCGCCCAGAAGTGGATGATCGACAGCTTGTAACTGAAGACAGGTCGTTCGGCCTGTTTCGGGACAAAGTAATACATCATCCCCAGAAAACCCGCCGTCAGGAAAAAGCCCACGGCGTTGTGGCCGTACCACCATTGCGTCATAGCATCCTGCACACCGGCGAACACCTGCACCGATTTCGATCCGAACAGGCTGACCGGGATGGACAGGTTGTTGACGACATGTAGCATCGCAACCGTCACGATGAACGACAGGTAGAACCAGTTGGCCACGTAGATATGCGGCTCTTTCCGCTTCATGATCGTGCCCAGGAAAACCGCCAGATAAACCACCCAGACCACGGTCAGCCACCAATCGACATACCATTCGGGTTCGGCGTATTCCTTGGATTGGGTCGCGCCCAGAAGGTATCCGGTTGCGGCCAGCACGATGAACAACTGGTATCCCCAGAATACAAACCACGCAGCATTGCCACCCCACAACCGGGCCGCACTTGTGCGTTGGACGACGTAGAATGACGTACAGATCAGCGCGTTGCCCCCAAAGGCAAAAATCACCGCCGAGGTGTGCAGCGGCCGCAGGCGGCCAAAGTTGGCATAGCCCTGCGCCCAGTCAAAATTGAGCGCTGGAAAGGCCAGTTGAAACGCGATGAACGTCCCTGCGGCAAACCCGACAACCCCCCATATGCAGGTTGCGATCACACCGGCACGGACGACCCCGTCCATATACCCGGTTTCAACTGCTGGCTTTGCTTCCCCCGTACTGCGTACAGTCCACAAGAACATCCCACCCGCAACAAGCATTACCGTCAGCGCATTGACCAGATACGCGGCGTCGCGCGCGTAGTTGGCGGCAATCGCGGCCAATACCGCGATCACGCCGAAAATGGCCATCTTAACGTAATCCCACATAAGCGTCCCCTCGTCCTTGCCGCGCGATTCGTGAATCGGCGGCCTTTTTCGTAGCTTGCGGTATGGCGCGCGTGCGCCACCGTTACCTTGATCCATATCAAGAAACCGACTTGCCCGGGTTGATCCGTATCAATGCCACTCCAATTCTATTAAGGTAGCTTAACCATTGAAAGACAGATCAATTAGGAGGCCTGAGATGGGCTATAAGACAGTTCTGACCATAGTCGCGGATAGCGATCTATCCCACTCGGCGCTCGACGCGGCGATCGAGGTCGCCAGACGGGAAGATGCTCATCTTGATATTCTGTGCCTGGGCGTGGACCGGACACAGACCGGTTATTATTACGCCGGGACCAGCGCCATGATTTTGCAGGAAACTTTGGCCCAGGCCCAAAAGGAAGCGGCCGACGCGGAAAGCGCCGTGAACGAACGGATGGCCGCAGAAGGCGCGAAATGGAGCTGCGAATCCGCCGTCGCGCAACTGGCTGGCGTGTCCTATATCGTGGCCCAGCGCGCCCGTTTCGCCGATCTGGTGGTCCTGCCCAAACCCTATGGCCCCAAACGCGGGATTGAAGATGAGGCCGCGGTCGAGGCCGCCATGTTCAGCGGGCAGGCCCCTGTCCTGATCGCCCCCGGCGAGGTCGTGGTGCCCAAACGGATCATGATCGCCTGGAACGAAAGCAACGAGGCCCTAAGCGCCGTGCGCGCCGCCTTGCCGCTGCTGACCAAGGCCGATGTTGTGAACGTCGCCATCATCGCCCCCCCGGAACATGGGCCGGACCGGTCTGATCCCGGTGGGATGTTGTCGCAGATGCTGGCCCGCCACGGCGTGCATGTCGAGGTGTCGATCCTGTCCAAGACGATGCCGCGGGTGTCAGATGTATTGAACCGCCATGCCCAGGATATCAGTGCGGATATGATGGTAATGGGCGCCTATGGCCATTCGCGGGTACGCGAGGCCATTCTGGGCGGCGCCACCCGCAACATGCTGGAAAACGCCGAAATCCCGGTCTTTATGGCGCATTAAGCGATCCGGCGGATCAGACCAGCATCCCGCCATCTGAATCATCCCCGGTTTCTTCCACCAAACGGTCGAAATCGGGGACGGTGACGCGGCGCTTGCCCTCCAGAACGATGATGCCATCGCGTTTCAGGGCAGAAACCTGGCGGCTGACGGTTTCCAGTGTCAGGCCCAGGTAATCCGCCATGGCTTCGCGCGTCAGCGGCAGATCAAACACGATGGGGCCGCCCACTTCGGACAGCTTCTGGCTGGTGCCGCGGCGGGCAATGATCGATATCAGGCTGGCGATTTTTTCGCGCGCGGTCTTGCGGCCCAGCAACAACATCCATTCCCGCGCGGCGTCCAGTTCGTCCAGCGTCATTTCCAGCAGGCGCTGACCGATATGGGGGGTCTCTGCCATCAGCTGTTCAAAGGGCTTTTTGCGGAAACAACACATTGTCAGATCGGTCGTGGCCACGACGTCATAAGCGGCCGTATCCCGCCCCGGACGCCCGACAAAATCGGATGGCAACAACAGGCCGACCATCTGGGTGCGCCCGTCTTCCATCGTCTGGGTCAGGGTCGCAATCCCGCTGACCACCGACGCCACAAAATCCATGCGGTCGCCGGCCCAGATCACCGGCTGGCCCGCCTCATAGCTGCGATAGTATTTGACGTTATCCAGCCGTGCCAATTCGTCTGCATCGCAGCGCGAACAGACCGCCCGATGCCTGATCGGGCAATTTGAACAGTCAGAGTGGGTATGGACAGCGTCTTGAAGTGTCATTTGGGCCACCGCGCTTGATTTCGATCAAAGTCTGATCCGAGATTATAACTAACTGTAGTGAGATGAACACTGAATCGCAACTTACGCGCCTTGGTCTATTTGACGCGCGCGTGCCCCGGTATACCAGTTACCCTACGGCACCGCATTTTTCCACGTCGGTAGATGAACAGGATTTCACCCGCTGGATCGGCGAAATTCGCCCCGGCGCTCGTATTTCATTGTACATTCATGTGCCGTTTTGCAGAAGGTTGTGCTGGTTCTGTGCCTGTCGGACCCAAGGCACCCAGTCGGACGCGCCCGTGCGGGCCTATCTGGACACGTTGAAGGCCGAGATTGCGCTATTGGGCGCGATCCTGCCGCAGGGCGTCACCTTGTCGCGGCTGCATTGGGGCGGCGGAACGCCAACCCTGTTGTCACCCGAGATGATGACAGAGCTTGCCGATGCGATTTTTGATGTGGTTCCTCTGGGCGAGGACGCCGAGTTTTCGGTCGAGATCGACCCCAATGAGATCGACGAACCCAGACTGGACGCCCTTGCCGCCGCCGGGATGAACCGCGCCTCGATCGGGGTTCAGGATTTCAATCCCGAGATTCAATCCATCATCGGACGCATCCAAAGCTACGAGGTCACGCGCGACGCGGTCGACATGATCCGCGCGCGGGGGGTATCCAGCCTGAACGCCGATATCCTGTTCGGGCTGCCCTATCAGACCAAGGAACGGATTTCCGAAAGCGTGCAAAAGCTGCTGTCGCTGTCGCCGGACCGGGTTGCGCTTTATGGTTACGCCCATGTGCCGTGGATGGCCAAGCGGCAACAGATGATCCCGTCGGATGCCCTGCCCACACCGCAGGATCGGCTGGCCCTGTTTGAAACGGCGCGAAACCTGTTTACCTGGGACGGTTATCACGAAATCGGAATCGACCACTTTGCCCGCACAGGGGATGGATTGGACATTGCGCAACGCGCCGGGCGGCTGCGGCGCAATTTTCAGGGCTATACCGATGATGCGTCGGACACGTTGATCGGGCTGGGGGCCTCGTCGATATCGCGGTTCCCGCAAGGCTATGCGCAGAATGCCTCGGCCACCTCGGATTATACCAAGCATATCCGTGCCGGATCCTTCGCCACCGGGCGCGGCCATGCCTATACCGGGAATGACACGCTGATCGCTCGTTTGATTGAGGCGCTGATGTGCGATTTCCGCATTGATGTGGCCGAGATCACGGAGCGCTTTGGCATATCGGATACCGACCTGCAGGCGATGTTCCGCAAGGCCGCCGCCGCCTTTCCCGGCATGATCGAGATCACCGACAGCGCCTTTACCATCGTGCCGGACGGTCGTCCGCTGACCCGTATGATCGCGCGCGCGTTCGATGCCTATGACCAGACCAAGGCCGGGCACAGCCACGCGATCTGAACGTCAGGTTCCGGCGGTTTCCACAAATTCGATCATGCGCGGCAGGCATTTGGTTTTCAGGTCATAGCGGTCGATCACGGTCCGCCGCGCCGCCGCGCGCAGACCGTCATGGGCGGCAGGATTGGCCAGCCCGTCGATCAGGGTGTTTGACCAGCCATCGACATCGAAAAAATTGACCAATTGGCCGTTTTCGCCGTGGGTGATCACCTCTTGCACCGGCGCGGTGCGCGATCCGACCACATGGGCGCCCATGCTCATCGCCTCCAGCATCGACCACGACAGCACGAACGGATAGCTCAGATAGGCATGAACCCGGCTGACCCGCATCAGGTTGCAATAGCTTTCATAGGGCAGCCGCCCGGTGAAATGGACCCGGCTTTGATCGATCCGGTCGGCGACCTCTGACAGGAAAATCTCTTTCCAGCTGCGGCCATCCGCAGGCACGGCCCCATAGCCGCGCTGATCCGCGCCCACGATCACCACCTGCGCGTTTGGCCGCGCCGCCAGAACCGCCGGCAGGGCGCGCATGAAGATGTGATAGCCGCGATGGGGTTCAAGATTGCGGTTCACAAAGGTCAGAACCTCGTCCCCCGCCGTCAGGGTCAGGGTGCTGTCGGGTACCTGAAAAGACGCCTGCGGGTCGGGCGTCAGTTTTTCAGTGTTGATCCCGTCATGAACCACCGACAGCTTGTCACGATATTCGCGCGGCAACATCGACGCCTGCCAGACGGTCGGCGCAATAACCGCATTCGCCACCCCCAGCGCATGGCGCAGATGCGGCTGCTGTGCCACCAGACGCAGGCGGCGGTCCAGATCAAGCTTGGAAAATTCGGGGTCGAACCCGGCGTCCAGCCCTTCGGGGCGATAGAAAAACTCGGCATAGGACAACAGCCGCGCTTCTGGCCAGACCTCTTTCAGAAACATGGTTTCACCCCAGCCATAGTGGCCAAAGATGACATCGGGCACATAGTTGTGCCGCGCCCGCATCACCGACGCCACGCGTGCCACGGTGGCCCCCCGTTCGGCATTCACGATAAAGCTGCGGGTCAGGCCGCCCACCTCGGGCGGTTTGTATTTGTACCGCATGTTGCCGAAGGGAAAGGAACGTTGGTTTTCCTGCGCGGTCAGGACATGAACCTCATGCCCTTTTTCTTTCAGCGCCGGGGCAAGATGCAGAAACTGGCCCGGAAAATTCTGATGTACAAACAGGATACGCACAAAATCTCTCCGTCAAATGCCGCCAGTTAAGGGCGGATTCGGGCTGCGCGTCAATCGCTTTGCACCGCAGCATCCCCCGGCGCCAGATCAAAGGCCGCCTCCATCAGGGTGCGGGTATAGGGCTGTTCGGGCGCATCAAAGATCGCGGCACTGGTCCCGGCCTCGACGATATCGCCCTGCTTCATCACGATGACCTTATGGCTCAGCGCGCGCACGACCTTCAGATCGTGGCTGATGAACAGATAGGCCAGTTTGTACCGTTTCTGCAGGCGGCGCAGCAGGTCGACAATCTGCACCTGCACGGTCATGTCCAGCGCCGATGTCGGTTCGTCCAGCACCACCAGCTTGGGGCGCAGGATCATCGCGCGGGCGATGGCGATCCGCTGTCGCTGTCCGCCGGAAAATTCATGCGGATAGCGCGACATCATCGACGGGTCCAGCCCGACCTCGGTCAGGATATCGGCCACCATCCGGTTCTTGTCCTGCCCCGGTTCCACCCCATGCACGCCCAGCCCTTCGGCCACGATCTGCCCCACCGTCATCCGCGGCGACAGCGATCCGTAAGGGTCCTGGAACACGATCTGCATATCCCGACGCAGCGGGCGCAGCGCGCGCGAATTCCAGCCCTGCACATCCTCGCCGTCGACAAAAATGCCGCCCTTGGACGAAATCAGCCGCATGATCGCCAGCGCCAGCGTGGTCTTGCCCGATCCGCTTTCCCCGACAATCCCCAGCGTTTCCCCGGCCCGCACCGAAATGCTGGCGTCGTTCACCGCCTTGACGTGCCCCACCACGTTGCGCATCAGCCCGCGATGAATGGGGAACCAGACGCGCAGGCCTTCGGTACGGACGATTTCAGGTGCGGTCGGGGGCACGGGATCGGGGGTGCCGGACGGGTCGGCGGCCAGCAGCATCTTTGTATAAGGATGCTGCGGATTGGCGAATACCTCGGCCGCGGGGCCGGTTTCGACAATCTCGCCATCCTTCATCACACAGACCCGGTCGGCGAATTTGCGCACGATCGCCAGATCATGGGTGATGAACAGAAGGCTCATGTCCTCTTCGCGTTTCAGATCGGCCAGCAGGGTCAGGATCTGCGCCTGAATGGTCACATCCAGCGCGGTCGTCGGTTCATCCGCGATCAGCAGATCGGGGCCGTTGGCCAGCGCCATGGCGATCATCACCCGCTGCCGCTGCCCGCCCGACAACTGGTGCGGATAGGCGTTCAACCGGCTTTCGGGATCGCGGATGCCGACCTTGTGCAACAGTTCCAGAATGCGCGCGCGCGCGGCGGACCCGCTTAGCCCCTGATGCAACCGCAGGCTTTCGGCCAGTTGCTTTTCCAGCGTGTGCAGCGGGTTGAGCGAGGTCATCGGTTCCTGAAAGATGAAACTGATGTCATTGCCGCGCACCTTGCGCAGCAGCGCCTTGTCCGCCCCGACCATCTGTTGGCCGTTATAGGTGATCGAACCGCTGATCGTGGCGCTGTCGGGCAACAGCGATACCGAGCTTAGCGCCGTCACCGATTTGCCCGATCCGCTTTCGCCAACCAGGGCCACGGTTTCGCCCTTGCCCACGGTGAACGACACATTGCGCACCGCGACGTGATCCTTGCCGTCCTGCCGAAAGCTGACAAGCAGGTCCTTGACCTCAAGCACTCCGCTCATTGAAAAGTCTTTCTGGGGTCAAAGGCATCGCGCACGCCTTCAAAGATGAAGACCAGCAGCGACAGCATGATGGCAAAGGTGAAAAACGCGGTAAAGGCCAGCCAGGGCGCCTGAAGGTTCTGTTTCGCCTGCAGGGTCATCTCGCCCAGGCTGGGCGCCGATGAAGGCAGGCCGAAGCCCAGAAAATCCAGACTGGCCAGCGTGCCGATGGTGCCGGTGATGATGAAGGGCAGCATGGTCAATGTGGCCACCATCGCATTGGGCAACATGTGCCGGAACATGATCACCCGGTCCGACACCCCCAGGGCGCGGGCCGCGCGGACGTATTCGAAATTGCGCGCGCGCAGGAATTCCGCGCGCACCACCCCCACAAGGCTGGTCCAGCCGAACAGGATCATCAAAGCCACCAACAGCCAGAAACTGCGCCCCAGGATCGCAAACAGGATGATGATGACGTAAAGCTGCGGCGTTGATCCCCAAATCTCGATGATGCGCTGGAACACCAGATCGACCCAGCCGCCGAAATACCCCTGTACCGCGCCCGCCGCGATGCCGATGATCGTGGCCGCCGTGGTCACCAGAAAGGTGAACATGATCGACAGGCGGAACCCGTAAATCACCCGCGCCAGCACATCGCGCGAGGTATCGTCGGTGCCCAGCCAATGCTGCCCGTCAGGGGCCGATGGCGCCGGTTTGCCCCCCAGATCATTGGCATTGTCAAAGCTATAGGGAATGGGCGGCATCAGGATATAGCCCTTGTTGATCGCCTGCCCCGCCACGTCGCCGTCGGCGGCATCTTCCAGCACGCCCTCGGGATCGTCAAAACACTCTTCCAACCCGCCCGAGATGATCAGGCACTGTACCTCTGGCTGGCTGTAATCGGCCTCGGTCCTGAAATCTCCGCCAAAGGCGGTTTCGGGATAAAACCGGTAGATCGGCACAAAGCTTTCGCCCTGATAGCGGACGTAGATCGGTTTGTTGTTGGCCAGCACCTCGGCAAACAGGGACAAGCCGAACAGCACCGAAAAGATGACCAGCGACCAATAGGCCCGGCGGTTGTTTTTGAAATTGCGCAGGCGGCGCTGGTTCAGGGCCGAAAGCTTGAACATGGCTCAGGACTCCCGGCTGGCGAAATCGATGCGGGGATCGACCAGCACATACATCAGATCGGACAGCAGATTGATCAGCAAAGACATCAGGCCGAACACAAACAGCGTGGCAAAGATGATCGGATAATCCCGCGCAACCGCAGCCTCGAACCCCATGCGCCCCAGCCCATCCAGCGAAAAGATCGTTTCGATAATGATCGACCCACCAAAGAAGACTGCGATGAACAGGCCCGGAAATCCTGCGATGATGATCAGCATCGCGTTGCGGAACACATGGCCATACAGCACCGCGCTTTCGCTCAGCCCCTTGGCATGCGCGGTGATCACATATTGCTTCTTGATCTCGTCCATGAACGAGTTCTTGGTCAGCAGCGTCAGCGTGGCAAAGCTGGATATGGTCGAGGCCAGGACCGGCAGGGTGATATGCCAGAAATAATCGGCGATCTTGCCCAGCATGCTTAGCTGATCCCAGTTGTCCGAGGTCAGGCCGCGCAGCGGGAACCATTTCACATAAGATCCCCCCGCGAACAGCACCAGCAACAGCACCGCGAACAGGAACCCCGGAATGGCATAGCCCACGATGATCGCGCCGCTGGTCCATGTGTCGAACGGCGACCCGTCCTTGACCGCCTTGCGAATACCCAAGGGGATCGAGATCAGATAGGCGATCAGCGTCGACCACAGCCCCAGCGTGATCGAGACCGGCATTTTTTCGATGATCAGATCGACCACACTGACCGACCGGAAATAGCTTTCGCCGAAATCGAAGGTCAGATAGTTGCCCATCATGATCAGGAACCGCTGAAGCGGCGGTTTGTCGAACCCGAATTCCTTTTCCAGCTCGGCAATGAATTCGGGCGGCAATCCGCGCGCGCCCAGATATTTTTCATCCCCGCTGGCCACTTGCGGCGCGTCGGCGCCGCCACCTGCGAACCCTTCGAAAACGTCACCGCCGCCTTCGATCTGCGCGATGATCTGTTCGATCGGTCCACCGGGGACAAATTGGGTCAGCGAGAAATTGATGATCATCATTCCCAGAAGCGTGGGAATGATCAGCAACAACCGCCGGAGGATATAGGCGCCCATATACCGCGTTCTGCCTTTGTTATCTAAGGGCCCCTGCGGCCTTTAGTTTTTCTGCTTTTTCGGCGTTATACCACCAGAAATCCAGATAGCCCAAGTCATAAGGCGGCAGAACTTCGGGGTATTCGTATTGGTCGAAATAGGCCACCCAATGGTTCGATTTATACCATGTCGGGATCATCAGGCGTTCGGCCCGCAGCAACCTGTCCAGGGCTTTGGTCGCAGTCTGGAAATCTTCGCGTTTATCGGCGGACACCAGCTTGGCGATCAGGATATCGGCGGCCTTGTTGGCGAAACTGGCCGGGTTGAAATGGCTGTCCTTGGCATCTTCGGACCCGAACCGCTGAACCATACCCAGCCCCGGCACCAGATTGGTCGCATAGCCATCGGCGATCATGTCGAAATCCTTGGCGCGTTCGCGGTTGGTGTATTGCGACGGGTCCACCCGGTTCAGGGTCGCCTTGATGCCGACGGCATTCAGATTGGCGATAAAGGGGGTCGCGATGCGTTCAATCTCGGCATCGTCGGTCAGGAATTCCAGCGACAGAATCTCGCCCGCGGCATTGCGGCGGATACCGTCATCACCCGGCAGCCAGCCCGCCGCGGCCAGCAAAGCGTCAGCCTTGCGCAGATTGCGGCGATCCAACTGGCGTTTGCCGGATGTATGGGCCACCACGGGCGGTTCGCTTAGCAAGGCGGGATCGATCAGATCGCCCAGGGACTGAAGCAGTTCCAGCTCGGCGCCTTCGGGCACGCCCTCCGCCGCCAGATCGCTGTTCTGCCAATATGAATTGCGCTGTTCAAACAGACCATATTGCAGCGTCTGATTGGTCCATTCGAAATTATACATCAATGATACCGCCTCGCGGACGCGGATATCCTGAAATTTCTCTTTCAGCAGGTTGAACACGAACCCGGTGTTGGACGGCAGATAGCCGTTGGGCAGTTCGGTCTTTTTCACCAGACCTTTATCGACCAGCGGAAAGTCATACCCGGTTGCCCAGGTTTTTGAGCTGCCTTCGATCCGCACCGTGTATTCGCCGCTTTTGAACCCCTCAAGTGCTGCGGTATTGTCGGTGAAATATTCAACCCGGATATTGTCGAAATTGTTCCGCCCCTGATTGATCGGCAGATCGTTCCCCCAATAGTTCGGGTCGCGCCGGTACACGATGCGCCGGTTGATATCATAGCTGTCCAGAACATAAGGGCCGGTTCCCATGATGGGGGTCAGGCTGGCCTCGTCCAGACGCATGCCGTTTTCTTCGAACCAGGCTTTCGACATCACCGGATTCGATCCCATCTGCGAAATCAGCCCGTCGCGCGGTACATCCGGCTGAAAGGTGAATTTCACCCGGTGCGGGCCAAGCACCTCGGCCTTTTCGACCAGTTTGCTGATCGCGATCCGGTAATCGACATAGGCCTGTTCCAGCAACAGATCGAAGGTGAATTTGACATCTTCGGCCGTGACCGGGGTGCCATTGGTGAACCGCGCCTCGGGGCGCAGGTTGAAAATGACCCAATCCTTGCTTTCGGGATATTCCAGACTTTCGGCAATCAACCCATAGTCCGACCCCGCATCATCCGCCGTCGATGTCATCAGCCGTTCGACCATCAGCGTCAGCGCCAGCGCGCCGGAACGGCCCTTACGGGAAATCGGGGAAAAATTGTCAAACGTCCCTTCGGCCCAGATCGCGATTTCACCGCCCTTGGGCGCCTCGGGGTTCACATAGTCCAGATATTTGAAATCTTCGGGGTATTTGACCGTGCCAAAGTCCGAATAGGCGTAGGACTTTATGATCGTTTCCTCGGCCACCGCCTGTAACGCCCCCAGAATCAGCATGCCCAGAACGACAACCCCGGTCAGTGTCAGGCGCAGGCCTGATCGTGATGTCCGGCGCAGGGCCACGGCGTACGGGGTGCGGGGGTGATTCATTCGGTTCCTCCAGATCAGCGGTCAGGCGTTCTTATCTATATATTTAAGCTAAAGTTGCCTTTGTCGACTATTCAAGTTGAGTTTCCGTGATCGTGCGATGATCTGCCCAACAAAAAGGCCGCCTCAAAGGGCGGCCTTCCATATCTTGATATTTTGCGACCTCAGCCGCCGTTCGTCGCAAGATAGGCGATCAGGTTCGCGCGATCTTCGATTTTCTTCAGCCCCGAGAACGTCATCGTCGTGCCCGGCGCATAGCCTTTGGGGCTGGCCAGGAATTCGTTCAGGGTTTCGGCGGTCCAAACCTCGGCCACCGCCTCCAAAGCGCCGGAATAGCTGGTGAAGCCTGCGGCCGTGCCCACCGGGCGATCAACCACACCGAACAGATAAGGGCCTGTGCTGTTGGCGCCGTCTTCCAGTTTGTGGCAGGCCTTGCATTTGCCAAAGACCTTTGCGCCCTTGCCTGCGTCGGCTGTGGCAAGCACATCGGCAAAGGCCACTTCGACAGCTTCCTCGGCGGGTTCATCGCCGCCGGTTTCGATGACATAGCCCTGGGCGTGCTCGTCGCCGTGCCCGCCGCCGGTATGGTACAGCGTCTCTGCCGCCCATTTACCCAGAAGAAATATCAGCAGCGCGCCGCAGACGCCACCAACGATTTTAGTGAAGGTCATTGTGTCGAACATGTCGCGGTTCCATCCCGTACCGATTTGGCGGGTATCTACGCGCTTCCATCCCCAATATGCAAGGTGTAGTTAGCGCGGCGAAATGCCATTGTGGCGCAGAAGTGACTTAGGACGGCCCATGACCGCAAGAATCGCCTTTCAGGGGGAACCCGGCGCATACTCTC
Organism: uncultured Paracoccaceae bacterium; assembly: GCA_947500775.1. GTDB lineage: Bacteria > Pseudomonadota > Alphaproteobacteria > Rhodobacterales > Rhodobacteraceae > CANMTD01. The sequence goes on from CANMTD010000004.1 coordinate 145,282, forward strand.
ACCAAGCCTGCCACGAATCCTATCCCGACATGGAGGCCCTGCCCTGCCGGACCTTCGAGGATACGATCGAGGCGGTGCGCAAGGGCGATGCCGAACTGGCCATGCTGCCGGTCGAAAATTCGACCTATGGCCGGGTCGCCGATATTCACCGGCTGTTGCCGGATTCGGGCCTGCATATCATCGAAGAGGCCTTCGTGCGGGTGCATATCAATCTGCTGGGGGTCAAAGGCGCGCAACTGTCCGACATCAAATCCGCGCAAAGCCATACGGTGCTGTTGGGGCAATGCCGCAGCTTCCTGCGCGAACATGACATTGATGCGGTGACCGGCGCCGATACCGCCGGGTCCGCCCTGCATGTGGCCGAACTCAATGACCCGACCCAAGGGGCGCTTGCCTCGGAACTGGCGGGCGAGATTTACGGGCTGAACGTGCTGGCGCATCACATCGAAGACCACGACAAGAACACCACGCGGTTTCTGGTCATGGCGCGCGATATGGACCTGAAACGCCGGGGCAGCGCGGGCATGATGACCAGTTTCGTCTTCCGCGTGCGCAACATCCCCGCCGCGCTGTACAAAGCCATGGGCGGGTTCGCCACCAATGGCGTGAACATGACCAAACTGGAAAGCTATATGGTCGACGGGTCCTTCACCGCGACGCAGTTCTACGCCGATATCGAAGGCCACCCCGATGACCGCAACGTCCAGCTTGCGCTGGAAGAGCTGGATTATTTCACATCGCAGGTGGCGTTGCTTGGCGTCTATCCGGCCGATCCGAAACGGCGCTGAGGATCAGGCGCCGGGCCGCGCTTCGATGGACCGGGCGAATTTGCTGACACCCATCTTGAAATTGCGGGTCAGTGTTGATTTCGCCAGCCGCAGCGATTGCAGGAACACCCGTGCCCCGAAGGTTCGCGGCCGGATATCCAGATGCAGGTGCATCCGGGTCTGGCGCGGCGACAGTTGAACCAGATCAATGGTCAGGGTGCCGAACAACCCGGTGCTTTGCGATCTGACCTCCATCACTTCGGGCCGGTCGTATCGCACCAGTTCCGCCGTCAGATGGCGCGTCCGTCCCCGGAAAGGAAAGCGTGTTTTCCACGTCATCCCGGGCGCCGGCGCCCCAAGGTTGTCGGTCCGCGTCACCTCGGCCCCGCGACGCAATGCGGCACGTTCGAAGCTTTCGAATTCCGACAGGGATTCAAAAACCGTTCCGATGGGTGCTGCGATATCTTCTCGTGCTGAAAACTTCATGAGTCCCGTTGCTTTGTTGCTTTGCGCCTTCAACCTTAGGTTGTTTTGCCTTTTCGCGTTAATTTAAACGGTCTGCAAGCCAATTTGACATCAAAAACTGCGCAATCGCACCTTTTCGTGCGGGCAGGATATGGTGATGCTCGCCCGCGAATATCGACAACAGCTCTTCCCGGCTGACCCATATGGCGTCCTCGATTTCGACCGGATCGATGGTAATGTCGCGGGATGTGGCCGTGCCCCGGCATCCGATCATCAGGGACGACGGGAACGGCCACGGCTGCGAGGCAAGATAGCTGACCTCGCCCACGGTGATTCCCGCCTCTTCGAAAACTTCGCGACGCACGGCGGCTTCGATCGTTTCGCCCGGTTCGACGAACCCCGCCAACAGTGAATACATCCCCTCGGGCCATCCCGGGGAACGCCCCAGCAAAACCGAATTGCCATGGGTGATCAGCATGATCACCACCGGGTCGGTCCGCGGGAAATGTTTGCCATCGCAGACCGGGCAATCGCGTTGCCAGCCCGCCTGCGTCATCACGCTTTCGGCGCCGCAAAGCGCGCAGAACCGGTGGCTGCGCTGCCATCCGATCAGCGCCTTGGCGGTGGCGGCCAGTTCGGCGTCGCGGGAATTGATCACCGTCATCAACCGCCGCAATTCGGCAAAGACCAATGTCTCGGGCAGGTCCGGGTGGTGCTGTTCCGACGGGTCGACAAAACTGTTCAGCGTGTCAGGCACGACCTCTGGTTCCCAATCGGACAGGTCAACCGCGAACCGGGCCCGCCCGTCGTCCAGCCCCAGAAACACCGCGTTTGACAGCCGCGCTTTGACCAAAGGGTCCGAGGGTGGCAACCAACCAAGGACAGATCTGTGTTCGCCCTCGAACAACGGTTTGCCCCGCCATACCGGCAGAACCCCGGTTCCGGCTGTCGCCCAAAGCTCTGCCAAGGCCGCGGCATCGCCGCGCAGATGCGCCGCACGCTCCAGCCCCGAGCCGCCGAATGTAACCTGTTCTGCCAGTCGCATGCATATTCTCCCTGCCAGACCGATCTGTGCCACGTCACTAAAAAGTGAGCAATGTCGAAAAAAATCGCCCATAAGGCGATTAACGAGGCGACGCGGTTCGCTGGCTCCTGTAAGGCTGACTTGGGTGTCTTTTTTTGCTCCTTCCGTGTCATAGTGCCAGTACCCTTCCCGTATTAGGAGCAGACAGATGACACACCGCAGTCGTTGGAATTTGAATCGCCGGGATTTTCTGACCGGCACCGCAGCGGGGACATCCTTGATCGCACTTCATCCCTTTTCCGCCAGGGCCGCCTCATTTCAGGCCCACCTGCGCATCATGGAAACAACCGACCTTCACGTACATGTCTTTCCGTATGACTATTATTCGGATCGCCCGATCGACACGGTTGGCCTGGCCCGCACTGCCAGCCATATCGCGGACGTTCGCGCCGAGGCGCGCAACTCGATCCTGCTGGACAATGGTGATTTTCTTCAGGGCAATCCGATGGGGGATTACATCGCCTATGAACGCGGCATGAAAGAGGGCGATCTTCACCCGATCATATCCGCGATGAATGCGGTGGGCTTTGACGCCTCGACGCTGGGCAACCACGAATTCAACTATGGCCTTGATTTCCTGTTGAAATCCTTGGCCAGGGCCGATTTTCCGATCGTTTCGGCCAATGTGATCAAGGAACGGGGCAGCAGCCCGGTTCAGGACGTGACCCTGCTGAAACCCTATACCATCCTGACGCGGACCGTGACCGACGGCAGCGGGCAATCGCTGCCGATCAAGATCGGGCTGATCGGTTTTGTGCCGCCCCAGATCATGAACTGGGACCGTCGGCATCTGGAAGGCAAGGTTCAGGCCCGCGATATCGTCGAAACCGCCCGCGCCTATGTGCCCCAGATGAAAGAGGAAGGCGCCGATATCATCATCGCGCTCAGCCATTCGGGGATCGGTGCCGCCGAGGCCACCGACGGGATGGAGAACGCCTCGGTCCCGCTGGCCGCGATCGACGGGATCGATGCGATTTTGACCGGCCACAGCCATCTGGATTTCCCCGGCCCCCGCTACGAAGGCTTCGCCGCGGTTGATCATGAAAAGGGAACATTGCACGGCAAACCCGCCGTCATGGGCGGGTTCTGGGGGTCGCATCTGGGGCTGATCGACCTGTTGCTGGAACAATCGGGCGGTGAATGGCGCGTGATTTCGCACAGCTCTGAGGTGCGGCCGATTTCAAAACGGAACGAGGATCGCTCGGTCAGCGCTTTGGTCGACAGCCAGCCCGAGATATTGGCCGCCGTCGCCAGGGATCACGAAGAAACGCTGGCCTATATCCGGCGCCCCGTCGGCAAGACCTTGGCGCCGCTGCACAGCTATTTCGCGCTGGTGGCGGATGACCCGTCGGTCCAGATCGTGTCGATTGCGCAGAAATGGTACATCGCGCAAATGCTGAAAGGCACCGAACACGAAGGCCTGCCGATCCTGTCGGCCGCCGCCCCGTTCAAGGCCGGGGGGCGTGGCGGGCCCGAATATTACACCGATGTGCCCGCCGGCGATGTGGCGATCAAGAACGTGGCCGATCTGTACCTTTACCCCAATACCGCGCGCGCGGTTCGGGTAACCGGCGCCCAGTTGAAAGGCTGGCTGGAACGTTCCGCCGGGATGTTCAATCAGATCACACCGGGGCAGGCCGATCAGGTGCTGCTGAACCCGGATTTTCCCAGCTACAACTTCGATGTGATCGACGGGGTGCAATATCAGATCGACCTCAGCCAGCCGTCCCGTTTCGGCCCCAAGGGCGAACCGCTGAACCCCGATGCCAGCCGCATCGTCAACCTGACCCATGACGGTCAGCCGGTCACCGATGACATGGAATTCGTGATCGCCACCAACAACTACCGCGCGGGCGGCGGCGGAGATTTCCCCGGCGCGATGGGCGACACGACCATCTTCGAAGGGCCTGACACCAACCGCGACGTCATCGTGCGCTATATCGTCGAAGAGGGCACGATCAACCCGCGCGCCGATGCCAACTGGACCTTCAAACCCCTGCCCGGCACCAGCGTGCTGTTCGACACCGGCCCCAAGGCCGCAGGCTATGCCGACAGTGTCCCCGGCGTATCCATTGAACCCGCGGGCGATGGACCGGACGGGTTCGCCCGGTTCCGCATTCGGCTGTAAGCAAGGCAACAAAAAACCCGGCGCATGCGCCGGGTTTCAGATCTTTCCGGGTGCCCTTGATCAGGGCTGTTCGTCTTCGTCAGCACCGTCTTCGGGCAGGTTGAAAAAGCTGTCCGCGTCGGGCAGATCGTCCTCTTTTTCATCATCCGCATTGTCAGACAGCGAGAATGTCTCAAGCCCGGAAATCGCGGTCGGGATCTTGGGTTCTGGGTTCAGGTCCAGCGACTGTTCGGTCGACACCAGCTTGCGCCGTTCGTCATCCGACATGACCGCACCATCGGCGGCTTTCTTGGCGGCGGCTTTCTGAACGGCGGCATCCAGTTCGGACTGTTTGCACAGGCCCAAAGCCACCGGATCAATCGGCTGAATGTTGGAAATGTTCCAATGGGTCCGTTCGCGGATCGCCTGAATCGTCGGCTTGGTGGTGCCCACCAGTTTCGAGATTTGACCGTCGCTGAGTTCGGGGTGGAACTTGACCAGCCACAGGATCGACGCCGGGCGGTCCTGACGTTTGGACAGCGGCGTATAGCGCGGGCCACGGCGCTTTTCCTCGCCCACGGCGGCGGCGTTGAATTTCAGCTTCAGCTTGTACAGCGGGTCGGCCTCGGCCTTGTCGATCTCATCCTGTGTCAGCTGGTTGTTGGTCACCGGGTCGAACCCTTTGACACCTGCCGCCACATCGCCATCGGCAATGCCCTGCACCTCCAGCTCATGCAACTCGCAGAAATCCGCGACCTGTTTGAACGTCAGTGTCGTGTTGTCCACCAGCCAGACGGCGGTTGCCTTTGCCATGATCGGTTTGGCCATCAGATCGCTCCTTCAAATACATCTCTCCTGTGCCGGGAAAACGGCTGGTCCGGCTGGACCTGGTCTTCGTTTTCAGGAAGAGTTCGACCTGTATATAGTCACCCATTGCGGCGGAGAAAAGAGAAAATGCGCTGGTTGCTGATTGTGATGTTGAGTGCGGGGTTGGTGCGGGCCGAGGGCGAGCAGGCGGGCAGCTTTGACTATTACGTGCTGTCGCTGAGCTGGTCGCCCACATGGTGCGCGCTGGAGGGCGATGCCCGCCGGTCGCCGCAATGCGACCCGGCACGGGACCTTGGCTGGGCGCTGCACGGGCTGTGGCCGCAATATGAACAGGGCTGGCCCAGCCATTGCCGGACCACCCACCGCGACCCGTCCCGCCGCCAGACAAAGGCGATGGCGGACATCATGGGGACCTCGGGGCTGGCGTGGTATCAGTGGAAAAAACACGGGCGTTGTTCGGGGCTTAGCGCAACCGAATACTTTGACACCGCGCGCAAAGCTTATCAGGCGGTGACCCGCCCTGCGGTGTTTCGCAAGCTGGATCAGCCCGTCAGACTGCCCGCCGAGGTGGTGGAAGAGGCGTTCCTGAAGGCCAACCCCGACTGGACCGAGGACATGCTGACGATCACCTGTAAATCACGTCGGATACAAGAGGCACGGCTGTGCCTGACCCGCGATCTGGAACCACGGGAATGCGGGCGGGATGTGGTGACGGATTGCAGCCTGCGCGATGCCCTGTTGGAAAATATCCGCTAGGCCGTTTTACGCAAAACTTGCACGTTTATATTAAAGAACCCGGACCAATGGCCCGGGTTCTTTAAAGTCTTACATGCGTCGCGGATCAGTGCAGCTTGGTTTCAACCTGCGCAATCGCGTCGTCAATCAGGCTGTTGCCGTTGGCGGCAGACATCTGTTTGGTGATGACATCCCCGGCGGCGGCCACGGCCACCGACACGGCGGTGTCGCGCACCTCTTTGACGGCCGACGCTTCGGCGGATGCGATCTGATCCTTGGCCGTCGCCAGACGGCGCGCGATCGAGGCGGTCAGATCCTGCTTGGCCTGATCGGCGACGATCTGGGCCTCTTCCTTGGCGTGGGCGATGATCCGTTCAGATTGTTCCTGAACTTCGCGCTGCTTGCGTTCGAACGAGGCCAGAATGGTCTGGGCCTCTTCGCGCAGGGCGCGCGCCTCGTCCAGATCGGACCGGATACCATCGGCGCGTTTGTCCAGCATTCCACCCAGCATGCCGGGCACCTTGAAATAAATCAGGACGCCGACAAACAGAAGGAAGGCCAGCAACACGACAAAGTCGGTATTGCCCATCGAAAAGAACGGACCGCTTGCCGCCAGCGCGGGGCTGGCCAGCAGGCCGAAAAGAACTGTCAGTTTTTTCATCTGCCTTATCCTTTCAGCCGTGCGGTGACTGCCGCGGTGATCGCCTTTGCATCGGCCGACTGGCCCAACGCGCTGACAATCTCGGCGGCGGTGTCTTTGGCGACCTCGGACACGCTGGCCATTGCGCCATCGCGAATCTCGGAAATCTTGGCTTCCGATTCCGCGGTCTGGGCGGCAATCTCGGCATCGGCCTTGGCCGAGGCTTCGTCCAGTTCGCCCTGAATCTCTGCCTTGGTTTCGGCAATGATCTTCTGCGCCTCGGCACGGGCATCCGCCAGCGCCTGATTGTAAGCCTCTTCAGCCTCGACGGCCTTTTGCTTCAGATCTTCGGCGGCAGCGATATCGTTGGTGATTGTCCCCTGACGTTCCGCCAGAACAGCCCCGATACGCGGCAAAGCGACCCGGGACAGAACAAAATAGATCACGACAAGCGTGACCAGAAGCCAGAAAATCTGGTTCGGAAAGGTCGAAAAATCAAGCTGCGGCATGCCGACAGCTTCGGTTCCGTGGCCTGCTGCGGCCTCGGCACCGTGACCGGTTGCGTCGTGCGTTTCGGTTGCCATGTCGTCCTCCAGAAACCTCGTTTACTACCCGGGTGGGCCCATGAAGGGACCCACCCGACCGTAAGGATCGGTTTGAAGGATTAAACGGCGAACATCAGCAGAAGGGCAACGAGGAACGAGAAGATCCCCAGCGCTTCTGCGAACGCGATACCGATGAAGAGCGTAGCAGTCTGGTCGCCAGCCGCCGACGGGTTGCGCAGGGCACCCGACAGGAAGTTGCCGGCAACGTTACCCACACCGATTGCGGCTGCGCCGGAACCGATTGCTGCCAGGCCTGCGCCGATGTGTGCGAGTTCACCTTCCATTGAGAATTCTCCTTACAGTTGGAAGTTGTAGATAGGGTTCGTGACTGACCTAGTGCGACGGATGCAGCGCATCCTTGAGATAAACACAGGTCAGGATTGTGAAGACATAGGCCTGAATGAAGGCCACCAGCACCTCAAGCGCGTAGACTGCGGTGATGGCAAAGATCGGGATAAAGCTGAACAGGCCCAGCGCACCGGCGAAACCGGCGAACACTTTGATCACCGCGTGACCGGCCATGACGTTACCCGCAAGACGGATAGAGTGGCTGACGGGGCGCACGAAGTACGAGATCAGCTCGATGATCGCAAGGATCGGGCGCAGCGGCAGCGGGGCCGAGGACACCCAGAACAGCCCCAGGAACCCGGCGCCGTTCTTGACGAAACCCACCACGGTCACGGTGACGAACACCAGCGCTGCCAGCACCGCCGTCACGGCGATATGCGAGGTTGTTGCAAAGCTCATCGGCAGCAGGCCAAGGAAGTTGGCAAAGAGGATGAACATGAACAGCGTCATGATGTAGGGGAAGAATTTGACGGCATCCTTGCCGGCCACATCTTCGACCATCTTGTAGACGAAACCATAGGCCAGTTCGGCGATCGACTGAACGCGGGTGGGAACGATTGCGCGGCCGCGTGTGCCCAGAACCAGCAGCAGGATCACACACAGAACCGCCAGCGCCATCCACAGCGTCACGGTTGTGGGCGTGTACCAGTTGATCACATCCCCGCCGAACAGCGGCTTGGGAATGAACTGATCCATCGGGTGAATTTGAATACCACCACCAGCGTGTGCGTCGTCTGCCAAGGCTCAGTCCCCTTTGTCTTCGGCCTGATCGGCCGTCTGTTTGCGCTGAACCTCTTGGGCGGTGCGCATCATCGTCTTGACGCCGGCCGCCAGGCCCAGAAATACGAAAAGCACCAGAAAGATGGGCAGGGTTCCAAACAGGATATCCAGCCCGTATCCGATGCCAAAGCCGATCCCAAGACCGGCCACCAGCTCTATCACCATCCGCCAGGCCATATTTGCCTGGGAATAATGTTCGTCCTGATGGGGTTTGCCGCTGTTTTGCGCCGCTTTTGCCGCCGCAATCCGATCTTCGAGCTGTTTAAGACGCTCTTTTTCAACCGGATCGACCATAGGCAAAGCCCCCTTGGACATTTGCCGGGAACCTAGGCAGAGCGGGGCACAGAGTCAAGCGGCGCGCGAGGCCGGTAAAGCATTGTTATTCATGGAATTTATTTGCACGCCTTGATCGGATCGCGGGGGGTTCGCGCATTTGGGGGGCAAATCCGATATTCAACCATCTGGTTGATGATCAACCGGCCTTCGACGGATCACGCCGCCCCAACCGCAGCACGCGCCCGTCGATCAACAGCAATCCGCAAAAGATCGCGGCCATGCCCATCAGGTGCGGTGCGCCGATATGTTCGCCCAGCAGCCAGACCCCCAACAGCACCGCCGAAATCGGCGCGACAAAGGTGATCGTGGACGCCGTGGTCGCCCCGACCCGTGGCAACAGCCAGAACATCAGGATGAACGCCGCCGAGGTCAGCACAAAGCCGATCATCGCCAGCGCGCCCCAGGTCCCGGCCTGCGTGATCACCGGCCAGCCTTCGCGCCACAGGCTGAGTGGCGCCAGCAGGATCGCGGCGCAGCTTAGCGACCAGGCGGTCAGAATGGCGGGGTCCAGCGATTTCAACCGCCGGACATAGTTGACCGCGAAGGCGTAGCAGACCGGGGCGGCGGCGGCGGCCAGCACCCCCCAGAATTCCGACCCGCCCCCGCGTTGCAGCGCGGGCAGCGCCAGCAGGACGATCCCACCGAACCCGAACAACACCCCGATGGATTTGGCCAGCGTCGCCTTTTCGCCGCCCGGCCAGAAATGCGACACCACCACCACCCAGACCGGCATCAGCGCATTGATGATCCCCGCCGCCCCGCTGGTGATATGTTCCTGCGCGGCCGCATATAGTGCGAAGGGAATGGCATAATTCAGCAGGCTCAGCACGCAAAGCTGCCCCAGAACCGCGCGCGGCACCCGAAACTCCAGCCCCCGCGCCAGGATCCAGACCCAGCACCCGATGGCGCCCAGCAGAACCCGGCCGTTGGCCACCGACAGCGGCCCCAGCTCGCGCAGCAAAATCTCGTTGAAATAGAACGACGACCCCCAGCCGATGCCCAAACCGACGATCAGAACCCAGTACCGTAGCAACATCCGAAAAAATCCCCTGCGCGCCCGTGGCAACGCCACACCTGAACGCCGGGCACGGGCGAAGTCAATCCGATCCCTGCGCTTTCCCTTGGCGGGCTTTGTGGGTAGGCTGCGGGCCGTGACACAGCTTGATATCATCTTTGCCGCGCTTTCGGACGCGACCCGCCGCCAGATCCTGGCGATGCTGTTGGAAGATGACATGGCCGTCACCGACGTGGCGGACCCCTTCGACATGTCGCTGGCCGCGATTTCCAAACACCTGACCATCCTGACCCGCGCCGGGCTGATCAGTCAGGAAAAGCGGGGCCGGGTGAAATGGTGCAAACTGGAACCCGACGCGCTGCGCGATGCCTCGGTCTGGATGCAGGGGTTCGGCCAGTTCGAACCGGTCAATCTGGACGCGTTCGAACGGTTTCTGAAAGGCGAGCTAAAGGGAGAGGAGCGGACATAGCGGTTGACGATTGCCAGAGGCGCCCGCGTTGTCCCCGATCCCACCCCATCAAGGCCGTACAAGATGCCCAAGCCCTGCCCGGCCCTGTGCGCCCTGAAAATTTAACCTACTAAATTAGTCGGGTTGACTTATCTGAGTATTTCACTCAACTTACCCGCACTCAAGCCACCCCGCAGTCCTTTGGGGAAGCCCGAATCCGACGATTGCGAGGAGTCCCGTGGATAAATCTGACGCCAATGCCCTGCGACCTGAACCGCATCAGCACAGTTTTTACCGACAAGACCGACGGGAACGGCTGCTTGGCGCCTGCCGCGTTGAAACTGTCGGGTTGTTCAGCCCTGAACAGTTCATTGATCGATACGCGACCGGCAAATTGCGGGCTGTGGCATGGTAGATATCGCGCGCGAGGTGCAACAGCCTCAGCCTTCAAATATCCCGGTCTACAATGCAATCGACCTGACCAAGGGAAACGACCTGGCGCAAATCATATTGAGCGACAAGCTGTACACCCTGCGGGTCACCCGCGCCGGCAAACTGATCCTGACGAAATGAGCATGCCGTTCCCTTTCCGCGGCCCCACGCCGCCCGCGCAATGGCCGCAACAAAGGCCCGCAACATGATCATATGCCAGTGCCAGAACATCAGCGACAAAGACATTCGCGCCGCCATTGACTGGATGCGCGCCGCCGATCAACAAACCATAATAACACCCGGCAAAATCTATCGAGCCTTGGGCAAATCTGCCGATTGCGGTGGCTGTATGCCGCTGTTCTTGAACACAATGCGCCAAAGTGCCAATCTAGAAGTACCCATGTACCTCCGTAACTTACGTGTCGGAGCAACAAAGGAAAAACCCAATGAACGGCGACAAGAAAGTAGTTGAATACCTGAACACCGCCCTCCGCGCGGAACTGACCGCGGTAAGTCAATACTGGTTGCACTTTCGGCTGCAGGAAGACTGGGGCCTTGGCCATATGGCCAAGAAAAGCCGCGAGGAAAGCATCGAGGAAATGAACCACGCCGACAAATTGATCGCGCGTATTCTGTTTCTTGGCGGACACCCGAATTTACAGAAGCTTGACCCGTTGCGGATTGGCGAAACGCCAAAGGAAACGCTGGAATGCGACCTTGCCGCCGAACTGGAGGCGCAGGCGCTGTACAAAGAGGCGCGCGCGTATTGCGATTCCGTCGCCGATTTCGTGTCAAAGAACATATTCGAGGAACTGCTGACCGACGAAGAAGGCCACATTGATTTCCTTGAAACGCAATTGCATCTGGTGGCGACGCTTGGCGAAGAACGCTATGCGCAGCTCAACGCGTCAAAAATGGACGAGGCAGAGTAGCCGGAACCGGCGCGCGCCCCATCCTGAAAGCGGCCTTGTGGCATATGACGGGCAAGGGGCGCGCGCACTGCGCGGGCGAAATTTACATTTGCCCGCCGCATCACTAACACCACGCACCACCTTCACCCCGCAAGAAACCCGGCAACTGTCGCCTCAAGCGCGGCCCAGTCGGTGAATTCCTGATCGCCTGCATTCACATCGGCGTCCTGCCCGCGCAGCACGACGTGTCGCACCACCTGGCTGGCGAAATAATCGTAGCTGCCGGTGCGCACGGCCCCCGCGACCAAGGCCTGTGTATCGGGCGTGAACCCGGTGCGCATGTTCATTTCAGTCACATAGTCCTGCGCCTCTTCCAGCCCTTCGGGAAAGGCGGCCTTCAGGCTGACGGACAGCAACAGCGTATCATGCGCCTCCAGCGCTTTGCGTTGCGCGGTCAGGAAAACCTCGAACGTCGAGGGATGGCGCCGTTCGTGGACCGAGGCCGCAAGGATCACCTTGTCGACGCCCTTGAACGAAATTTCAGCCGTGTTGTCAGCGGCATCGACCAATAAGACTTCGTGACCGGCCTTGCGCGCCTGATCCGCGACAAACCGCGCAATTTTGCCGGTCTGCCCCTCGATCGTGGCGAAAAAGATAAGAACTGTCATCTGTGGCTCCATCTTTGAAAGATGGGGCGACACTAGGTTAGCGTATCAGGCGGAGTCTTTGTCCAAGATCAAGGCGCGCGGCGCCTAACCTTCGTCCTTCAGCAGCATCGCCAGCGCCAGCAGGGTCAGCCCGACACCGCCCAGCACCAGCACCGGGGGCACGTCCTGCCCCAGCACCAGTTCCCAGCAGATGACCCAGCTGGGCACCAGATAGGTATAGGCCATGACCTTGGCCGAGGGCAGGCGCAGGGCCGCGTATTGCAGGCACAGGAAGGTCAGCGCGCTGGCGCAGAACGCCAGATAGATCAGCACCCACCAGACCCGCGCGGGCAATGCCGCCCAGTCGGTGGCCGCGATCGCGGGCCAGCCATAGATCGTCAGCAACACCAGCGCGCCGGCCATGGTGCCAAGGGTGAAGACCACGGTCGGTTCGCCCCGGTTCAGCATCCGCACGATCGGGGTATAGGCCGCATGGGCAATGACGCCGACCAGATAGATCGCCTCGCCCCGCCCGATGTCGAACCCCAGCAACGCCGACAGATCGGCGCGAAAGATCACCCAGACCGCCCCCACCCCGCCGATCGCCAGCGCCAGCGCCATGCGCGGGGTCGTGATCTGGCGCAGCAACAGCCAGCCGAACAGCGCCGACAGGATCGGCGCCAGCGTGAACACGGCGGCGGTCGACACCGGCGGCGCGGTTTTCAGCCCTTCGAACATCAGCACGAAATACAGCGCCAGCAACCCGCCCAGCACCGCATAGCGCCAGGGCGCGCGGAAATGGGCGCGGGTGATCCCCGGCCCGATCAGCACCGCCGTCAGGATCGCCAGACCGGCCAGCAGAAACCGCAGCGCGGTCAGCGCGACCGGGTCGATGTCATTGGCGATGAAGCTGCCAAAGCTGAACGATCCCGCCACCAGCGCCGAAAACGCCAACATTGCCAGATGACCGCGTCCCGCCGGGGACTGCGGGATCAGGGCCATGTTTTGGCGGCCTCTTTCAGCTTGGTGGTAAAGCTTTGAACCTTGGCGGTGCGATGCAGATCGACATGGGTGACCAACCACAGCGGCACCTCCCAGTCTTTCTGATGCGGGCGGATCTGGATCAGGTCGGGTTGCCGTTCGGCCCACCAGACCGGGGCCATGCCGATCCCTGCCCCGGCGACAATCGCATCGATTGTTGCCCTGAAGTCGCTGGCGCGAAAGGTGATCCGTTCCGCCGGGATGGCGTTGTGCAGCCAGCGAAAGAACGGCGCGCGGTGGCTTTCATCAGCGGGGCCGATGAAATTGTGCTGTTGCAGATCCTCGTCGGTGTGGGGCATCCCGTAATCGTCGATATAGCGTTGATGGGCATAGAGCCCGCTTTGCTGATCGTTCAGTTTCTGCACGATATTGTCGGGCTGATCGGGGCTGCCCCCGGCGCGGACGGCAACATGGGCTTCGCCGTATTCCAGCCGGAACAGGCGCTGATCGGTCAGCAGACGCACCCGCAGGTCGGGATGTTCGTCCTGATATTCGGCCAGCACCGGCACCAGCAGCCCGGTCAGCGAATCGACCGAGGTGACCAGCAATTCACCGGTCATCGCGGCGCCGTGGCCGCGCAACCGCCCCGCCAGATCCGAAAACTGTTCCGCGGTGGTCTGGGCGACCTGCAACAGATCAAGGCCGGCCTCGGTGGCGGTATAGCCGCGCGCATGGCGCTGAAACAGCTTTACGCCCAGCCGATCCTCAAGCGAATCGATGTGTCGGATGACGGTGGCATGATGTACGCCCAGAACCTCGGCAGCACCGCTGACGGTGCCTTTGCTTGCCACCTGATACGCGGTGCGCACCTCGTCCCAATTCTCAAAATCCATATGTGCACTCACTCACAGCAATGGTTCCAATATCGGCATTGTGTTCGTTCCTGCAAGGCTCATGTTAAAGGTTGATCAACATGACTGGAGCATTCCAATGACACAGACCATTCTGCACATCGATACCTCGGCCCGCCACAAAGAGTCCGTTTCGCGGGCACTTTCCGAACGGGTGGTCGCCCGGTTCGACGCGCCAACCGTTGTCTACCGCGACCTGTCCGGCGGCGTGCCGCTGATCGACGAAGGCTGGATCGCAGGCGCCTATACCCCCGATGCGGATCGCACCCCCGCCCAGCGCGACAGCCTTGCCCTGTCCGACACGCTGATCGCAGAGCTGAAGGCCGCCGATACCGTCGTGATCGGCCTGCCGATGTATAATTTCGGCATCCCCGCCAGCCTGAAGGGCTGGATCGATCAGGTCGCCCGCGTCGGCGTGACCTTCCGCTATTCCGAAGCTGGCCCCGAGGGTCTGTTGACCGGCAAACGCGCCATTATCGCCGTCGCCACCGGCGGCACCGCGCTGGGGTCTGACATCGATTTTGTCAGCGACTACCTGCGGCACTTCCTGAAGTTCATCGGCATCACCGACGTCACCTTTGTCGCCGCCGACCAGTTGGGCGCCGATGCTGACGCGGCGATTGCCACGGCACATGCGTCAATCGACGCGCTGTCAATCGCGGCCTGAGCCGTCTGTCTGCCGGGCCTGCGCCGTGCTGAACGCCTGTGGCAGGGCGTCGGTCCGGTCGCGGGCATCGGGCGCGCTCCCCGCTCTGGCCCATTCCTCGGCCAGAGCCGCGCGTTCCAGCCGCAGCAGTTGCGCCAGATCGGTGACCCGCCCCGCCCCGCTGTCGCGCAGATGCTGCAACAGCCGGTGGCTGTGCAGGATCGTCGGGCGCGCATCCAGCGGCTCCCACGCGTCCAGAACGGTCACCCGGCGCAGGTTGAATTCGGGCGGCAGAACGTAGAACCGGATGTCTGACGCCCATAACAGATCCTTCAACGTGACCTGATCGCGGGCCTGCCCAGCGGCATGATAACGCCGGGCCCATTCGGCAAAGAACGCCTGTGTCTGCGCCGACTTGCGGTACAGGACCACGCCGGAATTGAGCTGCGGAAAGGCATAGGGCGTGGTTTCCTCGGCCCCCTGCCGGATCAGCTCTGACGCCCGGCGCACATCATGGGCCAGCGCCAGTTCGAACCGCTCCAGCAGATCGAACAGATCGCCGAAGCCCTGCAGGGCCAGCGTATCGCAATCCAGATACAGGGTGCGCGCGAATCGCGACAGCGGCAGGCAGTCCAGCTTGGCCCTGATATGCACGCGCGGCACCGGGTGGACCCGGTCGAACATCGTCAGATCCGGCGCCTCCGGGATATCGGTATACAGGTCGACCGGCAGGTCCGGGTTATGCGCCCGCACCGACAGGGCCGAGGCGCGCGCAAGGTCCAGATACCCCGCACCGGTCGCCACATAAATCACCCCGTCCTGCATCGGCTGCCCTCCTGCCCCTCCGAAGATAGTGCAAGCCGGGCAGCCGGACAGAAAAATCTTATGCCTTCAGGCGATACCCCGACCGGAACCACGACCAGCACAGGGTCAAAATCGCCAGCAGCATCCCCGAACAGACCACCAGCCCCAGCCAGGGCGAACTGTCGGATTGGCCGATCATGCCATAGCGTACCCCGTCGATCAGATAGAACACCGGGTTGAAATGGGTGACGGTCTGCAACCACGCGGGCAGCCGCTCGATAGAATAAAACGTGCCCGACAGGAACGACAGCGGCGTGACGATGAAATTGGTGATCGCCGCCATCTGGTCGAACTTGTTGGCATAGATCCCTGCGACCAGACCCAGACCGCTCATGAATGCAGCGCCCAGCAGGATGAAGATCATGGCCCACAGGGGATGCGTCACCGGCATGCCAAGCGTCAGCACCATGATCGTACCGATGGCCAGCGCCACCAGCACCCCGCGCCCGACCCCGCCCGCGACATAGCCCAGCACCAGCTCCAGCGGCGACAGCGGCGGCATCAGCGTATCGACGATATTGCCCTGCACCTTCGATATCACCACCGAGGACGAGGTATTGGCAAAAGCGTTCTGGATCACCGTCATCATCAGAATGCCGGGGGCCAGGAACTGAACGAAGGGCACCCCCATCACCTCGCCGCGCCCCGGACCGATGGCCAGCGAAAAGATCGCCAGAAACAGCCCCGCCGTCATCAGCGGCGCGGCCAGCGTCTGGGTCCAGACCGCCAGATAGCGGCGGGTTTCGCGTCGGGCCAATGTATACAGCCCCAGCCAGTTCATCTTGCCGAACCGGCGTACTCCCATATCTGTCGTATTCGCCATTTCGGCCCCCTTGTGCCGGCAGTGTCCTATCGTGCTTGTATCCCGATGCCGCTCCCGATTAGAATAGGGGCTGTCAAGAATTCCAAGGCGCGCCGCCCGATACCCCAAAAGGATCGCTGCACCGGCGCCCTGCTAGCCAAGGAAATAGGATGTCCTGGACCGAAGAACGCGTCGAGACGCTGAAAAAAATGTGGGGCGAAGGCCAATCCGCGTCACAGATCGCCAAGGAACTGGGCGGGGTGACCCGCAACGCGGTGATCGGCAAGGTGCACCGGTTGGGCCTGTCCAACCGCGCCGGCGGCGGATCGACCAAAACCGCCAAGGAAAAGCCCGCCGCCAAGGCCGAGACCCCGGCCAAGCCGCAGGTTCAGGCCAAGCCCAAGGCCGATGCCCCGCAAAAACCGGCACCGGCAACCCATTCGCCGATCCCGGCACGCAAACAGATCATCCCGGCGGGTCAGCCACTGCCGCCGCAACCCTCGGCCAATGAGATCAGCCCCGAAGCCCTGGCATCGGTGCGCGAGGTCGAGAAGAAGGCCAAGAAACTGACACTGATGGAACTCACCGAACGGACCTGCAAATGGCCGATCGGCGATCCCGCGACCGAGGATTTCTGGTTCTGCGGATTGTCCACGCAACAAGGCAAACCCTATTGCGAGGCGCATGTCGGCGTGGCGTTCCAGCCGATGAGTTCCCGGCGCGACCGCAAACGCTGAGGGCCATTCCTTATTTGCGCCGCGCTTACGCGCGTCGCGGTGCCTCCGGCGGGAGTATTGTCGCCAAAAAGAAACCCCTTGCTTCTTTTTGGCACAAATACTCCCCGCGCGGAGCGCAAATAATCTAAAACCGTGCGCGCCTTGGCGCGCTCAATCTGGTCAGCTTTCGAATTCGGTCCACAGCGGCCAGTGATCAGACCCGCGGGCGGTGTTGTCCACATGCACATTGCTGACCCGGTCGGCCAGACAGGCCGAGACAAAGCAATGATCTATCCGCGCCCCGCCGGGATAGGTTTCGCCGCTTTGTTCATTGTGCCCGGCCAGAACCCAGACATCCAGCAGGCCCTCGCGGTTGGTCAACCGGCCATAGCCGGGGGCGATATCGCCGATCAGGGCGGTATATTCGGGGCTGGTGGGGGTGAAATTCATATCTCCCATCAGGATCGTCGCGCGCGGCATCGGTGGTTCGGGTTCTTCGATCCAGCCAGCGGCCGGGTCCGGATGCCCGCCACACCATGCGCCCCCTTCGGACGGGGCAGCCGCCAAAATCCGCTGCATCGCCGCGACCTGCGGCAGGCGGGTGGCCGGGCTGAGGTGGCTGAGATGCACCGAATAGACCCGCACTGGCCCCAGCGGCGTGTCGATCACCGTTTCCAGCAGCCCCTGCTGGATCGAATGATGCCGCCGGTCGCCCCATTTGGGCAGCGGGAAGTTGCGCGATGACAGGATCGGCCAGCGGCTGAGGACCATCGTGCCGAATTGTTTGCGGCGCGGCACGATCCGGTCGTCTGCGGTGAAACTTGCGTCCATGTCCAGATTGGCGCCGAAGACCCAGTGATGCTGCGGCAGGTGGCTGGCCAGAACCGCCGGGCTGTCGACCATGCCGCTGCGCTGCCAGTGGCGGTCGACCTCTTGCAAGGCGATGATATCCGCCTCGGCCACCTCGGCGGCGATCCGCGCCAGATCATAGGTGTTGTCGGCGCCAAGGCCGTATTGGATATTGTAGCTGACACATTTCATGGCTGCACCCGTGTTGCGATAAGTTCGTGATCCGACAGGTAGTCGCCGCTGTCCGACAGGGCCGGCATGACAAAGCTGTCGCCAGCGGTCACGCCGCGCGTGAACAGCCAGTCCAGTTTCTTCATCGGATAATTTGCCGTGCGCCCCGGGGCGACCCGGGTGGTGGTGCTGGCGGTGTTTGCATCGCACCAGTCGAACCCGGCGGCGGCGAAATGGGCGAAGCCCGGCTCGCTCTCGGCGGGGTTCGTCATGGTTTGCGCAGCACTCACGCCGGTGTCAGCAAAACCGCGGGTGTTCAGATCGCCCCCGATCACGCAGGGACCCGGCCCGTAGTGCGCGTCGATGGCCGACAACAGGCGCGCGGTCTGTTCGGCGCGGCCTGTCGCATCGCTTTCGCTTTCGTAATGGACCGAGATCAGCGTCAGCGGGCCGCGCCCGGTGTCGATCTGCGCGCCGATGGCCATGCGCCCGCCGACACGGTATTGGCCGTCCTTCTTGGGCGCCTGCAAGAACCAGTAGCCGCCGTCATCCAGCGGGATCACGCTGATATTGCTAAGCGGAAAGCGCGACAGGATCGCATTGCCGTGCAGCCCGTGCAGGTTGGTGTCATGGGCGTGGGCGGCGACCTCGAACGGATCGCCGATTCCAAGTTCGACGAATTCGACGCCGTAGGCATAGCCGAACCCCAGCAGCCGCGCCAGATCGCGGGGGGTGTGCCGTTGCCCCGAGCGGGCCATGCCATGATCCATCTCGGTCGCCAGCACCACATCCGCCCCCGAGGCGCGCAGCACATTGGCGGTGTCTTCGACCCGTTTGCAGCGTTCGATATTCCAGGCGGTGATGGTCAGCTGATCAGGCCGGTCGGCAGAGGGGGCGGGCTGGACAAGCTCGACCGTGTTCAGGCAGGGCCAGCCATGGCTATAGCGGTCATGGGCAACGCGGTCGCCCCAGTTGCGCGTGGCCTCGGCCCGCTCGGCGGCGGTGGGTGGCGACAGGGAGGCCACGATTTTCGTTATGATATCAGGCATGTATCACCTTTTTCAATGCGGCGGTGGCACCATCCAGACGTGTGCCCGCAGCCCCGAAGACAATGCTGGCATCAGGCGCGAACCCCAGTTGCAGGTCATCCCCGATCCGCCAGCGCGGGCGGGCGGTGGGTTCCAGAAACCGCAAGGTGCCAAAGGCGGTTTCGACGCTTGTCAGAACCTCGCGGCCCATCGCCTCGACATGGGTGACTTTGGCGGCCAGCCCATCCTCGACCGGGATCAGCAATTCGGGGCGCAACCCGATGCAGACCGGCCCGTCGGGGGCGGCCACCGCGATGGTCTGGCCGTCGCAGCGGAGGGCGCCGCCGGTGACCGACCCTTCGATGAAGTTGATCGGCGGCGATCCGATGAACCCCGCGACAAAGCGCGATTGCGGCCGCAGATACAGATCTTCGGCGGTGCCGACCTGTTCGATCCGGCCTGCGTTCATGCAGACCACGCGATCGGCCATGGTTGTCGCCTCAAGCTGGTCATGGGTGACCAGAATGGTGGTGACCCCCAATTCGCGGGTGATGCGTCTGATTTCGGCGCGCATGGTCAGGCGCAGGGTGGCATCCAGATTGGACAGCGGTTCGTCCAGCAACAACAGGTTGGGGCGTTTGACCAGCGCGCGGGCCAGCGCCACGCGCTGTTGCTGGCCGCCCGACAGTTGGCCGGGCCTGCGATCCAGCAGATCGCCGACCTGCACCAGATCGGCCATGTCGCGGGCGCGTTGGTCGGCATCGGGGTGTTTCTGGAACCGCAGCGGGAACAGGATGTTCTGCAGCACGGTCATGTTGGGATAGAGCGCATAGGACTGAAACACGATGCCCACGTTGCGGTCGCGCGCCTCGACCTCGTTTATCCGCGCGCCGTCGAACAGGATATCGCCCGCGGTCGGCAGATAGACCCCGGCCAGCATGAACAGCGTGGTGGATTTGCCGCAGCCCGAGGGGCCCAGAATGGCGACGAATTCGCCGTCATTGATGGTCAGATCAAGCCCGTCAACGGCGGTGGCCGTATCCCAGACCTTGTGCAGCCCTTGCAGATCAACGCGTGCCATCAGCCTTTGACGCCCCCCATTGTCATTTGTGTCAGATACCGCTGGCACCACAGGTACAGCGCCAGCGACGGGATCATGTAGAAAACCGAAACCGCCGCCACCAAGCCGTAATCGACGCCCATCACATCCTCGGCCACGTAGTACAGATAGGTGGACATCACCCAATACGAATTGCCGGTGCGCAGGGCGGTGACGAAAACGTATTCCTCCCACCCTTTGATGAAGCCCAGCACCGCAATCGCGATCAGACCGGCGCGGACCTGCGGCAGCACGACCATCCGAAAGGCCTGCCTGCGGCTGGCGCCGTCGGTCATCGCGCTCATTTCAATGTCCCAGGGGACGGCGTCGAAGAAGCCTTTCATGATGAAGATGAAGAACGGCAGGTCGATGGCGGTCAGCACTAGAATCGGGCCGGTCAGCGTGTTCAGCAGCCCGACCCAATAGATCACCAGAAAGATCGGGATGGTCAGCATCCAGGGGTGAAACACCTCAAGGATCAGCAGGCCTTGCAGGAACCCGCTGCGGCCCCGGAAGGCAAAGCGCGACAGGTAGTATCCGGCCAATGTGGCCACGATGACCTTCAGCGCGGTCGAGACCGAGGCCACCAGCAGCGAATTGCCGAAGGCGGTCCAGACCCAGGGGAATTGCCCGCCTGCGGTGGCCGCGCCACGGATATCTTCGACCAGGTTGGAGTTCACCAGAAAGCGGTAATTGTGCAGGTGCAGCTGATCCCCGACCAGCGCCCACAGGCCCAGCGCGGCCGCGGCGGCGATCACGCCACCGGCAATGATGCGCGCGCGGGGATGCGGCAGGGCCAGATGCGCGGCGCCATAAGCACAGGTCGCGGGCACCAGCACGGCGCAGGCCAGCCATAGCACCGCCGCCTCGACCCCGCCGGTGCGGGCCGTGACCGAGATCACGACCATCCAGAAGAACGGCAGCAGGATCGGCACCGAGACCAGCGTCAGGAACCCGATCAGCAGACCGTTTTTCCAGCGGCGGCTGCGGCGCGATTTCGCGGCCAGTGCGTTCCAGTCCACCGATGCCATCACTGCACCTCGATCCGGGGCCGGGTCAGCAGG
Organism: uncultured Paracoccaceae bacterium; assembly: GCA_947500775.1. Taxonomy (GTDB): domain Bacteria; phylum Pseudomonadota; class Alphaproteobacteria; order Rhodobacterales; family Rhodobacteraceae; genus CANMTD01. Next base: position 166,561 of record CANMTD010000004.1, read on the forward strand.
CGTTTCATATTGCTGAGCCGCCACAGGATCAGCGCGACGGCCATGCCGATCACGATCAGGATCAGCGTGATCGCGGCGCCGTAAGCGTATTGGCCCGACCCGATGCCCGGCGCCAGCGTCTTGGTATAGGCCAGCATCGCCATGGTCATGGTCTGGCGCGCGGGCCCCATGATCAGAAAGATGTATTCAAAGCTGACCAGCAGGGCCAGCGACTGAAACACGGTGATGTAACTTAGCGGCCAGCGCAAAGCGGGCAGGACGATGTGGCGCACGATGCTAAGCGACCCGGCCCCGTCGGCGCGGGCGGCATAGAACAGATGCTGCGGGATCGACCTGATCGCGCTGGTCAGGATCAGCATCCCGATCGAGGCGCCGATAAACCCGTTGGCCACGACGATCACCGTCAGGGGCGCGTCCAGTTTGGGGTTCACCGGGTCCAGCCCGGCCACCGCCAGCACCTGATTAAGTAACCCCCGCCCGGTCGGATCGATCGTCCACAGCCACAACAACCCGTAGACCACCGATGGTGACATGCGCGGCAGCAACCAGATCGCCCGGTAAAGCCCGCCCAGCCAATCGGGCAGCGCGGTGGTGGTCAGCGCAAGGATCAGCGCGAAACTGATGTTGAAGATCGCCAGCGTGCACACGACATAGACCGCCGACAGGCTGAGCGCGCGATAGAAACTGCCGCGCAATTCGAACCCCAACAGCGCCTCGGGCGATGGTTTGGCCAGTTTTTCGAACTGTTTGGTGGTGAAACCGTCGATCCGGACCGTCTGGGACATGTCGGTGAAGGCCACCACCAGATCGACAAAGATCGGGATCACCAGCAGGCACAGCAGAAACACGCAGGCCGGTCCCAGAAAGACCAGCGCGTTGGTGGTTTGGCGTGATGCTTGGGTCATGACGGGTGGCGGGGGTGCCCCCGCCCCACGGGTGATAAGATTCGTGGGGCGGGACACCTGCGCCGGTCCTTCAGTCGAGGATGATCACGTCATCGCCAAGCTCGACCTCAAGCTCTTCGATGACCATCTCGGCGGCGTCTTCGGGCGTCATTTCGCCGGTCTCGACCGCCTGCACACCGGTATAGGTGATCGCGTTATACTGGCCGATCTTGGCGTGGTTGGGCATGAATTCAGCGTATTTCAGCATCGGCGTGCCTTTGATCAGCGCCCAGCCGCCGTCCTGAAATTCGGGCATGGCGGTCTGACCATAGTTGATCGGCGTGTGGTTGGTACCGACCGCATGGGCGGTGTTGGGCACATGCTGGCTGGCCATGGCGACCAGAAGCGCGGCCAGATCCTTGTTCGGCGTGTCGCCCACCACATAGACAACCGGGTGGCTGAGGTTCTTGGGCGCACCGCCCTTTATGCCGGCAGGGGCGTGAATCCACGTCAGTTTATGGAAATAATCATCCTCGCCAGTCAGGCCGAAGGCCTCTAGCTGAGCGCCGACATTCCAGATGCCATGGAACTTGCCCATCGCATCGCCGCCGCGAAAGGCGGCATGGGTGCTGTCCCAGCTATAGCTGGTCATATCGGCAGGCAGCGATCCGTTGCCGACGCAGTATTTCAGCCAGCCGTAATATTCGGTCAGGCCGGATTTGGTGATCTGCAGCTTGGCCGCGTCATCGTTGTAGATGTCGATGCCGAAGGCGGCCATGGCCATCTGGAAATCCGGACCGACGTTGGGCCGGTGGACCCAGCCGATCTTGGCCGCGCCGGAATTCACCGCCTCGGCGCCCAGATCGCACCAGTCGTACATGGTGAATTCACCCGCCTCGACCGCTGCGGGCAGCCCGGCGATGAAATCTTCGGATTTGCCGGCCTTGCGCAGGATGTCGTTGTTGACAAAGAACATGCGCACTTCGCTGTCCTGCGGGATGCCGTAACGGTCGCCCTTGTACATCACCGAGGTCCAGAGCTGGGGGATGATGTCGGCGTACATCGCGGCATTGGCGGCGATATGGGGTTCCAGATTGGCGGCAAAGCCCGCCTCGACAAAGGACCCGATCCATTCATGCGCGGCCACGGCGATATCGGGGGTATCGCCCACCGAATGCGCCTTCAGCAGGTCCAGCGCATCGGCGTCGAAGCCTTTGGCGTTGGTTTCGATCAGGTCGATCTTGACCCGCGTGTCCGACCCGGCAGCGGCGAAGGCGCGGTTCAGCTGGTCGGCTGCGGTGACGATATTGCCCGCCCGCAGCGGGCCCGACCGGTCGGCCCGTGACCAAAGTTTCAGCGTGACCTCTTCAGCCAGTACCGGTGTGGTTGTAATCGCGCCAAAGGCCAGTGCGGTCGCGGCAAGGAATAGATTGAATTTCATGTGAACCCCCAGGGTGCATCCATTGAACAGCGAGGCGACAGTTGCACCGGCGGGACCGCCTTAACTGGAAATTTTTGTGAAGTTTTGTTGAAGTTTGAGCTTCAGTTTGATGTCAGGCCGGGTCCGGGCGGCGCAATCGCGCCAAAACCACCCGTTCGGAATGCGCGATCAGAGTGATTGCGCGACGGCAAAACCCGCGTCAGGGTGACGGTGACGCGCAGACCAAACGAGAGGCTTTGCCGATGGCCGCACCCCACCTGCCCTTTGACCGATCCGAATATGACGCCCGCCTTGCCAAGACCCGGACCGCAATGACGCGCCTCGGGATCGAGGTTCTGTTCATCACCGACCCGTCGAACATGGCCTGGCTGACCGGCTATGACGGCTGGTCGTTCTATGTGCATCAGGGGGTTCTGCTGGGCCTTGAGGGCGCCCCCGTCTGGTGGGGCCGGGCGATGGACGCCAACGGCGCGCGGCGCACCGTGTTCATGGGGCACGACGATATCGTGGGATATGACGACACCTATGTTCAGAACCCCGACAAGCACCCGATGTCCGATCTGGCCCGCCTGATCGCCGCGCGCGGCTGGGACAGCGCGGTGATCGGGGTCGAGCTGGACAATTACTATTTCTCGGCCGCGGCCTATCTGGCGCTGGTGCGCGCCCTGCCTGACGCCGGGTTGCGCGATACCACCGGCCTGGTCAACTGGCAGCGCGCGGTGAAATCCCCCCGCGAGATTGACTATATGCGCCGGGCCGCCGCGATTGTCGAAAATATGCACCGGGTGATCCGCGACCGGGCCGAACCGGGGCTGCGCAAGAACGAGCTGATCGCCGATATCTATCACGCCGGGATCACCGGCGCGGACGGGCATTGGGGCGATTACCCGGCGATTGTGCCGATGGCGCCTTCGGGCGCGGATGCCACCGCCCCGCATCTGACATGGGACAACAGCCCCCTGCGGGCGGGCGACTGCACATTTTTCGAAATCGCGGGCGCCTATCGCCGCTATCACTGCCCGCAGTCGCGCACCCTGTTTCTGGGCACGCCGCCACAGAAATACCGCGACGCCGACAGCGCCGTGCAAGAGGCGACCGCCGCAGCATTGGAACAGGCCCGCCCCGGCCAGCGGTGCGAAGATGTGGCCCGCGCTTTCAACACCACGCTGAACCGGCTGGGGTTCGAAAAAGACAGCCGCTGCGGGTATTCCATCGGGTTGTCCTATCCGCCCGACTGGGGCGAACGCACGATGTCGTTCCGGGCGGGCGATGCCACGGTGATGGAACCGGGCATGACGTTCCATTTCATGCCCGCGCTGTGGCTGGACGACGGCGGGCTGGAAACCACCGAACCGATCCTGATCACCGAAACCGGCGCCGAATGCCTGTGCTCCACCCCCGGCGGGCTGTTTGTAAAGACCTAGACGCCCCTTTCCCTTGACTCTGGCCGCCCGGCGCAGTACCCGACGCGCAATATCCGGAAGTGTGTCAACCTTCCGGTCCCGGGTGCGACCCGGGATCGCCCCCCGTCAGCGAGGTTTCGCCCACGGGGGACATTGGCGTTTGGCGGGTCCGTCCCTAGGTTGGGCGGGCATGGTAAGGAACGGTCTTAGGAGGGCCAGGCATGTTTGAAAATCTATCCGAACGCCTGTCTGGTGTATTCGACCGGCTGACCAAACAGGGCGCCCTGTCCGAAGAAGATGTGAAAACCGCCCTGCGCGAGGTGCGCGTCGCCCTGTTGGAGGCGGACGTTTCGCTGCCCGTGGCACGTGATTTCGTCAAGGCGGTGCAGGACAAGGCCACCGGGCAGGCGGTCACCAAATCGGTGACCCCGGGCCAGCAGGTCGTCAAGATCGTGCATGACGCGCTGATCGACACGCTGAGCGGCGAAGGCGATCCCGGCGAATTGAAAATCGACAACCCGCCCGCGCCCATCCTGATGGTGGGTCTGCAGGGGTCGGGGAAAACCACGACCACGGCAAAACTGGCCAAGCGGCTGAAGGAAAAGAACGGCAAGCGGGTGCTTATGGCCTCGCTCGACGTGAACCGGCCGGCGGCGATGGAACAGCTTGCGGTTCTGGGCGTGCAGGTCGGGGTTGACACCCTGCCGATCGTGGCCGGGCAGAAACCGGTCGATATCGCCAAACGCGCCAAGCAACAGGCCACGATGGGCGGCTATGACGTCTATCTGCTGGACACCGCCGGACGTCTGCACATCGACGACGTGCTGATGGACGAGGTGCAGGCCGTGCGCGACGTCGCCAACCCGCGCGAAACGCTGCTGGTGGTGGACGGGCTGACCGGTCAGGACGCGGTCAACGTCGCCGAACAGTTCGAAGCGCAGGTCGGGATTTCCGGCGTGGTGTTGACGCGGATGGATGGCGACGGGCGCGGCGGCGCGGCCCTGTCGATGCGCGCGGTCACCGGCAAGCCGATCAAATACGTGGGCCTTGGCGAAAAGCTGGACGCGATCGAGGAATTCCACCCCGAACGGATCGCGGGCCGCATTCTGGGCATGGGCGATATCGTATCGCTGGTCGAAAAGGCGCAGGAAACCATCGAGGCCGAACAGGCCGAACGGATGATGCGCCGGTTCCAGAAGGGTCAGTTCAACATGAACGACCTGAAAATGCAGCTGGAACAGATGCAGAAGATGGGCGGCATGGAAGGCATCATGGGAATGATGCCGGGCATGGGCAAGATGGCCAAACAGGTGCAGGACGCCGGGTTCGACGACAGCATCCTGCGCCGTCAGGTCGCCCTGATCCAGTCGATGACCAAAAAGGAACGCGCCAACCCCGCGCTGTTGCAGGCCAGCCGCAAGAAACGGATCGCCAAGGGCGCCGGGCTTGAGGTCAGCGAGCTGAACAAGCTGCTGAAAATGCACCGGCAGATGTCCGACATGATGAAGAAGATGGGCAAAATGGGCAAAGGCGGCATGCTGAAACAGGCCATGAAGGGCATGTTCGGCAAAGGCGGCGGCATGCCTGCGGGCATGGACCCCAGCCAGATGGACCCCAAGGCGCTGGAAGCGGCGGCCAAACAGATGGGCGGCAAGCTGCCCGGCGGGTTGCCGGGTCTGGGCGGCGGCGCCCTGCCCCCCGGGCTGTCCGGGTTCGGAAAGAAAAAGTAAGTGACCACCGCGCCCGTCATAACCACGGCCAACACGCGCCTGCGCCCCCACCGGATCGAGGATATGGAGGCCTTTGAGGCGTTCTTTAAAAGCCCGCGTGCGGCCCATATGGACGTGCCCGAAAACCGCACGCATCTGTGGTACGGCTTCGCGTCCGAGGTCGGCAGCTGGGCGCTGTGCGGATGGGGCGGCTGGGCGGTTGAAACCCATGACGGCGCGCTGGCGGGGCAGGTGGCGATCACCCAGCCCCCGCATTTTCCCGAACTGGAACTGGGCTGGATTCTGTTCGACGGCTTCGAAGGGCGCGGTCTGGCCTATGAGGCGGCAGGGGCCGCCCGCGACTATTGCTTCGGCACGCTGAAGGCCCCGACGCTGGTCAGCTATATCGAGGCCGCGAATACCCGGTCGCGCGCCCTGGCCGAACGGCTGGGCGCAAAGCTGGACCCCGCCGCCGAAACCTATGACGCGGCCGATGTCGTCTATCGCCACCAACCGGCGGGGGCTGCGGCATGAAGATCGAGATCAACATCCCCGAACTGGAAACCGAACGCCTGATCCTGCGCGGCCCGAAACCCGGCGATTGGCAGGCCGAGGCCGATTTCCGCGCCTCGGACCGCGCCAAATTCGTCGGCGGCACCGAAACCCGTCTGAGAGTCTGGCGCAGGTTTGCCTCTCGCTGGGGGCATTGGGCCACGCATGGCTATGGCATGTTCACCGTCACGATGCGCGGCTCGGACGAACCGCTGGGCGTGGTCGGACCGCTGTTCCCCGACGGCTGGAGCGAGCCGGAACTGGGCTGGATTCTGTATGCCGCCGCCGAAGGCAAGGGCATCGCACATGAGGCCGCATCGGCCTGTCGCCGCTATGTCTATGACGATCTGGGCTGGACCACCGCGATCAGCTATATCAACCCGGAAAACACCCGGTCGCGCGCGCTGGCCGAACGGCTGGGCTGTGTGATCGAGCCCGACGCCAAACATCCGTTCGACGTGCCCTGTCTGGTCTATCGCCACCCGGCGCCGGAGGCTGCGGCATGATCCCGGTACTGGAAACCCAACGCCTGCGGCTGGTGGCCCCGGCGGACCGGCACCTGCCCGCCGAGCGCGCATTCTGGGCCAGCGACCGGTCGCATTTTGTCGGCGGTCCGGTGCCCGCGCATCGCGCCTGGCGGATCATCGCGCTGCACCTGGGGCATTGGGATATGCTGGGATACGGCATGTTCGCGGTTGAACTGAAAGACAGCGGCCAACCGGTCGGCATGGTCGGCCTGTGGGGGCCGGAACCCTGGCCCGAGGCGGAGCTTTCCTATCAGCTGTACGACGGGTTCGAAGGCAACGGCTATGTCACCGAAGCCGCCCGCGCGGTGATGGACTGGAATTTCGGCCCGCTGGGGCGGGACCGTCTGGTCAGCATGATCGACCCCGCCAATGCGGCCAGTCAGGCCGTGGCCACCCGGCTGGGCGGCTATAACACCGGCGATACCTTCGCCCCGGACCGGGACGAGAAAAAGGTCGATATCTGGCGGTACGATCTGCCGGAGGTCCGCGCATGATCCCCGTGATTGAAACCGAACGCCTGACCCTGCGCGCGCCCGCGGCCCGCGATCTGGACGCCTATACCGCCTATTACACCGGCCCGCGCACCGCCTTTGTCGGCGGCGCGGTGGATACGGCAAAGGCCTTCAACCAGTTTGGCAGCATGATCGGCCATTGGCATCTGCGCGGCTTTGGCCGGTTCGTGTTCTGCGACAAGACCGATGACACGCCGATGGGCCACGCGGGCCCGATGCAGATAGACCTGTCCGTGCCGCCCGAACTGACATGGACAATCTGGGACGCCCGGTATGAGCGCCAAGGCTATGCGACCGAGGCCGCCCGCGCCACGCGCCAGTTCCTGTTCGACGCCACCGACCACCGCAGCGCGATTGCCCGGGTCATGCCCGACAACACAGGATCGCGCGCCATCGCCGAAAAGCTGGGCGGGCGGCTGGATACCACCGCCGAAGCGCCCGCATGGCTGCCCGGTTCGGTGACCTATATGTTCCACAAAGACGAGGTTGCGGCATGATCCCCGTATTGGAAACCCAACGTCTGGTCCTGCGCGGCCCCGAGGCCGAGGATTACCCCGATTTCAAGGCCACCTTCAGCAGCTATCGGTCGCGTTTCATGGGCGGGCCGCTGAACAAATACGAGGCGTGGATGCTCTATGCCGCCGAGATCGGCCATTGGCATATCCGCGGCTTTGGCATGTGGATGATCCACGACAAGGACACCGATGAAACGCTGGGCATGGCCGGTGGCTGGCAGCCCGCAGGCTGGCCCGAACGCGAAATCGCCTGGATCATCTGGCCCGACAAGGCCGGTCACGGCTATGCCTTGGAGGCGACCAACGCCGCGCGGCGCCATTTCTATACGCAGATGGGATGGGACAGTGCGGTCAGCTATATCGACCCCAAGAACCTTGACAGTATCCGGCTGGCCGAACGTCTGGGCGCGGTGAAGGACAAGGACGCCGCCACCATCGACGGCAGCGATGCGGTCTATCGCCACCCGACCCCCGCGCAGCTGCGCTCCAGCCAGATCGCCGACGGCATCGCGCTGGAAATCAGCCACTACTGCGACCCGTTGTTCAAACCGAAAGGCTGGGCCATTGACTGACGCCGTTACCCGCGCCGCGCAGGTGCTGAAAGAGCATCGCGAAAGCATCGACCGGCTGGATTCCATTCTGGTCTATACGCTGGCCGAACGGTTCAAGCACACCCAGGCTGTGGGGGTGCTGAAGGCCGAACACGCCCTGCCCCCGTCGGACCCCGACCGCGAGGCCAAACAGATTGCCCGACTTGAGGATCTGGCGCAGCGCGCCGATCTGGATCCCGAGTTTGCCAAGAAATTCCTGAAGTTCGTGATTCAGGAAGTCATCCAACACCACGAAAAACACCAATCATAAGGCGGGGGCTTCCCCGCTACCCCGCCATTCAAAGGAGAATAACAAATGGCTATCAAACTTCGTCTCGCCCGTGGCGGCTCTAAAAAGCGCCCCTTCTATCGCATCGTTGTGGCCGACAGCCGCATGCCGCGCGACGGCCGTTACATCGAAAAAATCGGCACCTATAACCCGCTGCTGCCCAAAGACAGCGAAGAGCGCGTTAAAATGGACATGGAGCGCGTAACATACTGGTTGGGTGAAGGCGCACAGCCCACCGACCGGATTTCCCGCATGCTGGAAGCTGCTGGCGTTCTGGAAAAGAAAGAGCGCAACAACCCCAACCGCGCGAAACCCGGCAAGAAAGCCGTCGAGCGTGCGGAAGAACGCGCCGCCAAGGCCGCTGAAGCAGCCGAAGCTGCCGCAGCACCCGCCGAAGAGGCCCCCGCTGAAGAAGCTGCTGCCGAATAAGACCTTTGCCCCGGCCCGCACCCCGGGCCGGGGATCACCCCTGCGAGGTAACCGCGCATGTTCCGCCTGATCCGCACGGCCATTCTGTTGCTGATCACCTTTGTCGCGGGCATGTTGTTTGAGCGCAATCACCAGCAGGAGCTATGCGCCCTGTCCGGCGGAGAATGGATGCGCGCGGGATTATGTGCGGCGAAAGGATAGCCGATGACAGATCGCATTTGCGTTGGGGCCATTGCCGGCTCTTTCGGGGTCCGGGGCGAGGTGCGGCTGAAAAGCTTTTGCGCCGATCCGCAGGCGATTGGCGACTATGCCCCGCTGTATTCCGAAGATGGCGCGCAGAAATATGACGTGACGCTGACCCGCGTCATCAAGAACGGCTTTGCCGCCCGCCTGTCAGGCGTCACCAGCAAGGAACAGGCCGACGATCTGAAAGGCACGCAGCTGTTTGCCGACCGTGACCAGCTGCCCGTATTGCCGGACGACGAATATTACCACAGCGATCTGATCGGGCTGGAGGTGCTGGACACCGGCGGCACATCGCTGGGCGTGGTGCGTGCGGTGCACAACCACGGCGCCACCGATCTGTTGGAAATCCACGGCCCCGGCCTAAGCGCGACCGTGCTGTTGCCCTTTACCAGCGCGGCGGTGCCGACGGTGGATACAGGCGCGGGCCGGATCATCGCCGACCCGCCCGAGGGGCTGTTCCCGGATAGCGGCGATGACGCTTAAGCCGAAATCCCCCCCGTCGAAATCACACGGGCGCCTGTCGATCCGCGCCTCGGCCCAGCCGCGCGACCTGATGGGGGATCGCCCCGACATCAAAGGCGCGTGGAAGGCCAAGATCATCACCCTGTTCCCGCAGGCCTTTCCGGGCGTGCTGGGGCAATCGCTGACCGGCCGGGCGCTGGATCAGGGATTGTGGGCGCTGGACCCGATCGACCTGCGCCCCTTCGGGATCGGCAAACACAAGAACGTCGATGACACGCCTGCGGGCGGCGGCGCGGGCATGGTGCTGCGCGCCGATGTGGTGGACGCGGCCCTGCGCCGCGCGGCCGAAGGCACACCGCCATCGCGCACCGATTGGCCGGTGGTCTATCTGTCGCCGCGCGGACGCCCGTTCGATCAGGCCACGGCCCGGCGTTGGGCCAAAGCCGACGGGCTGACCATGCTGTGCGGCCGGTTCGAAGGCGTGGACCAGCGCGTGCTGGACCACCACCGGATCGAAGAGGTCAGCCTTGGCGATTTTGTCCTGACCGGCGGTGAGATCGCGGCGCAGGCCATGATCGACGCCACCGTGCGGCTGTTGCCCGGCGTGCTGGGCAACGAGGCCTCGACCGAAGAGGAAAGCCATTCCAACGGCCTGCTGGAACACCCGCAATACACCCGCCCCGCAGACTGGCAGGGCCGCGCCATCCCCGAGGTTCTGCTGTCGGGCAACCACGGCAAGATCGAACAGTGGCGGCGCGAGATGTCAGAGGAACTGACCCGCGAACGGCGGCCGGATTTGTGGAAAACCTTCGCCAAGGCACAGGGTCTGGATTCCGACACGGAATAAGCGATAGGGGCCAAATCCACTGACAGCCCTTATAAAACGCCTATTGCGCCAAACTTCGTGCTTGATTTCATACCCCCGCCCCCCTAAACCCCACCCATCCTGATCGGGAAACCGACTCGGGGTGTTTTGCTTTTTGGGGCAACGCATTTTGCACGGGCTTCTTCGGCCTGATCGTATGCGGGGCGCATCAAACGGCGAAATCGCACAAAGGAAAATCGACCTGACCTCTGGCGGGCGCGGCATGCGGACCCGGACGAAGACCAAGAGCTCTGAGGACGGCAGCAAACTTCGCGGGACAAACCGTGAGCATTTAGGAGTATTTGCGATGGATCTGATCGCACAGCTGGAGGCCGAGCAGGTTGCTGCTTTGGCCAAGAAAATCCCGGACTTCAAGGCCGGTGACACCATCAAGGTCGGTTACAAAGTGACCGAAGGCACGCGCACCCGTGTGCAGAACTACGAAGGCGTCTGCATCAGCCGCAAGAACGGCCACGGCATTGCCGGATCGTTCACCGTGCGCAAGATTTCCTTTGGCGAAGGCGTGGAGCGTGTGTTCCCGCTGCATTCGACCAATATCGACAGCATCGAAGTTGTCCGTCGTGGCCGCGTTCGTCGCGCCAAACTGTACTATCTGCGGACCCGTCGCGGTAAATCCGCCCGTATCGCGGAAGTCACAAACTACAAGCCCAAAGCTGGCGCAGAAGCGTAAGGAACCGGGACATGAAAAAAGATATCCACCCCGATTATCACTTCATCGACGTCAAGATGACCGACGGCACCGTTCTCAAGATGCGCTCGACCTGGGGCCAAGAAGGCGACAGCATGTCGCTGGACATCGACCCGACATCGCACCCGGCCTGGACCGGTGGTTCGTCGCGCCTGATGGATGCGGGCGGTCGCGTATCGAAGTTCAAAAAGAAATACGAAGGCCTGGGCTTCTAAGACCACGCCTTTGGCATTCCAACGATCTGACGCCACCCCAGCCGGGGTGGCGTTTTTCGTTGCGGGGATCGGGTCGTATTCGTCCCGCCGCAGCGAACATCCGTGCCAATTGTGGGGGATGCCCTTGCTCAGGCGGTGGCGGAACTGAAATAGCGAAGTCACAGGTCGTAAGACTCTTGCACCCCCTCCCTATCTCGCTGCATACAACATGTGGTATGGGGTCGCTTATGGTGCGGCTACTCGCACGGGCGAAAGGAAAAGAACTTGGCGCATATAATCGTCGTCGGGAACGAAAAAGGCGGAGCAGGCAAATCAACCGTTTCCATGCATGTGGCAACGGCGTTGGTGCGTATGGGCCACAAGGTCGGGGCGCTGGATCTGGACCTGAGGCAACGCAGTTTTGGCCGTTATACCGACAACCGGATCGCCTTTTGCGCGCGCGAAGGTCTGAACCTGGCAACACCGGAATACCGGGAACTGCCGGATATTCAACAGGATCAGCTGGATCCGGGCGAAAACATCTTTGACCGCCGCCTGTCCGCCGCCGTGGCCGGGATGGAGGAAGACGTCGATTTCATCCTGATCGATTGCCCCGGATCGCACACCCGCCTTAGCCAGGTGGCGCATTCGCTGGCCGATACGCTGATCACCCCGCTGAACGACAGTTTCATCGACTTTGACCTGCTGGCGCGGGTCGATCCGTCCACGGACAAGATATTGGGGCCGTCGATCTATTCGGAAATGGTCTGGAACGCGCGGCAGTTGCGGGCGCAGGCCGGGCTGCCCCCGATCGACTGGATCGTGCTGCGCAACCGGCTGGGTGCCCAGCAGATGCACAACAAAAAGAAGATGGGGGATGCGTTGCAGAACCTGTCGCGGCGGATCGGGTTCCGCGTGGCCCCCGGTTTCAGCGAACGCGTGATCTTTCGCGAACTGTTCCCGAAAGGGCTGACCCTGCTTGATCTGAAAGATGTGGGCGTCAAAGGCCTGAACCTGTCGAACATCGCCGCCCGTCAGGAATTGCGCGATCTGATGAAGGAAATCAGGCTGCCTGGCGTGAGCCTGGATTTCTGAACAAACGGCCTGCCGGGCGTACCTGGCGGGTCTGACGGGCCAGTTGTTCAAGACCTTTCAGCCGCGTATCAAATGCTTCTTTATGGGTCGAACGTGCTGCAGCCTTGCGTTCAAAAAGTGACATCAGTTTCATTGTCATTCTCCCGCCTCCTGTCCCTTTGCAACCCAAGGGTGCAGGGGGCAAATGGCGACAACGTGACCATCAATTGCCGGTTTCGGGCCAAAACAAGATCAATTCTGGCCGAATACTGGCAATATCTCTGAAAACGCGACAGTAACGCCCCGAAACCGGGTTTATGCGCCAACCGCTTGCGAATCCGGATAATCGCGCCTATGTACCCCTTGAGAGGTTGGCGCGGGCAGGCACCTCGCCAACCTGGTCAGGTCCGGAAGGAAGCAGCCACAACGAGACCCGCTTGGGTCGCTGTCCAGCCTCTCACCCACGCAACCCCTGCCAAGGAGGGATTTTATGATTGTCGCATTCCCCCCACGGGCGGGGCGTTTCTGATCGGGGCTTAGCCCCCAAACCCCCTGCCTGTTTCGGCTTTCATGCGCGCCCGCGTCGGCGGTGCGGATGAGTTTGCTTTCCTGATATCAGGCAGACCAATGACATATACACTTACCGATCTTGGATGGTCGGGACATTTTTCAATGCAGGTCGCAATCGACGATCTTGCAACCCAAACCCCTATGCGCATCACCGAGGTGCACCGCGACCGGCTGACCGCCCTGGGCGCGGATGGCGACGACACGCTGTTCACGCCCTCCACCATGACCGCCGGTGAATTTGCCGTGGGCGACTGGGTGCTGTGCAATGCCGACGGGCGGGTGACGCAACTGCTGGACCGGCAGACCCTGTTGCAACGCCGGGCCGCGGGCACCGATGCGCGGGTTCAGTTGATCGCCGCCAATGTCGGCACGCTGTTCATCGTCAGCTCGTGCAACGCCGATTTCAACATCGCGCGGCTGGAACGCTATCTGGCGCTGGCACAGGGTGCGGGCTGTTTGCCGGTCATCGTCTTGACCAAGGCCGATGGCTGCGACGATCCCCGCAGTTATGCCATGCAGGCCGAAAGGCTGGCATCGTTCCTGCCGGTGATCGCACTGGACGCCCGCGACCCCGAACAGGTCGGCGCCGTGGCCGATTGGTGCGGCAAGGGGCAGACGGCGGCTCTGGTCGGGTCCTCGGGCGTGGGGAAATCCACGCTGCTGAACACGCTGACCGGCGCGGGGCTGGACACCGGCGGCATCCGCGAGGATGACGCGAAAGGCCGCCACACCACCACCTTCCGCGCGCTACGCCCGATGACCAATGGCGGCTGGCTGATCGACACGCCGGGGATGCGGGCGCTGCGCCTGCAGGACAGCGAAGAGGGAATACAGACCCTGTTCGCCGATCTGGAGGAACTGGCCACACAGTGCCGTTTCACCGATTGCCAGCATGACGGCGAACCGGGCTGTGCCATCGCCGCGGCGATCAAGGCTGAAACGCTGGACCCCGCGCGGCTGATGCGCTGGCAGAAACTGCAACGCGAAGATCGCTACAACTCGGAAACCATCGCCCAGTCGCGGGCGCGCGATCGCGCCTTTGGAAAGATGGTCAAGTCGGCCGGCCGCGCCAAGAAATCCCGGCGCGGGGACTGATCCTTTGGCCCCGTCGATGTCAGACGGGGCCACCCTGAACCACCTGCCCGGGATGGTCCGTCGCCCAATCGGACAGGAACCCGGCCAGATCTTCGTCCCCGGCAAGGGCTACGACCCGTTCGGGCAGGGCAACCCCCTGTTCCAGCGCCAGCCGCGCGCAGGCGATGTAATCCCCCGTGGCCCGGTTCGGACAGTTTTCCGACCCGTGAATGATCGTGCTCAGCAAGGTGCCGCCATAGCCGTTCACATGGCCAAGGTCCGGTTTCAGCGACAACAGATAACCCATCATGTCGGGCAGGCCTTCCCACCCGGCGATCTGCACCGGGGTCAGCCCCTCGGCATCGGGGCGGTCGTATTCCACCCCCAGCGCCACCAGCCGTTTCACATGGTCCAGCTTGCCGGGCAGATGGATGAGCATCCGGAGGATGTTGCGATAGGCCTGCGGCAGGGTGTCGGGGTCGATGAACCCGTCAACCGGGCGCGCTTCGGCGGCGGCGGCAAGGCGCTGTTCCACAAGGGTTAGAGGTGGCACCGGGCCGCGCGCCTCGATCGCCTTGGCCAGATCGCGGTTTCCAAAGACGCGGGCATAGCCATAGGATGTGCCGCCTTCGAACACGCGGGCCGGATCGGCGCCCGCATCCAGCAGCATGTCGATCATCCGCGCATCCGACATCCGCCGCGCCGCCTGATGCAGCGCCGGGATGACCCAGGGCCGTTCGCCGCCCACATGGGTGCCGTCGAAATCATCCGCCCGCGCCCCCGCCGCCAGCAGCATCTGCACCGCCTGATGATCGTGAAAATCCATCGCCCGCAACAGGGCGTTGGTCCCCTTGGGGTCGGCGCCATGATCCAGCAGCATCCGCAGACCGTCGTGATGGCCAAGCTCGGTCGCGTGATACAGCGATTCATTGTCGTTGGGATCGGCCCCCTGTTCCAGCAACCACCGGCCCAGCGCCATGTTGTTGGCGTGGCCGATGGCACCATACAGCGCCGATAGCTGGTGATCGTTGCCCGGTGCGACCGGACAACTGTCGTTCACGCTGGCCCCGTGATCCACCAGCGCCTGCGCAATCGCCAGCATGTCGGGTTCCAGATCGGGCCGGGCGTGGATGTATTTCGAAAACGCCAGATGCAGCATCGGGCGGCGGGGGCCATACAGCCGCGTAGCGCGGTCCGCATCTTCGGCCAGCATCCGTTCGACCACGGGCCGGTTCAGCAGGGCAACCTGCAGCCCGAACAGCCCATCGGCCAGATCGGGCGTGTCGAACATCAGCCGCTGCACAACCCAATTCTGTCCGTTATACAGCGCGATTTTCAGCCGCTGGATTTTCTGCGCCCGGTCCAGCCCCTGCGTTTCGACCGCCAGTTTCAGCTTGGGCCAGCTTTCGAACCCTTCCTCACGCGCGATGACATGCAGGAAATCGGCGTGTTTCAGATCGCCAGAGGCGCGCGGCGGATTGGCCCGCACCCGTTGCAGGGCAAGGGTTTCGCCCCCTTCATAAGATTTTCGCAGGGATTTCGCGCGACGGCGCAGATGATCGATGGATGTCATTGTCGGTTTCCCAGATATTGCCCGCCGGTCCGCTAAGTGGGGCAAGGAAAAGCCGATATGTGGATCGGTTCGATATCAGAGGTGCAGGAACTGCTGTCCGCGGACCGTGGGTGCCGCCTCATTCGGCAGAACCTTCCTATCGCATGGGTGGACGCCAGACAAGCCAGCGCCTAACCTGCAGCTTGCTTCGAATCCGATGAGGGCCCATGTCCGATACCCCCGCCTATCAGGTGCTTGCCCGCAAATACCGCCCCGAAACCTTTGCCGATCTGGTCGGGCAAGAGGCGATGGTGCGCACCCTGAAAAATGCGTTCGAGGCCGACCGCATCGCGCAGGCCTTTATCATGACCGGCATCCGCGGGACCGGGAAAACCACCACGGCGCGGATCATTTCCAAGGGGATGAACTGCGTCGGGCCGGATGGCACCGGCGGGCCGACGACCGATCCCTGCGGGCAATGCGAACATTGCGTGGCCATCGCCGAAGGCCGCCATGTCGATGTGATGGAAATGGACGCCGCATCCCGCACCGGCGTCGGCGACATCCGCGAAATCATCGACTCTGTGCATTATCGGGCCGCCAGCGCGCGCTATAAGATCTATATCATCGACGAGGTTCACATGCTGTCGACCAGCGCGTTCAACGCGCTGCTGAAGACGCTGGAGGAACCGCCCGAACACGTCAAATTCATCTTCGCCACCACCGAGATTCGCAAGGTGCCTGTCACGGTCCTGAGCCGCTGTCAGCGGTTCGACCTGCGCCGGATCGAACCCGAGGTGATGATCGCCCTGCTGCGCAAGATCGCCACCGCGGAAAACGCGGCCATTGCCGACGACGCGCTGGCGCTGATCACCCGTGCCGCCGAAGGATCGGCCCGCGATGCGACATCGCTGCTGGATCAGGCGATTTCGCACGGGGCCGGTGAAACCACCGCCGACCAGGTGCGCGCGATGCTGGGGCTGGCCGATCGCGGCCGGGTGCTGGACCTGTTTGACATGATCATGCGCGGCGATGCGGCGGGCGCGCTGCATGAGCTGTCATCGCAATATGCCGATGGGGCCGATCCGATGGCGGTGCTGCGCGATCTGGCCGAAATCACCCATTGGGTCAGCGTCATCAAGATCACCCCCGAGGCCGCCGAAGACCCCACCGTGTCCCCCGACGAACGGGCGCGCGGACAGGCGATGGCCGCCGAATTGCCGATGCGGGCGATGACCCGGATGTGGCAGATGCTGCTGAAAGCCGTCGAAGAGGTGGCTCAGGCCCCCAACGCGATGATGGCCGCCGAAATGGCGATCATCCGGTTGACCCATGTGTCCACCCTGCCCTCGCCCGAGGAACTGGTGAAGAAACTGCACGACATGCCACCGCCCCCGCCGGGTGGGGGTGGCGGCGGGGCGCGTCCGGCGGCCCCTACCCCCGCCACCACCGCGATGGCCAGCGGGCACAGTGCGGCGCCACAAGCGGGCGGCGCGGGACCGCAGGGCACGGCAACCGCATTGGCCGTTGCCCCGGAAAACGCGCTGGCGCGCTATGTGCGGTTCGATCAGGTGGTCGAACTGATCCGCACCCACCGCGAGATTCAATTGTTGATCGAGGTTGAAACCACCCTGCGGCTGGTCAGCTATTCGCCGGGACGCATCGAATTTGAACCGACCGACCGCGCGCCCACCGATCTGGCCGCAAAGCTGGGCGATCGGCTGCAAAGGTGGACCGGCGCACGCTGGGCAGTGTCGGTCGTGGGATCGGGCGGCGGCAAGACCATCGCCGAAGACCGCGACGCCGATAAGCTGGAACTGGAAACACAGGCCAAGGACCACCCGCTGGTCCAGGCCGTTTTTGCGGCCTTTCCCAAGGCCCGTATCACCGATATCAGAACCCCCGATGCCCTGGCCGAGGTCGCCGCCCAAGAGGCGCTGCCCGAGGTCGAGGATGAATGGGATCCGTTCGAGGAAGACTAAGGAGACATAAAGATGTTCAAAGGATTGGGCGGGCTTGGCGACATGGCCAAGATGATGAGCGCGGCAAAGGACATGCAGGCCAAGATGGCCGAAATGCAGGACGGGCTGGACACGATCACCGTGGTCGGCGAAAGCGGCGCGGGGCTGGTGCGCGCAACCGCCACCGCCAAGGGCGAATTGACCGGGCTGGAAATCGACAAATCGATCTTTCACCCCGATGAAAAAGAGGTGGCCGAGGACCTGATCCTGGCCGCGATCAAGGACGCGCAGGCCAAGGCCGCCGAACGCAGCCAGGATGAAATGCGCAAGATGACCGAAAGCCTGGGGTTGCCTGCCGACATGAAACTGCCGTTCTAAGCGATGGACGCCAACCGCGACATCGAGAACCTGATCGAGATGATGGCCAAGCTGCCGGGGCTTGGCCCGCGGTCAGCGCGGCGCGCGGTTCTGCATCTGATCAAGAAACGCGAATTGCTGCTGACGCCGCTGGCCGATGCGATGCACATCGTCGGCGCCACCGTCCGCGAATGCACAAACTGCGGCAACGTCGGCACCAGCGAGGTTTGCGACATCTGCACATCGAACAAACGCGCCACCGGTGAAATCTGCGTGGTCGAGGATGTGGCTGATCTGTGGGCGATGGAACGGGGGCAGGCGTTCAAGGGGCGGTATCACGTGCTGGGCGGCACCCTGTCGGCGCTGGATGCCGTGGGTCCCGACGAATTGCGCATTCCCAAACTGTTGGAACGGATTCGCAGCGAAGGCATCACCGAGGTCATTCTGGCGCTGAACGCCACTGTCGATGGCCAGACCACCGCCCATTACATCGCCGATCAGATCGAAGGCGCGGGCATCACTGTCAGCTCATTGGCGCAAGGCGTGCCGATCGGGGGCGAGCTGGACTATCTGGACGACGGCACCATCTCTGCCGCCCTGAAAGCCCGCAAAACGTTCTGAACGCCGGCTGCGTTACAGGAAATCCTCTTCGGCCTCGGTCGGGGAAATACCCAGCTTTTCCAGACCGCCCTCAAGATAATCGGCCAGAAGCGGCATGTTCATCAGGTAGTCTTCGGTCGGGGTTGTCGCCTCGTCCCGCGCGGTCTGAAGCGCGTCTTCCAGCTCTTCCGGCTCAAATGTTTCGCGCCCGATCCAGGCCAGCGCCACAAGGCTGACCTTTTCGTCGACATTCATCCCGGCGATAAAGGCCCGCAACTCGGCCTCGCCCACTTGTTTTTCGCGGGACTGAAAGACGATGTGCGCCACTTTTCTTGGGCTGATCTCAAGCATATCCGATCCTCCGTTGGATTGAGGCAGAGTTTCCCGCGTTCACGCGGATTTCACAAGTCGATTAACCGCCGCGCGGGATTGTTCCGCCCTGCGTGCGGATTTGGGCGGTCAATGCCCCCAGTCCGCGTCCTGCATTTCGCGCAAGCGGCTGGCGGTGCGTTCAAACTCGAACGCGCCCGACCCTTCGAGATACAGCATTTCGGGGGCGGCGGCGGCGGAACAGATCAGCCGCACCTTGGCCTCGTACAGCGCGTCGATCAGGGTGACAAAACGCTTTGCCTCGTTGAAATTGGTGCGGCCCAGTTGCGGGATGTCTTCGACGATCAGCACCCGCACCGCATCGGCAATCGCCAGATAATCCGCAGGGCCCAAAGGCTTGGCGCAAAGATCCCAGAACGTCGCCCGCGCCACCCCGTTCTTGAAGGCGGGCAATTCAACCGCGCGGCCCTGCACCGTCAGGGTCAAGGGCGCGCCAGAACCCCCGCCGAAATCTTCCCAGATCGCCGACATTGCCGCCCGGGCCGAGGCATCGACCGGGTGAAAATAGACGTCTTCGCCGGACAGCCGGTCCTGCCGGTAATCGGTGGGCGAGGCCAGATGGTGCACCTGCAGCTTTTCCTTGATCAGGGCGATGAACGGCAGGAACAATTCGCGCTGCAACCCGTCCTTATACAGATCATCCGGCACCCGGTTCGAGGTGGTGACCACCGTCACACCGTTGGCAAACAGCAGTTCGAACAACCGCCCGACCAGCATCGCATCGGTGATATCGTTGATCTGCATTTCGTCGAAACACAGCAGCTTCAGATCGGCTGACAAAGCCTCGGCCACCGGGCGCAGGGCGTCTTCGGCGCCGGTCTGGCGGACCTTGTGCAATTCGATGTGCACCTCTTGCAGAAAGGCGTGGAAATGCACGCGGCGTTTGCCGGTGATCGCGACGTGATCGTAAAACAGATCCATCAACATGGATTTGCCGCGCCCCACGCCGCCCCACATGTAAAGGCCGGGCACCGCATCGGTGGTTTTCTTGCGAAACAGGGAAAAACCGGGCTTGGCGGTTTCCGCCGCCTCAAGCCCCGCGCGGATATCCTGAAGCGGCTCCAGAACGGCGATCTGGCCGGGATCGGCCTGTATTTTGCCCTCGGTCACCAGCTGATCGTATATGTCGCGCATCGTCTTAATCATACTCCACCCATAAATCGGCATCTCGCATAAGGAAAGCTGATCTGACCCATAAAGATTTCGCGATTGACGGCGGCGCGTGTCTGGAAGACGGTGCCAATCCGCAGGAGACCCCCGATGGAACAGACACGCGCGCCCCTTATCACACCGGTTCTGATTGCCGGCAGCATCATCCTGCTGCTGTGTTTCGGGGTCCGGTCAAGCTTCGGGGTCTTTCAGATCCCGATAGCCGAGGAATTCGGCTGGATGCGGGCCGATTTTTCCTTTGCGATTGCGATCCAGAATCTGGCCTGGGGGATCGGACAGCCGTTTTTCGGGGCAATCGCCGAACGGTTCGGCGACCGCCGGGCGATCACGCTGGGCGCGCTGGTCTATGCGGCGGGTCTGATCCTGTCGTCCTATGCGATCACGCCGGGCCAGCATCAATTGCTGGAAATTCTGGTGGGCTTTGGCATTGCGGGCACCGGGTTCGGGGTGATTCTGGCCGTGGTCGGACGCGCCAGTTCCGACGAGAACCGGTCGATGGCCCTTGGGATCGCCACGGCGGCGGGATCGGGTGGCCAGATCGTCGGACCACCGGCGGCCGAATGGATGCTGTCGTTCATGAGCTGGCAATCGGTCTTTGTCGTCTTTGCCATCCTCATGCTGGCGTCACTGGCCGCCCTGCCGATGCTGCGCGCGCCCGAACGCGCCAGCCGGGCCGAGCTGGAGCTGAGCATGGGCGCGGTGCTGACCAAGGCCTTTCGCGACCCCAGCTATACGCTGATCTTTCTGGGGTTCTTTTCCTGCGGCTATCAACTGGGGTTCATCACCGCGCATTTCCCGGCCTTCATCACCGAGGTCTGCGGCCCCATTGATCCCTCCGGCCCCTTGGCCGCCCTTGGAATAACCACCACGTCTGCGCTGGGGGCGGTTTCCATTGCCCTGATCGGCGTGGCCAATATCGGGGGCACCCTGCTGGCCGGGTGGCTGGGCAAAACATATTCCAAGAAATACCTGCTGGCCGGGGTCTATGTCCTGCGCACCGTGGTTGCCGCCGCGTTCATCCTGTTGCCGATGACACCGCTGTCGGTCGTGCTGTTTTCGTTCGCGATGGGATCGCTGTGGCTGGCCACCGTGCCGCTGACCAGCGGGCTGGTCGCGCATATTTACGGGGTACGTTACATGGGCACGCTGTACGGGATCATCTTCTTCTCGCACCAGTTGGGCAGCTTTCTGGGCGTCTGGCTGGGCGGGCGGCTGTATGATCTGTACGGCGATTACACGCTGGTGTGGTGGATCGGCGTGGGCGTGGGCGCGTTTTCGGCGATTGTGCATCTGCCGGTGCGCGAACGGCCCATCGGGTTGGCCGCCGCCTGAGCGCCTTACAGGTCGCGCATGAAATCCTGCATCGCGCGCTGAATCTGGTCGACATGGGTATGTGGCAATGCGTGGGTCGCGCCCTCTAACGTGACCTGCCGTGCCTCGCGGTTCAGTTTGGCCAGCTGGCCGACAGCCGAGATCGGGATCGCCTCGTCCTGCGCGCCCCAGATCGCCAGCACGGGCAAAGAGGTTCCTGAAATGCGACGGTGTTCTGCCGACATGTCCTGTTGCAGCATATACCGCTGGCTGGACAGGACCGCCGCCAGATAGCCGCGTATCCGGGTTTCATCCATCTGTTTGGCAACGATCCCCGCAACAGCGGATTTCTGGGGGCCACGGGCAACGGCCCGGCGCAATTGCCATCCGCCCAGAACCCGCATGACCCAATCGCCCAGGATCGGCACCCGACGGCAAAATTCAGACATCGGGCCGGGTGTGCGGCCCAGCCCCGCCGTGGCCAGCAGGATCAGCCGATCCATACGGTGCGGTTCATCCGCGGCAAAGCTGCTGGCGATGCTGCCGCCCATCGAATAGCCGACCAGCGTCAGATCGCCGCCAAGGTTCTGATCGCGCAGCAAATCGCGCAGCTGGCGCAGGAAAAAATTGCGGTCCTGCGGGCCTTCGGGGCGGTCGGAATAACCGCGCCCGTAAAGATCATAGCGCAGCACCCGGAACCCCATCATCGTCAGCACCTTCACGATGCCGTCCCAGACATAGGACGATGTGGTCAGCCCGTGGATACAGACCGCGACCGGGCCGCGCACCGGGCCATCCCACCGGTAATGGGTCACGCCTTGCGACAGTTCGGCAAACTGGCCCGGCGCCCTGGCGCGCAGGGTATCGCCCACCGGTCTGCGCCACCATTCCGACAGGAAATAGCTTGCCACCACGATGGCCAGAATCGCGCCCAGCCAGATCATCGGCCCCGCCATTGGCTAAGGATATAGCTGCTGGTCATCAGGTCCAGATGCGCGCCGCCGCCGTTTTTGAACAGGGTGATTTCATCCTCGCTTTGGCGGGCGAAGGCGCCGCCGGGCAGATCGTAATAATCGGCGATCACATCTTCGGGCGTGATCACGCCCTGCCCCAGCGGTATCTTCAGCTCGCCGATATGACCCAGCGTGGTGTCGCGGCTGTCGACAAACAGACGCGCGCGTTTCAGCGCGGCGTCATCGGCTTCGCGCATGTCGGACCGATAGGCGCCGATCAGGTCGATATGCTGTCCGGGCTGCAACCAGTCGCCCCGGATCAGCGGGGTCGAGGTCATGGTGGCCGAGGTGACGATATCCGCCGCGCGCACCGCCGTTTCCAGATCGGTGGCGACGGTGACATTGGGAAAGGCCGCGGCCATCCGCTGTGCCCCGCCCGCGCTGCGGTTCCAGATCAGAAACCGCGCGTCGGGAAAGCCGCTGGAATAGGCCTGATACAGCGAATGCCCGACCGTGCCCGCGCCGATGATCAGGATCGTGTGGCTGTCGGGACGGGCCAGCCGGGTCGCGGCCAGCAGGCTGTCGCCGGCGGTTTTCCATTTGGTCACCAGATGGAAATCGACAATCGCGTCCAGCGTGCCGTCCAGATCGGAAAACAGGCTGAGCGCGCCATTGACCATCGGTTTGTCGCCCGCCGGGTTGCCGGGAAAGATGGTGGCGGTTTTCACTGCCATGCCCAGCCCGTCGATCCAGGCCGCGCGCGACAACAGCGTATCGGGATCGCGGCGCAGGAAGGTATCGCCAATCTCGGCCCGTGGCAGGCTGTGGCCATCGGCCAGCGCCTGCGCCAGATCGGCCCAGTCAAGCAGCGGCTCGGCCTCGGCGAAGGGAACGATTTCAGGCTGCATGGGCGGCCTCGGAGTCCGTCAACAGGCCTGCCGCGACCAGACGCGCGGCCCAACCGGCGGGGGTTTCAAACAGATGCCCCTGCCATCCGCGCGCCTCGGCCGCGGCGATATTGTCGGCCCGGTCATCGGCGAACAACAGCTTCTCTGGCGCGATGCCGCAATCGGTTTCGACCATTTCATAAATCTGCGGATCGGGTTTCACGACCTGCATATGACCCGAGATATAGCGCCGGTCAAATTCATCCAGAAACGGGAAATGCGGGACCGCATAGTCGAAACTGCCGATGCCGAAATTGGTCAGGGCAAAGACCGGCACGCCCTTGGCGCGCAGTTGGCGCAACAGGTGCACCGAATGGGGAATCTCCGGCTGGGCCAGTTCCAGCCAATTGTCGCGCCACATCCTGATTTCGGTGCGAAAGGCGGGGTATTCTTCGGCGGTGTCATAGATCACTTGGGTGAAATCGCCGCCCAGATCGACCTTTTCGTTCATCCCGTGCAGGTCCACCTCGGCGAACAGGGCGCGGCGGCGGTCTTCGCCGATCACCCGGTCGTAATAGCGTTCGGGCTGCCATTCGATCAGGACGTTTCCGATATCGAAAATCACGGCTTCGGGACGGGTCATGGTTGGCTTTCTTTTTGTGCGGCGGTCAGCGCGCGTTCCAGAGCATCCAGAAACCGCGACCGGTCGGCCTTGGAAAACGGGCGTCCACCGCCCTGACGAAAAGGATCGGCGGCGCGCAGATCGGCCATCAGGTCGCGCGTGGCCAGAAGGTTGCCGATGTTGCCGGGGGTAAATGCCTCGCCGTTGTGGCGCAGCACCTGCGCGCCCGCCTCGACGCATTTCGCGGCCAGAGGGATGTCGCCTGTGACCACCACATCGCCCCGGCCCGCGCGCTCGGCGATCCACATGTCGGCGACGTCGGGCCCATCGGGCACATAGACCATTTCGATCAGCGGGTTCTGCGACGGGCGCAGCCCGCCGTTGGCGACCATGGCCACGGGCGTCTTGCGCCGGGTGGCGACCCGTTCAACCTCGGCCTTGACCGGGCAGGCGTCTGCATCAACGTAAATCACGCGTAGAGCGCCTCGGCGTGAAAGGCGACGTGATCTTCCATGAAGCTGGAGACGAACCAGTAACTGTGGTCATAGCCCTTTTGCATCCGCAGGGTCGCGGGCTGGCGGCGGGCGGCAATGGCAGACATCAGCGCGTCGGGTTTCAGCAGGTCCAGAAACTGATCGCTGCTGCCCTGATCGATCAGCATCGGGCCGTCAAATCCGACCGCGCGCATTTGCAGGGTGGCGTCATGGCGGGCCCATTCGGCGGGATCATCGCCCAGATAGGCGCCCAACTGTTTGCGCCCCCAGTCGGATTGGGTGGGATTGGCAATCGGCGCAAAGGCCGAGACCGAGGCGAACCGCCCCGGCAGCGCCATTGCCATGGTCAGCGCGCCGTGCCCGCCCATCGAATGGCCGGTGATGCCCTGCCGTTCCTCGTCAATCGCGAAATTATTGGTCAGAATGCGGGGCAGTTCGTCCACGACATAATCCCACATGCGGAAATGCGGCGCCCATGGCGATTGGGTGGCGTTGACATAGAACCCCGCGCCCTGCCCCAGATCGTAGTCGTCATGATCGGCCACACCATCGCCGCGCGGCGAGGTATCGGGGAACACGACCGCGATGCCCTGTTCGGCCGCCCACAGCTGTGCCCCGGCCTTGGTCATCGCGTTTTCATGGGCGCAGGTCAGCCCCGACAGGTACCACAGCACCGGCACCGGGGCGTGTTCCGCCTCGGCCGGCAGGAACAGGCCAAAGGTCATATCGCAGGCGCAGACGTCGGACCGGTGGCTATAGACGCCCTGCGTCCCGCCAAAACACAGGTTTTCGGATAGAGTTTCCATGTCATGCCTTTCATGCGTGCCCCACCGGACTAGCGCGCCCGCGCCAACCCGGCAAGGATCAGAACTGTGAAACCCGCGCAATCACCCAGGAAACGGTGACAACACTTAACGCCGTTGACAACAGGATCGCCGCCGACACCCGCTGCGGCGCCACCCCGTAATGCTGCGCCAGAATATAGACATTTCCCGCCACCGGAAGCGCCGAGGCCGCGATGATGACGCTGGCCGAATACAGATCGACGTCAAAGATATAGAGCGCGGCGATGGCGACGGCCGCCGGGTGCAGCACCAGTTTGGCAAATGACAGCCAGGCCGCCACCTGCACCCGTTCCGCCGATTTCGACGCCAGCGAGGCCCCGATGGCAAACAGCGCGCCGGGGGTGGCCGCCGCCCCCAACAGGGTCAGGAATTCATTCATCGGCACCGGAATGGGCAGTTTCAGCCCGGACCACAACAGGCCCAGAACCATCGACACGATCATCGGGTTGCGCAACAGCCCGCCGCCCAATGTGCGCAGGATGCCCAGCGACATGCGCCCGTCACGCGCGCCTTCGATCAGGATCACGATCAGGCTGCTGAACACGATCAGATCGACCGCCAGCACCAGCATCACCGGCCCGATGGCCTGTTCGCCCATCAACAGCGCCAGCATCGGCACGCCCAGAAACCCGGTGTTGCCGATCACGGCGCATTGCGCCTCGACCGCCGCCTCTTGCACGCCGCGCCGCCGGATCAGCGCGACCACCGTTGCTAGGGTGTAAACCACGGCGCAGGCCAGCAGATAGGCCCAGATCAGCGGCCAATCCAGTACCTCGGCTAGGGACAGGTTTGCCGAAAACCGGAACAGCATGGCCGACAGCGCGAAATAGAACACGAATTTGGTCAGATAGGCGGTCGCCTCTTCGGTGAAGAAACGGGTGCGACCGGCCAGATATCCCAGACCGATCACCGCGAAAAACGGCAAGGTTTTCAAAAAGACCGCAATCATACCACGCGCTTAGCATGGGGCCGCGGGCGATGCTAGCCGCTGCCGATCAGCACCCCGGCCGCAAAGACCAGCGCCCCGCCGACCACCACCTGAAACGCGGCGCGCAGAAAGGGGGTGTTCATGTATTTCTTCTGAATCCAGGCGATGGCCCAAAGTTCGACAAAGACCACGATCATCGCGATGATCGTTGCCGTCCAGAAATTCGGGATCAGATATGGCAGCGCGTGGCCAAGCCCGCCAAGCGTAGTCATCACCCCCGCAGCAATGCCCCGTTTCAGCGGCGATCCCCGGCCCGATATCTGCCCGTCGTCCGACGCGGCCTCGGTAAAGCCCATGGAAATCCCCGCCCCGACCGAGGCCGCCAGCCCGACCAGAAAGGTGGTCCAGGTGTTTTGCGTGGCAAAGGCCACGGCAAAAATCGGCGCCAGCGTCGACACCGACCCGTCCATCAGCCCCGCCAGACCGGGCTGCACCCAGGTCAGGATGAACTGGCGGTGGGCGGTGCGCGCCTCTTTATCGCGGCTGTCTTCGTCCAGATGGGTTTGCGTAAGATCCTCGGCAAGTTGGGAATGCCCGGCCTCGGCCGCCGCAAGATCGCCCAGCAGGGTTCGGGTCGCGGCATCCTGCGTGCGGGTCGCGGCCAGTTCGTAAAACCGCTGGGCGTCGCGTTCCATCATTTCAGCTTCGGCGCGGACCCGGTCCAATCCCAGATTCTGGATCAGCCAGACGGGGCGCCGGGCATAGAACCCGGCCACATGTTCGCGCCGAATCAACGGAATCACATCACCGAACCGGGACTGGTGCAGTTCAATCAGACGCCGACGATGTTCATTTTCTTCGGTTGCCATATCGTCGAATACAGCGGCCGAATCCGGGAAATCGGATCGCAGCTGTTCAGCATAGCTGCGGTAAATCCGGGCGTCATCCTCTTCGGACGAAATCGCCAAAGCCAAAACTTCCTGTTCCGACAGGTCAGCAAACTGCCTGCGCGCCGATATTCCGGGGATCATAGGGGCCTCCAACTAGAACAATTCTAAAGTAATGACTGACGGTCAGGGATCAACCGAAAAAAATGAACTGCTGAGTTCAGTTTTGGCTTGAACACGCCTCTCAACTCTCTAAATACGAACTGTACTGTTTAGTTTAAAATGACGCGATCAAACTGGAGAAGAACAATGAAAACGTCAAACCTTCTTGCTGCGGCCATCCTGACCGGCGTTCTGGCATCGCCCGCGTTTTCGTTCAGCGTTGCCGTTGATTTCCCAACCCTGACATGGCCCACGCCGCCCGTGACCTCGCAAGACAGCAGCGTTCCGCAAACGCCCGTTACCGGCCAACTGCCGGGCTGACACCACCGTCCCCCTTTCCAAAAAAGAAACGGGCGGGATTTCCCCGCCCGTTTTCTTGTGCTTGCTGCACCTGAACCCCGCAGTCTATAGTCAGCCGGTAACGCAGGAGAACCAAGCCCCCGAATGGACGAAAACATAAGAAAAGGCCGCAAGTTCGAACAAGTCCTGCAAGGCGCCAGAACCGTTTTCATGAAAGACGGCTTCGAAGGGGCAAGCGTGGACGACATCGCCAAAGTCGCCGAAGTGTCCAAAGCGACCCTGTACAGCTATTTCCCCGACAAACGCCTGCTGTTTGCCGAGGTCGCCCGCAGCGAATGCGTGCGGCAGGCCGATCACGCCATGGAAATGCTGAACCCCGACGACGCGCCGGAACAGGCACTTCGGGTTGCGGGCGAACATCTGATCTCTTTTCTGACGTCGGAATTCGGGATGGCGGTTCTGTCGCTATGCGCGGCGGAATCCCGGCGGTTTCCCGAATTGGGGCAGGAGTTTTACAAATCCGGGCCCCTGCTGGTGCGCGAACGGCTGGTCACCTATCTGAAGAAAGCCGTTGATCTGGGCAAACTGGATATCACCGATTTCGAACTGGCCGCCGATCAGTTTTCCGAGCTTTGCAAATGCTCGATCTTCACCCGACAGCTTTGCGGCGTGCAGACATCCTTCCCGCCCGAGGAACTCAACCGCATCCTGAACGGCGCGATCGAGATGTTCATGGCCCGCTACAGCGTCTGAGGTTTATCCCAGCTGATCCACCGACTGGATCACCGACCCCAACAGCCCATAGTCCAGCGCCTGCGCGGTATTCAGCCAGAAATCGCGCTGGGTATCGGCGCGAATCTGTTCGGGCGTCTGGCCGGTGGCCGCGGCAAACAGATGGTCGAACCGTTCCCGCATAAGCATGATCTGATCGGCCTGTATCTGCATGTCCGAGGCAGAGCCGCCAATGCCGCCGCTGGGCTGGTGCAACAAAAACCGTGTGTTGGGCAGGCAATAGCGGTTTTCGCGCGCGGCGCCGACAAAGATCAACGCGCCCGCGCTGGCCACCCAGCCGCTGCCGATGGTGCGCACCTTGGGCCGGATGAATTTGATCATGTCATGCACCATGTCCCCCGATTCCACATGGCCGCCGGGCGAACTGATATACAGGTTGATCGGATCGTCGCTGTCTTCGGCCAGCGCCAGAAGGTGGGTCACGGTTTTCTGGGCCAGCTTGTCGTTGATTTCACCGGCCACGATCACATTGCGGCTTTTGAAAAACAGCGCGTCCAGCGGGGTGGCGGGGGATTTATCAGGCGCGGGATTGGTATCATCAAGCAGGGTGGTCACCATGGCGCGGGTCCTTTTTGAATGGGTAAATCTATGCCCCGCAGGATGGCCCATGACCCGCGCAAGCACAACGCCAGAGCGAAAGCCCGGCGCAAACTTTCGCTCTGGGCGGCGCGTCCAAACCGCCGCCAGCCACCCAAACCCCCAATCCAAAGCGTTTTTTCCGCCAGAAATGGCGCAGCGTCGAAATTCGTCATTCCCTTTGGCGACAGAATTATGTGTGATGGTGGGCGTCACGATGCAAAACAAAGGCGGCGCTTTGCCCGCCCGTACGGAGAACCCGATGACCTGCGTTTTTGTTCAGATCCGCTGCACCCCCGGCACCGCCTATAAGGTCGCCGACGACATCACGCTGCGCGAAATCCATTCGGAACTGTATTCGACCAGTGGCGAATTTGACCTGCTGTTGAAACTTTACATTCCCGATGGCGCGGACGTGGGCAAATATATCAACGACAATTTGCTGGATATCGCGGGCATCGAACGGACTCTGACAACGCTGACGTTCAAGGCATTCTGAAAAACAAGACGACCCAGGGGAGAACACTTTATGACATTGAAATCTTTGCTATTGGCGGCATCCGTCGCGGCGATGCCCGTTGCGGCGCTGGCCGAAGGCGCGGTCAAGGTCGGCATGATCACCACGCTTTCGGGCGGCGGCGCGGGGCTGGGCATCGACGTGCGCGACGGGTTCATGCTGGCGGTCAAACAGTCGGGCAATGACGCGATCGAGGTGGTGATCGAGGATGATCAGCGCAAACCCGATATCGCGGTGCAACTGGCCGACAAGATGATCCAATCCGAAAAGGTCGACGTGCTGACCGGGATCATCTGGTCCAATCTGGCGATGGCGGTGGTGCCCGGTGCCACCGCGCAGGGCAAATTCTATCTGTCGCCCAACGCGGGCCCATCGGCGCTGGCCGGTAAGGGATGTCACAAGAATTACTTCAACGTCGCATGGCAGAACGACAACCTGCACGAAGCGGCAGGCGCCTATGCCAACAGCGCAGGCTATAAGAACAGCTTTATTCTGGCCCCCAACTATCCGGCGGGCAAGGATGCGCTGACCGGATATAAACGCCAGTACGGCGGCGGCCTTGCAGGCGAGGTATTCACCCAGCTGGGGCAAACCGACTATGCCAGCGAGATCGCGCAAATCCGGGCCTCGGGCGCGGATTCGGTGTTTTTCTTCCTGCCCGGCGGCATGGGGATTTCCTTTCTGAAACAATATGCCGACAGCGGCGTGGACCTGCCGGTGGTTGGCCCTGCGTTCAGCTTTGATCAGGGCATCCTGCAGGCCGTGGGCGCCGCTGCCCTTGGGGTCAAGAACACCTCGCAGTGGAACAAGGACATCGACAACCCGGCCAACGCCGCCTTTGTCGCCAGCTTTCAGGCCGAATACGGACGCCTGCCGTCGCTTTATGCCAGCCAGGGGTTCGACACCGCCAACCTGTTGCTCAGCGCGATGGCCAAGGCCGATGTCAAAGATACCGATGCCTTCCGCGCGGCGCTTGAGGCGGCTGATTTCGCCTCGGTCCGGGGGAATTTCGCCTTTGGGTCCAACCACCACCCGGTTCAGAACATCTATGTCCGCGAGGTGATCCAGGAGGGCGATGTCTTTACCAACAAGATCATCGGCACCGCGCTGGAAAACCACGCCGACGTTTATGCCGCTGACTGCAAGATGTAACACCGACCGGACCGGCGGGCACACAGCCCGCCCGGTCCGGCCAAAGGATTTCCCCGCATGTCGCCAATCCTGTTGATCGAACAGGTCCTGAACGGGCTTCAGTTCGGGATGATGCTGTTTCTGATGTCCGCCGGTCTGACGCTGGTGTTCGGCGTCATGGGGCTGATCAATCTGGCGCATGGGTCGCTGTTCATGATCGGCGCCTTTGCCGCCGCCGCGGTCGCGGCGGCAACCGGATCGTTCCTGTTGGCGCTGGTGGCCAGTCTGGCGGCAGCCGCCGCCGCGGGCGCCCTGGTCGAGGTTCTGGTCATCCGCCGCCTGTATGCGCGCGACCATCTGGACCAGGTGCTGGCGACCTTTGCCCTGATCCTGATCTTTTCCGAAGGCACCCGCTGGGTGTTCGGGTCCTTCCCGCTGTTTTTGAACATTCCGCCCTATCTGTCGGGGCCGGTCACCCTGCCCGGCGGGATCGAATATCCGCTGTACCGTCTGACGCTGATCGCCGTGGGCGGGCTGGTGGCGCTGGGGCTGTACCTGCTGATCACCCGCACCCGGCTGGGCATCCGCATCCGCGCGGGCGAAAGCGACCGGGAAATGATCGCGGCCCTTGGGGTCGATATTCAGCGGCTTTATACATTGGTCTTTGCGCTAGGGGCCGCGCTGGCCGGGTTGGCGGGGGCTTTGGTGGGCGCAATCCAGTCGGTGCAGGTCGGCATGGGTGAACCGGTGCTGATCCTGGCCTTTGTGGTGATCGTGATCGGCGGGATCGGGTCGGTCAAAGGCGCGCTGGTCGGGGCCTTGCTGGTGGGGGTCACCGACACATTGGGCCGGGCGCTGTTGCCGGGGTTCTTTGGGTTGTTCATGGAGCCCTCGGCCGCCATGTCGATGGGATCATCGCTGGCCTCAATGCTGATCTATATCCTGATGGCCGTGGTGCTGATCGCCAAACCCTCGGGCCTGTACGGAGCAACGGTATGACCCGCGAAACCGTCGTGAACGCCGCCCTGACGCTGGGCCTGTTGATCGTGCCCATGTGGGCGCTGATGGCGGATGAGCCGTTCATCATCACGCTGGCCACCCGTGTGGCTATTCTGGCGCTGGCCGGGGTCGGGCTGAACATCGCGCTTGGGCTGGGCGGGCTGGTCAGCCTGGGACATGCGGCGTTTTTCGGGCTGGGCGGCTATGCGATGGGCATTCTGGCCAGCCATGCCCAAAGCTATACGCCGCTGATCACATGGCCCGTGGGGATCGAGGGCACGACCTCCATGCCGCTGATCTGGCTGGTGGCGGTTCTGGCCGCCGGGCTGGGCGCGCTGGTGATCGGGGCGCTGTCGCTGCGCACCTCGGGGGTGTATTTCATCATGATCACCCTCGCCTTCGGTCAGATGCTGTATTATTTCGCGATCAGCTGGCCTGCCTATGGCGGCGAAGACGGGTTGTCGATCTATCTGCGCAACGGGTTTCCGGGGTTGAACACGCTGGTCCCGATCCAGTTTCTGGCGCTGTGTTACGGGCTGCTGGCGATTGCCTTGATACTGTCCGCCCGGCTGGCGGCTTCGCCCTTCGGTCTGGCCCTGAACGCCGCCCGGCAATCGGCGGCCCGGGTTCAGGCCGTGGGTCTGTCGCCCTATCGCCTGCGGCTGGTGGCCTTCGTGATTTCGGGGATGATCACCGGGCTGGCAGGGGCGCTGTTTGCCGATCTGAACCGCTTTGTCAGCCCCACCATGTTCAGTTGGCAAACCAGCGGCGAGATCATGGTTTTCGTCATTCTGGGCGGGGTCGGGCGGTTGTTCGGTCCGGTCGCGGGGGCGGCGGTGTTTATCATTCTGGAACATGTTCTGGGCGGGATCAGCGATTACTGGCACATCTATCTGGGCGCGCTGCTGTTGCTGATCGTGCTGTTTGCGCGGGGCGGGTTGATCGGCCTGCTGGCGGGAAAGGCGGCGCATCATGGGTGATCCGATCCTGTCCGTGCAGGGCGTCAGCAAAAGCTTTGGCGCGCTGGCCGCCAATCGCGACATTTCGCTGGACCTGCGGGCGGGGGAAATCCACGCGCTGATCGGGCCGAACGGTGCGGGCAAATCGACCCTGATCCAGCAGATCGCCGGCGGGCTGCGCCCCGACAGCGGGCGTATCCGTTTTCTGGGGCAGGACGTCACCCATCTTGGCCCCGCCCGGCGGGCAAAGCTGGGGCTGGCGCGCAGCTTTCAGGTCTCGGCCCTGGCGATGGAGGATACGGTGCTGCAAAACGCCCTGCTGGGCGCCTTGGGCGCACGCGGCGGAGCCTATCGGTTTTTCGGCGCGGCCCTGAAGGACGCCGGATTGCGGCAGGCCGCCGAAGAGGCCCTGTCGCGCGTCGGGCTGCTGGACAAGGCCGCCCTGCAAACCGCGACCCTGTCACACGGGGAACGGCGCCAGCTGGAGGTCGCGATTGCCCTGACCCTGCGCCCCAAAGCCTTTGTCATGGATGAACCGATGGCGGGCCTTGGCACCGCGGGATCGCAACAGTTGACCGCCTTTCTGGACGGGCTGCGCGCCGAGGCGCCGATCCTTCTGGTCGAACATGACATGGACGCGGTCTTTGCGCTGGCCGACCGGATCAGCGTTCTGGTCTATGGTCAGATCATCGCCACCGGCCCCTGTGACGACATTCGCGCCAACCCCGATGTCCGCCGCGCCTATCTGGGGGAAGAGGCATGAGCCTGCTGTCGGTTGCCGGCCTTTCGGCCTTTTACGGGGCCAGTCAGGCCCTGTTCGACGTGACCCTCAGCGTCAACGAAGGACAGGTCGTCGCCCTGCTGGGGCGCAACGGGATGGGCAAAACTTCGACCATCAAGACGATCTGCCGGATGCTGCCGGTGGCCGGCGGCACGGTGGAATTCGCCGGACAGGACCTGACCCGGCTGCCCCCGCATCAGGCCGCACAACTGGGTCTTGGTCTGGTGCCCGAGGGGCGGCGGTGTTTTGCCAATCTGACGGTCTGGGAAAACCTTGTGGCCGCCGCCCGTCCCGGCCATTGGGATTTTGACCGGGTGACGGGGCTGTTCCCGCAACTGGCCCCGCGCCGCGATCAGCGCGCGGTATCGCTGTCGGGCGGCGAACAACAGATGCTGGCCATCGGCCGCGCCCTGATGACCAACCCCAAACTGCTGATTCTGGACGAAGCCACCGAAGGGCTGGCGCCGCTGATCCGTCAGGAAATCTGGGACGCCATCGCCCGGTTGAAAACCGAAACCGGGATGGCGATTCTGCTGGTCGACAAATCCCTGAAAGAACTGCGTCAGGTCGCCGACAGCGCCGTGATCCTGCAACGCGGAGCGACCGTCTGGCAGGGCGTGATGGACGACCTTACCCCCGACATGACCGACCGCTATATCGGCGTTTGACCGGACAGAAAAAAGCGGGGCGCGATCCCTCACGCCCCGCCCCACCGTTCCCCGAACCGGTGTTTGTCAGTTTTCCAGCCGGTATTCTTTGTGGCAGTCGTTGCAGGTGCCGCCCAGCTTGCCCAGGCTGGCTTTGAGCGTGTCCAGCGAACTGGAATCGAAGGATTCCGCCGCGGCCAGCATTGCCTCGGCCTTGGTGGTGAAATCGGCGTAATTCGTCCAGATTTCGGGCTTGGCTTCGGATTCCGGATCGGTTTCCTCTGCTTCAAACAGGCTTGGCACGTCGTGGGCCTGGCCCGCGATTGCAGCGGCCGCTGCTGCGGCTTTTGCGGAATCAAACGGCGCCCCGCCTTTGGCCATCATGCCCAGGGTCTTGACGTTTTTGCCGATGGTCGACATCGCCATCATCCGGGCTTTGACGGCTTCGTTTTGGACCTTGGATATATCCGAATGGGCGATGGCGGCACCCGCCAGAAAAACTGTCGACAAAATTGTCGCCTTGTAAAACGTAGTCACATGCAATCTCCGCTATATGTTGCGCGTTTCCGGTGCAGTATACGCGGAAATTCTGCCGCGACACTTCACAGGTTTGTGTTACAGCGACGCCCTGCTGTTACAGGCGAATTCACGCCTCGGGGGAACGCAGGGGCACCACCCTGTCAGCCGGTTCCGCCGCCAGTTCCTCGAAATCGAAGTTGTCCAGCCGCTGCGCGCGGCGGCCCGCCTTTTCCGCCGAAATCTTGATCTCGGAGATATCCTTGGAGGCTTGGTGAAAATGCCGGTCCAGATTTTCGACCCGCGTGCCCAGCCGGTCCACATCGCCGTAAAGTGCTGCCAATTCCTTGCGGATCGCACCCGCCTGTTCGCGCATGCGGGCGTCTTTCAGGATCGCGCGCATCGTGTTCAGCGTGGCCATGCAGGTGGTGGGCGACACGATCCAGACGCGGGCGGCAAACCCTTCGCGCACCAGTTCGGGGAAATTGGCGTGCAACTCGGCATAGACCGCCTCGGACGGCAAGAACATCAGCGCGCCATCGGCGGTTTCGCCGTCCAGAATATAGCGTTCGGAAATCGCCTTGATATGACCTTTGACCGACGCACGCAGCAGGCGGGCGGCATCGTTCAGCTCACGGTCGTTGCTGGCATTGCGCAGCGCCTCGTACGCCTCCAGCGGGAATTTGCTGTCCACCACGATGGGTCCCGGCGGATAGGGCAGATGGATCAGGCAATCAGCGCGGCGCCCGTTCGACAGGGTCGCCTGCAACGTATAGCTGTCCGGCGGCAGCGCCTTGTGAACGATATCGTTCAGTTGGATTTCCCCAAAGGCGCCACGGGTTTGTTTGTTGGACAGAATATCCTGAAGGCTCAGCACATCGCCCGACAGCTTTTCGATATTGGCCTGCGCCTTGTCGATGGTTTGCAGCCGTTGTTGCAGGCTCCCCAGCGATTGCGCTGTACTGCGGGCCGAGCCTTGCAGGTTTTCGGTCATCTGCTGGGTCACCGATTGCAAACGCTGTTCCATCAGCTGCAGCATATTGGCCTGACTGGCGGCCTGCGCCTCGGACACATGGGTCAGACCCCCGGCCAGTTGCTGCTGACCGTCCGACAGCCCCTGCACCCGCTGGCCCAGTTGATTCATCTGATAGATCAGCGGTTCGGTCATGCTGGCCGACCGCCCGGCCCGGCGCACCGCCATGAACAGCAGGGTGACGATCAGCACCAGCACAGCCGCCACGCCAAGGCCCGCCATGACCAACGGGTCATTCAGGGCATAGTTCTGATCGCCGATCTGTATCATCGGCGACCGAACAGTTTTTCGATGTCGGACAGTTTCAGTTCCACATAGGTCGGGCGCCCGTGGTTGCACTGTCCGGAATGGGGCGTCGCCTCCATCTCGCGCAGCAGGGCGTTCATTTCTTCGGCCCGCATCCAGCGGCCCGACCGGATCGACCCGTGACAGGCCACCCGGCTGAGGATCGCCTCGATCCGGGCCTGTACCATCTGGCTGTCGCCCAGATCGTGCAATTCGTCCAGAATGTCGCGCAGCATGGCATCGGCGTTCACCTCGCCCAAGATCGCCGGGGTTTCGCGCACGGCGATGGCACGCCCGCCAAAGGGTTCCAGCGTCAGGCCAAGGCGCGCCAGATCATCGGCGACCTCCATCAGGCGGGCGCAATCACCTTCGGATAATTCGACGATTTCGGGGATCAGCAGGGCCTGCGCGGCAACCCCGTTCTCGGCCATCTGCCGTTTCAGTTTTTCATAGACCAGCCGTTCGTGGGCGGCATGTTGATCGACGATGACAATCCCGTCGGCGGTCTGCGCAATGATATAGTTTTCATGCAGTTGCGCCCGTGCGGCCCCCAGCGGCAGCGCGTCATCGGCAGGTTCAACCACAGTATCTTCGATGCGGGCCGAAGGGGCCGCAGCCTCGGCAAATCCGGGTGTTTCCATGGCGGGGGCCTGCATGGCGTATCCCGTGGCGATCCCCTGCGCAAAGGGGCGATCCATCTGATAGATGCGCGCAGGCCCCGCCGGGTCTTCGGGGCGCAGCGCGCCCAGCGTCGCCCCCGCCACAGTGGTCGAGGCGCGATGCCCGGCCCCGGCCAGCGCATGGCGCAGCGCCGATACGATCAGCCCGCGCGCGGTGCCCGGTTCGCGGAACCGCACCTCGGCCTTGGCCGGGTGCACGTTCACATCCACCAGATGCGGGTCGCAATCCAGAAACAGCACCGCCGCCGGATGCCGGTCACGGCTGAGGAAATCGGCATAGGCCCCGCGCAGCGCCCCGATCAACAGCTTGTCGCGCACCGGGCGGCCATTGACGAACAGGTATTGCGCCACGGCGGAGCCGCGCGAATAGGTCGGCAGGGCGGCATATCCGGTCAGATGCAGCGCGTCGCGTTCGGCATCGATCCGCAGCGCGTTTTCGGCGAATTCCGCCCCCAGTATCCGGGCCAGCCTGCGGTGCAGCGCGTCGAACATATCGCCGGTTTCCGCATCCGCACGAAAGGTCACCCGCCCCTCGCCCCCGCCCGAAACATCGCGCAGGGTAAAACCGACAAACGGTTCGGCCATGGCCAGGCGTTTGATCACATCGGTGATCGCCTGCGTCTCGGCCCGGTCGCTGCGCAGAAATTTCAGCCGCGCGGGCGTGGCGTAAAACAGATCGCGCAGGGCCACGACCGTGCCTTGCGACAAGGCCGCAGGGCGCACGGGTGCCAGTTTCCCGCCCGCCACCGATATTTCGGCGGCGTCCTGCCCCTGCACCCGCGATGTGATGGTCAGCCGCCCGACCGCGCCCAGCGATGGCAACGCCTCGCCCCGGAAGCCAAAACTGTGGATGTTCAACAGATCGGACCCGTCGATTTTCGAGGTCGCGTGCCGCGACAGCGCCAGCGGCAAATCGGCCGCCGCGATGCCGTGGCCGTCATCCACCACGCGGATCAGGGTCTTGCCGCCATCGGCATAGGATACATCGATCCGATGCGCCCCCGCATCCAGCGCGTTTTCCACCAGTTCCTTGACGGCCGAGGCCGGGCGTTCGACAACCTCGCCCGCCGCGATCCGGTTGATCGCGGTCTCATCCAACTGGCGGATAACGGGCAGTTCAGCGCTTATCTTGGGGTTTGCGGTAATCATACCACAAGGATTAGCACGGCTTACCCCGATTCGACCACCGTATCAGTTCGACACATCCAGCCCGACAGGTTCGCCCACCACAACGAAATGCAGATCATCCGGTTGCAGCAATTCCGCCGCCACCCGGCGCACGTCGTCCAGCGTGACGGCATTCACCTTGTCGTTGCGGGTAGCGATGTAATCGACGCCAAGGCCCTGCATCTGCATGCCCACCATGATGTCGGCAATCGGCCCGTTGCCATCGAACCGCAGCGGATAGGCCCCGGTCAGATAGGTTTTGGCCGCGTCCAGTTCTTTCACCGTGATCCCGTCAGAGGCGGCCTTGGCCCATTCCGCCCTGATCACCTTGATCGCCTCGGCAATCCGGTCATTGGCCGAGGCCACCTGCCCCATCACCAGTTCGGCGTGATCGCGGGGCAGAAGATAGGAATATACCCCATAGGTCAGCCCGCGTTTTTCGCGCACCTCATCCATCAGGCGCGACCCGAAACCGCCCGCACCCAGCGCATGGTTCAGCACATAGGCGGCAAAGAAATCCGGATCGTCCCGTTTGATGCCACGATGCCCGAAAACCGCGACCGATTGGGGCGTCTTGAACGGCACGACCGTTACCCCGCCAGCCAGATCATAGGGCGCCGCATCAGGCATGGGCGCGCCGGTGGCGGGCAGATCGCCCAGCAGACGGTCGATCAGCACACCCAGTTCGGCCCCGGTGATATCGCCGACCGCGCTGACATACAGCCGGTCGCGCGCCATCACCCGGTCCTTGGCGGCCCGCAGGTCATCGACGGTCAGGGATGTGACGCTGTCCTCGGTGCCATCGATGGCGGTCGCATAGGGATGCGCGCCAAAGGCCATTTCGTTGAATGTGCGGCTGGCGATCTTGTCGGGGTCCTTGGCGTCAGAACGCAGCCCGGACAGCACCTGTTCGCGCACCCGTTCGACCGCGTCGTCGTCAAAGCGGGGCTCGATCAGGGCGGCGCGCAACAGGGTCACGGCCTGATCGCGGTTTTCGGTCAGAAACTGGGCCGATACTGACATGGCATCGTTATAGGCGCGAAACGAAAAGCTGGCCGCCAGCGCATCGCGCGCCGTGGCAAAGGCGCGGGCATCCATTTCGCCTGCGCCTTCTTCCAACAGCCCGCTCATCAGGTTGATGGCGCCGCGTTTGCCGGGGGCATCCAGACTGGCGCCGCCCTTGAAGCGGATTTCCAGCGACACGAAGGGAATCTCATGCGCCTCGACCAGCCAGGCATCGATGCCACCGGGCGAGGTTACTTCTTCGATCTCGACCGCCGCCTGCGCCGGCAGTGCCAAGGCAAGGGCCACGGCAATCTTGCAAAGAAACCGGATCATTGTGTCACCTCTTGCGTTTCGGGGCGGGTCAGCCAGCCGGTGACGGCGCGCCGCCGGTCCAACAGCCGTTCGGCCGCGGCCATCACATCCTCGGGCGTGACCGCCTGCAATGCCTCGGGCCAGCCCTGCACATCCGCCACGCTGAACCCCGAGGCCAGCGCCGCACCGTAAATCCGGGCCAGCCCCTGAATATTATCGCGCACATAGATGTCCGAGGCGCGTTGCTGCATTTTCAGACTGTCGAAATGGGCCTGATCCACGCCGGTCTCCATGAACTCGGCCAGAACCTTGTCCAGCGCATCCTCGGCCTCTTGCAGGCCAATGCCGGGGGCGGGGACCACGACAAAGCCAAAGGTCGTGTCGTCAATCGAAAGGCCGCTGTAAAACGCCGAAGTATAAATCGCCGTCTGGGTTTCGAACTGCAGCTTTTCACCAAGAACCGAGGTCGCCCCTTCGCCGCCCAGCAAATCGGCCAGATAGACCAGCGCCGCCGCTTCGGACTGATCGCCGGGGTCGCGTTCGGGCGCCAGATAGGTGCGCAACACGTAAGGCTGCGCCACCCGTGCATCCGCATAGGTCAACCGGCGTTCGGCCAGTTGCGGCGGTTCCGCCGGGCGGGCGCGGTCGGGCAATTTGGTGCTGGGCGCAATCGGGCCATAGTGGGTTTCGGCCATCACCCGCACCTCTGCGGGATCGACATCCCCCGCGACCACCAGAATCGCATTGTTCGGCGCGTAATAGGTTTCGTAAAATTCCAGCGCGTCTTCTTTCGACAGCGCGGCCATTTCATGTTTCCAGCCGATTATGGGAACGCCGTAGGGGTGGTTCATGTATTGCGCGGCGCGGGTCTGTTCGTTGAACAGGGCACCTGCGTTGTTTTCGGTGCGCTGGTTGCGTTCCTCAAGGATCACGTCGCGTTCGGTTTTGACCCCGGTGTCCTTGTCGCCCAGTTGCAGGCCGGTCATCCGGTCGGCCTCCAGCTTCATCATCAGGTCCAGCCGGTCGGCGGCAACCCGTTGGAAATAAGCGGTATAATCCCACGAGGTAAAGGCGTTGTCGGACCCGCCATTCGCCTCGACCAGCTCGCCGAACTCTTTGCCGGGATGGGCGTCGGTGCCCTTGAACATCAGATGTTCCAGAAAATGGGCGATGCCGGATTTGCCCGGTTTTTCGTCGGCGGCCCCGACCCGGTACCACACCATATGCACCACAACCGGCGCGCGGTGGTCTTCGATCACCACGACATCCATGCCGTTATCAAGCGTAAAGCTGGTGACCCCTTCGGCCCGCAACGGCAGCGCCAGAAGGGTGGTCAGGATCGTAAACAGGCCGATACGGCACAGCATGGGCAAACCTCCGGATGTCAGGCGTCAAGACAACGCATAAGGACATAGCTACGCCAATTCATGGGCCATTCAACCCCGTCAACGCAGATGTCATCACCCTGGACCGGAGTTATTCAGCCGCGCTTTCGGGTGGGGCGCCGACATTGCGGGCCCCGGCGCGGCGCCAGCGTTCCAGTTCGGCGTGCTGGTCCAGCGATTGTTTCTTGTAGGCGCGGTAGTAGACGTTGACGTTGGCCCACCGTTCCAGAAGCCGTCCATCGTTGCGGCGGCGGAATTCCAGATCGTCGGCGGCCAGCGATTGCCGGATACCGGGGGCCACGCCAAAGCGGGTCGCGTGGTTCATCAGCCCGGCATCGGAACGGGGGATACCGCCGCCCGGCGTCACCCGGTCGGCACGTCCGCCAAGCGCCACCACCGCATCGGCCTGCGGGGTCTGGTCGGTCCGGTTGCCACCGCCGGGCGTCGGCTGCGGCAGTGCCGTCAGATCTTCGGGCAATTCCAGGGTCTTGCTGGGCAGGATGGCAAATTCATCGGGGGTTCCGCTGGAACGGATATTCAACAGCTTGGGGTCCTTGTTCCGCGAACACCCCGCCAGCCCAAGGCCAGCCACCACGAACACCAATATCAATACCTGCGCAGACCGCATTCCAGTCTCCTTCGCCCAACCTTTGTTCTCTTTACCGCAAGCGTGGCGGGACGTCACGGGGTCTTCTTCTGTCCGGTGAACAGGATCAATCCGATCGCCCCGGCAAAAATCGCGATATCGGCCACGTTGAACGAAAACGGGTTGTTGATGCCGCAGCAGGACATGTTCAGGAAATCGGCGACCGCGCCGTAAACCACCCGATCCACCGCATTGCCCAGCGCGCCGCCCACCAGAATGCCCGCCGACAGATCGGCGCGCAGGCCCGCGGCCTCGCGCCGCATCCACAGGATGACAAACACCGACACCGCGACGGACACCGCAACCCAGACCCAGGGCGAAATGCCGCCGCCATTGGAAAACAGGCCGAAATTGACGCCCTGATTCCATGCCATGCGGAAATTCAGCAGGGGCGGCAGCACGTCGATGGACAGCACCTCGCGCAGGTTCATCACGTGAACCACCAGATATTTGCTGATCTGGTCCAGCAGGAAAATCGCCAATGCGCTGAGTGTCAGGGCCCGCATGTCGTGCCTTAATGCCGAAAGTGGCGCATGCCGGTCAGGACCATGGCCAGCCCGGCCTCATCCGCGGCGGCGATCACTTCGTCGTCGCGCATCGACCCGCCGGGCTGAATGACGCTGGTGGCACCCGCCGCCGCCGCCTCAAGCAGACCGTCGGCAAAGGGGAAGAACGCGTCCGACGCGACGGCAGAGCCGATGGTCAGCGGTTCGGGCAGGCCCAGTTCGGCGGCCATGCGTTCGGCTTTCTTGGCGGCGATCAACGCGCTGTCGACGCGGCTCATCTGACCGGCCCCGACGCCGACGGTTGCGCCGTCTTTGACATAGACGATGGCGTTGGATTTGACGTGTTTGGCGACCTTCCAGGCAAACAGCAGATCCTGCATTTCCTGCGGCGTGGGCGCGCGTTTGGTCACGACCTTCAGATCGTCCAGACCGATGAACCCGTTGTCCTTGTCCTGCACCAGCAACCCGCCCGACACCTGCCGCACGGTCTGTAGCGCCGCGTGCACATCGGGCAGCCCGTCGGTGGTCAGCAGGCGCAGGTTCTTTTTGGCGGCAAAGATGTCGCGCGCGGCGTCATCCGCGCCGGGGGCGATCACCACCTCGGTAAAGATTTTCACGATCTCTTCGGCGGTGGCGGCGTCCAGCGGCTGGTTCAGCGCGATGATCCCGCCAAAGGCCGATGTCTTGTCGCAGGCCAGGGCCTGGCCATAAGCTTCGACCAGGGTCGCACCCCGCGCCACGCCGCTGGGGTTGGCGTGTTTGATGATGGCACAGGCCGGGCCGTCCGCCGGATCGAATTCCGCCACCAGCTCAAAAGCCGCATCGGTGTCGTTGATGTTGTTGTAGCTCAGTTCCTTGCCCTGCCACTGTTTGGCGGTGGCGACACCGGGGCGTCCCGATCCGTCGGTGTAAAACGCCGCCGACTGATGCGGGTTTTCGCCATAGCGCAGGGTCTGGGCCAACGTGCCCGCAAACGTGGCGCGGCGCGGCGCGGCCATCTCCAGCGCGCCCGCCATCCATGTGGACACGGCGCTGTCATAGGCGGCGGTGCGGGCATAGGCGGTCTGGGCCAGCCGCTGGCGAAAGCCATAGGTGGTGGCACCATCGTTGGCCTGCAATTCGTCCAGCAGGGCGGTGTAATCCTCGGTATCGACCACGACGTTGACGAATGCGTGGTTCTTGGCCGCCGCACGGATCATCGCCGGGCCGCCAATATCAATGTTCTCGATGCAGGTGTCGTAATCGGCGCCCTTGGCTACGGTTTCCTCGAACGGGTAGAGGTTCACCACCAGCAGATCGATCGCCTCGATCCCGTGTTCGGTCATCGCCGCCACGTGATCGTCATTGTCGCGCAGCGCCAGCAACCCGCCATGCACCATCGGGTGCAGCGTCTTGACCCGGCCATCCATCATTTCGGGAAACCCTGTCACCTCGGCCACATCGCGCACCGTCAGCCCTGCCTCGCGCAGCGCCTTGGCCGTGCCGCCGGTCGACAGCAACTCGACCCCGCGCGCGGCAAGCGCCTGTCCCAGCGCCACCAGACCGGTCTTGTCGGATACGGAAAGCAGCGCGCGGCGCAGGGGCACGGGATGGGTCATAGGGTCGGTCCTGTTCAGTTTCACTCAGATAAGATGTCGTCATCCACGACAAGGTCGCGCAGCCCTTGCGGGGTTTCCTGCGCTTTTGCAAGGGTCCAGTTGATCTGACTGGCATAGTCCAGAACCCGGTGCGACAGAACAATCTGTTTTGTCGCACGCGGTTTCAGGCGGCCTTTTTCAAGGTAAACGCTGGGTTCCAGATGCAGATGCGCGGGCCCGTCATAGCGGAAAACCCAGATCTCGCCGCTTTTCAGAACCAGCGACACCGCCGACCCGCCCAGATCAAGTTCGGCGTCAACATCCGGGTGCAGATGGAAATGCACCGCATAGGAAATGCCCTGCAGCTTGGCCCGGTCCATCGCGTGGTCAAAGATGCGGCGGTCGCGGTCGGAAAACGCGCCCAGCGTATCCTCGCCATTCAGCGCGCGGCCGTCAAAGCTCAGATCCAGCTGCCGGGCGTGTGTCAGCCCGTGGGTTTTCTGATATCCGTTCTGCCAACTGGTCAGGCTTTGCCCCGCCTGATCGAAATTCTGCTTTACGCCGACATCGTCCGGCGCATCGACCAGCAATTCGCGCTGGTGCCCGCCGATGAACCGTTTGCCCCCCAGTCGCGCCGAAGAATAGCCGTCGATCGCAAGGGTCGAATGCGACTGCGTGGCGCGCCCGGCACGGCGCCATTCTTCGCCAAAGGACATGCCCGATCCGCAATTCACCACCACCGGCCTGCGGCCCGAGGTCAGTTCCATCGCCAGGGTCGAAGCATGGGCGTTATAGGACACCGCCGCCGCCGGGGGCGGAGAGACATCGACGATCACCGTGGTCCGGTTGGCCGACAACCGCACATAGCCCATCGACAACCCGCTGTTGGCCACAGGCTTGACACCCGCGTTGGCAAGGGCGTGATCCAGCCGCCCTTCGATCCCGCGCCCGCCGCCGTGGAACCGCGCCAGCCCGCCATCGGCATGGCGCAGGGCGCGCAGGCTGGGCGCGATCCGTTCGATCGCCTGAATATGTTCGGGCGGGGCGGCCTGCCCGGCCTCGCTTAACGCCGAGGCGGCCCAGGTCAGCAGGGTCAGAACCTCAAGCAATTCTTCGGGGTTGCGGGTGGGGATACCGCCCTGTTCGTCGATCTGGGTCTGGCATTCGCGGGCCAGGGCCTTGGTCGCCGGGGCCACCAGCCGCCCCATGCCTTCCAACGCAAGCCCGGCATAGATCAGCCCGGTCAGCGCCTCGAACCGGGGCAGGCCCGAGGCCGCGCTGCGCCACCGGCGGCTGAGGAAAATCGTCTGCTGCGCCAGCGACTTGAAATAGGCGTCGGAATTGTCCTTGTCCTGCCCGTTCAGCAGGAAAATCGCGTGGTTGATCCAGCGGATCAGCCGCCGACCGGTCAGATCGGGCGACCAGCCCGGCCCCTGCCCG
Organism: uncultured Paracoccaceae bacterium; assembly: GCA_947500775.1. Taxonomy (GTDB): domain Bacteria; phylum Pseudomonadota; class Alphaproteobacteria; order Rhodobacterales; family Rhodobacteraceae; genus CANMTD01. The sequence continues at coordinate 210,979 of CANMTD010000004.1, forward strand.
CGCCCATGCGCGGCAATCCAGGCCGCGGTCCAGTCCTGCGCCCGCACGCGCGCCGCCCCGTCGCCGACGGCGGCCAGATCGTCCAGCCATGTGAACCCGTGCAATTCTTCCTCGAACCCCGATGACGGCATCGGCAGTTCCCAGATCGCCGTGCCCGGCGCCTCGACCAGAAATCCCGCGAACAGAAAGTTACCGCTGATCAGCTGTTTGCCCCGGGCAAAGGACCCGATGGTGCGCGGTTCGGGCTGCGACACAAATCCGACCGCAGGGCGGGCAAGCGTGCTGAGCCGCGCATGAAACCCATTCATGATGCGGTTGCGCCGTGCCTGCCAGCTGTCCGGTCTGGGGTCGCCTGCCATTGTGTCGGTAACTGCTCTTGACGCTTTCAACCTGCCTGAGGGACAGCATAGTCCCCGGGCCGTCAGGTGTCACCGACGAAAAGCGCAGATCAAGCGGATTTGCGGAACATCGCGATATAGAAACCGTCCATCCCGCCCGTGTCGGGCCAGTAATCGGGCCGCAACCGCAGCCCGCCCTGCGCATCGCGCCATTCGGGGTCCAGCCCGGGAATATCCGCAGGCACGATGTCCAGATCGGGGTGCCGCTCAAGCACCGCGGCGCATTGTGCCTCGCCCTCTTCGGGCAGCAGCGAACAGGTGCAATAGACCAGCCGCCCGCCGGGGGCCAGCAGGGTCAGCGCGCGGTCGATCATCTGCGCCTGCAGCGCGAACAGCGGTTTCACATCCTTGCCGGTCTTGGCAAAGGGCAGATCGGGGTGGCGGCGGATGGTGCCGGTGGCCGAACAGGGCGCATCCAGCAAGATCGCATCAAAGGGCGCGTCGGGCTGCCACTCAAGGGCATCGGCCACCACCAGCCGCGCCTGCAATTCGGTGCGGGCCAGATTTTCCTCGACCCGCGCCATGCGCTGTTCCGAGATATCAAGCGCCGTGACTCTGGCCCCGGCTGCGGCCAGTTGCAGGGTCTTGCCGCCGGGGGCCGCGCACAGATCAAGCACCCGTTCGCCCGGTTGCGCCGCCAGTATCCGCGCAGGCAAGGCGGCGGCGGCATCCTGCACCCACCACGCCCCATCGGCATAGCCGGGCAAGGCCGAGACCTGCACCGCCCCGGTCAAGCGCACGCTGCCGGTGGGCAATGCGACGCCACCAACTGCTTCGGCCAAGGCGGCGGCATCGCCGTCTTTCGGGGTCAGGTCCAGCGGGGCTGCGCGTTCGTGGGCAGCCTCCAGGGACAGCACACCGGCGCGGCCATGCAGGCTTTCCAACCGGCCGCGCAGCCAGCCCGCCATGCGCTGGGGTGGCAGCGCGTCCCATGTTTCGGGCGGGGTATCGGCCACCTTGCGCAACACCGCATTGGCCAGCCCGGCCAGATGCTGGGTGCGCTGATCCTTGCGCAGGATCGACACAGCGGCATTGACCACGCCGTAGGCGGCGGCCCGGTCGACCATCAGTTCCACCACGGCAAGGCGCAGCACGGTCAGCACCTCGGTCAGGGGCGGTTTGCGCAGCATCGGTTTCAACAGCGCATCGGCGCGCCCGGCATAGCGCAGGGTGGTCATCGCCAGCCGCTGCGCGCGGGCGCGTTCCGACGGGTCCAGATCGGCCAGCGGCCCGTCTTCGCCGGTCAGTTCGGCAACAAGGCGATGATCCAGCAGGACGGCATTCAAAAGGTCCACCGCCGTGCTGCGTGCCCTGTCAAACCCGTTTGCCATGTGTATTCCCCGCTTGCCGCCTGATCGCCCCGGCGTATATCAAGCAGGGCAAGCCGACAAGGACGACCCGCATGACCGACGAAATTCCCAACGACCTGCCCCCCGCCGCCCAACGCGCGCTGGCCGAAGCCGAAGAACGGCGCAAGAAAGCCGCCACACAGGAACTGCCCGTTGAACTGGGCGGGCGCGATGGGCCCGAACCCGTGCGTTACGGCGATTGGGAGAAAAAGGGCATCGCGGTCGATTTCTGACCCCGATACCGGACCCTTCAGAAGCCCAGCACATCCGCCATGCTATAGGCGCCCGGATGTCTACCCTGCCCCCAAAGCGCGGCGCGCAGCGCGCCCCGGGCAAAGACCTGCCGGTCGGTTGCCACATGGCGCAGGGTCACACGTTCGCCGGTACCGGCAAACAGCACGTCATGTTCGCCAACGATATCCCCGCCCCGGATCGCGGAAAATCCGATATGCCCGCGTTGCCGTGCGCCGGTGATCCCGTCGCGCCCGCTGTCCGACACTTTTGACAGATCCACGCCCCGCCCTTCGGCGGCGGCCTGCCCCAGCATCAGCGCCGTGCCCGAGGGCGCATCGACCTTGTGGCGGTGGTGCGCCTCGATCACCTCGATATCGTAATCCTCGCCCAGCGCCTGCGCCACCTTGCGGGTCAGCTGCACCAACAGGTTGACGCCCAGGCTCATGTTGCCCGCGCGTATCACGGTCGCGTGGCGGGCGGCGCGGTTGATCCGGGCGATGTCATCCTCGGTCAGGCCGGTGGTGCCGATGACATGCACCGCGCGTGCCTGCGCCGCGATATCTGCGAATGCGACCGTGGCGGCGGGGGCGGTGAAATCGATCACCGCCTGCGCGCGGGCCATCGCCTCCAGCGGGTCATCGGTCACCGCCACGCCTGCGGCCCCCAGCCCCATCCGTTCGCCGATATCGTCGCCCAGCCAATCGTGGCCCGGCCGTTCCAGCGCGCCCACCAGGCGGGCCTCGTCGCTGTCCATCACGGTACGGACCAGCATCTGTCCCATCCGGCCCGATACACCCGTGATGACTATTCCCGGCAGGTTGGTCATGTCGCTCTCCCTCAAAATCGCTCGGCCCGGTTTAGCCGAGCCACCCGCGCTTGGCAAAGCCCTGCTTGCAGGCGCGCCTGCCATCCCCTAGATGCAGGGCATGGCAAAGAACCGATTTCATACCGGCGGGGCACCGTCACAGCGTCAGCTGCGCGTGGGCGAGCTGATCCGGCGCACCCTGTCGGACGTGCTGGCGCGCGGCGATGTGCATGATCCCGACCTGAACCGCATGTCGATCACCGTGGGCGAGGTGCGCACATCGCCCGACCTCAAGATCGCCACCGCCTTTGTGCTGCCGCTGGGCGGCAAGGGCGCCGAAGAAGCGTTGGAGGCATTGCGGCGCAACCGTCATGAACTGCGCCGGTCGGTGTCCAAGGCGCTGACCCTGAAATTCTCGCCCGAGCTGCGGTTCGCGATCGATGAAACCTTCGACCAGATGGATGAAACCCGCCGTCTGCTGTCGCAGGAAACCGTCTGGCGCGACACCCACGAGGATGAGGATGGGGATGACGAGGCTTAAGATCCTCGCGCTGGCGGGCCTTCTGGCCTGCGGGCTGTCCGGGGCCGGGCAGGCCGCCGAATGTTTCAGCCAGACCCATCAGGCCAATGACTATACCGTCTGCAAAGTCGATCCCGCACAAGAGGAACTGCGCCTGTTCCGGGCACAGCCCGACGGTCAGGTGCTGGGCAGTTTCAACCGGGTGAACGATCTGCTGGCCCCGGATGGCCACGCCTTGGGCTTTGCAATGAACGCGGGCATGTATCACCGCGACCGCGCGCCGGTGGGCCTGTATATCGAAGACGGCCAGGAACAGGCGCGGATCGTATCGCGCGCGGGCCCCGGCAATTTTGGCCTGCTGCCCAACGGCGTCTTCTGCGTCACGGACAGCGGCGGCGCGCAGGTGATCGAAACGCTGGCCTATGTCGCCGATCCGCCCGCCTGTCGCCATGCCACCCAATCGGGGCCGATGCTGGTGATCGACGGCGCGCTGCATCCCCGGTTTTTGAAAGACGGCACCTCGCGCTATATCCGCAACGGGGTGGGCGTGCGCGCCGACGGTCAGGTGTTTTTCGCGATCTCGGATCAGCCGGTCACCTTTTACGAATTCGGCGGATTGTTCCGCGATGTGCTGAACACGCCGAACGCGCTGTATTTTGACGGGAATGTCTCGCGCCTGTATGCGCCGCAGGTCGGGCGCGACGATGCGGGCTTTCCCATGGGGCCGATCATCGGCACGGTAACACCGCAAACCCGTTGACGGCACCGGCCCGCTTTTGTAGCAGGCACGCCTGATGAATTGGAGCATGTGAACGTGGGACGCAGCCGCAAGGGACGCGATATTTCGGGATGGTTGGTGGTGGACAAGCCCGCCGGCATCAGCTCGAACGCCGTGGTGAACAAGGTCCGCTGGGCTTTCAACGCCAAAAAGGCAGGCCACGCCGGGACGCTGGACCCCGAGGCCACCGGGGTTCTGGCGGTCGCGCTGGGCGAGGCGACCAAGACCGTGCCCTATATCACCGACGCGCTGAAAGCCTACCGCTTCACCGTCCGGCTGGGGCAGGCCACCAACACCGATGACGCCGAAGGCGAGGTGACCGATCAAAGCGATGCCCGCCCCACCGACGCCGACATCATCGCCGCCCTGCCCGCCCTTACCGGCGATATCATGCAGGTCCCGCCGAAATTCAGTGCCGTCAAGATTGATGGCGAACGCGCCTATAAACTGGCGCGCGACGACGAAGATTTCGAAATCGCGGCGCGGCCCCTTTATGTCGAAAGCCTGGAACTGGTCGACCGTCCCGATGCCGATCACGTGACGCTGGACATGGTCTGCGGCAAGGGCGGCTATGTCCGGGCGATTGCCCGCGATCTGGGGGCGATGCTGGGCTGTTTCGGCCATGTCCGCGAATTGCGGCGGATCTGGTCGGGGCCCTTCGATGTCGAAGATGGCGTGACGATGGATCAGATCGAGGCTTTGGCGAAATCCCCCGAACTGGACGCCTTCCTGCAACCGCTGGAGGTGGGTCTGGCCGATCTGCCCGAACTGCGCTGCACCGCCGACGGGGCCGCACGGCTGCGCAACGGCAACCCCGGCATGGTTCTGACCTCGGACGCCGAATACGGGGACGAGGCCTGGGCCTCGCTTGACGGCAAGGCGGTGGCCGTCGGCCGCTATAAGGCGGGCGAGCTGCATCCAAGCCGGGTCTTCCTGCACTGACGGCGGGCGCCTTTGTAACATTGTGACACCCGCCTCACGCGGATGTCAGCCGGATGCGCCGCTTGTTACAAAATTCGTTTCAATTCAGGCCGGTACACCCGCCAATCCTCATTATCGCGTGAGGGCGGCTGCGACAGCGCGCCCCACCCCTTAGGTTGATCGCAACGCAACATGCCAACCCAAGGACCGACCGCCATGAAACAGACCGCCCTGACCATCCTGATCGCCGGCGCCTTTGCCACCATCGCCTTTGACCTGTTCGGACAGGCGCTCAGCCCGCTGTTCGGCTATGCCAAGCTTGCCCCGGTCGGACTGGCCGGTGCGACGCTGAAAACCGTCTTTGGCGCGAACCCCAAGGGGGCCGCCTATCTGCTGCATACGATGACCGGGCTGCTGGCCTATCCGCTGGGCTATTACCTGATCGCCCGCCCGATCCAGATGGCCATCCTGCCGCGCCTGCCCTGGCTGGTGACGGCCACCGCCTACGGCGTCGTGCTGTGGGTCTTTGCGCTGTTTGTCATGGCCCATCTGGTCGCCGGTATGCCCGCGTTCCTGGGCTGGAGCGGGATCACCTGGGTCGCGCTGTGGGGCCACATCGTCTTTGCGCTGGTCGCCGCCCTGGTGATCGAACAGCGCGGGGCGCGGTTCAGCTTTGCCAACCGCAGGCTGCCCGCCTAAGCCAGTTCCAGACCATCCGACAGCTCCGCATACCGTGCATTTCGGTATGCGGACAAACTCTGCCCGCTTGAGCTTGCCCGCCCTGCCGTGCCAGACTGCACAGTCAGGAGGATGCGCATGGAAACAATTGTCAGTGAGGTCGGTTCGCAGGCATCGGAACTGTACCATATGCTGACCAGCACCGCCGGGTCGCTGCTGCTGCCATCGCGGTTGCGGCAGATCGTGATCCTTGTGGTGCTGTTTGTTGTCGCCTACGGCCTGCGCCGCTGGGCATCGCCGCGCCTGTACGATTGGATGCGCAGCCGCGAAGGCTGGCCCAAATGGCGCCTGCGGGTGGTGCTGATCCTGCAAAAGCGATTGCAACTGATCTTTTACGCCGCCCTGTGCTGGGCCGCCGGTTTTGTCATCTCTCAGATTACGGTCTTTCCATCGCATCGCTATCTGATCGGGCTGGTCGCTTCGATCGTGACCGCCTGGCTGGTGGTGGTTCTGGCCGCGCGGCTGGTCAACAACCGGTTCCTGCGTCAGGTGATCACCTATGGGCTGCTGACCTATGTCACCCTGCATTATCTGGGGCTGGTGGATGAATTTTCCGCCTTTCTGGACGGGGCTGCCATTGAGTTCGGCGATTTCCGGCTGTCGGCGCTGGCCATCCTGAAAGCGCTGATCGTCACCGGTATTCTGGTGACCGGCGCGCGGCTGATTTCAACCACCAGCGCCAGTCAGATCCGGGCCAATACCGATATTTCGCCGTCGATGCAGGTGCTGGCGATCAAGGTCATGCAGGTGGTGCTGTATGGATCGGCCTTTTTCATCGGGCTTAAGGCCGTGGGGTTCGATCTGACCGGGCTGGCGGTTCTTTCGGGGGCCATCGGTGTCGGCCTGGGCTTCGGCCTGCAAAAGGTCGTGTCCAATCTAGTGTCGGGCGTCATCATCCTGTTGGACAAGTCGATCAAACCCGGCGACGTCATTTCACTGGGCGAAACCTTTGGCTGGATCAACGCGCTGGGCGCGCGCTACGTGTCGATCACCACGCGGGACGGGCGCGAATACCTGATCCCGAACGAAGACCTGATCACCGGGCAGGTCGTCAACTGGTCGCATTCCAACGATTTCGTGCGGCTGGATATCACCTTTGGCACCGCCTATCACGACGATCCGCATCAGGTCCGCAACATTGCCATCAATGCCGCCAAAAGCGTCGACCGGGTTCTGAATCACCGCCCGCCCGTCTGCCATATCACCGGTTTCGGCGACAGTTCGGTGGACTACATCATGCGGTTCTGGATCAGGGACCCCACCGGGGGGCTGACCAATATCCGCGGCGATGTCTATCTGGCGCTTTGGGATGCGTTTCAGGATCACGGCATCTCGATTCCATTCCCGCAGCGCGAGGTGACGCTACTGGAAGGCAGCCAGCTGACCACCCACACCGACCCCGATCGGCCCAATCAGCACACATCCGCCACAGAAACGCAGCCCTGACATTGAGATTTCACAATTGCGATGTTACATTTGATCCATGCCCAGCGCCGGGGCTCTGGCGGCGTGTCGATTAGGAGGACGATGTCCTGTCCCTTCATACAGATGCGGTGCACAAGGCACCCGCAACGGATCTGCCAATGACGCAGATCCATCCCGACGCCACAAGCGAAGAGCTGCTTGAGCGTATCATCAGTTCGCTGGAATCCGACAAGGCTGATCAGATCGTGACAATCGACCTGCGCGGGAAAACCGCAATGGCCGATTACATGGTGATCTGTTCGGGTCAATCGACCCGTCAGGTGGCCGCGATTTCCGAAAAGCTGACGGATCGGCTGAAACAGGAATTCGGACGCTTTTCCAAGGTGGAAGGCAAAGATCAGGGCGATTGGGTTCTGATCGATACGGGCGATGTGATCGTCCATGTATTCCGCCCCGAAGTGCGCGAATTCTATCAGCTTGAAAAGATGTGGCTGCCCGCCGGCGCCAGCGCCGCCAAGGTTTAATGCGGGTTCACATCTGCGCTGTGGGCCGCCTGCGGGCGGGGCCCGAACGCGCGCTGATTGACGACTATGTCACCCGATTTGACCGGACCGGGCGCAATCTGGGCCTGGGGCCGATCACCCTTCACGAGGTTGAGGATCGCAAAGGCGGTGGCATAGCCGCCGAGGCCTCGCTGTTACAGCGCGCCCTGCCGGACGGGGCAACCCTGTGCACGCTGGATGAACGCGGAACGGTGATGACCTCGCCGGACTTCGCGGATCGTCTGGCCCGTTGGCGCGATGACGGCTGCGGCGATCTGGCCTTTGTGATCGGCGGGGCGGATGGCATTGACCCTGCCTTGCGGCGTCAGGCCGATGCCAGCCTGTCGTTCGGCAAAATGGTCTGGCCGCATATGCTGGCGCGGGTGATGCTGAGCGAACAATTGTACCGGGCCGCCTCGATCCTGTCCGGCGCGCCCTATCACCGGGTTTGAAAAACCGACCCATTCAAAAAAGAAAGACCTGGACCCCGGTGTGGGTGCAGGTCTTTTACGCTTAAGCTCAGTGGCTGGCTGTAACATCGGTTTCGACCGATTGCCGCCGCAGGCCCAATACTTACAACGAGTTTAGCGATACCGTGGGGACGGATTATTGTTCTGAAATCAGCTGTGCAGCTTGCCGCGCCATTCGCTGTTTTCAAACAGGGCAAGGGCCTTGGCATGCGTCACTGGCGGCAGGTTTCTGAAACGCGGAAGGCAGATTTGCTGAGCGCGTTTGGCGCGCAGCTGTTCAAGGGCATTCACACGGGCGGCGCGGGCAACGTTAGCGATACTGGGTGTCATAGCGGTGTTCTCCGTATTGCTGTTAAGTTGTTGTGCCCCCACAACTTCGAGCTTGGTTAATAAGGGCCTGCAGGACACGCAAAACTATTCGAACAAACTGTTGCCAAAACCTGAACACTGGAAGAACACAAAAACGTCACACAGTTTAATTAAATTTTTTCAAATAGTTAACGGCATATGAATTAAATTCTTCTTCGAAATCAAACCCGAATTTCGCGGCCTGCGGGGCGCCCAAAAAACCAAACCTGCCCTTTTGGGCAAGTTGCACACCCCTAAGGTGTTCCCCGAATCGGGCGAATCGCCCCCCGTTTACAGCGCTTGAAACCCACACCCCGTGCCCCTTAAAAGGGCACCATGATCACCCGAACACATCAAAAAGACGACGCAGCCTCGACCGCGGTTTACTCGGATTGCGAAAAATACCGCTATTTGTTGACGCGGGTCTGGATGCCGGATCAGCCAAAAGTGCTGTTTGTCATGCTGAACCCGTCCACCGCGACTGAGGTTCAGAACGATCCGACGGTCGAACGCTGCGAACGCCGCGCCCGTACGCTGGGGTTTGGCGGGTTCCGGGTGACCAACATCTTTGCCTATCGCGCCACCGACCCAAAGGTGATGCGCGCGCAGGCTGACCCCGTCGGGCCGGAAAACGACACCGCGATCCGCGACAGCGCCTCTTGGGCCGACCGGGTCATCTGTGCCTGGGGCACGCACGGCGCCCATCTGTCCCGTGGCCCGGCGGTCGAAGGCCTGCTGCGCCAGACCGGCCATCCGCTGTACCATCTGGGGCTCAGCAAGGCGGGGCACCCCAAGCATCCGCTTTACATCAGCTATGCCCAGCAGCCCGCGCTTTGGCCGGACGCCCCCTGAAGACTTGGTTAACCAAGCGGGCGAAACTGCCTTCGCCCACGCAACCCAATGGCGTATTCTGGTGGTGGAGCAATGTATCCCGCGTATTGGGATGCACGAAACGGGGTATCGCCATGTTTGGTCTGGCCGGTCTTTTGGGTTTGTTTATGGTCGGCGCCTCGGTCGACGTTGCCAGCCTGTTGTCCAACGACACCGACGAAGACGAAGATCCGGTCGAAGGCACCGCTGGCAATGACACGCTGGCGGGCAGCGAGGGCGATGATCTTATCCACGGGCTGCTGGGCGACGATGTGGCCAACGGCGGCGAAGGCAATGATACGATCGACGGCGGCGAAGGCGACGATCTGCTGTTCGGGGCCGAAGACGACGACCTGCTGATCGGCGGATTGGGCGCGGATGACCTGTTGGGCGATCTGGGCGACGATGCCATTCTGGGCGGCACCGGCGATGACCAACTGCTGGGTCAGGCGGGCGACGATATGCTGTTTGGCGGTGAAGGCAACGACCGTATCATCGGCGGCCCGGGCCATGACATCCTGAACGGCGGCGAAGGTGACGACGGGCTGATGGGCGGCTTTGGCGATGACACCATTGTCGGCGGCACCGGAACCGACGTGCTGAACGGCAACAGCGGTAACGACACCATATTTGGCGTCGCCCCCGCCGATGACACCGGCACCATCCTGGATGACGCAACCAGGGATTATCTGAACGGCGGGCGCGATGACGACACGCTGGTCATCGGCGCGCAGGACAATGTGACCGGCGGCGAAGGCGCGGATCAGTTCATTCTGGGCGACTGGATCAGCGAGGCGGGCGCCGCGATCATCGAAGATTACGACGCCGCCGAAGACGACATCGTGGTTGTCTACGATGATGTCGAACATCCCGATCCGGTCCTGTCGATCGCCCCTGCCGAAAACGACGATGAAACCGCCCTGTTGATGCTGGACGGCCTGCCGCTGGCGGAATTGGTGGACGCCGCCGATCTGGACCTGTCGCAGATTTCGCTGATCGCCAAAAGCTCGATTTCGGCGGTTTTGACCGATACGGTCTAACCCCGGGGTTGGCCTGCCCGCAGCGATGCCGTAGCCTGCGACCATCAGCAGCAAACCGCGGGACCACAGCCGGTGAACGACACGCCCCCAACAGACCTGCGCAGCGATATCGCCGCCCTGCGCCGCGAAATCGAAAAACTGAACACCCACCGGTTTGTCCGTATCCACAATTCCTATTGGCGGATGATCGCGTTTCAGTTCATCCGCGGGCTGGCCATGGGTCTGGGCACGGTGATCGGGGCGACGATCCTGGTTTCGGTCATCGCCTATTTCCTGTCGCAGATCGAACTGATCCCGATTATCGGCGATTGGGCCGCCGAAATCGCGCAGGCAATGCGCAGCGGACAGTGACCCCTTTTCATTTCGCGGAAAATCCCCTATACGCGCGCATCCGCCGGACTACCCCGGTGGTACATTCTCCACGGGCCTTGCTGGACGACATCCCGGCTTGTGCCATGGACCCTAGATAAGGAGACCCCGATGTCGATTACGGCTGAAGACAAAGCAAAGGCGATGAAAGAGTTCGCAACCAAAGAAGGCGACACAGGTTCGCCCGAAGTTCAGGTTGCCATTCTGACCTCGCGCATCAACACGCTGACCGAACACTTCAAAACCCACAAAAAGGATAACCATTCCCGCCGTGGTCTGTTGAAGATGGTCGCCCAGCGCCGGAAATTGCTGGATTACCTGAAAGGCAAGGAAGAGGCACGCTATACCGACCTCATCAAACGCCTGGGCATCCGCCGCTAAGATAAGAACGCGCCTCCGATCCCCGGGGGCGCGTTGTTTTTAAGACCCTGACATCGGGCCACACGGCCCTGTCAGAACGTCCGCAGCCCTTCCCACCGGGCCTTATGGGAGGGGGCAGGATGACAAACGTAAGGCCACGGGGCATGCGGCCCCGTACGCAAACGGGGGACCGGGAGGGTCCCGCCCCCCAACATAGGAAACGAAATGTTTAACGTAACAACCAAAACGATGCAGTGGGGCGATGAAACGCTGACACTGGAAACGGGTAAAATTGCCCGTCAGGCCGACGGCTGCGTAATCGCCACTTTGGGCGAAACCAGCGTCATGGCCGCCGTGACCTTTGCAAAGGCACCCAAGCCCGGTCAGGATTTCTTTCCGCTGACCGTGCACTATCAGGAAAAATACTATGCTGCGGGTAAAGTGCCCGGCGGCTTTTTCAAGCGCGAGGCGCGCCCGACCGAAAAAGAAACCCTGACCGCGCGTCTGATCGACCGTCCGATCCGTCCGCTGTTCGTCTCTGGCTTCAAAAACGAAGTTCTGGTGATGTGCACCGTGCTCAGCCACGATCTGGTCAATGACCCCGATGTGGTGGCAATGATCGCCGCCTCGGCCGCGCTGACCATTTCCGGCGCGCCCTTCATGGGCCCGATCGCCGGTGCCCGCGTCGGTTATGTCGATGGCGAATATGTGCTGAACCCCAGTGTCGACGACATGCAGGACCTGCGCAACAACCCCGAACAGCGTCTTGATCTGGTTGTCGCCGGCACCAAAGACGCCGTGATGATGGTCGAATCCGAAGCCTATGAACTGTCCGAAGCAGAAATGCTTGGCGCCGTAAGCTTTGCGCATCAGCAGATTCAGCCGGTCATCGACCTGATCATCGATCTGGCCGAGGTTGCGGCGAAAGAGCCGTTTGACTATCAGCCTGCCGATTACTCGGAGCTGTTCGCAGCCGTCAAAGCCGCAGGCGAAGACGCCATGCGCGCGGCATTCGCGATCACCGACAAACAGGAACGCACCACGGCCGTGGCCGCGGCCCGCGAAACCGTTCTGGCGGCGCTGAGCGAAGAACAGCGGGACGATGCCAACCTTGGCTCGGCCATGAAAAAGCTCGAAGCCAGCATTCTGCGCGGCGACGTGGTGAAAACCGGCAAACGTATCGACGGCCGGGCGCTGGACACTGTCCGCCCGATCGTGTCCGAAACCGGCCTGCTGCCCCGGACCCACGGTTCGGCGCTGTTCACCCGTGGTGAAACTCAAGGCCTGGTCGTGACCACGCTGGGCACCGGCGATGACGAACAGTTCATCGACGCGCTGCACGGCAACTTCAAATCGAACTTCCTGCTGCACTATAACTTCCCCCCCTATTCGGTGGGCGAAGCAGGTCGCGTGGGCCCTCCGGGTCGCCGCGAAATCGGTCACGGCAAACTGGCGTGGCGCGCGTTGCAGGCGGTTCTGCCGGCTGCCACCGATTTCCCCTATACCGTGCGTGTGGTGTCTGAAATCACCGAATCCAACGGCTCCAGCTCGATGGCGTCGGTTTGCGGCGGTTCGCTGTCGATGATGGATGCAGGCGTTCCGCTGAAAGCACCGGTTGCCGGTGTGGCCATGGGCCTGATCCTGGAAGATGACGGGTCTTATGCGGTTCTGACCGACATTCTGGGTGACGAAGATCACCTGGGCGACATGGACTTCAAAGTGGCCGGTACCGAAAACGGCATCACCTCGCTGCAGATGGACATCAAGGTTGCGGGCATCACGCCCGAGATCATGGAAAAAGCTCTGGATCAGGCCAAAGCCGGCCGTATCCACATCCTGGGCGAAATGTCCAAGGCGCTGACCGAAGCGGCTGATTTCTCGGTCCATGCACCGCGCATCGAAACCATGACCGTGCCCACCGACAAGATCCGCGAAGTGATCGGGTCCGGCGGCAAGGTCATTCGCGAAATCGTCGAAGTGTCGGGCGCCAAGGTCGACATCAACGACGACGGCGTGATCAAGATCGCATCGCCCAACGGCGAAGCCATCAAAAAGGCCTATGACATGATCTATTCGATCGTGGCAGAGCCCGAAGAAGGCAAAGTCTATAAAGGGACGGTCGTGAAGATCGTCGATTTCGGCGCCTTCGTGAACTTCTTTGGCAAACGCGACGGGCTGGTCCATGTCAGCCAGATCGAAAACCGCCGCCTGAACCACCCTTCGGACGCCTTGAAAGAGGGTCAAGAGGTCTGGGTCAAGCTGCTGGGCTTTGACGATCGCGGCAAGGTGCGTCTGGCCATGAAGATGGTCGATCAGACCACCGGCGAAGAGCTGAAAGAAGACGCTGCGGAAGACTGATTTCGCAGCCCCTGAACGACATCAGGCCCCGGCAATCGCCGGGGCCTTTTTTGTTGGCGCGGCGCCCTAGCGGGTCCCACCCCAGGGTCCGTGATACCCGCCGCCGTCCCGGTCGAGGCGTTCGAACCCATGGGCACCAAAGAAATCGCGCTGGCCCTGAATCATATTCGCCGTCGACCGTTCGGTCCGCATGATATCGAAATAACTCAGCGCCGCCGACAGCGCCGGAACCGGCAGGCCGTGTGACAGCGACACCGCCACGACCTTGCGCAGCGCGGCCTGATGCTGACCGATCAGATCGGCAAAGAAGGGCGCCAGCATCAGGTTTTCACCGGGTGCCTCGGTCAGGGCGGCGGCCATGTCGTTCAGCATCGCGGACCGGATGATACAGCCTTCGCGCCAGACCCGCGCCACATCCGGCAGGGGCAGCGCCCAGCCGAAGGCCGCGCTGGCCGCCACCAGCAGGTCGAACCCCTGCGCATAGCACATGATCTTGCCCGCGATCAGCGTGCCTTCCAGATCATCGTGGGTCAGCGCCCCCTCGGGCAACCGGGCCGGAGCCGCGCCGAACCGCGCCTGCCCCGCCCGGCGCATGGGCAGGGCCGCCGACATGTTGCGCGCCGCGACCGCCGCCTCGATCACCGGGATCGGCGCGCCCAGATGCTGCGCCTCGATCGCGGTCCAGCGGCCCGTGCCCTTCTGCCCGGCGCGGTCAAGGATCACGTCCAGCAGGGCGGTGCCGGTGTCAGGGTCAACGGCGGCCGACACCGCGCCCGAAATCTCGATCAGATAGGATTGCAGGATGCCGCCGTTCCAACGTTCGAAAATCGGCGCGCAATCGGCGGCGCCGGTCCCCATGCCGTCGCGCAGCACGCCGTAGACCTCGGCGATCATCTGCATATCGGCGTATTCGATACCATTGTGCACGGTTTTCACGAAATGCCCGGCCCCGCCTTCGCCCATCCATGTGGCGCAGGGCGTCCCGTCGTATTTCGCGGAAATCGCCGACAGAATATGCGCAACCCGGTCCCAGGCCGGTTTCGGCCCGCCGCCCATGATCGACGGCCCGTGCCGCGCGCCCTCTTCCCCGCCGGACACGCCGATCCCAAGGAACGGGTGGCCCGCCTTGGCCGCCGCTTTGGCCCGGCGGTCGGTATCGTGGAAATTGGCGTTGCCCGCGTCGATGATCAGGTCGTCGGGCCCCAGCAACGGGCGCAGCGCCGCGATCTGTTCATCCACCGCCGCCCCCGCCGGAACCATCAGAATGATCGCGCGGGGCGGTTTGATCGCCGCCACCAGCGCCTGAAGCGTCGGGCAGGGCGTGATCCCGTCGGCCAGCGCGCCCGCCCCTTTGTGAAAGGCGTCGGTCTTTTCGGCGGTGCGGTTATAGACCGCGATCCGAAACCCCTTTTCCGCGATGTTCAACGCCAGCATGGCGCCCATGGTTCCAAGGCCGATCAGGCCGATCTCTGCTGCGCTCACGGGTCTTGCTCTCCTTCGCTGAATTCATACCGGACCGGGCACCGTGCCCTATCCGTCAAAGGCAATCTGCACCTTCATCGCCTGACTGCGGTCACCGGCCAGATCAAAGCCCGCCACCGCCCGCCCCAAGGCAACCGTATGGGTGATCAACGGGTCCACATCGATCAGCCCGCCCTGCATCAGTTGAACCGCCATTGCGAATTCTTCGTGAAACCGGAATGATCCGCGCAATTCAAGCTCTTTGGCCGTGATCGCCATCATCGGCAGGGACATATCCCCGCCCAGGCCAAGCTGCACGATCACCCCGCGCGGGCGCAGCGCCGGGATTGCGGCCACCAGCGCGGGTGCGGCGCCCGAACATTCATACAGCACGTCGAAGGTGCCCTTCTCCGCGCCATAGCCCGCCAATCCGTCCGGCATCTCGGCCATGTTGATGGTGCGATCCGCGCCCACGGTCCGGGCCACCCTCAAGGTGAAATCCGAAAGGTCCGTGGCCACGATTTCGACCGCACCGGCCCGGCGGGCCGCCAGAATAGACAATTGCCCGATCGGACCGCAGCCGGTGACCAGCACCCGCTTGCCCAACAGGTTCCCCGCGCGCCGCGTGGCGTGCAGGCAGACGGCCAGCGGTTCGGCCATGGCGGCCTGCCCGGCGCTAAGCCCATCGGCAGGCACGCATTGGCCGGCCTCTGCCACCAGCACCTGCCGGAACGCCCCCTGAATATGGGGAAACGGCATGGCCGAGCCGTAGAACCGCATGTTCAGGCAATGATTGCGCGCGCCTTCGGCACAATATCTGCAGGTCCCGCAGGGTCGCGAAGGCGACACCGCCACCAACTGCCCCACGCGCAGCCCGTCAACCCCCGGCCCCAGCTTGCTGATATGGCCCGACACCTCATGCCCCAGCACCATCGGTTCCCGCAATCGGATCGCGCCAAAGCCGCCGTGGTTGTAATAATGCAGATCGGACCCGCAGATACCGCCCATGGCCAGCGTGACCTGCACCTCGCCCGGGCCGGGGTCGTCCACGGGCCGCTCTTCGATCCGTAAATCCCGGGCGGCGTGAATGACGACAGAGCGCGGGATTTCGACTTTGGCCATGTGCAGAACCTCCGCCCCTTGACTTGCCATGTTAACGATAACATAAGCAAAGGACCCCAAGATTGTCGAGATCAAAAGGAACGCAGATTGGCCGCACAACAGCAACTTTTCGATCTGACCGGGAAATGCGCCCTGATCACCGGATCGTCGCAGGGCATCGGCTTTGCACTGGCGCGCGGATTGATGCAGGCGGGCGCCTCGGTCGTGATGAACGGGCGCGACACGGCCAAGCTGGCCACAGCGGCGCAGGTCCTGCGCGACGAAGGCGGCACCGTCCACGAACTACCCTTTGACGCCACCGATCATGCCGCCGTCCGCGCCGCCGTCGACGGGTTCGAGGCGGGCACCGGCCCCATCGACATTCTGGTCAACAACGCCGGGATGCAGCACCGCACCCCGCTGGAAGATTTCCCCGCCGACGCTTTTGAGCAGCTGATGCGCACCAATGTCTCGACCGTGTTCAACGTCGGTCAGGCCGTCGCGCGGCACATGATCGGGCGCGGCGCGGGCAAGATCATCAACATCGCCTCGGTCCAGACCGCGCTGGCCCGCCCCGGCATCGCGCCCTATACCGCCACCAAGGGGGCCGTGGCCAATCTGACCAAGGGCATGGCCACCGACTGGGCGCGCCACGGGCTACAATGCAACGCGATCGCACCGGGTTATTTCGACACGCCGCTGAACGCCGCACTGGCCGCCGACCCCGAGTTCAACGCATGGCTGGAAAAACGCACCCCCGCCGGGCGCTGGGGCCGCGTTGAAGAGCTGGTCGGCGCCTGCGTCTTCCTTGGCGGGCCTGCCTCAAGTTTCGTGAACGGCCACACGCTTTATGTGGATGGCGGTATCACCGCATCGCTTTGACATGGGCGGGCTGTTCGTGGTCATGGGCGTTTCGGGCTGCGGCAAATCCTCGGTCGGGCGCGCGGTGGCGGCGGAGCTGGGGGCCACGTTCATTGACGGCGACGATCTGCACCCGGCGGCCAATATCGCCAGAATGCGCCGGGGCGAGCCGCTGCGCGACGCCGACAGATGGCCCTGGCTGCAGGCGGTCGGCGAAACCTTGGCGGCGGCGGACAGACCCACGATCATCGCCTGTTCGGCGCTGAAACGCCAGTACCGCGATCATATTCGCCGCGCCGCCCGCAGCGATGTGACGTTCCTGCATCTGGCGGGCACCCACGGGGTGATCGCCGCGCGCATGACCAACCGCAACGCGCATTTCATGCCGGTCAGCCTGCTGGACAGCCAATTCGCGACGCTGGAGCCGCCCGGCCCGGGCGAAACCGCCGTCAGCGTCGATATCGACCAGCCCTTCGACGATGTCATCGCCGCGCTGATCGCCGGCATCCAATCGACGACCTCATGACCAGATCCGCCAAAACCCCCACCATGATCGACGTCGCGCAGCGCGCGGGCGTGTCGCCGATGACGGTGTCGCGGGCGTTCAAGCGCGACGCCTCGGTCAGCGATGACACCCGCCGCAAAATCCACGCGGCGGCCGAGGCGCTGGGATATGTCTTTGACAGCACCGCCTCGAACCTGCGGTCGCAGAAAACCGGGTTTCTGGCCGTCATCATCCCTTCGCTCAACAACGCGAATTTCGCCGATACGGTGGGGGCGATGACCACGCAGTTGCGCGACAGCGACCTGCAGATTCTGCTGGGCTATACCGATTACGACATTGAGGAAGAGGAACGGCTGGTCGAACAGTTCCTGCGCCGCCGCCCCGAGGCGATCGTCGTCACCGGCGGCAAACACACCGGCCGCACCCGCCGCCTGTTGCAAAACGCAGGGATTCCGGTGGTCGAAACATGGGACCTGCCCGAGGATCCGATCGACAATGTGGTGGGGTTTTCAAACGCCGCCGCGGTCGGGCAGATGGTCGATCATTTCGTGGCCCGCGGGCTGACCCGGATCGGGTTCATCGGCGGCGACGAGGCCAGCGACACCCGCGGCTTTGACCGGCGGCGCGGGTTTGTGGCGGCGATGCGCGCCCATGGGCTGACGGCTGACCGTCTGATCGCGGGCGGGCCGCCGCCGGTGATGATGCGCGAAGGCGCCCAGGCGATGGCCGACATGCTGACCCGCTGGCCGGACGTGCAGGCGGCGATCTGCGTGTCGGACCTGTCGGGGTTCGGCGCGCTGACCGAATGCCAGCGGCGCGGCATCGCCGTGCCCGGCGACATATCCATCGGCGGGTTCGGGGCCTATGACATCTCGGCCCAATGCCTGCCCACGCTGACGACCATTGATGCGTTTTCGTCGGAAATCGGCCGCGCCACCGGACAGCTTGTCGACGAATTGCTGCGCAATCCCGCCCGCGACCGCCCCGCGCCGCAGCGAATCATGGTGCACCCCCGGCTGGTGGTGCGCGGTTCCGGCTGAGAACACGATCCTATGATTTGAAGCGGTTCTTTCACGCTCTATCTGTCGCACACGGATTATTTGCATGGAGTGATAAAATGGAACGCAAAAGAGCCAGCGATTTCGACCCCCGGCTGCTGGAACTTTACGATGGCTATGTCCACGGAAAAATGTCCAAACGTGATTTCCTGACCAATGCGACAAAATATGTCGCCGCAGGGGTCACGGCGGCGGCGGTGCTGGAAAGCCTTCAACCCAATTACGCCCTCGCGCAACAGGTGGCCCCGGACGATCCGGCCATCGAAACCATGGTGGCCGAATACGACAGCCCCGAAGGGCACGGCACCATCAAGGGGCTGATGGCCAAACCGGCAGGTGCCACCGGCAAGCTGCCCGCCGTTCTGGTGGTCCACGAAAACCGTGGCCTGAACCCATATATCGAAGATGTCGTGCGCCGCGCGGCCAAGGCCGGGTATCTGGCCTTTGGGCCTGACGGGCTGACCCCGCTGGGCGGCTATCCCGGCAATGACGACGACGGCCGCGCCATGCAAAAGGAACTGGACCGCACCAAGCTGATGGAGGATTTCTTTGCCGCCTTCGAATTCCTGCGCGATCACCCGGGATCGACCGGCAAGGTCGGCGCGGTCGGGTTCTGCTATGGCGGGGGCGTGTGCAACGCGCTGGCGGTGGCCTATCCGGAACTGGCGGCCTCGGTCCCGTTTTACGGCCGCCAGCCCAGCGCCACCGACGTTCCCGCGATTCAGGCGCCGCTGCTGCTGCATTATGCCGCGCTGGACGAACGGGTGAACGCGGGCTGGCCGGATTATGAGGCCGCACTCAAGGCCAACGGCAAGACCTATACCGCCCATATCTATGACGGCGTCAATCACGGGTTCCACAACGACACCACGCCCCGCTATGACGCCGAGGCCGCGGAACTGGCATGGGACCGCACCCTGGCGCATTTCGCCGAATACCTGTCCTAGGTCCGGCGCTTTGCCCCTTGGGGCGGCAAACGAAAACGGCCCCGCCAAAAGGCGGGGCCGTCCGTCATAAACGCATATCGTTCTTACGCAGGCGCTTTGGTGGTGCGCAGGTAAGGCAGCTTGATGTCGATCTCGCCGAATTTTTCCTTGGCCGCGGCGTCATCCAGCGACAGGGCGACGATCACATCCTGCCCGTGCACCCAGTTCGCCGGGGTGGCGATCGGCGTGCCGAAGGTCGCCTGCAACGCGTCCAGCGCGCGCAGCACCTCGGCAAAGTTGCGGCCGACCGACATCGGGTAGGTCATCGACAGCTGCAGTTTCTTGTCGGGGCTGATGATGAACACGCTGCGCACGGTCGCGCTGTCGGCGGGGGTGCGGCCGTCGGGCATATAGGCATCGGCGGGCAGCATGTCGAAGGCTTTGGAAATCGCCAGATCCTCATCCGCGATGATCGGGAAGCCGACCGTGGCTTCGGCGAATTTTTCAATGTCGCCGATCCACTGCATATGCTCGTCAACGCCATCCACCGAGATGCCGATCACCTTGGTGCCGCGCTTTTCCCATTCCGCCGCCAGTTGCGCGACCGCACCGAATTCGGTGGTGCACACGGGGGTGAAATCCTTGGGGTGGCTGAACAGGATTGCCCAGCTGTCGCCGATCCAGTCATGAAAGCTGATTTCGCCCTGGCTGGTCTGGGCAGTGAAGTTGGGAACCGTGTCATTGATACGCAAAGCCATCGGAATTTCCTTTCAGAAGAAATGTCAGTCGCTGGAGGCACACATAATGGCGCTCACTCACAAATCGCAAGCTCTTGTACCATATATTCAGCGGTGACAGTGTGTCGCAAAGCCATCGGAGAGCACCATGATCGAGAAACGCCAATTCTACATCAACGGCCAGTGGGTCGCCCCGGCCAAAGCGCATGATTTTCAGGTCATCGACCCGTCGACCGAAGACCCCTGTGCCGTAATCTCGCTGGGCGGGCAGGCCGATACCGATTCTGCCGTTGCCGCCGCCAAGGCCGCGTTTGACACATGGGCCTTCACACCCAAGGCCGAGCGTCTGGCCCTGATCGAACGGGTGTTCGAGGTCTACAACCGCCGGTCCGATGACCTGGCCGAGGCGATCAGCCTTGAAATGGGCGCGCCCATCGACATGGCCCGCCAGCAACAGGCCCCCGCCGGCACCTGGCACATCGGCAATTTCATCAACGCGTTCAAGGAGTTCGAATTCGACCGCCCGCTGGGCGATCACGCCCTGAACGACCGGATATTGCTGGAACCCGTCGGCGTGGTCGGCATGATCACGCCGTGGAACTGGCCGATGAATCAGGTGACGCTGAAGGTGATCCCGGCGCTGGCGACCGGCTGTACCATGGTGTTGAAACCATCCGAGATCGCACCTCTGTCGGCGATGGTCTTTGCCGAGATCATGGAAGAGGCGGGCACCCCTGCAGGTGTCTTCAACCTGGTCAATGGCGATGGTGCGGGCGTGGGCACGCAGCTGTCCACCCACGCGGATGTGGCGATGATCAGCTTTACCGGCTCCACCCGTGCCGGAATCGCGATTTCCAAGAATGCCGCCGACACGCTGAAACGGGTGCATCTGGAACTGGGCGGCAAGGGCGCCAACCTGATCTTTGCCGATGCCGACGACAAGGCGGTCAAACGCGGCGCTTTGCATTGTTTCAACAACACCGGCCAGTCCTGCAACGCACCGACCCGGATGCTGGTCCAGCGCGCGGTTTACGATCAGGCGGTCGAAACCGCGGCCGCGGTGGCCGAGGGCATGGCCGTCGCCTCGGCCCATAGCCCGGGGCGGCACATCGGGCCGGTGGTGTCCGAGGCGCAGTTCAACAAGATTCAGGACCTGATCCAGACCGGCATGGACGAAGGCGCGCGGCTGGTCGCGGGCGGGCTGGGACGGCCCGAGGGGGTGAACCGCGGCTATTTCGTGCGGCCCACGGTCTTTGCCGATGTCAGCAACGACATGACCATCGCCCGGCAGGAAATCTTTGGCCCGGTGCTGTCGATCATCCCGTTCGAGACCGAGGAAGAGGCGTTGCAGATCGCCAATGACACCGATTACGGGCTGACCAATTACGTCCAGTCGCAGGACGGCGCGCGGTGCAACCGTCTGGCCCGCAAGCTGCGGTCGGGCATGGTCGAAATGAACGGCCAGGGACGCGCGGCGGGCAGCCCCTTTGGCGGCATGAAACAGTCGGGCAACGGGCGCGAGGGCGGTGTCTGGGGGCTGGAGGATTTTCTGGAGGTCAAGGCGGTCAGCGGCTGGTCAAACGACTGACCTCTGGTCGGGGCAAGGTGTCAGATTGCGCCGCGCTGACGCGCGTCGCGGTGCCTCCAGCGGGAGTATTGGGGCCAAAAAGAAGCCGCCGGTCAGAAGGGGGCCGGGGCGCGAAAGGTCAGGCCCTTGCCACCGTCGGGGTGGCGCAGGCGCAGGCTTTCGGAATGCAGCATCAGGCGCGGGGCATCGCGCGCGGGGCCCGTGGCGTAGAAGGGATCGCCCAGGATAGGGTGGCCGATTTCGCGCATATGGACACGCAATTGGTGGCTGCGCCCGGTTTTCGGGTAAAGCCGGATGCGGGTTGCGGTTTCTTCGTAGCGCTGCACCCGCCAGTCGGTTATCGCGGATTTGCCGGTTTCGTGATCCACCTTTTGCAGTGGGCGGTTGGGCCAGTCGACGATCAGCGGCAGATCGACCGTGCCGGTTTTTTCGGCCACGTGCCCCCAGACCCGCGCGACATAGGTTTTGCGGGTCTGGCGGTTTTCGAATTGCAGGCCAAGGTGGCGTTGGGCGCTTGATGTCAGGGCAAAGACCATGACACCGGATGTATCGCGGTCCAGCCGGTGCACCAGCAGCGCCTCGGGGAAGGCCATCTGGATGCGGGTGATCAGGCAGTCGGCCAGATGCGGCCCCTTGCCCGGCACGGACAACAGGCCCGCCGGTTTGTCGACCAGCAGGATCTGGTGATCCTGATGCAGGATGTTCAGCGGTGTATCGGGCGGTGCGTAGATATCGGTCATGGGGCTGGCGGTAGCGCATTTGCACCGCCCACCACAATATCACGATTGCGGGATATCGTCGGCAATCACGTAATAATCGCCCTTATCCGCCGTGAAGATGTGTTTTTCCAGCCGCAGGCCAGTGGGCCCGTCGATTGCGCCCAGCGCGAAAGAGATATTGTCGTCGCCGGTTTCATCCCAGAACAGGAACGATCCGCAGGTGCCGCAGAACCCGCGCCGGGCGATCTTTGAGGCGTGGTACCAGCGCAGGCCCTTTGCCCCCGACAGCGCCAGATCGGCCCGAGGCACTTGGGCTGAGGACCAGACATGCCCCGATTGCTTGCGGCACTGGCCGCAATGGCAGACCGAGGCGCCGGTCGGCGTTCCTGTCACCTGAAACCTGACGGCGCCGCACAGGCAGGACCCGTTAAGCATGATCTATCCTTTCACCGAGGCCGGGCTGCTGAGGCCCAGCGCCACGCCATAGGCGATAAAACATAGCGCCATGCCCCTGCGAAACCAGACATTCAGAACCGCGCCCAAAGCCAACCGCCCCAGCCCTGCCCCCAGCGCCGTATAGGCACTATAGGCCAGCGCGGTGATGCACAGCGCGGTGGGGGCGATCAGGACCATCTGCTGGCTGATCGCAACGTCGGTCTGCACGAATTGCGAAAACGCCGCCACATAGCCCGCCACGCTTTTGGCGTTGATCGTGGCGATCAGCAACGCCTTGCGGTAGATGCCGCCGCCCGTGACCGGGCCGGGGGTCAGCGCGATGCCTGCGTTCATCCATCCGCGGATGCCCAGCCAGATCAGAAACCCGGCACCGGCCATTTTCAGCACGAAGAACAGATCCGGAGAGGTTGCGATCAGGGCGGCGATCCCGACCGAGGACAACAGCAGAAACAGGCTGGCCTGTGTCAGAATCGCCAGAACGCCCCAAAGCGCGCGGGCAAAGCCGTGGGTCATGCCGTTGGACAGGCAATTCACCGCGTTGGGCCCCGGCGTGGTGACGAAGACCAGCCAGAACAGGGCAAAGACGCTCCAACCCTCAAACGTCATTCCGGGTCCGCCTGCGCGAAGACCGCCGACAGGATATCGCCCAGGGCCCGGGCGTCGTCGGGGGTGAAGGCGGCCGGCTGGTTGCTGTCGATGTCCAGCACGCCCAGCAATGCCCCCTGCCCGTTCCGGACCGGCAGCACCAGTTCGGACCGGGTTGAACTGGCGCAGGCGATATGGCCGGGAAAGGCATCGACGTCATCGACCAGCTGAACCTGCCCCGTGCGCGCCGCCGCGCCGCAGACCCCGCGTGAAAACGGGATCACCAGACAGCCGTGGCCGCCCTGATAGGGTCCAATCTTCAGCGTGTCGTTGCCGGTATTGCGGTAAAACCCGGTCCAGTCGAAGCGGTCATCGGCGTGATGGATTTCGCAGGCCAGGGTGGCCATCAGGGAAACCACATCGGTTTCCCCGTCGGTCAGCGCGGCGGTGGTCTTGGCCAGGTCCGCGTAGTCGACCCTCATGGGCGTTCGATCGCGATCGCCGTGCCTTCGCCCCCGCCGATGCAGATCGCGGCGACCCCGCGTTTCAGCCCGCGTTTTTCCAGCGCGTTCAGCAGGGTCACGATGATCCGCGCGCCCGAGGCGCCGATCGGATGGCCCAATGCGCAGGCCCCGCCGTTGACGTTCACCTTGTCGCGGCTCAGCCCCATTTCATGCATGAAGGCCATCGGCACCACGGCGAAGGCTTCGTTCACCTCCCACAGATCCACCTCTTCGGCGGTCCAGCCGATGCTGCGCAGCAGTTTCTCTGCGGCGGGTACGGGGGCGGTGGTGAACAGGCCCGGCGCCTGCGCGTGGCTGGCGTGGCCCATGATCCGGGCCCGGACCGGCAGGTTGCGCGCCGCGGCCTCGGTGTCGCTGGTCAGGATCAGGGCAGCGGCCCCGTCCGAGATCGACGAGGAATTGGCCGCCGTCACCGTGCCGTCCTTGCGGAACGCCGGTTTCAGCTGCGGTATCTTTTCGGGGCGCGCCTTGGCCGGTTGTTCGTCCTGCGAAATCACCACATCGCCCGCGCGGGTGGTCAGCGTGACCGGCGCGATTTCATCGTCGAAGGCGCCCGACGACTGGGCCGCCAAAGCGTTGGACAGCGAGGTCAGCGCATAGTCGTCCTGCGCCTTGCGGGTGAACTGAAACAACTCGGCGCAATCTTCGGCGAAGGTGCCCATCAGGCGGCCCTTGTCATAGGCGTCTTCCAGACCGTCCAGAAACATGTGGTCGATCACCTGACCATGGCCGATCCGGGCGCCGCCGCGCATCTGCGGCAACAGATAGGGCGCGTTGGTCATGCTTTCCATGCCGCCCGCGGCCATCACCGCCGCCTGCCCCAGCGCCAGCTGGTCATGCGCGATTATCACCGCCTTCATGCCCGATCCGCACATCTTGTTCAGCGTGGTGGCGGGCACCTCTTCGCCAAGGCCCGCCTTGAAACCGGCCTGCCGCGCGGGGGCCTGGCCCTGCCCCGCGGGCAGCACGCAGCCCATCAACAGCTCGTCCACCGTGTCCACGCCCGCCCCCTGCATCGCCGCCTTCAGCGCGGCCCCGCCCAGCGTGGGCGCGTCGGCCTGCGCGAAATCGCCCTGGAACCCGCCCATCGGCGTGCGGGATGCCCCGCAGATCACGACCTGTTTCATAAATCTCTCCCCTAGAATCCTATACTTATGGATACCGAATGGTAAGGATTGCCGTCTAGCCTTGAATTGATCGGATCAAGGAGAGTGCTATGAATCTGGAAACCAAAACGATGGAAAACGCACTGGTGGTGGCGGTGCTGGAACCGCGGATCGACGCGGCCGTCGCCATTCAATTCAAGGATAAGGTACGCGAAGCGACGGCCGCCCCTTCGGAACGGGTGGTGATGGACCTGTCGCGCGTCGATTTTCTGGACAGTAGCGGCCTTGGCGCGGTTGTGGCCGCAATGAAATTGCTGGGCAATGATCGCAAACTGGAACTTGCCGGGCTGACCCCGGCGGTGGCCAAAGTGTTCCGCCTGACCCGGATGGACAGCGTGTTCGTCATTCATACCAGTCTCGAATCGGCCTTCACACCAGGGTCAAACGCGGCCTGACCAGCGCCGCGGATGACACTCTGGCAGATGCCCCTTTTGGAAAATTCCCACTCAATGGTTCAGATGGACATTCTTGGCGATCCGGCTGCGGTCAGCGACGCTTTGGCTGGTATCTCAACACGACTCTGTCGCGCGGGCCTGACCGCCGATGATGTGGAAAACGCCCGCATTGTTCTGGCCGAGGTCATGAACAATATCGTTGAACACGCCTATGCGGACAACACCCCGGGCCGGATTCTGGTTGGAATCGCAATCTCGGGCAACAGCCTGCAATGCGCCATCAAGGATACCGGCCGGGCGTTGCCAAATGAATCCATTCCGCCCGGAAACCCCACGGTATTGGACGGCCCGCTGGAGGATTTGCCAGAAGGGGGATTCGGCTGGTTCCTCATTCACAGCCTGACCACGGACCTGCAATATCGGCGAACGCTTCAGCAAAATCACCTCAGCTTCAGCATCCGGCTGGGCGCCGCGCCGTGACATCCGCCTTGCCACAAAACAAACGCAATCTATCCACAACGGCGCCCGATTGGACCAATATCAAAAACTTGTAGCTGCATATGGCTTCCCTCGGCGTCGCGTTAACAGCCCCCACCCAGTTCGCGACGTCGAGGTACCTATAGCGGTGATTTCCCTCAATATTTCGTGCATTGGCATTCCTCTTCCGCAGGCCTAGTCTGCGGGCGATCATCAGATACCCGAGGTTCCAATGCGCGATTTCCATCTTCCCGGCCGCTCGCCTGTCTTTGCTCAGAACGGGATGTGCGCCACCTCGCACCCCTTGGCCGCCAAGGTTGCGGTGCAAATGCTGGAAGCAGGCGGAAACGCGATGGATGCGGCGATTGCCGGGGCTGTGCTGCTGGGGCTGTGCGAACCGCAGATGACCGGGCTGGGCGGCGATTGTTTCACGCTGCTGAAACCCGCCGGCGAAGACCGGATCGTGGCGCTGAACGGATCGGGCCACGCGCCCGCCGCCCTGTCCGCCGCCCGGATGCGCGACGCCGGGCTGGCGCAGGTGCCGACCAACACGCCGGATGCGGTCACCATCCCCGGCGCCATCGACGCCTTCTGCACCCTGTCCAAGGACTGGGGCCGCCTTGGCCTGAAAACCTGCCTTGCCCCCGCCATTCACTATGCCGAGGCGGGCGTGCCGGTCGCCCCGCGCACCGCCTCTGACTGGGCCGAAGCCGCCGATCACCTGCAGGGTCCGGCCCGCGACTATTACCTGTT
Organism: uncultured Paracoccaceae bacterium; assembly: GCA_947500775.1. Classification (GTDB taxonomy): domain Bacteria; phylum Pseudomonadota; class Alphaproteobacteria; order Rhodobacterales; family Rhodobacteraceae; genus CANMTD01. Next base: position 237,816 of record CANMTD010000004.1, read on the forward strand.
GTCCGGTCAGCCCCCTCGCCCCGGTCAGATCTTCCGCGCGCCCCGTCAGGCCGAGGTTCTGCGCCGGATCAGCACCGAAGGCCGCACCGGTTTCTACGAAGGCGAGGTCGCGCAGGATATGGTCGCCTCGCTGCGGGCCATGGGTGGCGTGCACACGCTGGATGATTTCGCGGCCACCGCTTGCACCTATACCGATCCGGTCAGCGGCACCTATAAAGGGGTCGATCTGGTCGAACATCCGCCCAACGGCCAGGGCGCCACCGCGATCCTGCTGGCCAATATCCTGTCGCATTTCGACATCGCCGGGATGGACCCGCTGGGCACCGCCCGCGCCCATATCGAGGCCGAGGCCACCAAGCTGGCCTATGACGCGCGCAACAGGTTCATCTCGGACGCGGATTTCCTGACCCGGCTGGATCACATGCTGTCGCCTGAAACCGCAAAGGGGCTGGCCGCGCTGATCGATCCGCGCCGCGCCATGCAATCCCCGTCGCTGGTGTCCGAAGCGGTGCATAAGGACACGGTCTATATCACCGTGGTCGACAAGGACCGGATGGCGGTTTCGCTGATCTATTCGATCTTCCACAGCTTCGGGTCCGGCCTTGCCTCGGACAGCTTCGGGATCAATTTCCAGAACCGCGGTGCGGGGTTCACGCTGGAACAGGGCCACCCGAACGAAGCCGCGGGCGGCAAACGCCCGATGCACACGATCATTCCGGGCATGTTGAAAAAGGACGGCAAGGTCATCATGCCGTTTGGTGTGATGGGCGGCGCCTATCAGGCCACGGGGCACGCAAGGTTCCTTAGCAACCTGACCGATTTCGGCATGGACCCGCAAACCGCCATCGACAGCCCCCGCTGCTTCGCCGATGGCGACGCGATGAAGGTCGAACGCGGGTATTCCGACGCCGTGCGCCGCGAACTGGCCGAGATGGGCCATGACGTCAGCATCCCCGACACCGCCATCGGCGGCGCGCAGGCCATTCTGATCGATCATGAAACAGGGGTTTTGCAGGGCGCGTCCGACCCGCGCAAGGATGGCTGCGCGCTGGGGTACTGACCCCGCGCGCGCCCATCGGTTCAACTCAGTTCAGTTGAAACTGAAGCGGGTATTGCCCGTCCGAAAATTCACCGAACAGATCATCCAGATCAGGGTGATCCACCGGCTCGCCGGTGTCATCGGGCAACAGGTTCTGTTCGGACACATAGGCCACGTAATAGCTTTGGTCGTTTTCGGCCAGCAGGTGATAAAACGGCTGGTCGCGCGACGGGCGGCTGTCTTCGGGGATTGAATCGTACCATTCCTCGGTGTTCGAGAACATGGCGTCCACGTCAAAAACCACCCCCCGAAAGGGATGTTTACGGTGCCGAACAACCTGGCCCAGATGATATTTTGCGTGCGATTTCAGCATAAACCCAGTACCTAATTCGACAATTTTAACCTTTTGCACAGGGTGTTGTCCATGCGCGCAGGCCCCGATTGCGGGAAACAGTCTGTGAACCCACGTCCTGTCCCTTTCAGAAAGGGCACCTAGGCACGTTTCTGCACAAGCACAAGGGGCAACCAAACCTGAAACCAAACCAATACCGCCTGTGCCTGGCCCAATATTCGTATTTCCCTTCAATTTCTGGCGATTCAGGCCCATCTCCGTTTCGAATCACCGTACCATTTGCCCATGAACACCCCCTTGCAGGACCCGTTTCCAAAAGCGCAGGCAAAGACCCGCAAAACCCCGTATGGTTGATCACTTTTTAGCTGGCACGCCTGTTTCTGACCGAAACACATCGGTTTTCCATTTTCCCCGGCGCATTTTTTTCGTATTCTCATCCCAAAATAACAAACATAGTGCGAGTGAGGCCAATGAGCAGACTTCTTCGCGTCGCGTGTCTTTTGTTGCTGGCCGGTTGTGGCGGCGGCACGGATTCGGCACCGCGCAATCTGGACAATGCCTGCAGCATTGTCAGCCAGCGCCCCAATTATCTGCGGGCGATGCAAAGATCCGAACGCAAATGGGGCGTGCCCGTGCACGTGCAGATGGCGACGATCCATCAGGAAAGCAAATTCCGCGGCGATGCCCGCACGCCGTTCCGCTATGCGCTGGGGGTCATTCCCATGGGGCGCCAAAGCTCGGCCTATGGTTACGCGCAGGCGCTGGACGCCACCTGGGAAGAATATCAGCGCGACACCCGCAACCGCGGCGCGCGGCGCAACGATATCCGGGACGCCACCGATTTCATGGGCTGGTACATGAACCGCACCCGCGACCGCAATGGCATCCCGCTCAGCGATGCGCGCAACCAGTATCTGGCCTATCACGAAGGTCACACCGGATACGCCCGTGGCAGCTATAACAGCAAGGGCTGGCTGGTGCAGGTCGCGGCCAAGGTCGATGCCCGCGCCGATACCTATCGGCGGCAGCTGCGCAGCTGCCGCAACTGATCACTCGCCCGTCCGGTTCCGGGTTTCCAGCACGATGTCGAACTTGCCGGCATGGATGCTGACGCCCAGGGTCAGATCGCCCAGAATGACAGTGGTCTGCGTGCCGCTGTCATCGGTGATCACCCATTGGCGCAACTGCACCGGGTTGTCGGTGAACACCAGCTGGATATTGCCGTATTCGGGATGCTCGGGGTCCTGCGCCACCACGGTGGTGGTCTTGCCGTCGCTTTTGTGACCGACGACCATCTTGGCCCGCGCCAGATTGACGTTGCGTTCAAGGATCAGGCTAAGCGGGGTGCGGCGCAGCGGGTATTGTTCCGGCGGCTGGTTCGATTTGGGATCAAAGATCGCAAGCTGCCCGCCCCCGGCCATCACCAGCGCATTGTCGGGCGGCGCATATTCGAACCGCACCCGGCCCGGACGCCGCATATACAGCGTCCCGGTGGAAATCGTGCCATCCGCATTGATCTGGGTGAATTCGCCTTTCGCGGTGGAAAAACTGTTCAGATAATTGGAAATCGCGTTCAGCGACAGCTTGTCGGCGCTGGCCATGCCAGCCATGCCAACAAAGGCCAGCGTCACCAGGGATTTCAGAACAAACTTCATGGGTACGGGGTCCTGTATGTCTTTTACCTCAGGACACAGATATAGGGCCCGCGCCGGTGTTATGCGATATCAAAGCGTGATTTGCGGCAAGAATGCCCGAACCGGGCGCGCCCGAAGGCGCGCCGGGGATCAGGCCTGTTCGGGCACCAGAATTTCGCGCTTGCCGACGTGGTTGGCGGACGAAACCACGCCCTCGTCTTCCATCTGCTCGACCAGACGCGCGGCCTTGTTATAGCCGATCGCCAGTTTGCGCTGGATGTAAGAGGTCGAACATTTGCGGTCCTTCAGCACGATCGCGACCGCCTGATCGTACAGCGCATCTTCGCCATCGGTGTTGCCGCCAAGGCCCAGCACCATGTCGATGTTGCTTTCCTTGTCCTCGTCGGGGCCTTCGACAACGCCGCTCATGTAATCAGGCGGGCCGTAAGCCTTCAGGTGGGTCACGATCTCTTCGACCTCTTCGTCACTGACAAAGGGGCCGTGCACACGGGTGATTTTCGATCCGCCCGCCATGTACAGCATGTCCCCCATGCCCAACAGCTGTTCGGCCCCCATTTCGCCAAGGATCGTGCGGCTGTCGATTTTACTGGTCACCTGGAACGAGATTCGGGTGGGGAAGTTGGCCTTGATCGTGCCGGTGATCACATCGACCGACGGGCGCTGCGTGGCCATGATCAGGTGGATGCCGCTGGCCCGCGCCATTTGCGCCAGACGTTGAATGCAGGCTTCGATTTCCTTGCCCGCGACCATCATCAGGTCGGCCATTTCGTCGACGATCACCACGATATAGGGGATTGCCTTGGGCTGGAATTCCTCGGTCTCGAAGATCGGATCGCCGGTTTCATCGTCGAACCCGGTCTGCACGGTGCGGCTGAACAGCTCGCCCTTGTCCAGCGCGTCGCGCACCCGGCCGTTATAGCCTTCGATGTTGCGCACGCCCATCTTGGACATCTTGCGATACCGTTCCTCCATTTCGCCGACCACCCATTTCAGGGCGACCACGGCCTTTTTCGGATCGGTCACAACCGGCGACAACAAATGCGGGATGCCGTCATAGACCGACAGTTCCAGCATCTTGGGGTCGATCATGATCAACCGGCATTCTTCGGGGCTCAGCTTGTACAACAGGCTCAGGATCATCGTGTTGATGGCAACCGATTTACCCGACCCGGTGGTCCCCGCGATCAGCAGATGAGGCATCTTGGCCAGGTTGGCGACAATCGGATCGCCGCCGATATCCTTGCCCAGCGCCAGCGGCAGCCGCATGTTGCTGTCGCCGAAATCGCGCGCCGACAGAATCTCGCGCAGCACCACTTTTTCGCGGTTGGCATTGGGCAGTTCGATGCCAATCACCGACCGGCCCGGCACGGTGGAGACCCGCGCTGACAGCGCGGCCATCGACCGGGCGATATCGTCGGCCAGGCCGATCACGCGGCTGGCTTTCAGACCCGGCGCCGGTTCCAACTCGTACATGGTGACGACGGGGCCGGGGCGCACGCTGACGATTTCGCCTTTGACGCCATAGTCATCCAGCACGTTTTCCAGCATCCGCGCGTTTTCTTCCAGCGCCTCGTCCGACAGAAGGTGCCGTTCCACCGCGATCGGGCTGGTCAGCAGCGACAGCGGCGGCGTTTCATATTCGGCCGCCTGTTCGTCGAACTGCAACGCGGGCTGCGCCTCGGCCTGAGCCTGCCGCGACGGTTGCACCGGTTTCTTCTGGGTGTGCTGCACAACCTTGCGCGGCTGCAGCACCGGCGGCGCCTGATAGGTCGGGCGCGCGGCGGGCATCTCGTCGTTCAGCACCTCGGCGGCGTAGGTTTCATCCTCAAACGCATCGGCGTCGTCGAACACCTCGGGTTCGGGCATCAGGTCCTGCGGCGCAGGCGCGGGCGCGGGCATCGTGACGCGCGGCTGCGTATCGGCGATCAGCGGGGTCGGACCACGGCCCCGGGCCACGGGCGGTTCGGCGCGCAGCGCGCTTAGCATCGGGGTATGGCGCACCCGGCTTTTGATCACATCGGCGATCTTGGCCTTGATCCGCTCATCCGTCGGCGCCTCGGTGGTCGAGGCGTCATAGGACAGGGTCGGTTCCACCAGTTCCGGCTCCATTTCCGGCAGGCGTTTGATCAGACCGGCCAGCAGCCCCGGCTTGGCGGGCGCGGGGGCGGCGGGTTCGGCCGGGGTCATGCCGTAATCGGGGGCGGCGGCGCGGTAAACGCGCGGTTCGGGTGTTGCCTCGGCTGCGGTGACAACCGCGTCCTTGCGGGCCTGCCTGCGGTCGTGCAGGGCCTGCGCCCCACGCACGGCCCCACTGGCGCCGCGCCCCATCAGGGTCATCACATTGGCATAGGTCATGATCAGCCCGACCAGCAGGAACCGGCCGATCCGTTTCAATTCGTCGATGTCAAAGCCCAGCACGAACAGCGCCATGCCCACCATGCCCGCGCCGACCAGTGCCGCGATCACCTTCAGCCCCAGCGTGGCCTTGACCGGCACCACGTTCAGCACCGCCGCCAGCACCGTATCGCCGAACAGACCGCCCATGCCAAAACTGTGGGTCCAGCCCGCCGGCGGGATCAGCGATGACGCATAGACCGAGGCCAGCGCAATCGCGATCGGCGCGAAAATCACCCGGCCCAGTGCGCGTTCTTCGCCCCAATGGCACAGGAACCGCACGCCCCAGATGACCAGCGCCAGCGCGATCCCCCAAGCGCCCCAGCCCACGATCACATGCAGCGGCGACGCGATCGAGGCGCCGAACCGGCCCAGCATATTGGCCGCGGGCGCATCGGTGGCCGACAGCCAGCTTGGGTCTTCGGGCACATAGGATCCCAACAGCATCGCCACCAGAACACCCAGACCGATCATGCCCAGACCAAGCAATTCCTTGCCCCGTCGTTCAATCGCCGCCTGCATGTTGGAATCGAAAAGCGGATCGCGCTGTTTGATCTGATACGACGCCATAACCTTGTTCCGTCCTTACCTGTAAAGGCAGTCGCGAAGCTGGATCAGCCCGCGCTGCATTTCTGCTTTTGGGGCCACCATCGCGGCCCGGATAAATTCTTTGCCCGGATTGTGGCCGTCCACCGCGCGGGCCAGATAGGCCCCGGGCAAAACACGCACACCGGTTTCGCGCCACAGTTTCAGCGCGGCTTTTTCGCCATCGTCCACCGGCAGCCACAGGAAAAACCCGGCCTCGGGCGGGCGATAGGATTGCAGCCCGTCGAACACCTTGTCCGCAATGGCGAATTTTTCGCGGTAAAGCGCGCGGTTCTCGACCACATGCGCCTCATCCGCCCAGACCTTTTCGGCCACCCGCTGCAACGGCAGCGGCAGCGGCGCGCCCGCATAGGCGCGCAGTTGTTTCAGACGCGCGATGCACTGCGGCCCGCCCGCCACGAACCCCGACCGCAACCCCGGCAGGTTCGACCGTTTCGACAGCGAATGGAAAATCAGCACCCGTTCCGGGTCCGCCCCCATCTCCTGCGCCACCTGCAAGGCCCCCACCGGGGCCGCGTCGCGGTAAATCTCAGAATAACACTCATCCGCGAAAATCCGGAAATCATGCTTTTCGGCCAGCCCGATCAGGGTTTCCCAATAGTCCCGCGTGGCGACCGCCCCCTGCGGGTTGGACGGCGAACAGACATAGACGATGGCCGTGCGGTTCAGAACATCCACGCCCACCGCGCCGAAATCGGGCAGAAACCCGTTTTCCGCCCCGGCTGGCACATAGACCGGTTCGGCCGCCACCGCCAAAGCCGCCACCGCATAGACCTGATAAAACGGGTTCGGCGTCAGGATCACCGGTTTCTGGCCGCGGACCTGTTCAGGGCACAGCGCAAGGGCTGCGTTGAACAACCCCTCGCGCGTGCCGTTCAGGGCCAGCACCTGCGTTTCAGGGTCGGTCGTCACGCCATAGCGCCGCGTGATCCACTGTGAAATCGCGGCACGCAGCTCGGGCGCGCCTTCGTTCGGGGGGTATTTGCCGAAGCCTTCGGCGTTTTCCACGATGATGTCGGTGATCCAGGCGGGAAACGCATGTTTCGGCTCGCCGATGGTCATGTGAATGACCTCTCCGCCCGGCGCGGATGCGTCGAGAAGACTCCGCAAACGCGGAAATGCGTATTCTGGCAGGTTCGAAAACCGCTCTGGAAAGGTCATGGGACCCTATTTCACTGCCTCAAGGATCGGGATCATGTCGCCCCGTTTGCACACACGATAACCCGAGATTTGGAAACGGTCCAGAAAAAGCCCGCGAATCCCGGCGCTTGAAACCGGGTATTGTGGCTTTTAGGCCAGCGCCCGTTCCGCCGCCGCGCACAGCCGCAGCAAACGCTCTTCGCTGTTGGGGGCGCCCATGAACATGATCCCGGTCGACGGCAGGCCGGTGGGCAGGGTCATCGCCGCCAGCCCCATCAGGTTGCCGATCCGGGTATTGCGCAGCGTCATCAGGTTTTCGGTGACGTAATAATCGTGATCCTCCATCAGCCGCGCCACATTCGGCGGCAGGATCGGACAGGTCGGCACGATCACCGCGTCATAGCCCGCGGTCCGGTCCAGATAGGCCGCGCGCAGCCGGTCCAGTTTCTGCCATCCGGCCACATAGTCCACACCGGAAAACGCCGCCCCCGACCGGAACCGTTCCAGTATCTGATCGAACATCTTGTCCGGCGCGGCCTCGATCGTGTCTTTCCAGGTGGCATAGGCTTCGGTGGTGAACAAAAGCGCCGACAGCTCCAGCGCCTCGGCCACCTCGGGCACGCCGCGCCGTTCCACCAACGCACCCGCCGCCTGCAACCGTTCCACAGCACTGTCGAACCCGGCACCCGGCGCGCCGCGCAGATCCTCCATCGCCGCCGTTTCCAGCACCATCAGCCGCGTGCCGGTCAAGGTGGCCCCCGCCAGATCGGCCGCCCGGCCGCCCTCCAGTGCCGCCAGCATCAGTGCCGCATCCTCGACCGACCGGCACAGCGGCCCGACCGTGTCGAACCGCGCCGCCAGCGGCACAACCCCGTCGCAGGACACCCGCCCGGCGGTGGTTTTCAACCCCACCAGATCGTTCCACGCCGCAGGAATGCGCACCGACCCGCCGGTGTCCGACCCGATCCCGCAGGCCGCCAGCCCGAACGCGACCGAGGCCGCCGCCCCCGACGACGACCCCCCCGGCACCGCATCCGCATCGTTGATACAGGGCGGCGTGCCCATCACCGGATTCAGCCCGATCCCCGAAAACGCCAGTTCCGACATATGGGTCTTGCCCAGACAGATCAGCCCGGCCATCGTCGCGTTGCGCAAGACCAGCGCATCCCGCGCAGGCACCCGCCCCGCCAACAGGTTCGATCCCGCCTCGGTCGCGACCCCGGCGGTATCGAACAGGTCTTTCCATGAAATCGGCACCCCATCCAACGGGCCGCGCCGCAGCCCGGCAGCGGCCCGGTCGCGGGCGGCCGTGGCTTCGGCCAGCGCCCGGTCGGGCGTCACCCGCGCATAGATGCGGTCGCCCTGCGGATGTGCCGCGATCGCGGCCAGATACGCCTCGGTCAGGGCGACCGGATCAATTTTCCCGGCCCCGATGTCCCGTCCCAGCGCTGCCGCCGTCATGTTCAGCCAATCGGTGCTCATTTCACCCTCCCCGCGATCTGATCCGAACGGTAGCGTCAGGGCGGCGCATGGACAATCCTGCAACTGCGGACATATTGGGGTTTATGAAATATGATTCCGATGTTGTGATCGTGGGCGGCGGGCTGAACGGCCCCGCCCTTGCGCTGGCCCTGGCACAGGGCGGGCTGGATGTGACGGTGATCGACGCATTGCCGCAGGACACGCGCGGCGACGACGATTTCGACGGGCGCGGCTATGCGCTGGCGCTGGCGTCGCAGCGGCTGTTGGCGGCCATCGGCATCTGGTCGCGGATCGTCGACAACACCCAGCCGATTCTGCAGGTCAAGGCCACCGACGGGCGCGCGGGCGAAGGTCCCTCGCCCTTCGTGCTGGAATTCGACCATGCCGAAATCGAAGAAGGCCCCATGGGTTATATGGTCGAAGACCGTTATCTGCGCCGCGCGTTTCTGACGGCGATGGCCGAGGCACCCGGCATCACCCATCTGTCGGGCGAAACCGTGGTGGCACAGGATACGGGCGCGGGCGGGGCCACGGTCACGCTGGCCTCGGGCAGGTCCCTGACGGCGCGGGTTCTGATCGGCTGCGACGGGCGCAGCAGCGGCACGGCGCGGCGCGCCGGGATCACCCGCACCGGATGGGATTACGGCCAGACCGCGCTGGTCTGCGCCATCGGCCACGAACGCCCGCACAATGGGATCGCACATCAGTTCTTCATGCCGCCGGGCCCCCTGGCGATCCTGCCGCTGCCCGGCAACAGATCCTCCATCGTCTGGAGCGAAACCCACGCCAACGCCAAAACCATTCAGGCGCTGGACGATGACGCCTATCTGAACGCGCTGCGCCCCCGGTTCGGCGATTTTCTGGGCGAAATTCATCTGGCGGGGGCGCGGTTCAGCTATCCGCTGAATCTGACGCTGGCCAACAGCTTTGTCGGGGATCGTCTGGCGCTGGTGGGCGATGCGGCGCATGGCGTGCATCCGATTGCCGGTCAGGGGCTGAATCTGGGGCTGCGGGATGTGGGCGCGCTGGCCGAGGTGCTGGTCGATGCCCGCCGCCGGGGCGAAGATATCGGCGCGGTCGATGTTCTGGAACGCTATCAACGCTGGCGGCGCTGGGATACGGCCACGCTGGCGCTGGCGACCGATGGGTTCAACAAGTTGTTCTCAAACGACAACAGCCTGTTGCGCGGGCTGCGTGATCTGGGCATGGGGGCGGTCAACGCCCTGCCCGGCCTGCGCCGCCGGTTCATCCGCGAAGCCGCCGGTCTGAACGGTGATCTGCCGCGCCTGATGCAGGGCCGCCCGCTGTAGGCGGCGGCTGTTCAGTCCAGCTTGCGCGCCTCATCGACCAGCATGATCGGAATGCCGTTGCGGATCGGAAAGGCCAGATGCGCAGCCTTGGAAATCAGCTCCTGCCGCTCGGCGTCATAGCTCAGCACCGCATGGCTGACCGGGCAGACCAGCGCCTCTAACATGCGGCGGTCGATTTCGGTGGTATCTGTCATTGCATCGTCTCCTCGAACCCGCCGCTGCGCAGGGCGAATTCAATCAGGGTGATCAGCGTTTCACGGCGTGTTTCCAGCGTCGGCGCCTCCAGCAGCGCCTGTTTGTCTTCGGGTTCGAACGGGCACAGCATCGACAGCGAATTGATCAGCAGTTCGTCTTCGGCGTCTTTCATGCTGTCCCAGTCGGTCGACAGTTCCATCGCCGCGAAATACCGCGACAACAGCTTCATGAAGGGTTTGCGGTCCAGCGGCGCGTCATGTTCGGCGGGCCCCAGATCGCGCCCGAACCCGTCCCAGTTCACATCGGCCTTGATATAGGGGGCGAACCCCGTCACCTCGCGCGTGATCCGGAACCGCGAAATCCCGGTCAGGGTGATCATATAGCGCCCGTCCTCGGTTTCCGAAAACGCCGTGATCCGACCCGCGCATCCGATGCAATGCAGTTTCTTGTTGCACCCTTCGGGCACCTCCAGCGGCTGGATCATGCCGATCATGCGATGCGCGGTTTTCAGCGTGTCGTCCAGCATCGCCAGATAGCGCGGTTCGAAGATATGCAGCGGCAACCGGGCGCGCGGCAGTAAAAGCGCGCCGGGCAAAGGGAAAAGCGGAACCGTCTCTGGCAGATCAGCGACTGAGTACATGGAACTTAGATAGCGCTTTGGCCTGCTCAAGCAAATATCATTGACGAAAGCTTGCGCCGCCCGGTCAGCACGATCGGGTCCTGCGGCTTCAGCGCCTCGAACACGGTGAACAGCTGGGTTTTGGCCGCGCCGTCGTTCCATTCGCGATCCCGGCGGAACAGCTCCAGCAATTCGTCGATGCCCGCCTCGACCTCGCCCGCCGCATGCAGCGCCTGCGCCAGATCGAACCGCGCCTGATGATTGTCCGGCTCGGCCTCAACGATGGCGCGCAATTCGGCCACGGGGCCCGCATCGGCAGCCTGCCGGGCCAGTTCCAGCTGCGCCTTCGCGGCCTCCAGCTCGGGCTTGCCGGCCATGTCTTCGGGGGTTGCGGTCAGCAACTGTTCGGCCTGTTCCAGCTCATCCATCGCCAGATGCGCGCGGATCAGCCCGCCATAGGCGGCGGCATTGGCCGCGTCTTCGCCCAGCACGGCGGCAAAGGTCTGGGCCGCATCCACCGCCGCACCTTCGGCCAGCATCTGTTCGGCGGCCTCGACCGCCTCGTCCAGACCACCGCCATCCGCATCACCGCCCAGCGCCGCAATCTTGTCGACGAAGGCCGTCAGCTCCGATCCCTGCACCGCGCCCTGAAACCCGTCCACCGGCTGACCCTGCCAGAAGGCATAGACCGTCGGAATCGACTGAATGCGCAGCTGCGCCGCGATCTGCTGGTTTTCATCGACGTTGACCTTGACCATGCGGACCTTGCCGCCCGCCGCCGTGACCGCCTGTTCCAGCATCGGGCCCAGCGTCTTGCACGGGCCGCACCACGGCGCCCAGAAATCGACGATGACCGGCACCTGCTGGCTGGCCTCCACGACATCGACCATGAAGGTCGCCTCTGTCACGTCCTTGATCAGGTCGCCAGCGGGGGCCGCCGTCTCGTTTCCACCAAGTTCCAACATGTCAGTTCCCATTTTCTCTGGCGCGTTGTGTTCTATATGGACCGTGTCGCAGGCGCTGCCAACCCTTGCAACCGGCCAACCCGCCCCCCACTGTTGAACGCATGAACCTTTTTGACGGCACCGCAAAACTGATGACCATGTCCGATCAGGCATGGGCGCGCCACGCCAACCCCTGGAGCGTCTATACCCGCATGGCCACCCTGCCGCTGGCCGCCCTTGCGGTCTGGAGCCGCCTTTGGCTGGGCTGGTGGGCGCTGATCCCCATCGGGCTGGTGATATTCTGGGTCTGGATCAACCCGCGCCTGTTCGGCGTGCCCGCCCGGACCGACAACTGGGCCTCGAAGGTTACTTTCGGCGAACGGGTGTTTCTGAACCGCAAGGCGGTGCCGATCCCGGCCGCGCATGTCCGTTGGGGGTACGGGCTGTCGGCGGTATCGGGCCTTGGGCTGTTGCCGCTGGCCTTTGGGCTGTGGCGGTATGACCTGTCCCTGACCCTGCTGGGGCTGGTCCTGACCATCGGCGCGAAACTGTGGTTCGTGGACCGCATGGTGTTTCTCTACGACGCCATGAAAGACGCCGACCCCACCTATGCCGGCTGGCTGCGCTAAAGATCGAAGGTCGCGAAAACCGGGGCATGATCGCTGGGTTTTTCCCAGCCGCGCGCGGCGCGCAGGATCCGCGACCCGTGCGCGGCATTGGCAATATCGGGCGTGGCCCAGACGTGATCCAGCCGCCGCCCCTTGTCGGCGGCATCCCAGTCGCGGGCGCGATAGCTCCACCAGCTGTACAATTGCCCCTCGGGCAGATCGGCGCGGGTCACATCGACCCAGCCGCCCGCATCCTGGGTTTCGGCCAGATGCTCGACTTCGATCGGGGTGTGGCTGACCACTTTCAACAGCTTCTTGTGATCCCAGACGTCATCCTCGCGCGGGGCGATGTTCAGATCGCCCACCAGAATCGATTTCTGCGGGGTCTCGGCATGAAAGGCATCGCGCATCTCGGTCAGGTAATCCAGTTTCTGGCCGAATTTCTCGTTCACCTCGCGGTCGGCGACATCGCCCCCGGCCGGCACATAGAAATTCTGGATCGTCACCCCGTTTTCCAACTGTCCGGCAATGTGGCGCGCATGGCCCAGCGATGCGTAATCCTGCCGCCCGACCTCTTTCATCGGCAGTTTCGACAGGATCGCCACGCCGTTGTATCCCTTCTGCCCGCTGGCCACCATGTGATGATAACCAAGCGCGGCAAACCCTTCGGTCGGAATCTTGTCCACCGGGCTTTTGCATTCCTGCAGGCACAGCACATCGGGCGCCTCTTCGCGCAGCAGCTTCAGCACGATCCCTTCGCGCAGACGGACCGAGTTGATGTTCCAGGTGGCAAGGGTAAAGGCCATGGTGCGAAGCTCCTGATTGACACGCCGCCACCATAGGTCCGGCGACGCGCCACCGCCATCCCGAAAACGGCGCTTTGCCTGCGGCTTGGGTATCCTGCTTTTATTTCTCTGGCCAATCCGCTAACGATATCTGGACTTGGCAATAAAGGCATTGCGCGCTGCTGCCGAGGTGAGCGGAGCTTTCCCGTTTGGACCGTTGCTTTTGATAAGCCCGGATCGCGCGTTTTCGGCTCCTTTCTTACAAACAGGCGGCGCGCCGCCATGACCAAGAGGTGAGCCATGCTCCGAAATGACCAACTCGATCAGTGGGATCGCGAAAATTTCTTTCATCCCTCCACCCATCTGGCGGAATTTGCCCGCGGGAACGTGCCGCAGCGCGTGGTGACCGGCGGATCGGGGTGCCATATCGAAGACCGCGACGGCACCCGCCTGCTGGATGCCTTCGCGGGCCTTTATTGCGTCAATGTCGGTTATGGGCGCAGCGAAATCGCCGATGCGATCGCGGATCAGGCCAAAGAGCTTGCCTATTACCATTCCTATGTCGGCCATGGGACCGAGGCGTCGATCACGCTGGCCAAGATGGTGCTGGACCGTGCCCCGGACAATATGTCGAAGGTTTACTTCGGCCAGTCCGGGTCGGATGCGAATGAAACCAATATCAAGCTTGTCTGGTATATGAATAACATTCTGGGCAGGCCGGAGAAAAAGAAAATCATCTCGCGCTGGCGGGGGTATCATGGTTCGGGGCTGATGACCGGGTCGCTGACCGGGTTGGAACTGTTTCACAAGAAATTCGACCTTCCATTGTCTCAGGTCATCCATACCGAGGCGCCGTATTATTTCCGGCGCGATGATCTGGACATGTCGGAAGGTGATTTCGTCGCCCATTGCGTGGCCGAGCTTGAGGCGCTGATCGCCCGCGAAGGCGCGGATACGATTGCGGCCTTCATCGGCGAACCGGTTCTGGGAACCGGGGGTATCGTGCCGCCACCGGCCGGGTATTGGCCCGCCATTCAGGCGGTTCTGGAAAAATACGATATCCTGCTGATCGCCGATGAGGTTGTGACCGGCTTTGGCCGTTTGGGGACCATGTTCGGATCGGATCACTATGGCCTGCGCCCCGATATCATCACCATCGCAAAAGGGCTGACATCCGCCTATGCGCCTTTGTCGGGTTCTATCGTGTCGGACAAGGTCTGGTCGGTGCTGGAACAGGGCACGGATGAAAACGGCCCCATCGGCCACGGCTGGACCTATTCGGCGCACCCGATCGGGGCGGCGGCCGGGGTGGCCAACCTCAAGCTTATCGACAGATTGCAGCTGGTTGCCCAGGCGGGGGATGTCGGCGCTTATCTGAACAGCTCGATGGCCGAAGCTTTGGCCGATCACCCCCATGTCGGTGACGTCCGGGGCGAAGGGATGCTATGTGCCGTCGAATTCGTGAAAGACCGGGGCGACCGCGTCTTTTTCGATGCCGCCGACAAGATTGTCCCGCAAATCGCGGCCTCACTGCTGGAGCAGGACAAGATCATCGCGCGGGCCATGCCGCAGGGCGATATTCTGGGCTTCGCGCCGCCGTTCTGCCTGACGCGGGAGGACGTCGACCAGATCGTCGCGGCAACAGCCCGGGCCATCACGGCGACGCTGGGCTAGACAGGTACGGGGCCGGGTTTTCCGGCCCTGCCCCCCCTGTGGGCCGCCGCCGGGGGCCGCAAATCGTATGTACGCTGTATGTACAACATGTGCACAGCCGGTGCCCCCGGTTTCCACCCGACAAAAAAAGCCCGGGCAATCAGGCCCGGGCAGTCCAACAGGGAGGTTCATGCCAGTCCCCCGGCATGACGGGGATCTCTCTTACGCGACCAGACGATAGCCGCCCGATTCGGTCACAAGAAGGCGGGCATTTGACGGATCTGGTTCAATTTTTTGCCGAAGACGATAGATATGCGTCTCCAACGTATGCGTGGTCACCCCTGCATTATACCCCCAAACCTCGTGTAACAACACATCGCGTGCCACAACACCTTCGGTCGCGCGGTACAGGTACTTCAGGATATTGGTCTCTTTTTCGGTCAGACGGATTTTGCGATCCTCGTCGTCCAGCAGCATTTTCATCGCCGGTTTGAACGTATATGGCCCCAATTGGAACACCGCGTCTTCGGACTGTTCGTGCTGGCGCAGCTGGGCGCGGATACGGGCCAGAAGCACCGGAAACTTGAACGGTTTGGGCACATAATCGTTCGCCCCCGCATCCAGCCCCAGAATGGTATCGCTGTCACTGTCATGCCCCGTCAACATCAGCACCGGACACTTGACGCCCTGCTTGCGCATCAGGCGGCACAGCTCGCGCCCGTCGGTGTCGGGCAGGCCGACGTCCAGGATGACCAGATCATAGATCGCGGCCTTGACCTTTTCCATCGCGTTGGACCCGCTGTCGGCCTCGAACACGTCGAAATCTTCGGTCATCACCAATTGTTCGCTCAACGCTTCGCGCAGATCATCGTCATCATCGACAAGCAGAATTTTCTTCAGATTGGCCATGATCGGCGCTCCTTGTGTTACTTGACGCTAAGGTGTCGTCGGATGGCGCATACGGCAAGACGTCAGGCCCCCGCCTCACGCAAGCGTGTCGGATAACCGGGAAATGTTTCATATTTGCACAAATGAGGCTACATCAGCCCGGATGATTGAAAGAAATTCTGCCCATGAGCCTGCTGCCCACCCCCGCTGAACGCCTGTCCCGGGCCCGTGCCGACCTGCGCATGGGGATGGCCGTGGTGCTGTCTGCGAACGGTATGGACCTGTTGGCCATCGCCGCCGAAACCATGAACGCCCCCCGGCTGGATGACATCCGGGCGCTGGGGGGCGACGTGGTGCTGACCCTGACCGCCCGCCGGGCCGAGACATTGAAGGCACGCGCCTATGACGGCGATATCGCCCGGGTCCGCGTTCCGGGCGACGTGCCGCTGGACTGGGTTCGGGCGCTGGCCGATCCGGCCGACGATCTGCTGCACCCGATGAAGGGCCCGCTGACCACCCTGCGCGACGGGGATGCCACCCTGCATCGCGGGGCCATCCAACTGGCCAAACAGGCGCAGGTCCTGCCTGCGGTGCTGTGCTGCCCTTTGCCGGATGGCGCGGCCCTTGCGGCAAAGATGGACCTGACCCGGCTGGACATGCAGCTCACCGCCCCGCTGCTGGCCGCCACCAGCCCGATGACCGATGTCATCCACGCCCGCCTGCCGCTGACAGTATCGGACGCCGGGCGCCTGCATGTGTTCCGCCCCGAAGACGGCAGCGTGGAACATTACGCGGTCGAAATCGGCCAGCCCGACCGCGATGCGCCGGTTCTGGCGCGCCTGCATTCGGCCTGTTTCACCGGGGACGTTCTGGGATCGCTCAAATGCGATTGCGGCCCGCAGTTGCACGGCGCATTGGCGCAGATGGGAAACGAGGGCGCCGGGGTGCTGCTGTATCTGAACCAGGAAGGGCGCGGTATCGGGCTGGCCAACAAGATGCGCGCCTACAGCCTGCAGGATCAGGGGTTCGACACGGTCGAGGCCAACCACCGGCTTGGCTTTGAAGATGATGAACGGGATTTCCGCATCGGGGCCGCGATCCTGAAAGAGATGGGGTTTTCGGCGGTGCGGCTGATGACCAACAACCCCGCCAAGCTGGAAATGATGCAGCACGCCGGGATCACCGTGACCGAACGGGTGCCGCTGAAGGTGGGGCACACCGCGCAGAACGCCGCCTATCTGGCGACCAAGGCCCGCAAATCGGGGCACCTGCTGTGAAGCCCTTTGACATGGTGCTGACCCCCAGGGGCGTGCGGTTTCGCGGGCGTCTGTTTCCCTGTTCGATCGGCAAGGGAGGGCTGAGCCGCCACAAACGCGAAGGCGACGGGGCCACGCCCACCGGCACCCACCGGGTGGTCGGCATGCTGTATCGCCCCGACCGCATGGCGCGGCCCTCGGGATGGGCAGTACCGATTGGCCCCGGCGATCTGTGGTCGGATGATGTCGGCGATCCCAACTACAATCATATGGTCCGCGCGCCGCATCCCTTTGGGCATGAACGCCTGCGCCGGGCAGACCCCCTATATGATCTGGTGATCCTGACCAGTTGGAACTGGCCCCATGCGCAAAAGGGGCGCGGATCGGCGATTTTCATCCATCAGTGGCGCAAACCGCATCACCCCACCGAAGGCTGCATCGCCTTTCACCGCGACCATCTGCGGTGGATTGCGCAGCACCTGAGCCTTGATACGCGGCTGATCGTGGCAGGCTAAAGCCCGCGTTCCCCGAAAATGGCCGACCCCACGCGCACATGGGTGGCCCCCAGCGAGATCGCCGTTTCGAAATCGCTGCTCATGCCCATCGACAGGCCCGTCAGCCCGTTGCGCGCGGCGATCTTGGCCAGCAGGGCGAAATGCAGCGCGGGTTCTTCGTCCACGGGCGGGATGCACATCAGCCCCCGCACCGGCAGCTCCATCGCCCGGCAATCAGCGACAAACCCATCCGCCTCGGCCGGCAGAACGCCCGCCTTCTGCGGCTCTTCGCCCGTATTCACCTGCAAGAACAACTCCGGACAGGCCCCGCGTTCCTGCGCGAGATCGGCCAATTTGCGGGCCAGTTTCGGGCGGTCGACCGAATGGATGGTGGAAAACAGATCGACCGCCTGACGGGTCTTGTTGGTTTGCAGCGGACCGATCAGGTGCAGGTCGACCCCGGTGAACTGTTCCATGAACGCTGGCCATTTGCCCTGAGCTTCCTGCACCCGGTTTTCGCCGAAAATGCGATAGCCTTCGGTCAGAACCGCCTGAATCCGGTCCAGCGGCTGCACCTTGGAAACGGCGATCAACGTGACCGCGCCCGGCGCGCGCCCGGCGGCCTCTTCGGCCTTGGCGATCCGGTTCTGAATGTCTGACAGCCCGCTCATACCGCATCCCCCAAAGCGTCGATCAGATCGCGCAAATCATCCTCGTGCCGCTGCCACCCCTTCAGGGACGAGGCATAGATCGGCTGTCGCACCTGCGCGACGCTGAGCGTGCGCACCTGGCGTTTGTTTTCGTGGAACGACAGGCATTGATCCTCCCACTTCAGATCGCAGGCGGCCAACAGTTTGCGGGCTTCCTGTTCGTGGTTTTCCACCAGATCCTCATACTGGATTTCATGAAACCCGCCGGGGATTTTTTCGCGCCAGAAGGCCACCATCTCTTCGAACAGGCGGTAATATTGCCCCAGGACCTTTTGATCATAGGCATAGGTGTGGGTGCCTTCGCGAAAGAAGTTCTTATAGATCGAAAACAGCAGGTCCCGCGGATCGCGGCGCACCAGAACGATCTTTGCATTCGGGATTGCCTGTTTGATCGCCCCCATCAGCATATAGGTCTGAATGGATTTATCGGTCGCGCGCGGCGTATCCGGCGCCAGCTTGCGCAACTCCGCTTCGATATCATGGCCAAAGCCTGCCACGACATCATCCGGCAAATCCCCGTAAAAGGCATAGCTTTTGCCATCGCTGGTCAGCATCTGTTTTGAAATCAGCGGCACGGCATAGCCCACTTCGCCGGTGCCGGTCACGGTGGAATGGCTGGACAGAATCTGTTCCACCAATGTGGTGCCGGACCGGGGCATGCCAGTCACAAAGATCGGCGCGTAATCCGTTGTTCCGGCGATTTTACGGTCCAGATCGGCGTCTTTGAAGGCGGCGATGGTGCCGCGTACCGTTTCCGCACGCGCCGCGATATCAAACGGATGCCGCGCGGCCATCAGGTCATTGGCGGGTCGCAGATAGGTGAACACCCTGTCATGGGCCTTCATCCCCTCCATCGCGCGGGCTAGGGCAAAGCCGAAATGCATCCTGTCCTTGTCGGATGTTTTCTTGTCTTCGAACCTGCGCACCATCTCGGCCAGAAGGGGGTCATCCTCTTGAAACTTATAGGTCGCCCCGAAGGACCGATATATTTCCCCGTTGTCCGGTTCCATCGCAATGGCCCGGCGGAAATCCTGTTCCGCAGCCTCGAAATCGCCCAGAGTTTGAAAGTAAAGCGCGCGCGCGGCGATCAGGGCGATGCTGTCTGGGTTGATTTCCTCTGCGATCGCAAAATTCGCCTGCGCCTGTTCGTCCTGCCCCAGACGCCCGTGGGCCTTGGCCAGATTGATATAGACAACCGCGCTTTTGTCGCCTTGTTTCACGGCCTCTTCCAGAACGTCAATTGCCTCTTGGGCGGTCCGCGACGATGCCGACAGATGCCGGCCTAACGCCTGCCGGATTTCCGGCTGTTTGGGGTTCAGCTCAAGCGCATTGCGCAGCGCGACCAACCCGCCAGCCACTTCGCCCTTTTCGCACAAGGCCAGCCCCAGATTTCCCATCGCTTTGAAATGACCGGGTTTTTCTTTCAGCACGGTTTGGAATTGTTCAATCGCGCGATCATAGGCTTTGGCATTGAACAGAACCCGGCCATAGGTATCGCGGGCTTCGGAATAATCGGGTTTCAGCCGCAGCGTGGTTTCCAGCGACTGCCGCGCATCCCGCAGCTTGCCCAAAGCCGCCTGCGCACTGCCCAGAATGAAATGAGCAACGGCAAGCTTGGGGTGGCTTTTGACCAGCTTGCGCGCGGCGGCTTCGGCGCCCTTGGCATCACCGGTTTGCAGGCAGTTGATGGCCTTCTGAACGTGCGCCGGATCGGCGCTGCCAATGTTGACTGTCGTGGATGTGGCCGACGACATCAGGCGCTCCTGCAACGAGCGGATGGCAGGTTTCGGCAACCCCGAGGTCTTGAGCCTGGATTGAAACGCCTTCTTGTCCGCCGGACGTGTCGACAGCCTGATCACCTCGGTCAGCTGAGACCAGATTCCCGGCTCTTGCGGTTTCAGCTTCAGCGCTGTTTCGAAACAGGTTTCCGCCTCTGAGAACCGCCGCTGCAACGCCGCGATCTGACCAAGCTGGAAATGAACCTCCGCGATTGATTGGGTATTCGCAAGGATAGTGCGGAATCGTTTCTCCGCATCCTCCAGTTTGCCCTGCGACTTTAAAGTCAAAGCCTCTTGGTAAATTGCTTTGATCTGATTTTGGCTGAGCGGAAGCATATCATTGACCTGCATGTTATTGCCCCGTGGCTACCATGCAAAAAAGGGCACTGTCGAGCAGCACCCCCGTAAAAAAGAAAAGAGCGGGCAAATGCCCGCTCTTCCCTAAACAGATGTTCTTCTGAATTAGAAGGACATTGCCAGACCCAGCGAGTAGGAGTCTTGGTCGTTGTCGTCGTCGCCATAACCGAACTGTACGGAGGCACCGCCACCCAGATCGTAGTTAACGGCCAGACCGTAACCGGAGATGTCATCGCCAGTTTCTTTGTCGAACTCACCGTAGTTGATGCCGAACGCCCATGCATCCATGGTGTAGCCGATACCGATGCCGTAGTGGCTGTCGTTACCATTGTAGCCGTCCAGATCGGAGTAGTTGACAGCAACGGCGAAGCCGTTGGCCAGCTCGGCGTCAACCGAAACACCAACCAGATCGTTGACCGAGTTCGACTGGTAACCCAGAGCGAAGGTAACCTGAGTACCGCTGAAGTCAGCTTCGTACTTCACACCAACGCCGTAGATGTCGTCGCTGCCGTCACCGTTGTCGTCCTGTTCCAGCGACAGAGCAAAGCTCAGAGCGTCGAAGGAATAGTCGTAACGCAGGATCTGGTTGTCTTCGGAACCGTCAAGACCGGAGTTGCCGTTGAAACCGTCATGTTCTGTTTCATCATCCTGGATCGAGCCAGCTGCCAGAGCTGTTTCCTGCAGAACTTTGTCGAACGCGCCGTCGATTTCACCCAAAGTCAGGGTACCGAAGTTGCCCGAGATGAAGACCCGCTCGTTGTCGCCGGTGTAACCACCGTTGATTTCGCCCGCACCGTTATCTTCTTCGAATTCGATGTGGAAACCGAATGTCAGACCGTTGTCGGTTTCGCTCGAACCGTCAACGCTCAGCGTGAAATCGTTGTGGAACTGTGCGTCGTCGTTACCGTGACGATCGCCGCCAAAGATACCCATCTCGGCCGAGCCTTTGAACGCGACCTCTGCAGATGCGATACCTGCGGAAGCAACCAGTGCTGTTGTAGCAAAGAGAACCTTTTTCATGGTTTTCCCTCATTCAATTAAAAGGTGCACCTCAATACGGGTTATCCGAATTGAGTATGCTGCTGTGTCGCCCGTTGCCCGCACAAATGCAAGAAAGCGGAAATGGCGCACGACAATGGGAAAAGGATTGATGCACCTTTGCCACACCGCTAATCGGCGCGGCCAGTGCGTCAAGGATGGTAGCGAAAGGGAAAAACCTTGTCCCCCTTAATTGGCTCGGCTAGAGAACAACATGATAATACAGGGGCCGGATCGAATGGGTTTTCCAAGTTTCACACGCGCGGCGTTGCTTTTGATGGTCTTGCTGGGGCTCAGCGCCTGCGACGGCGGGCTTTTCCGACGCAACGGCCCCGCGCCGACCGAAAACATTGAACGCCAGCGGCAAAACACGCCACAGGCAATTTCGGAGGCCGAGGAACGTAACCCAAACCGTTCGTCGCTGTTTGATCTGTTCTCGAACAACAACGACCCCAACACCACGGTCGAGGTGAACAAATATATCTGGCGCGCCTCGCTGGAGGTTCTGAACTTCCTGCCCATCGAATCGGTCGATCCCTTTTCGGGCGTCATCGTGACCGGATACGGCACTCCGCCCGGCGGATCCCGCGCCTATCGCGCAACTGTGTTCGTGCAGGACCCCGCATTGGATGCCCGCTCGCTGAAGCTGGCGCTGGCGGCACGGTCCGGGTCGGTTGCCCCTGACACCGTGCGCAAAGTCGAAGATGCGATTCTGACCCGTGCGCGCGAATTGCGTATTCGCGACAGCAATCTCTGATACATGCGCACTGGCCCCCAGTGCGCCATGACATCCTCACCACGCCGGGCCTTTGCGTCCGGCGTTTGACTGACAAGGACCTGCACTATGTCTCGTTTTGAACCCCGCGAGATCGAACCCAAATGGCAAACCGCCTGGGACGAGGCCGAATGCTTCCTCGCCCGGCGCGATGAAGCCCGGCCCAAATACTATGTGCTGGAAATGTTTCCCTATCCGTCGGGCCGCATTCATATGGGGCACGTGCGCAACTATACCATGGGCGATGTGATCGCGCGCTATAAGGGATCGTGCGGGTTTTCGGTTCTGCACCCGATGGGATGGGACGCCTTTGGCATGCCCGCCGAAAACGCCGCCATGGAACGCGGCGGCCATCCGGCGACGTGGACCTATGACAATATCGCCGACATGCGCGCGCAGATGAAACCGCTGGGCCTGTCCATCGACTGGACCCGCGAATTTGCCACCTGCGACCCGGAATATTACGGTCAGCAGCAATCCATGTTCATCGATTTCATGGATAAGGGCCTGATTTATCGCAAAAACGCCGTGGTCAACTGGGACCCGGTAGATATGACCGTTCTGGCCAACGAACAGGTCGAAGACGGCAAAGGCTGGCGATCCGGCGCGCCGGTGGAACGGCGCGAACTGACGCAATGGTTCTTCAAGATCAGCGATTTCTCGGACGAATTGCTGAGCGCGCTGGACGGGTTGGACAACTGGCCCGAAAAGGTCAAGCTGATGCAGCGCAACTGGATCGGCAAATCCCGCGGGCTTCAGTTCAGCTTTGAACGCACCGACGGCGGCGACCCGATCGAGGTTTACACGACCCGCCCCGATACGCTGATGGGTGCCTCTTTCGTCGGCATCTCGCCCGATCACCCGATCGCCAAGACGCTGGAGGCCGACAACCCCGATATCGCCGCGTTCAACATCGAGGCCCGCAAAGGCGGCACCACCGAAGAGGCGATTGAAACCGCGCCGAAACTGGGGTTCGACACCGGCCTGCGCGTGCGCCATCCGCTGAACCCCGATTGGGAACTGCCGGTCTGGATCGCCAACTTCATCCTGATGGATTACGGCACCGGCGCGATTTTCGCCTGCCCGGCGCATGATCAGCGCGATCTGGATTTCTGCCGCAAATACGACCTGCCGGTCATCGATACGTTCTTTGCGCTGGACGACACCACACCGGTGACGGCCACGGCCTTTGTGCCGCCGAAAACCGACCCGGTGAAATGGGTGGACCATTTCGCCGGTCTGGATGTGGCCACGGGGCAGGATGCCATCGACGCGACCATCGACTTTGCCGAAAAGGCGGGCTGGGGCACAGGGGTGACCAAATTCCGCCTGCGTGACTGGGGTCTGTCGCGGCAACGTTATTGGGGCTGCCCTATCCCGGTGGTGCATTGCGACGCCTGCGGCGTTGTCCCCGAAAAGAAAGAAAACCTGCCCATCGAATTGCCGCTGGATGTCAGCTTTGACGTTCCCGGCAACCCGCTGGACCGGCATCCGACATGGCGCGACTGCGCCTGCCCCGCCTGCGGCGCACCCGCAAAGCGTGAAACCGATACGATGGACACTTTCGTGGACAGCTCGTGGTATTTCGCCCGCTTCACCGCGCCGCGGGCCGACACACCCACGGTCCGCGAAGATGCCGATTACTGGATGAACGTCGATCAGTACATCGGCGGCATCGAACATGCGATTCTGCACCTGCTGTATTCGCGGTTCTTTGCCCGCGCGATGCATATCTGCGGTCATCTGCCCGCCAGGGCGGTGGAACCCTTCGACGCCCTGTTCACCCAAGGCATGGTCACGCATGAAATCTATGTGACCCGCGACGAAAACGACCGCCCGGTCTATCACCTGCCCGAAGACATCGAATGGACCGAAAGCGGGGCCAGACTGGGCGCCTGCGGCAGCCCGGTGGAGATCGTCCCCTCGGCCAAGATGTCGAAGTCGAAGAAAAACGTCGTCGACCCGGTCAGCATCATCGACGCCTTCGGCGCCGACACCGCCCGCTGGTTCGTCCTGTCCGACAGCCCGCCAGAACGCGATGTCGAATGGACCGCCGCCGGGGCCGAGGCCGCCTTTAAGCACCTGTCCCGCGTCTGGCGCATGGCAAATGACATCGCCGCGTCGGATGGCGCCGGTCAGGGCGACGAAGAGCTGCTGCGCGCCAGCCACAAGGCGATTCACGACGTGACGATGGGCATCGACAGTTTCGGTTTCAACACCTCTGTCGCCAAGCTTTACGCCTTTACCAACACCCTGCAGAAATCCAAGGCGGGTGCCGATGCCAAAAAGGCCGCGATGAAGGTGATGGCGCAGCTGATGGCACCCATGACCCCGCATCTGGCCGAAGAAATCTGGGCCACGCTGGGCGGTCAGGGATTGGTCGCCAAGGCCCCGTGGCCCAAAGCCGACCCCGCGATGCTGGTCGAAGATACGGTCACCATGCCCATCCAGATCAACGGCAAACGCCGGTCGGAAATCGCCGTCCCCAAGGATATGGTGAAGGAAGAGATTGAAAAACTGGCGCTGGCCGACGATGCTGTGGTCAGGGCGCTGCAGGGCGGCGCCCCCAAAAAGCTGATCGTTGTTCCGGGTCGCATTATCAATGTCGTTATCTGATCGCCGCGCCATCCTGTTTGGCCTTGCCGCCCTGCCGCTGGCGGGATGCGGGTTCGAACCCGTTTACCGCGAAGGCGGCGCCGCCGACGGGTTGCAGGGCCGCATTCTGGTGGCCGCGCCGAAGGATCGCGATTCCTTTGCGCTGGCCAACCGGCTTGAGGACAGGATCGGGCGCGCCGATGCGCCGCTTTACGACCTGAAGTATGAAGCCGTGACCAGACGCAACAGCCTGGGCATCACCGATCAGCAGGAAATCACCCGGTACAATGTGTCGGGCACCGTCACCTTCAGCCTGACCAGCCGCAGCAGCGGCGCCGTGGTCCATACCGACACGGTCTCAAGCTTTACCAGCTATTCGGCCACGGCAAACACCATCGCCACGCTGGCCGCCGAACGCGACGCCTATAAGCGGCTGATGGTCATCCTGGCCGATCAGATCGTGACACGGCTGGTGGCCAGCTCGGGGTCCTGGGCCAAATGAAACTGTCGGGCCGGGATGCCACGCGCTATTTCGCCAAACCCGAACCGCACCGGACCGGCCTGCTGATCTATGGCGGCGACGCCATGCGCGTGGCCCTGAAACGGCAAGAGGTCATCGCCGCATTGGTCGGCCCCGCAGGCGAAGAGGAAATGCGCCTGACCCGGATCAACGCGGGCGAGCTGCGATCGGACCCCGCGCAGTTGAACGACGCGCTGAAGGCGCAGGGGTTTTTCCCCGGCCCCCGCGCCGTGTTTCTGGAAGAGGCCGCCGACGGGCTGGCCCCGACGATCAAATCCGCGCTTGCCGATTGGCAGGACGGCGACGCCCAGCTGATCGTCACCGCAAAACAGCTGAACGCGCGATCCGCCCTGCGCAAACTGTTCGAAACCCACCCCAATGCCTATGCGGTCGGCATCTATGACGACCCGCCCTCGCGGGACGAGATCGAGGCGACGTTGCACAAATCCGGGCTGACATCCGTCGACCGGGATGCGATGTCCGCATTGGTCGATCTGTCACGCGCGCTGGACCCCGGCGATTTCCGCCAGACCGTCGAAAAGCTGGCGCTGTACAAACTGGGCGACGACACGCCGGTCAGCAGCGAAGATATCGCCGCCTGCGCGCCGACCTCGACCGAGGCGGCGCTGGACGATGTGCTGAACATCGTGGCCGAGGCCCGCACCGGCGAAATCGGCATGGTCATGCAGAAACTGATCGCCCAGGGGGTTCAACCTGTGGGCCTCTGCATCGGCGCCACCCGGCATTTCCGCACCCTGCACGCGGCGGCCAGCGATCCGGGCGGGGCGGCGGCAGGCATCGGCCGCGTCCGCCCGCCGGTCTTCGGCCCGCGCCGCGACCGCATGGCCAAACAGGCCCAGAACTGGGGCATGTACAAGTTGGAACAGGCGCTTGGCCTTCTGACCGATACCGATCTGCAACTGCGGTCAACCAGCCGCGCGCCGGCGATGGCGGTGATGGAACGCACGCTGATCCGCCTTGCCATGCTGGCCGGACGCTAACCCGCCAGAACCTGCGCGACCGGACGGCGCAGCGATTGCGGCAGGGCCGCACCGCGCCCGACCCGCAGCACCAGATTGGGGCGGGCATCGCCGATCCCCAGCAGGGCCTGCAGCTCTTTGCGCATCGCCGGAACCTCGACCGCCTGATTAAGGAACGCGCATTTCAGCCCGTCCGCCGTGGCCTGCAGCATCAGCCGCTGACAGGCCCGGCCCGCCGCCACCCAGCCTTCGGGGGTGTCCGTCCCGGCCACCAACACGATCAACCCGGCCGAGGATGTCACCTGCGCGGCATATTTTGCATTCTCGCTGTCTTTTTTGAACACTTGCTTGAACAATCCCGGCCCCAGCCAGCCGGGCAAAGGTGGGCTACCGGTACTGCCCCCATAAAGACCATCCCCCCTGCGCACCGCATCGCGCGGGTTGAACCGCAGCCAGCTGAGCAATTCGGCCACAAAGGCCGGATCGTCCATCTGGCGACTGTTGCCGTCCACAACCAGATCCAGCACCGCCTGCTTCTGTGACGGTTCCGAAATATAAATCGCCTCGACCCCGCGATCCGTTGCCGCCTGCGTCAAGCGCGCGATTTCCTCGTCCGACAGCGTCGATCCGTCAAACATGCCGCGCGTGCTTTGCCGCAGGGGGATTGCGCGGAGCAAATCGTCGCTTTCGGGCGTGCCCGGTGCAAGATCGACGATCAGCCCGTCGGTGGCGCCTGCGAACGCCACCTCCCCCGCCATGCCACGGGCGCGGGCGGCGATGCCCAGATTCTCGGCCGCGCATCCCAATGAGGCGAACAGGTGGTGATCGTCGGGATCAACCACCGGCGTGCGCCGGGTCAGATCGGGGTGCAACGCCATCTGCCCTGCCTGCGGTTCAAATACCCACGGCTGCGTGTTGTGCCCATTCGCGGCCAGCGTGGCAAACCGGATCAGCGCATTTGTATCCGCCTGCGCGGGCAAAGGCGCGCGCAACCGGGCCTGCGCCGCACGGTACCCCGCCCCGTTCAATTGGCGATAGGTATCCACCCCCAACGCGCCCAATGCCAGGAGTCCCCCGGCAACGGCGACTCTGCGTGTTATTCCAGACATGGCGATGATCCTTACCGCTGTTCAGGATCATTTATAAACGCCGCCCGGCCCCTGTCATTGATGCAAAGCAAGGTTGCACCCGCGCCCGTCTGACCCCAAGATCGCGCAAAATCGGGGGAGGATTTCATGTATGAACTGATCGGCAACACAAAAAGCCGCGCCTTTCGGGTGCTGTGGATGCTGCATGAACTGGATCAACCCTTTCGCCAGATCGACGCTCCGCCACGGTCCGACAACGTCCGGGCCGTGAACCCGGCGGGCAAAGTGCCGGTTCTGATGGTCGATGGCGTGCCGATCATCGATTCCACCGCCATTCTGACCTTTCTGGCCGACAGACACGGCGGCCTGACCCATCCTGCAGGCACGCTGGAGCGCGCCCAGCAGGACAGCCTGACCCAGTTCCTGCTGGATGAATTCGACGCAGCGCTGTGGATGGCCGCCCGGCACAGCTTCGTCCTCCCCGAAGAACTGCGCCAAGTGGCGATCAAGGACAGTCTGAAATGGGAATTTGAACGCAGCCAGAAAACCCTGATGCGGCGCATGGGGCGCGGCCCGTTCCTGATGGGGGACAAGATGACGGTGCCCGATATCATCCTGACCCATTGCGGCAATTGGGCGATGACAGCGAAGTTTCCGATAGCGGACGCGAAATTCGGCGATTACCTGACCCGGATGCAGCAGCGCGAGGCTTACAAAAACGCGCAGGCCGCCTGACCGGCCCAGCGTCCGGTGGCAAGGCATCCGGTCAACAGGTAACCGCCGGTCGGTGCCTCCCAATCCAGCATCTCGCCCGCGCAGAACACGCCCGGGCGCGCGGTCAGCATCAGGTCCTTGTCCAGCGCGTCCCACGCGACGCCCCCGGCGGTCGAAATCGCCTCGTCCATCGGGCGCGGGCCTTTGTGGGGGATCGGCAGATGTTTGACCAAAGCGGCCAATGCCTCGCCCTGCGGCAGGGGGTGGCCGAACTCCATCAACAGGGCAAGGCGGGCGGGGTCCAGCCGCAGCGCCTTGCGCAGATGGTTCGACAGGCTGGCCTTGCCACGCGGGCGCGCCAGCCTGTCGGCCACCTGCTGCGCAGTCCAGTCGGGCAGCAGATCAATCGCCAGCGGTGCGCCGTCGCGCAAGTCGCGCGACACCGCATAGATCCCGCCGCCCTCCAACCCGCGTTCCGAGATGACGAATTCGCCGCGCTGACGCCTGTCACCCGCAATCAGCACGGTGCCCTTGACCGGCGATCCGAAATGGCGGGCCATCCGGTCGGACCAGTCGATGCGAAACCCCATGTTGGCGGGCTGAAACGGGGCCACCGCAACCCCGATGCCCCGCAGGATATCGGCCCATTGCCCGTCCGACCCCAGCCGCGCCCAACTGGCCCCGCCCAGTGCCAGAACGGTGACATCCGGTGTCAGGGTCCGGCGCCCCTGCGGTGTTTCGAACACCGCTTCATCACCGTCCCAGCCCAGCCACCGCCACCGGGTGAGAACAGTACATCCCAACCCCGCCAGCCGCGCCATCCAGTCCCGCAACAGGGGCGAGGCTTTCATCGCCTTGGGAAACACGCGGGCCGACGACCCGGTGAACACGTCCTGCCCCAGCCCGCGCGCCCAATCCTGCACCGCATCGGGGCCAAAGGCGGCCAGCATCGGCGCGATCTGGGAACTCGGTGAAAAGGCGGCCTGAAACACATCCTCCGGTTCGGCCTTGGTCAGGTTCAGCCCCGATTTGCCCGCCATCAGAAACTTGCGCCCGACCGACGGCTTTGCCTCGGCCAGCGTGACCTGATGACCGGCACCTGCCAGAACCTCGGCCGCCATCAGGCCCGCCGGTCCCGCCCCGATGATCAGCGCGTGGCTCATACCTGCGGCGGGGTGCCTTTGAATTCCACCACTCGGTGCGGATAGGGGATTTCGATGCCGTTGTCCTTCAGCGCGTTCCAGACGGCGAACAGCACCTTGGGGGTGAATTTGTTGCGCCCGTCGTCGATACCGTTGACCCAGAATTCCACCGCGAAATTTATGCCGCTGTCGCCAAAGCCGCGCAATTCGCAATCGGGCGCGTCGGGTTTGGACAGCACGAAGGGCAGCTTGGCCACCGCCGCCTCGATAATCTCGGGCACTTTGTTGATGTCGGTGTCATAGCTGACGGAAAACGGCGCCTCGTACCGGTTGGCCGAGCCGCTGTCGGAATAGTTCACCACGCGGGTGGTGATGAAATCCTCGTTCGGCACCACGATCCAGCGACCGTCGAAGGTTTCCAGAATGGCGGCCCGCGCGGTCATCTTGACGATGGTGCCCGCCTCGCCCCCGTCCAGTTCCACATAATCGCCGACGGTGGCCTGCCCTTCGATCAGCAGGATGATCCCCGAGATGAAATTCGACGCGATCTTTTGCAGGCCAAACCCCAGACCGACACCAATCGCCCCCCCCAGAACCGCCAATGTGCTGAGGTTGATCCCCATGATGTTCATCAGCAACAGGAAGGCGACGCCGAAAATCGAAATCTCGGCCGCCTTGATCGCCAGTTGCCGGGTGGCGGGGCGCATTTCCTTCTGTTTGGACAGATAGGCCGTGGACTGATCGTTGGACCAGCGGCCCAGCCAGAACAGCAACCCGCCCGCGATCAACCCCCGCACCAGCGCCATGGCCGAAATCGTGATATTGCCCAGCGACAGGTTCAGGTCGTTCAGATAGGCGATGGCACCGTCCAGCAGGCCAACCGCATAAAGCGCCGCAAGCGGGAGAAGGATGTAACGGCCCAGCAGTTTCAGGAACCCGTCCTGAATGATATCGCGCACCAGAATCCGCGCGGCCAGAAACAGGAAGACCCGCTTGCCAAAGGCAATGACGGCGCCCGAATGAAACAGCGACCGCACGATCTGTTCGCCCATTGCGGTAAAGGCAAAGGCCAGCAGCGGCAAAAGCAAGGGCAGGAATTTCAGCACGAACCGCCGCAGGCGGGCGATCATGTGCTGCTGTTCCTCGGGCGGGGTCAGCAGTTTTTCAAAGGTCGGCAACAGCCGCCGGGTTACATAAAGCGCCGCCAGAAAGGCCACGATCAGCAAGGCAAACTGCGACCAGGCCGCCGGGCTGGTCAGCCAGGCAAGGGCGATCTCATATGCTTTTTCAATATAGCCAAGCGCCTGTTGAACGATCTCTGGTTGGCCTTCCACGATAAACACCCTTTGCAATACAATTTACTACGCCCTTTGGTGATACATCGACCTGTCGATATCGCAAGGGTTGTCGGGGAATTCAGCTGGTGCAAAGCGCCTTGATCCCGGTCATCACAGGGCGTTTGCCGTTCAGACAATCCGCGGTCAAAGCCGTCGTCGCCTGCATCAATTCCGCGCCCGGCACGATCCGGTCGATCAGACCAAAGGACAGCGCCTCATCGGCGGACAATTTCTGCCCCCCCAGCAGGACCAGTTTGGTGCGGGCCGGACCCATCAACGCCACCATGCGACCGGGGTCCGAGGGTTGCGGCAGAAAGCCCAGTTTCATCACCGGATAGAAAAACCGCGCCTCGGGCACCGCGATGCGCAGATCACAGGCCAGCGCCATGCCGAAAGCACCGCCCGCCAGCGTGCCGTTCAGGGCGGCGATGGTCAGACACTCCAGCCCCGCCAGCCGCCCCGACAGGCGTTCCCAGACATCGTCGGTGGCAAGCCCCGCGCGCGCCTCATCCAGATCGGCGCCTGCGCTGAACACCTTGCCCGTGCCGGTCAGGATCAGCGCCGATATCTGTTGCGTGCCAGCATCGGCGGCGATGCTGGCCAAGTCTTCCAGCATCGCCTTGGTCAGCGAATTTGCCTTGTCCGGCCGGTTGATCGTGACAGTCCAAAGACCCCCGTCCTTTTGCAGATCGATCATTCGCCCAACCCGATCCGTGCCCGGATCGCCGGATCGCGCAGGGACACCTCTTGGCCGATGTATTCGTCAGCATCGGGGGTGCACATCCACATCAGGGCCCGTGCAGGCCAATCGGCCGGAATGTGATCGTCCCAGTCCAGGGCACTGACCGGGTTGATGCCGCTGGCCTTGATCTCGCGCTGCATTTCCGTGGCGACGGTGCCGGGCGATAGGCCCATCGCACGAATACCCTTGGTGCCGGCCTCTTTATCCGCGCACATGGTCATCATCGCGGCCCCGGCCTTTGAAGCGCAATAATGGCTCCAGCCTTCCAGCGCATTGTGGGCCGCCCCCGAACTGATCGTCAGGATTGTTCCGCCGCCCGCACCCAGCATCACCGGCAGGGCCGCGCGCATGCCGTAAAAGACGCCCTTCAGGTTGATGTCGATGGCATGGCCCCAGGCGTCGGGGTCGGCCTCTTCTATCCGGGAAATCGGTTCGATCACACCTGCGTTTCCGATGAACACATCAAGCCCGCCAAAGGCGTCGACGGTGGCCTGAACGGCGGCCTCGACCTCCCAATAGCGGCTGACATCGCAGGGAATCGCCAAAGCGGCCGGGCCGATGTCCCCGGCCAGATCGGCAATCGCTTCGCGCGTGCGGGCAATCAGCGCCACATTGGCCCCAGCCGCGGCAAAGGCGCGGGCGGCGGCCGCCCCGATCCCCCGACTTGCGCCTGTTATCAATACGTTCTTGCCGGTCATATCAAACATCATCGCCTCCCTGCACGGATGCCCAAGTCGTACCCCAGCGCTTGGCCGGTTTCCAGACACATCCTGCCCTTGACCATCGCAGCCCAAAAGCGGAACCTGCCCGCAAATTGCAATCTGGAAAGGTTCGTTATGGAACTTAAAGTGCCCACTATTTCAACATATCTTATTTTGGGCAGCCTTTTTGCCGCCCCCGCCGCCCATGCAGACGTCACTGCGGCGCAAGTCTGGGAACAGTGGAAAACCCTGGGCGAAAGCTATGGCCAGACAATCAGCGGCACCGAAACCGTTTCGGGCGACACGCTGACCGTCAGCGATGTCGAATTTGCGATGGAAATGCCCGAAGGTAACATTACCGGAAAACTGCCTGAAATGGCCTTTACCGAGCTTGGCAATGGCACCGTCGCCGTCACCATGTCGCCCGAATATCCGATCAAGATGGACATGAAACCGGCAAAGGGCGAAGCCGTCGCTTTGGATATGCTGTTCCGCCAGACCGACATGGTGATGATTGTCAGCGGCCAGGACAACGAAACCAGCTATGATTTCAAAATCCCGCAGATGTCGGTGAGTGTCGACAACATGGTGGTCGATGGCACGCCGGTTGATTTCGGCATGGATATCAGCATGTCCGATATTGCTGGCCTTTCTCAGATGGTCGAAGGCGACAAGCTGAGCATGGAGTCAAAGATGGACGCCAGCGCGCTGAACCTCGCGCTCAAGGTCAATGACCCGAAGGCCGAAACCGACATGGATTTCAAGATGAACATGGCGGATCTGAAATCTTCGGGAACCTACGTCTATCCCAAAAATTCAGATGTGGGGGATTTCGCCGCCATGCTGAAAGATGGCTTTACTGCGAACGGCGAATACAGCTTTGCCGCGATGTCCTATGACATGACTGCGGATGAAAAAGGCAACAAGATGAATATCGTCGCCTCTGGGACTGACGGTAATATTCAGTTCAATATGGGCGACAGTTCGCTGACCTATGGCGGCACCCAGAACGGGTTGAAATGGGCGATCAGCGGGTCGCAGATACCTTTCCCCGAACTGACCGCCGAAATGGCCGAAGCCGCGTTCAAGCTGACCATGCCGATCGCGCAGACCGACGATGCCACCGATTTCGCGCTCCTGACCTCGATGAAGGGCCTGTCGATCAGCGAACAGATCTGGGGCATGTTTGACCCCGCCGCCGTTCTGCCGCGCGATCCGGCGACACTGGTGGTCGATCTGACCGGCAAGGCGAAATGGCTGTTCGATATCTTTGACCCCGAAGCGGCGAACAACCCCGCATTGGCCGAAAACCCCGGCGAGCTGCACGCCCTGACGGTGAACGACCTGCAACTCAGCCTTGCCGGGGCGGAGTTGACCGGCGCGGGCGATTTCACATTTGACAACGCGGATAAGCAGACCTTTGACGGCATGCCCAAACCCACCGGATCGCTGGGCCTGAAACTGGTCGGCGGCAACGGGTTGATGGACAAGCTGGTTCAGATGGGCCTGCTGCCCGAAGAACAGGCCATGGGCGCGCGGATGATGATGGGGCTGTTTGCCCGTCCGGGCGATGGCGAGGATACGCTGGTGTCGGACATCGAGGTTACCGAAGACGGTCAGGTTCTGGCCAACGGTCAGCGCCTGCGCTGATCCCGGACGCCCACGGGAATAACACAGATACGCCCCGCGCAGCCTTGCACGGGGCGTTTTTGCGACTTAGGTGCTACTGGTCCCTGATAACAACGAGCCCGCCGCATGACCCAATCGCTTGATACGCTTACCGCAGCTTTGCTGGACGCCGCCAAACAGGCCGGTGCCGATGCCGCCGATGCCATCGGCGTGGACGGCACATCGCTGTCCATCGACGTGCTGCACGGCAAGCTGGAACAGGCGGAACGGTCCGAAGGGATCGAGATCGGATTGCGGGTTCTGCTGGGACAGCGGCAGGCCTGCGTGTCGGCCTCGGACACCCGCGCCGCGACCATATCGGAAATGGCCGCGCGCGCCGTTGCCATGGCCAGGGAAGCCCCCGAAGACCCGGATATCGGGCTGGCCGATGCGTCCGAGCTGGCAACCACATGGGATCTGGACGCGCTGGAGCTGGCCGATCCGTCGGACGAACCCGACCCCGCGACATTGGAAGAGGACGCGCGCCGGGCCGAAGCCGCGGCACTGTCCCATGACGGGATTTCGCAGGTTCAGTCCGCCTCGGCCGGATATGGGCGGCGGCGCATTCATCTGGCCACCAGCAACGGGTTTTCCGGCGGATACGCCCGGACTGACCGGGCAATATCCTGTGTCACGATCACCGGATCGGGCACCGATATGGAACGCGATTATTGTGGCGAGGTGCGTGTGTTCCAATCAGACCTGCCCGACCCCGAAACGGTGGGCCGCATCGCCGCCGAACGCACGCTGGCCCGCGCCGGAGCACGCAAACCCAAAACCGGCGCCTATCCGGTGGTGTTCGACGAACGGGTGTCCTCATCCCTGATGGGTCACCTGCTGGTCGCCATCAACGGGCAGGCAATCGCGCGCGGGTCATCCTGGCTGCGCGATGCGATGGGCGAACAGGTGCTGCCATCCACCCTGTCGCTGATCGAAAACCCGCATCGCCCCCGCACCAGCGGATCGCGCCCCTTTGATGGCGAAGGCCTGCCCACGCAACAGCGCGCCATCGTCAAGGACGGTATCCTGACCGGATGGGTGCTGGATCTGGCCAGCGCCCGCAAACTGGACATGCGCAGCACCGGCAACGCCGCGCGCGGCCTGTCATCGCCACCATCGCCATCGGTCGGCAATATCAGCCTGACCCAAGGCGTCAAAACCCGCGACGAACTGCTGGCCGAGATGGGCACCGGGTTGCTGGTCACCTCGATGATCGGCAGTTCGATCAATGCCAACACCGGCGATTATTCGCGCGGGGCCGCCGGGTTCTGGGTCGAAAACGGCGAACTGGCCTATCCGGTGAACGAATGCACCATCGCCGGCAATCTGCGCGATATGCTGCGGTCGATTGAGCCCGCCAATGACGCGCGCGCGCATCTGTCGCGCGTGGTGCCATCGCTTCTGGTCGAAGGGTTGACCCTTGCCGGAGAATGATCTGTCGCTGCTGGTGGACGCGGCCCATGCCGCAGGTAAAATCGCTGAACAGCACTGGGGAAACGCCCCCAAAACCTGGGACAAGCCGGATCAACAGGGCCCGGTGACCGAGGCCGATCTGGCCATCGACGCCATGCTGACCGACCGGCTGCGCAGTGCCCGGCCCGATTATGGCTGGCTGTCCGAAGAAACCGAGGATGACCCCGCCCGCCTGTCCGCCGAACGGGTGTTCATCGTCGATCCCATCGACGGCACCCGCGCCTTTGTGAATGGCGAACGCAGCTTTGCCCATGCGCTGGCCGTGGCCGAACGGGGGGTGATTACCACCGCCGCTGTCTATCTGCCGCTGCTGGACAAGCTTTATACCGCAACGCTCGGCCAAGGGGCCGCGTTCAATGGCGCGGCGATCCGGGTCAGCACCCCCAAAGGGCTGGAGGGCTCATCGCTGCTGGCCACCCGGCCCGCGCTGGACCCTGCCCTGTGGCCCGGCGGGGTGCCGAATGTGACCCGGCACCACCGGCCTTCGCTTGCCTACC
Organism: uncultured Paracoccaceae bacterium; assembly: GCA_947500775.1. Lineage (GTDB taxonomy): Bacteria > Pseudomonadota > Alphaproteobacteria > Rhodobacterales > Rhodobacteraceae > CANMTD01. The sequence continues at coordinate 273,351 of CANMTD010000004.1, forward strand.
GTCTGTGCCTTGTGGCCGAAGGCCGGTTCGATGGCATGCTGACCCTGCGCGACAGTTGGCACTGGGATATCGCCGCTGGCGCCCTGATCCTGTCCGAGGCTGGCGCCCAGGTCACCGACCGGGCCGGCGCGCCGCTGCGGTTCAATACTGCGGTACCGTCATCGCCGGGTGTGGTGGCCGGGGGCGCGCAGGTTCACCGCGACCTGATCGCGCGCCTGGCGTAACCGCCAATATACCCTGCGGTCCTACAAGCGCCCCTTTCCCCCATCCCCGGCATCGTCTAACCTGCGTCCGAACACGCGAACAGCAGCGGAGAGCGACATGACCCAGCGCCTGCATCTTGTCTTTGGCGGCGAATTGGTGGACCCCACCAAAAGCGCATTCAAAGATGTCAACGACATCCATATCGTTGGAATTTTCCCCGACTATGCCAGCGCCTATAACGCCTGGAAATCCGAGGCGCAGCGCACCGTTGACAACGCCCATATGCGGTATTTCATCGCTCACCTGCACCGCCTGCGGGATGAAGAAACCGCCGCAAGCTCGACCGAGGAACTTGGCGACTGAGCTACATCCGATGGGACCTTCGTTTTCCCTTTGGCTATACCGGTTGCGGGCCTGGGCGCGGGCAAAGCCGCGCGCGCAGGCATTGGGCGAAACAGCCGACACATTTCGCCCGGCACGGCCTTCGGGGCCGCTGATCTGGGTACACAGCGGAACAGACGCCACCGCCACGCAAAGCCATGAACTGATCCGGGTTGCGGACGAAAACAACCCGGATCTGGAATTTCTGATCACCGGACATACTGCGGGGGCCGCCCCCGATGATGCGCCGCCGATGATCCAGCAGGATACGCCTGATGACACCCCCGCCATGGCGCGGCTGTTTCTGGATCATTGGCGCCCCGATGCCTGCATCTTCTTTGCCTCTGCCTTGTGCCCCGCGCTGATCACCGAGGCCTACAGCCGTAAAATTCCGCTGTTTCTGATCGGGGACAATCCGCTTGAGGCGGGGCTGGCCGACGCGGGCCTGCGCAGCAGCCTTGCCCAAGCCCTGCTGCAAAGGTTCAGACATGTCTTTGCGGTCTCGTCCGAATTGGCCGCACATTTTGGCCGCCACGGGGCGCCCGATCGCAAAGTCACCCTGATCGGACCGCTTTCCCAAGGCTCTACCGCCCTGCCCTGCGATGATGCGGCACTGCGCAACCTTGCCCATATGATCGCGGGTCGGCCAACATGGCTGGCCGCTGATGTTGCCCAAAGCGAAGATGATCTGATCGTGAGTGCCCATGCCCGCACGGCCCGGCTGTCCCACCGGCTGTTGCTTATTCTGGAGCCCGATCTACCGGAACGCGGGCCAGAGCTGGCCGCGTCGCTGCGCGCGGCGGACTGGCATGTGGCGCTGCGATCAGATGATGACCCGATCGAAGATGACACTCAGATCCTGATTGCCGACCGCAGCGGTGAACTGGGCCTGTGGTTCAGACTGGCCCCGGTCAGCGTCATGGGGCGGACATTTCACGTCGCGGACGGGCCGGATCCGTTCCTGCCCGCCGAACTGGGCTCGGCGGTTGTGCATGGCCCGCGGACGAACGCCCATGCCGCCCATTACGCCCGGTTGACCGCGGCCAAGGCCGCCTGCGCGGTCGAAGACACCAAATCGCTGTCCAAGACATTGACCCGACTGTTGTCTCCGGAAAACTCGGCCGCGATGGCCCACAACGGTTGGGACGTGTCCACGGCGGGTGCGGTGGCCACGGAAACCGTGGTCCGGCACCTGTTGGCAACCCTTGGCAATCCGGAGGCGGCGTGATGCGGGCGCCCCGGTTCTGGGATCGCCCGCCGGACGCGCCGGGATTGCGGGCGCGGCTGTTGGCGCCGCTGGCCGGGCTTTATGCCTATGGCACCGCACGCCGGTTGCGGCAGGGGGCGCCCTGGCGCGCGCCGGTGCCGGTCATCTGCATCGGCAATCTGAACGCGGGCGGCACCGGCAAAACGCCCACGGCCATCGCGCTGGTCACCCGCCTGATCGCCATGGGGCACAGCCCGCATATCGTGTCGCGGGGCCATGGTGGCGCGCTGACCGGGCCGGTGCAGGTTGACGAACGCGGCCACAGCGCCGCCGAGGTGGGCGACGAACCCCTGCTGCTGTCGGCCTTTGCGCCGACATGGGTGTCCAAGGACCGCGCCGCCGGGGCACAGGCCGCCGTCGCTGCCGGGGCCGGTGTCATCGTTCTGGACGACGGGTTTCAGAACCCTTCGGTCGCCAAGGATCTGTCGCTGATCGTGGTCGATGCGGTCAAAGGGTTCGGCAATGGCCGGGTGCTGCCTGCGGGGCCTTTGCGCGAACCCGTCGCAACCGGGCTGGCGCGCGCCGATCTGGTGCTGTCCATCGGCCCCGCCTTGGCACAACGCCGTTTCAAAACGCTGTGGGGCGATCAGATCGCGCTGCCGCATCTGACCGGCGCTTTGCACCCGCTGCCGACCGGCATGCTCTGGCAGGACCAGCCGGTACTGGCCTTTGCCGGGATCGGCCACCCCGAGAAATTCTTTGCCACGCTGGAAGGGTTGGGCGCCCGCCTGTTGCGCAGCGAAGCTTTGTCCGACCACCAGCCCCTGACCGAAGCCTTGATGAAGCGGCTGGAACTGGAGGCGAAAGCCCTTGGCGCGCAACTGGCAACGACCGAAAAGGATGCGGTGCGCCTGCCCGCCGGGTTCCGCCAGAAGGTTCTGACCCTGCCGGTGCGGCTGGAAATCGACGATTGGGCCGCGCTGGACGCGGCCCTGTCGCGGATCGGGCTGGACCCGGCTTAGCTGCCCAGTTTTTCGTCAATCACCTTGGCGAAATCGGCATAGCTCATGTTGCTGTATTTTTCGCCGTTGATCACGAAGGACGGGGTTGCGGTGATATCATCCGCCTTGGTGTTCTTTTCAAAGTTCGCAACCAGCGCCTGCGCGTGATCGCCATCGGCCAGACAGGCGTCCAGCGCCTCATTGCTCAGCCCCGAGGTCAGGCCGATCTTGCGCAGGCTTGCGACGATCTTGGCCGGTTCGCCGCCCGAAATCCAATCGCGCTGTTTTTCGAACAGCATGTCGACGATGCCAAAGTAACGCATGTCGCCGCCGCAGCGCGCGACCATACCGGCCCACAGGCCCGGGCGGTCGAAATACACCTCGCGATAGATGAACCGCACCTTGCCGCTGTCGATATAGTTCGCCTTGATCTTCGAGAATGTATTCTCGTGGAAGGTCGCGCAATGCGGGCAGGTGAAGGACGCGTATTCGATGATGGTCACGGGCGCATCTTCGGCCCCGATCACCATGTCCTTCACTTCGGCGGTTTCGGCGGCATTGGCCGGGGCCACCAGATTACCGCTGAACGCGGGGATCGACGTGGATTGCGGGGCGGTTGCCCACCAGCCACCCAGGGCCACCAGTGCGACGGCGCCCAGCGCCAGAGTCAGTTTCGAGGTCATCGGATGCTCTCCTTACCGTTTGGAACGGGATATTACGTTCTGGCCAAGCGATTCAAGGGCCGCGCGCAGTTCGTCATCCCGAACCTCGCCCGACAGAACCGCGGCCTTTTCACAGGCGGCCCTGTCAGGCTGCCGTGGCGTTTCGGATTTATGCGCAAATGCGGCCTGCCCTTCGGCAAACCCGGTGGGCGCCGTCTGGGTCAGGCGAATACGCGAAATCGCGGCATAGCCATAGCAGGCGTTCACCTTCTCGCGGATTTTTTCCTTTTGCATTTCCAGCATCGGCGCCATTGCTCCGGTGGTCAGCACGGTCAGCGTGGCGCCGAATCCCTGCCGCCCATAGTTCACCTTGACCGGATGCGCCGTGCGGGCGGTCTCGGCCCCCACAATCTCGGCCCAGTGGGTCAACAGGCGGCTGACCGCGAACCCCCGCGTTTCCCCAACCTTGCGCACACGTTCGTTCAGCAGACTGGAAGTCCGTTCAAATCCGCGCTTGCGGCGGGCAGGGGTGAATTGCGACGGCGATTTGCGCATGAAGCCTGTCAATTTACGATCTGCGCTCTAGTCTACTGCCGCAGCATCAGCGCAGCCAGACAAATAGCGCATGAAGGAACATAAACATTGCGTGACCACGACTTTGCCCCCGAGATTCTGGCCTGGTACGACGCCCATGCCCGCACCATGCCCTGGCGCGTGCCCCCGGCGGAGCGCAAGGCCGGCGCCATGCCCGATCCCTATCGCGTCTGGCTGTCCGAGGTGATGTTGCAACAAACCACGGTGGCCGCCGTCCGGGATTATTTCATGCGATTCACCACGCGCTGGCCCGATGTCGCCGCCCTGGCCGCGGCACAAGACGCGGATGTCATGGGTGAATGGGCCGGGCTGGGATATTACGCCCGGGCCCGGAACCTGTTGAAATGCGCCCGCGCGGTGGTGCGGGACCACGGCGGCCGGTTCCCCGGAACAGAGGCCGCGTTACTGACATTACCGGGTATCGGCCCCTATACCGCCGCCGCACTCAGCGCGATTGCCTTTGACCGGCGCGCAACGGTGGTGGACGGAAATGTGGAACGGGTCATGGCGCGGCTTTTCGCGGTCGAAACACCGCTGCCCACGGCAAAACCCGACTTGACCACGCTGGCCGACCGGCTGACCCCGAAGACACGGCCCGGCGATTACGCCCAAGCGGTCATGGATCTGGGCGCCACCATCTGCACCCCGAAAAACCCGGCCTGCGGCATCTGCCCGTGGTCTGCCCCCTGTGCGGCACGCGCGGCGGGCATTCAGACAGACCTGCCCCGCAAACTGCCCAAACCGGCGAAACCGGTGCGATACGGCATCGCCTATGTCACCCGCCGCGCCGATGGGGCGTTCCTGCTGGAACGCCGCCCCGACAAGGGGCTGTTGGGCGGCATGCTGGGCTGGCCCGGCTCGCCCTGGGCCGAAACCGCACAGCCCGCCCCGCCCATCGCCACCGATTGGCGCCCCCTGAACACCGAGGTCCGCCATACGTTCACCCATTTTCACCTGCGCCTGTCGGTCATGGTGGCCACGGCCCCCTGCGACGCCATGCCAAATTGCGGCGGTTTTATTCCAGCCGCACAGTTTCGCCCATCGGACCTACCGACGGTCATGCGCAAGGTGTATGACGCTGCGGCAGGCAGCCTGCAATTGCTTGAGCCCCATGTAAAATAAAGCATAGGCTTGTTCCGCGTAAAAAGGAGCATCACCATGATCCCCGCATCTCAGGTTGCACGGTTGCAGAATGCGCTGCCGTTCTGGCTGTCGCTGGGGTTGGTGCCGCTGGTGGTTCTGGGGGCAAGCTATGGCGGCTGGATGCTGATTCTGGCGCCGGTCTATGCGCTGATCATGACCAGCATCGTCGATGCGGCCACCGCCCTGAACACCGAAAACGCGGATACCGAAACCGCCGAAACCGATCTGTTCTGGTACCGCCTTGTCACCCTGATCTGGTTTCCGCTGCAGTTTGCCACGCAATTCGGGCTGTTGTGGTGGGTCACGCACAGCACCCATCTGGCAGGCTGGGAAAAGCTGGCCACCTTCTACGGCGTCGGGCTGATGGCGGGCGGGATCGGCATCAACTATGCGCATGAGCTGATGCACCAGAAAAACCGGATCGAGCGCTGGTTGGGCGATCTGCTGATGGCCTCGGTCCTGTACAGCCATTTCCGCAGCGAACATCTGCTGGTCCATCATCGCTATGTCGGCACGCCGCGCGATCCGGTCACCGCCCGCTATAACGAAGGGTTCCACCGGTTTTTCCCGCGCGTTCTGCGCCAGTGCCTGACCTCGGCATGGGGCGCCGAGGCCGCGATGCTGGCCCGCAAGGGATTGCCGCCGCTGCACAGGTCGAACCCGTTCTGGCGGTACTGGGGCTTGCAGGCCGGAATGCTGATCCTAGCGGTTGCCGTCGGCGGATGGGCCGGGCTGGGGCTGTTCCTGTTTCAGGCCTTTGTTGCCGTCTGGTATCTGGAGCTGACCAACTATGTCGAACACTATGGGCTGACGCGCAAACATCTGGGGGATGGCAAATACGAACATGTTCAGCCCCGGCACAGCTGGAACGCATCGCACCGGGCGTCGAACTGGTTGTTGATCAATCTGCAACGCCATTCCGATCACCACTATAAGCCCAACCGCCGGTTTCCGCTGCTGCAGAACTATGACGAGGACGAGGCCCCGCAACTGCCCTATGGCTATCCGATGATGACGGCGGCGGCGATGATCCCGCCGCTGTGGCGCCGCGTGATGAACCCGCGGGTCCGGGCCTGGCGCAAACGCTATTACCCCGAGATCGAGGATTGGCAGCCCTATAAGATGGCGACCAACCCGCCGCCGCGTTAGGCGTGTCCCGCTGCGGGATTGCGCGATCTTCAGGCGCCGGGTTTTACGATTTATTGCGACGGAAAACGCGCCGCCCGGCGTTAGACGGGTGATTGACCTTCAAAAATGAGGTTTCAAATGTTTTCCCGCCTGTCTTTTCTCAGCCCCTATTGGATTTGGGCGCTTTTTGCCCTGCCCGCCGCGCTGATCCTCAACGATGCTTTGACCTCTGAAAACGCGCGGATTTTCCACCGGCTGGTGCATCCGACGGGCGAATTTTCGGCGCGTTTCATGATTGTCGCCATGATGGCCACGCCGCTGACCCTGATGTTTCGGGGCTGGCGGGGGCCGCAGTGGCTTAAGAAAAACCGGCGGTATCTTGGCGTTGCGGCATTTGGCTATGCCGCCCTTCACACCGTGTTTTACCTTATCGACAAATCCTCGATGGCCCGGGTCATCGACGAGTTGCCCCGGCTTTATATCTGGACCGGCTGGCTGGCCTTCGCGATCTTCATTCCTCTGGCTGCGACATCGACGGATTATTTCGTGCGCCTCTTGGGGCCCTATTGGAAACCGATGCAACGCTGGACCTATCTGGCCGCGGTCCTGACCCTTGTCCACTGGGCCTCATTGCACAATTGGCGGGACCCGATGGCAGCGATCATCCACTTCGCACCGCTTACCATCCTAGAGGCTTACCGCATCTGGTACTGGTATCTGAAACCAAAGAAACTTGGCGCGTCCTAGGGCGCCCAGCCCCCTGCCTCAGGACACTGGAAACCCGGTGGCGCGACACAGATCGCGGACCGGCGCGTAAACCCCTTTGGCCGCCCGCCGCCGGTGTTCCGGCGGCACGATGTTCTGCCCCATATATTCGGCCTTTTCACGCTGGGCCCGCGCTTCGTCCGCGTCGCACCCGGCCAGATAGACGGCGCCTGCAACATGGGCACAGTCCAGATCAGCGGCCCGGTCATGAAACATCCCATAGGGCGCGATCAGCACGGTGCCCGGGCGCGCATGGTTCAAAATCCGATCTTCCAGCGCGATCAGGCCTTCGTCAGTCATCATCGGCCGAAAGAAATAGATCACGTCGTAATCGGCATAGCCATCGAACGCCAAGGCATCGCCCTGAATCACGTTGCAATTACCCGCATCGCTGCGCGCCAGAAAATCCCGGGCGACCGCCGCATAGCCCGCATCAAATTCCAACCCATCCGCCTGATCAAAGAGGATCGAGGCCGACAGGACCTTGACCCCGCAGCCACAGCCGACATCCAGAAACCGGATCGGCCTGTCGCCCTGCCGGGCCAGCATCACACGATAGGCGGCATGGGCGTGTTCGGCAAAACGCGATGGCAGCAATGAGATATCGGGGAAACACCCGTGGGCGGCGGCCTCGGGCGCCTGGGTTTCGGGCTGCAGATATTGCTGAAGCGCGATGAACACCGCATCGGTCACCTCGGTTTGCTGCGCCAGCATCCCATGCGCGGGCGTCGGATCGGGATACAGGGGCCGGGGGCCGGCCGCGATCAGCGTCCGGATCATCTGGACGATGTTCCGGTTGACCCAGACCCGTTGGTGCAACTCTCGGAAAAACCGGCGGACCCCGGCGGCGGCGGCACGGTTGGGATAGGCGCGGTCGACATCGCCCTTTTGGCGGTCGAAGTCGCGGTCGATCTGTTTCAGCGTTTTGCGCAGCGCGATCAGCCGGGCAAGATCGGACCGCAGCTCTGGGTCCGACCGCTGATCCCCCGGCAGGACAAGCTGCGCCACGATATCCCTGACGCACCCTCCGATCTGCTGTTCTGTATTTTCCGCCTTGGCGCGTAATTGCGCAATATTCGTCATTCCAATCCTCCGACCCCGGGGCGAATCCCCGGGCCATCGTGGCAGGCGAAAGCGGCCTTGCCTATGGCGCACAAAAAATCCCCGCCACAAGGGCGGGGAAAGTAGATGCCGTGGTATCAGGCCACAAGCACCGGCGGTATTCACTCTGGAGGGTCGTATCAGTTCGGGCGGTCAGCCATTTCCGCCCGGATTTGTTGGCGCAACAGATCGATCGGCACATTTTTACCGTCGCGTTTGAAATGCCAGTAGGTCCATCCGTTACAGCTGGGTGCGCCTTCCAATGCGGCGCCGACCTGATGGATCGACCCCTTGGTGTCCGAGGCGACCAGCGTCCCATCGGCGCGCACCTTGGCGATCTTGCCGCGCGGCGATGTCAGGGTTTCGCCGGGGCGCAGCATGCCGCGTTCGACCAGCTGGCCAAAGGGCACCCGCGGCTCGGCCCGTTTCGAGGTGGTGACGGTCAGCGCCTCGCGGTCGAATTTGCGGACATTGGCGATGCGTTTTTCGGCAACCTTGCGATAGGCGGCCTCGCGTTCGATCCCGATGAATTCGCGGCCCAGCATCTTGGCCACGGCGCCGGTTGTGCCGGTGCCAAAGAACGGGTCCAGCACCACGTCGCCGGGGTTGGTGGTAGCCACCATCACCCGGTGCAGCAGGCTTTCGGGTTTTTGCGTCGGATGGGCCTTGTCGCCGTTGTCATCCTTCAGCCGCTCATGGCCGGTACAGATCGGCAGAACCCAGTCGCTGCGCATCTGCACACCTTCGTTCAGCGCCTTCAGCGCCTCATAGTTGAAGGTGTATTTGCTGGCCTCTTCCTTGCTGGCCCAGATCAGCGTTTCATGCGCGTTGGTCAGGCGTTTGCCCCGGAAATTCGGCATCGGGTTCGATTTGCGCCAGACCACATCGTTCAGGATCCAGAACCCCTGATTTTGCAGCTCGGCGCCCATGCGGAACACGTTGTGATACGACCCGATCACCCAGATCGCCCCATTGGGTTTCAGGATGCGACGGGCGGCGGCCAGCCATTCGCGGGTGAATTTGTCATAGGCGGCAAAGCTGGAAAACTGATCCCAGGCATCGTCCACCGCATCGACCTTGGAATTGTCAGGCCGGTGCAGGTCCCCCTTAAGCTGCAGGTTATAGGGTGGATCGGCAAACACCAGATCAACGGAATTCTCGGGAAGGCTGTTCATCACCTTCACGCAATCGCCGGACACAATCTGATTAAGCGGAAGCGTTGCCGCCCCGGTACCTTTGGTCATCGTCTTCATCTCTGCCTCTGTCCCCGCGCCGATTTTGGCGTCGTGTTGTTGTGGACAAAGATGAGTCAAAGGCGATTCGCCGTCAATTTCTTTTTTGAATCAGCGACTTACTGATTTTCCTTGATACAAGATATTGTGGATGGGTTTGAACGAACGTCTATGGTGTGGGGTTACACCAAGATTTCGCAAACCCTCCTGATGCAGTTTTGTCCCATATCCCGCGTTGCTCTCCCAACCATAGCCGGGGTGCTGTTGCGCCAAATCCACCATCAGCCGATCGCGCACCACCTTGGCCACGATCGAGGCCGCCGCAATCGACAGGGATCGACCGTCACCTTTGACAATCGCCTGCGCCGGGCAGGGCAGGTTTTCTGGAATCCGGTTGCCATCGATCAGCGCGAAATCCGGCACCTGCGACAGCCCCGCCACTGCGCGGCTCATCGCCAGATGCGATGCGGCCAGTATATTCATCCGGTCGATCTCGGCGACGCTGGCATGGGCGACACAGACATCGGCGGCGGCAATGATCTGATCGTGCAATGCATCGCGCCGCACCGCCGACAGTTTCTTGGAATCGTTCAGCCCCTCGGGGATCCGGTTCAAATCCAGCCGGACCGCCGCCGCCGTCACCGGCCCGGCCCAGGGGCCGCGCCCGACCTCATCCACACCAACAACCGAAAAATGGCCGTCCTGAATGGCGGCCTGTTCGAAACTGAGATCGGGTTGTGATTTTGACATGCCCCGACATGACCCCAGCCCCAAACCCGCTGCAACCAGAAAAAGGGCGAGAGGATGATCCTCTCGCCCCTGTGGCGCGGTTCTGTTTGGGGATGGGGACCGCGCCCTGCTCTCCGACGGTGTTACCGTCGGGCCTCGACCCGGTGACCCCTGTTTTTCAGACAATTCAAAGAATAGGCATGATAGTCTCGGCGGCGGTTGTCGTGGGTAAATGCGCACCGCTGGGGCACCCGCCGTGTATATCCTTCGTATGCCAGGCAGCGTTTTGTGACAAACAGACGCGACCCGTGACGCCGGTCCGTCCGGCGAATGCAGGACCGCGGAATAGCATGCGTTCTGCGATAGTAGTGCTTTTTACGCTCTACCTTTTTGTAGCGTTCTTTCTTTTTATGGTCGCGGCGGTCATCGGCATCCTTGGCCAGCGCAAAGATCGCCAGCGCCCCCAACACGCCAAGGACCACCTCGTCGCTGCCGGCGCGCGCCGGTGCGGCGCTGAAGCCGGTGATCGCAATGGTGAATGCCAATATGGCTGCGGTAAATGTCTTGGTCATGGGGCAGTCCTTTCTTGGAAAGAGCGGCGCGGAAACGACCGCGCTTCGGGGATGAGCCAAGAATGGGGAGGACAGCCAAAGACAGGCAATATCAGCACGCTGCTAAACGATAACGCAGGCTCAAACGCTGCTTGATATTGAATAACACCGCCACCCGTCCCATTGTCACAGCATGAAAAATCGTATCCTTCTCTCACTCGGCCTTGTCCTTGGCCTGATGGCAGCGTCGCCCGCGGCGGCCGACTGTTATGCCGATTACAAAGCCAAGAAAGACTCGCCCCTGCGTTTGCATTACGGCGTGGTCAAGCTTCCCGATGCGTTCTGCGCAAGCCGGGGGGCCGCAGGCAAAGAGATCGGCAAACGCCTGTCCCGTGACGGTTGGCAATTGCTGAACGTCATGTCTATCTTCGGCAAAGACGGGCTGGCGGAAAGGAAAGAGAGTGCCGGAAAGTTCTATCTCCGCTACTGAGCTGCGGCGGACCGGCGCGCGGATTGTTCCCCTTGGCATCGCGGCCATCGTCCTGATCCTGCTGGTCGCGGCGGCGCTGCTGTTTCTCAGCCTGCCCGATGCCAATGCGTTCAACACCCGTGTCGAACGCATCTTTGTCGAAAGCGACGGGCTGACGTCGAATGCCGAGATTAAGCTGTTGGAAATTCTGGCCCAATCGGGCACCGCGTTTTCCGATGTGCTGGCCTCTTACCGGCTGGTGATCTTTGTGCTGCTGGTGTTTGCCACCGCCCTGCTGATCGCGGCCTTCGTGTTTCTGGTCACCATCATGGCGCTGAACCGCCGCGTGGGCGAGATCGAGCGTGCAGGCATACAGGTATCGTCGCTGTTGATCAGCCGCGGCGAAAACACCGTGCTTCTGAACAACATGGAATTCAAACTGACACAGGCCGCGATCGAAACACTGGCCGTTCTGGCCGAGGCGCGGATGGATGACGACATGCTGTCCGGCGCCCAGATCGAGGCGGTGATATCGGGCCGAAGCGCCGCCGACTGCGACGAGGCAACAGGCGCCACCCGGATCAAACGGCTGCGCGATGCCCTGGGCAATCAGATCGTCAGCGAGCTGCTGATCAAGAACGTGGCCCGCAAAGGATACATGCTGTCGATCGACAAGGATGTGATCCGGATGATCTAGGCGCCCATCGCACGCAGTGCCAAAAAGGCGTGGCGCGGCACGCGCCTCAATTTCTTCAAACCTTGCCGGACTGATCTGGGGCCCGGATCAAATCAGGGAAATCAGCATCTCGCAGATGAGCTGCGGATCGTACCGGTCTGGGGTATCGCCCACCAGCGGCACCCGGTGACAGGGAATGCCGTGCCGCGCCGTCACCTCGGCACAGATCGACCGATCAACGCCGCTGTCGCAGATGACATGCGACAGCAGGCGGTGGGTTGGGGTATCTTCGCCTGCATCGGCGCGCAGCGGCACCAAAAGCGCCGAAACCTGATCTGCAAGGCTCAGACCAAAAGCTTCGGGATCATGGCCCAGACTGGGCACATAGGTTTTCGGCACATCCTGGGCCGCGATCGCGCGCCCCACACCCGCAGGCAACAGATTGGCGATGATGCTGGAAAACAGACTGCCCGGCGGATAGCAGATCAGATCGGCCTGGCTGATCAGCTTTTTGTTTCTTTTGGGCAACGGCACATCGCACGCCGGGATTTCCTTTTTACCGTCGCTCAGGAAAAGCCGCGTGATCGACGAACTGACCGGCGGGACCTCTTTGCCGCTGAGGTTGCGCTGACCAATGATGCGCTGGCCGTTTGCCAGATCAACGCCAAGCTGCAGGTTTTCATCCACCACCGCGCGCACGGTGCCGCGCACATCCACCATCTTGGACATCAGGAACAACACAGGTTCCAGCAAACGGTCATTGCTCAGATAGCCGCCCGCCAGGATCAGATTGCCGATGCTGGCATTGTGATAGTTGAACTCCTTCGGTGCGGCCTTGGCAAAATCCTGAATGAAGGATTGGATCAGCATCCGCATCGGACGCGAAATCGCCTTGATCAACGGATGCTTGCCCTCGGTCATCGCGGCGATTTCGGCTTTCAGATCGCCTTGCGGCGCGGTTTTCGACAGGCGATGGGTGAACAGACGATAGATATCGGGCTGGCCCAGATCGGTTTCATCGGCCAGCGCCATAAGACGGCTGCGCAGATCGCCCACCGCCGGCATGTCAAAGGCCTGCCGCAGAACCTGCGAACTGCCGCCGCTGTCGAACGGGGTAATCAGGTGGCACGAATTATAAGTGTACCGCTTAAGCTGCCGCGAGATATCATTCAGCGCGCTGCCGCCGCTGAAGAACAGGACGCGCGGCCCAAGGTGGGCGGCGCTCAGCGCACGGGCGACGCGCAGATCGTCGGGCAGCCGTGCCTCGCGCTGTATCGTGATCTTCACCATCGGGCAGAACCGCCTTTGTTCGATGACGGGGTGCAGCCGTCTTGGAAATGATACCCGCATCGCAGATAAGGGCGTCATGACGCCCAAGACCCAGATAAGGCCAACCGGTCGCCCTGTCACCCGTTGGGTGATGTGTGCGCCTGTCAAATTCAGACATCCGGCACCGCCAGCCGCGATTGCCTTTCACCCGATTGTCTGGAAGAACCGGACAGGCAGAACAGTGTCAAGGATACCGCTATGAAACTGCCTCAGGCGGTTGACGAAAACCTGTCCTTTCTGCTGGCCGAGCTCGACAGCCAGCTCACCACGCTGCAGGCCTATTTCGAAGATCCACAGCTCGAAACCGCGCACAGGCTGGTCCAGCGCGCCGGATATTCGCACAACCTTGCATCACGCGTGCAAAAGGCCTGTTTGTCGGGCCTGCTGCGCGGCAAGAAAAGTCAGACCCGCCACCTGCAACTGCAAAGCATCGACACGGTGGCGCGCAATCTTGACCTGCTCAGCCGCCTGGCACGGCGCGCAGTGCAACACGCCGAAAGCGTGACCCGCAGAAAGCTGTTGCGCGCAGAGGCCTATGTAAAGCCGATCCAGCAGGTCAGCGGTTCGTTGAAACTGGTCCACGCGGCGCTGCAATCGCGTGACAGCCGTCAGGCCGTTCAGATCGGACAGACCCGCGCCAGTCTTGATGATTTCTACGACCGGCTGTTTCGCACCTATACGCGCGATATGCACGGCTCGAAACACACCGAAGATCTGGCCAACAGCCTGCTGGTCGCCAATGAGGTGCGCCGCATGGGCGAGGCCGTTCAGGGTGTAAGCGAGGCGATCCTGTCGATCAACATCGGTCAGACCGTCCAGTTCGAACGTTATTTCACCCTGCGCAGTGTCCTGGCCGGCAGCATCAAATCCGATGACGATATCGATCTGGAACCCCTGGCCGAAACCCGGTCGGGCAGCGCCATTTCCAGCGTCAGCACGCATACCTCCCGCGGCAAACCCATCGATGCGGTTTTCAAGGATGGCGACCACAAGAAGGTGAAAGAGGAACGCGCAGGCGTCAAAAGCTGGAATTCGGTCTATCCCGGCCTTGCCCCCAAAATCCTGTCCTACGAAAAGCGCGGTGAATCCGCCGCACTGCTGATCGAACACCTTCCCGGCAAGACCTTTGAAGACATCGTTCTGAACGGGTCGGACACCCAACTGGCCGCAGCACAGACCGCCCTGCACAAGACCGTGCAGGATATCTGGCGCAAGACCAAGACAGATGAACCGGCCGAGGCGTCATCGATGGACCAGCTATCGCGCCGGATGGGCGACGTGTATCGCGTCCACCCCCGGTTTTCCGGTGGCGAAAAACGCCTGCAGGGTCTCGACCTGCCGGGATTTGAAACGCTGATATCCGCTGCCGCGGCGCGCGAACGGAAACTGGTTGCACCGTTTTCGGTCTATATCCACGGCGATTTCAACCTTGATAACGTGATCTTCGATCCGACCGAGAAAAACATCCGCTTCATCGACCTGCACCGGTCCCGCTATATGGATTACGTACAGGATGTGTCGGTCTTCATGGTGTCGAACTATCGCCTTCAGGTGCTTGATGCGGCCACCCGCGCGCGCATTACGCAGGTGGTCATCGACCTGCATCGCACCGCCGCAAAATTCGCCCGCGGGCAGGGCGACAAGACCTTTGAATACCGGCTGGCCCTTGGGCTGATCCGATCCTTTGCCAGCTCGACCCGCTTTATCTTTGATCACGACCACGCAAACCGGATGTTCCTGCGGGCGCGATATCTGTTGGAAACCGTGCTCACCGTCCCTGAGGGGCGCGAGGCGCGGTTGAAACTACCCATAAGGGAGCTTTTTAGTGACTGACCTGAAAATCGGTGTCGTCGGAATACCCGGCAAATGGTCGACCGAGGCGATCGCAGATGCGCTTGAGGCGCGCACCGGGTTTCGTCTGGTGATCGACATGGCGCGGGTGACGCTTGATCTGGCCTCCGGCGCGCTGATGTTCGACGGCACCGACCTGTGCACGCTGGACGGTCTGGCGATCAAGAAAATCTCGGAAATCTACAGCCCCGATGCGCTGGACCGGCTGGAAATGCTGCGCGTGCCCGAAGCGCGCGGCGTCAGGATGTTCAGCCGCCCCGAAGCGATCCTGCGGCTGATGGACCGGCTGGCCTGCACCGTCACGCTGGCCAATGCGCAAATCCCCATGCCGCCGACGATCATTACCGAAGACACCGACGCCGCCCATCGGGCGCTGGCGCAGTATGGCGCGGCTGTCTTCAAACCGCTGTTTTCCACCAAGGCGCGCGGCATGATCCTGCTGGACCGCGATACCCCCGACGCCGCCCGACAGATCGCCGCCTTCCACGCCGAAAACCCCGTGATGTATATCCAGCAAAAACAGGACCTGTCAGGGCAGGATCTGGGCATGGTGTTCCTGAACGGCGATTATCTGTGCACCTACAGCCGGGTCAGCCAGTCGGACAGCTGGAACACCACCATCCATTCGGGGGGCAAATATGAACCCTTTGAACCGGACGCCGCGCTGATCGAACTGGGCCGCCGGGCGCAGGCGCCCTTTGGGCTGAGTTTTACCACCGTGGATATCGCGCTGACCCCGACCGGCCCGATCGTGTTCGAAGTCTCGGCCTTCGGCGGCTATCGCGGCGTGCTGGAAGGCTGCGGGATCGACGCGGCCGCCCGCGTTGCCGATCACGTGATGCAGGAGGTCCGGGCATGAGCGTGACCAAAGCCGCCGATGTGCTTGCGCAACTTGATCTGTCGCAGGCCGAAACGGCAGAACCCTTTTACCTGAAGGTCGGGCCCGTCGGCCTGAAAATCCTGTCGCCCGAACCGCTGCGCAGCGCACTGACCGAATATTTCGCCGAGGCGCTGAATGACGACCGCGAGGCAGAGTTGACCGTGAAACTGCTGCCCGGTCAGACATTGGATACACCGCCCAACTGGGTCGAATGGGCGCGCGAACCCGGCAAAGCCGGGCGCAAGGATGCGATCTTCGATCTGGACGACGCCCGCCTGATCCACAAGGTCCGCACCGGCGTCACCTTCCTGCAATCGCAGACCGAGGTTCTGGCCTTTGGCCCGCTGACGGACAACATCAGCACGGTCATCAATTTCATCAACACGCAGGTGCTGAACATCTGTCAGCGCGCGGGCTGGCAAATCTGCCACGCGGCCGCTGTCACCAATGGCACCCGGACGCTGGCGATTGCCGGCTTGTCGGGCGGCGGGAAATCCACATCCATCCTGCGCATGATGGATTTGGGCGGCACGCGGTTCGTCACCAACGACCGGCTTCTGGTGCGGGGCGGAACGCCGGTTCAGGCGCTTGGCATTCCCAAACATCCCCGGATCAACCCCGGCACCATTCTGGGCAATCCCCGCCTGCACGGCATGCTTTCTGCCACCCGGCTGGGCGCATTGCGGGATATGGAGCCCGAGGCCCTGTGGACGCTTGAGGAAAAATACGACCTTATCATTGCCGATATCTATGGGCCGGACCGCGTGCAATACGCGGCCCCCCTGACCGATTTCTGGGTTCTGAACTGGAGCCGCGACACCGATGCGCCAACCACCGTGACCGAGGTCACGCTGGCCGATCGCCCCGATCTTCTGGGCGCGATCATGAAAAGCCCCGGACCCTTCTATCAGTTCCCCGATGGCCGGTTCCTGGGCAACGGCATCGCGCCTATCCCTGCCGATTACCTTGCGGCGCTGCAAGGGGTCCGGGTGAAAGAAGTGTCGGGCGGGATCGGTTTCGACGCCCTGACCGAACAGGGCCGGGCGTTGTTCGATGGCTGACCCCTTGAACCTTGCCGCTTTGATCCGGCATGGCGACTATCATCAAAGGGCCGGTGCGCCGTCGGCCCTGCAACCCTTCCCTTTGACCGACGCCGGGGTTGCACAGGCCCGCGCCTGCGGCGATCAGATCGCGGCCCTGCTGGACCGACACGGGGTCATGCTGGACCCAGTCATCCACTGTTCGCCGCAATTGCGCGCCTGGCAGACCGCGTCGGAAATCGCGGGCAGGCTTTGCACCCACGGCCATAACAGTCTGGATATCCGCGAAACGCCCGCCCTGTCCGAACGCGGGCTTGGCAGTGCCGCCAACCTGACGGTGGAAGAAATCGAAACCGTACTGGCGGCGGACCCGCGCTATCCCCCGGCACCCCCGGGGTGGAAATCCGACAGCCACTACTGCCTGCCGCTGCACGGCGCGGAAAGCCTGATGGACGCAGGCGCGCGCGTTGCCCGACACCTGCGCGACACCATCGAACCGCGCCGCCCCGACGCCCCCGGCTTGCTGACGCTGTTTGTCGGGCACGGTGCCTCGTTCCGGCATGGGGCGCATCATCTGGGTGTCCTGCCCTATGAACAGATCGCCGCACATTCGATGCATCACGCCCGGCCGTTACTGCTTTGTTACAATGCCCGTGTTAGCTGGCGCCACTTTGACGGTGCCTGGAAGAAACGCCCGATCAAGGAAGAGCCATTGGACTGAGGATCAGCACGTCTTGCAGAACGCCACCGTATTTTCGCCCGCCTCTGCCGCCCGGCTGCTGCCACAAGTTTTCGACGACACCTCTGACATTCCGGACCTGCCGCGCGACGTTGAGCCATGGTCTTTGCGGGCCCCCCATTCCGCCACCGGCGACCCAAAACACATAGAACAGATTTCGGCCTGTCTGGAAAAGGTCCGCACCCATGGCGGCTGGCGCTGGCCCGGCAAACCGGTGGTGTTCCTGTCAGATACCCACGCCGATGCCGAAGGGTTTCTGCGATCGCTTGTGGCGGCCGGGGTGATCCGCCGCGCGGCCGCACAGAACGGCGAACGGGCGGGCATAACCCTTACGGATTTCGGCCGCAGTGCCACGGTTCTGGTCGGGGGCGATTGCATCGACAAGGGGCCCAGCAACCTTGATATGCTGGATGCGCTGGCCGAGGTGATCGCCACCGGGGTCGACCTGCATCTGCTGGCGGGCAATCACGATCTGCGGCTGCGCCTTGCGGTGGATGCGCTGCGCGGGCCGCGCAGCCCTTTGACCGACCACCTGTTTGTTCGGATGGGCCGCAAACTTCTGCCTGCCCTGCGCGAAGTCTTTGACCGCTATGTCACACAGGCCGATATCGCCGCCCTGCCGGATGAAGATACCTGCGCCGCGCGGCTGGTGCCGCCCGCAGACTGGGCGACACATTTTTCGCAGGCCGCAAAAGGTCAACTGTCGGACAAGGCGATCCGCAAGGAAATCAACAAGCTGCACGAAAAACGTGGCCAGTTCGACCGGAAGGTCGCCAAGACCGGCCTGTCCGCGCGGCAATTGCTGGCCGCCGCCCTGAAATGTCACGACCTGTTTTTCACACCCCATGGCCCCTATGCGTGGTTCTATGACCGTATGGATGTGGTGGCCCGCATCGGCTCTCTTCTGTTCGTCCATGCCGGGCTGGACGACAGCATGTGTACGCTTTTGGCCGACGGTGGCCCCGATGCGGTCAACGCACGCTACCGCGCCGAGGCCGAGCGCGCCTCTTTCGCCTTCTATTTCGGGCCGCTGGCCAATCTTGTGCGCACCAAATACCGCGCGTCGGATTGCAAGCTGACCCGCGCAGGCGTCGACCGGCTGCACCGGATCGGCATTCACATGGTCGTGCAGGGCCATGTGAACAATCACGCCGGTCAGCGCCTGCTGGCCAAACAGGGGTTGCTGCATCTGGAAGGCGACGTCACCCTTGATCGGGCGTCGCGCAGCCTGGAAGGTTTGCCGGGCATCGGCGCCGGGGCCACCTTGATTTTTCCATCAGGAGATGTGATCGGTCTGAGCCGTGACTATCCAAGGGCAAAACACTTTGCTCCGGAGCGGATTACGGCAAGCTGGAGCTGAACATGGCCAAAGAGACGACACGTTTTACGCATGAGTCCCTTCAGGATGCCAAGACGATCAAATCACTGCTGACCGCGCTGACCAAAGGGTTTTCCAAAGGCGAACTGACTCTGTCCGACGATCAGGACGAACTGGTGCTACACCCCAGCGGCCTTATGGCCGTGCGGATCAAGGCCGAACGCGAAGACGGTCAGTGCACGGTCAATCTGCGTGTGTCCTGGGCCGATCAGCCAAGCCAGCCCATCGCCAAAGGCACCCCGAAAATCGCGTCCTAGGGCTGCGGCCATCGACCCACAAACCTGTCTGACACTCTGCAACATTCCGAATGGTGACCCCGGCAGGGTAGCCACTGACATTGAAAATAAAAAAGCTTGAAGTGTGTTGATGATGGTGGAGGTGGGCTTTGTGCAAGGCAACGTTGTGCACATCTAGAATGCGGCACTAGATCACTCCTGCAACAGCACTTCGACAAATCCATCGAGGGTGTGTTTGGCTCGTCTCCAATTACCGACGTGTGCATCGATCAACCGCCAAAAGTCTTGTCCATGGTCGTGATGTTTCAGATGCGCAAAATCGACTACGCTGCATACTTTAAGCTGACGAAGCAGCCATTACCCGACAATAGGCGTCATATACTTGAGAAGCTGGAGTCAGATGGCCTCATCAAGAAGGATGTCGGGGACCGTTGGAACATCCTCAATTTGGGTGCCATCCTCTTTGCCACTGACATGACCATGTTTTAGGGGAGCCTAGCACGCAAGGCCGTTCGGTTTGTTAAGTATGAGGGTACCGATAGAACTACACCAGTGACACATAGACGGGATGGTCAGAAGGGTTATGCCTCAGGGTTTGAAGGTCTGCTGGGGTATATCAACGGATTGTTGCCGCAGAACGAGCTTATAGGTCAGGCACTTCGAGAAACGCATCCACTCTTCCCCCAGTTGTCAGTTCGGGAGTTGGTAGCCAATGCACTGATTCACCAAGACATGACGATCACGGGTGCGGGGCCATTGATCGAACTATTTTCTGATCGCCTTGAGATCACCAATCCAGATTGTCCATTGGTTGATACGGACCGTATGATCGACCTGCCTCCTCGATCTCGTAATGAAGCCATTGCATCACTCATGCGACGTATGGGTATGTGCGAGGAACAAGGGAGTGGGCTGGACAAAGTGTTCCGTGAAGTGGAAATGTTCCAGCTTCCTGCACCGCTGCTAAAGGCGAACAACGACTCTATGCAGGTTGTTCTTTATGGTCCTAGAACGTGTCAGAGCTTGCTATTTCCACTCAGTGCTTCAGTCGATGGCGGGTGAACGTATGCGAAACTCTACCCTGTGTGAACGTCTGGGCATTGATCCCAAGAATGCCGCACAAGCTACGACAGTTATCCGCAAAACGATGGATGATGGGTTGATCAAGTATGTTGATGAAGATCATCCACGTGCGGGATACCATCCTTGGTGGCACTAGTTTCTTGATCCACTCTTGATCCTCGACTGCTGTTTGGCCCCTTACAATCGATTGTAACCCATGTTTGCAGGCGCTTAGTGACTACTTCGTACGCTCATTTTTCTTGATCCACTCTTGATCCTACAGCGCATCAGCACTCACCTTAGACCTGATAGCACCAAATCTAGTGCACAACTCCTGCCATCAAACAGTGAGTGGTGGCCACTGTTCTTGATCCACTCTTGAACACTTCCCAGCACCTATATGTCAGGAATAGGTATAGTTTCTGACATACCGATACCTTTACGTCAGAAGATCACGACGAAGATGGTTTTACACACCTTTTCACACACTTCGGTGTGTATCCACTTTATCCAATGATATCAGTAAGGCTGGTGACCCCGGCAGGATTCGAACCTGCAACCTGCCCCTTAGGAGGGGGCTGCTCTATCCAGTTGAGCCACGGGGCCTTGCGGCTCCTTTGTTGCGGGAAAGCGCACGGGTTTCAACCCTTCTTGGCCGGGGATCCGGCAACAGACAGGCAAGCTTGTACATCGCCATTATTTAGCGCTAACTATAGGCATCGTTCCTGATCGAAAGCACGCCATTGACCAGCCCGATGCCGACCCGCGCCGCCCGCCCCCTGACCCTTCGTGATGTGTCCGAAGCCTCGGGCGTCAGTGAAATGACGGTCAGCCGCGTGCTGC
This sequence comes from uncultured Paracoccaceae bacterium, assembly GCA_947500775.1. Taxonomy (GTDB): domain Bacteria; phylum Pseudomonadota; class Alphaproteobacteria; order Rhodobacterales; family Rhodobacteraceae; genus CANMTD01. Next base: position 294,552 of record CANMTD010000004.1, read on the forward strand.
GCAATCGTGGGGATGTCAGCGAAGCCACCCGCCAGAAGGTGTTGGAGGCCGCAAAACGGCTGGGTTATGTGCCCAACAAGATCGCCGGGGCGCTTGCCTCGCAACGGGTCAATCTGGTGGCCGTGATCATCCCGTCGCTGTCCAACATGGTCTTCCCCGAGGTGATGACCGGCATCTCTGATGTGCTGGAGGAATCGCCGCTGCAACCGGTCGTGGGCGTCACCCATTACCGCCCCGAACGCGAAGAGGCGGTGCTGTATGAAATGCTGTCGTGGCGCCCGTCGGGCGTGATCATCGCCGGGCTGGAACACAGCGAGGCGGCACACGCCATGCTGGCCAATGCCGGCATTCCGATTGTCGAAATCATGGACGTCGACGGCGAACCGGTGGATTCCATGGTCGGCATCTCGCACCGCCGCGCGGGCGCGATGATGGCGGCGGAGATTGCCAAGGCCGGGTATCGCCACATCGGGTTCATGGGCACGAAAATGCCGCTGGACCACCGCGCGCGCAAACGCTTCGAAGGGCTGACCGAGGCGCTGGCCAAGCAGGGCATAGAAATGTCGGATCAGGAGTTTTATTCCGGCGGCTCCAGCCTTGCCAAAGGGCGCGAGATGACAGCCGCGATGCTGAAACGGTCGCCCGATCTGGATTTCCTTTACTACTCAAACGACATGATCGCGGCGGGCGGGTTGTTGCATTGTCTGGACGCGGGGATCGACATCCCCGGCCAGATCGGATTGGCCGGGTTCAACGGGATCGAACTGCTCGACGGGATGCCCCAGCAACTGGCAACCATGGATGCCTGCCGCCGCGAAGTTGGGCGCAAGGCGGCCGAGATCATTTTCAAATGCAGCGAAGCAAATGAACCAAATGCCGGGGAACGGATTGAACTGACCCCAAAGCTGAGCTTCGGGGACACGCTAAAACGGCGCTAGGGGATCAGGCGGACAGTGGACATGCCCTGTCCTATGGTGTTTAAGCCGCCGGGAATTAGACCGCACAGCGGTGATGCATGAGGCCATAAATGACGTCTGTCTCGATCATCATTCCGATGAAAAACGAATCCGAAAATGTGGATGCATTGGTCACCGAAATCGCGCAGGCCTGCGCCACGCTGGATGCCTATGAAATCATCATCATCGACGATGGGTCCACCGACGACACCGCCGCGAAGATCCGCGCGCTGAAAGCGGCCCACCCGACGCTGCGCCTGTTGCAGCATCCCAATTCGGGCGGCCAAAGCGCGGGCGTGCACAGCGGTGTTCTGGCGGCAAAAGGTCAGGTCATCTGCACCCTTGACGGCGATGGCCAGAACCCGCCCGCCGAATTGCCCAAGCTGTTCACGCCGCTGTTGAACGACAAAACCGGGCGGCTGGGGCTGGTGGCCGGGCAGCGGGTGGACCGTCAGGATACCGCATCGAAAAAGATCGCGTCAAAGCTGGCCAACGGGCTGCGGGCGCGGCTGTTGAAGGACGGAACCCGCGACACCGGCTGCGGGCTGAAAGGGTTCCGCCGCGACGCGTTTCTGCGCCTGCCCTATTTCGATCACATGCACCGCTATCTGCCCGCCTTGTTCAAACGCGATGGCTGGGAAATCGCGCTGGTCGATGTGTCCCATCGCGAACGGCAGGGCGGCACGTCGAAATACAGCAATCTGCAGCGCGCCCTGGTCGGCATCTATGATCTGATCGGCGTGGCGTGGCTGATCCGCCGCCGCAAGAAGGCGCAGCCGACCGAGGCCGATCTGAGCACCGGCGCCTCCGATGTCTGAGGTCATCTTTTCCTGGCTGAAAGTGGCCAATTGGGTCGAATTCTGGTGGGTCATGATCGGTCTGGGTGGGCAGTTGCTGTTCACCGCGCGGTTTCTGGTGCAATGGATCGCATCGGAAAGGGCCGGGAAATCGGTGGTTCCGCTGGCGTTCTGGTATTTCTCGATCGCGGGCGGCGTCATCCTGTTTGCCTATGCGCTGTACCGGCAGGACCCGGTGTTCATTCTGGGTCAGTCGATGGGGCTGTTCATCTATATTCGCAATCTCTGGCTGATCCATGCCGAAAACCGAAACGCCTGAGCACGCGGGCTGGCTGTTGCCCGCAATGCTGTTGGTTCTGGCGCTGACCGCGGCGCGCGTCATCCTGTTGGCGACCAACCGGATGGACCTGTTCGTGGACGAGGCCCAGTATTGGCTGTGGGGGCAGGAACTGGCGTTCGGCTATTACTCCAAACCACCCATGATCGGCTGGCTGATCCGTGCCGTGACCGATCTGGCGGGCAGCGACGCGCCGTTCTGGGTACGCGTACCGGCCCCGGTGCTGCATGGGGTGACCGCGCTGATACTGGGGGGCATTGCCGCGCGGTTGTATGATGCGCGGGCCGCACTGCTGGTGGTCGCCGGATATATCACCCTGCCGATGGTGGCGGTCGGGTCGATCCTGATGTCGACCGATACGGTGATGTTCCCGTTTCTGGCGCTGGCCCTGATGGGATATCTGCGGCTGCTGCGGCAGGAAAACCGCTGGGTTGCGCTGTTGACCGGTCTGGCGCTTGGGCTTGCCTTTCTGGCGAAATATGCGGCCATCTATTACCTGATCTGCGCGGGGCTGCTGGCGCTGGTGCGACCCGATGCGCGGCTGTCGACCCGCAGCATTCTGATCCTCTTGGGCGGCTTTCTGATCACGATCTCGCCCAACATCCTGTGGAACCTGCAAAACGGGTTTTCGACCCTGCAACATACCTTGGACAACGCCGCCTGGGTGCGCGATCCCGGTGCCCGCGCGGGGCTGAACCCCGGCAGCCTGCTGTCCTTTGTCGGCGCACAGTTCGCGGTCTTTGGCCCGGTGCTGTTCGGCGCCTTGATCTGGCTAAGCCTTCGCGCGCGCCGCAGCGATGCCCGCCGCCGGACACTGCTGTTCTTCAGCCTTCCGATCCTTGCGATCGTCTGCGTTCAGGCCCTGCTGTCCAATGCCTATGCCAACTGGGCGGCCAGCGCCTATCTGGCGGGTACGCTGGTGGTGCTGCCGTGGTTGCCGCGCCCCTGGCTTATCCTGTCGTTCGTGGTGAATGGAGGCCTCTCACTGGCCCTGCCCGTGATTGGCAGCTTTGCCGAGGATGTGACCCTTGGCAACAAACACCCGGTGCTGGAACGCTATCTGGGCCGGGATGAGTTAAGTGCTGCGATTGTCGACAAAGCCGAAGATGCGGGCGCCGGTATCGTCATTGCCGAAAACCGGGACGTTCTGGCCGATCTGTTCTATTCCGCCCGCGACAGCGGGATCACCTTTTACGCGCTGCCGCCCCGCGCCCGCGCACCGCACCACTATGCGCTGAAATACCCCTATCCCGGCGGGACCCAGCCGGTGCTGTTTGTCACCTCGTCCCGCACCCCGCCGCCCTGCGCGCAGAACGGTACCGCCCCGGACCGGCTGGCACCGGCGGACGGAGCCTATCGCGGCAAGGCGTTCAATCTTTACCTTCTGCCCGGCACCTGTTGGTCAAACCCCTGAGACTTCACAATTTTGCGAATTGGCGCCTGTCAATTGCCCCCTTGGCCCAGCTATGACATCAGGGATGGAACGCCAAATCGGGTTACAGGGGAAAACCGATGCCACAGGAACAGCTTCGCGCCGCCGACGTCTTGGCCCAACGCCTGTATCAGGCCGGGTGCCGCCACGCCTTTGGCATGCCCGGGGGCGAGGTGCTGACGCTGGTCGATGCGCTGACCCGGGCGGGCATCGCCTTTACCCTGGCCAAACATGAAAACAACGCGGGCTTCATGGCCGAAGGGGTTTATCACCGTACCGGCGTGCCCGGCATTCTGGTGGCCACCGTCGGCCCCGGCGCGATGAACGCGGTCAATGTGATCGCCAATGCCGAACAGGACCGGGTGCCGATGATCCTGCTGACCGGCTGCGTCGATGAGGATGAGGCGTTAAGCTATACCCATCAGGTTCTGGACCACCAAAAGGTCTTTGCGCCAATCACCAAGGCCACATTCCGCATGACGGCGGCCGGGGCGGGCACGCTGGCCGACAAGGCCATCGCCATCGCGACCGAGGCGCGGCCCGGTCCGGTGCATATTGACGTGCCGATTTCCGTCGCCGACGCGCCTGCCGTCCCCTTGCCCCGCCATCGTCCCGCCGCCAGCGCGGTTGCCCCAGCCCCCGGCCCCGATCTGGACCGCGCGCGGGGCTGGCTGGCCTCGGCCGAGCGTCCGATCATGATCGTCGGGCTGGATGCGATGAACCAGAACGCGGGCGATGATCTGCGCCGGTTCATCGACACCCACAACGTGCCCTTCATCACCACCTACAAGGCCAAGGGGCTGATCCCCGAAACCCATCCCTTGTGTCTGGGCGGCGCGGGTCTGTCGCCGCTGGCCGACCGGCATCTGCTGCCGCTGGTCCGCGCGGCCGACCTGATCCTTTGCGCAGGCTATGACCCGATCGAGATGCGCACCGGCTGGCGCGATGTCTGGGACCCCGATGCGGTGAATGTGATCGACATCAGCGCCGTGCCCAACCACCATTACATGCATCAGGCCGGGCTGAATTTCATCGCCGATACCGGCCCCAGCCTGCGCGCCTTGTCCGAAGGCGTGGCCCCGCGCCCGACATGGGAACAGGGCCAGATCGCCGCAACGCGATCCGCGCTGGCCACGGCCTTTCCGGTGGATGAAAATTGGGGGCCTGCCGCGGTCATCGACGCCTGCCGCACCCACCTGCCGGACACCACGCTGGCCACGGTCGATTCCGGGGCGCACCGGATCTTGCTGTCGCAGATGTGGCAAACGTATGAGCCGCGCGGGCTGATGCAATCCTCGGGGCTGTGCACCATGGGCTGCGCCGTGCCGCTGGCCATGGGGGTATCGGTCGCCGAACCGGACCGCCCGGTTGTATCCTTCTCGGGCGACGCCGGGTTTCTGATGGTCGCGGGCGAATTGGCCACCGCCGCCGAGCTGGGCCTGAAAACCATCTTCGTGGTCTTTGTCGACAGCAGTCTGGCCCTGATCGAGCTGAAACAGCGGCAACGGCAGATGGCCAACGCAGGCGTCGATTTCGCCACCCATGATTTTGCCGCCATCGGGCGCGCCTTTGGCGGGCAGGGCCACACGGCGACCAACCGCGATGAACTGGCCACGGCATTGCAGGCGGCGCAATCGGCCGATGGCTTTACCGTCATTGCCGCCGTCATCGAACGCAACGCCTATGACGGCCGGATTTAAGGGGTAGACGATGACAGGTGCTTTGGACGGGTTGATCGTATTGGACCTCAGCCGCATTCTGGCCGGTCCCACATGTACCCAGTTGCTGGGCGATCTGGGCGCCACCGTGTGGAAGATCGAAAACCCCAAGACCGGCGGCGATGACACGCGCAGCTGGGGGCCTCCGTTCGCCATGGGCAAGGATGGCGCGCCCACCGATCTGAGCACCTATTTCATGTGCGCCAACCGCAACAAGAAATCCGTGGCCGTCGATATCGCCACCGCCGAAGGGCAAGAGGTGATCCGCAAACTGGCCGCCCGCGCCGATATCGTTGTCGAAAACTTCAAACCCGACGGGCTGGCGAAATACGGGCTGGACCACACCTCCCTGCGCGCCGCCCACCCCGGGCTGATCTATTGTTCGATCTCGGGCTTTGGCCAGACCGGTCCGAACCGCGACAAACCCGGCTATGACCTGATGGCCCAGGGCTATGGCGGGATCATGAGCCTGACCGGCGAACCCGATGGCCAGCCGATGAAGGTGGGCGTCGGCATTGCCGATGTCATGTGCGGCATGTATGCGACCGTCGGCATTCTGGCGGCTCTGCGTCACCGCGACCAGACCGGCGAAGGGCAACACATCGACGTGGCGCTGGTGGATGCGCAGATGGCCTGGCTGATCAACGAAGGGGTCAGTTTCCTGAACACCGGCACCCTGCCCCAGCGGCGCGGCAACGGGCATCCCAACATCGTCCCATACGAGGTGTTTGCCACCAAAGACGGCCATATCATCGTGGCCGTCGGCAACGACGCACAGTTCCGCCGGTTCTGCGACCATTTCGGCGTTCCGGAACTGGCAGACCACCCCGATTACGCCACCAACCCCAAACGGCTGGAAAACCGCGTGGCCCTGATCCAGAAAATCACCCCACTTGTCGCCAGCCAGACCAGCGCTGCGGTCATCGCAGCACTTGAGGCGCTGAAGGTGCCGGTCGGGCCGGTCAACACGCTGGACCAGACATTGAATTCCGATCAGGCCACAGCGCGCGAGATGACAATCTCCATGCCCCGCGACGACACCGCCGCAGGCGCGGTCAGGGTTCTGGGGAATCCGTTGAAGTTTTCGGGCACCCCGGTCAGCTATCGATATGCGCCCCCCAGCTTTGGCGAACATACGGCAGAGGTGCTTGGCCCGCCTGAAGACGGCTGAATTCTGTAACGCAATGCTGGTTTCATGTGTCAACCACGGGCAAGTTTACGCCTAAAGCCCCAGTTTTTCGCTGTTTTTCTGATCTGACTGCTCGCGCAAGGTCAAATTGGCGTGACGACGGACTACACGCCATTACGGGAATGATCCGCATCGGTATGCTGTGTTTCAAATGATGCACCTCGAAAGGGTTGAGTGAAATGCAGTGTGATTTTTTTGGATCGGACGTCTCGTTGGTCAGCCCCGAGGCGCTGCAGCATTGGAACCAGACGCAGATGGCGTTTCTGGCCCATGGTGCGACCACCCCGACCCATCTGGGTGCCGTTTTGACGCAGGAACCCGACTTTGCCTTGGGGCATGCGGTCAAGGGGTTGTTCTTTCTGATGCTGGGTCGGCGCGAGTTGACCCAGACCGCATGCGACGCCTTTGTCACTGCGGGATCGGCGGCGTCACGCATTCAGATCACCCCCCGCGAACAGCTTTACGTGGATGCGCTGGGGGCCTGGCTGGGCGGGAAACCCACTCAGGCGGTCGAGAAGATGGAACAGGTGCTGCGCAGCCATCCCCAGGACAGTCTGGCGATGAAAATCAGCCACGCCATCCGGTTCATTCTGGGCGATGCCCACGGCATGCGCCAATCGGTCGAAGCAGTGCTGCCCACCTATGACCCCACCCATCCGGCGCAGGGGTATCTGCTGGGCTGTCATTCCTTCGCGCTTGAGGAAACCGGCGAATACGGCCGGGCCGAAACCGCGGGCCGACACGCGCTTAGCCTGACCGGGGACGATGCCTGGGGCCTGCATGCCGTGGCGCATGCCTTTGACATGACCGCCAACGCCAAGGCCGGGATCGAATGGCTGACCGGGCGCGAACACGCCTGGGCCCATTGCAACAACTTCCGCTACCACGTCTGGTGGCACAAGGCGCTGATGCATCTGGATCAGGGTGAAATCGATACGGTGCTGGAAATTTACGACACCGAGGTCCGCAAGGACAAGACCGACGATTATCGCGACATTTCCAACGGCACCTCGATGCTGTCCCGGCTGGAACTGGAAGGCGTCGATGTCGGCGACCGCTGGGAAGAGCTGGCCGATATCAGCGAAAACCGCACACAGGACGGCTGTCTGATCTTCGCCGATCTGCACTATATGCTGGCACTGATCGGCGGGTCGCGCACCGATGCGATTACCGATCTGATGGGGCGCATGCACCGCGACGCCAAGGACACCGCAGACGAGAAAAACCTGCGCATGGCCAATCCCGGCCTTGCCGCGGCAGCGGGGCTGGAGGCCTTTGGCGAGGCCGATTACCGCTCGGCGTTTCTGAATCTGGCGCACGCCCGCAGCAGCATGCAGCGCGCAGGCGGCAGCCACGCCCAGCGCGACGTGTTTGAACGGCTGACGATTGATGCAGGCATCCGTGCCGGGTATCTGGACGAGGCACATGCGATACTGACCGAACGCAAGGCCAAACGCGGCGGGACCGAAGACGCCTATGCCGCCGCGCGTTTTGCGATGATCGCGGATGGGCGCCATGCCTCGGAACAGGGATTTCGTCAGCCCGCCGAGTAATTTCGTCAGCCCGCCGAGCAATAGTATCGTATAACGTGTATCGTGCCGCCCGCCACGGTCGGGATAACAACAAGAGATCAAAGAATGACAATGCTTGCCCTGGATGGGTCGGATATAACGAAACAAAGTGCCGCGCCCGCCGCAGCACCCGTTGCCAGTATGCGTGATCCGCGTCTGGATTTTTATCGCGGCCTTGCGATGTTCATCATCCTGATCGCGCATACGCCGGGCAATTTTCTGACCCTGTGGATTCCCGCCCGATTCGGGTTTTCCGACGCGACCGAGATTTTCGTGTTCTGTTCGGGCATGGCCTCGGCCATCGCCTTTGGCAAGGTCTTTGCCGAACGCGGCTGGTGGCTGGGCACCGCCCGCGTCGCCTTTCGGGTCTGGCAGGTCTATTGGGCGCATATCGGGTTGTTTCTGGCGATCGCCACGATGATGGCCTTTATCGACAGCTTCGGCATTTTCGATAAAAGCTATGTCGGGTCGCTGAACCTGACAAAGTTTTTCAACGACCCCGCGCCACAGTTGATCGGTCTGATGACGCTGACCTATGTGCCCAACTATTTCGACATCCTGCCGATGTATCTGGTCATTCTGGCGATGATGCCGGTCGTGGTCGGGCTGCACCGGATACAACCCTTGATTGCGGCGTGCTTCGTGGCCGGTGTCTGGATGCTGACCCAGGAACGGGCGCTGGCCGGGCTGGGGCTGGACCATATCGCGCTGGAACTGCCGGCCGAACCGTGGTCGTCGCGCGAATGGTTCTTCAACCCCTTTGGCTGGCAGCTGGTGTTTTTCACCGGATTTGCCTTCATGCGCGGCTGGCTGCCGCGCCCGCCGGTCGACAAGCGGCTGATCTGGCTGGCCATCGCCATCGTCGTGCTGACCGTCCCGCTGGCCTATTTCCGCATCCTGAACGCGGTGCCCGAGCTCAAACCGATCCGCGACGAGCTGAAGTTCCTGACCACCAAGACCGATTTCGGCCTGCTGCGCTATGTGCATTTTCTGGCGCTGGCCTATCTGGGCTGGGTCGTGGCGGGCGAACACGGATCGCGCCTGCGGGCCGTGGGCTCTGGCATGGCGGCGATCCTGTGGCAGCGGGTGCTGAATGTGATCCTGAAGGTCGGGCAGCAATCGCTTGCCGTCTTTATCGTGTCGATGGTCGCGGCGCGGCTGATCGGCTTTGGTTTCGATCAGGTCGGACGGAACTTTGCCACTGTCTGGATCGGCAACCTGATGGGATTTGCTCTTTTGATTGCAGTGGCTTATGGCGTCGGGTGGTTCAAGTCCCACCCCTGGCGGAAAAAGAGGGTCTGACGGATGTTACGGCGTGAGGTTCTTTCCCTGATGGCAAGTGCGGCCTGTGCGGCCGTCGCCAGCCCCGGCCATGCCTCGGGTATCATGGCCCCCCCGATCATCAACAGCGCGCCCTGGACGCTGGATGCGCTGATGCAGCGCGCGCGGGTGATGGCGACCAAGCCCTACAAGATGCGCCCCGAAGTGCCCAAGGCATGGCGCAACCTGACCTATGATCAGTATAAATCGATCTGGTTCCGCCACGACCGCGCGCTTTGGAACAACACCGAAACGCCTTACCGGATCGATTTCTTTCACCCGGGGCTGTATTTCCCGCGCGCCGTGCAGGTCAACGTGGTGCAGGACGGATCGGCACATCGTCTGGGGTTCGATTTCGCGCTGTTCGACAAGACCGACAAGGTGCCCGATCTGCCGCTGGATACCTCGATGGGCTATTCCGGGTTCCGGCTGCGGGCCGAACTGGAACAGCCCGGTATCTTTCAGGAATTCATGGTGATGCAGGGTGCCAGCTATTTCCGCGCGATTGCCACGGGACAGACCTATGGGCTGTCGGCGCGCGGTCTGGCGCTGAACACCGCCGATCCCGCGGGCGAGGAATTTCCCGATTTCATCGAATTCTGGATCGAACGCCCGGACGAAGGCGCCCCCTCGATCACCATTCATGCGCTGATGGACAGCCCCAGCACCTGCGGCGTCTACAGTTTCGACGTGACCCAGGGCACGCCCGCCGTCATCGACGTACGCGCGCATCTGTTCCCCCGGCGCGAACTGGATCATGTGGGGTTCGGCCCGCTGACCAGCATGTTCCTGTTCGACGAAACCAACCGCAACCGGTTCGATGATTTCCGCCCCGCCGTGCACGACAGCGATGGGTTGCTGATCCACAACGGCACCGGCGAAACCCTGTGGCGGCCACTGGCCAACCCCAGAACCCTGCAGATCAGCAGCTTTATCGACAACGCCCCGCGCGGTTTCGGCCTGATGCAGCGCCCGCGCCGGTTTTCCGACTATGCCGATCTTGAGGCGCATTATCATCAGCGCCCCGGCCTGTGGATCGAACCGACCGGCGACTGGGGCAAGGGCGCGGTCAATCTGGTCGAAATCCCCGCCGACCGCGAGATTTACGACAACATCGTCGCCTATTGGCGCCCGCGCGACCCGCTGCCTGCCGGGCAAGAGGCGGCGTTCAGCTATCGCATGACCTGGGGCGAAGAACCGGCAAATGCCGCCCCCGTGGCCAAGGTGCGCAACACCCGGATGGGCAAACGGTTTGCCGGTGGGCATATCGTCACGATCGATTTCGAAAACCACGCCGTGGTGCCCGACATGCTGGATCAGGTCACCCGGCATATCGCCGCCAGCACCGGCACGGTCAGCGACGGTGTTCTGCAAAGAAACCCCGAAACCGGAGGGCCGCGGCTGGCCTTCACCTTCGATCCCGAAGGCGCCGGTCTGGTCGAATTGCGCGCGCAGCTGCGCCACGAATCCCACGCGGTTTCCGAGGTCTGGTTGTACCGGTGGACCGCCTGATGACCCGTCTTGCGCCCATCGAACCCCTGATGCCGCCGCTGGCCCCGCTGGCGCAGCCGCACCAGAATCTGGCCGCGCGGTTCCACGATCCGGCGGCACCCGGGTTGCGCAACGGGTGGTACGGCCGCATATTGCGGCTGGTCATTGCTGGCGCCACGGCGGTCACGACAATCGGTCTGCTGACTGTTGTCACCGACTGGCTGGCGATCGGCGGGCTGAACGCGCTGGAATACGTGTTGATCGCGCTGGTCGGGCTGACCTTTGGCTGGATATCGCTGTCGGTCAGCATGGCCACGCTGGGCCTGATGCACCATCTGGGTCTGGCCCGCCCCAAGGCCCCGCGCCCGGCGCACTCTCCCGCACTGGACGTGGCCTTGCTGATACCGATCTACAGTGAAAACCCGGTCGACGTGGCCGGCAACGCCGCCGCGATGATCGAGGCACTGGCACAGGAACAGACCAGACACCGGTTCAGCCTTTTCATCCTCAGCGACACACAGGACACCGAGATCGCCGCGCAGGAATACCGCGCTGTTACCACGCTGGCCGCACAGGCGCCGAAAGAGATCGCGGTGCATTACCGACGGCGCGCGCTGAACACGGACCGCAAGGTCGGGAACCTGTCGGATTGGGTGACCCGATGGGGCGGGACCTATGACGGGATGCTGGTGCTGGATGCCGACAGCCTGATGAGCGGACCCGCCATTACCCGCCTCAGCGATGCGCTGGCCGCCGATCCTGCGGCGGGGCTGATCCAGTCGGGGCCCCAGATTTTCGGCGCCCACACGTTGTTCGGGCGTATCCAGCAATTTGCCAATGTCGCCTATGGCGGGCTTCTGGCGCAGGGTCTGGCGCTGTGGTCGCGCGACGAAAGCAATTACTGGGGCCACAATGCGATCCTGCGCACCCGCGCCTTTGCCGCCGCCGCCGGTCTGCCGAAGCTGCGCACCCTGACCGGGCGTGACAGCCTGATCCTGAGCCATGATTTCGTCGAGGCCGCCCTGCTGCGCCGGGCCGGTTGGGCCGTGCGGTTCCTGCCCGAAATCCAGGGCAGCTATGAAGAAACGCCCGCCACGCTGGTTGATTTCGCCCTGCGCGACCGGCGCTGGTGCCATGGCAACATGCAGCATCTGCGCCTGCTGGGCAGCGCGGGGTTCCATCCGGTGTCGCGTTTTCACCTGATGCATGGCGCGATCAGCTATCTTCTGTCGCCCGCTTGGTTCGTGCTGCTGACGATCTGGGCGCTGTTGGGCAATGGGCAGGACACCAGCGTGATCCGCTATTTCAGCGACGCGAACCCGCTGTACCCCGACTGGCCGCAGATGAGCACGGCCAACAGCCTGCTGATCCTGCTGTTCATGTATGCCATGCTGATGGTCCCGAAACTGATGGGCATGGCGACGGTGGTCGGGTCGCGCGGGATGGTGGGCGCCTTTGGCGGGCCGCTGCGTCTGGCCGGGGCGTTTCTGGCCGAGGCGCTGTTTTCCATCGCTTATGCCCCGATCATGATGGTGCAACAAACCGTGGCGGTGATGCGCAGCCTGCTGGGCCTTCGGGCACAATGGACGCCGCAACAGCGCCAGGGCGGTAAATACGCGCTGCCGGTGCTGTTCAAGTTCCACCTGTTGGAAACCGTCAGCGGGGTCATGCTGGTGGCCGGCATGGCACCCGGGCTGGTATCCCTGTGGCTGTTGCCGATCGCCTTCAGCCTTGTCTGCGCCGTGCCCCTGTCGGCGCTCAGCGGGGTCAACCTGCCGCGCCGCTGGCTGGCAACCCCGGACGAGCTGACCCCGCCCCGGATCATCCGCCGCGCCTATGACCACCGTGCCGCATTCGGCGCAGGGCTGACCGACCATGACCCGGACCTGATCGCCGCCGAATAACGCTGCCGCTCAGTGCACAGGCGAAACCGGCTGCAGCGCCTCGAACCAATCCAATGCCATATCCGCCCAGCCATCGGGCACCTTGTGACCGCCGGGATACAGTGCGAATTCCAGGGCCGTTCCGGGCGCGCAGCGGTTCCATTTCCGACGCCAGAACGCCTCGGTCATCAGAAACTCGTCCGCTTTCATATTGTCGCAATGATTGACCGCGCGCCAAATCTGTAACCCCTGAAAGACATCGCCCTGCTGGATCGCCCCATTGCGCAGAACGCGCCCTTCCAGCGGGACGGTCCCATCGCGCCAGCCGTGGGTTTGAAACAGACGTACCTGCCCCGCGCATTCGGCGGGATGCGGACGCCAGAAGCTGCCCGCGACCGGGGCATAGGCCGCGAATTTATCCGGGGTCTGGCAGGCGATATAAGAGGTCATCGATCCGCCAATGGAAAACCCGGCCATCAGAATCCGGTCCCGGTCCACGCCGAACCGCGTTACCGCGTCCTCCACCACCTCGTCGAAAAAGGCGCCTTCGTTGCGGCGTTCGGGCCAGTCGGGATGAAACGACCATGAATTGCCGCGCCCGTTGCTGCGCGGCGTGCCGGTTGGGGCAATCAGCGCATAACCACGCGCCAGAATGGTGCTGACCATGGCGCGGTTGCGCATCACAGTGACACCGCTGCCGCCATAGCCATGGATGTACAAAACCGCAGGCATCCCCGCTTTGGGCACATCGGGCAGCTGGATATGATAGGTGCCCATCGGCACCTTGCAGGCCTCGGCTTCGGCGGCACAGGCGGCCTGTGCCGCGCCGGGGGCGGCCAGCGACATCATGGCGGCGAAGGCGGCAAACAGGGAATTGCGCATGATATCTATCCTTTGTTCACAGGAAGGTTCCGGGCCAGCCAGCCGGGCCCGGCCCGCGACCCCAACATGCCTTCGGGCACATCTATGATACGGGAAAACCCGGCCTCTGTCAGGCGCGCGCTCATCCGGTCCGACCGCACGCCGCGCGCGCAGATCAACGCGACCGGCCGCGCCTTGTCGCCCGATACCAGCTTGTCCAGTTCGGTAATGAAATCATCGCGGCGCATGTCCAGCGGCACCGCCCCTTCGCCCACGCCGGTTTTGGCCCATTCGTCGGGGCGGCGGATGTCCACCAACAGGATCTCCCCCGCGGTCGCGCGCTGATGCGCCACCACCGGGTCCAATGCGATGCCGTCAAAAACATCGCGCGTTCGGATATAAAAGACCCCGCCGCCCGCCAAAGTCGCCACGCCGCCCAACAGGACCACCCGACGGGTGGTCATGATTGCATTTCCGGTCACCACTGGTGCTCCCTCACTGTTCGCTGATGCAATCCTACCTGTGAACGCCCGGTTCCTGTCATCACTTATTGGCGAGCCTTTCCGAGAACCGCCGATATGGATCACGTATTTGAGAACCATTCTCAATTAGATTGACTTTTTGCAAATCGTTCTCATAATCAAACCAAAGTAATGACCAATTGATAAGAGTGTGAAATGCCCCTCAGGATGATCCGGCCGGTTCTGGCCCTTGGCCTTGCGATCCTGCTGGCCGCCCCGGCCCCCGCAGACGCCGAGGACCGGTTCAAGGCGGTGACGACCTTTACCGTGATCGCGGATATGGCGCGCAACGTCGCCGGGAACGCCGCGGTTGTGGAATCGATCACCAAACCGGGGGCCGAAATTCACGGCTATGAACCCACCCCGCGCGATATCGTGCGGGCCTATGACGCTGATCTGATACTGTGGAACGGGCTGAATCTGGAGCTGTGGTTCGAACAGTTCTTTGCCAACCTCAGGGATGTGCCCGCCGCAACGCTGACCGATGGCATCGACCCGATTAGCATTGCCGAAGGCGATTACACCGGCAAACCCAACCCGCATGCCTGGATGTCGCTGGACAACGCGCTGGTCTATGTCGACAACATCCGCGACGCCTTTGTCACCCATGACCCCGCCAATGCCGATATCTATCGCGCCAATGCGGCGGCCTATAAGGCGCAGATCACCGAAACCATCCGCCCGCTGCGCGAACGGATTCTGGCGGTTCCGGCCGACAAACGCTGGCTGGTGACCTGCGAAGGCGCGTTCAGCTATCTGGCCCGCGACTTCGAAATGCAGGAACTGTATCTTTGGCCGATGAATGCCGATCAGACCGGCACCCCGCAACAGGTGCGCAAGGTCATTGACGGCGTGCGCGCCCATGATATTCCGGTCGTGTTCTGCGAAAGCACGGTCAACAACGACCCCGCCAAGCAAGTCGCCCGCGAAACCGGCGCGCAATATGGCGGTATGCTGTATGTCGACAGTCTGACGGAAGAGGACGGGCTGGTGCCGACCTATCTGGACCTGCTGCGCATCACCTCGGAAACCATTGTCAAAGGGCTGACCGGAAATGAAGGCTGACGTCATCCCCCACCCCGCAGTCGCCGCCGAGACCGGGCTGAGCATTCAGGACGTCACCGTCACCTATCGCAACGGGCACACTGCCCTGTGGGACGCCAGCTTTGCCATTCCGACCGGTACGATCACCGCACTGGTCGGCGTCAACGGGGCCGGAAAATCCACCATTTTCAAGGCGATCATGGGGTTCGTGCCGCTGGCACGGGGCGATATCAAAATCCTTGGGCTGCCGGTGCGCGAGGCGTTGAAACAGAACATCGTCGCTTATGTCCCGCAGGCCGAAGAGGTCGACTGGTCCTTCCCGGTGCTGGTCGAGGATGTGGTGATGATGGGCCGCTATGGCCACATGAATTTCATGCGCATCCCCCGCGCCGCCGACCACAAGGCCGTGACCGATGCGCTGGCCCGTGTCGGCATGTCCGATTTTCGCCATCGCCAGATCGGCGAGCTGTCGGGCGGCCAACGCAAACGCGTGTTTCTGGCCCGCGCCCTGGCGCAGGACGGCAAGGTCATCCTGCTGGACGAACCCTTTACCGGGGTCGATGTCCAGACCGAAGAGGCGATCATCACCCTGTTGAAAGACCTGCGCGACGAGGGCCGGGTGATGCTGGTCTCGACCCACAATCTGGGCTCGGTGCCGGAATTCTGCGACCGGGCGGTTCTGGTCAAAGGTACGATCCTGAGCCACGGGCCGACCGAGGACACCTTTACCCGCGAAAATCTGGAACACGCCTTTGGCGGCGTGCTGCGCCATTTCGTTCTGGGCGGCAAAGACCTGCACGACGACGAGGATGAGCGCGAGGTCACGATCCTGACCGACGATGAACGGCCGATGGTTCTGTATGACGACAAAACCCGCCGGGCCGCATCCGACGAGACCGAGACATGATCGAAACCCTGCTGGAGCCCTTTGCCTATGGGTACATGACCAACGCCATGTGGGTCAGCGCGCTGGTGGGCGGGGTCTGTGCCTTTCTGTCGGCCTATCTGATGCTGAAGGGCTGGTCGCTGATCGGCGACGCGCTCAGCCATTCGATCGTGCCGGGGGTGGCGGGCGCCTATATGCTGGGCCTGCCCTTTGCCCTGGGCGCGTTTCTGGCCGGCGGGCTGGCCGCTGGGGCCATGCTGTTTCTGAACCGGCGCACCGGGTTGAAAGAGGATGCCATCATCGGGCTGATCTTCACCTCGTTCTTCGGGCTGGGCCTGTTCATGGTGTCGGTGTCGCCCACATCGGTCGATATCCAGACCATCACCATGGGCAATATTCTGGCCATCACCCCCGGCGACACATTGCAACTGGCGCTGATCGGCTTTGTCTCGCTGGCCGTTCTGCTGGTGAAATGGAAGGACCTGATGGTCACCTTCTTTGACGAAAGCCATGCGCGTTCCATCGGTTTGAAACCCGAACGGTTGCGGTTGCTGTTCTTCACCCTGCTGTCGGCCTGTTGCGTCGCCGCACTGCAGACGGTCGGCGCCTTTCTGGTCATCGCCATGGTCGTGACCCCCGGCGCCACCGCCTATCTGCTGACCGACCGGTTTCCCCGGCTGCTGATGCTAAGTGTGGCCATCGGCGCCATCACCAGCTTTACCGGTGCCTACCTCAGCTATTTTCTGGACGGGGCGACGGGCGGCGTGATCATCACCCTGCAAACGCTGATCTTTCTGGCGGTTTTCCTGCTGGCCCCGAAACACGGGCTGTTGGCCGCCCGCCGCCGCGCCGCCCACGCGCTGGAGGCCCGGCCATGATCGAAACACTGCTGTTGCCGTTCCAGTTCCCGTTCATGCAAAACGCCTTTCTGGTGTCGCTGATGATCGCGGTGCCCACAGCACTTTTGTCCTGTTTTCTGGTGCTGAAGGGCTGGTCGCTGATGGGTGACGCCATCAGCCACGCGGTGCTGCCCGGGGTCGTCATCGCCTATATGCTGAACATTCCGCTGCTGATCGGGGCCTTCTGCGCGGGCATGATCTGTGCGCTGACCACCGGGTTTCTGAAAGACAACAGCCGGATCAAACAGGATACGGTGATGGGCATCGTCTTTTCCGGGATGTTCGGGTTCGGGCTGGTGCTGTACACCAAGATCAAGACCGAGGTGCATCTGGACCACATCCTGTTCGGCAACATGCTGGGCGTCGGACCCGGCGATCTGTGGACCGCCGGGGTGATATCGCTGGGGGTCGCCGCCGTTCTGATCCTGAAATGGAAAGACCTGTTGCTGCACGCCTTTGACCCGGCACAGGCCAAGGCCGCGGGCCTGCCGGTGGGCGTGCTGCACTATGGGTTGCTGGCGATCTTGTCGCTGACCATCGTGGCCACGCTTAAGGCCGTCGGGATCATTCTGGCCATCGGCCTGCTGATCGCCCCCGGCGCGATTGCCTTTCTGGTGACCAAACGGTTCGAACGGATGCTGGTGGTCGCCGTGGCCGTCACGATCATGGCGATGCTGACCGGCATTTACCTGAGCTTTTTTCTGGACAGCGCCCCCGCCCCCACCATCATCCTGATCCTGACGCTGACTTTTGTCATCGCTTTCACCCTGAACACCTGGCGCGCGCGGGCGGTGGGCCCGGCCAGTGATGCGCCCTAAGCCATGAACGCCGAGCTGACCGCCTATGTCGCCCTGACCCTGCTGGCGCTTTATGCGCTGGCCGACTGGATCGCGCCCTATCACAACCTGACCGAGGCCGGGTGCCGCGTCAGCTATGTCTATGACGGGGATACCCTCGCGCTGGACTGTGGCGCGGAGACGCAGACCGCACGATTGCTGGGGTTCGACACGCCCGAAACCAAATCCCCCGGCTGCCCGGCCGAGGCCGCGCTGGGGCAAAAGGCAACAAAGCGGTTGCGCGCCCTGATCGACGGCGGTGCGGTTTCCGTTTCCGGCAGTGCGCATGACAAATACGGGCGGCTTCTGGTGCGGCTGCTGGTCGATGGCCGGGACGTGGCGGATGTGCTGGTGGCCGAAGGACTGGCCGTCGCTTACGATGGCGGCACACGGATCAACTGGTGCGCGCGGCTGCGGGCGCGATAACCGGTTGCCACGACCAATCCCCATTGAACCCCATGGCGCATTTATGGTTGAAGGCGGTACCAACCCGCCGGAGGACCGAAAAACGCCCGATCTTATCGACATTGCCGACCTGGAATACACCACCGAAGGCGTTTCGATCCTGCGGGGGATTTCCGTCACCGCATCCGAAAAGCGGATCGGGATCGTGGGCCGCAACGGGTCGGGCAAATCGACATTGGCGCGGGTCCTGTGCGGGCTGATCCCGCCCAGCGCCGGGCGGGTGCGGATCGCAGGCATCGATATCGCCCGCGACCGGAAACAGGCGATCCGCACCGTCGGCATGCTGTTCCAGAACCCCGATCATCAGATCATTTTCCCGACGGTCGAAGAAGAGATCGGCTTTGGCCTGATCCAGTTGGGGTTTTCCAAGCCCGAGGCGCATCAACACACCCGCGACATCCTGGGCCGCTTTGGCAAAACCCATTGGGCGGAAACCGCAATCGAACATCTGTCACAGGGGCAACGGCATCTGGTCTGCCTGATGGCCGTGCTGGCGATGCAGCCCAAGGTGATCATTCTGGACGAACCCTATTCCGGCCTTGATATCCCGACCACGCGCCAACTGGCCCGCTATCTGGATCAGGTCGATGCGGCATTGGTCCATATCTCGCACGATCCGGTGACGCTGGCCGGGTATGACCGCGTTCTTTGGATGGAGGGGGGACAGATCGAAATGGACGGCCCCGCCGCCCCGACGCTGGCCGCCTTTGTCGCGCGGATGGAACAACTGGGGGAAGACGATGATCTCGCTCACCTCCCCGGTTGAAACGCTGTGGCACCGCTGGCCCGCCGGACTGAAACTGGCGCTGCTGTGCGTGGCGACGATGCTGTTGTTCGCCGCCCAGCGGATAGAGCATCAGGTCTTTGCGCTTGCTGCGGTGCTGGGGCTTTACGCCATTGCCGGACGCGCGTTTCTGGGCGCGGGGCTGCGAAGCCTGCGGGTGCTGTGGCCGTTTCTGGCGGTCATCGCCATCTGGCACATCGCCACCCGCACCTATGCCGAAGGGGCGGTGGTATCCTTGCGGTTGCTGTCGGCCTTTGGTCTGGCCAATCTGGTCACCATGACCACGCGCCTGTCGGATATGATCGCGGTGGTACGCGCATTGCTGACCCCGTTTCGGGCATTCGGCCTGCAAACCCGCCCGCTCGAGATTGCAATTGCGCTGGTTGTGCGCTTTACACCGGTTCTGATGCGCAAGGGGGGCGATCTGCACGATGCGTGGCGCGCCCGGTCCGTGAAACGACCGGGGTGGCGCATCGTGATCCCCCTGACCGTGCTGGCCATTGACGACGCGGAACATGTTGCCGAGGCGCTGCGCGCGCGCGGCGGTGTGACCGAAACCAAAAAAGGATAACGCCCCATGGAACGAAGCCTTGCGATGATCGCCCTGTTTGCGGCCCTGATTGCCGTTCTGGGGCTGATCCCCAAAATCACGCTGGCCTTCGGCGTGCCAATTACGGCGCAAAGCCTGGGGGTCATGCTGTGCGGCACGGTGCTGGGCGCGCGGCGCGGCGGGCTGGCCGTATTGCTGTTTGTCGGACTTGTCGCATTGGGCCTGCCTTTGCTGGCCGGTGGCCGTGGCGGTCTGGGCGTCTTTGCCTCGCCCACCGTGGGCTTTGTCGTGGGCTTTCCGATTGCCGCCTTCGTGACCGGTCTGATCGTCGAAAACTGGCGCAGCGGGCCGTTGACGCTGGTGGCCGGGATTGCGGCCATCATCGGCGGCATCGGCGTTCTTTATGCCTTCGGCATCGCCGGCATGGCCATCATGCTGGACAAGACACCGATGCAGGCCGCGGCGCTGACCACCGCCTTTATCCCCGGTGACGTCCTGAAGGCCGGGATCGCGGCGATGATCACGGCCGCCCTTGCCAGGGCCCGCCCCAAAAGCGTCCTGTCGCGTGCATGACCAGAACCGCCGCTGAACAGCTTTTGGCGCAGCGCCGGTCGGTCCGGGCCTATCTGCCGGACCCGGTGCCGCGCGCCGACGTCGAACACATGCTGCAAGCGGCGCGGCTGGCCCCCAGCGGGGCCAACCTGCAACCGGGCTATTTTCACGCGCTGACCGGCGCGCCGCTGACCGCGCTGAAGGATGATCTGGCAGCGGCGCAAGCCACAGGCCGCGCGCCGGTGTCCGAGTATTCCTATTTCCCGACCCCCATGCCCCCGGTGTTGAAGGACCGCCAGCGCGCGGCGGGCTATGCGCTGTATCGCGCGCTGGGGATCCCCCGTCGCGACATCGCCGGGCGCAAGGCGCAGTTTGCCCGGAACTATGCGCTTTTCGACGCCCCCGTCGGCATCGTCGTCAGCATCGACCGAACGATGGGCAAGGGCTGTTTCATGGATCTGGGCATGGCGCTGATGGCGTTTTTCGTGGCCGCCGAAAGCCGCGGCTATGCCACCAGCGGGATCGGCGCGCTGGCCCACCATGCCGATGTGGTGCACGCCACGCTGGACCTGCCCGGCGATCAGATGGTGGTCTGCGGAATTGCGCTGGGGCGCCCGGACCCGGATGCGCCGGTCAATTCCGTCCGCACCGAGCGCGCGCCGCTGAACGATTATGCCAGCCTTCGGGGCTTTGGCGACTAAGCTTCCAGCAACAGCGCGGTGCCCAAACCGCCTGCGGCGGCGATGGCGGCCACGCCGTGCCCGCCCCGCGCCTGCAACTCACGATACAGCCGAACCGCCAGAATGGCGCCCGAGGCCCCGATCGGATGCCCCCGCGCCAGCGCCCCGCCCCCGGGGTTGGTGATCGCGGGGTCGATCCCGGCCCCCTGAACGCAAGCGATGGCCTGCACGGCGTAAGCCTCCATTATCTCGGCCACGGTCAGTGTTTGCGGCGCACAGCCATGGGCCTGCAACACCGCGTTCAGCGCGGCCACCGGCGCCAGCCCCGGCAGTTCCGGCCTGTCCCCCATCGTCCGTCCGCCCACCACGCGCACGGCGAACCGGCCCAGACGCATGGCGACATCTTCGGACACCACCACACAAAAGGCCGCCGCATCCGCCGCCACGGCCGCATTGGCCGCCGTGATCGTGCCGGTGATGGTCTTGGCCCGCGCGCAAAGGGCGGGCGTCAGGGCGCGGGCAAAACTGTCCTGCGCTGCCTCTGCCACGGGCACGATCTCGGCCGTCAGTTGATCGCGTGCCGAAAGCGCCTTGCGGTGGCTTTCGACCGCCCAGGCCATCTGTTCACCGCCAGAGATATTCATCTCGCGGGCCAATTGGTCGGCTGCCACGGCCATATCCGGGTCGCGGTCGGGCCAGGGCACAAAAGGCGGCTGATCATAGGCCTGCGCGCCACCACCATCCGGCGCAGTGCGAAACCGCAGGGGGCGGCGTGAATAGCTTTCGACGCCACCGGCCACAACGATCTGCGTCTGCCCTGATCGGATCATCGCATCGGCCAGCAACAGGGCGTCCAGCCCGCCGCAACATTGCCGGTCGATGCTCAGCCCCGCCACCGCCTCGGGCAGACCGGCGGCCAGCGCCACCAGCCGCGCGGGGTTGCCGCCAGCGCCCAGCGCGTTGCCCGCAATCAGCTCGTCCACCTCTTCCGGCGCGATACCGGCCTGTGCCAGACAGGCCTGCACCACCGGCGCGCCCAACTGGTGCAACTCCTGCCGCGACAGGGCGCCGCCCCGGGGTGCCACCGCCGTGCGTTTCGCGGCAATGATGAAGCTGCTCATGGCAAGCCCCCATCCACATGGGCGGTGATCGCCTGAATGTCGGGTTTGCCCGAGGCAAGCAGTGGGAAATCGGGCATGAAATACACTTCGCGCGGGGCTTTCAGCGGAGCCAGCGCCCGGCGGCAGGAGTGCAGCAAGTGCTGGCGCAAAGCCTCTGTCCCCTCCCCCGCCACCACCGCGATCAGCACATGCCCGCGCCTGTCATCGGCGCGGGGCAGCACGACGCACTGCCCAACCGCCGGATCGGCCAGCAGGGTCTGTTCGACCTCTTCGGGGAACACATTCTGGTCGGCAATCGTCACCATCCGCCCTTTGCGCCCAGCCAGAAAAAGATGGCCCTTGGGATCAAGATGTCCCATTTCCCCAACGCTCAGAAACCCGTCGCGCCACCGGGTATCCCCGGCGGGTCCGCTGGCGTATGCGGTGAAAAGATAGGGGCTTTTGACCCAAACCTCGCCGGTTTCCGATGTCGCAACCCCCTGCGGGTCGCGGATATGAATTTCCACACCGGGATAGGCCCGGCCAACAGAGCCCGCCGGGGTTTCAGGGCCCGACAGGGTGATGAAACTGGTCTCTGACGCGCCATAGAATTCATGCACCGCCGCCCCGGGGCACAGACCCGCAAGACCCGCGCGGGTGGCCGCGTCCAGTTTGCCGCCGCCACACAGCACCAACCGCAGACAAGACAGCTCTGTTCGGCCATCGCCAGCCGCCAACAGCTGGCGCAACTGCGTCGGCGTAGCATAAAGCACCGTGATCCCCTGTGCCTTCAAAGCCGCCAGCGCGTGGTCGGGGCGCATCCCGTGCACCCCATGGACATCCGCGCCCAGATGCGCCGCCTCCATCACGGCATACAGCGTCAGTGAATGGCCAAGCTGACCCAGCACGCCATAGCGATCCGCGTCGGTCAGATCGAACATACCCGCATTGATCCCAAAGCTGGCGATCCACGACGCCTGCGACCGGCGTATCCGGCGCGGCTGTCCGGTGGTGCCGGAACTCATACATTGAAACCGGGGGACCGTCTGCGCCGGGTTTGGCTGATCCGCCAGAGTGTCTGGCAACCGGCCCGTCACGCAGAATTCGGCACCGGCCCTGATCGCCTCAAAAGTATGATCCACCGCAGAACCTGGATCACCCTCCGGAATAAACCAAAGCCCCCCGCCCCGTTGCGGGGACACCGGCGATGCAAAACGGCCATGAAAATGGAACCGCGCCCGCGGGTCCCGCCGGAAACGGGGGCCGTTTGACAAAGCGCCTGTATCGTTCATGTCCCGCCGGTTTCCTGATTGCCTGTGCCGCCGAACACGGCGATCCGTTTCTAACAGGGAATGCCGGGGCTGAGAACTGTCCGCAAAAACACAAAGGCCGCCCAAGTACGGACGGCCTCTGCAGGTCTTCGTTAAAAGGATCGCCTAGCTGCGGCCTTTCCACGGCACCAGCCATTTTTCGGCCATCCGCATCAGGATGTCGATGCCATAGCCGATGACGCCGATCAGGATGATCCCCATGATCACGATGTCGGTCAGCTGGAACTTGGACGCGGCGATAATCATCATCCCCGCACCTTTCTGTGCCGCAACCAGTTCGGCCGCCACAACCGTGCCCCAGCACACGCCCATCGCCACCCGCGCGCCGGTGAAGATTTCCGGCAGGCTGTTGGGCACGATCACATGGCGCAGGATCTGCCAGCGCGAGGCACCCAGCGAATAGGCCGCGTGCACCTTGCTGATATTCACGCCCGACACACCGGCCCGCGCCGCAATCGTCATGATCCAAAGGGCCGCAAGGAACAGCAGGACAATCTTGCCGGTTTCCCAGATGCCGAACCAGATGATCACCAGCGGGATCAGCGCCAGGGGCGGCACCGGGCGCATGAATTCCACGATCGGGTCGAACCACCCCCGGAACCACCCCGACAGCCCCATCGCATAGCCAAGCGGAATACCGATAAGCGAGCCGGTGATAAATCCGGCGACAACCCGCGCCAGCGACCAGCCCAGATGCTGCCACAGGGTAAAATTCTGATACCCGTCGCGCGCAATTTCAAAGAACCGGCTGACCACCGCCTCGGGCGAGGGCATCCAGATCGGCTCCATCTGCAGCCCCTTCTTGGGGGTGAAGTTCAGCGATCCCTTAGCGGTCATCGTGACCTTGCCATCCGCAAGTTTGACGGTATCGCCGGGGCTGATCGGCTTGCCATCCACTGCGGTGATGACAAACCCGTCTTCCTTGGACCCCTCGTCGTTGCTTTGGGGTTTCAACAGCTTTGAGCGCCAGGCCCCCAGCTTAAACGCGTCCCCTTTGGCAAAGCCATCACCGGCCACGACCTCAGGCACATCCACCGCATCGCCGACCTTATGCACGACAACGCGCACCTCGGCGTCATCGGTTTCGCCCGCCGCATTCTGCGCGGTATAGGTAAACCCGGTTTCGCCAACAAACGGACCCGGCACATGAATGGGCGAGATTTTCGAGCCCGTGAACGCCCCCCAGATCAGAAAGATCACGACAATCGAGATGATCGAGGCCGCGCGATCCGGGCGGACAGCACTTTCATCGCCGAAGGTCACGGTTTTCAGACTGGTGAAATCGTGTTTCTCGGCCCGGGTCTTGCGAAAGGCCGCCACCGCAAACATGCCCGCAACAAACAGCCCGATATAGATCAGCAGGATCAGGATGCCGGTCATGCCGCGTCCTCCGTCCGGCCCATGATCTCTTCTTCCATTTCCCAGATCATCGACAGGATTTCATCGCGGGTTTCGCTGAAGCTGTCGCTTTTCTTGACGTCCCGCAGATCGGCATTCACGCCAAGTTCGGCAAAGGGCAGCTTGTATTCCTTGTGAATGCGGCCCGGACGCGGCGCCATCACCAACAGGCGTTCGCCCAGCAACAGCGCCTCTTCGACCGAATGGGTGATCAGGATCACGGTCTTGCCGGTCTCTTTCCACAGCTTCAGCACCAGGCCTTGCATCTTTTCGCGGGTCAGCGCATCCAGCGCGCCCAGCGGTTCGTCCATCAGGATCACATCCGGGTCATTGGCAAGACAACGGGCCAGCGCCACGCGTTGCTGCATCCCGCCCGACAGTTCATAAACCGCCTTTTCCTTGAAGTCCTGCAAGCCGACGATATCCAGCAGGTGATTGGAAATCTTGTCACGCTCGGCCTTTGGCATCCCTTTCATCCGGGGGCCGAAATCAACGTTTTCCCGCACGCTCATCCATTCGAACAGCGCGCCTTTCTGGAACACCATGCCGCGCTCGGCGTCCGGTCCCTGAACCGTATGCCCGTTCAGCACGATCTGCCCTTCGGTCGGGGCCAGAAAGCCCGCCAGAATGTTCAGCAACGTCGTTTTGCCACAGCCCGAAGGCCCCAGTACCGACAATAGTTCGCCCTTCTTCAGCGTCAGCGACACATCTTTCAGCGCCTGAACATAGCCACCGTTGGGAAGATCGAACCGCATGGAAATGTTCTCTATCGAGAGTCCCGTCATGGCAGGTTCCAATTTTTAAAAGATGAAATGCTGGGGCAGCATCCGAATGCTGCCCCGTTTGCTGGCAAAACCGGCTTACATGCCGCTTGCAGCGGTCAACGGTCCGACATCAACGGCATCCGTATAAGTGTCCAGCACTCCGGGAATGCTGCCTGCGGTTTTAAAGACATCGGCAACACCGCCCATAAAGCTTTGCGCGCCGCCGCCCAACCATTTTTCATTCAACTGCTCGTCGACCGACGGGAAGGTGAAGGTGGCGATCGTGGCCGCGGTTTCAGCTTCGTCCATGCCTGCGTCCTTGGCGATCACAGGCAGCATTTTGTCGGTGTTCTCGCCCGAATTCCACATGGCGTTCATATCCGCCGTGACTTTCAGGAACTTCGCCAACAGCTCGGATTCTTCAGCCACGAAATCCGCCGGGGCCGAGGTCACGTCGAACACCAGAATGCCCAGCTCTTCCTTTTCGGCGCCGGTCAACAGCACGTTGCCATGTTCCTTCATCCGGCGCAGCGCACCGCCCCAGCCGCAGACCATATCCAGATTGCCCTGCGCGAAGGCCGCCGCACCCTCTGGCGGGGCCATGTCGACGATTTCCATCGTTCCGATATCGACACCGAAATGGTCCATCTGCCGCAGGAACCCGAAATGCGCGGCGGTCCCGATCGGAACACCGACCTTTTTACCGGCCAGTTCGCCCGCGCTGTCCTTGTCGATCTCCAGCGCGGAGGCGACGACACAATTGTCATTCTCGGAATAGCTGACGGCGACATCGACCACCTTCAGGTCCTGACCGGCGGAAGCGGCCACAACGAACGGCGGCACACCCTGGCTGACCGAAATCTGCACATCGCCCGACGCCATCGCCGCCGACATCGCCGTGCCCGCGTCGAAAGACACCCAATTGATTTTGACGCCCAGCTCCTCTTCGTACAGGCCGGTTGCTTTTGCGTATTGGAAAGGCATCGGCCATTCGAGGAAATAGGCGACCGTGATTTCATCCGCCGCAAAGGCCGCTTGTGCCCCCGTCAGCATCGCGATACCCGCAGCCGCGCTCATGAGCTTTGACGTAAGTGTCATTTTGGTTCTCTCCATGTTGAGTTTTATCCTGCGAAATCTTTGCTTCGCATTATATTGAATCCCGATAGCATCGCACGTCATGCCCTGCAGTTCAGCGTACCACGACAGCAACGTAACAAAAGCTTACGGGCGGTTTTCCCCTTCTGACAACAAAAGCGTTGGTCTGGACTTATCGCAACTTGGATACTGGCCCTATTATAAGGTCATATTCCGTGCAGATTTATAACTCTGCGAGACGCTGGTTTGCCTGCGTGCTCCGGGTCCTTCTTTCGTTTCAGGAGTCTGCGCCATGGACACGACACTACCTATAAATGACATTTCCGATGTGATTGAGGCTGATCGCAATCATCTTTGGCACCACCTGCTGCAGCATAAATCGCTGGAAACAAACGATCCCCGCGTGATCGTCGAAGGCAAGGGAATGCGCGTCTGGGATGCCACCGGCAAAGAGCATCTGGATGCGGTTTCGGGCGGCGTCTGGACCGTGAACGTCGGCTATGGCCGCGAATCGATTGCCGATGCGGTGCGCGACCAGCTGGTCAAAATGAACTATTTCGCCAATTCGGCGGGCTCGATCCCCGGGTCGCGCTTTGCAAAACGCCTGATTGAAAAGATGCCGGGGATGAGCCGGGTCTATTATTCAAACTCGGGCTCCGAGGCGAATGAAAAAGTGTTCAAGATGGTGCGCCAGATCGCCCATCGCCACCACGGTGGCCGCAAGCACAAGATCCTGTTCCGCGAACGGGATTATCATGGCACCACCATCACCGCCCTGTCGGCGGGCGGACAGCCCCAGCGCGCCGCGCAATACGGCCCCTATACGCCGGGCTTTGTCGAGGTGCCCCATTGTCTGGAATACCGCAACCAATACCCCGATGCCGCCGATTACGGCATCGCGGCGGCCAATGCGATCGAGGATGTGATCCTGCGCGAAGGCCCCGATACGGTCGGTGCGATCTGTCTGGAACCGATCACCGCAGGCGGTGGCGTCATCACCCCGCCGCAAGGCTATTGGGAACGCGTTCAGGAAATCTGCGCCAAATATGACATCCTGATCCATATCGACGAAGTGGTCTGCGGCGTGGGTCGCACCGGCGAATGGTTCGGCTATCAGCATTACGGCGTGAAACCGGATTTCGTGACGATGGCCAAAGGCGTCGCCTCGGGCTATGCCGCGATATCCTGCACCGTCACGACCGAGGCCGTATTTGACATGTTCAAGGACGATGCCGCCGACCCGATGGGCTATTTCCGCGATATCTCGACCTTTGGGGGATGCGCGGCAGGACCCGCCGCCGCGCTGGAAAACATGGTGATCATCGAAAACGAAGGGCTGTTGGCCAATACCAATGCCATGGGCGCGCGCCTGATGGACAACCTGTATGCGCTGCAGGACAAACATCGCGTGATCGGCGACGTGCGCGGCAAGGGCCTGTTTGTCGGCGCCGAGCTGGTATCGGATCGCACCACCAAGGAACCCGTCGATGAAAAGATGGTGCAGGCCGTGGTGGCCGATTGCATGGCCCAGGGCGTGATCATCGGGGCGACCAACCGGTCGCTGCCGGGGCTGAACAACACCCTGTGCCTGTCCCCCGCGCTGATCGCCACGCCCGACGATATCGATCAGATCACCGCCTCGATCGACCGCGCGCTGACGGCGGTGTTTTCCTGATCCGGACGATATCCCCCGACCTTCACGGGCCGCGGGGATATCGCCATCCCGTCCTGAAACGTCCGAAATCATCTGTTCTTTTGCGCGCTTTCAAGGTGTTGCGGGGCGCTCTGGCGGAACGCGCCTCGTCTAATCCCTTGCCGTACCCGGCGCGGCGGTCTACCAAAGCGGTCCAAGGACGCCGCAAATGAAAAAGCAGAACGCCATGAACCGCGATTGGATCGCCACCGCCCGGACCCTGTCCGAGGCGCTCCCCTACCTGCAACGCTATGATGATTCAGTTGTGGTCATCAAATTCGGTGGCAACGCCATGGGCGACGACGCCGCGATGGACAGCTTTGCCCGCGATATCGTGCTGATGCAGCAGGTCGGCATAAACCCGGTGATCGTGCATGGCGGCGGCCCGATGATCAACGAGATGCTGGACAAGCTGGATATCCATTCCGAATTCGTGAACGGCAAACGGGTGACCGATGCCGATGCGGTCAAGGTCGTGGAAATGGTGCTGTCCGGAATGGTGAACAAACGCATCGTTCAGGCGATCAACGCGCAGGGCGGCAAGGCGGTCGGCCTGTCGGGCAAGGACGCCGATCTGATGGTCTGCACGCAGACGGACCCGAAGCTGGGCTTTGTCGGCACACCGTCGCAGGTGAACCCCACCGTTTTGCGCACCCTCTTCGCCGCCGAGATGATCCCGGTTGTCGCCCCCCTGGGCACCGGTCAGGATGGCGAAACGTTCAATATCAACGGCGACACGGCGGCAGGCGCGATTGCCAGCGCGCTGAAGGCCGACCGGCTGTTGCTGCTGACCGATGTGGCCGGCGTGAAGGATTCCACCGGGTCGGTCATCACCGACCTGACCGTGGATCACATCAAACGGCTGACCGCCGAAGGCGTGATCGCGGGCGGCATGATCCCCAAAACCGAAACCGCGCTGACGGCAATCGAAGGCGGGGTGCGCGCCGTGGTCATTCTGGACGGGCGGGCGCCCAACGCCTGTTTGCTGGAACTCTTCACCGAGCACGGCGCAGGCAGCATCATCCGGGCAGACTGATCAGGTGCCCGGCTATGCCGACATCGAACAGGCAGCGCAGGTACAGCATCTGGATATCTTTGGCGGGTTTCATCCGGTGCCTGGTGACAACGCCCCCTCAGGCACCGAAACCCTGATCTTGCTGGGTCCCCGTGAACCGGGTTTCTGGCCCGCCGTAACCGCCACACCCGAATTTCAGGACAGCGCCCCCGATCCGATGGATCGCTGGTCGCAGCGGGTTATTGACCAACTGGCCACCGACCTGGGGGCGACACCGCTTTACCCCTTTGGCGGCCCGCCGTTTCAGCCGTTTATCGGCTGGGCCCTGCGCAGCGGGCGGGCGTGGTCGTCACCGGTCACCCTGTTGGTGCATGATCGTGCCGGTTTGTTCGTATCCTATCGCGGGGCGCTGGCGTTTGATCACCGGATCGACCTGCCGCCCCCCACATCCACCCCCTGCGACACCTGCGCCGAACGGCCCTGCCTTTCGGCCTGCCCAGTGGGTGCGTTGGACAGTGCAGGATACGATCTGAACGCCTGTCACGGCTATCTGAACGACGCGGCGGGGCACGGCTGCATGAGCGCAGGCTGCGCCGTCCGCAGGGCCTGTCCCCAAAGCCAAAGCTATGGCAGGATGGCCGAACAATCTGCATTCCATATGGCTGCGTTCCACCGATGACACTTTGCCTGATCCTGACCCGCCATGCGAAATCCAGCTGGGATGATCCGCTTCAATCCGATCATGATCGGCCTCTGAACAAACGCGGTCAGCGCGCGGCACCGGCGATTGCGAACTGGCTGATGGCATCGGGGCATCTGCCTGCCGAAGTGGTCAGTTCCACCGCCCGGCGCACGCTGGAAACATGGGAACGCATGGCCCCCGCCTTTCCTGACGGCGTGCTGGTCCGGCGCGATCCGGCGCTTTATCACGCCGCACCCGGCCAGATGCTGGCGGTCCTGCACAGCTGCGCCGCCGACCCGGTGCTGATGCTGGGCCACAACCCCGGAATTGCCAGTTTTGCGCGGCAGTTGGTGGCACGCCCCGCCGATCATCCACGATTCAGCGATTTCCCGACCTGCGCCACATTGGTTGCCGAATTCGATGCCGCCGAATGGGCCGATGTCACCCCCGGCAGCGGCCGGGTGGTGGATTTCATCGTGCCCCGCGACCTGCCCGATCCGGAATAAAAAACCCCGGCGCAATGGCCGGGGTCTTCACTTCATATGCTGGGTTTGTTCAGTGCCCCAGAATCTGGCTCAGGAACAGTTTGGTCCGGTCCGATTTCGGGTTGTTGAAGAACTCTTCCGGTTCGTTCTGTTCCACGATCTGCCCCGCATCCATAAAGATCACGCGGTTGGCGACCTGGCGGGCAAAGCCCATTTCGTGGGTCACGCACAGCATGGTCATGCCTTCCTCGGCCAGCTCGATCATGGTGTCCAGCACCTCTTTGATCATCTCGGGGTCCAGCGCCGATGTAGGTTCGTCAAACAGCATGATCCGCGGCTTCATGCACAGCGACCGGGCAATCGCCACCCGCTGTTGCTGACCACCCGACAGTTGCCCGGGGTATTTATCGGCCTGTTCCGGAATCTTCACCTTTTCCAGGAAATGCATCGCCGTTTCTTCGGCCTCTTTCTTGGGCGTCTTGCGCACCCAGATCGGGGCCAGCGTGCAGTTTTCCAGAATGGTCAGATGCGGGAACAGGTTGAAGTGCTGAAAGCACATGCCAACCTCGGACCGAATCTTGTCGATGTTTTTCAGATCCGACGACAGCAATATGCCATCAACGGTAATCGTCCCCTTCTGGTGTTCTTCCAGCGCGTTGATACACCGGATCAATGTTGATTTACCCGACCCCGAAGGGCCACAAATGACAATCCGTTCACCGCGGTTCACTGTCAAATCAATATCGCGTAGAACGTGAAACGCCCCGTACCATTTGTTCATGTTCTGGATGGTGATTGCGATCTCATCCGAAACTTTCAGTTGTGCTTCAGCCATGATCAGGCTCCTTATCGGTGGCCGGTCGCGAGGCGACGTTCAAGCCATTGTGAATATTGGGAAATGCCGTAGCAAACGACGAAGAACAGAAGCGCGGCAAAGCCCAAGAGTTCCCAGTACACGCCGTTCCATTCAGTCGATGCCAGAATCGGACCACGGATCATCCCCAGCAGATCGAACATCGAAATGACCGAAACAAGCGTGGTATCTTTGAACAGCCCGACCGCAACGTTCACGATCCCGGGTATCGAGATTTTGAGCGCTTGCGGCAGAATGATCAGTCGCATTGCCTGAGCATAGTCGAGACCCAGCGAGTTTGCCGCCTCGTATTGCCCGGTTGGCAACGCCGCCAGACCGCCCCGGATCACTTCGGCGATATAGGCCGCCGAGAACATGGTGATCATAATCACCACACGCAGGAACAAATCCACCGAAGAGTTCGGCGGAAAGAAATACGCCAGCATCACATTCGCCACGAAAAGCAATGTGATCAAGGGCACACCCCGGATGAATTCAATGAAAACCACGCAGATGATCTTGATCAAGGGCAATCTGGATTGACGGCCAAGCGCCAATGCAATGCCGATCGGAATCGACAACGACACGCAAGTGACGCCCAACATCATGTTCAGCATGAAACCACCAAGATCACGGCTTGGTATAGCAGTTAGTATACTGTTTTCAGACGCGCCATCGGGGATCAATGCGCCGCCAACCATCCAGATGACGAAAGCCGCTGCAATTCCGCCGAAAAAACCAATGGCAAAGCTCCCTTTCACGAACCTCTGATAGACCAAATAACCACCAACGCACCCGACCAGTGCAAGGATCGGCGCCAGAATAGTCCCCCCCCAGATTAGCCAAAACGCAACGAACGGATACAACGCCGTAATGGTCAGCAATTTGCGTGGCAGATCAAAAAACAGCACCGGAGCCACCGCAACAAAGAGCAACGCGAAGGCCAGAGCTGGACGCCAGTATTGATCCGAGGGATATTTGAAACCGAATAGAAGTTGCGGCCAGCGTTCTGTCAAAACCGCGAGACATGCACCTGACGTACCGTTCAGGATTTCCCTGCATTCCGCGAGGCTGTTAGCTGTCCAGACGCCATTCAACACCCATGGCAAGGTCGAGGCGAGTACCAGATAGATGACATAGGCTGCGACAATTGTCAGCAGCGCATTTGCAGGCGTTGCAAACAAATTCTCACGCAGCCATTTTATTGGTCCGCCCGCTGTATATGGCGGAGGCGCTGACGGAATCATGCCCTCGCGCACAAAGGCAACCGGATTTGTCTGGAAATTTGACATATCTCAGCGCTCCTTCAACTTAACAGAGTTGTTATATACGTTCATGATTGCCGAGATCGACAGCGAGATCGTGAGATAAAACAACATCAAAAGAACGACGCATTCTATGGCGCGACCAGTCTGATTAAGGGTGATCCCCCCCAAGGTTGCGGTTACGTCAGCATATCCAACGGCAATCGCAAGAGATGAGTTCTTGGTGATGTTGAGGAATTGCGAAATGAGCGGCGGGATGATCACCCGAAGCGCCTGAGGCAGGACCACAAGGTTCATCACTCTGCCCGGTCGCAATCCAAGCGCCAAGGCAGCCTCGGTCTGGCCTTTGGACACAGATTGAATACCTGCACGTACATTTTCGGCAATGAATGCGCCAGTATAAACTGACAACGCGAACCACAGCGCGATCAGCGGTCCGCCAATCTTAAGACCGCCCTGAAAGTTGAAGCCTCTCAGCTCTGGCAAGTCCAGACCTACAGGTCTGCCCAGAACGAAATACATCAGAATCGTCGGCATCAGCAGCAGGGCGATGCTGGGCCAAAACACCGGCAGCAGACGGCCAGTATCATAAAGCAATTTCGTGGTATACCGACGATACGCAAAAATACCGGCTATCGACGCGATAAAGGTGAGCACGAGGATACTCGAGCCCGCCCCCCAGGTCGGGGCTGGCACGTAAATACCGCGATTGGTGAAGGCAAACATATCCAGCACCATTGATGCGGTTGCTGAATCACCACGAAACTTATTCGGCCCAGGCAAAACGGCCGTCATGATCGTGAATATGATAATAATCCAGATAAGAACGGGGATGTTCCGGAAAATCTCGACGTAAAACGCCATCAATTTAGAGACGAGCCAATTGTTGGACAGCCGCAACACCCCGGCGATCACACCAAAGATTGTGGCGGTCACACAGGCCAGAAAGGCAACCAGAAGCGTATTGAGGATACCGACAACGGCAGCGCGTGCGTTAGTGGATTGGCTGTCATATTCAATCAGACGCTGATTGATGTCATATCCCGCTGAGCTTCCCAGAAAGTCATAGGAAATGTTAAGTCCCGCAGCCGTCAGGTTTCTGAACAGGTTACTGCCCAGATACGCAAATGCAAAAATCAGCAGCATTAGCGCAATGGCCTGAAACGTGAGCGACCGGTAGCGCGTGTCATTGAACAGCAAATACAGGCGAAACCCCGCCCTGGGAGGGTCGGTAAGAGTGGTCATAAGGTATTCCCCGTTTTCCCCGGAACTGTTCCCTTTGATGTCGTTTCGCGCATCAGGGCGTCCGGGTATTTTCTTTATTGTAACAACCGTAGATAGGAGAAGGGCGCGGAGTGTCCCGCGCCCTTCAACTTGATTTATTTACCGGAACGGTGGCGAGTACAGCAGGCCGCCATCGGTCCACTGTGCGTTCAGACCACGAGCCAGACCGATCGGAGTGGTTTCACCGATGTTCTTTTCGAACAGCTCGGCATAGTTGCCACCCGCCATGATG
This sequence comes from uncultured Paracoccaceae bacterium, assembly GCA_947500775.1. Classification (GTDB taxonomy): domain Bacteria; phylum Pseudomonadota; class Alphaproteobacteria; order Rhodobacterales; family Rhodobacteraceae; genus CANMTD01. The sequence continues at coordinate 328,521 of CANMTD010000004.1, forward strand.
GCGTTTTTCGCCCAGTCTGCGGACAGACCCAGCATCTCGCCCAGATTGCCCTCGGTGCCCAGAATACGGTTAACTTCCGGGTTGTTGGTGCCAGCGGACAGCTCTTCGACGTTGGCCGAAGTGATGCCCATTTCTTCCGCAGCGATCAGCGCGTTCAGCGACCAGCGCACAACATCCGCCCATTCGTTGTCACCGTGACGTACCAGCGGGCCCAGCGGCTCTTTGGATACGATTTCAGGCAACAGAACATGTGCGGCCGGATCTTCGAATGTGGCGCGTGTCGCGGCCAGACCCGAGGCGTCGGTTGTGTAAACGTCGCAGGCACCGGCAAGGTACTGCTGCTGTGCTTCGGCGTTGGTTTCGATCGGAACCGGCTCATAGCTGATGTTGTTGGCACGGAAGAAGTCGGCCAGGTTCAGCTCGGTTGTGGTGCCGGTCTGGATGCAGACTGTGGCGCCGTCCAGATCCTTGGCCGAACCCACGCCCAGATCCTTGGGAACCATGAAGCCCTGACCGTCATAGTAGTTCACGCCAACGAATTCGAACTTGAGGTCGACGTCGCGCGAGAAGGTCCAGGTGGTGTTACGGGCCAGCATGTCGATTTCGCCAGACGCCAGCGCGGTAAAGCGGGTTTTACCGGTTGTTGGCACAAACTCGACCGCGGTCGGGTCACCAAACACGGCAGCCGCCACAGCGCGGCAGACGCCTACGTCAAAACCTTTCCACTCACCGTTTGCGTCCGGCGCGGCAAAGCCGACAAGGCCGGTGGTCACGCCACAGTTCAGCTTGCCGCGGGCCTTCACGTCGTCCAGCGTCGCAGCAGCCGAAGCGCCAGCGGCCAGGCCGGCGACGGTCAGCGCGCCCAAAAATACGGTTTTTTTCATGTTTACCTCTTCCTGATGATCCACCCACTCAGGCCGTTTTTCTTTTCGACCGCAAGCAGCGGGTGTTGATTTGCGAGGGCTGTCCCCCTCGGCGCCATAAGTTTGGGCAAATTCATCGTAGAACGTCAAGAGCGCAGTCGTTTTTTAACGCATTTGATAGATTTACCGGCGGAACAAAGGTGAATCGCCCCTTTGGATGGCGAAACCGTTCCCAAACGACGGATTAAACGCTTTCGCCTGCCAAACGATAGAACCGCAAAGCATGAACAAAGTCAGTCTTTTTGCGGTCGGCAAGCTCGCTTGCCTCAACGTCAACGCCCCATTGTTCTTCTTGCCAGGTCTCATCGATTCTGGACCGGCGCCACAGCTCGTCCGGCTCTGCCCAGCCGTGAATGGCGGCGAACCCGATGATCAGCGACCCCGACATGCCCACAAGATCGTGTAACGCGGTCAATTCGAACGGCGTCAACGCCCCGACGTGTTCACGCAATCGTGCGACGCTGGCCGGGGGTTGTTCGACAGGGATCACGCCTACCGTTTGCGCCAACCGCGCGCCCAAGGCCTGTTCAGCCCAGTCCAGCAACGAATCCCACGCTTCGGCCTGCCGGGCGACAAGACCGGTGGGCCCATCGGCCCGGTAACACAGCAGATCGGTTTCGCCGTAAGCCGCGATCAGATCCGCGACCTCGGATTTCTGCGGGGTGACCTTGTCCAGTGCGGCGTTGGCCGAGCGTGTGACCGGCATCGTCAGCGGGTCGATCTTTTCGCCCTGCGCCTGCCATTCGGTCTCGATCGCTTCGGCCATGGCGCGGGTTGGCACGATCAGCGCGGTCTTTGCCGGGGTTTTGACGGCCCGCCCATCCAGCCGGACGGAAAACCCGTTTTCCTCGGTCTCGACCGTGGTGTCAGCCCAAAACCGTTTCGCTGTCCAACCGCTCATCCTGCCGTGCCCCAAAACTGCGCCAATACCGGGTCCAGCCCGTCGAAACTGTCGATCACGACATCCGCCCCGGCCGCATGCAAAGCCGCCACCGGGTGATATCCCCAACTGACGCCAATCGTGCGAAATCCGGCCGCGCGGCCCATTTCAATATCGAATGTGGTGTCCCCGATCATGACCGCCTGCGATGGCTCGACCCCGGTATCGGCCAGGGTTCGGGTCAACATCGAAGGGTGCGGTTTGGACGGGTGATCGTCCGCCGTCTGGCTGGTGTGAAAGAAATGCCCGATGTCATGGGCGTGGTACGCGTGATCCAGCCCCCGGCGCGCCTTGCCGGTGGCCACGCCCAGAAACACCTCATCGCGCGCATGCAGCGTTTCCAGTGCCGCGCGGGCGCCGTCATACATCGGCGCCGCCGCTTCGCCACCGCGCGCGGCGCGCAGGTCGATGAAGGCCTGTTTATACTGTGCCGTGCCTTCGGCCACGGCAGCGGCATCCATATCCGGGGCCAGCCGCGCAACCGCCTGTGGCAGCGACAGGCCAACAATCGACAGGATATCGGCCCGCGCCGGCGCGGCCTGCCCCATCGCGGCAAAGGCGCGCTGCATCGCTTCGACGATGAAATCCTGACTATCGATCAAGGTGCCGTCCATATCGAACACCACCAGCCGCAAGGGAGGCATTACATCTCTTCCTCGAACGGATCGACCGGGAAATCGGATTCGTGCCAGCCGACAAAATCCCAGGTCTTTTTCATATGCGCGGGCAAGGGGGCGGTGATCTGCAACATCGCCCCGGTCACCGGATGCGGCAGGCTTAGATACCGCGCGTGCAGGTGCAGCTTGCGGCTGATATCGCCACCCAGCTGCGCGCCCCAGCCATCGCCCAGGTTTTCCTGACCCGAACCGCCGTATTTGCCGTCACCGATGATCGGGTGTCCGAATTCGGCCATATGCGCGCGCAATTGGTGGGTCCGTCCGGTGATCGGCACCAGCGCCACCCAGGACGCGCGTTTGGCAAGCGAGGTCAGAACCGCATAATCGGTGGTGGCGCGTTTGGCGCCCTCGGTGCTGTCGACATCGCGCGGATGTATGCACAGCATCTTTTCCGCCTCGCCCCGCGCGCCATGCCCCGGCGCCTTGACCAGACCAAAGCGGATCGTGCCCATGCGCGGGGTCGGCTGACCGGCGACAGCGGCCCAGTAAATCTTGCGCGTATCGCGGTGGCGAAAGGCCGCCGTCAGCGTGCTGGCCACGGTCCGGGTCCGCGCCAGAAGCAGCACGCCGGATGTATCCTTGTCCAGGCGATGCACCAGACGCGGCTTTTCCTCAAACCCGAACCGCAGGGCCTCGGCCATGCCGTCCACATGCCGGGTCTGTTTGCTGCCGCCCTGTGTCGGAAGGCCCGGCGGTTTGTTCAGCGCGATGACGTGATCGTCGCGGTACAGCACGCAGGACCGGATCATTTCGGCATCAGCCGCAGTCACAGTCGACCGCGCCTGCGCCGTGATTTCACCCGGTTCGGGCAGTGGCGGCACGCGGACCATCTGGCCAACCTCGACCCGGCTTGCCGGTTTCACCCGGCCACCGTCCACGCGAATCTCGCCCTTGCGGCACATCTTTTCGATACGGCCCTGTGCGATATGCGGGAACCGGCGACGAATCCAACGGTCCAGCCGCTGATCGCCCTCGTCCGAGGTGACCTCAAGGGTCTGAACGCCGCTCATGCAAATACTCCTCGCGCGACCAGAAGGCCCAGCGCAATCGCCATCAGTGACAGCACGACCGAGGCCGCGACATAGCCTGCCGCCACACCGGTCTGCCCCCGTTCAAACAGGGTAATCGCATCCAGCGAAAACGCCGAAAACGTGGTAAAGCCGCCCAGCATGCCGGTCATCAGCAGCGGCGCCAGATGGGTGCCGCCTTTGCGGGCCAGTACGACCACCAGAACCCCCATCAGGAACGACCCGACGATATTGACCGTCAGCGTCCCCCACGGGAACCCATGCCCCATCACGCGCACAGCGGCGATGCCGGTCAGATACCTGCATACCGCGCCCAGCGCGCCGCCCAATGCCACTTGTCCTAATGTCCAGATCATGGCCGCCTCTGTCCCCTGCGCAACGCCGGTTGTCAAGCGGTGCCCGGATTTACGCCGCCCTCAGCCCCGTTTGGCGCGCAGCTTGGCAAAATAGTCCATCCGCTTTTTCAACTCGCGTTCATAGCCCCGTTCAACCGGGGCATACAGCACCGGGCGCTTCATGGTTTCGGGAAAATAATTCTGGCCGGAAAACCCGTCTTCGGCATCGTGATCATAGGCATAGCCCGCGCCATACCCCTGATCCTTCATCATCGAGGTCGGCGCGTTCAGGATGTGTTTGGGCGGCGGTTCCGATCCAGTCTGTTTGGCCGCGGACCGGGCGGCCTTATAGGCCACATAGGCCGCATTCGATTTCGGCGCCAGCGCCAGATAGGTCACGGCCTGCGCCAGCGCCAGTTCGCCTTCGGGGCTGCCCAGCCGTTCGTATGTTTCCCATCCCTGCAGGCACACGGCCTGCGCCTGCGGATCGGCCAGACCGATGTCTTCGACCGCCATCCGAGTGATACGCCGCGCCAGATAGCGGGGGTCTTCGCCGCCCTCCAGCATCCGCGCGAACCAGTACAGCGCCGCATCCGGGTCCGACCCGCGCACCGATTTATGCAGCGCCGAGATCAGGTTGTAATGCGCATCGCCGGATTTGTCGTATTGCGCGGCGCGTTTCATCAATCGCGCGGCCAAGGCATCCGCGCTGAGCGGGGCATCGGTTTTCCACGCCGCCACCTGTTCGATCAGGTTCAGCAAGGCCCGGCCGTCGCCATCAGCCATTTCCAGCAAAGCTTCGCGCGCGGACCCGTCCAAAGGCAGCGGGCGATCCAGTTCATGTTCGGCGCGTTGGGCCATCAGTTCCAGATCGGTCAGCGACAGCCGTTCCAGCACCAGAACCTGTGACCGGCTAAGCAAAGCGGCGTTCAATTCGAACGAAGGGTTTTCGGTGGTGGCCCCCACCAACAGGATCGTGCCATCCTCCATATGCGGCAGGAACCCGTCCTGCTGCGCCTTGTTGAAGCGGTGAATTTCATCCACGAACAACAGGGTACCCTGCCCGTTAGCGCGGCGCATCTTGGCCGCTTCGAAGACTTTGCGCAGTTCCGGCACACCAGTGAAAATCGCACTGATCTGGATAAAGGTCAGGTCGGTTTCATCGGCCAGCAACCGCGCGATGGTGGTCTTGCCCACCCCCGGCGGCCCCCAGAAGATCAACGACCCAAGACTGCCCGACGCCAGCATCACGCCCAGCGGCGCCTCGGGGCCCAGCACCTGCGCCTGCCCGATCACCTCTGACAGGGCGCGCGGGCGCAACCGATCGGCCAGCGGGCGCGGCGCGTCAGAGGACAGATCGGGGGTATCGAACAGGTCGGCCATCCGGGGACCCTATGCCAAACCGTTCATCTGCGAAAGCGCAGGACGGTGCGCCGCCCCCCGCGCAGATATTCGATGGTCCAACTGCGGGTGCGTTCTGCGGTTGCGGCAAGCAGGTCCTGCCCTGTGGTGATTGCCGTATCGTTCACCCGCAACAGGATATCGCCGCCACGCAACCCCGCGCGCGCGCCCAGCGGGCCGGGATCGGCGATCATCACACCCTTGGCACCCAGCGGCAGGCTGAATTCCGAAATAACAGCCGGGTTGATCCGAACCACGCCCAGCCCCGCAAAGGGGTTGTCGTCGGGCAGGGTCAGCGGCGCGCGCGGGGGATCGTCCGGCGCTGTCATCAACTGCACCTCGGTCTGGCGGGGCTTGCCCTTTCGCAGATAGCGCACGGACAGTTTGGCGCCCAGTTCCGCAGACGACAGCCGGAACATCATCCCCTGCGGCGAGTTCACGGCATCGCCACCCAAGTCAAGAATGACATCCCCGGCCTGCAATCCCGCCAGGGCAAAAGGGCTAAGCTCATGCAGGGCATTCAGCAGAACACCTTTGGGCGCATCCAGCCCCAGCGCCTCGGCCATGCCGGCGTCAAGCCGCTGTGCCGACACCCCGGCCCAGGGCCGGTCAAACTGTTCGTTTCCGGCCTGCGCCTGATCCAGGAACCGCTGAACCAAGGTCGCGGGGATAGCAAAACCGATACCATTGGACCCGCCCGACCGGGTCAGGATGGCGGTGTTGATCCCGACCAGCCGCCCCTGCATATCCACCAGCGCACCGCCCGAGTTGCCGGGGTTGATCGCCGCATCGGTCTGAATGAAATAACCGCGCCCGCGCCCGACCGACATGCCCGACCGCGCCAAGCCCGACACAATGCCCGACGAAACGGTCTGGCCGATGCCAAAGGGGTTGCCGATGGCCAGCACCAGTTCGCCCACCTCCAGCGTGTCGGAATCGCGCAGGGTCAGGGCAGGCAGATCGTCGGCATCCTTCAGGCGCAGGATCGCCAGATCGGATTCCTCATCCCCCAACAGGACCTCGGCATCGAATTCACGCTGATCGTTCAGGACCACGCGGATTTCAGTGGCCTGCCCGACCACATGATAGTTCGACACCACATATCCGTCGCTGGTCAGGATGACCCCAGAGCCCAGCGTTTTTTGCACCCGCGGTTCGCTGCGCATCAGGTTGCCAAAGAAATCATCGAAAAATGGATCGCTGGCAAAGGGGTTCGCGCTGCGCTGTTCCACCACCCGTTTGACAAAGATATTGACCACCGCGGGGGCGGACTGGCGCACGACAGGCGCAAAGCTAAGCGTGATTTCGGATTGCGATACGGGCGCACGCGCCTCGGCCAAGGCGCCCCCCACAACAAAGAGGGCAACAAGGATTGCGGTCACAAGTTTCATGCGATTGTTCCTGCGTTCTTTGATCAAGATATGCGCAGCAATCGCCCCAAGTTCAACGGCAGAGTTCGCTCCCCCGCCCAAGGTGGGGCGGAGGAGCGTCCGTTTTGCGCTTAGTGCAGGTTGGACGCAAAGTTCATGGAAACGACCTGATTATTGATCCCGTCGATTTCCATGACCGGGCCCATCGCTGTCATATCCACGCCGACCCGTCCGGCCCAACGCGGCCAGTTTGCATTCAACAGGGTCAGACACTGGGTTGCGCCCAGGTTCCGGGCCGCTTTGGCCAGTTCCAGCACCAACTGTGCATGAACCCGGCGGCGAATGCGCGCCGGTACGTTATGAGCGACGAACAGTCGCGAACTTTCCCATACAGTTTCGCCCACGGGCGCCTCTTCGTACAGAAGATGCGATGGGATGGTGTCCAACAGGCCCTTCTGGGCGTCGCGGATCATATAGGTATAGATACCGCATTTGGCTGTTGTGGGCGTCAGACGGTTGCCCGCCAGTACCTGACCCAATTCGTCGTGTACAACAACCCAGCGGCTGGCAGGGGTGTCGTATTGATCATACTCCATCCCCAGGGCCTCTGGCAGGTCCCACTTGTTATGAACAATGAACAGTTCACGCCGCGCACGAAGCATGTTCGCGAAAAGTTCGCCATGGTTGTGAAGATTTTCGAAAGAAAGAGTGGTAGTTTGCATATTAGCCTCCGGCAAGTTTAGTCGGTTAAGTTTAAACTTTGCGGAGGGCGATTACCGTTCAGAGCAACCCGTAGTCCTTGGCGCGCTGAATGGCTTCGGCAGTGGTGCGCGACATGAGCCGCTGACGTGCAGACGTCAGCCGCGCCTTGAGCGCACTTTCCGAGATCCCCAGCTTTGCGGCAGCTGCCGCATATCTATCGCCATCCGCAATGCATTTTAGCGCTTCGATCTGAGCTTTAGTAAGCTTTTGCGGAGGCTCGGTAATATCGTGAAGCCGACGAACCAGTGCTTCCAGTTCCTCGATTTCAATGTCTTCGAATTCCCGATCTGCTCGTGCCACACTTGCAATGGTCCTGGAGCTGATTGGCCCACAGGAGATCGTCACGCCGTACCTCAATCCATACCGTGCAGCTTCTTTGAAGATGCCGAACGGGTCCGGTATTTTTTTATTACTCCACCGGGTCGAGCCGGTGGTGCAAAACCCCCACGCGGTCATGGGATCGCGCAGGACGTAACCATTGTTAGTGTAGTGATCTGTCCAAGTTGGGTCATATGTCTGGAACGACATAAGTGGTGAGGTGAACCGTATATGGAGTCCAAGAAAATACCCCGCGGGTGCCATGTCACCCAACGTTCGAAGTTCCCGATCAAAGACTAGCTTATTGAACATGTCTTTTTAGACAAGTTGCAGAGAATTCAGTCAACCTTAAATTGACCTTATCAATGCGACTGAACGGCATCGGGGCAGCAAGTGAAGCCAATACATCCAAGTCTCTTTACGCAGGTGATGCGTTTCCCTGACAATGTGCGGGCCGACATGCTCGAATTTCTCGGCGCCACACCGGTTGAAGATGCCCAGTTGAAGCAGATGATTAAAGAGGTTACTCAAAGACTTGAACGATGTCCACGTACGGAAGAGCGTACCGTCGCGTAGTAAACAATACATGAAAAACCCCGCCAATTTGGCGGGGTTTTCAGTTCCGGTATAACCCGTTTTTTCTTAGTCTTCTGATTCGGTTTCGGCCAGACGGGCACGATCTGCGGCGCCCTTTGCATCCTGGTCGCGATCAACGAATTCGATGATGGCCATGGGGGCCATGTCGCCATAGCGGAAGCCCGCTTTCAGCACACGGACATACCCGCCCTGACGGTCTTTGTAACGCGGACCCAGCACGTCGAACAGCTTTGCCACATAGGCGTCCTGCTTCAGTTTGCTGGCGGCCAGACGGCGCGCGTGCAGATCGCCACGTTTGCCCAGCGTGATCATCTTTTCGATGATCGGACGCAGTTCTTTTGCCTTGGGCAGGGTGGTTTTGATCTGTTCGTGTTCGATAAGCGAACCGGCCATGTTGGCGAACAGCGCTTTGCGGTGCTCGTGGGTACGGTTCAGGCGGCGATAGCCTTTTGCGTGACGCATGTCATTCTCCTAGTGTCTTCTGTTTTGCTTTGTCCGGCGATCCCTGGTCCTGGGCCGCTCACCTTGGGGCTTATGCCCGATCGTTCCCCGCCTGTGCGGGCATTTGAAGGGGGCCATGTACGCCACGGCCCCCAATCTGTCAATCTTAGAACTGGTCTTCGAATTTCTTGGCCAGGTCTTCGATGTTTTCCGGCGGCCATTCCTCGACGTCCATGCCAAGGTGCAGACCCATGCCCGACAGCACTTCCTTGATTTCGTTCAAGGATTTGCGGCCGAAGTTCGGCGTGCGCAGCATTTCCGCTTCGGTTTTCTGGATCAGATCGCCGATGTATACGATGTTGTCGTTCTTCAGGCAGTTTGCCGAACGGACCGAAAGTTCCAGCTCGTCCACTTTCTTCAGCAGCAGCGGGTTGAATTCCAGACCATCGTCTTCGTCCTGACGAGTCGCGGCTTCGGGTTCATCGAAGTTCACGAAGATCGACAGTTGATCCTGCAGGATGCGGGCGGCATAGGCCACGGCGTCATCCGGCGAGATCGAGCCATCGGTTTCGATCTTCATCGTGACCTTGTCATAGTCCAGAACCTGACCTTCACGGGTCGGCTGCACGTCATAGGCCACCTTTTTGACCGGCGAATAGATCGCGTCGATCGGGATCAGGCCGATAGGCGCATCTTCGGGGCGGTTCTTGTCCGCCGCGACATAGCCTTTGCCGGTGTTGACGGTCAGTTCCATGAACAGATCGGCGCCTTCGTCAACGTGACAGATGACGTGATCCTTGTTCAGAATCTCGATCCCGGTCGTTTCAGAAATCTGACCAGCGGTCACAACCGCCGGGCCCTTCGCCGAAATCGACAGCCGCTTGGGGCCTTCGACTTCCATACGGATGGCAACGCCTTTCAGGTTCAGCACGACGTCGGTCACGTCTTCGCGGACACCCGCGATCGACGAAAACTCGTGCAAAACATTGTCGATCTGCACGCTGGTGATCGCGGCACCCTGCAGCGACGACATCAGAACGCGACGCAGCGCGTTGCCAAGCGTCAGGCCAAAGCCGCGCTCCAGCGGCTCGGCGATGACGGTCGCCTGCCGTGCCGGTTCATTGCCGGGTTTCACCTCAAGCTGTGTCGGCTTGATCAGTTCCTGCCAGTTTTTATGGATCATGCGTGTCTCCTCAATTCTTGTTTCCGGCCCATGTCCACAGTCGGAAACACCCGAGGTTCAAAATGACGGACTCGGCCCGTGCGAAAACACACGGCCCGAGCGGGGTATACTCAAATCAGACGCGGCGGCGTTTGGGCGGGCGGCAACCGTTGTGCGCGATCGGGGTCACATCACGGATCGAGGTGATGTTGAAACCGACAGCTGCCAGCGCGCGCAGCGCACTTTCACGGCCCGAACCGGGGCCCTGCACTTCGACCTCCAGCGTTTTCACGCCGTGTTCCTGTGCCTTTTTGCCTGCGTCTTCAGCAGCCATCTGAGCGGCATAGGGGGTCGATTTACGCGAGCCCTTGAACCCCATTGTACCAGCGGACGACCAAGAGATCGCGTTGCCCTGCACATCGGAGATCAGGATTTTGGTGTTGTTGAACGACGAGTTCACATGCGCCACGCCGGCTGCAATGTTTTTACGTTCCTTGCGCTTTGTGCGCGTCTTTTCACGTGCCATAGGTCAGACCTCCCCTTACTTCTTCTTGCCGGCGATGGCTTTTGCCGGGCCTTTGCGGGTGCGCGCATTGGTATGCGTGCGCTGACCGCGAACGGGCAGGTTGCGACGATGGCGCAGGCCGCGATAGCAACCCAGATCCATCAGACGTTTGATGTTCATCTGAACTTCACGACGCAGGTCACCTTCGACGGTGAAGTTTGCGTCGATGTGTTCGCGGATGGCCAGAACTTCGGCATCCGACAGTTCGTTCACACGACGAGTCAGGTCGATGTTGACCGCCTCGCAGATTTTCTTTGCAACATCGTTGCCAATGCCGTGGATGTAAGTCAAAGCGATGGGGACGCGTTTCCCCGTCGGAATGTTAACGCCAGCGATACGTGCCAAGCTATCTTTCCTCTTCGTTGCGGTTCCGTAGCACCGGAACCTTTTTTCACAACGCAAGCCCGAAAGCGTGCTGCCTTCGGGCCCTTGCGGTTTGCCCTTTGATCAAAAGCCTTGACGCCCTTAACCAACAAACGATTCTATATCGAGATGCAGTGCGTATGCCCTTTTCCGCAGTCCGTCAAGGGCCGTTTCACGCGTTGTCAAGTACCGATGCGATTGCCCCGGCGACCGCGTCAATATCGCCCAGCCCGTTCACCGAGTTCAACATACCCTTTGCATGGTAATATCCAACCAGAGGCGAGGTCTGCTTGTAATAGGCCAGCAGCCTTGTTTTCAGGCTTTCCTCATTGTCATCCGCGCGGCGTTTGAAATCCGTGCCACCGCAATTTGCGCATTTACCATCGGCCGGGATCGGTTTGGAAATATCGTTGTACACCTCGCCGCAGTCGCCGCAGGTGGACCGTGCTGTGATCCGGGCAACCAACGCGGTGTCATCCACCCGCATCTCGATCACCGCATCCAGGGTCTGCCCCAGTTCGGCCATCAGATCACTCAGCGCATCGGCCTGCGCCAGGGTCCGCGGGAACCCGTCAAAAATATATCCGCCGCCCTGCGTACCATCCGTCAACCGCTCGCGGATCAGGCCGATGACGATCTCGTCTGTCACCAGATCGCCGCGATCCATCACCTCGGCCACACGCTTGCCCATGTCGGTACCAGAGGTACGCGCCGCGCGCAGCATGTCACCGGTCGACAGTTGCACCATCCCCCTTTCGTCCACCAACTTGTGAGCCTGGGTTCCTTTGCCTGCCCCCGGAGGGCCGAGAAGAATGATGTTCATCGACGCGCTGTCCCTTTCTTACCGCGGCGTTTGCCCCGCAGCTGAGATTTTTCGATCAGCCCTTCGTACTGATGGGCCAGCAGATGCGACTGCACCTGATTGATCGTGTCCATTGTCACCGACACGACAATCAGAACCGATGTCCCGCCGAAGTAGAACGGGATCTGCAGTTGCGACCGCAAAATCTCGGGCATCAGACAGACCAGCGCCAGATAGGCCGACCCCAGAACCAGAACGCGGGTGACCACATAGTCAAGGTATTCCGCCGTCCGCTTGCCCGGACGAATACCGGGAACAAAGCCGTTCTGGTTTTTCAGGTTGTCGGCCACATCATCGGTCTTGAACGACACGTTGTAGGTATAGAAATACGTGAAGAACACGATCATCGACGTGAAGAACAACAGATACAGCGGCTGCCCCGGCCCGAAATAGGCCAGCAACACCGACATGACCGGCCCGGTCTGCGAGCCCGAGAATGTGCTGATCGTGGTCGGCAGCAACAACAGCGACGAGGCAAAGATCGCCGGGATAACGCCCGCCGGGTTTACCTTGACCGGCAGATGGCTGGACTGACCGTCATAGACCTTCATCCCGACCTGACGGCGCGGGTATTGGATATGAATCTTGCGCAGCGCGCGTTCCATGAACACCACAAAGGCGATCGTGGCGACGACCATCAGCATCACCCCGACGATCACCACCGGGCTGATCGCACCGCTGCGGCCCGAGGCAAAGAACTGCGCCAGTGCGGCGGGCAATTCGGCGACGATGCCAACAAAGATGATCAGCGAAATACCGTTACCGACACCGCGCGCAGTGATCTGTTCGCCCAGCCACATCAGGAACATAGTGCCCCCGACCAGCGTGATCACCGTGGCCGCACGGAAGAACCAGCCCGGATCGGCCGCCAGACCGCCGGTTTCCAGGCTGACCGCCAGACCGTAAGCTTGGAAGGTTGCCAGAAACACCGTGCCATAGCGGGTGTATTGGGTGATTTTCTTGCGGCCCTGTTCGCCCTCTTTCTTCAACTGCTCCAGCTGCGGCACCATGGCCGTCAGAAGCTGAATGATGATCGAGGCCGAAATGTAAGGCATGATCCCAAGGGCAAAGATACCCATACGGCCCAGGGCGCCGCCGGTGAACATCTGCAAAATGCCGCCCAAGCCTGCGGCTGCATCTTCCATGAACCGGCGCAGTTCAACGCCATCGATACCCGGAACCGGGATATAGGTGCCCAGTCGGTAAACGATCAAAAGGCCGATGGTAAAGAAAATACGCTGCCGCAGCTCGGTCGCTTTACCAAAAGCGCCCCAGCTCATGTTTGCGGCCATTTGCTCTGCTGCTGATGCCATGCCCTGTCTCTTTCATCACAGCGCCGCCAGAACCGTTCTCCGGTCAGGCGGCGCTTGGAAAACTATTAGGGATGTAAGCGGCGAACGCGCCGCCCACAACCTCTTATTCGGCGGCGGCGTCCTGAGCGGCTACGGTCAGCGACCCGCCCGCATTTGCCACAGCTTCGATCGCCGATTTGGAGGCGCCGGTCACGTTCAGGTCAACCTTGGACTTGAACTCACCCTTTGCCAGAACCCGGATACCGTCCAGTTTGCGACGGACCAGACCGCTGGCAATCAGCGCGTCTTCGGTGATCGCCGCCTTGGCGTCGATCTTGCCCTCGTCGATGAATTTCTGGATAAGCCCCAGATTCACAACGGCAAATTTCTTGCGGTTCGGCTTGTTAAAGCCACGTTTCGGCAGGCGTTGGTACAGCGGCATCTGGCCGCCTTCGTAGCCTTTGATCGCCACACCCGAACGTGATTTCTGCCCCTTGATACCACGGCCACCGGTCTTACCAGTGCCCGAACCGGCACCACGGCCAATACGTTTGCGGGGTTTTGTTGCACCTTCGTTGTCGTGCAGTTCATGCAGTTTCATATCGCTTCTCCTAAGCCGGATGTGACCCTCGAAGCGTAATGGGTCAACCACGGCATTTTTTGATTTTGATTCTGGGTCCGAAAGACCACCGGAGGGCTATACAGCTTTGGCTGCAAGCTGGCAAGAGCTGCGCCGGGCGTCAGGGTTCTTTGACGTTTTTCTTAAAGAACTTAAAGGCAACCGCCCCTGATCTTTAAAGACTTGCAAGGCCGTGTGCGGCCTTATTTATCGGCTGTTTCGCGCAGGTATTCGGTCCAGTTGCAGACGGGGCCACGCGACCACGCCGCCCGAAGCCGGGCCGCCTGTGCGCGAAGGGTGATATTGGCCGCCCAGAACAGGCTGGCCGATTGAGTTACGAGTTCCATAGAAAGGGTTCCTGGTGAGTGTGTTTTTATTCCAGACGCCGCCCTACACCCGGACGACATGCCACACCACTGCCGTTTCGAGATAGCCGCGATGCGCCTGATGCAGGGGTCGTCAGGGGCCGCCCGCAACCGAGGTTAGGCCAGCCCGCCAATATGCGTTAACCTTTCCCACAACGCCCGGATTTCGGCGGACAGCGCGGTTTTCTCACAAAGGATTGAACATGGCACTTTCGGTAATTGGCGCGGGGTTTGGCCGGACGGGGACCGAATCCCTGAAACAGGCATTGGAGATTCTGGGGCATGGCCCCTGCTATCATATGTACGAGGTGCTGCCGCACCCCGAACGGGTGGCGATGTGGCGCAGGGCGATGGATGGCTCCCTGCCCGATTGGGACGTGGCCTTTGCCGGTTACGGGGCAACGGTCGACTGGCCCGGCGCGTATTTCTGGCGCGCGCTGAGCGACCGTTACCCCAAGGCCAGAATCATCCTGTCGGTGCGCGATCCCGAGGCCTGGTACCGCAGCATGAACAGGACCATCCTGCCGCTCCTGCGCAACAGCCCGGACGCAGACATGATCGGCGCGCGGTTGGGGAAAAAGGTGTTCAACGGGCGGCTGGACGACAAGGACCACATCATCGCGACCTTTCAGGCCCACATTGAGGCGGTTCAGGCGGCGTTTTCAGACGACCGGCTGCTGACCTATGAGGTGGGATCGGGGTGGACCCCGCTGTGCGATTTCCTAGGATGCGTCGTACCAGACCAACCCTATCCCCACAGCAACAACGCGGATGATTTCGCCGTAAAGATCGGACGGGTGACGGATAAGCCGGGCGGGTAAAGGGTGCCGATCAAAGGGCGGCGCCCGAACCGAGGGGTGGGCGAGAAGCGCCCGCCCCGTGGGTCAGCGTAAAATGGTATAGCGACAGACGAAGTACGTTGACTAAATCCCAGCGTGCAACACGCCAAGGCGCCCGGGGTGTTGCGCCTTTGGATTTTCACGCCATTGGAACTCTACCTCGACCGGAATTTGCCATTTGTTTGCCAGCCTGGAGATCTCCCTCCAAGCATCTGGCGCGGATTGCCCCTGAATAGAAAGGCCAACCTCGGGTTGGTACTTATAACCGTGTTCTTCGTACTGGTCTGATCTTGCATTAATTTGAAGGTCTCTAACGAGAGCCTCAGCGTTCAATCCGGTCTTTAAAACAGCCCCGATTGTCTTTGTCAGGACCGTCCCCCATTTCGGGTTTGGAACTGGAATACCATCGAC
Source organism: uncultured Paracoccaceae bacterium (assembly GCA_947500775.1). Lineage (GTDB taxonomy): Bacteria > Pseudomonadota > Alphaproteobacteria > Rhodobacterales > Rhodobacteraceae > CANMTD01. The sequence continues at coordinate 343,791 of CANMTD010000004.1, forward strand.
TTTTGCAGTCAGAACTTTCGTAAAACTAAGACCTGGTGTTTTTTTGAAGGTCATTGGAGCGCCTGCGGCAGGGAGTTCGCCACCCACATGCGCTTCAGCACTGGCCCCTTGCACCAAGCCAAGGTCGTCCATGCTCCTTGAGATTATTTCTTCAATCGTTGCCCCTGGGGTCTTTGTTTCAAGCCACTTCGAAAGAAGCTTGAGATCCATGAAGGCTGCATCGCTAACTCTGACAACCGGCATCATTTGGCGCTCCAATAAATTATGTTACATATTTCATATAATCACCGGCGAGCCGGAGTCAATAAAATATGTTACATATATCTACGCGTGAATAAAAAAACGCCCCGAAGTTTCCCTCGGGGCGTTTTTTGCAATCCGTAGCGCGGGTTGCCCCGCCGCGCGTTAGCCGCGCTCTTCTACGATTTCTACCAGATGCGGGATCTTGTTGATCATGCCGCGAACCGAAGGCGTGTCTTCCAGCTCGCTGGTGCGGTGCATCTTGTTCAGGCCCAGGCCGATCAGCGTCTGACGCTGGATGGCGGGGCGGCGGATCGGGGAACCGATCTGCTTGACGACGATGGTCTTTGCCATGTGTCCCTACTCCTTACGCGTCAACCGGTGCTTCGGCGGGTGCCTCGGCGACGGTTTCAGGCTTTTTCAGAATATCGGCAACTTTTTTGCCGCGACGCTGAGCCACGTTCCGGGGCGAGCTTTCCTTACGCAGACCGTCCAGTGTGGCGCGGATCATGTTGTAAGGGTTCTGCGACCCGATGGATTTCGAAACCACGTCCTTGATGCCCAGCATCTCGAACACGGCACGCATCGGACCACCGGCGATGATACCGGTCCCTTCAGGCGCTGTGCGCATGACGACCTTACCGGCGCCATGACGACCTTCCATGTCGTGATGCAATGTGCGGCCTTCGCGCAGCGGCACACGGATCATCTGACGCTTGGCTTGTTCGGTGGCTTTGCGAATGGCCTCGGGGACCTCTTTCGCTTTACCTTTGCCAAAGCCGACACGGCCTTTTTGATCGCCGACAACCACAAGTGCGGCAAAGCCAAAACGCTTACCACCCTTTACGGTTTTCGACACACGGTTGATCGCCACGAGACGATCGGCGAATTCCGGGGTCTCTTCGCGCTCATTGCGGCGACCACCCCGACGATTTTCACGTTCTGCCATCTATCGTCTCCTTAGAACTTCAGGCCGCCTTCACGGGCAGCGTCGGCCAGGGCCTTGACTTTACCGTGAAAGAGGAAGCCACCGCGATCGAAGTAACATTCTTCGACCCCGGCCTTCTTGGCGCGTTCGGCGATTGCCGCACCCACCTTGGCCGCTGCTTCGACGTTGTTCTTGCCGTTCACGCCCAGATCCTTCTCAAGCGAAGAAGCCGAGGCGAGGGTGACGCCATTCACATCGTCGATCAGCTGCACGCTGATGTTTTTGTTCGAGCGGTGAACCGACAGGCGGGCGCGCCCGTCTGCCAATTTCCGCAATTTGTTCCGAACGCGCATACGGCGCTTCAGAAACAGGTCTCTTTTGCTGTTTGCCATAGCTGCGTCCTTACTTCTTCTTGCCATCCTTGCGGAAGATATACTCGTCTTTGTACTTGATGCCTTTGCCTTTATAAGGCTCGGGCTTGCGCCATTCGCGGATGTTTGCCGCGACCTGACCAACGAGTTGCTCATCCTGACCTTCGATCACGATCTGGGTCTGTTTCGGGGCTGTGACGGTCACACCGGCAGGCACCTCGAAGTTGACCTCGTGGCTCAGGCCCAGCGACAGTTTCAGGGTATTGCCCTGCATCTGCGCCCGGTAACCAACGCCGTTGATCTCAAGCTCTTTTTTGAAGCCTGCGGTCACACCGGTCACCAGGTTCTGGATCATGGTGCGGGACATGCCCCACTGTTGACGGGCCCGTTTGGACGAGCCGCGCGGCGTGACGGTGACGACATTGTCGTTCACGGCCAGCGCCACATCGTCAGTTGCTGTAAAGTTGCGGGCGCCTTTCGGGCCTTTCACTTCGATGGTCTGGCCAGAGACGGATGCAGACACACCCGACGGCAGCTCGACCGGTCTTTTACCAATACGAGACATTCCAGACCTCCTTAGAAGACGGTGCAGAGCACTTCGCCGCCAACATTGGCTGACCGTGCTGCTGCATCCGACATCACGCCCTGCGACGTGGAGACAATCGAAACACCCAGGCCCTGACGGACCGAAGGGATTTCCTTAACGCTCATGTACACGCGACGGCCAGGTTTGGACACGCGCTTGATTTCGCGGATCACCGGGGTGCCGTCGAAATACTTGAGGCTGATTTCAATCTCGGGCAGATCGTTGGCGCCCACAGATTTTTCGTAACCGCGAATATAGCCTTCGTCCATCAGCACATCCAGAACCCAGGCACGCAGCTTGGAAGCAGGAGTTTTGACGGTGGACTTGCCACGCATCTGCGCATTGCGGATGCGGGTCAGCATATCGCCGAGAGGATCGTTCATTGACATATCTGACGCTCCTTACCAGCTCGACTTGACCATACCGGGGATCTGACCTTTGGAGCCAAGTTCCCGCAGCATGATCCGCGACACTTTGAGTTTACGATAATACGCATGCGGACGACCGGTCAGCTGGCACCGGTTGTGCAGCCGTGTGGCCGAGCTGTTGCGCGGCAGTTTTGCAAGCTTCAGGCGCGCTTTGAAACGCTCTTCCATCGGCTTGCTTTCATCATTCGCGATCTCTTTCAGCGCAGCGCGCTTGGCGGCATATTTTTCCACCAGCTTCTGACGCTTCAGTTCGCGTTCGACCATTGCTTTCTTAGCCATGTTCTCTTTCTCCCGCCGCTTAGCTGTTGAACGGCATGTTGAATGCTTTCAACAGCGCCTTGGCTTCCGCGTCAGTTTTCGCGGTGGTGCAGATAACGATGTCCATCCCCAGCATATCGACGACTTTGTCGAAATCGATTTCCGGGAACACGATGTGCTCTTTCAGGCCCATGGCATAGTTGCCACGACCGTCAAAAGATTTGCCCGACACGCCGCGGAAGTCGCGGATACGGGGCATGGCGACGGTGATCAGACGATCCAGGAATTCGTACATCCGGTCGCCGCGCAGGGTCACTTTGGTCCCCAGCGGCATTTCTTCACGGACGCGGAAACCCGCGATCGATTTCTTCGCCTTGGTCACAACCGCGTTCTGACCCGCAATCAGGGTCAGCGCCTCTTGGGCGTGCTTCACCTTTTTGGTGTCCTTGACGGCATCGCCGATACCCATGTTCAGCACGATTTTCTCGAGCTTGGGCAGCTGCATGTCATTCTTGTAACCGAACTCTTCTTTCAGAGCGGCACGAATGGTGTCGTTGAACAGCGTCTTCAGGCGGGGCGTGTATGTCGCTTGATCCAGCATCAGACAGTCTCCCCTGTGGTTTTGGCGAAGCGCACTTTCTTGCCGTCTTCCTCGCGGAAACCGACACGGGTGGCTTTGCCTTTGCTGTCCAGCAGCGCCAGATTGCTCAGGTCAACCGGCATGGCGGTCGGCACGCGGCCGCCCTGGCTGTTCTGGGACTGTTTGGTGTGGCGGATGGCGATGTTGATGCCGTCCACGATCGCTTTGCCGGTCTTGGGGCTGACAGAGGAAATCGAACCCTCTTTGCCTTTGTCCTTGCCGGCCAGCACGACGACCTTGTCGCCTTTTTTCAGTTTGGCAGCCATCTTACAGCACCTCCGGCGCAAGCGAGATGATTTTCATGAAGCTTTTCGCGCGCAGCTCACGAACAACCGGGCCAAAGATACGTGTACCGATCGGCTCGTTGTTGTTGTTGAGGATGACGGCGGCATTGCGATCAAAACGGATCGCTGTGCCGTCTTCGCGACGGACTTCTTTGGCGGTGCGAACGACAACGGCCTTACGGACGTCGCCCTTTTTCACGCGACCGCGTGGGATGGCTTCCTTAACCGAGACGACAATGATGTCGCCGACGGATGCGTATTTACGCTTGGAACCACCCAGAACCTTGATGCACTGAACACGGCGAGCGCCGGAGTTGTCAGCGACATCCAGATTGGTCTGCATCTGGATCATGTGGTTTCTCCCGACCTGTGGGAACTTCCTGTCCCAGGGTTTCGATCAAACTGAAAAGTTACCGCTTAGTTTGCGATAACCTCCCAGCGTTTTGTTTTCGAGATCGGCGCACATTCCTGGATACGGACGGCGTCACCAACCTTGAATTCGTTATTTGCATCGTGCGCCCGGTATTTCTTGGACTTACGAATGGTTTTCTTCAGAACCGGATGCGTAAAGCGGCGTTCAACCGAAACCGTTACGGTCTGGTTGTTCTGGTCGCTCGTCACGGTGCCTGCGAGGATGCGTTTGGGCATGTGTCGGCTCCTTATTCAGCCGCCGCTTCAGCGGCTTTCTGGTTCAGTATCGTTTTCACACGGGCCACGTCACGACGGACGGTGCGCATGCGAGCGGTGTTTTCGATCGCGCCAGAGGCCTGTTGAAAGCGCAGGTTGAATGCTTCTTTCTTCAGGCTGGCCAGTGCTTCGCGCAGCTGGTCCGGCGTCTTTTCTCTCAGTTCAACGGCGTTCATCGCCTTTTCCTTCTCTCAGAACACCAGAAGGCCCCCGTTTTTGGGTCACCCGTTCGTCTGGTGGACAAATGATAGACACGCGAATCCCGGTTGCCCGGTTCGCGAGATGCGCCTCTATAGGGGAGCTATGGTAAGGGGGCAAGGGAAACTTTGGCCAAAGCGCCGGGTTCGCGGCTGTCACTGTGTTTCAAGGCGATATTTCAGGAATTTCGCGCCGTTCACTGATGTTTCCCCAACAAATTCGGCCCCCAGACGGGCCAGCGCCTTTAGCCGTGTGCGCGAGGGTGGCAACAGGAAGGTGACAAAGGGAATCCGGGCATCCGCCCTGGCCAAGGCCAGCGCTTTTCGGGTGATCCGGGTGCCCAGACCGAAGTTTTCAGGCCGCAGAACCAGCCCGAAATCCCATTCATCACCTTCCTTCTGAAAGCCGCCCCAGCCGACATAGGCGCCCCGGTACAGAATCGCCCAGTGCCCAAGGCCGTCGCGGTGCCAGCAGGCCTCTTTTGCGGCGATGAATGTTTTCAACGCCGCCGCGTCCCATGTGAAGGTCAGCAAGGGCATGTGTTCGGCCACGCGCGGATCGGACATATGCGCCATGATCGCCGCTGCGGGGACCTCTGTCAGGCGCGTGAATTCGATCTTCCCACCCGTGTCATACATCATCTTGCCCCGCCTTCCGCCCATGCGTTCCGGGGGTCACAAAACCGCATCGGACCGAACGGTCAAGGACCGGTTGATCACGTGTCTGTGCCCCCCTTTGGCCTGCGCGGATCGAATGGGCAGGCGGGCCGGAGGTTTTCTTTGAAAACCCACCACGCCGCATTGTTTCAGGACCGCCTTCTGCGGTATTGAAACGGCATGTCAGAAATCTCATCCCTGTTTGTCACCCGCCTGTACCGCGCCGCCCTGTCCGAATTCGGACCGGCCATCGATGCGGGCGACCTTGAATCATCGTGCCTTGTGATCGCCGAAGACGACGAGGCCGGGCAGAACTGGTGCGAGGAGAACGATTTCCCCGGCTATACCAGCTATGCCTCGCTGACGGATCTGCCGTGGCGGTTTCCGATCTTTGCCGATCTGGTCAAATCGCTGGATCAGCATGTCGCCGCCTTTGCCAAGGATCTGGAGTTCGATCTGGACGACAAAAAGCTGAAGCTAGAGGATCTGTGGATCAACATCCTGCCCGAAGGCGGCACCCATTCGGCGCATATTCACCCGCATTCGGTGATCAGCGGCACCACCTATGTCGCCATGCCCGAAGGCGCCAGCGCGCTGAAACTGGAAGACCCGCGTCACGCGATGATGATGGCCGCCCCACCCCGCCGCAAAGACGCGCGGGCCGAGATGCGGAATTTCATCTACGTCGCGCCGCAGGTCGGCGACGTCCTGCTGTGGGAAAGCTGGCTGCGCCACGAGGTGCCGATGAACATGTCCGAAGAGAACCGGATTTCGGTGAGTTTCAATTACAGCTGGGGGTGACAGCTTTGTGTCTGCCGTGCGGACCAATCTGCGCCTCCACCCACAAGAAAACCCCGCGCCCGAACCGAGGGGTGGGCGTAAAGCGCCCGCCCCGTGGGGGCGGTTCGGGCGCTGCCTGAGCCTTGCTCAGGCATGTTGCGCAAAGTTGATGGTTTGCACCAAGGGGCCAAAGCAGTCTTAAAATGATAACCCCCGCCGATTTCTCGACGGGGGCTTTTTTATCACTGGGCGCGGCCCGCTGGTTTTCTATGAAAACCCGCTATACCGCACGCGTCAAAAGCGCTTGGCGCTTTGGACGTTTACCAATCTTCCCGAACGACCGTGCGGGTTTTCAGCGGCAGTTTCATCGCGGCCAGGCGCAGGGCCTCGCGCGCGACGGTTTCTGTGACACCGTCAATTTCGAACATGACGCGGCCGGGTTTGACCTTGGCCGCCCAGAAATCGACAGAGCCTTTACCTTTACCCATCCGAACCTCGGTGGGTTTGGACGAAACGGGCAGATCGGGGAAGATCCGGATCCAGACACGGCCCTGACGTTTCATGTGACGGGTCATCGCACGACGTGCAGCTTCGATCTGACGGGCGGTGACGCGCTCGGGCTCCACCGCTTTCAGGCCAAAGGTGCCAAAGGTCAGCGTAGAGCCGCCCTTTGCTTCGCCGTGGATACGGCCTTTGAACATCTTGCGGAATTTAGTGCGCTTCGGTTGCAGCATCTTATCTACTCCTTACCGGTCGCGACGGGGGCGTTGGCCACCCGGTGCGCCGCTTTCCTGAAGCTCCTGGCGACGACGGTCATGGGCCGACGGATCGTGCTCCATGATTTCGCCTTTGAAGATCCAGACTTTGATGCCGATGATGCCATAAGGCGTCATGCCTTTTGCATCTGCGTAATCGATGTCAGCGCGCAGAGTGTGCAGCGGCACGCGGCCTTCGCGGTACCATTCGGTTCGCGCGATTTCTGCACCGCCCAGACGACCGGCAACGTTCACACGGATACCAAGGGCACCCATACGCATGGCGTTCTGAACCGAACGTTTCATGGCGCGACGGAAAGACACCCGGCGCTCCAGCTGTTGCCCGATGCTTTCGGCGACCAGAGCCGCGTCCAGTTCAGGCTTGCGCACTTCGACGATGTTCAGGTGCAGCTCGCTTGCGGTCAGATTGGCAAGCTTGCGGCGCAGACCTTCGATGTCTGCCCCTTTCTTACCAATGATGACACCGGGGCGCGCAGTGTGGATCGTGACGCGGCACTTTTTGTGCGGACGTTCGATGATCACCTTGCTGATGCCGGCCTGTTTGCACTCTTCACCGATGAATTCGCGGATTTTCAGGTCTTCCAGCAGAAGATTCCCGTAATCCTTGGTATCGGCGTACCAGCGGCTGTCCCAGGTGCGGTTGACCTGAAGACGCATGCCGATCGGATTTACCTTATGACCCATTAGGCTTGCTCCTCAACTTGACGCACCAGGATTGTCAGTTCCGCGAAGGGTTTGACAATTTTACCAAACCGGCCACGGGCCCGCGGGCGACCGCGTTTCATGGTCAGGTTCTTGCCGACATAGGCTTCCGCCACGATCAGCTCGTCCACATCAAGGTTGTGATTGTTTTCAGCGTTCGCAATGGCCGACTGAAGGCATTTCTTCACGTCTTCCGAGATTCGCTTGTTCGAGAAGGTCAGATCGGCCAGAGCCTTGTCGACCTTCTTGCCACGGATCAGCTGCGCCACCAGGTTCAGCTTTTGCGGGGAGGTACGCAGCATTTTGGCTTTTGCCATTGCTTCGTTCTCGGCCACGCGGCGGGGATTCTTTTCCTTACCCATGGCTTACTTCCTCTTCGCTTTCTTGTCCGCCGCGTGCCCGTAATAGGTGCGCGTCGGGGCGTATTCACCAAACTTCTGGCCAATCATGTCCTCGGACACGTTCACCGGAATATGCTTGTGGCCGTTGTAGACACCAAACGTCAGACCCACGAACTGGGGCAGGATCGTCGAGCGGCGCGACCAGATCTTGATTACTTCGTTGCGGCCGGATTCGCGGCTCTTTTCGGCTTTCTTAAGCACGTAAGAGTCGACGAACGGGCCTTTCCATACAGAACGCGACATGATTACCGGCCCTTCTTCTTGGCGTGACGCGAGCGCACGATGAGCCTGCTGGACGCCTTGTTCTTGTTACGGGTGCGGGCACCTTTGGTCGGTTTGCCCCAAGGCGAAACCGGGTGACGACCACCGGATGTCCGACCTTCACCACCACCATGGGGGTGATCGACCGGGTTCATCACAACACCACGCACCGACGGGCGGATGCCCTTGTGACGGTTACGGCCAGCTTTACCAAGGTTCTGGTTGCTGTTGTCAGGGTTCGACACGGCACCGACGGTGGCCATGCATTCCTGACGCACCATGCGCAATTCGCCCGAGGACAGGCGGATCTGAGCGTAGCCACCGTCACGACCGACGAACTGGGCGTATGTGCCCGCAGCACGGGCGATCTGGCCGCCTTTGCCCTGCTTCAGCTCGATGTTGTGCACGATGGTACCGATCGGCATGCCCGAGAACGGCATCGCGTTACCCGGTTTGATGTCGGCCTTGGCCGAGGCAACAACCTTGTCACCCACAGCCAGACGCTGCGGTGCCAGGATGTAGGCCTGTTCGCCATCATCATATTTGATCAGCGCAATAAAGGCCGTCCGGTTCGGGTCATATTCGATCCGCTCGACGGTGGCCGCGACATCAAACTTGTTCCGTTTGAAATCAACGATCCGATACAGACGCTTTGCCCCGCCCCCACGGCGGCGCATTGTAATCCGTCCGGTGTTGTTCCGGCCGCCCTTTTTCGTCAAACCCTCAGTCAAGGATTTAACTGGACGCCCTTTCCAAAGCTCCGAACGGTCGATCAGAACCAGCCCACGCTGGCCTGGCGTCGTCGGCTTATACGACTTGAGTGCCATGCTTTCTGTCTTCCGTTGTTGAAGGGCCCCGAAGGTCCCATGAGTTTTTCCAAAGTTAAGCGGCCCCAGAACGAATCTGAGGCCGAGAACCATCCGCGCGTACTAACAGAGGGGTTTGGGGGTGTCTATAGAGCAGTGGGGTTTTTCGGGGTCGCGCATGGGTCACCGACCCGTTGGTTTTCAGGGGCATTGATGAACAGGTCTGATGTCGGCACCACTGACCGAAGTGAACGTTCGCCGCAATTGCCCAGGGGGCTGCGGTGCTATGCGTGGGACATACCCCTATCACGGTCCGGTTTTCTCCAATTCCGCATTCAGCTTGGACGCCAATTTGAAAAACCGCCGCCGAACGTCAGGTGCGTAGGGGTTCGCTTTTTCGATTGCTTCGAAGACTTCCGGTGCATCGTGTTGCACCATCGAAATCGCCGTCACGAGCAAGTCAAAGCTTCGGGTGGTCATGCGGGTGGGCAATGGTCCCATGTCGCATAAGACCTTTGCGATCAGATGGGTCAGCCCCTGAACCATTGCGGCTTCGCGGTCGTGTTCCTGGGGTGTCGTTTGGATGACCTGCAGGCCAAGCCGCATAGTCAAATAAGTGGCAAGCCGCCGATGACGGAAACCACGAAGCGGGCAAATCGCAATTTTCAAACCCTTGATGCCGTCGCGCGCGCTTTCCGGTCCAAAAAGGGGATGTGTCGCGACGATGTCTACGTGATCTGGAAGAATTTTCTCCATTTCCTCAGAGGGTTGAACCTTAACCGACCCGACATCTATCACCAATACACCCGGCCGACAGAACGGGGCAATGGCGGTCACGATTTCCGTGAAACAAGAGACTGGGGTCGCCAAGACAACCACATCACATTGTGCAGCGGCCTCTAGTGAAACAAGTGTTACCCCAAGTTCGGCAGCCCTGTCCGCCAAGCCTGACGACGTGTCATACGCAGATACATCAAAATGACCGCTGATATGCTGGGCGATCAGCATTCCAAACGCACCAAACCCGATGATACCCACCGATTTTTTCGTTGATCGTCGACGTTCTGAAGTCATCTCATCACCTCTATTTCGCTGCCTGAATAGAGGTCGTCTTGTGATTTTCGACCGCTGTCTGGGCAGCGGGAACAATCACGACAAAGCTTCCGCAGCTATGAAAGCTGCGGGTAATAGATACCTGTGGTTTGCAACGGCTTTGTCATGACGGGATTCCTAGAACACTTGCCTGCGACACGTCAATCATATTGCGACAAGCCCCTTCGGACACGCGCCGCTGCAGGAAACAGGCCAACAGATCTCAAATCTGGCGTTCGCCGGAATTCAAAGCACCTGTGTGTTCTTGTCTGGGCTGGCCCCTTTCCAAAAGCAAAAGGCCCCCGCAATCGCGAGGGCCTTCTGTCATTCTGTAGACGTCCGATCAGAGACCGGTGGACACGTCGATTGTGTTGCCCTCTTCAAGGGTCACATAGGCTTTCTTGACGTCTTTCCGTTTGCCCAGCATGCCGCGGAACCGCTTGGTCTTGCCTTTGGTGATGGTCGTGTTCACGGCCTTCACCTTGACACCAAAGAGGTTTTCAACCGCCTCTTTGATCTGCGGTTTGTTCGCGTCCATCGCCACCTCAAAAACAACCGCGCCGTTTTCGGACGCCATGGTGGCTTTTTCGGTGATGATCGGCTTGCGGATCACGTCGTAATGTTCTGCTTTCGCGCTCATTTCAGACGAGCCTCCAGTGCTTCGACACCTGCTTTGGTCAACACGAGTGTATCGCGCTTCAGGATGTCATAAACGTTCGCGCCCATGGACGGCAGCACATCAAGACCATCGATGTTGCGGGCCGCCTTGGCGAAACCTTCGTTCACCGCGGCGCCATCGATCACCAAGGCGCGTTTCCAGCCCAGGTTCTTGATCTGCTTGGCCAATGTGGCGGTCTTGCCTTCGGTCTCGGCGTTCTCGATCACCACCAGCTCACCCGCTGCCGCCTTGGCGGACAGTGCGTGACACAGACCCAGCTTGCGGAATTTCTTCGTCAGCTCGTGGCCGTGGCTACGGGGCGTCGGACCCTTGTAGATACCACCCTTGCGGAAGATCGGCGCGTTGCGGTCACCGTGGCGTGCGCCGCCGGTGCCCTTCTGGCGATAGATCTTCTTGGTCGAATAGCTGGTTTCCGAACGCGTCTTGACCTTGTGGGTACCGGCCTGCGCATTGTTGCGCTGCCAGCGGACCACACGGTGCAGGATGTCCGCGCGCGGCTCCAGCCCGAACAGGGCCTCGTCCAGGTCAACGGAACCGGCTTTGGCGCCGTCCAGCTTGATCACATCAAGTTTCATTCTGCGTCTCCCTCAACCGGAGCTTGCTCAGCAGCCGGAGCCTGTGCCGATTTCAGCGCGGCGGGCAGGACCAGATTGTCGGGCGTCGGTTTCTTGACCGCGTCCTTGATCGTCACCCAACCGCCCTTGGAACCGGGAACGGCGCCTTTGACCATGATCAGGCCACGGTCGGCATCGGTTTTGACAACCTGCAGGTTCTGCGTGGTCACACGGGCAGCACCCATGTGGCCGGCCATCTTCTTGCCTTTGAACACGCGGCCCGGGTCCTGACACTGACCGGTGGAACCGTGCGAACGGTGGCTGATCGACACACCGTGCGAGGCGCGCAGACCGCCAAAGTTGTGGCGTTTCATCGCACCGGCAAAACCTTTACCGACGGATGTGCCCGACACGTCAACGAACTGACCTTCGAAGTAGTGGTCAGCGGTGATTTCCTCACCGACGTTGATCAGGTTCTCAGGCGCCACGCGGAATTCCGCGATCTTGCGCTTGGGGGCCACGCTTGCCTTGGCGAAATGGCCGCGCATCGGGGCCGATGTGCGTTTCGCTTTGGCATTGCCTGCGCCCAGCTGAACGGCGGTATACCCGTCGGTCTCAGCTGTCCGCTGCGCGACAACCTGCAAATTGTCGAGTTGAAGAACGGTCACAGGAATCTGCTTGCCGTCTTCCATGAACAGGCGGGTCATACCCACCTTTTTGGCGATCACTCCAGAGCGCATCATCTGTGCTCTCCTTAAACTTTGATCTCGACGTCGACACCGGCGGCCAGGTCGAGCTTCATAAGCGCGTCCACGGTCTGGGGTGTCGGGTCGATGATGTCGAGAAGCCGCTTATGTGTACGGATTTCCCACTGATCACGGGATTTCTTGTCGACGTGGGGACCACGCAGAACCGTGAATTTCTCAATTTTATTCGGCAGCGGAATCGGGCCGCGCACTTGTGCGCCGGTCCGTTTGGCCGTGTTGACGATCTCCTGCGTGCTGGCATCCAGTACGCGGTAGTCAAAGGCCTTCAGCCGAATGCGGATGTTTTGGCTTTGCATTTTCTTTGCCCTCAGGCTGAAGGGCGGACCGTTGTGTGGCCCGCCCGGCCGGTTGATTACTCGATGATTTTGGAGACGACGCCGGCACCAACGGTGCGGCCGCCTTCACGGATGGCGAAGCGCAGGCC
>CANMTD010000005.1 GCA_947500775.1 uncultured Paracoccaceae bacterium
TAGTCGGCGTGGCCGGGGCAGTCGACGTGGGCGTAGTGACGGTTTTCCGTCTCGTATTCCACATGCGCGGTCGAGATGGTGATCCCGCGTGCCTTTTCTTCGGGCGCGCCGTCGATCTGGTCATACGCCTGAAAATCACCGAAATACTTCGTGATCGCCGCTGTCAGTGTCGTCTTGCCGTGGTCAACATGGCCGATTGTGCCGATGTTAACGTGCGGTTTGTTACGCTCAAACTTTTCCTTAGCCATGATGGCCTCCTTTATCTCGGGTGGCGGGGAAACCCCGCCCTACTGGTTGGTGGGTAGGGCGGGGTTCACCCCGCCATCCCGCTTAGGCGTATTTTGCCTGAATTTCGTCGCTGATGTTCTGAGGCACCGGATCGTAGTGATCGAACAACATGGTAAAGTTGGCCCGACCCGACGACATCGACCGCAGAGTGTTGATGTAGCCGAACATGTTGGCCAGCGGCACAAAGGCGTTGATGACGATCGCGTTGCCGCGAGTCTCTTGCCCCTGAACCATGCCGCGCCGCGATGTCAGGTCGCCGATGATACCGCCGGTATATTCGTCCGGGGTCACAACCTCGACCTTCATGATCGGTTCCAGCAGTTTCGCGCCGGCCTTACGCAGACCTTCGCGCATCCCTGCCCGTGCCGCGATTTCAAAGGCCAGAACGCTGGAGTCCACATCGTGGAACGCACCGTCGATCAGGGCAACTTTGAAGTCGATAACCGGGAAGCCTGCCAGCGGACCGGAGTCCATGACCGACTGAATACCCTTTTCGACACCGGGGATGTATTCCTTGGGAATGGCACCACCAACGATCTTGGATTCGAAGGAATAGCCTTCGCCCGCCTCGGTTGGCGTGATGACCATTTTGATCCGCGCGAACTGACCCGAACCACCCGACTGTTTCTTGTGGGTGTAATCAATCTCAGCTTCGTGACCGATGGTTTCACGGTACGCCACCTGCGGTGCACCGATGTTCGCCTCGACCTTGAATTCGCGCTTCAGACGATCCACCAGGATATCGAGGTGAAGTTCGCCCATGCCCTTCATGATGGTCTGACCGGATTCGATGTCGGTTTCCACCCGGAACGAGGGATCTTCGGCGGCCAGACGGGCCAAGCCTTGCGACATTTTCTCTTGGTCGGCTTTTGTCTTGGGCTCGACGGCGATCTCGATCACCGGATCGGGGAAGGTCATCGTTTCCAGAACCACCGGATCGTTGACGGCGCACAGCGTGTCCCCGGTTGTGGTGTCTTTCAGACCGGCCAGCGCGATGATGTCACCGGCAAATGCCTCGTCGATCTCTTCGCGGTTGTTCGAGTGCATCATCATCATCCGGCCAATGCGCTCTTTCTTGCCCTTGGTCGAGTTCAGGATGCCGTCGCCTTTTTTCATCGTGCCCGAATAGATCCGGGTGAATGTCAACGAGCCCACAAACGGGTCGTTCATGATTTTGAACGCCAGACCCGAGAAGGCCATGGTGTCATCGGCACGACGCGGAATATCGCGGGTTTCGGTTTCGTCACCGGGTTTGAAGCCCATGTAATCGACCACGTCCATCGGGCTGGGCAGATAGTCGATCACGGCGTTCAACAGCGGCTGAACACCCTTGTTCTTGAAGGCAGAGCCACACAGAACCGGAATGAATTTGATTTCCAGCGTGCCTTTACGGATCAGTTTGCGCAGGGTCGCCTCGTCAGGCTCGACGCCTTCAAGGTAAGCCTCCATCGCGTCGTCATCCATGTCGACGGCGATTTCGATCAGATTGGCGCGCCATTCGTCGGCCAGGTCTTTCAGGCTGTCACGGATCGGGCGTTTTTCCCAGGTGGCACCCAGATCTTCGCCGGCCCAGACCCATTCCTGCATGGTGACCAGATCGATCATACCTTCAAGTTCGGTCTCGGCACCGATCGGGATCTGGATCGGAGCCGGAGTGGCACCGGTGCGATCCTTGATCATGTGCACGCAGTTGAAGAAATCGGCACCGATCTTGTCCATCTTGTTGACGAACACGATCCGCGGAACCTTGTACCGGTCGGCCTGACGCCAGACGGTTTCGGTCTGCGGCTCGACACCGGCGTTGGCGTCCAGCACGGCAACCGCGCCATCCAGAACCGCCAGCGAACGTTCAACTTCGATGGTGAAGTCCACGTGGCCGGGGGTGTCGATGATGTTCAGACGATGCTTTTCGGTATCGGGCGTTTTGCCATCTTCGGTGCGTTCCCAGAAAGTGGTTGTCGCCGCCGAGGTGATGGTGATGCCGCGTTCCTGTTCCTGCTCCATCCAGTCCATGGTGGCCGCACCATCGTGCACCTCACCGATGTTGTGGGATTTGCCGGTGTAATACAGGATACGCTCCGAGCAGGTTGTTTTACCTGCATCGATGTGCGCCATGATGCCGAAATTGCGGTATCGGTCGAGAGGGTATTCGCGTGCCATTGGTTCGGTCCTGGGCCTAGAGAATTACCAGCGGTAATGGCTGAATGCTTTGTTCGCATCGGCCATCTTGTGGGTATCTTCACGTTTCTTCACAGCAGAGCCGCGGCTGTTGACCGCATCGACCAGCTCACCGGCCAGACGCTCTTCCATGGTGTTTTCGTTGCGGGCGCGGGCGGCTTTGATCAGCCAGCGGATCGCCAGTGCTTCGCGGCGCTCGGGGCGCACTTCGACGGGCACCTGATACGTCGCACCACCAACCCGGCGCGAGCGTACCTCGACCGACGGTTTGATGTTGTCCAGCGCTTCGTGGAACACTTCGACCGGGGCGCGTTTGATCTTGCCTTCAACGCGCTCGAAAGCGTTATACACGATGCGCTCGGCGGCGGATTTCTTGCCGTCGATCATCAGGTTGTTCATGAACTTGGTCAGAACCCGGTCGCCATATTTGGCGTCGGGCAGGACTTCGCGTTTTTCTGCGGCGTGACGACGGGACATCTCGCTCTCTCCTTATTTCGGACGCTTGGCGCCGTATTTCGAACGGCGCTGTTTACGGTCTTTGACGCCCTGGGTATCCAGAACACCACGCAGAATGTGGTAACGGACACCGGGAAGGTCTTTGACACGACCGCCACGAATCAGAACCACAGAGTGTTCCTGAAGGTTGTGGCTTTCGCCTGGGATATAGCTGATCACCTCAAACCCGTTGGTCAGGCGAACCTTGGCCACCTTCCGCATCGCGGAGTTCGGCTTCTTCGGTGTCGTTGTATAGACACGTGTGCATACACCACGCTTCTGCGGGCACGCCTGCAGGTGCATGGACTTCTGTCGTTTTACTTTAGGCTGCCGCGGCTTGCGGATCAGCTGTTGGATCGTTGGCATTCCGGTTCCCCGTGTTGCACGCATTCAAATCTCGATACGCCTCTGCGATCGCATAAGAATGCATCCGCATAACGCGCAAAAACCGCCACGTCCCTCAAACCTGGGAACGGCGCGGTGGAATTCCAGAGGATCGAGGCACAGGGCCTGGATCGTGACCACTTCAGTTCTGATTTCCAGACAAAATGAGCGCTGGCCCACCTGCCTGAGTGGCCGCTGTATAGGGAGAGTCGCAGGGGGTGTCAACAGCCTGTGAAGGCCACGTTCAAATTCCCGGTTGCCCCGGTGCCGTCAAACCCGGCGCTCGCGGTATAGCGTGAAAATACCGGCCCCCACAACAATGAACCCGCCCAACAGCGTCAGCCCGTCGGGCCAGTCGCCAAACAGCACAAACCCCAGCAGCAACGCCCACAGCAGGCTCGTATATCGGAACGGCGTCACCGCCCCGACCTCGCCCACCCGCATGGTCATGATCGAAAACACATAGCCGCCGATGATCAGCACGGCCGCCGCCGCCAGCAACACGATATTGGTCAGGCTCAGCGGCACCCAGACCTCGCTGATGCTGCCGATCCCGGCAAAGCCCGTGACCCCCGCCGCCGCCACAAACGCGACGCTGAGCGATGGCACATCCCGCGACAGGCTGCGCGCCGCAAGATCGCGGGCCGTGACACAGGCGACCGCGATCAGGGCGTAGGCCGCATAAAGGTTGAACCCGTCCGGCCCCGGTCGGATGATCAGCATCACGCCGACAAACCCCATGGCAATCGCGCTCATCCTGCGCCAGCCGACGGGTTCGCGCAGGAACACCGCCCCCGCCAGGGTGACCGACAACGGCAGCACCTGCAAAATCGCCGTCGCATTGGCGATCGGCATGTTGAACAGCGCCGTGATGAAGAAATAGGCCGCGGCCACCTCGGCCAATGTGCGCAGGATGACCCGGGACCAGTCCCGGCGCGCGAAATCGAACCGCAGGGCCCCGCGGGCATAGGCCAAAGCCGCCAACAGCGGCAGCGTCCCCAGCCCGCGCAGGAACACCGCCTGAAAGAACGGCACCTGCCCCGACAGGGATTTCATGCAGGCGTCGTTCAGCGTGAAGGCGGCCATCGCCAGCATCATGAAAACCGCGCCGCGCGCGTTGTCGGAAAGCCCGTTCATACATGGTCTCTGGATCAAGGGGTCCGCGCCGAAATGCGCGGCTTCGGCAGACCATAGGGCCAGATGCGGGCGTTCGCATCAACGATAATGTATCGGTACAAGTTCGGGGGCGGCCCGATTGCCGGATAAGGCAGACCCGCTGCGCATGAAAGATGCCGCGCCCGCCCCTCGGTTCGGGCGCGGCGGTTCTTAGTTGCTAAGTCTTTGGGCCAAACAGAAAAAGCCCCCGCCGTTACCGGGCGGGGGCTTTGGGTTTTTCAGATCGAAGACCTGCTTAGCTGTCGCGGCTTTCGGGCGTATCCACCAGACCACCGCCAAAGACCGCATCGCTTGTGTCTTCAACCGGTGCGGCAAGGGCGGCCGCTGCGGCTGCCTCTGCCTGACGGGCCTCAAGCACCTTCTGGTCACGGTCGGCCGCGATCTTGCGGACCTGCTGTGTCGCGCCACCGGTCCCGGCCGGGATCAGACGACCCACGATCACGTTCTCTTTCAGGCCGACCAGTTTGTCCCGCTTGCCCTGAACCGAAGCTTCGGTCAGAACGCGCGTGGTTTCCTGGAACGACGCGGCCGAGATGAACGACCGGGTCTGCAGCGACGCCTTGGTGATACCCAGCAGGATCGGTTCGCCCTTGGCAGGACGTCCGCCCTTGGCGACGGCTTTGGCGTTGGCTTCGTCGAACTCGGCCTTGTCCACGTTTTCGCCTTTCAGCAGGGTGGTTTCCCCGCTGTCCTGGATTTCCCATTTCTGGAGCATCTGGCGAACGATCACCTCGATGTGCTTATCGTTGATCTTCACACCTTGCAGGCGATACACATCCTGAACCTCGTCGATCATGTAATCGGCCAAGGCCTCGACCCCCATGATCGCCAGAATGTCGTGCGGCGCCGGGTTGCCGTCCATGATGTAATCGCCCTTCTGAACGAAGTCACCTTCCTGAACCGGAATGTGCTTGCCCTTGGGCACCATGTATTCGACGGCTTCCATCGTGTCGTCCGACGGTTCGATGCTGATCCGGCGCTTGTTCTTGTAGTCGCGACCGAAGCGGACATAGCCGTCGATTTCCGCGATGATGGCGTGATCCTTGGGGCGACGCGCCTCAAAGAGTTCGGCCACACGCGGCAGACCACCGGTGATGTCCTTGGTTTTCGCACCTTCGCGCGGGATACGCGCAACCACGTCACCGGCCTTGACCTCTTGCCCGTCTTCAATCGACAGGATGGCGTCAACCGACATCGTATAAGTGACCGGGTTACCGGCTTCGTTGCGCACGGGTTCGCCGGTTTCGGGATCGACGACGATCACCTCGGGCTTCAGATCGTTGCCTTTGGGCGCGGAACGCCAGTCGGACACGATTTTCTGCGTCATGCCGGTGGCGTCATCGGTGTCTTCACGCACCGAGATACCGGTGACAAGATCGACGAATTTGGCCGTACCGGCCTTTTCCGCGATGATCGGCAGGGTATAGGGATCCCATTCGAACAGCTTGTCACCCCGGGCAATGTCGGCGCCTTCGGCGACATGGACCTTGGTGCCGTAGCCCAGCTTGTGGCTGGCCCGTTCGACGCCGTTTTCATCCATGATCGCAAGCGACATGTTCCGGCCCATGACGATGTTTTCGCCCGCCGCGTTCTTCAGAAGGTTGGCATTGCGGAATTCGATTTTACCCGCCTGGCTTGCTTCCTGGAACGACTGCTGACCACCCTGGGCAATACCGCCGATGTGGAAGGTCCGCATCGTCAGCTGTGTGCCGGGTTCACCGATCGACTGCGCCGCGATGATACCCACCGCTTCGCCTTCGTTGACCATTGTACCGCGTGCCAGGTCACGACCATAACACATGGCGCAAACGCCTTCTTCGGCCTCGCAGGTCAGAGGCGAACGGATACGGACGGCGGCCACACCGGCGCCGTCGATGGCGTCGGCCTTGCGTTCGTCGATCAGCTCGTTCCGGCTGACGATGACCTCGTCGGTGCCGGGACGCAGCACGTCCTCGGCCGAGACACGACCCAGCAGGCGTTCGGCCAGCGAGGATACAACCTCGCCGTCGTTCACGGCTGCTTCGGCGGTGATCGCCAGATCGGTTCCGCAATCTTTCAACCGGACGATGCAATCCTGTGCAACGTCCACCAGACGCCGCGTCAGATAGCCCGAGTTCGCAGTCTTAAGCGCCGTATCGGCCAGACCTTTCCGCGCCCCGTGCGTCGAGTTGAAGTATTCCAGAACCGTCAGGCCCTCTTTAAAGTTCGAGATGATCGGCGTTTCGATGATCTCGCCCGACGGTTTGGCCATCAGACCGCGCATCCCGCCCAGCTGTTTCATCTGTGCGGGCGAACCCCGCGCACCGGAATGCGACATCATGTAGACCGAGTTCGGTTCCATCTCGGCACCGGCATCATCCACACGCACGGACGAGATTTCGGTCATCATGGCCGCGGCCACTTCGTCCGAACATTTCGACCAGGCATCGACAACCTTGTTGTATTTTTCGCCCTGAGTGATCAGGCCGTCCATATACTGTTGTTCGAATTCCTTCACCTGATCACGCACGCCGTTGACGATGTCCCACTTGGTGTCGGGGATCAGCATGTCGTCCTTACCGAACGAAATACCGGCCTTGAACGCCTCGCGGAAACCCATGGTCATGATCTGGTCGCAGAAGATGACGCTCTCTTTCTGGCCGCAATACCGATAGACGGTATCGATCACCTGCTGCACTTCTTTCTTGCGCAGCAGACGGTTGACCAGTTCGAAAGGTGCCTTGGCGTTCAGCGGCAGAAGCGCGCCCAGACGGACACGGCCCGGCGTGGTATCAACGCGCTGATACACCTCGTTGCCTTCGTCATCGATCTGTTTGATCCGCGCCTGGATCTTGGCGTGCAGATGCACCTCGCCCGAGGTCAGGGCGTGTTCGATCTCTTCGATCGAGCCAAAGACCATACCCTGGCCTTTCATGCCCTCACGTTCCAGCGTGATGTAGTACAGACCCAGGATCATATCCTGCGACGGAACGATGATCGGCGCGCCGTTGGCGGGCGACAGAACGTTGTTGGTCGACATCATCAGGACGCGGCATTCCAACTGGGCCTCAAGGCTCAGCGGGACGTGCACGGCCATCTGGTCGCCGTCAAAGTCGGCGTTGAAGGCCGAACAAACCAGCGGGTGCAGCTGGATGGCCTTGCCTTCGATCAGCGTGGGTTCGAACGCCTGAATGCCCAGACGGTGCAGCGTCGGCGCCCGGTTCAGCATGACGGGATGTTCGCGGATGACCTCGTCCAGAATGTCCCAAACCTCGGGACGTTCCTTTTCCACCAGTTTCTTGGCTTGCTTCACAGTGGAAGACAGGCCTTTGGCTTCAAGACGCGAATAGATGAACGGCTTGAACAGCTCCAGCGCCATCTTTTTCGGCAGACCACATTGATGCAGCTTCAGCTCGGGCCCGGTCACAATGACCGAACGACCGGAAAAGTCGACGCGTTTGCCCAAAAGGTTCTGACGGAAACGACCCTGCTTGCCCTTCAGCATGTCGGACAGCGATTTCAGCGGACGCTTGTTGGCGCCGGTGATCACGCGGCCACGACGGCCGTTGTCGAACAGCGCATCCACGGATTCCTGCAACATCCGCTTTTCGTTGCGGACGATGATGTCAGGCGCACGCAGTTCGATCAGACGCTTCAGACGGTTGTTCCGGTTGATCACGCGGCGGTACAGGTCGTTCAGGTCAGAGGTCGCGAAACGACCACCGTCCAGCGGCACCAGCGGGCGCAGTTCCGGCGGGATCACGGGGATCACGGTCAGAACCATCCATTCCGGGCGGTTACCGGATTCCAGGAAGCTTTCAACCACCTTCAGGCGCTTGATGATCTTCTTGGGCTTCAACTCGCCGGTGGCGACCTTCAGCTCTTCGCGCAGGCGTTCGGCTTCGGATTCCAGATCGATCTGCGACAGCATTTCGCGAATGGCTTCGGCGCCGATCCCGGCGGTGAAGGCATCCATGCCATAGCTGTCCTGGGCATCCATGAACTCTTCTTCGGTCATCATCTGACCGTAGGTGAGGTCGGTCAGGCCCGGTTCGATCACTACGTAGTTTTCGAAATACAGAACCCGTTCCAGATCGCGCAGGGTCATGTCCAGCATCAGACCGATGCGCGAAGGCAGCGATTTCAGAAACCAGATATGGGCGCAGGGGGCGGCCAGTTCGATATGGCCCATGCGTTCGCGACGGACCTTTTGCAGGGTCACTTCGACACCGCATTTTTCGCAGACAACGCCGCGATATTTCATGCGCTTGTATTTGCCGCACAGGCATTCGTAATCCTTGATCGGGCCAAAGATACGCGCGCAGAACAGACCGTCACGTTCGGGTTTGAACGTCCGGTAGTTGATGGTTTCGGGTTTCTTGATCTCGCCATACGACCACGACAGGATGCGTTCGGGCGAGGCCAGCGAAACCTTGATTTCGTCAAACTGCTTGGGCGCGGCCAGCGGGTTGAACGGGTTTGTTGTCAGTTCCTGGTTCATTTTCAAATCCTTAAGATTGGATAGAGGCGGGGGGCAGTAAGGGCTGACGCCCTTACTCGTCGCCCTCCGCATCCAGGAGTTCCATGTTCAGGCCAAGGCCGCGGACTTCTTTGACCAGAACGTTGAAGCTTTCCGGTATACCAGCCTCGAAGTTGTCTTCGCCTTTGACGATAGACTCGTAGACTTTGGTCCGGCCCGCCACATCGTCCGATTTGACCGTCAGCATTTCCTGCAGGGTATAGGCGGCACCGTAAGCTTCCAAAGCCCAGACCTCCATTTCCCCGAAACGCTGACCACCGAACTGCGCCTTACCACCCAGCGGCTGCTGTGTAACAAGGCTGTACGGCCCGGTCGAACGTGCGTGGATCTTGTCGTCCACCAGGTGGTGCAGTTTCAGCAGGTATTTGACACCCACCGTGACCTCACGCGCGAATTGTTCGCCCGTACGGCCATCAAACAGCACCGACTGACCAGATTGGCTGAACCCGGCGCGCACCAGCGCGTCGTTCACATCCGCCTCTTTGGCGCCGTCGAAAACCGGCGTCGCGATCGGCACACCGCGGGTCACGTGACCGGCGGCTTCGACCAGACGATCCTCGTCCATGTCTTTGATGCCTTCTTCGTAGACATCGTCGCCATAGGCGATCCGCATGGCTTCGCGGACCGGGGTCAGATCGCCGGAACGGCGATATTCACCCAAGGCTTCGTCGATGTTGACCCCCAGACCGCGTGCGGCCCAGCCCATGTGGGTTTCAAGGATCTGACCGACGTTCATCCGCGACGGAACACCCAGCGGGTTCAGACAGAAATCAACCGGCGTACCATCGGCCAGGAACGGCATGTCTTCCATCGGGACAACCCGCGAAATAACACCTTTGTTCCCGTGACGACCGGCCATCTTGTCGCCCGGCTGCAGCTTGCGCTTCACCGCGATGAAGACTTTGACCATCTTCATCACGCCCGGGGGCAGATCGTCGCCACGGCGGACTTTTTCGACCTTGTCTTCAAAACGGGCTTCCAACGCGCGTTTCTGCGCCTCGTACTGCTCGTTCAAAGCCTCGACGATCTGTGCGTCGGCCTCTTCGGCCAGCGCCAGCTGCCACCACTGACCACGGCTGAGCGAGTCCAGCAGATCCTCGTCGATGGTCGCGCCGGGCTTGACGCCTTTGGGACCTTTGACCGCGGATTTGCCGATGATCATCGACTTCAGACGGGCATAGATGTTGCGATCCAGGATCGTCAGCTCGTCATCACGATCGCGGGCCAGACGTTCGACCTCTTCGCGTTCGATCTGAAGCGCACGTTCGTCTTTTTCCACGCCATGGCGGTTAAAGACGCGCACTTCGACCACGGTGCCGAAATCGCCCGGCGGCAGGCGCAGGGATGTGTCACGCACATCGCTTGCCTTTTCACCAAAGATCGCACGCAGCAGTTTTTCTTCTGGTGTCATCGGGCTTTCGCCCTTGGGTGTGATCTTACCCACCAGAATATCTGCCGGCCCGACCTCGGCGCCGATGTAAACGATACCCGCTTCGTCAAGGTTGCGCAGGGCTTCTTCGCCGACGTTGGGGATATCGCGGGTGATCTCTTCCGGCCCAAGCTTGGTGTCACGGGCGGCGACCTCGAATTCCTCGATGTGGATCGAGGTAAAGACGTCATCGCGCGCGATCCGCTCGGAGATCAGGATCGAGTCTTCGTAGTTGTAACCGTTCCACGGCATGAACGCGACGACCACGTTCTTGCCCAGCGCCAGTTCGCCCAGATCGGTCGAGGGACCATCGGCGATGACTTCCATCTTGCCGACCTTGTCGCCCACTTTGACCAGAGGTTTCTGGTTGATGCAGGTGTTCTGGTTCGAGCGCTGGAATTTGCGCAGACGATAGATGTCGACGCCCGGATCGCCCGGCTCCAGATCGTGGGTGGCACGTACAACGATACGGGTCGCATCGACCTGGTCGATGATACCGGCCCGTTTGGCCATGATCGCCGCGCCGGAATCCCGGGCCACGACCTCTTCGATGCCGGTGCCGACAAACGGGGCATCCGCCTGCAACAGCGGAACCGCCTGACGTTGCATGTTCGATCCCATCAGGGCGCGGTTGGCGTCGTCGTTTTCCAGGAACGGGATCAGCGATGCCGCGACCGAGACCAGCTGTTTCGGCGAAACGTCGATCAGGTCGACGTTCTGGTTCGGCTGCAGCATGTATTCGCCGGACTGGCGGGTGCTGACCAGATCGTTCACGAACCTGCCGTTTTCATCGAGGTTCGCGTTGGCCTGCGCCACGGTGTGACGCATTTCTTCGGTCGCGGACATATAGCTGACGTCATCCGTCACCTGACCGTCCACAACTTTCCGATACGGAGTTTCGATGAAGCCGTATTTGTTCACGCGGGCATAGGTGGCCAGCGAGTTGATCAGACCGATGTTCGGCCCTTCGGGCGTTTCAATCGGGCACATCCGGCCATAGTGGGTCGGGTGCACGTCGCGCACCTCAAAGCCCGCGCGTTCGCGTGTCAGACCACCCGGCCCAAGCGCCGACAGGCGGCGTTTGTGGGTGACTTCGGACAGCGGGTTGGTCTGGTCCATGAACTGCGACAGCTGCGAAGAGCCGAAGAATTCACGGACAGCCGCCGCCGCCGGTTTGGCGTTGATCAGATCCTGAGGCATGACCGTGTCGATTTCGACGCTGGACATACGTTCCTTGATCGCGCGTTCCATCCGCAGCAGGCCGACGCGATACTGGTTTTCCATCAACTCGCCAACGGAACGGACACGACGGTTCCCAAGGTGGTCGATATCGTCGATATCGCCCTTGCCGTCGCGCAGTTCGACCAGCGCCTTGATGCAGGAAATGATGTCTTCCTTGCGCAGGGTCCGCTGTGTATCGGGCGCATCCAGTGCCAGACGCATGTTCATCTTCACGCGGCCAACGGCGGACAGGTCATAACGTTCGCTGTCGAAGAACAATGTCTCGAACAGGGCGGTTGCGGCCTCGACGGTGGGCGGTTCACCCGGACGCATGACGCGGTAGATGTCCATCAGCGCGGTGTCGCGACCCATGTTCTTATCCGCAGCCATCGTGTTGCGCATATAGGGGCCGACATTGATGTTATCGATGTCCAGCACCGGAATATCGGTGATGCCGGCATCCAGCAGCTCTTTCAGCGACCCGCCGCTGACTTCGCCGTCTTTGTCCAGTTCCCAGGTCAGCTCATCCCCGGCTTCGACATAGATCGCGCCGGTTTCTTCGTTGATGATGTCCTTGGCGACATAGCGGCCGACGATCTGGTCGAACGGCATCAGCAAGTCGGTGACATTGCCTTCGTCGATCAGCTTCTTGACCGCGCGCGGCGTTACTTTCTTGCCCGCTTCGGCAATCACTTCGCCGGTTTTCGCATCCACCAGATCATAGGCCGGACGGGTGCCGCGCACACGTTCGGGGAAGAATTTGGTAACCCAGCCCTTGTTCTTTTTCAGCTTGAACCCGACGGATTCATAATAGGCATCCATGATGCCTTCCTGATCCAGACCCAGCGCATACAGAAGCGTGGTCACGGGCAGTTTGCGGCGACGGTCGATCCGGGCAAAGACAAGGTCCTTGGCGTCGAATTCGAAATCCAGCCACGACCCGCGATAGGGGATGATCCGGCAGGCAAACAGCAGCTTGCCCGACGAATGGGTCTTGCCCTTGTCGTGGTCGAAGAACACACCGGGCGAACGGTGCATCTGGGAAACGATCACCCGTTCGGTGCCGTTCACGATGAAGGTCCCGTTGGGGGTCATCAGGGGCATGTCGCCCATGAACACGTCTTGTTCCTTGATGTCCTTGACCGACTTGGCGCCGGTATCTTCGTCGAAATCAAACACGATCAGACGGAGGGTCACCTTCAGCGGCGCGCTGTAGGTCATGTCGCGCTGCTGACATTCCTCGACGTCATATTTCGGTTTTTCCAGTTCGTAACGGACGAACTCCAGAACCGAAGTTTCGTTGAAATCCTTGATCGGGAACACCGACTGGAACACGCCCTTGATGCCTTCGCCGTCCAACGGCTCGGGCTGGTCGCCGGATTTCAGGAAAAGGTCGTATGAAGATTTCTGAACCTCGATCAGGTTCGGCATTTCCAGAACTTCACGGATTTTACCGTAAAACTTGCGGAGTCGTTTTTGGCCAACAAACGTCTGCGCCATGTGCGTCATCACCTTTCGTCTTTCGCGTTTGCGCAGGCCGTCGGGGGTCCGGCTGCGCGCCGCTCACGAATGAAGGGGGTCAGGTCCTATTCCTGCAAACCGTCCCACCGGCTGCTCCCGAACCTTGAACCGCGCCTTAGAAAAAGCTTTCGACAAAGCCCTTTCTAAGACAGATTCGGCTGGACCCGATATGTGATCGGATCCAGCCTGTTTTTCAGATCGCAGCCAAGGCCGCGCTCAATTACTTCAGCTCGATTTCGGCGCCAGCCGCTTCAAGCTTGGTTTTGATCTCTTCGGCTTCGTCTTTCGACACGCCTTCTTTGACCGGCTTGCCGCCCGCTTCGACCAGGTCTTTGGCTTCTTTCAGGCCCAGACCGGTGATCGCGCGTACTTCTTTGATGACGGCGATTTTCTGACCGCCAGCGGCTTTCAGGATCACGTCAAATTCGGTTTGCTCTTCAGCAGCGGCACCACCGGCGTCGCCAGCAGGACCAGCCATCATGACCGCGCCACCAGCGGCGGGTTCGATGCCGTATTCGTCTTTCAGGATTGTTTTCAGTTCCTGAGCTTCGAGAAGCGTCAGACCAACGATCTCTTCAGCAAGTTTTTTCAGATCAGCCATTTCACTGTTTCCGTTCAATTTAGATGTGTTCCAACGCGAGAGGTTCAACCCTGCGCAGGCTCATAAGTTGCTCAAGCGGCTTCCGCGCGCTCCTCGATAGTCGAAAGGATGCTCGCGATATTCGAAGCAGGCGCGCCAATCGCACCGGCGATGTTGCTGGCAGGGGCGCCAATGCAACCAACGATCGAAGCGATAAGCTCCTCACGCGACGGCATATCCGACACTGCTTTCACACCGGCCCGGTCAAGGAACGTCTCACCCATTGCCCCGCCAAGGATTTCGAACTTCTTGTTCTCCTTGGCGAAGTTTTCGGCGACCTTGGCTGCTGCCACGGGGTCTTCCGAATAGGTAAGGACGGTCATTCCCGTCAGAAGATCGGCGATGCTTGCGCAAGGCTTTCCTTCAAGGGCGATTTTGGCGAGCTTGTTCTTGGCGACGCGTACGGATCCACCTGCTTCACGCATTTGCGCGCGCAGATCCTGCATCTCAGCAACCGTGAGACCTGCGTAGTGTGCAACCACAACAACGCCAGAGCTTTCAAAGATCTGGCCGAGTCCATCGACCAATTTCTCTTTCTGGGCTCTATCCACAGTTCTACTCCAATTTTGGGAGGCTCAAGACCCCCCGGCTCTTATTTGCCGGGCAAAACCCGGCGTTCAGGTCCGTGTTACGGGGCTGGGCCAAAACCGCCCGAGGAAATCCTCGGTCAATCTGGTCTGATCCCGTCTCAGGCAGGAAATTAAGGTGCCATATGGCACCACCGACCGTCTTGGACGAAAAGCAATAAAGCGCGCGACGAATCGCACGCTCCATTACAGAAGTGTTTCCTATGCAGAAACGCGGAACTTTCCAAGCCCTAAATGCTGCGCCCGCGCAGATGAATGCCCCAAACAGGGGGCGTTGGGCGAAACCGCGCCTAGTTCATCGCGGCAATCAATGCGCCCAGCGCCGCAACCGGATCGTCGCTGCCCCAGATCTCTTCGCCGATGCCAAAGAAATCGGTGACCGGTGTCAGGGTCCGGACGATATCCGCGTTGATCCCGCCTTCGGCCACGACCGGCACTTCGATCATTTCCGACCACCAGGCGAACAGGTCCTGTTCCGCATAGGCGCCATCGCCCAGCGCCGAGGCGGTCACCGGGCCAAAGCTGACATAATCCGCCCCCGCCTCGGCCGCGCTTAGCCCGTCGTGCCGGGAAACCCCGCAGAAGGCGCCGACAATCGCGTCGGTGCCCAGATCCTTGCGCACCTTGCGGACCGAACGCGCGCCGTCGGTCAGATGCACACCGTCCAGCCCCAGCCGTTCGACCATCTGGACATGCGCCTCGATGGTGATCGCCACATCGCGGGCGTGGGTCACTTCGCGCAGCGCATCGGCGGCGCGGGCCACGCGGTCTTCGTCTTTCGTGGCCATGGCAAGGCGCACGCAGGCAATCCCGTGGTGATCCAGCACATTCGCCAACCTGTCCGGAAAATCGGACAGATCAAATTCGGGCGGGGTGATCAGGTAAATCTGCGGGCGCTCGATCTCGGCCATTTGCGGGCTCCTATGCGGTGTTCCCGCCCCTATACCGGGGATCGCGCGGCTTGGCTACTTCACAGATGCGCCTGCTTGCCTCTGTCCGGCGGCCAGCGTATCACCCGCGCGACCTTGTATATAAGAGAGTGTGATGACCGACCCCACCGTTCCCGCGACCGGGCCACAGCCCGCATTTGTGCTGATCCGCCCGCAGATGGGCGAAAACATCGGCGGGGCCGCGCGGGCGATGTGGAATTTCGGGCTGGACCGGATGCGCGTCGTCGCCCCGCGCGACGGCTGGCCGAATTCCAAGGCGGTGGCGATGGCCAGCGGTGCCGGGCGGTTGCTGGACGAGGCGCAGCTGTTCGACGATACCGCCGCCGCACTGGCCGATTGCGATTACGTCTTTGCCACCACGGCGCGGGCGCGCGGCTTGACCAAGCCGATCGTCAGCCCCGAACGCGCGATGGAACAGACCCGCGCGTTCTGCGCCGAGGGCAAGAAGGTCGCGGTTCTGTTCGGGCCGGAACGCGCCGGGCTGGAAAACGACGATATTGCGCGGGCCAATGCCATCATCTCGGTCCCGGTGAACCCGGAATTCGCGTCGCTGAACCTGGCGCAATGCGTGTTGCTGACCGCCTATGAATGGCGTCGCCAGACCGCCAGCTTTCCCGCCGAGATCATGGAAATGGCCAAGACCGAATTCGCCAGCGGGCTGGAGATCGAAAAGCTGGGCGACCATTTCGAAGAACGTCTGGACACGGCCGGGTTCTTCTTTCCCGAAACCAAGGCCGACGGCATGAAGCTGAACCTGCGCAACCTGTGGAGCAGGATGCCCCTGACCCGCGCCGATGTGCAGATATTCCACGGCATGTTGCGCCAGATGGTGCGCTGGAAGGAACGCGGCGAATAGCCATGGGCCACGCCCTTGCCCTGCCCCGCGCCCCTGCCTAGGTTTGGCCCGAGTCGAAATGAGGCAAAGATGAGCAGCAAGCGCAGTATTTTCGAAGAGGTGGGGGAAAACACCCCCAAACCCGCAGCCCCGCAAACCGGGCTGATCGACAAGGCCCCGCGCGGCGCGCGGCGGGCGATCCGCGGCTGGCTGATCGCATTGTTCGTGCTGGTGGTCATGATGATCGCGGTGGGCGGGCTGACCCGGCTGACCGACAGCGGGCTGTCCATCACCGAATGGAAACCCGTCACCGGCGCCCTGCCCCCGATGAGCGACGCGGCCTGGGATGCCGAATTCGCCAAATATCAGACGATCCCGGAATATCAGTTGCAGAACAAGGGCATGTCGCTGGCCGAATTCAAATCGATCTATTGGTGGGAATGGGGCCACCGGCAGCTGGGCCGCGCCATCGGGCTGGTCTGGGCGGTGGGGTTCCTTGCCTTCCTGCTGAGCAAGAACATCCCCACCGGGTGGATGCCGCGGCTGTTGGGTCTGGGCGTGCTGGGCGGCGCGCAGGGCGCCATCGGCTGGTGGATGGTGTCATCCGGTCTGTCCGGTGCAATGCTGGATGTGGCCTCTTACCGCTTGGCGGTGCATCTGGGGCTGGCCTTCGTGATCCTGGGGCTGATCGCCTGGTATGTGTTCCACATGGGCCGGGCCGAGGCCGACCTGATGCAGGCCCGGCGCGGCGGCGAGGCGAAGCTGTTTTCCATGTCCACCGGCCTGTTGCATTTCGCCTTTCTGCAGATTCTGCTGGGCGCGCTGGTGGCGGGCATCGATGCCGGGCGCGGTTACACCGACTGGCCGTTGATGGCGGGCGGGTTCCTGCCGCCCGACATGTTCGATCTGACGCCGCTTTGGCGCAATTTCTTTGAAAACGGCGGGCTGGTGCAGTTCCTGCACCGGATGGCGGGGTATCTGCTGTTTGTCTTTGGTCTGATCGTCTGGCGGCGCGGGCGCAGCAGCGGCAACCTTAAAACCAAGCGCGCCTTTGACTGGGTGGCGGTGATGCTGTTCGGTCAGATGGTTCTGGGCATCGCCACGGTGATGCATTCCGCCCCCTGGCATATCGCGATCGTGCATCAGCTGGGCGCGGTCGCCCTGTGGGTGCTGATCCTGCGCGCCCGGTTCCTCAGCCGTTACCCGCTGGCCCAATCCGTAAGGGGATAGAATGTCTGCATATGATGATCTGATGGCGTTTCAGCGCGAAACCGAAGCCTTGGGCGAAGTGGCCGGGCGGCTGGGCTGGGATCAGGAAACGGTCATGCCCCGGGGGGCCGCCGATCAGCGGGCCGAAGAAATGGGCGCGCTGGAATCGGTTCTGCACGCGCGCCGCACCGACCCGCGCGTGGGCGACTGGCTGGCCGCGATTGACGATGCGGGCCTGCCCCCCGTCGGACAGGCGCATCTGCGCCATATCCGCCGGTCCTATACCCGCGCGACCCGCCTTCCCGACGACCTGTCGGCAGCCTTGGCGCGGATCACCAGCCGCGCGCAGGGCATCTGGGCCGAGGCCCGCACGGACGAAGATGTGGCGCATTTCCTGCCCACATTGACCGAGGTTCTGCGCCTGAAACGCGAAGAGGCCGCAGCGCTGGCCGATGGCGGCGATCTCTATGATGCGCTGATGGATGATTACGAACCCGGCGCCACCGCCGCCGAGATCGGCGGCATGTTCGACCGGATGCGCCCGCGTCTGGTGATGCTGCGCGAACGGGTCATGGGCAGCACCACATCGCCCGCCCGCCTGACCGGGCATTTCCCCGAAGCCGGGCAACTGGCGCTGGCCCGCGAAATCGCCGGGCACTACGGTTATAACTGGGCCCACGGGCGGCTGGACAAGGCGGTGCACCCGTTTTCCAGCGGCTCGGGCCACGATGTGCGGATCACCACGCGCGTGGATGAAAATGATCCGTTCAACTGCCTGTATTCCACGATCCACGAGGTCGGACACGCCTGTTACGAACAGACCATCGACAACGCCTATCTGCTGACCCCGCTGGGGCGCGGCGTGTCGATGGGCGTGCACGAAAGCCAAAGCCGGATCTACGAAAATCAGCTTGGCCGCAGCCGCGCCTTTACCGGGTTCCTGTTCGACCGGATGCGCGCGCAATTCGGCGATGCGGGGGCTGCGGATGCCGATGCGTTTTACGCCGCCGTCAACCGGGTGCATGCCGGGTTCATCCGGACCGAAGCGGATGAGGTGCATTACAACCTGCACATCATGATGCGGTTCGATCTGGAACGACAGCTGATCGCCGGAACGCTGGAGGTCGCCGATCTGGAAGAGGCGTGGAACCAACGGTTCGAACGCGATTTCGGCGTGGCGGTCGACAAACCGTCAAACGGGGTGTTGCAGGATGTGCATTGGTCCTGCGGGCTGTTCGGGTATTTCCCCACCTATACGCTGGGCAATGTCTATGCCGGATGCCTGTATCAGGCGATGCGCGCGGCGGTGCCGGGGCTGGACGCCGATCTGGCCAAGGGCACGCTGGACGGCGCGACCGAATGGCTGGGCCGCTCGGTGCAGCAACACGGCGGGCTGTATGAACCCCGCGCGGTGATCGAACGCGCCTGCGGCTTTGCCCCGAACGAAGGTCCGCTGCTGGATTATCTGGATGCGAAATTCGAGGCGCTTTACGGGCTGTGACGGCCCGCAAGACGCCTAGAATTCAGGGTATTCGCCATCTTCGAAAAGATAGGCGTAAATCTCGGACAGAAAGCGGGTGTAATCTGCGTCGCTGTCGAAGGTGAACCCGGTCAGCGTTCTGAATTCATCGCGCGGAAGGACGCCGGTCTGGATCGCCTCTTGCAGCTCGGACCGGAACACCTCGCGCACATCCTTGTTGGCGGGCAGGTCCAGATTGTCGTCCAGCTGGTCCAGCTCGAACACATTGGCGTGCAGATAGCTGCCCAGGCGGCCTTTGAGAATTTCAAACTTTTCAAAGTTCATCGCGTGCTTTCCGCCTTATGGCTTGATCGGTTCGGGGTCGGGGAACATGGTCAGCAAATTCTCTGACCCGTCCGGCTGGATGATATAAAGCGCCACCAGTTTACCGCCGGTGAAATCGGTGGGTTCGGTGCCTTTGGGGGCGTCCTTGGTGCCAAGGCGCGTGAACCCCTCAAGCTTGTCCTTGTAGTCGGGGCCAAAGGCGTCTTCCAAACTTATTTCCACCTTGAGAAAGGTGGACCCGGCGGCCACGGTCTTGGCGCGTTCACCGGCAAAGGCCTTGCCGCTCCGAACGGTTTCATCCGCATCCACGTAATCGCCGGGATCTTTCAGCCTTGTGGCGTGTTCCGCACAGGAATGTTTGGCGGGCTGGCCTTTTTTCGCGCCCTTCTTGATCTTCTTGTAGGCATCGAATTCGGTCCCGGTGACCGGGTCCAGACCCTTTTCCACACGGTCGCTCAGCTGTTTCGGGGTCACGCCGCCTTCGTGCCGCTGGGGGCCGTGCCCTTCCTTTGCCAGATGGCCCAGACAGACATCATCCAGCTTTTTCTTCATAGCCTCGATCCTGGCCCTGTCTTCGGGGGTCGGGGTGCCCGCCATCGCCGCCTTCATCGCCCGGCGCAATTCCTTGATCTGCGGCTTGATCGTGTCGTCAAAGGCACCGTCCTTGCCCGCCCGGTCGATCAGATTGTCGACCATGCCGGTCATCCCGGCCAGCTTGGCCGGATCACCCTTGCCCGCCAGCGCCCCGGTCAGCCGTTCCGCGCTGGGGGCATCGGCGATCAGCTTGCGCAGGCCGGTCAGATCCTTCAGCGCCTTTTCGAAATCTTCGCCCTTCATCGCGGCCGCATAAAGACCCGCCTGCTGTTTCAGCTTTTCCGCATAGTCGGGCGGTCCGGCCTTCAGCGCGGCAACCAGCATGGTTTTGATCTTTTCAAACGCCTTGGTCAGCTTTGCCTCGATCCCGGTATCCGGGGCAGCGGGGGCCGGGGCGGCGGCGCCTTCGCCGGCCTCCTCTTCGTCTGCCTCAAGCGTTTTGCCGTCATGCGACAGGATCGCGACCTTGAACTGAATGCCCCGTTCGCGCAGATGCGCCTTCAGCAGCTTGCCCAATTTATCGGGCGGGTCTTCGCCTTCGGCGCAGGTCAGTTTCAGCAACGATCCGTCCACCTCGGCCTGACCGATTGCACCCTTGGGGCCACCGCCCGCCTTTTTGGCGGCGAGTTTCAGCTTGGAAGGGTCCAGAACCTTGCTGAGTTCAAGGAACAGCCCGTCGGTTGACATCAGCAATGCGAAATTGTGCGGCTTTGACCGGACGGCGGCCAGTTGCTTTTTCAGCTCTTTGCCTTCTTCGACCAACTGGGCCTTGGTTTTCTTCGCCATGATGGCTCCATGAAATCGGGGCGGCGGAAAAAATATCGGAAAATATGTTCGCCGAATTCTGCCCCGGCACGGCGATTCAATCAATGGGAGAGTGTATGACCCCATCCCCTGATTGGCGGAACAACGCCCAAAGCGCGCCGGGGTGCGCAGCATTCCGCATCTTGCCAACCCCGCAGTTGTAAGAGAGTTTAGCCACAAAGGGGGACGGCTATGTCATTGATCATGGACAAGAATGCGCTTGGGGATTTTCTGAAACAGGCCTTCCCGCAGGTGGCCGATCAATTTGCGATCGAAGCGGTGGGCGACCGCACGGCACGTATCCGGTTGCTTGTCGGCGAACAGCATCTGCGCCCCGGCGGAACCGTGTCCGGCCCGTCGATGTTTGCGCTGGCGGATGTGTCGATCTATCTGGCCATTCTGGCGATGATCGGGCCCAAGGCGCTGGCCGTGACCACCAATTGTTCGATTGATTTCATGCGCAAACCCGCCGCCGGTTGCGATCTGATCTGCGAGGCAAAGCTGCTGAAACTGGGCCGGGTGCTGGCCGTGGGGGATGCGTTGATCTTTTCCGACGGGCAGGACGATCCGGTCGCCCGCGCCAGCCTGACCTATTCGATCCCGCCGGAACGGTAACGCGCCTTAGGGCGTTCCACCAACAAAAAGGGCCGGAGACAAGCTCCGGCCAGGAAGAGGTTCCGTCACGGGGTGTTACGGCCTCCAGAACTTCTTTTGCGATTCCTGATTGATCTGCGTGTCCGTCAGACCAATGTCGCGGCGCATATAGTCGGGCAGATCGCCCAGTTTGGCGCGGCTGCGATATCGCTGATCCCACTTAAGAAGGCGCGCCACAATCGTCACCACCAGTGCGATTGGCGAAAACCGGACGGTCCGGGCGCGGCGCGGGGCGATTGAATGTGGCATTGTACGTCTCCTTTCATATTGTACCAATACGATTTATCGGTTACGAGTCGTTTTGTAGCGATGAGACTCGGAACAATCTAGGAATACATTGTCATGGGTACAATTTGGCCAGCGGATTTTTCAGGCAAGCGCGACCCAAAGTACATTGTGTTGATACAATCTATTCGCTCGGCCATCCAGACCGGCGGCCTGACCGCAGGCCAGAAACTGCCGCCCGTCCGCGAACTGGCCTGGCAGCTGGGGATCACACCGGGCACCGTTGCCCGGGCCTATAAAATCGCCAATGACGAAGGTTTGCTGGAAACGACGGTCGGTCGGGGCACATTCGTTGCGGGCGCCGAGATGCCGACACCGGTGGTCGAAGAGCCGCTGCTGACCGCAACCACGCCCGATACACTGGATTTCCGGGCCTGCCGGGTGCCCGATCTGGGGCAAGGCGACACCATCCGCAGCATCCTGCAGCAGATGAGCCGCGACACCAGCGATCGCTATATCGATTATCCGACAAACGATACCGACCGCGAAGCGCGTGAGGCCGTTGTCCGCTGGATCGGGCAGGATCGCGCCGGGCGGCTGAACGCCGAGGACGTCGTGCTGGGCTTTGGCGCGCAACATTCGGTCATGATGGCGCTGCAATGCTGTCTGAGCGGTGCAAACCCGGTGATCCTGACCGAAGAACTGGCCTATCCCGGGGTGCGCCACGCCGCGCGGTTGCTGCGGGCCCGTGTCGTGGGCGTCGAAATGGATCAGAACGGCATCCGCCCCGACCGCCTGGCCGAAGCGTTCCGCCAG
This sequence comes from uncultured Paracoccaceae bacterium, assembly GCA_947500775.1. Lineage (GTDB taxonomy): Bacteria > Pseudomonadota > Alphaproteobacteria > Rhodobacterales > Rhodobacteraceae > CANMTD01. The sequence goes on from CANMTD010000005.1 coordinate 22,330, forward strand.
CACGGCGCGCAGGTGCTGCTGACCTCGGCCGAGGTGCACAGCCCGACGACCATCCGCACCAGCCACGCCCGCCGTCAGGAAATCGCCGATCTGGCCCGCAAGTTTCATCTGCAGATCATCGAAGATGATTGCCACCGCGTCGCCGAAAGCGACATACCGGGCTATCGCGCGATCTGTCCGGAACGGGGCTGGTACATCTCGTCCCTGACAAAATCGGTCAGCGCAACATTGCGCTTTGGCTTTGCCGCCTGCCCGACACCGATGGCCAAAGCCGCGCGTCAGGTCGCGCAATCGTCGTTCTACGGGATGCCGCAACCCATTCTGGATCTCTGCGCCCGGCTGATCAACTCAGGCCACGCCGACAGAATCCGGCAAAGCGTCGAGAAAACCTATCTGCAACGGATCCGCCTTGCGGTGAATGTTCTGGGGCATTGGGATATCCGCTGGCGCCCCGACGTGCCTTTCATCTGGCTGCGCCTGCCGCAGGGGTGGCGCGGGTCGACCTTTGCCATGGCCTGCGAGGCCAAAGGCATCCGCATCAAACCCGCCGATGAATTCGCCCTGCCCGACGGCAGCGCGCCGCACGCCGTCCGCCTGGCGATCAACACCCATATATCGGATGAAAGATTCGAATCCGCCCTGAACGCTGTCTCCAGACTGCTGGCCAACCCGCCGACGAATGTGGATTTGTGAAAAAACAGTAAAATTATGGCGAAACTGTGGTTTTTCGCAGGCCCCGGAATTGACCAGACCATCCGTTGCTGTATTTTGAGGGCAGCTCGGGAAGGGGCTGCTCGATCAAGTTCATTCTGAAAGGTTAACGTCGTGAAACGCGCAATTTTGGGCGCAACGTTTTGTGTTGCATTGTTCACCGGCACCGCACAGTCCGCCACTTTGACGGCTGACGAGTTGCTGGGCCAATATAATGGCATCATCTTTGGAAACTTCTCCTCCACCAGCGATGTGGAAGGAAGCCTTTTTGTCGGCGGGGACGCCGTGGCGGTGCAATCCTTCAACGTCCAGACCACAGCCTCCGCCCCGGTTGCGGATGCCGGGTCGCTGGTTGTGGCGGGCGATATTTCGACCCCCAACCCCTATGACACCAACATTCAGGTGAACAACGGCGGCGCAGCCCTGGTGGGCGAGGATGTGAACAGCAACGTCCGGCTGAACATGAACGGCAATGGCGCGATTGATGTGGGCGGCAGCTTCAACGGGCTGACCAACCAGACCTTCACCGATGGTCTGGCGGTGTCCGAACCGGGCTTTGCCGATCGTTTCCCGCAGGATGTCGCGGCCGTGTTCACGCAAACCTCGAACGATCTGAAGGATCTGGGCGGCACCGCGCTGTCGCTGACCGGCACCAAGCTGGACATCGACGCGGCCCCGGTGGACGGAACCGCCGTTTTCAAGATCGACATCGCCCTGCTCAGCCTGATGACAGAGGTCGACATTGACCTGAACGGCGCCGACAGCCTGATCGTCAACGTTCTGGGCGCGACGACCGATCTGCTGGGCGGCAACCCGCTGGGCGGCACCTTTGCATCGGCGGATAACGTGATCTGGAACTTCGTGGCCGCGACCGATGTGAATATCGGCGCGCAGGGGTTCTTTGGCACGATCCTGGCCCCGCTGGCCCATGTGACAACGCAAAACCCGATCGAAGGCACCCTGATCGCGGCCTCGGCCGATCTGAACAGCGAGCTGCACAGCCGCAGCTATCAGGGGGACTTGCCGCCCGTGTCGGCGGTGCCCCTGCCGGCAAGCCTGCCGATGCTTGGGCTTGGTGCATTGGCCCTGGGGTTTGTGCGCCGCCGTCGCATCGCATAAGCGACCCTGCATAATCTTCCAAAAGGCGGCCTGCGGGCCGCTTTTTCTGTGCGGTGGGGTGGATTTATTGGGGTATAATAATACCTTATTTTTAAGTACTTGATTTTACATGGTTAATTGAGAAGTCGCGCGCTTGACTGTGCAATCCGAATCCGTAAAAAGCGTCCATCAAGTTTACGGGCACGTCTTTGTGCCCATATCACAGCCAATAGGGCCACACCGATGAAAACCTTCTCTGCGACTCCGGCAGACATCGACAAGAAATGGATCCTGATCGACGCTGAAGGCGTTGTTCTGGGCCGTCTTGCCTCGATCGTTGCCATGCGCCTGCGCGGCAAACACAAAGCCTCGTTCACGCCTCATATGGATATGGGCGACAACGTCATCATCATCAATGCCGACAAGATCCAGATGACCGGCAAGAAACGGGATGACAAAACATATTACTGGCACACCGGCCACCCCGGCGGGATCAAATCGCGCTCGGCGCGTCAGATCCTGGAAGGCGCGCACCCCGAACGCGTGGTGACCAAAGCCGTTCAGCGCATGCTGCCCGGCAACCGCCTGAGCCGTCAGGTCATGACCAACCTGCGTGTTTATGCCGGTGCCGAGCACCCGCATGAGGCACAGAACCCCGAAGTGCTGGACGTCAAGTCCATGAACTCCAAGAACACGCGGAGCTGAAAATGGCTGAAGAAATCAAATCGCTCGACGAGCTGAACGCCGTCGCAGGTGTTGACACGGCCGTACTTGCCGAGATCGCCGCCCCCCGCGAACCCGTTCGTGACGAACTGGGCCGGTCCTATGCCACCGGCAAACGTAAAGATGCGGTCGCCCGCGTCTGGATCAAACCCGGTTCCGGCAAGGTCACTGTAAACGGCAAGGACATGCCGGTTTATTTTGCCCGCCCGGTTCTGCAGATGATCCTGCGTCAGCCGTTCACCGTGGCCGGTGTCGAAGATCAGTTCGACGTGAATGCAACCGTCAAAGGCGGTGGCCTGTCCGGTCAGGCCGGTGCGGTCAAGCATGGTATCTCCAAAGCGCTGCAGCTTTATGAACCCTCCCTGCGGGGCGCGTTGAAAGCGGCAGGCTTCCTGACCCGCGACAGCCGCGTAGTGGAACGTAAGAAATTCGGTAAGCGCAAGGCGCGCCGGAGCTTCCAGTTCTCCAAGCGTTAATCGCTGGCGACAAGATACGACAAAAAGGGTCCGCAGTTCGCGGGCCCTTTTTCGTTGGGATGCCGGGTTATTCGGCCGCGATACGTTTGATCAGCGGCATGACCTTTGCCATGGGCTGGGCCAGTTCCGCACCGACCCGGCGTTTGCGCGCATAAACCAGCGCGAACATCGGCGGCGTGAAATAGAACGACACCACCGTCGACAACAGAACGCCGCCCGCAATCGACATCGCGAAAGGCGGCCAGAATCCACCCCCGGCCATGATCAGCGGCAAGAACCCCCCGAAGGTCGTGATCGTGGTCGAAACGATATGGCGGCTGGACCCGGTGACCACATCGGCCATCGCCCGCCTGTCGCCGCTGGCCGCCCCGGCGTCGGCCTGCATCCCGGTCAGGATGATGATCGCCGCGTTGATCGACACGCCGATGGACCCGATCACCCCGATGATGGCGTTGATCCCGAAGGGATACTGAAAGATCGCCAGCGCCAGCATCGACAGCCCCGCCGACAGGACGGCCACCACCAGCGTCACCGCGCTGAGCCGGAAGGAATTGAAGGTCAGCACAATCGTGGCGATGGTCAGCGTCACGATCAGCCCGATTGAGGCCAGCAGGTTGTTGACCGTATCCGACCGCGCATCGGAATCGCCGCCCAGTTCCAGCCGGTAGCCCACAGGCAGGGTAAAACCGCGCGCCGTCAGTTCGGCCTGCACGGCCTTCAACGCCTCTTCGGGCAGGACGTTGGGCGGGATATAGGCCTGCACCGTATTGGCGCGTTCGGCATTGCGTCGGGTGATCACGCTTTGTGACGGTTCCAGCCGGATCGTGGCAATTTCGGACAGGGGAACGGTTGGCACCACCCCCGTGGCCGACAGGGCCGCAGCCGCGGGCAGTTGGATCGGCAGATCGGAAATCGCGGCCAGATCACCGCGCAACACATCGCCGAACCGGACCCGCACCGGCATCTGTTCGGTGCCTTCCAACAGCGATCCGCCGGTGACGCCTTCCAGGCTGGCCTCCATCTGGCGGGCGACCCCGGCAAGGTCCAGTTGCAACAGCCGCGCCTTCGCTTCGTCGATGTCATAGCGCAGTTTTGGCACGCCGCCGCTGATCGTGGTGCGGACCTGGGTGATAATGTCCAGATCGGCCATGATCGCGCGCGCCTGATCGCCCAGATCGCGCAAAACCGCGATATCCTGCCCGACAAACCGCAGCTCGACCGGGGCAGCGACGGGCGGGCCCTGGACCAACCCGCGCACCAGCACCCGCGCCTGCGGAAACTGCGCATCCAGCGATTTCTGCAAACCCGGCACCAGCCGCGCCGAAGCGGCAGGCGAGGCCGAGGTGATCAGCGCCTGCGCAAAGGCGGGTTCCCTGCTGCGGTCGCCGACGATGTTGTAATAAAACGCAGGACCGGACCTGCCGATCGTCCAATAGACAGACTTGATACCCTCCTGCGCCGAAAGTCTGGCGTCGATCTGGCGCACCACCCGGGTTGTTTCGGCAATCGAGGTACCGCCGGGCATTTCGACCTCCAGATAGAACTGATCGCGGTCCACGCCCGGAAAGAACTGCGCCGTCAGGGTCGGGAAACCGGCAAAGCCCAACACCGGCAGGATCATCGAAACCGCGATGGATTTGACCGGATTGGCGACCGACCAGGCGATGGTCCGATGAAACACCCGGCCCAGCATACCGCCGCGCAGGCCACGGCGCAGGAACCCGCCCGCCGCATCCGTCGGCAACAGCCACCCGGCCAGCGCGGGCGTGACCGTGATGGCCAGAAAGAACGACCAGAACAGCATCAGCACCACGGCAATGGCGATGGAACCGACGAAATCCCCCGCCGGGCCGGGCAGCAGGATCATCGGCGTGAACGACAGCGCGGTTGTGACGGTCGAGGCGAACAACGGCATGCTGAGCCTGCGCACCGCCTCGCCCACCGCATCGACCCGCGCCATGCCGCGCAACAGCCTTTGGCGCACCTCGTCCGACATCACGATGGCCGCATCCACCAGCAGGCCCAGCGCCACGATCAGACCGGTCACCGACATCTGGTGAATCGGCAGGCCGATGATGTTCATCGTGGCCAGGGTCGCCAGGCTGACCACCGGCAGGATCAGCGCCACAATCGCCGCCGCCCGAACCCCCAGCGTCAGGAACAGCACCCCCACCACCAACGCGACGCCGATGGCCATGTTGGTGCCGACCTCGGCCAGCCGGTCGCGGGTATAGGTGCTTTGATCAAAGGCCAGAACCCGCGACATGCCTGCGGGCACCGCGTCAGCGGTCCGGTCCAGCAAGGCCCGGACGCCGGTCATCCAACGGTCGATCTGCAACCCGTCCTGCGCCAGCACCCCCAGCAACACGGCCGGCTGCCCGTTATACAGCGCAAGCTCTTGCGCCGGCGCGCGCGGGCCACGGGTCACGGTGGCGATATCGTCCAACCGGGTCACGGCGCCGCTGTCGTTCTGGCGCAGCACCACGTCGCGCAGCCGGTCCAGCGCCTTGATCTCGCCCGAGATGTTGATCGCCAGATCGGTATTGGCCGCCCGCAGGCGCCCGGCCTGCACCTTGCCGTCGGCACCCTGCACCGCCGCCGATATCTGGTCAATCGTCAACCCAAGGGCGGCGGCCCTGGCGATATCGACCTCGGCCAGCACCTCTTCTTCCGGCAGGCCGAAGGTATCGACCGCCTTGGTTCCGCCGATGCCGCGCAACTGGTCGGCCAGCCCTTCGGCATAGCGCGCGATCAGTGGCAGACGGACGCCGTCATGGGCGGCGGAAATGGCAATCACGCTGGAATAGGCACTGATTCCTTCGGCGTCGAACTCGGGCGGCTGTACCCCGGCGGGAAAGCCACGCCGGGCATCGGTCACGGCATCACGCGCCTCGGACCAGACCTGTTCGATGGTGGTTTCATCCAGCGTGTCCAGCAATTCGACCGACACCACCGACACCCCGTTGCCCGAGACGGATTCGACGGTATCGACCTCGGGCAGTTTGCGCAGTTCCTCTTCGATTTTCGAGGTTACCAACGCCTCGACCCGGCCCGGATCGGCACCGGGAAAGGGGGTCGTGATCGTGGCGAACAGATTGGTGATTGTCGGGTCTTCCTGCCGCCCGATCGACAGCAGTGACGACAGCCCGGCGGCAATCAGAACCAACAGGATCAGCGCGACCAGCCGGGGCTGGCGAAAGGTCAGGGTTTCCATCTTACGCCCCCCCGATCACGCGCACGGTCTGACCGGGCGTCACCCGGTGCGGCCCGGCCTGTATCAGCCGCGCGCCTTCGGCGAAACTGCCACGGACATAGGCGCGATCCGCGTCGGAATAGATCACCTCGACCGCCGCCGGGCGCACATGATCCTCGTCATCGACAATCAACACGGTCCACAGCCCCTGTGTGCCTTCGCGCAGCGCGCGGACCGGAACCCAAGCCCCGGCCGCGGCCACATGCCGGTCAAACCGGACGGTCGCGGATTGGCCATAGGCCAGTTGATCGCCATCAATGCTGAAAATCGCGGTGCGGGTGCGGGTGGCCGGGTCGATGTCCGGCCGCAGCGTGACCAATCTGGCGGGATAGTCCTGTCCGGACACGGTGACCATCACCGGCGTGTCGGGCCCGATATCCAGATCGACCGGCAGGCCGACCCGCACCCGTGGCTCGGCCGTTTCCAGCAGCGTGACGATGGCGGCGCCCATGCCGACGGTCGCGCCCGTATCGGACCGGCGCGCCGCCACCCGCCCGTCAAACGGCGCCCGCAACGTGGATTTTTCGATCCGGATTTCGGCGTTGCGGATGGCGGCGGTGGTTTCAGATATCCGCGCGGTCAGCTCGGCGCTGGTGAACCGCGCCTGATCGAATGCCTCTTCCGACGCGAACCCCCGCTGGTTGAGCGCCTGGCGACGCGCCACAGAGCGTTCGGAAAACGCAAGCTGGGCGCGCAAAGCCTCGCGCGCGGCCATCAGCCGGGTGATTTCGGTGTCCAGCAGCGCAGTGTCCAGCCGGGCGACGGGCGCGCCTTTGGTCACGACATCGCCCTCATCCACCAGAACCTCGGCCACGCGACCGGCAAATTCGAACGACAGATCGGTGGATTGGGTCGTCTCGACCTGTCCGACAAAGCGGCGCGGAACCGTGAACCCGTCCTGCATGACGATCCTGTCCACCGCGACCGGGATCAGATCAGAGCTGGCGGCGGGCCCTGCGGCATTGGCGCGGGCCTGCAACCATTCCGATCCCATCACCACCGCCACGCCCGCCCCGGCAACCGTCGCAAGGGTGACGCTGATCATGACCATGCGTCTGGCCAGCTGCCAGAGCTTTCCTGTGGGCTTGGGTTCGCGGGTCATCGGGGCCTCCGGCGATTATGTTAGCGCCCCTAACATATGTTAGCGCTTCTAACTTTGACAAGTGCCGCATGAATTGCCATGTATTCAAACATGGAAGAGCCACAGCAAATTCAGAAGAAAGAGCGCTATCACCACGGTGATCTGCGCGCCCAGCTTGTCGAAGCGACCCGCCAGTTGGTCGAAGAAAAAGGCGCCGATCATTTTTCGGTGTCCGAGGCCTGCCGCGTGGCTGGCGTATCGACCGCCGCACCCTATAGGCATTTCAAAGATAAGGATGAAATGATCCTTGCCGTCACCCTGGAAGGGATGGAACGGAAGTACCAAAACATGCTGGACACGGTATGCAAAAAGCCCGAGCGCACCCTGTCCCGGATCATTGCCCTGGGCCAGGCCTATATCCGGTTTGCCCGCGCCGAACCGGGTGTGTTCCGCCTGATCTTTGGCAACACAAAAAATCACAAAATGCACGAAGCCCTGATGAATCAGGGGCCGCGCCACTTTGAATTCGTTGAATCAGAGGTCGCCGCCTGTCTGGGCAAACCCGAGATTGACGACGATGTGCGCAAGCGGGCCTTTTTGTTGTGGACCTTTGTGCATGGGCTGTCGTTCCTGCTGATCGACGAAAAGGTCTCCATCTCGGACATGACGCTGAACGTTGACCTGATACTGGCCGAAATTGCCCAAAGGGTGATGACCGACGCGGCGCCCGCGCGCCCAACACCATAGCCATGGCCTGTTCGGGCAGGATCGTTCATGGCGCTGGATTACCGGTTTCGGCGCCTTTGACCCGGCCGGGCCTCAATGAAATTTGATCGCAAAGTTTACCGCTGCCCGAATTGCGACTCTTTGCGGAATTTGGCATCTTCGCTTTCACCACCAGCGAACAACCGTTAAGGTCGCGCGCAGAGTAAACCCGTTTATACCACCCCTGTTCACACACCTGTCATACCCAACGGCTATTCCGCGTCAAAATTGCAATTCAAGGCTTGAGATCAAGGTGAAATACCGGACCATCTTTCTGTCGGACATTCACCTTGGAACCCGGGGGTGTCAGGCAGAACTTCTGTTGGATTTCCTGTCGTGCCACGAGGCGGATGTCTATTATCTGATCGGCGACATCTTTGACGGCTGGAGCCTGCGGCGCGGCTGGCACTGGCCACAGGCCCATAACGACGTGGTGCAGGCGTTTCTGTCGAAATCCCACAATGGCGCAAGAATAGTCTATATTCCCGGCAACCATGACGAGGTGATGCGCGCCTATCTGGGCACGCATTTCGGCGGGATCGAGGTGATGCAGCGCGCCGATTTCACCGCCATAGACGCGCGGCGATATCTGGTGACCCATGGCGACCAGTTCGATTCCGTGGTCGTGCACGCCCGGTGGCTGGCCCATATCGGGGACCGCGCCTATGGGTTCATGCTGTGGCTGAACACCAAGGTGAACCGCGCCCGCTGGATCTGGGGCGGGCAATATTGGTCCCTGTCCAAATGGGCGAAACAACAGGTCAAACACGCCGTCAGCTTTATCAGCCACTATGAAACCGTGCTGGCGGATGAGGCAAAGCGCGGCGGCTATGACGGCGTTATCTGCGGCCATATCCATTCTGCGAATATCAGCAAACTGGGCGATGTCGACTATGCCAATACCGGCGATTGGGTCGAAAGCTGTACCGCAATCGTCGAACGCGACGACGGCACGCTGCAGCTGATCGACTGGGCCACAACCAAGCGCAACCGCGAAATCGCGCGCCGCGGCCCGTCCCGCCGCCAACGACGCAAATCCACGACACCCGACAAGACAGAAAACGAGATCGCATAATCCGCCCCCAACCCCGAGGCACCGATGACCGACACCCAAACAACCCAGGATCGACTGGGCGCCGCCGTCCACCAGAACGAAGCCCTGTCCAAAGACGGGCTGCTGGAGCGCCTGTTTTCGCGGTTGTTTCACGGGCTGGTCTACCCTCAGATCTGGGAAGACCCGGTTGTCGACATGCAGGCCCTGCAGATCACACCGGACGACAACGTGGTCTGCATCGCATCGGGCGGGTGCAACATGATGTCCTACCTGACGGCCAACCCCGCCTCGATCACCGTTGTTGACCTGTCCCCGGCCCATGTCGCCCTGAACAAGCTGAAACTGACCGCCGCGCAGCATATGCCGGATCATGCCAGTTTCTACGACTTCTTCGGTCATGCCGATCTTAAGACCAACGCCGACCTTTATGCCCGCTATCTGGCCCCCAACCTTGACCCGCAAAGCCGCGCTTTCTGGGACACGCGCGGCGTGCTGCGCCCCCGGTCGTCGATGTTCAGCCGGGGGTTTTACCGGTTTGGGCTGTTGGGACGGTTTCTGGCGGGCGTGCATCTGTTGACCAAACTGGGCCGCGTCGATTTCCAGCCCTTGCTGAAAGCGGAAACGCTGGCCGATCAGCAACGGTTCTTTGACACCCAGATCGACCCGCTGTTCAACATGCGGATCGTGCGGTTTCTGGCCAGGAAACGCGCGTCCCTGTTCGGGCTGGGCATCCCGCCTGCGCAATACGACAAACTGGCCGCGGATGGCGGCGGCGATGTCATTCCGGTGCTGCGCGAACGGGTTCGCAAGCTGATGTGCGATTTCCCGATTGCGGACAATTACTTTGCCTGGCAGGCCTTTGGCCGGTCTTACGATCCGTCCGGAACAGGATCGGTGCCGCCTTATCTGGAGGCGCGGAATTTCGACAGGGTAAAGGCCAATGCGGGCCGGGTTCAGGTGTTGCACCAATCGCTGACCGATATGCTGGCGGGCCAGCCCAGCCAGTCCAAGGATTGCTATATTTTTCTGGATGCGCAGGACTGGATGACCGACGACCAGTTGAATGCGCTTTGGGCCCAGGTGACCCGCACCGCCGCCCCCGGTGCGCGCGTTATTTTCCGCACCGGCGGGGCCGAAGATATCCTGCCCAGCCGGGTGTCGGCGCAGATTCTGGACCGCTGGCGGTACGATGCCGCCGCGTCGCGCAAAGGGTTCGAGGCGGACCGTTCCGCGATTTACGGCGGGTTTCACGTCTATAGATTTGCAGGCTAGATCGCGATGACCGACCAGACCAATTCCCACGCGGCCCTGATGGATGCGACCTATCGGCGGCAACGCATCATCTATGACGCGACGCGGAAATATTATCTGCTGGGACGCGACCACCTGATCCGCAACCTGAACCCGCCCGAAGGCGGCAAAGTGCTGGAGGTCGCCTGCGGCACCGGGCGCAACCTTGCCAAGATCGCGGATCGCTATCCGGGCTGTGACCTTTATGGGCTGGATATCTCAAGCGAAATGCTGACCTCGGCCCGCGCCAAGCTGAAGGGGCGTGCCACGCTGGCGCAAGCCGATGCCTGCAATTTCGACCCGGCAGAGGTGTTCGGCACCCCGAAATTCGACCGGATCATCCTGTCCTACAGCCTGTCGATGATCCCCGACTGGACCGCCGCTCTGGCAACCAGCGCGCGCCATCTGGCCCCCGGGGGCGAATTGCATCTGGTGGATTTCGGCGATCAACAGGGGCTGCCCGCGTGGTTTCGTGCCGGTCTGCACGCGTGGCTGGCCAAGTTCCACGTCACCCCGCGCGCCGATCTGGAGCACGAGCTGACGACACTGGCCCAAAGCCTTGGCGCGCAGTCAGACACCACACCGCTGTATCGAAGCTATGCCCGTTACGGGCGGCTTGTGGCAGGGTCTGCCTAGACCACCACCTCCAACGCCTTTTGCGTGCCGACGCCGAACACCCGTTTATAACGGGCGACCTCATCCGCCGGACCCATGGCTTTGTTGGGGTTGTCCGACAGTTTGACCGTCGGGCGACCATTGGCCGAGATCGCCTTGCAGACCAGCGAAAACGGCGCCAAAGCCTCGTTCGGAACCAGCCCGCGGAAATCATTGGTCAACAGCGTGCCCCAACCAAACGACACCCGCACCCGGCCCTGAAACTGTTTTGCCAAGGCGATGATCTTATCCGCGTCCAGCCCGTCGGAAAAGATCACCAGTTTTTCCCGCGGATCTTCGCCACGGTCTTTCCACCAGCGGATTGCGATTTCGGCCCCGGTGGCCGGATCGCCGCTGTCGATGCGAATGCCGGTCCAGCCCGCCAGCCAGTCGGGGGCGTTTTTCAGGAAACCTTCGGTGCCATAAGTGTCGGGCAGGATGATGCGCAGGTTGCCGTCGTGTTCATCGTGCCAATCCGACAGAACCTCATAGGGCGCGCGGGCCAGCGCGGCGTCATCTTCGGCAAGCGCGGCATAGACCATCGGCAATTCATGGGCGTTGGTACCGATCGCCTCGACCTCGCGCCGCATGGCGATCAGGCAGTTCGAGGTGCCGGCAAATTTATCGCCCAGCCCTTCCTGCATCGCCTGCACGCACCAATCCTGCCACAAGAACGAATGGCGCCGCCGCGTGCCGAAATCCGCCAGCCGCAGCCCATCCAGCGGGCGCAGGCGTTCGACCTTTTCCCACAGCTTGGTCATGGCGCGGGCATAAAGCACCTGCAGCTCGAACTTGCCCATGTCTTTCAGGACCGCGCGGCTGCGCAGCTCCATCAGCACCGCCAGCGCCGGGATTTCCCACAGCATGACCTCGTGCCAGCTGCCTTCGAACGTCAGCTCGTACTGGCCGTCCCGTTTTTCCAGATGGTAGGGCGGCAATTGCAGACCCTCGAACCATTCCATGAAATCAGAACGGAACATCTGGCGTTTGCCGTAGAACGTATTGCCGCGCAAAAACGTGCTTTCGCCGCGCGACAGGCGCAGGGACCGGATGTGATCCAACTGCTCGCGCAGCTCGCCCTCATCCACCAGTTCGGCCAGCCGGATGGTTTTGGACCGGTTGATCAGGCTGAAGGTGACCTGCGTGTCGGGTTTGTTGCGAAACACCGACTGGCACATCAGCAGCTTGTAGAAATCGGTGTCGATCAGCGACCGGATGATCGGGTCGATCTTCCATTTGTGATTGTAAACGCGGGTCGCGATATCGGCCATCTTATGCCTCCAGCGCCACACCGGCGGCGCGCATTCCGTCGCGGGCCGCGGCCAGCGATCCGTTCAGATCAATTGCGCGGCACAGGTCTTCGCGCACGGTGACGTCAAAGCCCAGTTTCGCCGCATCGACGGCCGAAAAATTCACGCAGAAATCGGTGGCCAGCCCGACCAGCGTCAGGGCGGTCACGCCACGGGTGCGCAGATATCCCTCCAGCCCGGTGGGGGTGGTGTGATCGTTTTCGAAAAACGCGGAATAGCTGTCGATGGCCGCGCGAAACCCTTTGCGGATGATCAAATCGGCGGGGTCGGTGTTCAGGCCGGGGTGAAAGGCGGCGCCGTTGCTGCCCTGCACGCAATGATCGGGCCACAGGACCTGCGGGCCGTAGGGCATTTCGATTTCGCCAAAAGCATCATGGCCCGGGTGTTGCGACGCGAAAGAGGAATGCCCTGCCGGATGCCAGTCCTGGGTCAGGACCCGCACCTGAAAATCACCCATCAGCGCATTGATGGGGTCCACAATCCGGTCGCCCCCCTCCACGGCCAGCGCACCGCCGGGGCAGAAATCATTCTGCACGTCGATCACAATCAGGGCTTCGGTCGCTGGGCGCATGGGCACAATCCTTATTCGGTGGTCAATGCCTACGAAGCGCGGCGGGTATCGTCAACTCATCTGCCGATTTATGGTACCTTGATACCAAGGTAAGAATCACCTTATGTAAAGGGCATGAAAAAGATTGAACGCGTCCAAACCGGTTTGCGCCTTGAAAAGCGCCTGCTGAAAGTCCTGAAGGGATTGGCCGAGCATTTCGACATGCCCGTGGCCGAGCTGATCGAAGGCATCGCCCTGCATGCCTTCGATGGCAAAACCCCTTTTTCGCCCGAAACACTGGAAAAGATCGCGCAGTTGAAACTGGTCTACGATCTGGACCTGACCGCCGAAGACAGCCACGCGTTGATGGAGGAACAGACATGACACCCGCCGACATGCTGAAAGCCCTGGAAAACGGCACGCTTGACCCATCCGAATTTTCCCACCGCGACCATGTGGTCGTTGCCTATGAATGCCTGCAGCAAAGCGATTTTTTCCGCGCCACCACGCGGATCGCCGATGGGTTGAGGGCCCTGACCGAAAAGGCCGGTGTGCCCGAAAAATTCAACGCAACCATCACATTCGCCTTCATGAGCCGCATCGCCGAATACATGCACGACGGCGCCACCTCGGCCGAGGACCTGTTGCAGAAGAATCCCCAATTGCTTGGCGATCTGGATATCCGCAAAACCTATGACGCCGACCGCCTGTCGCATCCGTTGGCGGTGCAGATCGCGCTTTTGCCCTGAAAATGCGACATCCTGGCCCTTCAATTCTGCGCAAGGCTTCTTGATCTGACCGGGATAGAGGCGTAGAGCGCGGCCCATGTTTATCGTAGCCGCATTATATCATTTCACCCGTTTCAACGATCATGTTGCCTTGCGCGCACCGTTGCAGGATCTGTGCGACGCGCAGGGCGTGCACGGATCGCTTTTGCTGGCGCAAGAGGGCATCAACGGCACCATCGCCGGCAGTCGCGCCGGTCTGGACCGGGTGCTGTCGCATATCCGCGCCCTGCCCGGCTGTTCCGATCTGGAATGGAAGGAAAGCACCGCCAAGGATGCCCCTTTCAGCCGGATGAAGGTCAAGCTGAAGAAAGAGATCGTGACCATGGGGCAGCCCGATATCGATCCGCTGGCGCGGGTCGGTCACTATGTGGCGCCCGAGGATTGGAACGATCTGATCACATCCCCCGACGTGGCCGTCATCGACACCCGCAATGATTACGAGGTGTCGATCGGCACCTTCGAAGGCGCGATTGATCCCGGCACAAAAACATTCCGCGAATTCCCTGAATGGTGGGAACAGAACAAACACCGGTTCCACAACAAACGTATCGCGATGTTCTGCACCGGCGGCATCCGCTGTGAAAAATCGACCAACTTTCTGATCGGTCAGGGCGTGGAAGAGGTGTTTCACCTGAAGGGCGGCATCCTGAAATACCTCGAAGAGGTGCCCGCGGAAAACAGCCAGTGGCACGGCGACTGTTTCGTGTTCGACGAACGGGTTTCGGTCGGCCACGGGCTGGTCGAAGGCCCGCATCACCTGTGCCGCGCCTGCCGTCGCCCGATCTTGCCCGAAGACCGGAACAGGCCCGAATATGAGGAAGGCGTGCAGTGCCATCAGTGCAAGGATGAACACAGCGACGCCGACCGGGAACGGTTCCGCGAACGCCAGAAACAGATCGCATTGTCCAAGGCCCGGGGCGAGGTGCATATGGGCGCGATGCGCAAACCCGCCCTGGGTTAGGCCAACCCAAGCGGATTGAATCAGATCAGGGCGTCGCCTTCGGCATTCGCCGGGCCAAGTGACGCCCGTTTTATGAATTCCGTTTTCAACTCGATGCTTTCGACCCCCTGCGCGCCAGAGATACGGGCCAGCAACAGTTCCGCCGCACAACGCCCCATTTCGATCTGCGGCACCCGCACCGTCGCAAGCGGCGGCGACACCACCGCCGCCAGACCGATATCGTCGAACCCGGTGACAGAGACATCATGCGGTATCCGGATGCCCGCGTCCCGGGCCTGCATCATCGCCCCCGCCGCCAGCACGTCATTGCCGCAGATGACGGCGGTCGGGGGGTCGGACTGCGCCATGATCCTGGCAAAGGCCTCGGCCCCGTATTCCAGCCGAAACCCCACCTCGACCACCTGACTAAGCCGGGCGCCCTGCCCGAACGCCGCAATCGCGGACCTGACCCCCGCCAGACGATCCCGGGCGCGGTCGTTGTTATCGGTAAACCCCGCGATCATCGCGATATTGCGGTGCCCATAGGCCAGCACATGCTGCGTGGCCTGAAACGCCGCCTTTTGGTTGTCGAATCCCACAAACAACTGATCGGGATCATCTTCGAAACACCAGGACACCACATAGGGCACCGACCGCTTTGCCAGAAACTCCCGCGTCTCGGCCGGGCGTTCATTGCCGATCAGCAACAGACCACCCGCGCCATTGGCCAGCAGGGACCGTATCTGGCGCAATTCATGTTCCGGGTCATACCCGGTGCTGGCCACCAACAGCGTGACCCCGGCCTCGGACAGCACTTCCTCAAAGGCCTGCACCCCGCTTGCGAACATCGCGTTCGCCATGGTGGGAATGATCGCCCCCACGGTGTTGATACGGTTCGAGGCCAGCGCACGACCGCCAAAATTGGGCGTATACCCCAGCGAATTGATGGCCGCCTGAATCCGGTCGCGCGTTTTTTTCGCCACCTTGTCGGGATCGTTCAGCGCACGCGAAATGGTCGCCGTCGACACACGGGCCAATCGGGACACATCTTCAAGCGTGGGGGCGCCTGTCCGTTTCATCCGCTGTTTCAGTCTCTGTTACACCTTGATTGGCCTTTTATTTCATACGTCAGATCAATGGCCAAGCGAAATGCAAGCGCTTGCAAGAAATGATGTAAGCGCTTACACTTTCGAACACGAAGCATCGCGCGGATATATTGGTGCGTCTTCGGCCCGCTATCTTTGAACAGGACGTATTGAATGGCCCGTGTCTATCTTAAAAAAGCCGCCAAAACCGCCGCCACAGATGCCGGGGACGTGCGCGAAACCGTTCAAAACATCCTGAACGATATCGAAACGGGCGGTGATGCCGCCGCCCTGAAATACGCCCGCAAATTCGATCAGTATCAGGGCAGCATCCTGCTGAGCGAAGAAGAGATCGCCGCCGCCACGACGCTGGTGTCGCAAAAGCTGAAAGACGACATCGCCTTTGCCCATGACAACGTCCGCCGCTTTGCCGAGGTTCAGAAATCCACCCTGCAGGATGTCGAGCTTGAGATCGTGCCGGGCATGATCCTTGGTCAAAAGGCAATTCCGGTGCGGGCCGCCGGATGCTATATCCCCGGCGGGCGCTACAGCCATATCGCCAGCGCGATCATGACCGTCACGACCGCCAAGGTGGCTGGCTGCGAACATATCACCGCCTGTTCGCCGCCGCGCATGGGCGAAGGCATCGCCCCGGCAATCATCTATGCCGCCGATCTGTGCGGCGCCAACCGTATCCTGTCGATGGGCGGGGTTCAGGGCGTGGCCGCGATGACCTTTGGCCTGTTCGATCTGCCCCCGGCCGATATTCTGGTGGGCCCCGGCAACCAGTTCGTGGCCGAAGCCAAGCGCATCCTGTTCGGCCGGGTCGGCATCGACATGATTGCGGGGCCCACCGACAGCCTGATTCTGGCCGATGCCACCGCCGATCCGTTCATCGTGGCCACCGATCTGGTTGGACAGGCCGAACACGGCTATAACTCGCCCGTCTGGCTGGTGACGGATGACCGGGAACTGGCCGAAAAAGTGATGGCGCTGGTCCCCGGCCTGATCGCCGATCTGCCCGAATTGAACCGCCAGAACGCCGAAGCCGCCTGGCGCGACTATGCCGAGGTGATCCTTTGCGCCGACCGCGCGGAAATGGCCGCCACATCGGATGATTACGCCCCCGAACATCTGACCGTACAGGCCGATGATCTGCCCTGGTGGCTGGACCGGCTGCAATGTTACGGGTCGCTGTTTCTGGGCGAAGAAACCACCGTGGCCTTTGGCGACAAGGCATCGGGCACCAACCATGTGCTGCCCACCTCGCAATCGGCAAAATATACCGGTGGCCTTTCGGTCCATAAATACATGAAGATCGTGACGTGGCAGCAAGCCACCCGCACGGGCGCCAAACCCGTGGCCGAGGCCACCGCCCGCATATCGCGACTGGAAGGGATGGAAGGACATGCACGCACCGCCGACGTCCGGCTACGCAAATATTTCCCGGACGAATATTTCGATCTGTCCGCCGCGGAATAGACCCTGATGTCCGGCCTGTTCGATGTCAGCGGCAAGGTGATCTGCGTCACCGGCGCCAGCAGCGGCCTTGGCCGGGCCGCCGGAACAGCTTTGGCCGCCGCCGAGGCGCAGGTTGTGGGCGTGGCCCGGCGGGCCGACCAACTGGCCGCATGGCAATCCGAGGCTGGCGGCGTAACCGCAATCGTGCCCGCCGATCTGTCCGACAGGGACGCCCTGACCCGGATTGCCGGGCATGTCGCGGAACCCTTCGGACCACCCGATATCCTGATCAACGCCGCCGGAATCAACCCCCGCCAGCACGCCGATACGGTGACCGCCAAAAGCTGGGACAGGACGCTTGATCTGAACCTGTCCGCCCCGTTCTTTCTGGCGCAGGCGATGGTTCCGGCCATGAAGGCGCGCGGCTGGGGGCGGATCGTCAACTTCGCCTCGCTGCAATCGCGGCGCGCCTTTGCAAACGGCATCAGCTATGGCGCCTCAAAAGGCGGGATCGAACAGCTGACCCGCGCCATGGCCGAGGCTTGGTCGCGCGACGGCATCACCGCCAATGCGCTGGCCCCCGGTTTCTTTCCCACCGAACCGACCGGCCCGGTGTTCGCCGACCCGGAACTGGCCCGGCGCAATGCCGATCAGACCTGTATCGGGCGTAACGGCGCCCCCGGCGATCTGATCGGGCCGCTGATGTTTTTCTGTTCGGCCGCGTCCGACTATGTGACCGGCCAGACCCTGTTCGTTGACGGAGGATTCACCGCAAAATGAAAGCGCTGGTTTATACGGGCGTCGAAACCCTGACCTATGGCGACGCGCCCCGCCCCACGCCGAAAGACGGCGAAGATCTGGTGCGGATCATGGCCTCGGGCATCTGCGGGTCCGACATGCACGCCTTTCTGGGCCATGACGAACGGCGCCCCGCCCCGCTGATCCTGGGGCACGAGGCCGCGGGCGTTGTCACCGGGGGGCCGGACGACGGGCGGCGGGTCACGATCAACCCGCTTGTCGCCTGCGGCACCTGCCGCGATTGCGTGGCGGGCCATACGAATATCTGCGCCAACCGCCAGAACATCTCGCTCCCGCCGCGCGACGGGGCCTTTGCCGAATATGTGTCGGTGCCGCGTAGAAATCTGGTCACCGTGCCGGACGACGTATCGCTGCAACATGCCGCGCTGGTCGAACCTTTGGCCTGTGGCTGGCACGCGGTGCGGCTGGGTCAGCGGGCCTTGGGCCAGCCGCTAGACGATCTGCGCTGCCTTGTCATCGGCGGCGGCGCCATCGGTGTGGGGGCCGCGCTGGCGCTGGCCGCCTTCGGAGCCGGCAGCATCGTGGTGCTGGAACCCAATGAGGTGCGGCGCGCCTATCTTGACGGGATCGCGGGGTTCACCACCTGCGGGCCCGGCGACAGCAATCGGCCCCAACCGGGCACGGTTGATTTTGTCATTGATGCCGTGGGCTTTGCCGCCACTCGCGCCGATGCCAGCGCCTTTGCCCGCCCCGGCGGGGTCATCGCCCACATCGGGCTGGGCGAGGCCACCGGCGGGCTGGATATCCGCCGCATGACCCTGCAGGAAATCACCTTTATCGGCACCTATACCTATACCGCCGCCGATTTCGCCGATACCGCGCAGGCCGTGTTTGACGGCAGGTTCGGGCCGCTGGACTGGACCGAAACCCGCCCCCTTTCCGCAGGTCAGGCCGCCTTTGCCGATATTCGTGCAGGCAGGGTCGCGGCCCCGAAAATCATTCTGATCCCCGAACATCTGGAGTAACACCCGTGTCCATCAACAAGAAGATCGTCGATGATCTTGTCGCCAATGACATCGAATTCGTGACGACCGTGCCCTGCAAACAGCTTGCCGGCGTGATTGACGAGGTCGAGGCACGTCCCGAAATCTATCACATCCCGTCCAACAAGGAAGACGAAGGCATGGGCCTGTGCGCGGGGGCCTTCATGGGCGGCAAACGCCCGGCGATCATCATGCAGAACACCGCCATCGGGGTCACGATCAACACGCTGGTCACGCTGATACAGTTCTATCGGATGCCCCTGCCGATGCTGATCAGCTTTCGCGGCGAGTTGAAAGAGCCTGTCGCCTGTCAGGTCGAAATGGCCGTACACACCAAGGCGTTGCTGAGCCAGCTGAACATCCCGACCTATCATTTCCACAAACAACAGGATGCCGAAGAACTGGACGCGATCCTGAAATACACCTTCATGTGCAACAAACCCGTCGCGATCCTGACCGACGCGACCTTCTGGGGAGGCTACTAAGATGATCCGTTCCGAAGTCCTGCGCGACATCGCGCCCATCCTTCGCGATCAACTGGTGGTCTGCAACATCGGCCTGCCCAGTCAGGAACTGCATATGATCGACGATCAGCCCACCAATTTCTATATGCTGGGGACGATGGGGCTGGCGTCCTCTATCGGGTTGGGGCTGGCGCTGGCGCAGCCCAAAAAGGTGATCACCATTGATGGGGACGGATCGGTGCTGACCAATCTGGGCACCCTGCCGACGATTGCCAACAATGTGGCCGATAATTTCATCCTGCTGATCATCGACAACGGCAGCTATGGCTCGACCGGCGATCAGCCGACCTATGCCGGGAAAAAGACATCGCTCAGCGCGGTGGCCACGGCCTGCGGCTGTGACAACGTGGTCGAATGTCAGGCCGAAGACACGCCCGCCGTTCTGCAGGCCGCGCTGGACAGCGACCGGATGACGGTCATCGTCTGCAAATGCGACAGCGGCAATATCAAGCTGCCGGTGATCACCAAGGACCCGGTTGTCATCCGCGACCGGTTCATGACTGCGGTGCAAAGCTGACACTGGATTGCGGGTGCCTTGAAGCATCCGCAATCCGTTCTGCCTAGATGTCAGCGCATTCCGGCACCGGGCTGATGACCGAGCCGTCGGCCAGATGCTGCAACAGGTTGTCCACCGTCAGGCCACCCATCGCCGCGCGGGTTTCCACCGTGGCGCTGCCCACATGCGGCTGCAATACGACATTCGGCATCGCGCGCAGGGCCTCGGGCACTTTTGGCTCTGCCTCGAACACGTCCAGACCGGCCCAGCCCAGTTTGCCGCTTTGCAGGGCCTCGATCAGCGCCGCCTCATCCACCACCGACCCGCGGCTGACGTTGATCAGCGTGCCTTCGGGGCCAAGGGCGGCCATCACCTCGGCATTGACGATCTTGTTGGTCGACGGCCCGCCCGGCGTGATGCAGATCAGCGTATCCACGTCGCGCGCCATATCCGTCAGGTTGTCGTAATAGCGATAGCTGACATCCTTGGGCGTCCGCGAATGATAAACGATCGTCGTCCCCCATGGCGCCAGCTTGTCGGCAATCGCCTGACCGATGCGGCCAAGCCCCAGAATGCCGACCGTCTGGTTGTCAGCCGAACGGGTCAGCGGCGGGTTGCCCTCGGATTCCCATTTACCAGCCCGCACATAGGCGTCGTTGCGCAGCAGCTCGCGGTAACAGGCCAGCATCAGCAGGATGGCGGTGGTGGCCACCTCGGCGTTCAGAACGTTGGGCGTATGCGTGACCATGATACCGCGTTTCACCGCCTCATCCGTGTCGATGGCGTCATAGCCGACGCCATAACAGCTGATCATTTTCAGGTTCGGCAGGGCGGCCATGATATCCGGCCGCACGCCGTCATGACCATTGGTGGCGACATAGGTGATCGTATCCCCATGTTCCGCCAGCCACCCCGACGGCAGCTCGGCCAGCCGGTGGATGGTAAAGGCGGCCGACAGCCGGTCCAGCATGACGGGCGTGGCCCCGCCGATCAGCAGAAGATCAGGCATCCTGTGTCACCTCCTGCCGCTGCTGGCCCAGACCTTCGATGTGCAATTCCATCACGTCGCCGGATTTCAGGTAGATCGGGTCGGGTTTGATCCCCATGCCGACGCCCGGCGGGGTGCCGGTGGTGATGACATCGCCGGGATGCAGGGTCATCAGGCTGGACAGATGTTCGATGATCTCGGCCACGGTAAAGATCATGGTGGCGGTATTGCCGGTCTGCATCCGCTTGCCGTTCACATCCAGGCTCATCGCCAGGTTCTGCGGATCGGCGATCTCATCCCGCGTGACCAGCCATGGGCCGGTGGGTCCGAAGGTGTCGCAGGATTTACCCTTGGTCCACTGGCCCGTCAGTTGAGTCTGGAAATGCCGTTCGCTGACATCGTTGACGATGCAATAGCCCGCCACATGATCCAGCGCGGTTTCCTTTGTCACATATTTGGCGGTGGAGCCGATGACGACGCCCAGTTCGACCTCCCAATCGGTATGGGTCGATCCGCGCGGCATCGACACGGCGTCATTGGGACCGACAACGGCCGATGTCGCCTTGAAGAAAAGAATGGGGTGTTCCGGGATCGCCGCGCCGGTTTCGGCGGCGTGGTCGGAATAATTCAGCCCGATGCACAGGAATTTCCCGATATTGCCGACGCAGGCCCCGATGCGCGGCGATCCATCGACCAGCGGCAGGCTGGCCGGGTCCAGCGCGCGCAATCTATCAAGGCTGCCGTCGCCCAGCATGTCGCCGTTGATATCCGCCACATGGGCCGACAGGTCTCGCAGGTTTCCATCCGCATCCAGCAGTCCGGGCTTTTCCGCGCCGATGTCGCCATACCGTACAAGTTTCATGTCTATCCGTCCTCTAGTGATTGTCGCGCGGCATGTATTTGCGCGCTATGTCCTGATACTGATCGGCCCCTTTCAGGGTCATGCCTTCGTCGAACCGGCCGACCTTTTCGCGGAAAAGCTCTTGCCAGGGGGATTGGCTGTCGGGGATGTCATAGCCGCCCGCCGCCAACAGATCGCGCGCCCGCGCGGCCAGTTCATCCAGCGGCACCAGCATGTCGGCGGTGCATTTGTTCAGATCGATGCGCACCCGGTCGCCGGTTTGCAGCAACGCCAGACCACCGCCATCCGCCGCCTCGGGCGAAGCGTTCAGGATCGACGGGCTACCCGAGGTGCCGGATTGCCGCCCGTCGCCGATACACGGCAATGCCTCGACCCCCTGTTTCAGCAGATAGGCGGGCGGGCGCATGTTCACCACCTCGGCCCCGCCGGGATAGCCCTTTGGCCCCGCGCCGCGCATGAACAGGATGCAGCCGGGATCAATGTTTTCGGCCGGATCATCAATCCGGTGATGAAAGTCCTCGGGCCCGTCAAACACCACGGCCCGGCCTTCAAAAGCGTTGGGATCGTCGGGATCAGACAGATAGGTCGCGCGGAAGGTATCGGAAATGACCGAGGTTTTCATGATCGCGCTGTCGAACAGATTGCCGGTCAGGTTGATGAACCCGGCCTGCGCCTTCAGTGGATCAAAGACGGATTTGATCACCCGCGTGTCTTCGGACCGGCGGGCCGCGCAATTGTCGCCCATGCTGCGCCCGTTCACCGTGATGGCCTGCGGATGCGGCAACAGCCCGGCCTCCATCAACTCGCCCACAACGGCGGGCACGCCGCCCGCGCGTTGGTAATCCTCGCCCAGATATTCACCGGCGGGTTGCAGGTTGACCAGCAGCGGGATGTCATGGCCGACCCGCTGCCAGTCGTCATTATTCAGCGGCACGCCCAGATGGCGCGCGATCCCGTTCAGATGGATCGGCGCATTGGTGGACCCGCCAATGGCCGAATTGATGACGATGGCGTTTTCGAACGCCTCGCGCGTCATCACGTCCGATGGGCGCAGGTCTTCCCACACCATATCGACGATCCGGCGGCCGGTTTCGTAACTGATCTGGCCCCGCTCGCGGTATGGCGCCGGGATCGCGGCCGATCCGGGCAGCTGCATGCCCAGCGCCTCGGCCAGCGAATTCATCGTGGTGGCGGTGCCCATCGTGTTGCAATAGCCGACCGACGGCGCCGACGAGGCGACCAGCTCCATGAACCCGTCATCGTCAATCTCGCCCGCAGCCAGCAATTCGCGCGCCTTCCAGACGATCGTACCCGACCCGGTGCGTTCGCCCCGGAACCACCCGTTCAGCATCGGACCGACCGACAGCGCAATCGCGGGGATGTTCACCGTGGCGGCGGCCATCAGCAGCGCGGGCGTTGTCTTGTCACAACCGATGTTCAGCACCACGCCGTCCAACGGATAGCCGAACAGCGTTTCAACCAATGACAGATAGGCCAGGTTGCGGTCCAGCATCGCGGTGGGACGCTTGCCGGTTTCCTGAATGGGATGCACCGGCACCTCGATGCAGGTCCCGCCCGCCGCGATGATCCCGTCGCGCACCCGCTTGGTCAGTTCCAGATGATGGCGGTTGCAGGGCGACAGATCGCTGCCGGTCTGGGCGATCCCGATGATCGGTTTGCCCGATTGCAGCTCGGCGCGGGTCAGACCGTAGTTCAGATACCGCTCCAGATACAGGGCAGTCATTTCCGGATTGTCGGGGTTCATGAACCATTTGCGCGACCGCAGGTCCTGGGTCTTGATCTTCTTGGTCATTGGCCGGACCAGCCTCCGTCGATGATATGGGGGTGCCCGGTGGTAAAGCCGCTTTCGTCACTGGCCAGATAGACGACCAATGCGGCAATCTCTTCGGCGGTTGCGACGCGGCCCATGGGCTGGCGCGAGACGAATTGTTCCAGCGCCGCTTCCTTGCTGCCCAGCTGTTCGCCCAGCGCGTCCACCCGGTCGTGCCAACTGGGGCTTTCGACGGTGCCGGGACAGATGCAGTTGCAGCGGATGCCCTTTGTGATGAAATCGACCGCCACCGATTTTGTCAGGCCGATCACGGCGGCCTTGGTGGTGCCATAGATGAACCGGTTGGGCGCGCCGATGACGGATGAGCAGGCCGACGACATGTTGATGATCGACCCTGCCCCACGGTCCAGCATACCCGGCAGAACCGCCCGGATCGTGCGCAGCATCGACCGCACATTCAGGTCAAACGCAAAGTCCCATTCGTCGTCCGTCGCATCCAGAACCGTGCCGTTATGAACAAAGCCCGCGCAGTTGAACAGAATGTCGGGCTGGGCCTGTGCGACCCCCCGTTTGACGCTATCATCGTCGCGGGCGTCGAGTTCGAAAATTTCGATATTTTCGTGATTCGCGTCGCGAATCGTAGATAGCGTTTCCATGTTCACATCGGTCGCAAAGACCTGCGCACCGGCCTGCGCCATGGCCAGCGCGCTGGCCCTTCCGATCCCCTGACCGGCGGCGGTCACAAGCGCGCGCTTTCCTTTAAGTCTTTGTTCTGTCATTGTTTATCCCCCCTTTTCGCCACAGGCCTATCGTGTTGCGCCTCTCCCAAAACGCCGACCCTGACCTGCGGTACGAAATTCATTCCCAACAAAAAACCATTGAACATTCCGGTCCAATGGCTGATTTCCGTTAGCGTATGACACAGGTTTGGTTTTGACCACCGTCCAGAAACACCGATCCGAAAGGAATGGAAATTCCGGTCAAAAATAGCCCCGTCCAGACCGAACGAGGCCACCATTTTCGACCGGTTTCGATCATCGTTTCCCCGGACCTAGATCGACGGCGATCCAGCGGGCGCGGCATCGCCCTGACGGGTCGGCACCGGATGGATCAGATTGCGCGACAGATGGTCGTGGATACGCTGGCGCACTGCGTCCTCGTCGCCATCAAGGGCCGCATCGACGATGGATTGATGTTGCGCGATGTTTTCCGACACGAAGCTGAAGTTACGATCCGTGATCACCAGTTGCTGACGGAACTGCGCATAGATCACCAGATGCGTGTGCTTCAAAACATCCGACCCGCAGGCCGAAATCAGGGTTTCGTGAAATTCCTGTTCGGCCTTGACCCAAAGTTCCAGCAATTCCTTGCCCCGGTTGCTGGACCGGATGCGCATTTCGATATGCGACAGCTTGTGATGCGCGGCGGACAGGCGTGCCTCCCACGCGACGCCGCCCTGCCGGATCGACAGACAGGCGCCTTCGCCTTCGATCAGGACCCGCATCAGGGTCAGTTCATGCTGCTTTTGCCGGGACAGGACCGGCACGCGAAACCCGCGCTGTTCCTGAAAATCGGCCAGACCTTCGGTCGACAGCCGGAACAGCGCCTCGCGAATCGTGCTGGCCGAACAGCCATAGCCAAGCTTCAATTGCTCTGCTCTCAGCTTTTCGCCGTTTGGAAATTCACCAGACACAAGGCGCCGGTGCAGGTCTTCGTAGATATCTTTGTCTTGTGACATGGTCTGCCTTTGTACGATTTCAGGCACCCTAGCACCTAAATCTCGAAATTACATACCATTCTCGAAATTACGAAAAATAAAAAAATTAATGTTGCTGAACCGGGTTTCCCCGCATAACGTTTTGTTAGCGTCAACAAGAAAGGCCCGTCAGGTAAGCCTTCGAAGAATTCACGCTTAATCGTCTGGGAGGACACTATGAAAATTCTGAAGAAGGCGGCAAGCGTCGCCGCTATTGCTGCATTGGCCGCGTCCACCGCGCTGACCGCGACGGCAGAAACCACAAAGCTGCGCATTCAAACACATTTCTCGCCCGAACAGCTGTCTGGCAAACTGGCTGCTGAATTTATCGACAACGTCCAGACGATGTCCGGCGGCGAAATCGAAATCGAAATGTTCTATTCCTCGTCGGTTGTGAAATCGGTCGAAACCTTCGATGCGGCGGCCACCGGCATTCTGGATTGCGACATGACGGGTGGCGGGTATCAGACCGGCAAGAACCCCGCGTTTCAGTTCGTGGGCGACATCATGGGCGGCTACGACACCCCCTATCAACAGCTCAGCTGGCTGTACTACGGTGGCGGTCTTGAGGCGGCACAGGCCCTTTATAACAAATACGACATGCAGCTGATCGGCTGGTGGGTTCCGGGGCAGGAAAGCCTGTCTTCAACCACACCGATCCGCGGCGTGGCCGACCTGAAGGATTGGAAATTCCGGTCGCCCCCCGGCATGGAAACCAAGATTTTCGAAAAACTGGGTGCCAAGCCGATCGTGATGGATTTCACCGAAATCTTCACAGCACTTGAAACCGGCATCATCGACGGGGCCGATGCCTCGGGTCTGGCCAACAACGTCGGGCTGGGGCTGTATGATCTGGCCGAGCACACCAACTATCCCGGGTTCCATTCGATGCCCTCCGATCACCTTGCCTGTAACAAGGCGGTCTGGGACGCCATGCCCGAAAAGCACAAGCGCATCATGTCGGTTGCGATGGAATCGCTGGCCCTGCGCGATGCCCTGCTGAACGAGGTGAAAAACACCGAAGCTGCCGCCGCGCTGCGCGCCAAGGGCGTGAACCTTTACAACTGGTCGGCCGAAGACCGTCAGACATTCCGCAATGCCGCGCAGGCCTCTTGGCCCGAATTCGCGACAACGCCGGAAGCCAAGGCACTGGTGGCAAGCCACGTTGCCTATCTGAAGCAACTGGGCCTGGTCGAGTAACGCTCTGACACGACTGAAAACACAGCGGGGCCCTGTCACGGGCCCTGCTGTTCAGCCTCGGGCGGCCCCCATGAAAATCGCACAGTTTACAACCTGACGCGCGATCACGGTCAAAACGGGAATGCCCTTGCAGGCCCTGCCCGGCGTCGACCCGGACCCGGACGTTACCCGACAGTACACTTGGAATGTATGAGGTGGATATGGAACATAAGTCAGGCGGCCTGATCGAATGGCTGGTGCCCTTGGCATTCATCCTTTGCACCGGTTGGGCCACATGGCATCTGCCCGCTTATGTTCTGGACCTGATCCCGCCCCAGGACGGATCGCTGTACGATCAGGTCAGTTCGCTGTTCAATCGCAACGACATCACCCCCGACCTGCCCGGGGTGTTTGGCGGGTTTGCCGATATCGTGGACTGGGCCGCGCTGCTGTTGATCCCGGTCACGCTGATCATCGGGATCATGACCGTGCGCCGCGCCGGTATGGAATTCGAAAGCTGGCGCGCCATCGACCGGATCGCGGTGTTTCTGGGCCGGGTGACCATGATGCTGATCGTGCTGATGACCAGCGTCATGCTGTTCGAGGTCATGATGCGCTATGTCTTTGAAAAACCCACGCTCTGGGCCAATGAGCTGACCCTGTGGATCGCCGGGTTCGTGTTTCTGACCGCCGGGCTTTATGCCATGCAGCAACGCAGCCATATCCGTATTTTCCTGCTGTATGACGCCGTGCCGCGCTGGTTGCAGCGGGTGTTCGACTGCATGTCCACCCTGTTGATCGTGATGTTCGCCTTTTTTCTGGTCTATGGCAGCTACAAACAGGTGTTCGTGAACAAGCTGTATCGCTGGGAAACCTTCGGCACCGCCTTTGACCCGCCGATCCCGGCCACCCTGCAGCCGATGATCCTGATCGTGGTCACGCTGGTCGCCTGTCAGGCGGTGATCAATCTGATTGCCGACTGGAATGCCGAACCCGTTCTGCACACCGCGGCCGACGACATCGACGAGGAAGAACTGGAAATGCTCAAGCGCAGCATAGGGAACGAATAATGGATATCGGAACGATTTCACTGGTCCTGATGCTGGCCCTGATTGTGCTGTTGGCCATCGGGATGCCTTTGGGGCTGGCCTCGGCCTCGCTGGCGGTTCTGGTGCTGGTGATGAAATTCGAACCCGTGCTGCTGACCAATCCCTTTGCCTTTGGCGACGGTATCCTGACCGGCCGACCGGGGACCGGGCCGCTGTATATCCTGACGCAAAAGATATACGGGCTGTTGACGGATTACGTGCTGATATCGATTCCGCTGTTCATTTTCATGGCCGCCCTTCTGGAACGATCCGGCATTGCCAAGGACATGTATTCCTCGCTGAATATCTGGCTAAGCCGGACGCGCGGCGGCATTGCGATCGTGACCTCGATCATGGCGGTGATCATGGCCGCGATGTCGGGCATCATCGGGGGCGAAGTGGTTCTGCTGGGGCTGATCGCGCTGCCCCAGATGCTGCGGCTTGGGTACAATCAGAACCTGGCCATCGGCACGATCTGCGCCTCGGGGTCGCTGGGCACGATGATCCCGCCGTCGATCGTGTTGATCATTTACGGGCTGATCACCGAAACCTCGATCAAGGCGCTGTTCACGGCGGCCTTTCTGCCCGGGTTCATGCTGGCCAGCCTGATCA
This sequence comes from uncultured Paracoccaceae bacterium, assembly GCA_947500775.1. GTDB lineage: Bacteria > Pseudomonadota > Alphaproteobacteria > Rhodobacterales > Rhodobacteraceae > CANMTD01. The sequence continues at coordinate 50,668 of CANMTD010000005.1, forward strand.
TCCTGTACATCATCATCCGCACCCAACTGCACCCCGAAGATGCGCCCCTGCCCGAACCGCAGCCGGGCGATCCCGAAGGCGCGCAGAAAATGGCGCTGTTCGGCGCGTTTCTAAGCGTGCTGGTCGCCGGGTTTTCGACCGTTCTGTTCCTGCGCGCCCTGTTTTTCGAACTGTCGGGGTCCAATGCGGCCAACGATGGCGATCCGGCTGTCTTCGGATCGGTCGATTACCTGCCGTGGTTCGGCGGCACGGTCGTTCTGATGCTGTTGCTGATCTTCTTTGCCTTCGGCGCCGAACGAACCAGAACAGGCTGGAACATGGGCAAGGGTCTGGTCCCCCCCATCGTCGTGATCGGGGTGGTTCTGGGGTCGATCTATGGCGGGATCACCGGCATCACCGAGGCCGCAGGCATGGGCGCGCTGGCGGTTCTGGTCATCGCGATCCTGCGGGGCGAGGCGTCGTTCGATCTGGTCTGGGACAGCCTGATGCGCACCCTGCGGTCCACCGGCACGATCATCTGGGTGACCATCGGCGCCGCGTCGCTTGCCGGGGCCTATACCATCGCGGGGGGGCCGCAATATGTGGCCGACCTGATCGTGGGGTCGGACATGCCGACCATGATGGTGATCCTGACCATGATGCTGATCCTGCTGTTCATGGGCGCCTTCATGGATTGGGTGGGCATCGTTTTGCTGATCATCCCGGTGTTCCTGCCGATCGTTCTGCGCCTGCCGATCGAGGAAATCGGTCTGATCGGCGAATTGAACCCCCGCCATGTGGCGATCTGGTTCGGCGTTGTCTTCTGCATGAACATGCAGGTCAGTTTCCTGTCGCCGCCCTTTGGACCGGCGGCCTTTTACCTGAAATCCGTGGCGCCGCCGCACATCAGCCTGACCGACATCTTCAAGGGGTTTCTGCCGTTCATCGCCATTCAGCTGGTCGCCCTGTCCATTCTGCTGATCTGGCCGCCCATCGTCTCTATCCTACTGTGAAAAGAGCATGGACACCGTACGCCTTGATCCTTCCGACAATGTCGTCACCGCCACCCGCGCGTTGCCCGCCGGATCGGAGGTCGAAGGGATCAGAACCAGCGCCCTGATCCCATCGGGCCACAAGATCGCCACCGCAGCCATTGCCACAGGCGTCCCTGTGCGCAAATACGCGCAGCTGATCGGCTATGCGGCGGGCGATATTGCGCCGGGCGATCATGTCCACACCCACAACGTCGCCTTCCGCAATACCGAGGCGGAGTATGAATTCGCGACCGACCTGCGCCCCGTGGACATGGTCCCCGCTGTCCAGCGCGACACTTTCATGGGGTATCGCCGTGACAACGGCACGGTCGGCACCCGCAACTACATCGCCATTGTCACCTCGGTGAATTGTTCGGCCACCGCCGCCCGGATGATTGCCGATCATTTCACGCCCGAGGTTCTGGCCGATTACCCCAACGTCGATGGCGTTGCCGCCTTTGTGCATGGCACCGGCTGCGGCATGGCCGGGGACGGCGACGGGTTCGAGGCGCTTCAGCGGGTGATGTGGGGCTATGCCCGCCACCCCAATCACGCGGGCGTTCTGATGGTCGGTCTGGGGTGCGAGATGAACCAGATCGACTGGCTGCTAGAGGCGTATGGGTTGAAACAGGGGCCGCTGTTTCAGACGATGAACATTCAATCCGTGGCCGGTCTGCGCCGCACGGTAGAACTGGGCATCGGCAAGGTGCGCGCCATGCTGCCGCTGGCCAATCAGGCCCGGCGCACGCCCTGCCCCGCCTCTGAGTTGAAGGTCGCGCTGCAATGCGGGGGGTCGGATGCCTGGTCCGGCATCACCGCCAACCCCGCGCTTGGGTTTGCCTGCGATCTGCTGGTGGCGCAGGGCGGCACCGGCGTGCTGGCCGAAACGCCCGAGATTTATGGCGCCGAACACCTGCTGACCCGCCGCGCCGTGGACAGGGCCACCGGCGAACGGCTGGTCGATCTGATCCGCTGGTGGGAAGATTACACCGCCCGCAACAAGGGCTCGATGGACAACAACCCTTCGCCCGGGAACAAGAAGGGCGGGCTGACGACCATTCTGGAAAAATCGCTGGGGGCGGCGGCCAAGGGCGGCACCTCGCCCCTGATGGGGGTCTATAAATACGCCGAACCGGTGCGCGCCGCCGGGTTCACCTTCATGGACAGCCCCGGGTACGACCCGGCCAGCGTCACCGGCCAGATCGCGGGCGGCTGCAATCTGGTCTGTTTCACCACCGGGCGCGGGTCGGCCTTTGGATCGAAACCTGCCCCCACGATCAAGGTCGCCACCAACTCGGACATGGCCGCCCGCATGTCCGAAGACATGGATGTGGACGCGGGCACCATCCTGACCAAAGGGGTCAGCGTCGCAGAAAAGGGCCGCGAGATTTACGCGCTGTTTCTGGCTGTGGCCAGCGGCGCACCCAGCAAGTCCGAGGCGCAGGGGCTGGGCGATCACGAATTCGTCCCCTGGCAGATCGGGGCGGTGATGTGACCCGGATTCTGGTGATCGGCGGCGGTCTGATCGGGATGCGCCATGTCCAGACCGTGCTGGCGCATGACCGCTGCGATCTGGTTGGTCTGGTTGATCCGAATGCGCAGGTCGAGGCGGGCGCAGGTGTCGCCCGCTATGCCGATATGGATCAGGTGGCGGGCCATGTGGACGGTGTGATCATCGCCACCCCCACCCATCTGCATGCCGAACAGGGGATCTATGCCGCCCGGCGCGGCTGGCACATGCTGATCGAAAAACCGGTGGCGCATGATCTGGCGGGCGCGCAGGCGCTGCAATCCGCGGTGACCCGGGCCGGGGTCGGGTCGCTGGTGGGGCATCACCGCCGCTATCACGCCAGGGTCGGACAGTTGAAACGCCTGATCGCCGAGGGGGCCATCGGCACCCCGGTCACCGCAAACCTGTTGTGGGCCATGCGCAAGCCCGAGGGTTATTTTCAGGACAACTGGCGCACCACGGGCGGCAGCCCGGTGATGATCAATCTGGTGCATGACATCGACCTTCTGCGGTTCGTTGTGGGCGAGATTTCGCAGGTCGCCGCCCTGCGCGGCGCGACCCTGCGCGGCAGCCCGCGAATCGAAAGCGGCGCGGTGGCCATCGGGTTTGAAAACGGGGCCACCGGCACCATCGGCTTTGCCGACAACAGCCCCAGCCCCTGGGGGTTCGAGGCGGGCACCGGCGAAAACCCCAATATCGGCACGACCGGGCAGGATATGATGTGGATCACCGGCACCGGCGGTGCAATCAGCTTTCCCTCGATGACGTTATGGGCCGGGTCCGACTGGTCGCAACCGGCGCAAAGGCAACCGCTGGAGGTCGCCCAAAATACCAAGGTGCCATTGAACGCCCAGCTGGATCATTTTATCGACGTGATAACCGGCGCGGCCCGGCCACTGATCGACGTGGCCGACGCGACCCGGACACTGGACATCGCCCTGACCATCCAGACTCAGCTTGCCCGGCAAGCCGCCTGATAAACCGGGGCCAGCGCCCCTATTGAACGTGAACATGCAAAGGAATTGATCATGACGAAACCTGCAATCGGATTTATCGGACTTGGGCTTATGGGTGCGGCCATGGTGGGTCGGCTGCTGGATCAGGGCTATTCAGTGACGATTACCGCCAATCGTTCGCGCCCCAATATCGACGCCGCCGTCGCCCGTGGCGCGACCGAGGTCGCCACCGCCCGCGACGTGGCCGCCGCCAGCGACATCGTGATGCTGTGCATGGATACCAGCGACAGCGTCGAGGCGCGGATGCGTGGCGCGGACGGTGTCATCGCCGGGTTGCGCCCCGGCGGCGTGGTCATCGATTTCGGCACATCCCTGCCGGGCAGCACCCGCACCCTGGGCGCCGAAGTGGAGGCCGCCGGGGGGCAATATCTGGACGCACCGCTGGGCCGGACGCCCGCCCATGCCAAGGACGGGCTGCTGAACATCATGGCCGCCGGGGACAAGCCCACCTTTGACCGGGTCGAACCGGTGCTGAAGGATCTGGGCGAAAACGTCTTTCACCTTGGCGCGCTGGGGTCGGGCCACACGATCAAGCTGATCAACAACTTCTTTGCGATGACCGTTGCCAACGCCATGTCCGAAGCCTTTGCCATGGCCGATGTGGCAAAGGTGGACCGGGCACAGCTTTATGCGGTGATGTCGGCGGGGCCGCTGCATTCCGGCATGATGGATTTTGTCAAAGCCTACGGCGTTGACGGCGATCCGAACCAATTGGCCTTTGCCATCAAGAACGCCGCCAAGGACGTAGGATATTACAACCAGATGGCCCAGAACGCAGGCGTGGACAGCATCATGTCCAAATGCGCCCTGTCTGCCCTGACTGTGGCCGTCGACGATGGCGCGGGCGACGATATGGTCGGCCAGATGGTCGATTTCTACGCCAAACGCTTCGCAAAATAACGTGGCCATCGCCATCCACGCCACCGAAGACCGACCGCAGTTGGGCATCCTGATGATGCTGGTGGCGTGGTTTCTGTTTGCGACAGTGGATACCAGCGCAAAGTGGCTGGTGGTGGGGGGGCTGCCCGCCCTGCAACTGGCCTTCATGCGCTATGCCGGACATTTCGTGATCTCGCTGGGCATGGTTGCCACAGGCGGGTTGGGGGTGGATCAGTTCCGCACGCGCCATGCGGGTCTGGTGATCCTGCGCGCGCTGCTGTTGATTTCGGCCACCTTGCTGAACTTCATCGCGCTGAATTACCTGCCGCTGACCGTGACCTCGGCCATCATGCACTCCAGTCCGGTCATCGTCTGTTTTCTGTCCAACATCTTGCTGGGCGAACGGGTCGGCCTGTGGCGGTGGTTTGCGATCGTGCTGGGGTTCTGCGGCGTTCTGATCGTGATCCGCCCCTTTGGCGCCGCCTTTCACCCGGCGATGCTGTTGGTGGTCTATAATGCCACCAGCCTTGCGCTTTACGCGGTCATCACCCGCAGGCTGGCAGGTGTGGTGGCCACCGACACGATGCAGGTCTACATGGGTGCGTTGGGCACCTTTGCCCTGCTGCCCTTTGCCTTGTGGGTCTGGCAAATGCCCGCGTCATTGTTGGAGTGGTCCGTGCTGATCGGATTGGGCGTATTCGGCTGGGCCGGGCACCAGTTCCTGACCAGCGCGCACCGGTTCGGATCGGCCAACACCCTGATGCCCTATACCTATTCCTTCATGATCTATGTCTCGATCCTGGGGTATCTGCTGTTCGGCACCCTGCCGGATGTCTGGACGGTCGCGGGGGCCCTGGTGATCGTGATGTCAGGGCTGATCATCTGGAAACGGGAACAACGATGATGCGTATCTTTTGCTTGGCGCTGGCAGGAAATACTGCAACTTTTCACGTCATCGGAGGGCGCAGATGAACATCGCATTGATCGGGTTGGGCATGGTCGCAGGCACCCATATCGCCGCCATCCGGCATTCCGAAAAAGACATACGGCTGGCCGGGGTGTTGGGGCGGAATACCGACAGGACGCAGGCCTTTGCCAAAGCATGCGCTGAACAGATGGGCCATGATGTGGCCGCCTTCGAAACCGTTCAGCAGATTGCCGATGATCCGGCGATTGACGCGGTGATCGTGGCAACCCCGCCGAACGCGCGGGCCGATATCGTCACAGCCCTGACGCAGGCGCGCAAACCGATCCTGATGGAAAAACCGGTCGAGCGTGATCTGACCGCCGCTCGGCGGATCGTCGAACGCTGCGAGGAAACCAGCACCCCCCTTGGTATCGTGTTCCAGCACCGGGCGCGGGCGGCCTCGATTGCGCTGAAACAGGCTCTGGAAAGGGGCGTTTTGGGGGATATTGTCACCGTCGATCTGCGCGTGCCGTGGTGGCGCGATCAAGGCTATTACGACGCCCCCGGCCGTGGCAGCTTTGCCCGCGATGGCGGCGGGGTGATGATCAGCCAGGCGATTCACACGCTTGATCTGGTGCTGTGGTTGCTGGGGCCGATGACCGGCGTGCAGGCCATGATGCGCACGACCCCCCTGCACCGGCTTGAGGCCGAAGATTGGGCTGGCGCCCTGTTCGAAATGGAAAATGGTGCGGTTGGCACCCTGATGGCCACAACCGCCGCCTATCCCGGCGCGGCTGAAAGCATCACCCTGCAGGGGACCCGGGCGGCGGCGCATCTGGCGGCGGGGGTGCTGACGATCACCCATCTGGACGGGCGCGTGGACACCCACGGGGCGGCGGCCACCACGGGTGGCGGCGCCGATCCCATGGGTTTTACGCATGCGTGGCACCAAACCGTGATCGAGGATTTCGTGGACGCCGTGCAATCGGGCCGCGCGCCCATGGCCACCGGGCGCAGCGCGCTGCAATCGCATGCCGTCATCGACGCAATGGAAACCGCCAGCCGCACCGGCCAGACAACAAGAGTACCCCTGACATGACCCTGACCTGCGTGGCCATCGGCCTTGATCATCGCCATATCTATGGCATGACCCGGAACATGCTGGCCGCCGGCGTGACCTGTCTGGGGTATTGGACCGACGGCACCCCCGAAACCCTGCCCGGCTTTCAGAAACGGTTCCCCGATCTGGCGCGCTTTGACACGCTGGATCAGGCCCTGACCTGCGGCGCCGATCTGGCGCTTGTCTCTGCCATCCCCGCCGATCGGGCCGATCTGTCGATACAGGCGATGCGGCACGGCATGGATGTCATGACCGACAAACCCGGCTGCACCACCCACGCCCAACTGGACGCAATCAAGACCTGCGTGACCGAAACCGGGCGCATCTGGTCGGTCAATTTCTCGGAACGGTTCGAGGTGCCCGCCGTCACCCGCGCGACCGAACTGGTGCAACAGGGCGCCATCGGGCAGGTGGTTCAGACGGTGGGCCTGGGTCCACACCGGCTGAACCGGGAAACGCGACCCGGCTGGTTCTTTCAGCGGAATCGTTTCGGCGGCATTCTGACCGATATCGCTTCGCACCAGATTGACCAGTTTTTGCACTTTATAGGCTCTGATACAGCGGAAATCACCCATGCCTTTGTCGCGAACTATGCCAACCCGGACGATCCCGGCCTTCAGGATTTCGGCGAGGTTTCGCTGCGCAGTGACCGGGGCACCGGCTATATCCGCGTCGATTGGTTCACCCCCGATGCCCTGCCCACCTGGGGCGACGGGCGGCTGACCATTCTGGGGACCGAAGGCTATATCGAATTGCGCAAATACGTGGATGTTGGCGGGGCAGCAGGCACCGATCATCTGATTTTGGCCAATGGCACGGACTGCCAGAAAATCAACGTGGCGGACGCCGGGCTGCCCTATTTCGAACGGCTGGCGCATGACATCGCCCATCGCACCGAAACCGCGATGACTCAGGCGCATTGTTTCACCGTCATGGATCTGGCGCTGACCGCGCAGGCCCTGGCCGAAGGGTCGCAGCCATGATCCGCGTGGCGATCCTGGGCGCCGGTATCGGCCGCGAACACCTGGAAGCGTATCGCACCCTGCCCGAATTCGACGTGGCCATGGTGGTCGATCAGAACCGGGACCGTATTGAGGAAATCCGCGACGGCGACAGCTATCAGGCCGTCTCCTCGATCGACACGGCCCTGACCGATCCGACCATCGACGTGATCGACATCTGCCTGCCGCCGCCTTTGCATGTTTCAACCACGCTGGCGGCGCTTGCCGCAGGCAAACATGTGGTCTGTGAAAAACCCCCGGCCACCTCGATGGCAGACGTCGCCCGGATAGAGGAGGCCGCGGCGCACAGCGGCAAGCGGGTGTTCCCGGTTTTCCAATACCGCTGGGGCCGGTCGCTGGCGCAATTGCGCGGGCTGATGGCCGCAGGGCTGACCGGGGCGCCGCATGTGGGCGCCATCGAAACCCACTGGTCCCGCGACGCGCAGTATTACGACATGCCGTGGCGCGGCACCTGGGCGGGCGAACAGGGTGGCGCGGTGCTGGGGCATTCGATCCACAACCACGATCTGATGACCCACCTGATGGGGCCGGTCGCGGCGGTGTCGGCCATGACCGCGACCCGGGTCAACCGGATCGAAACAGAGGATTGCGCCGCCATCAGCTTTCAGATGGTGAACGGCTCGCTGTGCACCTCCAGCATCACATTGGGGGCTGGTTTCAACCGGACCCGTATCCGCGTCGTGTTCGAACATCTGACGGCGACCTCGGGCGATACGCCCTATGCCCCCGGTGCAGACCCGTGGGAGTTTGTCGCCCGCGACCCCGCCAGACAGGATGAGATCGACGCATGTGTGGCGGCAGTTCCGGATGAGCCCAGGGGGTTCTGGGGGTATTTCACCGAAATCGGCAAGGCGCTGACCGGCCAGCCAAACGCCGCTGTCACGCTGCAGGACGGTGCGGCCTCTGTCGCGCTGGTGACCGCAGTCTATCATGCGGCCCGCACCGGTGCCCGCGTGGATTTACCCCTGCCCGCGTCGCATCCGCTGTATCACGGATGGCAGCCTGCTCTGCCTGAGAACAGTCTCTAAACCGGGCTTTTACCCCGATTAGGGTAGTTGTCTATTCGCGTCTTCGCCACCATCGGGCGCGAGTTTCTGATCCGCCAAAACACGACGAGTCTTAACAGACGGTATCCTCAGCACCGTTTTCCGGCACACCCCCCTGTCATTTCGCGACACTCATCCTTTGCAACGATGAAAAATCGCGCACCTTTGCTCACTTCGCGAAATCTACGGGTGTTTCACGACAATCGAGTCGTTTGTCGCCAAACCGCAGGTAAACACCGCTCCACCGCAAGATCGTCACCGACAACCGTGCAGGCACACATATCGGCGATCCGGTGGAATGCTCGAAATGAACAGTGATCTGTGAAGTTCACACATCCTGCTCCGGGAAGGCTGAGACGTTTGATGTGATGCGGTGCCGCACGTGCCGAGACCTCAGGCACCACGCTGAGGCGCCCGGCACATCCGGCCGATCTGTGTGTGCCACCTGACGCCCAACCGATAACCACGCGGCCGTTGCACAGACAGCCTTGGACCACAGCAAGAGTGCCGCAAATTTAGTGACGTAACGAGTAGTCGCCCCCACGGGCGAGTGTACCAAGTGTGAGAAAGTTGAGAAATGAGTTACAAGTTCATTGGTCGCGAAGCAGGGGACCAAGCAGGGATTTCGGTCTCATCAATCGGTGACATCGACGGCGACGGCAAAACCGATTTCATCATTGGCGCCTATAAGGCTACGGTTGCTGGCGAGGTGCGGACCGGCGAAAGCTATCTGCTGTTCAGCGGTGATCTTGGGGCCATGGATGCGGCCGATGGCACAAGCGACGGTGTGATCGACCTTGAGAATATCAATCTGGTCGATGGCAGCGGATTCACCGGTTATCAGTTCGACGGTTACGATGCTGTCGACGAAGCCGGAACATCGGTTTCATCGACTGGCGATGTCGATGGCGACGGGATTGACGACCTGCTGATCGGAGCGCCCCGGGCCCTGGGCGGTGGCGGAAACACTGGCGAAACCTATTTACTTTTCAGTTCCGATTTCGTGACGGTGGATGCCGCCGATGGCACAACCGACGGCGTCATCAGTCTGGAAAATACCAATACCGCCGACGGTGGTGGTTTCACCGGCTATCAATTCAACGGAACAGAAGCGACAGATTTTGCGGGGTTTGACGCTACTTCTGCGGGTGACGTCGACGGCGACGGGCTTGGTGATCTGCTTATTGGCGCTTATCAGGCCGATGGCGGCGGCACAAACTCGGGCGAAGCATATCTTGTGCTTGGTTCCGATCTGGCGGATATGGATGCCGCCGATGGCAGCATCGACGGTGTCATTGACCTTGATAACGCCAATATCGCCAGCGGCGGTGGCTTCGCGGGCTATCAGTTCATCGGAACGCAAAACAAAGACGCTGCCGGAAAGTCCATTTCCTCGGCCGGGGATATCGACGGCGACGGGCTTGATGACCTGCTTATCAGCGCGATCTACGCCGACGACGGCGGCCCCAGCGCTGGCGAGGCCTACCTTCTGTTCGGTGCTGATCTGGCGGATATGGATGCCGCCGATGGCAGCATCGACGGCGTAGTCGATCTAGACAATGCCAATACCGCCACCAGCGACGGCTTTGCGGGCTATCAGTTTCTCGGGACCGATAAAGGCAATAACACCGGGGATGGGCTGGCTTCGGTTTATGACATCAACGGGGACGGGCTCGACGATCTGATCATCGGGGCCGAAATTGCCGCTGCGGATTCGGACCGCGGCGAAATCTATCTGATGTTCGGCTCTGATCTGGCGGATATGGATGCCGCCGATGGCAGCACCGACGGCGTCATCGATCTTGAAAATGTCAATACTGCCGATGGGTCCGGTTTCACAGGCTACGAATTCATCGCATCCGGCCTGACCGAGCATGCCGGTTATTCCGTTGCGGGCACCGGTGACGCCAATGGCGACGGGATCGGCGATATTCTTATCGGCGCCAACACGTCGGATATAAATGGCGAAAAATCCGGCGAGGTGTTTTTTATCCGCGGGGCCGATCTGGCCACAATGGACGCCGAGGATGGGGCGATCGATGGCATCATTGATCTGGGCAATATCAATCTCATAAGCGGGGATGGCTTCACCGGGTATCGCATTCTAGGCGGCGCAGCAGGTGATTGGGCCGGTGATTCCGTCACCTTTGTAGACGACATCGATGGCGATGGCGGGTCCGAGCTTTTGATCGGGGCCCATTTCGCCGGTGGCGGCGGAACCAGATCGGGCGAGGCCTATCTGCTGCAAAGCACGCAATTCGCCGAACTGGATGCGGCCGACGGCAGTACCGACGGGGTGATCGATCTTACCAATGCAAACATACCCTGTTTCACCTTCGGGACACGGATCACCACCAAGGAGGGCCCGAGAGGGATCGAAAAGATTGCCGTCGGCGACCGGGTCCTGACCCTTGATCACGGCTATCAGACCGTTCGCTGGGTCGGTTCGACCGCGGTCATGGCGCCCTGCGCCAGACTATCGCCCATCCGCATCGCCGCTGGCGCGCTTGGCCACGGTCTGCCGGAACGCGATCTTCTGGTTTCGCGGCAACACCGGATGCTGCTGCGCTCGATTGTGGCAGAGCGGATGTTCGGCACGCGCGAGGTGCTTGTCGCGGCCTGCAAGCTGACCGGGCTTCCGGGCGTGGAGCCTGTCGAAGGTCTGGAGCAGGTCGCATATTTCCACATGCTCTTTGACCGGCATGAGATCATCCTCGCCGAAGGCGCGCCGTCAGAAAGTCTCTATACCGGCCCAGAAGCGCTTAAATCGGTACCGGCCGAGGCGCGTCGCGAAATCGAAGCGCTCTTTCCCGAGCTTCTCAATTCCCCCCCGCCACAGCTCGCCCGCCCGATCGCCGAGAAAGGCCGAATGATACAGCGTCTGGTGGAACGACAGGTGAAGAACGGCAAAGCCGCGCTGGAAGATACGGCCTAGAGTATGATCTGAAAGGGTCAGATGCGCGGACATCCGCAGTGTTGAAAAAATTGGTGAGCCCGTCCGGGTTCGAACCGGAGACCTACTGATTAAAAGTCAGTTGCTCTACCAACTGAGCTACAGGCCCACTCAAGGACCCCCATCTAGGAAAACCACCGGGGGGGGTCAAGGCCAAAATCACGCTTTTTTCGCATGCCACTGGATTCCGGCGCGACACATGGCTATATGCGCGCAAATGCAACAGGCACAAACCCCCTCTGGCCTGCCGTTCATGAAAATGCACGGTTTGGGCAATGATTTCGTGGTGATCGATTCACGCGGGCGATCCGCTGTGATCACACCTGCGCTGGCCCGGGCGTTGGGGAATCGCAATTGCGGGGTCGGATTTGACCAGCTGGCCGAGATTCGCGACAGCGATCACGCCGACATCGATCTGGATTTCTGGAACAGCGATGGCAGCCGTGCAGGCGCCTGTGGCAATGCGACCCGCTGTGTTGCGCAATTCATCATGGCCGAAACCGGCCAGCCCACCGTCACCCTACGCACCGCGCGCGGTACTTTGATCGCGGAACAGGTGGGCGATGGTCTGGTCAGCGTCAATATGGGGCAACCACAGCTGGACTGGGATCAGATCCCCCTGGCCCGCGCAGCCGATACCAACGCTCTGCCGTTGGAAGGGAACCCCGCCGCCGTGGGCATGGGCAATCCGCATTGCGTGTTCTTTGTGGACGATGCCGAAGCCGTCGATGTGGCGGGCATCGGCCCCCGGTTCGAAACCGATCCCCTGTTTCCCCAAGCCACCAACGTGGAATTCGCCGAGATCCGCAACACAGGCGAGATTCGGATGCGGGTCTGGGAACGTGGCACCGGCATCACGCTGGCCTGCGGGTCCGGCGCTTGTGCGACCGCCGTTGCCGCCCACCGGCGTGGCCTGACCGACCGCCGCGTCCGTATGCAGGTGGATGGCGGCTGGTTGGAACTGGATTGGCGCGACGATGGCGTCTGGATGACCGGGCCAACGGCGCATGTGTTTTCCGGCACCCTGACCGATGATTTTCTAAGGTCGGTCTGATGGAGCGCCTTGCGCCGAAATTCACCACGCTGGGCTGTCGTCTGAACGCCTATGAAACCGAAGCAATGAAAGAGCTGTCGGCGGCGGCGGGTGTTGAAAACGCCGTCGTGGTGAACACCTGCGCGGTGACGGCCGAGGCCGTGCGCAAGGCCCGGCAGGAAATCCGCAAGCTGCGCCGCGACAATCCCGATGCCAAGCTGATCGTCACGGGTTGCGCCGCACAGACTGAACCTGAAACATTCTCTAACATGGCCGAAGTTGACCTTGTCATCGGCAATACCGAGAAAATGCAGCCCGGCACATGGGCCAAAATGCGCGCCCCCGATTTCGTCGGCGAAACCGAGCGTGTGCAGGTCGATGACATCATGTCGGTCACCGAAACCGCCGGGCATCTGATCGACGGATTCGGCACCCGCAGCCGTGCCTATGTACAGGTGCAAAACGGCTGTGATCACCGCTGTACCTTCTGCATCATCCCCTATGGCCGCGGAAATTCGCGGTCGGTCCCTGCCGGTGTCGTAGTGGATCAGATCAAGCGGCTGGTCGATCGCGGCTATAACGAGGTTGTGTTGACTGGTGTCGATCTGACCAGCTGGGGCGCCGATCTGCCCAGCCAGCCGAAACTGGGCGATCTGGTCATGCGCATCCTGAAACTGGTGCCGGACCTGCCGCGCCTGCGGATCAGTTCAATCGACAGTATCGAGGTGGACGAAAACCTGATGCAGGCGATCGCGACCGAACCGCGCCTGATGCCGCATCTGCACCTCAGCCTGCAGGCGGGCGACGACATGATCCTGAAACGAATGAAACGCCGCCATCTGCGCGACGACGCCATCCGGTTCTGCGAAGAGGCGCGTAAACTGCGCCCCGACATGACCTATGGCGCCGATATCATCGCGGGCTTTCCCACGGAAACCGAGGCGATGTTCGAAAACTCGCTGAAGCTGGTTCAGGAGTGTGATCTGACATGGCTGCATGTGTTCCCCTATTCCGCGCGCCAGGGCACCCCCGCCGCGCGGATGCCCGCGGTTGACGGCACTGCGATCAAATCGCGGGCGGCGCGGTTGCGGGCGGCGGGGCAGGATCAGGTCGCGCGCCATCTGGCCGCGCAGGTCGGCCAGACCCATCACATCCTGATGGAAAACCCGCGCATGGGGCGCACCGCGCAATTTGCCGAAGTGCTGTTTGACCGCGACCAACCCGAAGGCCAGATCGTGACCGCCCGCATTTCAGGGCAGACCGAAGGTCAGCTGACCGCCTGAGCCCTGCGCAGCCGGGCCGACAAAGTCCAACAGCCGCCCTGAACGTCAAACCTCAGGGCTGCTGCTTGCTTGGGTCAGGCTGCCAGGGACGCGCGAGTTTTGCCGATCATCAGGGCAGCCTGCGCTGCCTCGCGGCCTTTTTCGACAAAATGGGCGCGGTATATCGCGTTGTGGTGGTCGGTTTCCTGATACTGATGCGGCGTCAGCGACACCGACAGCACCGGCATCCCGGTGTCCATCTGCGCCCGCATCAACCCGTCCACGACAGCCTGCGCCACGAAGTCATGCCGGTAAATCCCGCCATCCACCACAAACGCCGCCGCCGCAACGGCGCCGTAGCGCCCGCTGGCGGCCAGTTCGCGTGCCAGCAGCGGCATCTCGAACGCGCCGGGGACATCGAAAACATCGACGTATTCGGCTGGAATAGTCTCGAGAAATCCGTTCAGCGCCTGATCGACGATGTCGGAATGCCAATTGGCTTTGATGAATGCGTATCGGGTGTGTGTCATCGTAATCTCCTTTTGCAACAGACACGTCACCCAAGGCGATTACGGGCATCGCCCGCGCAAAGGCGGGATATGCTCGGTCTCTTTCATCCGGACTTTAACCGTCGGCCCCGGCCTCTCACCGGATCTGCTGACCCCCCGCATGTGCGGGGGCGCTCGCGGGCTTACAGGTCAGGCCTGCATACCGCCGGTGGGGAATTTCGCCCCGCCCTGAGAACAGCATGTAAATGGCATTGCGCGCGCCCTTGCACAAGGGTCGGTTACGACCAATGGTGTCGTCAGGGAGACAAAGATGCATCCGAATCCGATATTCAGAAACGAACCAGACACCCGGAATCTGGGTTTTGCCCGTGAACGGGGGTTCGGGACGCTGGCCATCAACGGCGACAATGGGCCGCTGCTGGCGCATGTCCCGTTCATCCTGTCGGACGATGGCAAGCGGGCCGATCTGCATCTGGTCCGGTCCAATCCGATTGCGCGCGCATTGCCATCTGATGCGGTTATCGCGGTGAACGGGCCGGATGGCTATATCTCGCCCGACTGGTACGAAATCCCCGATCAGGTCCCCACCTGGAACTATGTCGCGGTGCATCTGCGCGGCACGCTGGAACAGCGCCCGGCCGAGGAGTTGCGCGACCTGCTGGATCGGCAATCTGCGCAGAATGAGGCTCTGTTATTGCCCAAAACGCCGTGGACAGCCGCCAAGATGACCGAAGAGGTGCTGGACCGCATGATGCGGATGATCGTCCCCTGCCGGATGCATGTGACCGACGTTCAGGGCACGTGGAAGCTGGGTCAGAACAAGGATGCGCAGGTGCGCCAATCCGCCGCCCGGCACCTGCAGGCCGATGGCGACCGCCCGGACCGGGCCGATCTGAGCGCGCTGATGCGGGACATCAAGCAAACCTGAATGGACAGCCCCCCGGCCCACCCCTAAACTGACCCCATCTGTAACGGAGGAAAGCTGATGGCCCTGCCCCTTGCCCCGATTGCCGGACTCGCGCTGCGTTATGGTGCGGTTGCCCTTGCCAGCTATGCGGTTGCGCGCAGCTGCGAACCCGGGCGCCGCGATCAGCGCGCCGAGGATGCGCTGGACGACACCCCCGAAGGGATGACGCTGCGCCGTGATCCCGATCAACTGAATTCAACCGCCCGGTTCCGCCGTGTTGTGCGGTTGGGTACAAACGGCCCGGGTGTGGAAATCGATGCGACCGGTCTGGGTCGTATCCGTCTGAAAAGGATCTAGAATGCGGCTCTATTACAGCGCAACTTCGCCTTACGTTCGCAAGGTGATGGTGGTTTTGCATGAAACGGATCAGTTGAAAGATGTCCAACTGATCCCCGCCAGCGGCACCCCGCTGAAGGGCGCCGAACAACTGCTGCCGAAAAACCCGCTGGGCAAGGTTCCCGCGCTGGAACGCCCCGATGGCCCCACATTATACGACAGCCGCGTCATTTGCCGGTTTCTGAACGCCCGCGCGGGCGGCAATCTGTATCCCACCGCCCACGAATGGGAAACTCTGACGCTTGAGGCGACCGGCGACGGCATTCTGGATGCGGCGCTGTTGATGACCTATGAGACCCGGCTGCGCCCCGAAGACAAACGCTTTGACGATTGGGTCGAAGGCCAGTGGGCCAAAATCGAACGCAGCCTTGCGGCGCTGTCGTCCCGCTGGATGAGCCACCTGAACGGCCCGCTGGATATCGGTCAGATCGCCGTGGCCTGCGCATTGGACTATGTCGATTTTCGCCACGGCGCGCGCGGATGGTCGTCGCGCCACCCTGAATTGGCGGCCTGGCGCGACGATTTTGTCCAGAGACCGTCGATGCAACACACCGGACCGGTCGAGTAATCTTTAGAACTTGAAGGTCAGACCGACGTTCAGTGCGTTGGTGATGATGTCGGTTTCCAGCGATCCGCCACCTTCCAGATCAGCCTCGTTCTGGGAATAGGTGCCTTTGTATTCGCCAAAGACCGCCCAGCGTTCATTCAGATCATAGCTGGCACCGGCCACCAGCTGCACCGCGGGGCCGGTCAGTTGATATTCAAAGGTGCGGCTTGCGCCGATTTCCACGTCCACATGGGGAATCGCAACCCCCAGACCGGCGCCTACATAGGGCGTGAACCGGCGGTTTTCCTTGGGCCAGCGGTAAAAGACATTCATCGTGATGATGTTCAGCCCGTCGGTGAACTCCAGCCGGTCAAACCCGTTGTCGCGGCGCGTGTCACCGTCGGCATAGACCTTGGCATGGTTGAAATCCAACGCGTAGCCCAGATTCTTGCTCTGCCACCATGTGGCACGAAAACCATAGTAGGGCGGGGCTTCGAACGGTTTGCCTTCCCATTCTGCGTTGAAATCGAACGACGACCCGTTCGCATCCCCCTTCACATCACTGTGTGGGGCGGTCTGAAATCCGGTATAGCCGCTGATTTCCCATTCAGCGGCGGCAGGCATGGCACCAATTACCACCAAAAAAAGGGCGTAAGCCAAGCGTTTCATGTTATTCTCCGGGCATTGTTGCCAACAGCCAAACCCGCCGACAACATCCTACAATCATGGGATACGTATCCTACGAATATAGGATATGTATGTAGATACTTACGGTAAAAACCGCGTCTTCTTCAATATGTTGGCTGATCACTTTTGGGAATATCGGCATATCGCGCCCAAAAGACGCAGTTTGCATTCCCCAGCAAACTGGGGTTGCGCTATAATGACTGCTGGACGCTGCGCAGGCGAGAAGCTAAACAACCGCGCGTAAGGCTGTGGTTCCCCCGCAGCTGAAATAGCGTTTCAAACCGGCGCACCGGTTAGGAAAGGGAGAATTCGAGTGTCTCACGCAGATGAACACGAAGGCACACGCCGCGACTTTTTGTATTACGCCACTGCAGGTGCAGGCGCGGTTACAGCAGGTGCCGCGGTTTGGCCGCTGGTCAATCAGATGAACCCAACCGCCGACGTTCTGGCCCTCTCCTCGATCGAGGTGGACGTGGCCGATGTCGAAATCGGGACACAGCTGACAGTCATGTTTCAGGGTAAACCGGTCTTCATTCGCCGCCGCACGGCCGAAGAGATCGAAGAGGCCCGCGCCGTCGCACTGACCGATCTGGTCGATGACGCCGCCCGCAACGAAAATCTTGTCGCCGCTGACGCAAGCGATCAGAACCGCGCGATGGATGAGGCCGGTGAATGGCTGGTCATGATCGGTGTCTGTACCCACCTTGGCTGTGTGCCGCTGGGTGACGGGGCCGGTGATTTCCACGGCTGGTTCTGCCCCTGCCACGGGTCGCACTATGATACGGCCGGTCGTATCCGCAAAGGTCCCGCCCCGCGGAACCTGGATATTCCGCTGACCGCGTTCGTCGACGACACAACCATCAAACTTGGGTAAGGGATCAAGCAATGTCTGGTATTCCCCACGATCACTACGAGCCCAAGTCGGGCGCAGAAAAATGGCTGCACACGCGTTTGCCGATTGTCGGCCTCCTTTATGACACCCTGATGATTCCCACGCCGAAGAACCTGAACTGGATGTGGATCTGGGGCATTGTTCTGGCGTTTTGTCTGGTCCTGCAGATTGCCACCGGCATCGTGCTGGTCATGCATTACACCCCGCATGTCGACATGGCCTTTGCCTCGATCGAACACATCATGCGCGACGTGAACGGCGGCCATATGATCCGCTATGTCCACATGAACGGCGCCTCGCTGTTCTTTGTAGCGGTTTACGCCCATATCTTCCGCGGCCTGTACTACGGGTCTTACAAGGCCCCGCGCGAAGTCACATGGATCATCGGCATGCTGATCTATCTGATGATGATGGGCACAGCCTTCATGGGTTATGTTCTGCCCTGGGGTCAGATGTCGTTCCACGGTACTGCCGTGATCACCGGCCTGTTCGGCGCGATCCCGTTTATCGGCGAAAGCATCCAGACTTGGCTGCTGGGCGCCGGCGCCGTGGGTCAGCCCGCGCTGAACCGGTTCTTCTCGCTGCATTATCTGCTGCCCTTCGTGATTGCCGGTCTGGTGATCGTGCATATCTGGGCCTTCCACCACACCGGCAACAACAACCCTTCGGGTGTTGAGGTCCGGCGCGGATCGAAGGCCGAAGCTGAAAAAGACACCCTGCCGTTCTGGCCCTACTTCGTCATCAAGGACGTGTTTGCGCTGGCCGTGGTGCTGGTGGTGTTCTTTGCCATCGTCGGCTTCATGCCCAACTATCTGGGTCACCCCGACAACTATGTCGAAGCGACCGCTTTGGCGACGCCTGCGCATATCGTGCCCGAATGGTACTTCCTGCCGTTCTACGCGATCCTGCGCGCCTTTACCGCCGATGTCTGGGTTGTTCAGCTGACCAGCTTCATCACCGGTGGCATCGTCGACGCCAAGTTCTTCGGGGTTCTGGCCATGTTCGGGTCGATCGCGGTCATGGCCCTGGCGCCCTGGCTGGACACCTCTTCGGTACGGTCGGGCCGCTATCGCCCGATGTTCAAATGGTGGTTCGCCCTGCTGGTCGTCGACTTCATGGTCCTGATGTGGGTTGGCGCCCGCCCGACCGACGGCATCTACCCCTATATCTCTCTGATCGCTGCGGCCTATTGGTTCGGCTATTTCCTGATCATCCTGCCTTTGCTGGGTGTGATCGAAAAACCAACCGCTCAGCCCGCCACGATCGAGGATGATTTCAACGCCCATTACGGCGACGCGTCTGACGCGACCCCGGCCGAGTGAAGAAGGATCAAAAGCCAATGATCAAACAGATCACAGCAACCGCGCTTGTCGCTTTGTCCTTGTCTGCCGGTGGTGCATTCGCAGCAGGCGAGGGAGAGCAGCATATCGAGGATTTCCAGTTCTCGTTCGAATGGCCGTTCGGCAAGTTCGACCAGAACCAGCTGCAACGCGGCCTGAAAGTCTATACCGAGGTCTGTTCGGCCTGCCACGGCATGAAATTCGTGTCGCTGCGCACGCTGGGCGACGAAGGTGGCCCGCATCTGCCCGAAGATCAGGTCAAGGCCTATGCCGAACAGTGGGAGGTTTTCGACGCAGATCTGGACGATTTCCGCACGGCCACCCCCGCGGATAAATTCCCCGGCTCCAGCCTGGAAAACGCACCTGACCTGTCGCTGATGGCCAAGGCCCGCGCCGGTTTCCACGGCCCCGAGGGTCTGGGCATCAACCAGATCGTCAAAGGCATGGGCGGCCCGGAATATATCGCCTCGATCCTGACCGGTTATACCGGTGAGGAAAAGGAGCAGGCCGGAACCATCTTTTACGAAAACACCGCCTTTCCCGGCGGCTGGATCGCCATGGCCCCGCCGCTGTTCGGCGAGGATGTGGATTTCGACGATGGCCATTCCAACACCCTGCATCACGAAGCCGAAGACGTCTCGGCGTTTCTGATGTGGGCAGCCGAACCCAAGATGATGGCGCGCAAACAGGCCGGATTCACCGGCGTCGTGTTCCTGATCATCCTGTCGGTGCTTTTGTATCTGACGAATAAAAGCCTGTGGAAACCGGTGAAGCACCCGAAATCCGAAGATTGAGGCTTTTGGCCACAAACGAATCAAAACGCGCCTTCAGGGCGCGTTTTTTTTGCGGCATCTTGGCGCATATCAAGGGTGTGATTTGACCCCGTGCCCTTTACTTTGCATCTTGCGGACAGAATTTTCACTTGGGAGATACTGATGAAACTTACCCTGACCCTTGCTGCTGTTGCGGCTTTGACATCTGCACCCGTCTTTGCCGAAGGCGATGCCGCTGCAGGTGAAAAAGCTTTCAAGCAATGCGTCGCTTGCCATGTCGTCGTGAATGACGCGGGCGAAACATTGGCTGGCAGAAAGGCGAAAGTGGGCCCCAACCTTTATGGCATCATGGACCGCGCAGCCGGATCGGTTGAAGGCTTTAAATATTCCAAAGGCATGCTGGCCGCAGGCGAGGCTGGTACCGTCTGGACCGAAGAAACATTCATGGCCTTTGTTCAGGACCCCACCACATATCTGCGAGAGGTCACCGGCGATGCCAAGGCCCGTTCGAAAATGACCTATAAGGTGCGCAAACCGGACGACGCCGCGAACCTTTACGCCTATTTGTCCAGCCTTTCCGCTGAATAAACCGCTCTGAATCGCGATTAGGGCTGCCGGTGCAACCGCCCGGCGGCCTTTTTTGTGGTCTGCCGGGGACTTGCAGCACATCGCCCGGACCGCTATTGCGACCGTCAGAGGAGCGTCACCATGAGCATCAACACCTTCGGCCACCTGTTTCGCGTCACCACATGGGGCGAAAGCCACGGTCCCGCACTGGGCGCCACGGTCGATGGATGCCCCCCCGGCGTGCCGGTGGATGCGGCGATGCTTCAGCAGTGGCTGGACAAACGCAAACCCGGCCAGAACAAATTCACCACCCAGCGGCGCGAAGCGGATGAGGTCAAAATCCTGTCCGGCGTCTTTGAGGGGCAGACCACCGGCACCCCGATTCAGCTGATGATCGAAAACACCGATCAGCGGTCAAAGGATTATGGCGATATCGTCGAAAAATTCCGCCCCGGGCACGCCGATATCACCTATTGGCAGAAATACGGCGTGCGCGACTATCGCGGCGGCGGGCGGTCTTCGGCCCGCGAAACCGCCGCGCGTGTGGCCGCTGGCGGCATCGCCCGCGCCGCGTTGACTGCGCTGGCGCCCAAGGTACAGATCACCGGCTATATGGTGCAAATGGGCGAACACCGGATCGACCGCGACCGGTTCGACTGGGACCAGATCGAACAAAACCCGTTCTGGACCCCTGATGCCACCGCCGCCGACACCTGGGCCGACTATCTGGACGGCTTGCGCAAATCCGGCAGTTCGGTCGGCGCGATGATCGAGGTCGTGGCCCGGGGCCTGCCCGCCGGCTTGGGCGCCCCTGTCTACGGCAAACTGGATACGGATCTGGCCGCCGCAATGATGAGCATCAATGCCGTCAAAGGCGTGGAAATCGGCGAAGGCATGGCCGCCGCCATGCTGACCGGCGAGGCCAACGCCGATGAGATTTACATGGGCAATGACGGTCAGCCCGCCTTTGCCTCGAATCACGCAGGCGGCATTCTGGGCGGCATTTCGACCGGGCAGGATGTTGTCGTGCGGTTTGCCGTCAAACCCACCTCGTCGATCCTGACCCCGCGCAAGACCATCACCAAATCCGGCGACCCCGCCGAGATTGTCACCAAAGGCCGTCACGACCCCTGCGTCGGCATCCGCGCCGTGCCGGTGGGCGAAGCGATGATGGCCTGCGTTCTGTTGGATCACATGCTTCTGCATCGCGGTCAGGTCGGGGAAAACCGCGGCAAGATCGGCTGACCTAACGCGGTGCCTGTTTCGACAGCTGAACCGCCAGAATGGCGCCCGCGATGATCACGACCCCGACCACATCCAAGGGGCGCAGGGTTTCCCCCAGCAATGCGGCGGCGATAGCCACGCCAAAGAACGGGTTTAGAAAGTGAAACGTCGACGCCCGGACCGTGCCGATGCGATTCACCAAGACAAACCACGTCACGGTGGCCAACAGCCCCGGCACCAGCGTCGTATAGACAAACGCAGCAATCAGCCGCCCGCTTAGCGTCACCTCGGGCGACTCCAGCAACATGCCCATGACGGCCAGACAGGCCGAGCCTATCAACATCTGCAACCCGACGATCATCAGGACATTGCCACCCGAACTGGCCCCGCGCACCGACAGGGTCGCCAATGTCAGCGCCAGCACCCCGATCAGGCACAAACCCACCCCAATCGGGTCAACACCGCCATTGAACCGGGCGCCCATGATCAACAGGACACCGCCCAGACCCGCCACCAGCCCGACCATGCCCAGCGGCCGGATACGTTCGCCGTAAACCAGCCACCCCGCAAGGGCGACCAACAGCGGCATCGAGGACGCGATGATCGCCGCCAGGGACGCCTCGATCGTTTGCATGGCGACAAAGAAAAGTCCCAGATACAGCGCGTTCTGACACACGCCGAAAATAAACGTGGCACGCCATTGCCCCGGGCTAAGGCGCCACGTTTGCCCCATGGCGCGGGCAATCGCGACGCCAATCAACCCTGAAATCAGAAATCGCAGGCTCAGCGCCAACATCGGCGGCGCCTCGGCCACGATGATCCGGGCAGAGGTAAAGGCCGACGACCACATCAGCGCAAAGGCCAGCCCCATTCCGATTGATTTGAAATCCATGCGCCCCCCGGGATGGGCCCGGATAAAAAAAGGGCCGCCACCGGCGACCCTATGCAATCCTGTTTCGGGCGCAAGCCCAAATGGGATCAGCCGTTCACACTGTCTTTCAGTGCTTTGGCGATGGTCATTTTCACGACCTTGTCGGCATCTTTTTTGATCTGTTCGCCGGTGGCGGGGTTGCGCACCATCCGCTCGGGGCGTTCACGGCAATAGATTTTGCCAACACCAGGCAGGGTCACGGCACCGCCGCCGGACACTTCTTTGGTGATCAGCCCTGTGATCGCGTCCAGCGCTGTGGCCGCGTCTTTTTTATCTGCGCCCATCTCTTCTGCGAGTGCCGCAACCAGCTGGGTCTTTGTCATTGGCTTTGCCATGTATGGTCTCCTCGTTCGCGCCCTCTATGGGGCTCATCCCCGCAATTTAACGGAATATTGCGGTAAGACACAACGGTTAGTGGCGACACACAAGCCCTTTTCGCGCATTTTGTACCACTTTACCCAGCGTCAAAGGAAAGCTGTCTCCTCAAAACTACGCAATTTCCGGCTGTGGATGCGTTCCAGCGGCATCTCCCGCAGATGTTCCATGGCCCGAATTCCGATCAACAGATGGCGCGTGACCTGTGTTTTATAGAAATCGCTGGCCATGCCGGGCAGTTTCAATTCACCGTGCAGGGGTTTGTCGGACACGCACAGCAAGGTGCCATAGGGCACCCGGAACCGGAAACCATTGGCGGCGATGGTCGCACTTTCCATATCCAGTGCGATGGCCCGTGACTGGCTTAGCCGCTGCACCGGGCCCGACTGATCCCGCAATTCCCAATTGCGGTTGTCGATGGTGGCCACGGTGCCGGTGCGCATGATGCGTTTCAGGTCATAGCCTTCCAGTTCCGTCACCTGAGCGACGGCCTGTTCCAGCGCGATCTGAATTTCGGCCAATGCGGGGATCGGCACCCAGACCGGCAAATCATCGTCCAGCACGTGATCTTCGCGCAGATAGGCATGTGCCAGCACGAAATCGCCCAGCGACTGGCTGTTGCGCAACCCGGCGCAGTGGCCGACCATCATCCAGGCATGGGGCCGCAAGACCGCGATGTGATCGGTCGCGGTTTTCGCGTTCGACGGGCCGACGCCGATATTCACCAGCGTGATACCGCCGCCATCGGGCCGTTTCAGGTGATAGGTCGGCATCTGCGGCAGTTTGGCGGGTACGGGCAGGGGTGTCTCGGGGTCCGTCACCACGATGTTCCCGGGGCCGACCAGCGCGGTATAACCGCTGTTCCGGTCGGCAAGGGCGGCGCGGGCATAGGCCTCGAACTCTTCGACATAGAACTGATAGTTGGTGAACAGCACGTGGTTCTGAAAATGTTCCGCCGCGGTCGCGGTGTAATGCTGCAGCCGGGCCAGCGAATAATCGATCCGCTGCGCGGTGAACGGCGCCAGGGCACCGGCGCCGCAGTCATACGAAAAACCAAAGCCGTTCACGATGTCATCATTCGTGGTGGACAGGTCCGGCACGTCGAACACGTCGCGCAGCGGAAACTCCAACACGCCTTCCTGCGGCACCACGATCGAATCGTCCCCCGCCAGCGCGAAATGCACCGGGATCGGCGTGGTCGAGGCCTGAATCGTCACTGCGACACCGTGATTTTCAATCAGCAGGCCGATCTGCTGTTGCAGATAATTTGCAAAAAGATCCGGTCGGGTGATGGTCGCGGCATAGGTTCCGGGTTCGGCCACATGGCCAAAGCTTAGCCGGCTGTCCACCTTGGCAAAGCTGGTCGTCGTCAGACGAATCTCGGGGTAATAGGCCCGGTATCGGGCGCTGCGCGGTTGCCCCGACAGCGTGTCGCGAAACCGGTCGCGCAGGAAATCGACGGCCTGTTCGTACAGCGTGTTCAGCCGCTGAACCGCCACGGCCGGATCGGTATAATTATGCGGGCTGGCAACATCAGGTGTTTCGATGGGCAGGTTGGGGCTGATGACGGTCATGCGCGGGGTGTCCTGACTGATTGGGGCATTCAGGTCGGCAAAGACCCGATCCTGCGGTTTCCATGACCGCATTGTCATCACTTGGCGGCCCGGCGCAAGTACCGGTTGAACCTGCCGGGCCCAGACCCAATAATCCTGATATGAAACATACGCTTCTTTCGCTTGGGCACGGCTATTCCGCCCGCGCCCTGACCGCCCTGCTGGATGCCGATTGGCATGTCATCGCCACCACTCGCAGCACCGACAAGGCCGAGGCCCTGCGCGCCCAAGGGATCGAGGCGCTGATCTGGCCCGGCACCGATCTGCGCGAGGCGCTGTCGCGGGCCACCCATCTGCTGACCTCGATCGCGCCGGATGGCGAAGGCGACCCTATTCTGGCGGAATATGCGCCTGATCTGGCGCAAGCGAAGCATCTGGAATGGGTCGGATACCTGTCGACCACCGGGGTTTACGGCGATCATGGCGGCGATTGGGTCGATGAAACCACGCCCCTGACCCCGGCCACCATCCGCGGCCAACGCCGCGTCGCGGCCGAGACCGCCTGGCGCGATCTGGGCCTGCCTTTGCATATCTTTCGGCTGGCGGGCATCTATGGGCCCGGTCGCGGCCCCTTTGCCAAGGTGCGCAAGGGCACGGCGCGGCGGATCATCAAACAGGGGCAGGTGTTTTCCCGCACCCATGTCGAAGACATCGCACAGGTTCTGGCGGCCTCGATCGCGCGGCCCAATCCCGGCGCGGCCTATAACGTTTGCGATGACGATCCCGCCCCGCCGCAAGAGGTCATCGCCCATGCTGCCGAACTGCTGGACCTGCCCGTGCCCCCCGCCATACCGTTTGAGACCGCCGAAATGACCCCGATGGCGCGCAGTTTCTATGCCGAATCGAAAAAGGTCCGGAACGACCGGATCAAGGAAGAGCTGGGCGTCGTGCTGAAATATCCGGATTACCGGTCGGGACTGGCCGCATTGCTGGCGGCAGAGGGTTAGGCGCGGCGGCTGGACAGCGCCTCGACCCCCAGAACCTCCAGCACCTTGGCCTCGATATCCGCCGCACTCAGCCTGGCAACGGCATACATGTCTTCGGGGCTGGCCTGATCGATGAACGTATCGGGCAGCACCATCGACCGGTATTTCAACCCGCTGTCGAACACGCCCTCATCGGCCAGCAATTGCGCCACATGCGAACCGAACCCGCCGATAGCGCCCTCTTCGATGGTGATCAGCGCCTCGTGCCCGGCGGCCAGATCAAGGATCAGATCGCGGTCCAGCGGTTTGGCAAACCGCGCGTCGGCGATGGTGGGGGTGATGCCCTTGGCCGACAGCGCCTCGGCCGCTTTCTGCACCTCGCCCAGCCGCGTGCCGAAGGACAGGATCGCCACGCGCGCGCCTTCGGCCACGATCCGGCCCTTGCCGATCTTCAGCAGTTGACCGCGTTCGGGCATTTCAACGCCCGCCCCTTCGCCCCGGGGATAGCGGAACGCAATCGGGCCTTCGTCATGGGCCGCGGCGGTGGCGACCATATGTTTCAACTCGGCCTCATCGGCCGCCGCCATCACCACGAACCCGGGCAGATTGGCCAGATAGGCAATGTCGAACGATCCCGCATGGGTGGCGCCATCGGCCCCGACCAATCCAGCGCGGTCAATCGCGAACCGCACCGGCAGCCGCTGAATGGCCACATCATGGACCACCTGGTCATAGCCGCGCTGCAGGAACGTGGAATACATCGCGCAGAACGGTTTCATCCCGCCCGCCGCCAGGCCCGCACAAAAGGTCACGCCATGCTGTTCGGCGATGCCCACGTCGAAACACCGGCTGGGGTACCGTTCGGCAAACAGGTCCAACCCGGTGCCATCCGGCATCGCCGCCGTCACCGCCACGATCTTGTCGTCCAGCGCCGCCTCTTGCAGCAAGGCATCGGCAAAGACGCGGGTGTAAGAGGGTGCGTTGCTGGGCGATTTTTTCTGTTTGCCGGTCACCACGTCGAACTTGGCCGTCGCATGGCCGCGATCCGCGCTGGTTTCCGCGGGGTGGTATCCTTTGCCCTTTTTGGTGATCGCGTGGATCAGGATCGGCCCGGTGGCGCGGTCCTTGACTGTGCGCAGCACCGACAAAAGCTGTTCCATATCGTGCCCGTCGATGGGGCCCACATAGGAAAACCCCAATTCTTCGAACAGGGTCCCGCCAACGGTCATATGTTTCAGCATGTCCTTGGCGCGGCGCGCGCCTTCCTGAAACGGCTGCGGCAACAGGCTGACAGCACCTTTGGCGGCCGCCTTCAATTCCTGAAACGGGGCCCCGGCATAAAGCCGCGACAGATAAGACGACATCGCCCCCACCGGCGGCGCAATCGACATTTCATTGTCGTTCAGAATGACAATCATCCGCCGTTTCAGGTGCCCGGCGTTGTTCATCGCCTCGAACGCCATGCCGGCACTCATCGAGCCATCGCCGATCACCGCAATCGCATCGCCGATCCCATGTTCCGGCGCACCGCCCAGATCGCGCGCCACGGCAAAGCCCAGCGCGGCGGAAATCGAGGTCGAACTATGCGCCGCACCAAAGGGGTCATAGGGGCTTTCGCTGCGTTTGGTGAACCCGCTTAGCCCGCCTTTTTGGCGCAGGGTGCGGATACGGTCGCGCCGCCCGGTCAGAATCTTATGCGGGTAACACTGATGGCTGACGTCCCAGATCAGCCGGTCGCGCGGCGTGTCGAACACCGCGTGCAGGGCAACCGTCAGTTCGACCACGCCAAGACCCGCACCCAGATGCCCGCCGGTTTCACTGACGGCCGAGATCGTCTCGGCGCGCAGCTCATCGGCCAGTTGGGTCAGCTCTGGATCGGACAGGTGTTTCAGGTCGGCCGGAACATGTACGCGGTCCAGCAAAGCCGTTGTCGGTTTGTCGGTCATCACCTTTGCCCCCTTCGGGCCAGGAAAATTACATCTCGCGGGCAATAACGAATCGCGCGCATTCCCGCAAGTTTTCTGCGGCTTTTCCGTAAGGTTCCAGCGCCGCTTCGGCCTTGGCCACCAGATCCCGCGCCCGTGCCTTGGCCCCGGCCAGCCCCATCAGCGATACGAATGTGGCCTTGCCCGCGCCCGCATCTTTGCCCAGCCGCTTGCCCGCCTTGGTGGCATCGCCTTCGACATCCAAGATGTCGTCCGCGATCTGAAAGGCAAGGCCCAGCGCATCGGCATATTGCCGCAACGGGGTGGGATCGGCGCCCGCCATGACCGCGCCCGCCTGGGCCGACCAGCGAAACAGCGCGCCGGTCTTATTGGCCTGCAAGGCTGTGATCTGATCCAATGTCAGCGGTTCGGCGGCGGTTTCGGCGGCGATGTCCTGTGCCTGCCCCAACACCATGCCGCCCACACCGGACATCCGGGCCAGACCCGCAATCAGCGCAACGCGCACCGCCGGGTCGGGGTGGGTCACAGGATCGGCCAGAATTTCAAACGCCAGCGCCTGCAAGGCGTCCCCGACCAGAACGCCGGTCGCCTCATCCCATTTGACATGAACGGTGGGCTGACCCCGGCGCAGATCGTCATCGTCCATGCAGGGAAGGTCATCATGAACCAGCGAATAGGCGTGCATCGCCTCGACCGCGGCGGCGGCGTACATCGACCGATCAGGCTCTATTCCATGCAAACAGGCGCCTTCGACCACCAGAAACGCGCGCAGCCGTTTTCCGCCCCTCAGGGCATAGCGCATCGCTTGGGTGACGTCGTGATCCTGCGCATCCCGCAGTGCATCCTGCAGCCGCTGCTCGACCCGACCCGCAATGTCATTCAGACGGTCCTGAAACATCAAAGACCGTCGACTGGCTTCGCCCCGGTCGGTTGCCCGCCTGCATCCAGCGTGATCGCGGCGACCTTTTCTTCGGCCTCTTTCAGCTTGGCATCGCAGCGCTCTTTCAACGCGGCGCCGCGTTCATACAGCGTGATCGACTGGTCCAGCGGCACGTCGCCCCGTTCCAGCTGCGTCACAACCTGTTCCAGCTGGGCCATCGCCTCTTCGAAACTCATTTCCGAGACCTGTTTGTCGCTCATGATCCCCGCTCCATCAAAACTTTCAAATGTGCCGCCACGCCAGAGGCCAGCGCCTCCAGATCATATCCGCCTTCCAGTGTCGAGACCACCTTGCCGTCCGCATGATCATCGGCCACATCGCACAGGCGCTGTGTCACCCAGGCAAAATCAGCCTCGGACCAGTTCAACTGCGCCAGCGGATCGGCCGCATGGGCGTCAAACCCGGCGGAAATCAGCACAAGCTCGGGTTCAAACGCCGCAAGGGCGGGCATCACCTGCCCCTCGAACTCCTGCCGGAACTTTGCACCGCCCGACATGGGCGGCAGCGGGACATTCAGGATATTGTCATGTGCGCCGCGTTCCTCTGCCGCGCCGGTGCCCGGATACAGCGGCATCTGATGGGTCGAGGCGAACAGAATCCGCGGTTCATCCCACATCAGATCCTGCGTGCCATTGCCGTGGTGCACATCGAAATCCACAATCGCCACCCGCGACAGCCCGTGGTGATCCAACGCGTATTTGGCAGCAACAGAGACGTTTCCGAACAGACAGAACCCCATCGCGGTTTCGGTTTCGGCATGATGACCGGGCGGGCGGCAGGCGACAAAGGCATTGGCCGCCTCGCCCCCCAGCACCATATCCACCGCCATCAGATTGCCCCCGACCCCGCGCAAAGCCGCGCTTAACGATCCGGGCGCCAGATGGGTATCGGCGTCCAGCGTCGTATGCCCCACCACCGGCAGTGCCCCTTTAATCCGGTCAAGATAGCTCTGCGGATGACAGCGCAGCACCTCTGCCTCATCCGCCAGGGGCGCATCGACCCGCAACAGCGGCGCAAATTCGGGGGCATCAAGCCGCGCCAATATCGCCTCTAACCGGGCGACCCGTTCGGGGTGGCCCGGCGGCGTGACGTGATCAAGGCAATCGGGATGGGTCAGGAATGCTGTGGTCATGGCGCGAAGCTAGGCAAAGACAGCCAAAGCGGCAAGCCCCCGCCACCGCATGACCCGACCTTAGTCGGGGGCCAGCATATACCCCGCCCCGCGCACGGTTTGCAGGTATCGGGGCTGTTTCGGGTTATCCTCGATCTTGCGCCGCAGCCGGGTGATCTGAACATCCACCGCGCGTTCCTGCGCCTGCCCCTTGTCGCGGCCCAGATCCTCGACCAGTTTGCTGCGGCTGACGGGGGCACCGACGCTGGCCGAAAAAATGCGCATCAGCTGGCTTTCGGTCGCGGTCAGCCGGATCGGAGCCTCGCCACGCCACATCTCTCCGCGACCGCAATCATAGCGCACCGGACCCAGTTGCAGGATTTTCGGGATCGTGGAATCCGGTTCGTCGGACGGAACCCGGCGCAGGATCGCGTTGATCCGCAATAACAACTCCTTAGGCTCGAACGGCTTGGCCAGATAATCGTCGGCGCCGGCCTCCAGCCCCTCGATCCGTTCCGAGGTTTCGCCCTTGGCCGTCAGCAACATGATCGGCGTCTCGATGGTTTCGCGCAGGGATCGGGTCAGGGTGATGCCATCTTCGCCGGGCATCATCACATCCAGCACGATCATGTCGAATTCCAGCCCCGCCAACAGACGCCGCGCATGGGCCGCATCGCGGGCCGCACTGACCCAGAACCCGTTGCGGATCAGAAATTTCCGCAACAGATCTCTGATCCGCTCGTCGTCATCGACGATCAGAAGGTGGGACTCGGTACCATCACTCATTGGGAACTATCCTTCATAATATTGAAATGTCGGCGCATATCGGCATCCATCATCGCCTCAAGCACACGGCGAAACCCCGCGACAGCCTCGGGTCCGGCGGTGCGATAGGCCGATCGCATCCGGGCGCGCTGTGCGTCCGACAGTTCCTGTTCCAGCGTCAAACCGGTTTCAGTCAGATACAGGTGGCGTTCGCGTTTGTCACGTTTGCCCACGCGGCTTTCGACCAGCCCATCTTCGATCAACGCCCGCAGAACCCGGTTCAGCGATTGTTTGGTGACGCCGAGAATCGACAGCAGATTGTTTACCGTCGTGCCCGGATTGCGGTTGATAAAATGGATCGCACGGTGATGCGCGCGGCCATAGGCATAGTTTTCCAGAATGCGGTCGGGGTCGGCGGTAAAGCCGCGATAGGCGAAAAACATCGCCTCGATCCCTTTCCTAAGTTGTTCATCCGTCAGGAAAAGCAGGTTTTCTCCACCCGCTGCGGTGGCGGTTGCGCGTTCGGCCATCGCTGCCCTCTTTAATCACCCATACCAATTACCCATGGATTTTATGTCAGTCTTGTTGACTTTCCAATACCGAATTGATAGCGATTCCTCGATTTGACGCAATAAAATGTCCGAAACGGACCTAAGCTACGCAATATTTGGAAATCAGCCCCGCAGGCTGACCGCAACGAAAGGAAAGATCGATGTCTGGCTACGATGATCGCGACGGCCAAATCTGGATGGATGGGAAACTGATCAACTGGCGCGATGCCAACGTCCATATCCTGACCCACGCCATGCACTATGCGTCATCCGTGTTCGAAGGAGAGCGCGCCTATAACGGCAAGATCTTCAAATCGGTGGAACATTCCGAACGGCTGAAACGCTCCGCCAACCTGATCGATTTCGAAATTCCCTATACGGTCGAGGAAATCGAGGCCGCCAAGGCCGAAGTCATGCAAGCCTCGGGCCTGTCGGATGCCTATGTCCGCGCGGTTGCCTGGCGCGGCGCGGGCGAAGACATGGGGGTCGCCTCGGCCCGCAACCCGGTGCGCATGGCCATCGCCGCCTGGGAATGGGGCGCCTATTACGGCGACGCCAAAATGAAGGGCGCCAAGCTGGACATTTCCAAATGGAAACGCCCCAGCCCCGAAACCATCCCCAGCCACGCCAAGGCCGCCGGCCTGTACATGATCTGCACCATGTCCAAACATACCGCCGAGGCAAAGGGCTGTTCCGACGCCATGATGTTCGACTATCGCGGCTATGTCGCCGAAGCGACCGGCGCCAACATCTTCTTTGTCAAAGACGGCGAGGTGCACACACCCGATCCCGATTGTTTTCTGAACGGTATCACCCGGCAAACCGTGATCGGAATGCTGAAAGATCGGCAAATCAAGGTGCACGAGAGACACATCATGCCGGACGAGCTGGAAAGTTTCGAACAATGCTGGCTGACCGGCACCGCGGCCGAGGTCACGCCCGTTGGCCAGATCGGCGACTATAATTTCGAGGTCGGCAGCCTGACCCGCGATATCGCCCAAAGCTATGAAAAGCTGGTGCGCGAATAAGATACTGGGCCCGGCGCAATGCGACGCCGGGCCCCTTGACTGAACCGGCTTACCCTGCCGACGAAACGACCGGGAAATCGATATCCGTCTGGGCGATGTGGTTCAGATAGTTGGTAAAGATGTTCACCACCACGTTGCCGACAACCTCGATTATATCGGCATCCGACAGGCCAGCGGCCCGCGCGGCGGCAAGGTCCGCATCCTCAACGAACCCGCGTTTTGCGACGATCGCAAGCGACAGCGTCAACAGCGCCTGAACGCGGGCATCGGCGGATTTGCCGCGCAGCCGCGATGCGATTTCATCGCCGTCCACCTTCAGGCCCTTTGAAATCGCCGTATGGGCCGACGCGCAATAATCACAGGTGTTTTCCCCGGCAACGGCCAGCGCAATCGCTTCGCGTGTGGCCGCGTCAAAGCTGCCTTCGCCCAGGGTTTCGGAAAATCCCAGCAGGGCTTTCAGCACGGCCGGGTTGTTGCCGGTGGTGCGATACAGATTGGGAACCATCCCGATCTTGCCCTTGATCGCCGCAAACAATGCGGCCGCGTCGGGGGTTGCGTTGGTGTCGTTCACTGTTTCAATTCGTGCCATGATAGATATCCTTGTTGACCGGCGAACCGGGGGACTGAATTCCAAATCCAAAGGGGCTTGTCCCCCTTGGCTAGCGGGATATATGAATCCGGACCGGTCAGTTAAATACGAATTTCGGACCAATCGGTAACAAATTGGTGAGCCCATGCCCAGACCACGTTCCTTCCTGCCAGAAGAGGCACTGATCCAGCTGAAAAACCTGTTTTGGCTGAAAGGTTTCGAGGCGACGTCGATGCAGGATATCGAACAGGCGACCGGCCTGAAAAAGCAAAGCCTGTACCGGCTGTTCGGCAACAAACGCCAGATGTACCTGCAGGCCCTGCTGCATTACGAAAGCCACGAAGTCGCCAATGGCATTCAATTGCTGTTGCAACAGGGCACGACCCGCGAACGTATCACGCGGTTCTTCGATCACTTCCTGAAAGAGGTGCGCGCAACGGCCGACAGCCGCGGGTGTTTCTTTTGCAGCGCCTGCAGCGAACAGGCGCCCTCGGACCCGACCACCCGCGAACATGTCTTTCGTATGATGAACTCCCTGTGCGACGCGTTCGATACCGCGCTGGCGCAATCCGCGCCCTGGCAAGACGACCCCGCGCTGCGCCATGAAAAAGCGTGCCACCTGGTCACGACCTTCATCGGCCTGCGCACGATCACGCGCGGCGGGCTGCCGCTGGATATGGTCCCCGCCACAATCGCCAACGCCATCGCCGACCTATAGGCGCGCCTAACCCTGCGGTGTCACGCCACCCTTTCGCGCCCGCCCACGATCAAGCCCCAGTTGCCGTTCGCGCCAGATGATCAGCACACCGGCCAGAATCACCAGTGACGCGCCCAGCAACATCACCGGTGTCGGCACCTCGTCGAACACGAAATACCCCACCATCAACGCCAGCAACATCGAGGCATAGTCGAACGGCGCCACCAAGGACGCATCCGCCAGCCGAAAACTGGAGGTCAGGAAAATCTGCGCCAGCCCGCCAAAGACCCCCGCCAAAACCAGCATCGCCATCTGCGAAACCGTCGGCACGACCCAGCCAAAGGGCAGCGTCAACAGCGACAGGCAAGAGGCCGTGACCGAAAACCAGAACACGATGCTGGCGGTCTGTTCGGTCTGCACCAGTTTGCGAATGAAAACCTGCGCCAAGGCGGCGCAGGTCGCCCCGGCCAGAACGACGATAGCCCCCAATGTCTGGCTTGGGTCCGCATCGGCATCGCCAAAGGCCGACAGCCGTGGTGACAGCACGATCAGGACTCCGATCAGACCCAGAACCACCGATCCAAGGCGAAATAGTCTCACATCTTCACCCAGAAACATGGCGGCGAAGATGACGACCAGCAATGGCGCGGCATAGCCGATGGCCGTCACCTCGGGCAGGGGCAACAGGCCCAACCCCATGAACATCAGCCCCATGGCCGTGCTGCCAACCAACCCCCGCCACAAATGGCCCATCGGATTGGTTGTCCGCAGCCCGACCGCCAGTTCACGGCGCATGACCAGCCAGCCGATGATCACCGGCAGGGCAAAGAACGACCGAAAGAACACCGCCTGCCCCGGCGGCACATCGTCCGACACCGCCTTGATCAGCGATGACATCGCCACAAACAGGGCAACGGCGGTCAGTTTGAACAGAATGGCACGGGTCGGCTGCATGGCTGCACCTTTGGCGTGGGGACAGGTAAACCCCTACGCCTTTTGTGCCGAAAGAAAAGACCCGCTGGGAATTTAGCTGTCTTTGCTGCGCGCAATCCGCACAAAGGCCTTCAACCGCTTGGCGGTATCCGCAGATCGCGGCCGCCGCTGAAGCGTTTTGCTGGCGGGGTTTGCGCGGGCGCCGCTTTCGATCCGGGCGAATTGGGCAACGCGCCGGGACGGGTCGCGGTCAGACGGATGATCAAGAACATGCCGACTCATCTTGTTCTCCTTCGGTGGTCTCCGGGCGGTCAGGATAACATGAAACCAGCCTCAGCTACAGCAGGGTCCGTTCCACCACCCACCACGCCCCGACCACAGCAATGGCAACCGAGGCGGGCACGGCAATGAACGACCGGTACCAGGGCTTTTTCCCAAACCAGTATCCAACCGCAAAAAACGCCAGCGTGATCACCGCCAGCTGCCCCAGTTCAACGCCGATATTGAACCCGATCAGGCCTGAAATCAGGCGGGCGGGGTTCAGCCCGATCTCGCCCAGAACGCTGGCAAACCCCAGCCCGTGCAACAGCCCGAACCCAAAGACCACCGCCGTGCGCCACCAGCCAAGTTGCGGCCGCAGGATGTTTTCAACCGCCACATAAACGATCGAAGCCGCGATCAGCGGCTCCACGATTTCAGGTGGAACAGAGACATATCCA
Organism: uncultured Paracoccaceae bacterium; assembly: GCA_947500775.1. Classification (GTDB taxonomy): domain Bacteria; phylum Pseudomonadota; class Alphaproteobacteria; order Rhodobacterales; family Rhodobacteraceae; genus CANMTD01. The sequence continues at coordinate 85,395 of CANMTD010000005.1, forward strand.
AGCACCGCCAACGCCAAAGTCGCCGTATGCGCCAGGGTAAAGGCGGTGACCTGCAGCAACAGCGGGCGCAGATGCAGCGAAAAGAAAAACAGCCCCAGCACGAACAGGATATGGTCCAGCCCCTTGGGCAGGATATGTTCGAACCCCAGCACGATATAGCGCCCGAATTGCGCCAATGCGCCAACCTCGGCCACGCCCTCGCGCGGCAACGGATCGCTGAGCGCGCCATTGGTCAGATACCCGGTATAAAGCGCGTCGCCCTCACCCACCTGACGCAGCACCAAAGGCCCGAAAGCGCTGGACCAGCCGACCTGCACCGGGGCGGAACCCGTCGGCAAATCCGCGCCGATCACCAGCACGCTTTCGCGCGGCAGATCGGTGTTGCCCACCCGTGGGATGCGTACCTCTGACAGTTGCGGGGTCAGTCTTTGGCCCGCGACATCGATGGTGATCCCACCGGCCAGCCGCGGCCAGGCGGCGCGCAGCCCTTTCTCTAGCACCTCGGGTTCCTGCGCGCGCAATTGGTCGTAAAATCCGGACAGGGGCGATGCGTTGGTGTCCTCCAACCCGTTCAGATCGATGCCGGCCACCAATGCCTCGACCGCCAGGCGGATTTCCAGCCGCAGGCTGGTTTGCGTGACCTCGACATCCGCGATCGCCGGCTGGGTTTCATGCGCGGGTGCGGCAATGGGGTTGAACATCAGAATCGCCGCGAACAGCGCATAAATGCTTGACTTGCGCCCCGCCCGAGACAGGTTGGACATCATACCGAAAAGGCCCGCCATCATGCGCATCCGTCTGCTTTTCATTGCCGCCATCCTTGGATTATCTGGCACGGGCGCTGCCCTGTCCCATGAATTCTGGGTGTCGCCTGACACATATGAAATTGATACGGCCCAGACGCTGGTCGTCAATACGCGTGTGGGACAGAATTTCAAAGGATCGGCCCTGTCTTACTTTCCCGATCAGATCACCCGGTTCGATCTGACCATCGGCGACAGGTCGTATCCGGTCAAAAGCCGTCTGGGCGACCGGCCGATCATGCAGATGCAAATGCCCCAGCCCGGGCTGGGCGTTATCGTGCATGAAACCAATGACAAGCGGCTGAATTACTCCGAATGGGCCAAATTCATCAAATTTGTCGAACACAAGGCCTTTGACGGCGTGCTTAAGGCGCATGCGCAGCGGGGATTGCCCGACAGCGGTTTCAGCGAATCCTATCGCCGGTTCGCCAAGGCGCTGGTCGCGATCGGTGGCGGGGCCGGGCAGGATCGGGCCTTTGGGCTGGAAACCGAAATTGTCGCGCTGGCCAATCCCTATACCGACGATCTGGGCGCAGGATTGCCGGTGCAGGTGCTGTATCAGGGCGCCCCAAGGATCGGCGCGCAGGTCGAGGTTTTTGAAAAATCAGGTGATACAGTCACTGTTTTTACGACAGTGACCGACGATACCGGCCGCGCCATGATCCCGGTGAAACCGGCGCATGAGTACCTGCTGGATGCGGTGGTATTGCGTAGCACCGGCAATGATGACGTCAGTCAGGGGCCGGTTTGGCATTCGCTGTGGGCGGCTTTGACGTTTCGGACCCCGGATCGCTAAGCCGTGCCACGGCCCAGCGCGCCGCATCGGCCACCGTCGCATCCGGATCGGCGCACAGCCCCTGGGCCACGTCGCGCAGGGTGGCCGCGCCGGAATTGCCGATGGCATAGAGAACATTGCGCACAAACCGGTTGCGCCCGATCCGTTTGATCGGCGAGCCTGAAAACAACGCCCGGAACGCCGTGTCGTCCAGCGCCGCCAAGGCGCGCAGATCGGGGGCGACCAGTTCGGGGCGTGCGTGATATTTGGCCTCGCGCGCCTCGGCCGCGAATTTGTTCCAGGGGCAGATCGCCAGACAATCGTCGCAGCCGTAAATCCGGTTGCCCATCAGCGGGCGCAATTCGGGATCGACCGGCCCGTGATGTTCAATCGTCAGATAGGAAATGCACCGCCGCGCATCCAGTTGAAACGGTGCGGGAAAGGCCGCCGTCGGGCAGATGTCCAGACAGGCGGTGCAGGTCCCGCATTGCTGTTTTTCCGGTATGTCAGGCTCTAATTCCACGGTGGTAAAGATCGCGCCCAGAAAGAACCAGCTTCCCAGATCGCGGCCCAGAAGGTTGGTGTGTTTTCCCTGCCACCCCAGCCCGGCCGCCTGCGCCAGCGGCTTTTCCATCACCGGGGCGGTGTCGACGAAAACCTTGATCTCTGCCCCCGGGTTCTGTTCCAGCAACCAGCGCCCCACCCGTTTCAGCCGCTTTTTCACCACGTCATGATAATCGCGGTTCAGCGCATAGGCCGAAATCACGCCGCGATCCTTTTGCGCCAGCAAGGCCAGCGGATCGTGATCGGGCGTATAGGGTTCGGCCAGCATGATCACGCTTTGCGCCGCGGGCCACAGTTCGGCCGGATCGCCGCGCCATCCCATGCGTTCGGCCATCCACCCCATCTGACCATGCCGCCCCTCGGCCACGAAGGCCGCCAGACGGTCGGCGGCTTGGGGAATGGCATCGGGGGTGCAGATACCGACCTTGGCGAACCCGGCATCCCGGGCGTATGCGATCAACCGGGCTTTGAGCCCGCCGCTCAAAAATCCAGATCCGCGTAATGCGGAGGCGGTGGGAATCCGGGCACCTGATCGGCCAGCAACCCGCGAAAGGCCGGGCGCGATTTGATCTTGGCGTACCAGTCCTTGACGTTTTCGTTCCGGTTCCAGTCGACATCGCGGATGTAATCCAGACAGGACAGATGCGCCGCCGCCGCGAAATCGGCCAGGCTCATCGCATCGCCCGCCAGCCAGCGCCGCTGATCCAGCAGCCAGCCCATGTAATCCAGATGATATTTGATCTTGGTGGCGCCCGCCTTGACGTTCTTGCTGTCGGGATAGCCCTGCGCCATCACCTTTTTGTTCACCCGCTCGTACAGCAGTTTCGAGGTCACCTCGTGATGAAACTTGTCGTCGAACCAGAATACCAGCCGCCGAATCTCGGCCCGGTCCGCCGGAGAACCTGCCATCAGGGGGGGCGTGGGGTTGGTTTCTTCCAGATATTCGCAGATCGACTGGCTTTCGCCCATGGTGCGCCCATCCATGCGTAAAACAGGCACTTTTCCCGCGGGATTCCGGCGCATGAAATCGGGGTCCTGTTCCCAGTATCGTTCCTCGATCAGCTCAACCTCGATCTTCTTTTCTGCCAGAACAAGGCGCACCTTGCGGCAAAATGGCGAAAGCGGAACGTGATAAAGGCGGTTCATGGTCGTCGGCCCTGACATGGAATGATGCCCCCTATTGCCGCGCGGGCGCGCGCAATTCAACTCTCGAAACAGGATGAGCGGCCATCCGCTCTGATTGTTGCGGCCCCATCGACCAGGCGCACGGCCCGCTTGCGCATCCAGCCTTTCAGATTGGCGGCGTTGCGCGCCTTGGGGTTGGGCAGCACCACGGCCAGCCGCGCGCCCTGTTCCGGCGACAGCTTTTCGGGCGGTACGTGAAAATAACGGTGCGCCGCCGCATCGATCCCGAACACCCCTTCGTCAAATTCCGCGATGTTCAGATAAACCTCAAGAATCCGCCGTTTCGGCCAGATCGCTTCGACCATCGGGGTCAGCACCGCCTCGAACACCTTACGTATCCAGCTGCGCCCCTGCCAGAGATAGACGTTTTTCACCGTCTGCTGCGTGATGGTCGAGGCGCCGCGCTGCGCGCCATCCTCCAGCGCGTCGCGGATCGCGGCCATGTCGAACCCCCAGTGGCCGCAGAAATTCGCGTCTTCCGCCGCGACGATGGCCCGGACCGCAGCGGGCGACACCGCCTCGATCGGGACCCATTGATGATCCACCCCGTCCAGACGGCGCGCTTCGGACCAGATCGTGTGCGTCGTCGGCGGGTTCACGAACCGGAACAGCACCACCAGCGCCAGCATCACCAGAAACACCACCCCGACACCGCGCAGCACATAACGCCAAAGCCGCCGCAACATCCCCGGATGCCGCGCCGTCTGTTTCGTCTTCCGCGTCGGTTTCTTTTTTGCCTGTTTTGCCACGGGGGCAACCATAGCCGCCCCCATGCACCGCGAAAAGACCTGACCGCTTGTTCCGGGCGCGATTTATGTCTATGGCTTGTGCAATCCGTTGGGGTGCTCTGTTTTTGCAGGGCTGAGATGCGCAAGCGAACCCATCGAACCTGATCCGGTCAGCACCGGCGTAGGGAACGGACCTCGTGAGAACACGGCCCGCTTTCCGTCCGTCTGTGCGCACCGCATGACAAAGGACGCCGTGACCATGACCGCAATCGCTTTGACTATCGCAGGCTCTGACAGCGGCGGCGGCGCGGGCATTCAGGCTGATCTGAAGGCGATGTCGGCCCTTGGCGTCTTTGGCGCCAGCGTGATCACCGCCGTCACCGCGCAGAACACCCAGGCGGTGACCGCCGTTCATGGCATCCCCACCGATATCGTGCGCGCCCAGATCGACGCGGTGCTGAGCGATCTAAATGTCGGGGCCGTGAAGATCGGCATGCTGGCCACGCCCGAGATCATTCAGGCCGTGGCCTATGGGCTGTCCGGCTATGATGGTCCGATTGTTCTGGACCCGGTGATGGTGGCGAAATCCGGCGATCCGCTGCTGCAGGAAGACGCGATTTCCGCATTGTCAGAGACACTTTTGCCCCGCGCAACCCTGCTGACCCCCAACCTGCCCGAGGCCGCCCGCCTGCTGAACGGCGCGCCCGCGGAAACCACCGAACAGATGGCCGCACAAGGAACCGCATTGATGGACCTGGGGGCTCAGGCGGTCCTGATGAAGGGCGGGCATGGCAGCGGCGACATCTGCGAGGATCTGTTGATCACCGGCACCGGCCTGCACGCGTTTTCGGCGCCGCGCATCGCAACCCGCAACACCCATGGCACCGGCTGCACCCTGTCGTCGGCGATTGCGGCGGGGCTGGCCAAGGGGCTGCCGCTGGAACAGGCGGCCGAGGCGGCGCATGGCTATCTGCACGCCGCCATCCGGGCCGCCGATCAACTGCAGATCGGGTCGGGCCACGGCCCGGTGCATCACTTTCACGCGCAATGGGGCCACGATGGATAAGCTGACGATCATCGGTGCCGGCGTCGCCGGGCTGGCCATCGCGACCGAGATCACGGATCGCGGCGGCAAGGTCCGGCTGGTCGATCAGCACGCCCGCCCCGGCGCGCACGCCTGTTCGTGGTGGGCGGGCGGCATGCTGGCCCCCTATTGCGAACGCGAATCCGCCGAGGAACCGGTGCTGCGTCTGGGGCTGGAGGCCGCCGATTGGTGGCAGGCCAAGACCGGGACGGTCACACGCAACGGATCGCTGGTGCTGGCGCTGGACCGGGATCAGGCCGATCTGCGCCGTTTCGCCCGCCGGACCACCGGGTTTACCGAAATGACCGACCCGCAGATATCCGAACTGGAACCCGACCTTGCCGGTCGTTTTCGCGCCGGGTTGTTCTTCGGGGACGAGGCGCATCTTGCCCCCCGCGCCGCCCTGACCGCGCTGACCGACCGTCTGGCCGATAAGGGCGTGACCATCGAAACCGCCCCGCAACCGGCGCAAACCACCATCGATTGCCGCGGCTTGTCGGCCCGCGATGCGCTGACCGATCTGCGCGGGGTCAAAGGCGAAATGCTGATCCTGCATTGCCCGGATGTGGCTCTGAATCGCCCCGTTCGGCTGTTGCACCCGCGCATCCCGCTTTACATCGTGCCGCGCGGCGATGGCGTGTTCATGCTGGGCGCCACGATGATCGAGGCCACCGAACGCGGCCGGGTCACGGTGCGGTCGGTTCTGGAAATGCTCAGCGCCGCCTATGCCCTGCATCCCGGTTTTGGCGAGGCGGAGATTCTGGAAATCGGCGTCGATGCGCGCCCCGCCTTTGCCGATAACCTGCCCCGCATCCGGCGGCGCGGCGACACGGTCTTTGCAAACGGTCTGTACCGCCACGGATTTCTGTTGGCGCCTGCGCTGGCGCGCATGGTGGCAGATCATGTGCTGGACGGCAAAACCCCGGAGGTGATGGATGAAAATCACGGTTAACGGCACACCGCAAGAGATAGAGGCCACAACTCTGGCGCAGGCGCTGGTCGCGCTGGGATTTGACGACACCAAGGTCGCCACCGCCCTGAACGAAGGGTTCGTGCCCGCCACCCTGCGCGCAACGACCCCGCTGTCCGACGGCGACCGGATCGAAGTGGTCGCGCCGATGCAGGGGGGCTGAAAGATGCGCAGGTTTTATGGCACCGAACTGGCCAATCCGCTGATGCTGGGCACGGCGCAATACCCCTCGCCAGCCATTCTGGCCGAGGCATTTCGCGCCTCGAACGCGGCTGTGGCCACCCTGTCGCTGCGGCGCGAAAGCGGCTCTGACAATGCCGGACAGGTGTTCTGGAGCCTGATCCGCGACCTTGGCGTGCCGCTTCTGCCCAACACCGCCGGATGCCATACCGTCAAAGAGGCCGTGACCACCGCCCATATGGCCCGCGAACTGTTTGAAACGCCTTGGATCAAGCTAGAGGTGATCGGCCACACCGACACCCTGCAACCCGACGTCTTTGCTCTGGTCGAGGCGGCCAGAATCCTGACCGAAGACGGTTTTCAGGTCTTTCCCTATTGCACCGAGGATCTTGTGGTCGCCGAACGCCTGCTGCACGCCGGATGTCAGGTCCTGATGCCCTGGGGCGCGCCCATCGGGTCGGGGCTTGGGCTGAACAACGAACACGGGCTGCGCAGCCTGCGCGCGCATTTTCCCGACGTCGCCATGGTGGTGGACGCGGGCATCGGCCTGCCCAGCCACGCCGCCCGCGCGATGGAGCTGGGCTTTGACGCCGTCCTGCTGAACACCGCGGTCGCCAAGGCGGGCGATCCGGTACAGATGGCCCGCGCCATGGCGATGGCCGCCCAGGCCGGGCAGGCCGCGCATCAGGCCGACCCGATGGAACCCCGCGACATGGCCGCCCCGTCGACCCCCGTCATCGGAAAGGCCTTTCTGACATGACGCTGGACCGTTTCTATCCGATCTTCGACCGCGCCGAGTGGCTGCTGCGGATGCTGCCGCTGGGCGTGAAACTGGTGCAACTGCGCGTCAAGGATCAACCGGCCGAGGTCGTGCGCGCCGAAATCCGCGCGGCCAAAGGGCTGTGCGGCGAATTTGGCGCCACGCTGGTGGTAAACGACTATTGGCAGATGGCGATCGACGAAGGCTGCGGCTGGCTGCATCTGGGGCAAGAGGATCTGGACAGCGCCGATATCCCCGCGATCCGCCGTGCCGGGATAAAACTGGGCCTGTCGACCCATGATCACGCCGAGCTGGACCGCGCCCTGGCCCTGAACCCCGATTATATCGCCCTGGGTCCGGTTTACCCAACCATCCTGAAAAAGATGAAATGGCACGAACAGGGGCTGGACCGGGTCCGGGAATGGAAAACCCTGATCGGCGACATCCCGTTGGTGGGCATCGGCGGCATGTCGGTTGACCGCGCGCCGGGCGTCTTTGCCGCAGGGGCCGATATCGTTTCGGTCGTCACCGACATCACCCTGAACGACGCGCCCGAGGCCCGCTGTTCCGAATGGATCGGGGCCACACGATGAGTCGTTACGCCCGCCAGATGATCCTGCCAGAGGTGGGGACAGAGGGGCAAAAAAGGCTCTGTTCCGCCCGGATTCTGGTGATCGGCACCGGGGGGCTGGGCGTGCCTGCACTGCAATATCTGGCCGGTGCGGGGGTCGGGCATATCACGCTGATCGACCCCGATGTGGTCGAACGCGGCAATCTGCACCGCCAACCCCTGTATGTCGAAACCGACATCGGCACACCCAAGGCCACGGCCGCCGCCACGCGCCTGACCGCGCTGAACCCCGATATCCGGATCACGCCGCATGTCGCGATGTTCGACCCCGCCAATGCCCCGCACCTGATCGCCGGTGCCGATCTGGTGCTGGATTGCGCCGACAGTTTCGCGGCCAGCTATGTCGCATCCGATGTCTGTATGGCGCGCCATACGCCGCTGATCTCTGCCTCGGCGCTGGCATTGTCGGGCTATGCCGGGGGGTTCTGTGCGGGCGCGCCTTCGCTGCGCGCCGTGTTCCCCGATCTGCCCGACACGCTGACGAACTGTGCAACTTCGGGTGTGTTGGGCCCTGTTGTCGGTCTGATCGGCGCGCTTCAGGCGCAACTGGCTCTGTCCGTTCTATTGGACCTGACCCCTTCCCCCTTGGGTCAGATGCTGCGCTTTGATGCCGCCACGTTGCGCTTTTCCAGTTTCCGCTTCGATACGGCCCCCGAACCGGTCGGCCCCCGGCTGAGTTTTCTGGCCCCTGATGAGATGACCCCATCGGATTTCATCGTCGATCTGCGGGACACGCAGGAAACGCCGCACCCCGTCACCCCGACCGCCCATCGCCATCTTGTCGAAGACTTCGGCGCAAACGGCCCGCACCCCGCCCCCGACCAGCGCGCCGTCTTTTGCTGCCGCTCCGGGCTGCGCGCCTGGCGGGCGGCCGAACGGCTGCGCCCGCATTGGGCCGGTGAAATCAAACTCGTCGCTCTTGGCGACCCCACCTGAAAGGACCCCATCCATGAGATTTATCTGTGCAGTTGCGCTGTCCCTGCTGGCGGCCCCGGCCATGGCGCAGGACAAAATGACACTGTTGCTGGATTGGTTCGTGAACCCCGATCACGGCCCAATCATCGTCGCCGATGAACTGGGCTATTTCGCGGATCAGGGGCTGGAAATTGAAATTATCGCCCCCGCCGATCCTTCGGACCCCCCCAAACTGGTCGCCGCCGGCAAGGCCGATCTGGCCATCGGCTATCAGCCGCAGTTGCACCTGCAAATTCACGAAGGCCTGCCGCTGATCCGCGTCGGCACATTGGTCGCCACGCCGCTGAACTGTCTTTTGACGCTGGCCGACGGGCCGGTCAAAACCCCCGCCGACCTGAAGGGTAAGAAGGTCGGGTTTTCCGTGGCCGGTGTGGAAGAGGCCGTTCTGGGCGCCATCCTGCGCAAACACGGGCTGACACTGGACGATATCGAAATGGTCAACGTCAACTGGTCGCTGTCGCCATCGCTGATGTCCGGACAGGTCGACGCCGTGATCGGCGCCTATCGCAATTTCGAACTGAACCAGATGGAAATCGAAGGCATCGAAGGCCGCTGCATCTATGTCGAGGAGGAGGGACTGCCATCCTATGACGAGCTGATCTATCTGGCCAACCCCGACACGATGGACAAGGCCATGATCGCCCGTTTTCTGGCCGCGACCGAAAAGGCGACGCAGTATATCGTCAACCACCCGGACGAAAGCTGGCAGGTGTTTTCCGGCACCGCGGCCGAACTGCAGGACGAGTTGAACGCCAAAGCCTGGGTCGATACCCTGCCGCGGTTCGCCCTGCGCCCCGCCGCCGTCGATGCAGGCCGTTACGCAAGGTTCGAGACGTTTTTGCACGAATTCGACCTGATCCCGGCACCGAACCCCGTGTCGAAAATCATCGTGGATGTGACAGCGGAATGAGCGATCATCCCAACTATGGCCACGCCTTCGCGGCGTGGCGGCAGGCAGCCCTGGACCCCTGGCGCGCCTATACGCGCCACGGCTTTGTGCAGGGCCTGGGCGACGGGACGCTGCCGCAGGCGGCGTTCCTGCATTATCTGAAACAAGACTATGTCTTTCTGTTCCATTTCGCCCGCGCCTGGGCCCTGGTCGCCGCCAAGGCCGACACATTAGGCGAAATGCGCGCCGCCGCCGCAACCGTCAACGCGCTGGCCAATCACGAAACGCAGCTGCACGTCGAAACCTGCGCCGCCGCCGGAATCCCCGAGGTCGATCTGATCACCACGCCCGAGGCGCCCGAAAACATGGCCTATACCCGCTATGTGCTGGAGGCCGGGTATTCCGGCGATATCCTTGATCTGCTGGCGGCCCTGGCCCCCTGCGTCATGGGGTACGGCGAAATCGGCGCGCGGCTGGTGGGCGATGCACCCTCCGATACCTATGCGGACTGGATCAACACCTACGCCGGGGCCGAATACCAAGAGGTCTGCCGCGACGTCGGCGCCCTGATCGACACGGCCCTGACCCGACGGTTGGGCCCGGATTTCACCAGCACCCCGCGCTGGCGCAGCCTGTGCACCCGGTTCGAAACCGCCACGCGGCTGGAGGTCGGGTTCTGGGACATGGGGCTGCGCCCGTGACCGGCGGGGTCGGCATAACGGTTGCCGGGCAGGTCGCGGACCTGTTCCCGGATCTTGTGCTGACCCTGCGGCCCGGCGAATGGACCTGTCTGCTGGGCCCGTCCGGCGTTGGCAAATCGACCCTGCTGCGGCTGATTGCCGGTCTGGAGGCCCATGTGATCTTTGAAGGGACCGTCACGGCGGATGATGGCGCGCCACTGCCGCCGCGCATCGCCTATATGGCGCAGAACCCGCTGTTGATGCCTTGGGCCAGCGTGCTGGACAATGTGACGCTGGGCGCAAGGCTGCGCGGCGAACGGCCTGATCTGGCACGCGCGCGCGATCTGTTGGCCCGTGTCGGTCTGGCCGATCACGCCGCCAAAAAACCCGGTGCCCTGTCCGGCGGCCAGCAACAGCGCGTGGCCCTTGTCCGCACGCTGATGGAGGATCGCCCCGTCGTCCTGCTGGACGAACCGTTTTCCGCGCTGGACGCCAAAACCCGGGCCGAGATTCAGGAACTGGCGATGGAACTGTTGGCCGGGCGCACCGTCCTGTTGGTCACCCACGACCCGGCCGAGGCTGCGCGGGTCGGTCAGGCGATCCATGTGCTGACTTCGGCAGGGTTAGAGACTGTTTTGCCGCCCGACACCCCAGCCCCCCGCCCCGTGGACGACCCGCAGACCCTGCAGGCGCAGGGCGCGCTTTACGCAAAACTCAGGGGCACGGCATGAAGCGGATTTTACATGGTCTGGCCGCAGCGCTGGTTTTGCTGATCCTCTGGCAAACCATCATCTGGATCGTCCAGCCGCCCAATTTCATCCTGCCCAGCCCGACCCGGGTGATGCAGACCCTGTGGACCAGCCGCGCCCTGATCGGCGAACACGCCCTGACCACGCTGTACGAGGTGACGCTGGGCCTGTTGATCGGCACCGCCTTTGGCATTGCGACCGCGATCCAACTGGCCTCTTCCGCCGTGGCCCGCGCGCTGCTGCGCCCGATTCTAGCGTTTTCACAGGCCATCCCGGTCTTTGCGCTGGCCCCGATCCTGACGCTTTGGCTGGGCTATGGGATCGTCTCGAAGGTCGTGATGGCGGTGCTGATCATCTATTTCCCGGTCACATCGGCGTTTTTCGACGGGTTGATGCGCACGCCGGCGGGGTATCTGGATCTGGCCCGCACCATGGGCGCGTCCCGCCGCGCGGTGCTGTGGCACCTGCGCATCCCGGCAGCGATCCCCGCGCTTGGATCGGGGCTGAAACTGGCCGCCGTCTATGCGCCCATCGGTGCGGTCATCGGCGAATGGGTCGGCGCCAGCCGTGGGTTGGGCTATCTGATGCTGCTGGCAAATGGCCGCGCCAAGACCGACCTGATGTTTGCCGCGGTTCTGGTGCTGGGGGTCCTGTCGATGGGGCTGTATCTGCTGGTGGATGCGGGTATCACCCGCGCCCTGAAGCGGCGCGAGCAATAGACAGATTAGGCTCTAATCCCGCAGAAGTCCGCGCAGATACCGCCCGTATTCGTTCTTTTTGAACTTTTCGGCGCGGGCCGTCAGTTCCGCGCGGCTGATCCAATCCTGTTCAAAGGCGATCTCATCGGGACAGCCGGTCTGCATCCCCTGCCGCTGTTCCAGCGTCCGCACGAAATTGCCCGCGTCCAGCAGGCTGGCATGCGTGCCCGTATCCAGCCAGGCATAGCCACGACCCATCCGTTCAACCGACAGGCACCCGTCGTGCAGGTACATTTCCAGCAGTGTCGTGATCTCCAACTCGCCCCGGTCCGATGGCTTGACCGCGCGGGCCCGTTCCGGCGCGCTGCCGTCCAGAAAATACAGACCCGTCACCGCGTAATTCGACGGCGGGACGGTGGGTTTTTCGATGATGGCCGTCGCCTCGCCATCCGCGTTGAAATCGACCACACCATAGCGTTCGGGATCGGCCACGTGATAGCCGAACACAGTGCCGCCTTCCGCTTTGGCATCGGCGCGCGACAGCATCACCGGCAGGCCGTGACCAAAAAAGATGTTGTCGCCCAGCACCATCGCCGAAGGCGCACCGGCCAGAAAATCCTCGGCCAGCAGATAGGCCTGCGCCAGCCCGTCGGGCGACGGCTGTACGATCCAGGTGAAACTCAGGCCCCATTGGCTGCCGTCACCCAAAAGACGCTGGAATTGTGGCTGATCGTCGGGCGTGGTGATGATCGCAATCTCGCGGATACCGGCCAGCATCAGCACCGAAATCGGGTAATAGATCATCGGCTTGTCATAGATCGGCAACAGCTGTTTCGAGATACCCATCGTGATCGGATACAGCCGCGTGCCCGATCCGCCCGCCAGAATGATGCCCTTGCGCTTTGTCATGTCACCACGTCCAATTCTTTCAGAATAATGTTCAGCCCTTCGGTCCAATCAGGTTGACCGATGCCATAGTCCCGCAGCAATGCCCGGCAATCCATCCGTGAATTCGGGGGGCGCGCAGCCGGGGTCGGATAGGCCGAGGTCGGGATATCGTTGACCACGATGTCGCGACCGGCCTGTTGAAAAATCTCACGTGCAAAATCGGCCCAACTGACATCGGGCGCACCGGAATAGTGATAGATATCGCTGTTGCCCAAGTTGGCGGCCAGTTTTTCCGCGATCACCAGCAGTGTTTCGGCAATATCGCCGGCCGGGGTCGGCCCGCCGATCTGATCGGCCACGACGTTCAATTCGCCACGGGTTTCGGACAGGCGCAACATGGTTTTCACAAAATTCGACCCATGCGCCGATACCACCCAGGAGGTCCGCAGAATCACATACCGCCCGCCTGCGGCCAGCACCGCCTTTTCACCAGCCAGTTTGGTCCGGCCATAGGCCCCCAATGGCCCCGTGGGATCACCGGGCGCCCAGGGTGTGGTTCCCTGCCCGTCGAACACGTAATCGGTGGAAATATGGACGAAAGGAACCTTTCTGGCCGCACAGGCACGCGCCATCGCGCCGGGCGCGTCGCCATTGACCAGCTGCGCCGTCGCCTCATCCTCTTCGGCCTTGTCGACCGCGGTATAGGCCGCGGCGTTGATCACCGCATCGGCGTTAGCGGTGGCAATCGCCGACGCACAGGCCGCGGGATCGGTCAGATCGGCACTATCGCGGCCCAAAAACACCGCATCCGGCGCGCGCCGTTGCAATTCGCGGGCAACCTGCCCGGTCTTCCCAAACACCAGAAATTTCATGCGGCACCCAACCGTTTGCCGACACCATCCCGGTCCAGCAGGGGACGCCACCAGTCTTCGTTGGCCAGATACCATTCGACCGTCTTGCGCAGGCCTTCTTCGACCGTGACCGACGGGCGCCAGCCCAATTCGTCGCGAATGCGGGTCGGATCGATGGCATAGCGCTGATCATGGCCGGGGCGATCCGTCACAAAGGTGATCAGATCGGCATAGGCGGTACCCCTGGGGCGCAACGCGTCCAGAATACCGCAGATGGTGCGCACCAGATCGATATTCCGGGCCTCATTCTCGCCACCGATATTGTAGGTCCGCCCAACCTGCCCCTTGGCCACCACGGTCAGCAGGGCGTCGGCGTGATCTTCGACATACAGCCAGTCGCGGATGTTCGACCCGTCGCCGTAAACCGGGATCGGCTGACCCGCCAGCGCCTTCAGGATGACCACCGGGATCAGCTTTTCCGGGAAATGATAGGGCCCGTAATTATTGGAACAATTCGTCACCAACACCGGCAAACCATAGGTTTCACCCCAGGCCCGCACCAGATGATCCGACGCCGCCTTGGACGCCGAATAAGGGGACCGCGGATCATAGGGGGTGTCTTCGGTGAACAGGCCGGTTTCGCCCAGGCTGCCATAGACCTCATCGGTCGAGATGTGATGAAAGCGGAAACTGTCCGGCTGACCCTGCGCCTGCCAATAGCTGCGCGCGGCCTCCAGCATGTTATAGGTGCCGGTCACGTTGGTTTCGATAAAGGCGCCCGGCCCGTCGATCGACCGATCCACATGGGATTCGGCGGCCAGGTGCATCACCACATCGGGCTGATGCGTCGCAAAGACCCGGTCCAAAGCCTCGCGGTCGCGGATGTCGGCCTGCTCAAAGGCGTAATTCGGGCTGTTGCTGACCGGCGCCACATTTTCCAGACAGGCCGCATAGGTCAGCGCATCCAGATTGACCACCTGATGCCCCTGCCGGATCGCATGGCGGACAACGGCTGATCCGATGAATCCCGCCCCCCCGGTTACAAGAATCTTCATGCCGTGCCCTCCCAGACAAACGGACTGTCAAAATCATTAAACAATGGTGCGACGTCGTCCTTTTCGGACAGGATCGCAGATCCCTCTACCTGCCAATCGATCCCGATTTCGGCACTGTTCCAGCGCACCGCGCCGTCGCATTCCGGTGCGTAATAATCCGTGCATTTATAAACAATCTCGGTATCAGGCTCGCGCGTTGCGAACCCGTGCAAAAACCCGGCCGGTATCCACAACTGCCGGCCATTTTCAAAACTCAGCTCTTCGCCGATCCACTGGCCATAGGTCGGGGACCCTTTGCGCGCATCGACCGCCACATCGAACAGCCGTCCCCGCCCGCAGCGCACCAATTTGCCCTGAGCATGCGGCGGCGATTGAAAATGCAATCCGCGCACCGTGCCAACATCGCGCGACAGGGAATGATTGTCCTGAACAAACTCGGCATCAATTCCGGCAGCGGACAAAGCCTTGCGATTCCAGCTTTCGGAAAAGAACCCGCGATGATCCCCAAATCGGCGTGGGGTCAGAATTTTCACACCCGGCAGCGCCGTATCTTCAATTTGCACGTACTCAACCTCTTAACCTCGCCGTCTGCTCAATAGCAACAGAGCCCTTTGCTGTCACCCGGTAAGCGTGCATTCCATGGAGAGCGATAAAAATGGCAAAGCTATGCCCAAAATTGAAAATCTGTTGCCACAACAGCCTTATAGCTGCAAAAAGATAGGCGTGGGGTGCGTTACCGCATCGGGATAGGCATTTGAGGTTTGGTTTGTTCAGCATTTTTCAGCGCGCGATTTCCGTCGCCGTCTATCCCGCTGCCTATCTGTATCTTTGGGCGCAATCTGAAATCACCCGCATAAAATCCTGGAACAAAGCGCCGGTCATCCACAGCGAAATGCCCTACGACGGGCAAAAGATCATGCTGCTGGCGCTGTATCAAAAGGGCAATCTGCGCCCCGATACGGTCCGCCTGCTGAAACACGCCAAGGCCGCCGGCCTGTACGTGCTGGCCGTCAACACGTTGCGGTTGAAAAATCCCGCCGACACCGATGGGCTGATCGACTGTTATATCGAACGGTTCAACTTTGGCCGCGATTTCGGCAGCTATCGCTGCGGGTTTCTGCATCTGTTCAGAAAAGACTGGCACACATCCTGCCCCCGCCTTCTGATGATCAACGACAGCGTCTTTTTCTCGGACGAGCGGATGCCGCAGTTCCTGGATGACATGATGTCCTCTGCCACCGAAGTCTTGGGCAGTACCGAGAATTACGACATCGACTATCATCTGGGATCGTTCTGCATCGCGTTTTCAGGAAAAATCCTGCAAAATCAGCATTTTTCAGGCTATTGGCATAACTATCGCCTGAGCGACGTGCGCCCGACGGTCATTCGGCGTGGTGAACTGAAACTTTCGCGCCTCTTAAAAAAGATTGTGACCGACCCAAACACGTTTGGAGCGCTCTACAGTGCCAAACGGTATCTTCAGGCGATCACTACAAACGCGGAGCTGCTGGATTTCGCAATCACCCGATCACGCGTGTCTGATATTTTTGCGTGGAAACAGGTTTCAGTAAGAAGCATCATTGGCCGGTATCGGGCACGCTATTTGGTGCCTAAAGTCGAATTAGAGGATCAGCCGGTTTCGCTTGAGACATCTACGATCGAGATTCTGGAAGAACAAAATATATATAGCTTTCAAGACATCTGTGAATTTATTCAGACAGCCACGAAAGAAGGCCCAAAGCTGGACGTAAAGCGCCTGCATGAAGTTGTGGTCGCAGAGCTGACCGAAAGCTTTATGTCAGGCAGCCAGATTCATCAGAATGCGGCGATTTTGCTTAAACTGGGCCTGCCCATTGTTAAGCTTGACGGTCTTTACCGCGGCATCTTTGATATCACCGACATGCGCAACGTCGTGGAGCAGTTGCCAACTGGAGAATCGGAAGAGCTTCAAAGCCTGCTCATCGCACGCCCCTATGGCCGCCGTTACTTGACAGGCTGGCGCAAAGCAGCGTTTGAACGAGGTCTCCTCTGATACGATGGGACAAATGACTGACCAGCGAAAAATGATTGCCTTTGTTCACGTGCCCAAAACAGCCGGCTCAAGCGTCAATAAGTTGCTTAAATTACATGATCCCGCCGGGCACGCCCATTGTGAGACCTACATGGGTGCACCCAAAGCATTTTCATCATTGGTGCAGGACAAAAATTGGGTTTCCGGTCATGTTCCTTACGACACGCTGCGTCATCATCTTGTACAGGCAACAGACCGGCCACTGCATTTCTATGCAGCGATGCGGAATCCAACCCTACAAGTGATGTCCCACTATAACTGGATCATCGAAATTTTTCATCGCGGCCAACGTTTTTACGACGGCCATCCTGAGCCGATCAAAATGATCTCGCACGCTATACGAAATTCGGATAGCGACGATCCAAAAGCAATCATCAGAAACCTGCGTAAATATTCAGGGCTGTTTCTCAATCAGCAGTCGCGAATGATTCTCGGCACCCGTTTCAATTGGAACACCGGACTGGTGATTGATCAGCTTCGGACATACCAGTTTGTTGCAACAGAAGAGTCCTTAGGCACGCTTGTAGCCAAAGCCACTGATGGTAGCCAACTGGCAGATACGCGCGAAAATACAAGCACGTATCACTTTGATCGCGCCGTATTCAAAACACCGCGGATTCGGAATTTCCTGGAAAGATACAATTTTCTGGATCAAACGCTCTATCGCACGCTGAAATCAAATCGCGTGTTTAAATAAATATAACCGATTCCATCCAGTGCCCTGAACACCGACGATTTTAGACACGCCCCAGTGCCGCTGCCACATACAGACCGGTAGTCTCACCGGCCGATTGTCGATACAGCCCGGCGCGGCGGAACTCGGCCAAACGGCGGTGCGCTGCATGGCTGCGTGCGGCGGAAATACCGTCCAACAGCTCCTGACAAGGTGCCGTCAGCCGATGGCGCGACGCCCGCAAGGCGGCGATGTTGATATCGGTCCATTCCCGATAGCGCCCGTTCAATATATGCAACCCGCGCACCATGCGTGCCCGCGGGTGGGAATTGGCGCCGATCAGGTTAGCCTCGTGCTGGCGATACAGCAAAGCGGGTTCAGGATCGTACATCACCTGACCGCCCACCCCCGAGATGATCTGATAAAGCCACCAGTCATGCGACACGATTTGCCCAACTTCGCGGCTGGCGGCCTGCGCCACATCCAGCGCGGCGCGGTTCAACACCATGGTGTTGCCCCCGGCGATACATTGCACCAAGGCATTGGCAAACCCCGGCGGGCGGGTGAACAGCGGCGACAGATGCCGATTCCCCAACGTCTCGTCGCACACCCAGGTCCGCGCGCCGTAAAGCGCCGGAACATCCTCGGGCACATCGGCAAGGGCGGTCAGCGCGCGCTCCAGTTTGCCCGGCAGCCAGACATCATCCTGATCCGACAGCGCA
Source organism: uncultured Paracoccaceae bacterium (assembly GCA_947500775.1). Classification (GTDB taxonomy): domain Bacteria; phylum Pseudomonadota; class Alphaproteobacteria; order Rhodobacterales; family Rhodobacteraceae; genus CANMTD01. The sequence goes on from CANMTD010000005.1 coordinate 103,326, forward strand.
ACATAGGGCACATCCGGCCCCGCAGCCCGCAAAAGATGCAGAAAGTTCTGTGCAAACCCGGCCACCGGCCCATCGATCATCGAAACGTCACGATCCGGATGTGCCCGCGCAAAGGCGCGCACCATCTCGGGCCCTGAATCGACGGATCCATCGTCGCTGACCAACAGGGACCAATCCGCCCCGGTCTGCGTCACATAGCTGTCCAATTGCGCCTTCAGCGCAGCAGCGCCGTTGTGCAGTGCCAGCAATATCTTAATCTTACTGGGCCGCACAAAATCGTGCGAAACCCGTTCCCCCGGCGTATTCATTTAAAAACTACCTACTTACAACATCGTCAAAAGGTCACGATGATACCGTTTTAAAAATAAAAGTCCTAAACAGAGGCTAACACAGGCCACCGAATATACAAAGATCGGAGATACATATGTCGCATCATAGGTCGCATATAACCCGGCCCGGGCCGCGCCAGTGACGTGAAACAAGGGGTTGAACCACAAAATCTGGCGAAACTGTTCGGGCAAATCCTCGAACAGAAAAAACAGACCCGACAGGATGAACAAGGGCCGTGTGGCGATTTGCCAGACGCGCTCCCACAGCGGGTAGGCGGTCATCAGATAGCAATTCAGCGTCCCCACCCCCAGCGCCAGCGCGGCAGCCATGGCAATCGCGTTGATCAGGACCGGAAAGTCGATAATCAGACTCAGCGAGAATATCAGCACGATGCCGGTCAGCACGATATAGGTCACCATCAAATGGGTCAGCAGGTTCAAGAAGAATCGTGCCAGTATCGCATCCAGAAATGTCACGGACGGGTACATCAGCAAGGGTCGCGAAAACCGGATGGTCGTGCCGATCTTGTTCGACACGTCGTTGAACAGCATGAACGGCAAAAAGGCCGAGGCATAGAACAGCGGGAAATTCGTCCCCAGCGCGGGCGACCGGAACGCATAGGAAAAGATCACCGACAACAGGGCGATCGCGGCCACGGGCTCGATAACCGCCCAAGCATAGCCACCCGGTGATCGGCCAAAGGTCGTCACCATTTCGCGTAACATTAACGCAACGATTGAGCGATAGGTTGCGAACGGGCGGGTCGCGATATTTCTGGGCAGCGCAGGAAACATTCAGACCCATCCGACAGACTGGTGTTGCACCTAGGGATTATGTAGGAATAACAATACGACTGCAATTTTTTTGACCACGGCGCTTAGGAACAACTCATTGTCCGCACCGCAAAAAACTCCAGCACCTGCCCCCGTGCCCGTGCCCGCCGCGGCACCCGGCCCGGCCAAATCTGTGAACAAGCTGCAGCCTTTGGCCCGATCCGCACGCCCACGCGCGCGCCATTGGGGGGTATTGCTCAGCTTTCTTCTTCTGGTTGTGGCGCCCCTGTGGGCGGCAGGCGCCTATCTGTATTCCCGCGCGGTGGATCAATATGCCTCGACCGTCGCCTTTTCCGTCCAGAAAGAGGAATTCGCCTCGCCCATCGAAATGCTGGGCGGGATTGCGGACATATCGGGGTCCAGCTCATCCGACACCGACATTCTGTATGAGTTCATCCAAAGCCAGAAACTGGTCGAAACCATCGACCAGCGGCTGGATCTGCGCGCGCTGTATTCCAAACCCGAACGCGATCCGGTGTTTTCCTTCGATCCGGACGGGTCGATCGAGGATCTGGTCGACTATTGGGGCCGCATGGTCAAAACCTATTACGACGCGGGCACCGGGCTGATCGAATTGCGCGTCCTTGCCTTCGACCCCGAAGACGCCCGCCAGATCGCGCAGGCGCTTTTCGAAGAAAGCTCCAGCATGATCAACCGGCTTAGCGCGATCGCCCGTGACGATACGATTCGCTTTGCCCAGGATGAATTGAACCGCGCTGAAAACCGGTTGAAAACCGCGCGGCAAGAGCTGACCAGATACCGGTCGGAAAAACAGATCATCGACCCGGACGCCGATATTCAGGTGCAGATGGGCCTGTTGAACACGCTGCAACAGGAACTGGCCGGTATGCTGGTCGAAACCGATCTGCTGCGCGAAAGCACCCGCGCCGATGACCCGCGCCTGACGCAAGCCGACCGTCGGATCGCCGTGATCCGCGCCCGTATTTCCAGCGAACGGCAGAAACTGGGCGTCGGTGGCCCAGAAGGCGGGGATGAAGATTACGCAACGGTGGTGGCCGAATTCGAACGGCTGACCGTGGACCGCCAGTTTGCCGAACAATCCTATACCACGGCGCTGACCGCCTATGACGCGGCCCAGGCCGAGGCGCGGCGGCAAAGCCGCTATCTTGCCGCGTATATCGAGCCTACTCTGGCCGAATCCTCGCAATATCCCCAGCGCGAGATTCTGTTGGGACTGTCGGCCCTGTTCCTGTTCTTCGGCTGGTCGATCATGGTTCTGATCTATTACAGCATCCGGGACCGGCGCTGACGATGATCCGGCTGGTCGACCTGTGCAAGACCTATCACGTGTCCGGCGTGCCCAAGATCGTGGCCGACAACATCAATGCCGAATTTCCGACCGGCATGTCGGTGGCCTTGCTGGGCCGCAACGGGGCCGGGAAATCCAGCCTGCTGCGGATGATCGCAGGCACCATGGACCCAAGCTCGGGGCAGGTTCTGTCAACCGGCTCGATCTCATGGCCCGTCGGCTTTGCCGGCAGTTTTCACCCCGAACTGACCGGCGCGCAGAACACCCGGTTCATCGCGCGAATCTATGGCGCGGATACCGGTGATCTGATCGAATTCGTCCGTGACTTTTCCGAACTGGGCAAACATTTCTATCTGCCGTTCCGCACCTATTCCTCGGGCATGCGGTCGCGGCTGGCCTTTGGCATTTCCATGGGCATCCGGTTCGACACCTATCTGGTGGATGAGGTCACAAGCGTCGGCGATGCGGCCTTTCGCGAAAAAAGCGAGGCGTTCTTTCTGGACCGGATGCAACAAAGCGGCGCGGTGGTGGCATCGCATTCCATGCCATTGTTGCGGCGCATCTGTCAGGCCGGGGCCGTGCTGGAAAACGGGCGGTTGATCTGGTTCGACGATATCGAAGGGGCCATTGCCGCGCATCAGGAAAACATGAAATCCCCGCCGCCGGGCGCCTGATCAGAACAGAAACTCTGAACTGCCAAGATCGCTCAGCAGGGTATTTTCCAGGGTGATGCTGTCAGTACCGTCGGTGATCACGACATCGCTGCCCGACTGCACCATGTGATTGGCGACCAGATCGGCATAGTCGGTGATCCCGTCAACCAGTGACAAATCCAGCACCTCCTGCGGTTGGAACCCCTCAAAATCGGTAATCACATCGTTCCCGAACCCGTTCTTGAAGGCGAAGGTATCGTTGCCATTGCCGCCGGTCATCGTGTCATTGCCGTTCCCGCCGTCAAGCAGGTCATTGGCGTTACCCGCCAGAATAGTGTCATTCCCCGCCACTCCGAACAGGCGATCCCGCCCGGTCCCGCCGATCAGCGTGTCATTGCCACCCTGCCCGACCAACCGGTCGGCGCCATCGCCACCGTCCAGAACATCCTTGGCGCCGCCGCCGAACAGCGTGTCCTTGCCAGCCCCGCCAAACAGGACATCCCGGCCGGCGCCACCTTCGACCCGGTCGTCACCATCCCCGGCATCCACCTCATCGGGGCCGCCTTCGGACAGGATGTAGTCATCCCCCCCCTCGCTATAGATGATGTCTTTCCCAGAGGCGCCCACAATATCGTCCTGCCCGGCGGTGCCCAGCCTGATCCGGATATCCTGATCGACCAGCAACAGCGGCCGGTCCAGATTGACGATGTCCAGCGCGGCGAAATCATCGAAATCCAGCGGGGCGCCATTATGGCTGACGATCTCCAACCGCTCATCGCGATAGGTCAGCACCGCGCCATTGGCGGTTGTTTCGACCCCCAGCTGCGCATTCTGATAGAACATCGGCCAGGCCGACAGGTCCAGACTGTCTTCGGTGATGTTGAAATCCATGATCCGGTCGGTCTGATCATCCGCCGACAGAATGAACACATCGGCCCCCGCCCCGCCGGTCATTTCATCGACCCCGGCACCGTCCAGTATCAGATCATCGCCGCCGCCGCCGTTCAGAACATCATCGCCATCATAGCCCGCCAGCACATCGTCCGCCGTGCCGCCCATCAGGGTATCGGCGCCGGTGCTGCCCCCGACCGTCTGACCCAAAGCTGCGGTGTTCAGCGTGAAATGAGTCACCCCCGCCTCTGTCTCACCGGCGGCAAAGACATGCAGTTTGCTTCCCAGATGGTACAGCGACACGGCCTGCGTATTGGCCAGCGACAGGGCCTGCGTATCCTCGACGCTGTGCAACAGGAACAACCGCCCCCCCGGCAACAGCGTGAACAGGCTCAACCCGTCGTCGCCACCGCCTGCGGCCACGAACACCCGGTCCCCGACCAGGGCCGTGGCGATCGAGACAACCGCCTGAAACCGCGAATTCAGATCGTCGATGACATGATCGGTGGCGATCACCTGCCCGTCGCCGAACACCCGCAACACGCTAAGCGACGAACTGTTGCCCCCGGCCAGAATCACATATTCCGATCCCCCCAGCGATACGGTGGACAGCGCGGTCGGCGTGTCGATCCCCAGACCCTGATCCGCCCCGAAAACCGCGCGCAACAGGATCGAGCCGTCACTTTCAACGCGATAGATGTTTAACCCGTTTTCCCCCTGCGATCCCGAAAACACATAGGTCTGACCGCCGATCGTCGCGGTGCGCAACGCGCTGACGTCCTGTGCGAAAAAATCGGCGCCATAGCCAGCCACCGGCATCTGCGTCAGCACCGGGTCGGTGCCCACCTGATACCCGGCCAATCCGACCCGCCCCCGCAAACTGGCCAGCACCATCTGCTGCCCGGCCACGTTGACGACAACCGCCCCCAGAATCTGCGCGTCTGGCGTGGTGGTCAGATCGACCGTGACTTCGGCCCCCAACTGACCGTTTGCGCCAATCACAAACCCTTTGAAATCCTGCCCGGTCCGCGCCAAAGGCATCAACAGGATCTGGCCATCCACCTCGACCACCGACAGGTCGGTCGCGCCCAGGGTCGAAAAGAATGGGATCGGGCCGAAAGCCTGTTCATCGACGGCAACCAGCGTGCCGTTCTGAATGCGATAGGCCAGAATACCGCCCGCGGTGTTGGCCGTATACAGATAGGCCTGACCGCCAATTTCGAACACCTCGAAATCGGTGATGCCCAAGGCAAACCCCGCGCCGTTATCCACGCGTGTTTCCAAATGGACAAGCGGAGCCATTCACCTTTCCTTCCAACCGAATACCCAGTGGAATTAAAGGCGATTGAGGTTAAGCGAGTTTGCTTGCCCACGCCCAATCTATGGCCAATTTTAGAGTGTTTTTTGCGACTTTACGACGGATCAGAACAGGAAATCCGAACTGCCAAGATCGCTCAGCAGGGTATCTTCCAACGTGATGCTGTGCCCACCGTCGCTGATGACCACATCATTGCCCGACTGCGCCATGTGGTTGGCGGTCAGATCGGCATAGCTCGTGATCGCAGTGACCCCGGACAGATCAAGCCGTTCGTTCGACTTGGCCCAGTCAAAATCGGTGATCACGTCATTCCCGAACCCGTTCTTGAAGACAAATGTATCGTTGCCATTGCCGCCGGTCATCGTGTCATTGCCCGACCCGCCGTTAATCAGATCATTGGCGCTGCCCGCCAGAATCGTGTCATTGCCCGCCGATCCGAACAGGCGATCCCGCCCGATCCCGCCGATCAGCGTGTCATTGCCACCCTGACCCACCAGACGGTCGGCGCCATCGCCGCCCTCCAGGTGGTCTCTGGCGCCACCGCCAAACAGCGTGTCCTTACCGGCCCCGCCCAGCAACGTATCCTGACCCGAACCGCCGTCGCCGTAATCGTCGCCAGCACCCAGATCCAGAATATCGAACCCACCCATACCATAGGCGCGATCATCCCCGTCACCGGTTTCGATGGTGTTGCGCAACCCGTTGCCGGTGACCGTATCGTTACCGCCCCCGGTCACCGCATTTTCGATGTCGGTGCCGCGCGCAATGGCCAGATTTCCGATCTTGCCGTTGAAATCCGATATCGCCTCGGCGGCCAGATCGATCCGCTGATGAGACGACGACGATCCCAGATCGATGGTGTCCACCCCGCCGTTGTCATAGATCGTCAAAGCCACCGTTCCCGACAGGTCCAGATTGCCGTCGTCGGTGGCATTGTCGCCATAGGTGGTATCGCCGGTCCGCACAGTGGTGGGCGTGCCATAGAGGTCCTGAATGGCAATGATATCGGCCAGCATCGGCGTGACCGCGATCGCATAGCTGGCGTCCACCGCCGGGTTTTCCGACTGGCTGAAATAGGACATGAGGCTGACCTGCCAGCTATCGTTGGCATAATGCGCATCACTCGCATAATTGCCCGATCCGTTGTAGTTCCCGCCGTGCCCCAGACCCAGCGCATGGCCGATCTCATGCAGATAGGTCTGATAGGAATAGCTGGTCATGCTTGTGCCATAGGACTGCAACCATGCGGTCGAAACATTCACCTCGGAAAACAGGATCGTATGGCCGGAATAGGTTGATCCGCCAAAAGCGCCGGATTCATTGTCGTTAAAGGTGATGTCCGCGCTTGACGATGTGGACACGAAATTGATGCCGGTGACGTCGCTCCAGGCCTGCAACGCGGCCTTGGCCAGGTTTTTGCCGTCAAGGGTCAGGCCACTGAAATTATAGGTCAGCGTATCACCGGGGCTCACATCGAACGCACGCCAGGACCCGCCTTTGCTTTCCCAATACCCATCCGTCAGCTGACCCGCGACCTGATCCAGACTGTAGGTCGGCAGCGACGCGCTGCTGGTGCTTGTGCCGGTGGCGGCGGCATCAGCGAGATCCAGACCGGCATAGTCGCAATTGGTGCTTTGGGGTCTCAGTTGCGAACAGATCGTGCACATTCAGGTTTCTTTCTGATCAAAGGGGCAGGTCGCTGGCCTTGGCCAACGCCTGAACAAGGGTGTCAAATGTATCGGGGCCGACGGTCCGGTCCACGACCGAGACACCGATCACCGGCCCCTGGGTCCGGTCATCGGCCCGATGCCACCAGATCAGGCGGCCTTCAAGAATCGTTTCGGTTTGCAGGGTCAGCTTGAACGTGACGTTCAGCCCATCGGTGGGCGGGGTCATCTGCGGTGTAATCACCTCAACCGTGGTGCCATAGCGATCGGTCAAAGCCGTGGCCAGGGTGGCGCAGGCCCGGGCCTGAAGATCGGGGCACATCAGGGTGGTATCTGTCGCCTGGGCCTGTCCGGCGCAGATATGCAGCGCGACAACTGAAATCGCGCGCACCATGCTTTTCGGCATCGGTATGTTTGGCCCTAAGTGCATCATCTGCTCCCGATTTCCGGAAAATCCCTGAAAAACACGTTAAGAAAATGGCAGGATGGCGGCTTGATCTGGTCATCCGGCATATGCCTCAACGCTGTGTCTTTCGCTGCGATTCATCTGTCGGGGCCGGGTAACACAGCCGATGCAAAATGACAGCGGACGGGACAAAGCAGTGACCGGCCCAGCGAAAACACGCCTTTTTCGGCTTGACCCGCTTTCGGTTTTTCGCCGATGGTTTTGCGGTGACGCCACGTTCATGCCCCTTGCCGGGCTGTCAGGCGCTGTCAGTTGATTGTTCATCCATTTGATCGAACTCAGAAAGACGCCCCTTGCCGCATCTGACCTGCCATCTTCACGTTGGAATGCACAAAACCGGCACCACGTCGTTTCAGATGACAGCCAAACACACCGGTCTTGGTGCATTGCAGTATCTGCCACTGACCGCCAAAAATCACGCGCTGGAATTCGCCACGCTGTTCGAGGATGACCCCGGCACCTTCCGGGGCCACCAGATTGCCCGGCGCACCCCCGAAGATCTCAGTCTGATGCGCACGCGGTTCGCACAGGAAATCGGCCAGATCATGGACGGGTTCAGCCAGACCGACAGCTGCAAGGGTGTCATCATGTCGGCCGAACGCATGTCGATGCCTGCACCCCGGGTGACCGCGGCCACCATGCACCGGCTGAAAGATTATTTTTCCCGCTGGTGCCACGATTTCCGCGTCTATGGCTATGTCCGCGCCCCGCACTCTTTTCTGACCAGCCAATACCAGCAATTGCTAAAGCAAGGTTCCAAGAGCAGCCTGAAACTGGATTGCGTCTGGCCAAAATACCGCGCCCGGTTTGAAAAATTTGACACGGTTTTCGGGCGGGATGCGGTTTCGCTGCGCAAATATGACAAAAGCACCCTGGCGGATGGCGATGTGGTGGTGGATCTGGCGGCGCAGATGGGCATCCATTTCGACCCAACAGATATCCGGCGGGTCAACGAAGGACTCAGCCTGGAGGCAACCGCACTGTTGTTCGCCATTCAGCGGGGCGGACCGGCGACCGGCGCCAACCCGGACGTCAGCAAATTGGTCAAACGGTTGTCTGACCGGCTGCGCCCGGTGGGACAGCACAGGTTCACGCTGGATCAAACCCTGACCGCGCCCCTGATCGCGGAACACAAGGATGACATCGCGTGGATGGAACACAGGTTGGACAAACCGATGACCGAGCCGCCGCAGACCGATGCAATTGCCATTGCCACCGAAACCGAGCTGCTGGACCATGCCGCCGCCGCACGCCCCTTGCTGGCCGCAACGGATCACACCGCCCTTGCCCGGCGCGCAGACCTGCCGCTGGCCAAATTACTGGAATGGGTGGACGACGGATTGCGCGCGCCCTGACCGCTTAGCGATCCAGCGTGTCCAGTTGCTTGCGTAACTGAATCACCTGTTCCTGCAACGAAAACACCATCGACAGCGCCAGTTGCAGCATTTCCCAATCGCTTGGAACCGGCGCCGCCACAGCCGGGTCCTTGGTCGAAAACTCAGGTTGCCCCCTGCCGGTCAGCACCGCATTGACCCGGGCCAGATCCGCCTCTGCCCCATCCAGAACCTGCGCCAGATCCGCGTCCGACGGGAACAGCGCCGCAGGATCGGGCAGATTTGGCAAGGGGCCGCTGTTCAGCCGCGCATGATGCATGATCCGGTTGAAACGTTCCGGCAAAATCGGCGCCTCGGACCGGGAATTATACGTGGCCCAGGCCGCCAGAATTGATGCTTTCGGGGTTTCATAGTGCCGATCCCCCGCGATTTCGGGCAGACCCGTGCGCCCCATGAAATCGCTGACCACGTCGTCCAGAACGTCGTAATTCACCGGCTCGAACGCATCGTCGAACCGTTCGGCCCAGAATTCGACGATATCGCCATAGCGGACCGGATGATCGACGATCCATTGCGAAAACGGCTGCACCGGCCCGTCATAGGGTTTGTGGCGAATGCCCCATTGGCTGTACGAACTGCGCGCCAACCGGTCGTGACGGCGCAGGTAACAGATGATGCGCAGATCGACGCCTTCGCGGCGCAAACGCATCAGGGCCTCGGACACGCCAACCCGGCGGGCAAAGATCGCCTCGTGGCTCCAGATCGCGGTGTGAACACCGGCAGTACCCAGACGCTCCAGCTCTTCGCGCAGCACCGCGTACACCTGATCGGCGACCTGATCATCCTCCATCTGATGAAACAGCCGATGTGCGGCCTGCGGCACCTGCCAGTCCATCGGCCGGGCGGTTTCGCACTGTTCCAGCATGATCCCCAGATAGGCCGCGCCCGCCGCGCGCACCGCGTCGCGATGCCCAGCCAAGGTCCGCTGAATCGCGGTCGATCCGGTTTTGCCCTGCCCGATATGCACGATCAGCTTTGGCAATACAGGCCCTGTCATGCCGCCCGACCTTTCAGCCCGTCGATCAGACCCAGATGGGCCTGCGTACACTCTGCAATGCTGATTGGCGGCGACAGGGCGCCGGCCAGCCGGTCCCATGTCTCGGGCTCATCCGCCAGCCGCAGCATGGTTTCCGCCCAAAGCCGCCCATTGCCACGCGGCAGGGTGATGCCGGTCACGCCGTCCTGCACCTTTTCGGCCATGCCGCCGATGCCGCTGACGATCACCGGGCGCCCGTGGGCATAAGCCTCTTGAATGACCATCGGCGAATTTTCATACCAGACCGAGGGCACGACAACCCAATCCACACCCGCCATCCGCGCGCCAAGCTCTTGCGGATCATAGGGGCCGACCCAATGCACGGTCCCTTCGGCGATCAACGGATGCGCCAGTTCCGAAATCCGTTCGCGGAACGCCAAAGGTTGTCGTTCCAGATTGGCGCCATGCACCTCCAGCACGATCCTGCGCCGGGCCTCGGGCGACATCATCGCCAGCCCGCTCAGCAGAACATCCAGACCTTTGGGCGCATTGATCTGCCCGAAAAACCCGAACCGGTTGCGCCCCTGCCCATCCGTCACCGGGCGGGGGGCGGGGGTTGCCACCTGGGGCTGGCCGTTTTCAACCACCGAAATCCGGTCCGGCGCGATCCCCCATTCAATATAGCGGTCGCGCAGAAAGGCCGAGGGCGACACGAAGTGATCCACATGATCGAAATAGCGATCGAACCGATGCTTGCGCAGCCACAGGTCTTCGGCGGTCTTGTCGGGCACACAGCCGACATGATCGGCATAATGACCGCTGGCGCAGAGCGTATGATCGTCCTGCCTCAGCATCATGCCCCGGTTGGGACAGATCGCCATATAGTCATGCAAGGTCAGCACCGTGCGGATCGCCGGATCGATGGTTTTCAGAACCTTCAGGTATTCCAGCCCCAGCATGAAATAGTGATGGCTGTGCACCACGGTCGGGCGCAGATTGCGGATCAGCTCGGCGAAAAACCCGGTGACCTCGGTCCGGTTGGCGGCCTTCATCAAGAAAAACGACGACAGCGACTGTTCCCACAGGTATTCGCCCGGGCGATGGGTCTGTATCCGGCCCAGCGCGCCGCGCCCGTTGTCCGTGCAGGCCAGAAACCACGCCTGATCCACATCATCAGAGGCCTTGTAGCCGGAAAACAGGTTATAGGCCGAAATCTCGCCCCCGCCGCGGATGATTTCGGGGTGGCCGTGGGCCATGACCAATATCCGGTGTCCGTCGCTCATGCCGCACCCCCGTCTTGCGTGGTGTCAAACTGCGCCAGTGTCTTGGCCCAGCGCATGTTATAGCGCACCGCATTGAACAGCGTGACTTTACCGCGAAAATCGCCTTCGCCCGACAGCGCGAAAGATTGCCGTTCAAGGTGAATCAGAGACACATCTGGCAGATAGGCGCAGGACATGCCGTGTTCCTGCAACCGGAAACACAGGTCCGAATCCTCAAAATCTCCGATCAGGAACCCGGTGTCCCATCGGCCGACCTGTTCAAAATCGCCCCGGCGCATCGCGACACAGGCGCCGGTCACCAAAGGCAGCACGCGCAAGGCCTTGGCCGGGTCAAAAGCCGCATCCATCCCCATCAGCGGATGATGATTGGTCCACAGCCCCAGATGCGCATGCAAGCGCGGCACCATGCCGGCGTGTTGCAGGCTGCCGTCAGGAAACACCAGCCGGGGCGCCACCAACCCGATGTCGCGGCGGCTGTCCAGCACATCGCACAGCGCCTGCGCCCAGCCCGGTTCGATCGGAAAGACATCGCTGTTCATGAAAATCAGGTGACCCGCCCGAGCCACGCTGGCCCCCATGTTGCAGGCGGAGGAAAACCCCCGGTTCTGGCCCGCGCTGACAATCCGGAACGACGGGCCGCAAATCCGTTGCAGATGCGGGGCGCTGGTGCGCAACTGCCCCTCCAGCGTGGGGTCATCCAGCGCATAGATCAGCTCGACATCCTCGGCGAACGCCGGGTCGCGGGCGAATTCCAGCAACTGGTTTTCCACCATGTCCAGCCGCCCATAAAGCGGCACGATCACCGACACAGTCGGCGTTTTGGGTTGCGGGCCGACGGCGATATCCATCGATATGCCGTCACGCCCCCAAATCTCGGCCTCGCGGCGGCGCACCGCCCCCAGAAACGGCAGATCAACCGCCGCCACCCGGGCCGTAAATTCATGCATCGGGGTCGACACCGCGAACAACCGCTTTGCAACGGCCACCGCATTGGTCGACAGCGGATCAAGCCGCATGAACGGCAACACCGCGCGGCCTGAGGGTCCGCAGCCGCACAGCCGCAGGGATTCGGCCCCCGCCGACAGGCTCAGATGCCGCAGGAAACCGCTTTTGCCGGTGCCGTCGCCCAGATCGAATTCAGCCTCTTCGATATCGGGTCTGATCCAGCGGTAAGCCTTGTCCAGATCGTAAGCGCGACCTTGATCATCCTCCAGCCAGATCAGGGCGTCGGGCGCGTGGCATTCCCAGCCGCTGCAGGCACCGGTGCTTTGGGTGGCGATGGCCACGTCGATATGGCCCTGCAACAGGCGCTGCGGGTGCGGGTCCTGTGGCATTTGCGCGATCATCAGGCTCCAGGGGTCCGATCCGACCGGCACCGATTTCAGAAACGCAAACATCGCTGGCAACATATAGGCCCGCGCATGGTCTGGTATTTCCGGGTCGTAATTCAGCGCCAGATCGATGGCCCCGCCCGGCGTGATCAGACCGACCGAGACCTCGTCGCCGTGACAGGGACCTGCGCACATCGAAAACCCGAACGGGCCTTTGCCGGTAAACCCCATGGTCCGGCGCACATCCGACCGTTCGACCCGCTGGGTCAGACAGGGGTGCTGTACGCTGTCCGAGCGCACCTCGAACGACAGCTCCTCACAGTCGGACCAACCGGTCAGAAACAACATCCCGCCAGCGCGGATCGCGGCGTCGATTTTGAACTGGCTGGTTGTGCCATCGCGCGCGCCCACAATCGTGGCGGGCGCGTCCTGCGGGCTGCCGTGCTCGGAAAATCTGGGGTGTTCAGCACTGTCCATGCAACTGGCATAGTCCGAAGACCCTGTGTTTGAAAAGCTTTTCAAACATCCGCCGACCGGAATTTTTCATTCATTCTCGACCATTGCGGTTTCCATGCCACCCAGAACCGGGTCCAGAAGATAGGCGATGACGGTCTGTTCGCCGGTGGCAATCATCACCTGCGCCGGCATGCCGGGCACCACTTTGACATCCTGCATCGACGCCAGCTCTTCGGCGGGAATAGTGACGTTTACCTGGTAATAGCTTTCGCCCAGCGTCCGGTCGAACAGGGCATCCGCCGACACATGGGTGACAATGCCGTGCACCGGCGGGGTCTTGCGATAGCTATAGGCGCTCAGCCGGACCCGGGCCGACCCGCCCATGATCACCTCGTCGATGTCCGACGGGCTGACCTTCGCCTCGACCACAAGCGCGCTGTTTTCCGGCACGATCTCCAGAATGCGTTCGCCCGGATCAATCACCGCACCTTCGGTATTCAGGTTCAGCCGCACGATCTGTCCCGCCCGGGGCGCGCGGATCACCAGCCGTTCACGGGTGTTGTTCATCGCCTCCAGCCGCTGTTGCAGATCATAGATCTGTTCCTTGATCTGCTGGCGTTCATTGGCAATCGCCTGACGGCGGTCACGACGCACCTGCAGGATAAGCTGTTCCACCTCGGCCATCCGCTGATAGACCTCTTGCAGATCGCTTTCCGCCAGACCGATATCGCCGATCAATCCCGCTTCGTCCTGTTGGCGTTCCACAAACCGATCCTTGCGCATCAGCCCCTGTTTGAACAGCTGGGTCATCCCGTCCAATTCTTCCTGAACCAATCCCAGCTGATTGCGCAGCGCCTGCAGGCGGTTTTCAGTGCCGACCTGTTGTTCTGTCATCTGCGCAATCCGTTCATGAAGGATTGCGACCTGACCGATATCGGTTTCCCGGTTAGAGCGAAACAGCTCGATCTGCGCGTCCACCACCTCTTGGAAACTCGGCACCGCCTGCACCAGCGCGGCGATCTTGGGGGTGATGGTGATGTCATCGGCCTCGTCGAATTCGGCCTTCAGCCGCGCGTCCCGCGACAGCGCGCCGATCATCTGATTCAACAGGATGCCGATCTGCGCCTTGACCCGCGTGTCGTCCAGCACGGCAATCACTTCGCCTTGGGTGACGTTCTCGCCTTCGCGCACGCGGATTTCCTTGACCAATCCACCTTCAAGATGCTGGACCACCTGCAATTTGCCATCGACCTCGAAGGTGCCACCGGCCACAACCGCGCTGTTGATATGCGCCAGCATCGCCCAGGACCCCAGGCCGCCAAACAGACCCACGCCAACGACCAACATCCAGATCACCAGCGATCTGACATGCGTCGGCGGTGTGGACACATTCAATTGCATCGGCATCCGGTCGGTAAAGGTAACATCCGTGGTGCGGCGCAGTGTAGGAAGCTGATCGGTCATTTTGCGGCTCCAAGATTGTTTTGGTCACGCTTTTGAGGTCCGGCGCGGGACGTCTGTGACAACACGGTCACCTTGGGGTCTTTCGCACCGTTTTGGGATGCCATCGGCTGTGCCACAGCATCAAAGATATCGCGGGCTTTGCCAAATTTCGACATGCGCCCGTTCTGCATCAGCCCGGCATGGGTGACCTGACGCAGGATATTCATCCGGTGGGTGATGATGATGACCACCGCACCGGCATCGGCGGCGTTTTTCATGGCCCGCGCCAGTGCCTCTTCGCCATCGGGATCAAGGTTGGCGTTGGGTTCATCCAGCACGATCAAACGCTTATCGCCGTAAAAAGCCCGCGCCAGACCGATCCGTTGCCGTTGGCCCGCCGACAGCAATTCGCCCCGCAGCCCGACCTCGGCGTTATAGCCGCCCGGCAGTTTCAGGATCAGCTCGTGCACCTCGGCGCGCTTTGCGGCCTCGACCACCTCTGACGGGGCCGCATCGGCATCCATCATCGCGATGTTTTCGGCGATGGAACCGTCAAACAGTTCGACCCGCTGCGGCAAATAGCCGATATGACGCCCGATCTGATCGACCGGCCAATCGGCCAGCGCGGCATCGTCGATCCGGACATATCCGCGTGACAATGGCGTAAGCCCCACCAGCGCACGGCCCAGCGTGGTTTTCCCCGCACCGCTGGACCCGATGATCCCCATGGTATCCCCGGGTTTCAGGTCAAAGGTCACGTCAAAAATAATGGGATCCTGCCGACCGGGGACAACGATCGTGGCGTTTTCCACCGACAACCGCCCTTCGGGTTCCGGCAATTCGATCGGCCGTCCCGCCTCTTCGATATTGCCCAGCAGCCGGTTCAGCCGATCCGTCGCCTGACGGGCCGCGATCATCGCGCGCCAGCCGGAAATGGACTGTTCCACCGGGGCGGCGGCCCGGCCCAGCAGGATCGACGCCGCGATCATCAGGCCCGGGGACAACTCGCCCCGCAGCACCAGAATGACGCCGGTGCCCAGCATGGCGATCTGCAACGCCATCCGCACCAGACGGGCGAAGGATGACATCAGCGCGACACGGTCCACAGCTTCGGTGCTGGCGACCATCGACCCGAAACTGTGATGTTTCCAGCGGTCGATCTGCGCCGGGGTCTTGCCCATGGCGCGGACAATATCGGCATTGCGGATCATCTCTTCGACGCTGGCATTGGCCTTTTGGCTGGCCTCGGCGGCGCGGGCGGACGGCGTGCGTCC
The DNA here is from genome assembly GCA_947500775.1 of uncultured Paracoccaceae bacterium. Taxonomy (GTDB): domain Bacteria; phylum Pseudomonadota; class Alphaproteobacteria; order Rhodobacterales; family Rhodobacteraceae; genus CANMTD01. The sequence goes on from CANMTD010000005.1 coordinate 118,911, forward strand.
GCTGATCTCGCTGATGATGCCCAGCGCCAACAGGATCAAGATACCCGTCAACGCGACAAACCCCAGCCAGAAATGGAATATGAAAATAATCGCCACAAACACGACGGCCCAGGGCGCATCCAGCAGGGCGGTGAACGACGGCCCGGTCACAAACCGGCGCAATTCGTGCAGATCCAGCAACGGCTGGCCGCCGCGCCGGTCCGTAGCCGAGGCAGATTCAACCAAAACCGTCAAAACTGTCGGTCCCAGGCTTGCCTCAAGCCTGGTTCCGAACCGCGACAGCAATTTCTGCCGCAACGCATCAAATAAAAAGTAAAATGTAAGCGCAATCGCGGCCCCAATCGTCAGGACCGCGAGAGTGGACATGCTTCCCGATGACATAACCCGGGAAAACAACTGAAGCATATACAAAGGCGCCGTAAGGATGAGAAGATTAATGAACAAACTCGCAACAAAAATGGATCCGATAAGACCCCACTGACCATCAAACACTTTACGTTTTCTCATTGAGTGACCCCCCCGGATAACACCCGAAACAATAAAATTTACGGCGCCCTGGCCCAAGTTTCTCGAGGCTGGCCGGGGGACCATTATCAATCATCCTGAGCCAGGGCTGGAGAACGCCCGATCCATCCGTTTCATGGGATAAGACCGGGCGCCCTCGTGCCTTGGACCAGATCGCTTAGACTTCCAGCAGGAAGCCAGGTTTCACGATGATATCAACGGCCTCGTACAGATAGTTGCCATCTGTGTAGTCGTTGATGTTCTCGAGAGACTGGAAGTTGAACGGCGCTGCACCGGCAGAGATACCCTGCAGGCTTACCGACGCCCCACCAACCGAAACGAACGTGTCCGTACCGTTGTCAGCGACAAATGTTGCCGCGTTCAGGGCTTCGAACGCATCGGTATCGCTTACACCACCGGAATTATCGGTGATGATGAAGGTCAACAGATCGTTGTCGTTCAGGAAGTCGAAGTCAGTGACAATGTCAGCACCATCGGTCGAGGTGAAGGCATTGCCATCCCAGGTCAGATGCACTTCGAAGACGTCACCACCATGGCCACCGGTCAGCAGGTCATTGCCTTCGCCGCCATGCAGGAAGTCATCTCCGTCGCCACCGTCAAGAACGTCGTTTCCGGCGTTACCTTCCATGTCGTCGGAATCTTCGTTCCCGTACATCCAGTCGTTGCCTTCGCCACCATACATGTTGTCCATGCCATAGCCGCCGGACATGACGTCGTTGCCTTCGCCACCTTCCATATAGTCCATGCCATCGTCACCATACATGGTGTCCCAGCCATCGTTGCCATACATGAAGTCGTTTTCGGTGCCACCGGACATATAGTCATTGCCGTCACCACCAGACATGACGTCATAACCAGCACCACCGGTCATATAGTCATTGCCGTCGTCGCCATGCATGGTGTCGTTACCACTGTCGCCATGCATGGTGTCGTTGTCATAACCACCCGACATGTAATCGTGACCGAAGCCACCAGTCATGTAGTCATAGCCATCGTCGCCATACATGACGTCGTTGCCACCATCGCCATGCATGGTGTCGTTACCGTCGTCACCGTGCATATAGTCGCCGCCGGCACCACCGGACATGTAATCGTAACCATCGTTACCATTCATGACATCGGCACCGCCTTCACCTTCCATGGTGTCGTCGCCGTCGTTGCCTTCCATGGTGTCACAGCCGGCACCACCAAACATCGAGTCATCGCCAGTACCACCGGACATCCAGTCCTTGCCGTTGTTACCGTACAGTTCGTCGTGCTTGCCTTCGCCGTAGATGATATCACGGCCGCCCCCACCCTGGATAAGGTCGCAACCATCTTCGCCCTTGTCATATTCAGCGACACCGGGATGATCCAGGCAGACGCTGTATTTGGGGTACTGCTGGTTGGCACCGCCAAACCCGGTGTCACCATAGATCACGTCGTGACCTGCGGCACCCAGGATCCAGTCGTCGCCGGAACCACCAAACAAGGTGTCCTTACCATGACCGCCATTGATGGTGTCATCTTCGGACCCACCAAGGATCGTATCGGACCCACGGCCACCAAACAGGCGGTCCATGCCGGATTCACCCGCGATGAAATCGCGTCCTGCGCCACCATCGACAAAGTCGTCACCGCTGCCGGCAAAGATAACATCGGCGCTGCCGATGAAGTCCCACTTCAGACCCGACCATGTGTCGGACCCCAGGTCCAGATCGGTATCGGCGCCCTGACGGATGTCACCAAAGATTTCATCGTCGCCACTGCCGCCGTCGATGTAGTCATACCCGGTGCCACCGGCGATACGGTCGTCGCCGTCACCACCCGAGATATTGTCGTTACCCGAGTTGCCGTACAGCGTGTCGTCGCCGTCTTCGCCCCAGATGCAGTCATCGCCGCCCTGGCCGTCGACACAGTCATCGCCCGAACCGGCAAAGATGGTGTCATTGCCATCGTCGTACTGCCATCCGTCCATATCGTCGCCCACAATGACGTCATCGCCAGAGTTGCCTTCGATATAGTCGTTGCCGGTGCCGCCGATGACATCGTCATTGCCTGTACCGGCGATGATTTCGTCGTTACCCGAGCCGCCCAGCAGGCTGTCGTTGCCGCCTTCGCCCCAGATATAGTCGTCGCCGGCGCCGCCATCGATCAGGTCGTCGCCGTCGTCATAATCGGGGTCGCCGATGACATCGCCATCCGTGTCGGCATCGTCGCCGTACAGAACGTCCTTGTCGTCGCCACCCAGGATTTTGTCGTCGCCGTCCCAACCCCAGATGGTGTCGCAGCCCGCTTCGCCTTCGAGCAGGTTGTTGTCTTCGTTACCGACCATCAGGTCGTCGCCCTGGTCGCCCTGATAGTTGTCAGGCTGACCGTCCAAGCGCAGATCGACCCAGTCGTCGCCGACTGTGCCTGTCCCGATTACGCCGTTGTTGCCCGCTTCCTTGGAAAGATCGGGCTCCGTGATTTCGGGAATGCACTCTTCCCATGAGTCAAATTCAGTAGCCATTGAAAAGTTCCTCTTTGTTAAAGGCCTTCCGACCTGGGCGTCTATGAATTGCCCGGTCGGGCCCCTCCAGTTGGATGCCGGTTTTTACCAGCCGGTCGGGAAAATGGTTTCCCTCACATATCCAGTTCACCACATTGAACTTGCGCCAAATGCCCCCATTTGGGGATAATTTTACCTTTTTTCTGACACAATTTGGAAAAGCCAAGCACTTGTTTTATTTACTAAATCTATCAACTCGCCTGAAAAAGCAGCACCGGCAACCAACCCGGCGACCGCCAACACAACACCACCGGATATCGTCCAGATTTTTCGCTGCGGTGCAGCGGCCTTTTTGTCCAGCGCATCATTTATTGCGGCGGATACCAGGGGCGCGAACTCTATGCTCAACGCACCCTCCATACGGTTGACGGCCTTCTCCATTTTATCCAGCCGTGCACTCAATACGCTGCGATCCAGTTCGGCTTTCTTGGCGTGCTGTTCGCCCAACCCGTCCTTCAGGGTGCTGAACATCGCGACCATCCGCTTGTGCAGTTCGATCAGGTCGCGCTGCGTCGCCACCGCGTTCTCGCCTTTGGCAAGTTCGCGCTGAAGCGTTTCGATTTGGCTTGGGGTGATGCCGGTCATGGGTTGCTTGGGGTCTGCAGATTCATAGGTCGCCTTTGGGTTAATCTTGTTCATACCGTGCTCCTGCCTGCGGCTTGCCAGGTCAATAGCTGGGCCATTTCGGCCCGACCGCTGACGTTAAGCTTGTTCAATACGCGTTTGGAATAAGTGTTGAAGGTCTGTTCCTTGAGGCCCGCCAAAGGCGCTGCTTCACGGTTCGACATGCCGGTCTGCATCAACGCGGCCACCCGTGCTTCGGATGCTGTCAGCCCCAGTTTGCGGCCCAGCATTTCAACCCGTCCCGGATCGGGCGGGGTCGGAAGCATCGCCATCACCAGCTCGGTCGGCATCCCCTGATGGAAAAAACGCGACAGGGTTACCGGGACCTTCTGACCGGTGGGGCCGGTCAGAAATAGAATGTTCTCGGCGGCTTCGGGGTCCGAACAATCGGCGCATTCGGCCACCGCATGACGAAACAGGCGGCTTTCGCCATCCGTCGCGGCAAAAACACCGCCCTTGCCACGTCGCAGAACGGTTGCCTCTTCCAGCAGGTTCCGCGCCGCCACATTGATCCGCAACATCAGGCTGTGCCGGTCCAGCACCAGAACGGCCACGTCGATCTTGTTCGAGATCATCCAAAGCATCGCGTCGTCGCCGGCTTTTTCCGACGGGCCGCAGGTTTCTGTCAGACAATCCTCGCGCAGCACCGGCCACAGCTTTTCCAACAGACGCCCGACCAACGCCGGGTTTTGATCCTGACCCAGCCGCAAGGCGACCCGGTCCTGAATCCCGCTATCAAAACAACAGTTGAACGCGAACCAGTCTTCGATCTGCGCGGGTTCCTGATGCGCAGAGTTCAACTGGTACAAATCCTGTGCGGACAATTCGACCGGCAGCACATGCTCAATCACACCGGGCTGCGCCTGATGGTCCAGCATCCGGGCGTCGATCTGCCGGGTCTTCGTAAAGGACGCCAAAGAGGGCCACGTGCTCAGCTGAAGATTAAGCTGCGCACGGTCCAGAACCGCAACGGCGCTCTGGGTAAAACCGGACATTATGCGTCGTAACGCCCGGGATTCCATATAAAGGCCCGTCTCAAAGACGGATTCGATCGTCATGCTCAAGCCCCCCCCGGATGCCATAGCAATTAATTAATTATCAATGGATCGATGTTAGCACGCAGGTGCCGGAGGCGTGCGGAGGTAAAAGTACTACGCACACAGGCAGAAACTCACCCCGGTTACACAAAACCGTGAGGGCGATTCGCCAGCGATAGCCTAATCCTTACGGAGTAGACGGCGGAATTTTTCACGTACAGCGGGTATTTCCGGGTATTTCGTCAACTTTAGACACACCTTCAGAAACGCTACGTTTCCGAATTCATTACATTCCCGCAAGGCACTGGAAATATGTCTAAAAAAGGGCAGCGCAAATTTTCAGCGCTGTTTTTCGCCAAATGACTGACCAAAAAATCCCTTCAAAGAATCGAAATTACTTCTCGGATTTCGGCGCGACTGGTAAATATTAGCCGTTAACAAAATAAACTTTTAAAAAATTACGTTTGCCCGTCGTTATAAGCGGAAACTTGCAAGCGTGGTTCACATTTAGTGAGGGTTGGTACGCATGGCAATTTCTGTGCTCTGCAACAGTCCGATGATGCGTGACATGCTGTCTGCCGTTTGTGAAACGAACGGTTTTTCAGTCAGAAATACCAAACGCAATTTGGACGAGTTTGAATACGAAACCGGGGACACCGTCCTCGTACATACATCCGAATGCTGCACAAGCACCATTCAGGCGGTCGAGCGATTACTGCGACATCCGTCAGAGGTACGGATCATCGTTTTATGTTCACACGCCTGCCACCAGGAAATTCTGCAGAAACTGGGGGCCCGGGTCGATGCGATCATTCCCGAAGACCTGAATGCGGACGCGTTGATCAGCACCATCAGGATGGTCAGCTATGGCTATAAGGTTGTCCCCGACGGGGTAAACGGCCAAGATATGCCGCAGCAGCCGCTTCAAAATCAGGCGGTGTCCGAGCGTATTCAGTCGCAAGAGGTTGTCGATAGCCTGTCCAAACGCGAAGTGGCAATCCTGGCCCGCCTGCAAGAAGGCTATTCGAACAAGGACATCGCCAATCAGCTGGATATCTGCGAGACGACCGTCAAGGTTCATCTGCGGTCGATCTATCTGAAAATCGGCGTCAGCAACCGCACCAAAGCGGCGGTCTGGTCTTTGGCCAATCTGACCTGATCCACCCGAATTCAGGCGAAACAGTCAAAGGGGGCAGATTTATCCGCCCCCTTTTTCCTGTCTTATTCTGCCGGGATAGCCTCGTCTTCGATGCCCAGCGGATGCGCCAGTTTGTTCAGCATCTCTTTCGGGCAGACCTGCACGAAATTGTCACGCTCCAGATCCCAGTGCTGCAGGATATCGGCGGCCTTCAGGCTGTTGGTTTCGGCGGCATGCCGTTCCACCAGCGCCTTCAGCTCGGCCTCCCAATGATCGGTCGCGACCGGGCAGGTGATGACCGTTTCATGGTTCATCATGTTCTGGGCCAAGCCGTCCGGGTCATACAGATACGCCATCCCCCCGGTCATCCCCGCGCCAAAGTTGGCGCCGATCGGCCCAAGGATCACAGCCACGCCGCCGGTCATGTATTCACACCCGCTGGAGCCGCAGCCTTCGATCACGACGCTTGCGCCCGAATTGCGCACGGCAAACCGTTCGCCCGCGCGTCCGGCGGCGAACAGATAACCGTCGGTCGCACCATACAGCACGGTATTGCCGATGATCGTATTCCCGGACGCGTCAAGCGGGCTGGCCATCGGCGGGCGCACGACGATCGTGCCGCCCGACAGACCCTTGCCGACGTAATCGTTGGCGTCGCCCGATACCTCCAGCTTCAGCCCGGGTGCTGCAAAGGCGCCCAGCGATTGCCCGGCCGAACCTGACAGTTTCACCGTCAGATGATCGGGCTGCAGCGTGTTGCGCATCCCGAATTTCTGCACGATATGGCTGGACGTGCGCGTGCCGATGGTCCGCAGCGTGTTCTGCACCGCATAGGAAAGCTGCATCTTCTCGCCATCCTCAAGGAACCGTGCGGCATCCTTCACGATCTCGGAATCCAGCGTATCGGGCACCGCGTTGCGCGGCTTGTTGCGGTCATAGACGATCTGATCCGCGCCATCGACGGTGATCAGCAGCGGGTTCAGGTCCAGATCGTCCAGATGCGCCGACCCGCGGCTGACCTGGCTCAGCAGATCGGCCCGGCCGATCACCTCGTCCAGCGACCGCGCGCCGATGCCGGCCAGAATCTCGCGTACTTCCTGCGCATAGAAGGTGATCAGGTTCACCACCTTGTCGGCATTGCCGGTGAACTTGGCGCGCAGACGTTCGTCCTGCGTGCAGACGCCCACCGGGCAGGTGTTCGACTGGCACTGACGCACCATGATACAGCCCATCGCGATCAGCGCGGCGGTGCCGATGCCGTATTCCTCGGCCCCCATCATCGCCGCCATCACGATGTCGCGGCCGGTGCGCAGACCGCCATCGGTGCGCAGGGTGATCCGGTCGCGCAGGTTGTTCATGCTCAGAACCTGATGCGCCTCGGTCAGGCCCATTTCCCACGGCAACCCGGCATATTTGATCGAGGTCGCGGGCGACGCGCCGGTGCCGCCGTTGTGGCCCGAAATCAGGATCACATCGGCCTTGGCCTTGGCCACCCCGGCGGCAATCGTGCCGACGCCCGATTGCGCCACCAGTTTCACCGTCACTTTGGCGCGCGGGTTGATCTGTTTCAGGTCATAGATCAGCTGCGCCAGATCCTCGATCGAATAGATGTCGTGATGCGGCGGCGGCGAAATCAGGGTCACACCGGGCGTCGAATGGCGCAGTTTGGCGATCAGATCGGTCACCTTCATGCCGGGCAGCTGGCCGCCCTCGCCGGGCTTGGCGCCCTGAGCGACCTTGATCTCCAGCTCTTCACAATGCAGCAGGTATTCGGCGGTCACGCCGAACCGGCCCGAGGCCACCTGTTTGATCTTGGCGCTGGCATTGTCACCATTGGGTTCGGGCGTGAAATCATCGGGGCTTTCGCCGCCTTCGCCGGAATCCGATTTCGCGCCGATGCGGTTCATCGCAATCGACAGGGTGCGGTGCGCCTCGGGCGACAACGCGCCCAGGCTCATGCCCGGCGTCACGAACCGTTTGCGGATGGAGGTGATGCTTTCCACCTCTTCGATCGGCACCGGTTTGCCCATCGGTTTGATGTCCAGCAGATCGCGCAGATGGATCGGCGGATTGGCCCGCATCGTGGCGGAAAACTGTTTCCACATCTCGTAATTGGCGCGGTCGCAGGCCGATTGCAGCATATGCATCGTCTGCGCTTCCCAGGCGTGTTTTTCGCCGGTCCGGCGCGCCTTGTAGAAGCCGCCGATGGGCAAGACGTCGCTGCCGCCTTTCCAGCCACGGGCGTGGACCTCTTCCAGTTTATGCTGGATGCCGCTGATCCCGATGCCGGAAATCCGGCTGTGCATGCCGGGGAAGAACTCGGCGCACATGGCGCGCGACAGGCCCACGGCTTCGAAATTCAGACCGCCGCGATAGGATGAAATCACGCTGATTCCCATCTTGGCCATGATCTTCAACAGACCTTGATCCACCGAGTTCCGGTATTTGGCGACCGCCGCGGTCAGCGTGCCGTCCAGCAGCCCGCGGTCGATCCGGTCGGCCAGGCTGTCTTCGGCCAGATAGGCGTTGACGGTGGTCGCGCCACAGCCGATCAGCACCGCGAAATAATGCGGGTCGATACATTCCGCCGACCGCACGTTCAGTGAGGTGAAGGTCCGCAGCCCCTTGCGCGTCAGCCCGCTGTGCACGGCACTGGTGGCCAGAATCATCGGCATCGGGATCTTGCCCGGCCCCTGATGCTGATCGGTCAGCACCAGATGCCCGGCGCCCGAACGGACCGCATCCTCGGCCTCGGCCCGGATACGGCTCAGGCCCTCGCGCAGCGCGCTGGGGCCCGACCCCGCCGGGAAGGTACAGTCGATCTCGGCCATGGGGGCGTTGAACTGCTGGACCAGCCCGTCAAACTGGGCGTTGCCCACGAACGGGCTGTCCAGCACCAGAATCTCGGTCTGGCTGCTGTCTTCGCTCAGCACGTTTTTCAGGTTACCGAACCGGGTTTTCAGGCTCATCACCCGGTATTCGCGCAGGCTGTCGATTGGCGGGTTTGTGACCTGGCTGAAGTTCTGGCGGAAGAAATGGCTAAGCGGGCGGTATTTCTTGGACAGAACCGCCGAAGGCGTGTCATCGCCCATCGAGGCGATCGCCTCTTTGCCGTCTTCGGCCATCGGCGTCAGGATCTGTTCCAGCTCTTCGATGGTATAGCCCGCCGCGATCTGGCGTTTGCGCAGCTCCGCGCCGCTGAACATCGCGGTTTCAGTGACGTCGCCCAAGACCTGTTCAAGATCGTTGATCTTGCCAACCCATTCGCCGAACGGCTGCGCCGCGGCCAGAGTGTCCTTGATTTCGGTGTCGTGAAACAGCTTGCCCTCGGTCATGTCGACCGAAATCATCTGCCCCGGTCCCAGCGCGCCTTTTTCGCGCACGGTGCATTCGTCAATCGGCACCATTCCCGCCTCGGACCCCGCAATCAGCAGCCCGTCACCGGTCACGACATAGCGCATCGGCCGCAGCCCGTTCCGGTCCAGACCGGCGCAGACCCAGCGTCCGTCGGTCATCGCCAGCGCGGCGGGCCCGTCCCAGGGCTCCATGACCGAGTTGCAATAGGAATACATGTCCCGCCAGCTTTCGGGCAGCTCGACGGCCTGTTTGCTCCAGCTTTCGGGGATCAGCATTGTCTTGGCCATCGGCGCGTTGCGCCCGGCGCGCACCAGCACCTCGAACACCGAATCCAAAGCCGCCGAATCCGACGACCCGCTGGCCACGATCGGTTTGATATCCTCGGCGTGATCGCCGAACGACGAACTGGCCATGCGGATTTCGTGGCTTTTCATCCAGTTCAGGTTGCCCTTCAGCGTGTTAATCTCGCCGTTATGGGCCAGCATCCGGAACGGCTGGGCCAGCCACCACTGCGGAAAAGTGTTGGTGGAATACCGCTGATGATAGATCGCAAAGGCGGATTCGAACCGGTCGTCTTTCAGATCGGGATAGAATTCGGCCACCTGTTCGGCCAGCATCATACCTTTGTAGATGATCGACCGGCAGGACAGCGAACACAGGTACAGATTGCCGATCCCCGCCGCCGTCGCCGCCTTTTCGATCCGGCGGCGGATGACGTAAAGTTCGCGTTCAAACGTCTCTTCGTCGATGTCCTTGGCGTTCGAAATCAGGATCTGTTCGATCTCGGGCCGGGTCGCATTGGCCTTTTCGCCCAGCACGCCGACATTCACCGGCACATGGCGCCAGCCATAGATGGTGTGCCCCATGCGCAGCACCTCGGCCTCGACGATGGTCCGGCAGGTTTCCTGCGCGCCGAAATCGGTACGCGGCAGAAACACCTGCCCCACGGCGATCAGTTGATCGGTATGCGGTTCGTGCCCGGTGCGGCGGATCTGATCATAGAAGAACGGCACCGGAATCTGCACGTGGATGCCCGCGCCGTCGCCGGTCTTGCCGTCGGCGTCCACCGCCCCGCGGTGCCAGATCGCCTTCAGCGCGTTGATCCCGTTTTCCACGACCTTGCGGCTGGGTTTGCCGTTGATCGACACCACCAGCCCGACACCACAGGAAGAATGCTCTTCTTCGTCTCTGTACAGGCTGTTTTCGGCCATCCACTTGCGCTTGGCTTCTTCGGCGGCGGCCCATTCGGCGTTATATTTGGTCATGATTTCTCTCCCGCATTGAAAGAAGCGAATTTCGCCTCGATTTCAGCTTTTGTTTCGACAAGATGTTCACCCGCATAGGCAAAGCCATCCGGTTTGCAGTCGATGTAGATTTCCTTGGTCAGCGACAGGCCGCCCGCATCATCGACCAGCCCGGCCGAAATGGCGTAAAAGTCGTGTTCGGGCAGGGTCAGGTGATACCACAGCGTCGATCCGCAGGTGTCACACCACGCCCGTTCCGCCCAGTCGGACGAGGTATAGGATTTCACCGGCCCCTGATGCGTCAGGCTTCCGGGAACCGCGTCGATTTCCAGAAAGGCCGATCCGGTCCAGCGGCGGCACATGTCGCAATGGCACGCGTGCAGCTCGGGCTCTTTCGGTTCAAACTCCAACGTCACCGCGCCACACATGCAATGGCCTTTCATCTGACGTTCCTCCGGTTGTGTCAGGGTCGCTGCCCTATTCGGTTTCAATCACGGCCCGGCGGGCCATAAGGTGACATACGCTGTGTGCACATCGTGTGTACGCTGTGCACATGGCCGTTTCCGGCCCGGCGCGCCGTTATTCGGCGGCCACCTGCGCGGGTTGCGCCAGATAATCCAGAATGCTGTCGGCGGCTTCGCGCCCGTCGCGGATCGCCCAGACCACCAGCGATGCGCCGCGCACGATGTCGCCCACCGCAAAGACGCCCGGCAGACTGGTTTCGTGGCTGCGGAAATCGGCCTTGATCGTGCCCCAGCGCGTGACTTCCAGCGCGGGTTCGCCCCACAGCGTCGGGATATCCTCGGGTTCGAACCCCAGCGCCTGAATGACCAGATCGGCGTCTTCGATGTAATCGGCACCCTCGATCACCTCGGGGCTTTGGCGGCCGCTGGCATCGGGCGCGCCAAGGCGCATTTTCTGCACCATCACACCGGAAACCGGGTCGCCGGTGAACCCTTTGGGCGCCGACAGCCAGACGAATTCAACGCCCTCTTCTTCGGCGTTCTGCACCTCGCGCTGCGAGCCGGGCATATTCGCCTTGTCGCGGCGGTACAGGCATTTGACCGATGTCGCCCCTTCGCGGATTGAGGTGCGCACGCAATCCATCGCCGTATCGCCGCCACCGATCACAACCACCCGTTTGCCTTCGGCGTTCAGCTCGCCGCTGTCGTATTCCGGCACCTCATCGCCAAAGCTTTTGCGGTTCGATGCGGTCAGGAAATCCAGCGCCCGCACGACCCCGGCGGCACCCACGCCCGGCGCCTGCAAATCCCTTGATTTATAGACACCTGTGGCGATCAGCACCGCGTCATGCTTGCCCCGGATCGCGTCAAAGCTCAGGTCTTCGCCGACGTTGCAGTTCAGCACGAATTCAACGCCCGCAGTCTCAAGCTGTTCGATCCGCTGCATCACCACCGGCTTTTCCAGTTTGAACCCGGGGATGCCATAGGTCATCAACCCGCCCGCGCGGTCATAGCGGTCATAAACCGTGACCTGAAGACCCTGCCGGCGCAGCACATCCGCCGCCGCCAGCCCGCCGGGGCCCGCGCCGATGATGCCGACGCTTTCGCTGCGATCCATGGCCGGGACAATCGGTTTCACCCAATCGTTTTCCCAGGCCAGATCGGTCAGGTATTTTTCGATCGACCCGATGGTCACCGTGCCGTGGCCCGATTGTTCGATCACGCAATTGCCTTCGCACAGGCGGTCCTGCGGGCAGATGCGGCCACAGATTTCGGGAAAGGTATTGGTCGCCTGGCTCAGTTCATAGGCTTCCTGCAACCGGCCTTGCGCGGTCAGGCGCAACCAGTCGGGGATGTTGTTGTGCAGCGGGCAATGGCTTTGGCAATAGGGCACGCCGCATTGCGAACAGCGGCTAGCCTGTTCGGCCGCCTTGGCATCCGCGAACTCGGCATAAATTTCATGGAAATCATGCGCGCGTAGATTCGGTGGACGCTTTTCAGGCATCTGCCGTTCTACGGTTACGAACTGGAGCATCTTTTCCTTCGCCATTTTGCGTGGGCCTCCCGGTTGGTCTTTGCCGGCTCCTCTTAAAAGGGAGCAATTGAAAAGAAAAGTAAGTTGTGCTGACCTATAATCAAAAAAACCGCCATTCGCCTAGCCATGTTTCTTGATTTTTTAAATTATTAGGCCAGTACATATTACCTATATGATCGCTTTTCTTTAAGAATCATTGCGTTAGGATGCGCCGAAATTCATGGGACCGAACACATGTCGCTCTATCATCTACTGTTGGTCGCAATCATTCAGGGCATCACCGAATTCTTGCCCATCTCCTCCTCCGGGCACCTGATTCTCTTGCCGAATCTTACAGGGTTACAGGATCAGGGTCAGGTCATTGATGTTGCCGTGCATGTCGGCACGCTTTTCGCGGTGATTCTGTACTTTCGCCGCGACGTCGCCAGCGCCTTTTTCGGGCTGGGCCGCCTGATCCGCGGCAGGGTCGACACCCCCGGCGCGCAGCTTGCGTTTCTGCTGATCATCGCCACGATTCCGGTGATCCTTGTCGGGCTGATCCTGAAACTGACCGGGCTGGACGACGCCATGCGCTCTACCGCCGTGATCGGCTGGACCATGCTGATATTCGGGCTGTTTCTGTATTGGACCGACCAGAAGGGCGGCACCGAATGTACCGCCGACAGCTGGACCATCGGCCACGCGATCCAGATGGGGCTATGGCAGGCCGTGGCCCTGATCCCCGGCACCTCGCGGTCGGGCATCACCATTTCGGGGGCGCGGATGCTGGGCTATGGCCGGTCTGATGCCGCGCGGCTGTCGATGCTGATGTCGATCCCGACGATCATCGCCTCGGGCGCCCTGCTGGGGGCCGAGGTCGCGATGACAGCCGATGCCGCCGCCGCCCGCGATGGCGCCATTGCGGCGGTCTTTGCCTTTGCCTCGGCGTTGCTGGCGCTGACCCTGATGATGCGCCTGTTGCGCAGCGTCAGTTTCACGCCCTACGTCCTTTACCGGATCGTGCTGGGCGTGATTCTGCTGGCCGTGGCCTACAGCTAGGTCTTCAGGTTCCTGGCCGAGGCGGTGATATCGTCATACTGACCCTGTGGGCGGAACCGCCACAGATATTCGGGCATGATCGTTTCCATCGCCGTCGGCGTGATCCCCAGATCGGCCAGCCCCTTGGCGCCATCGCCGACGACATTGTCGTGGCGCAGGGATTTGACCTGATCCCGGGTCAGGATCGAATTGGTGAACAGGCCCAGCGTCACCGCCTGCCCGAAATCCAGCAAACCGGCCAGAATGCGGCCCGCAAAGAACGGTTTATTGATGATCACGCGGCGGCGGTGGATGACATCCAGCATCTTTTCGACCAGCGCGCGCAGCGTGGCGACCTCGGGCCCGCCCAATTCATAGATCCCAGCCGGGGCCTGACCCAGAACACCCGCCACAGCCGCCTTTGCGACATCATCGACATAGACCGGCTGAAACCGCGTATTGCCCCCCACCAGCGGCAGGAACGGCCCGAACCGCGACATTGACGCGAAGCGGTTGAAAAATTGGTCCTCGGCCCCGAAAATCACCGATGGGCGCAGGATCACCGCGCCGGGGAAATGTTGTAGAACACCCTCTTCGCCCAGACCTTTGGAGGTGGCGTATTTGCTGTCGGCCTCGCTGTCGGCACCGATCGCCGACAGATGCACCAGAGTATCGACACCCGATTGCGCCGCCAGCCGGGCAATCCGTTCGGCGCCTTCGTGCTGGACCGCGTCGAACTTGTTCTTGCCGACCTCGTTCAGCACGCCGACACAGTTCACAACCGCATCCGCGCCCTGCATCACGCTTTGCACCGAGGCATCGTCGCGGATGTTGCAGAACACCGGCTCCACCTGCCCGACAACGCCGTATGGCCGGACATGAAGCGCCTCGTTCGGGCGGCGCACCGCGACCCGCACGCGCCAGCCTTCTTTCGCCATGCGCCGCGCGATATAGCGCCCAACAAACCCCGAACCGCCGTAGATGGTCACAAGCTTGGACATCCTGATGCCTCCATGCCTTCTTTTCCCTGTCTGAATAGCTTTCTGTCCCTCTGCAAACAAGCGGATATCCAAGAAGTGCAGATTCTGTGACAATCCCCGTTGACACCGCCCGCGCCCGGTTATACATCGCGGCTTCACGACACCTGCCCAGGTGGCGGAATTGGTAGACGCGCTAGCTTCAGGTGCTAGTATTGGCAACGATGTGGAGGTTCGAGTCCTCTCCTGGGCACCAAATTCCCCTTAGATTTGATAAACACTATCGGCCCCTTGGGGCATTGTGTCCTTTGGTTTTACCGACTCGGCGCTGAAACCCGGATCAAATCGCACCAATCAGACAATTCCTTCCCCTGCTGTTGACCGTCACTGCGTCAATCCGCGCCAACCACAGGCTCAAACCCCGGCGATGGTTGAGTTCACGCGGCGAAGCACGTATCTGAAAGGTGAAATCCGCAGGAAATGAGACTGAATTGGCAAACTATCTTTACAAGAACGATCTGCCCGATGGGCTGGATCTGGGCCCTGTCGTGGCGATTGACTGCGAAACCATGGGGCTGAACCCGCATCGTGACCGCCTGTGCGTGGTGCAGATGTCCGGCGGCGACGGCAATGCCCATCTGGTTCAGGTCGAAAAAGGCCAGACAGAGGCGCCCAACCTGTGCCGGATGCTGGCCGATCCGAATGTGCTGAAGCTGTTTCATTACGGGCGGTTCGACATTGCCGCGATGGAAAACGCGTTTGGCACGCTGGCCGCCCCCGTTTATTGCACCAAGATCGCGTCGAAACTGATCCGCACCTATACCGACCGTCACGGGCTGAAAATGCTGCTGCAGGAACTGCTGGGCGTCGATGTGTCGAAGCAACAGCAAAGCTCGGACTGGGGCGCGGATAAGCTGACCGATGCGCAGCTGTCCTATGCCGCCTCGGACGTGCTGTATCTGCACCGGCTGCGGGATGAGCTGGACCTGCGTCTGGCCCGCGAAGGGCGCAGCGAACTGGCGCAGGCCTGTTTCGATTTCCTGCCGACCCGTGCCAAGCTTGATCTGGCCGGCTGGCCCGACATCGACATTTTTTCGCACTGATCCGATGGGCAACAACCACAGCACCTTTCTGGACACCGGGCGCCGCGTCATCACCCGCGAGGCGGAGGCCCTGTCCCAATTGGCCGACAGCCTGAACGGCAGCTTTGCCGAGGCGGTGGATCTTATCCTGAACGCGCCCGGCCGGGTTATCATCTCGGGCATGGGGAAATCGGGCCATATCGCGCGCAAGATCGCGGCGACGCTGGCCTCGACCGGGACGCCCGCGCATTTCGTGCATCCGGCCGAGGCCAGCCACGGCGATCTGGGCATGCTGGCGCGGGGCGATGTGGCGCTGGTGCTGTCCAATTCGGGCGAAACCCCCGAACTGGCCGATATCGTGGCCTATACCCGCCGGTTTTCGATCCCGTTGATCGGGGTGGCAGGGCGCGCAAATTCGACCCTGCTGCGCGAAGCGGATGTGGCCCTGTTATTGCCCAAAGTGGCCGAGGCCTGCGATACTGGCATCGTCCCCACGACCTCGACCACCATGACGCTGGCGCTGGGCGATGCGCTGGCCATCGCGCTGATGGAACATCGCAATTTCACCCCCGAACATTTCCGCGAATTCCACCCCGGCGGCAAGCTGGGCGCGCAGCTGTCCAAGGTGCGCGACCTGATGCACGGGGCGGGTGAACTGCCGGTGGTGCCCACAGGCACCCCGATGAGCGAGGCCCTGCTGGTCATCAGCCAGAAAGGGTTCGGCGTCGTCGGCGTGGCCAACGCGGATGGCAAACTGCTGGGGATCGTCACCGACGGCGATTTGCGCCGGAACATGCAGGGGTTGCTGGATCTGACCGCCGATCAGGTGATGACGCAGGACCCGCTGACCATCGCCCCCGACGCATTGGCCGAAAAGGCGCTGGCCGTGATGAATGACCGCAAGGTGACCTGCCTGTTCGTGGTGAACCCCGACGGCCCGGGCAACGCCGAGGGCATCCTGCACATTCACGACTGCCTGCGCGCCGGGGTGGCCTAGGGATCATGGTTGCATCCGACAACAGCTATTCACGCTTCATCGCGGCGGTAAAAATCGTTCTGCCGCTGGCCGCGCTGGCGCTGTTGTCCACGCTGTTCCTGTTCTCACGTACCATCGACCCGACCCAGGCCATTCCCTATTCCAAGGTGGATGTGGATCAGATCGTGCGCGAACAACGGGTCAGCGCCCCGAATTATACCAGCGTCACCAAGGACGGCACTGCCATTGCGGTAACGGCCCGCACGGCGCGCCCGGATATCACCAACCCCGATCGCGCCGAAGCGACCGACCTGACGGCCCGGCTGGAATTCACCGATGGCACCGATGTGCGCATCACCTCGGATCAGGGTGAAATAGACACCGGCAAGGGGTTTGCCGTATTGGACGGCGATGTCGTGATCGACACATCGACGGGATATCACATCACCACCGAACGGCTGACCACCGCGCTGGATCAGACCTCGGTGGTCGCGGACACCACGATCAACGCCGATGGGCCCCTTGGAAAGCTGACCGCAGGCCATATGACGCTGGAAGAAGACACCGACGCGCCGGGCCAGTATCTTCTGGTTTTCAAGGACCGGGTGAAGCTGATATACGACCCGCAGGAATAAGAGGATAGAACGTGTTTCATTTGCGGATCGGCCTTGCGGCTGTTGCCTTAGCGATTTTGCCCATTCTTGCCTCTGCGCAGGGCACCCCCGTGGCCTTTGGCGGGCTGCAGCATGACAGCGAACTGCCGGTCGAGGTGACCGCGGATCAGCTGAACGTCGATCAGGCCGCCGGAACAGCGATCTTCACCGGCGACGTGTTGGTCGGGCAGGGCACGATGCGCCTGTCGGCCAATCGGGTCAAAGTGGAATACGCCACTGAAAATGGCGAAGTGACAGGCCGGATTTCGGAAATGCAGGCAACCGGCGACGTTGTGCTGGTGAACGGCGCCGAAGCGGCCGAATCGGAGAAGGCCGTTTACACCATCGACACCGGATCGGTGGTGATGACCGGCAACGTGCTGTTGACCCAGGGCCAGAATGCCCTGTCGGGTGACCGGCTGGTGATCGATCTGGACACCGGCAAAGGCGTAATGGAAGGCCGGGTGAAAACGATCTTCCAGACCGGCAGCACCGAATGACCTCGGCCCCCGACCTGCGGATCTCTGACGGGGCGCTTGGGCTGAAAATCGTCAACCTGCGCAAAAGCTATAAGCGGCGCCCGATCATCCGCGATGTCAGCCTGGATCTTGACCGGGGCGAGGTTGTCGCGCTGTTGGGGCCGAACGGATCGGGTAAGACCACCTGCTTTTATTCCATCGCCGGGCTGATCACCCCCGAAGGCGGCAATGTCATCATAGATGGCCGCGATGTGACCAATCTGCCGATGTACCGGCGGGCCAAAATGGGCATCGGCTATCTGCCACAGGAGGTCAGCATTTTTCGCGGCCTCAGTGTCGAAGACAATATTCTGGCCATCCTCGAAATCTCTGAACCCGACCGCCACAAACGCCGCGAGCTGCTGGAAGAGTTGCTGTCCGAATTTTCGATCGGGCACCTGCGCCGCGCACCGGCCCTGTCCCTGTCGGGGGGCGAACGCCGCCGCGTCGAAATCGCCCGCTGCCTGGCCGCCGATCCGAAATATCTGTTGCTGGACGAACCCTTTGCCGGGGTCGATCCGATTGCGGTCGGCGAAATTCGCAACCTTGTGCACGACCTGAAAAAGCGCGGGATCGGCGTGTTGATCACCGACCACAACGTCCGCGAAACCCTTGAGATTGTCGACCGGGCCTACATCCTGCATGATGGCAAGGTGCTGATGAGCGGCACCACAGAGGAAGTCGTCAAGGATGAAAACGTCCGCCGGGTCTATCTGGGTCAAAGCTTTCGCATCTCGTGATATTCTGCCGCGGGGGGCTTGATGGCACTGAAACCGCGCCTTGATATCCGTCAGACGCAACGGATTTCCCTGACGCCCGGGCTTGTCCAGACGTTATCGCTGTTGCAACTGTCGACCATCGACCTGATTGCAGAGATCCGGCAGCAGGCCGCGGAAAACCCGCTGTTGGTCATCAACGACCCCGAGGTCCCCACCGGCTCGGGCCAGCCGCAAACCCTTGAGAACTGGTCCCGCCCCGAATCCCTGACCGACAGCCTGTGTCGCCAGATCTCGGAAATGCCACTGGGCCGCGATATTGCGGCCCTTGCCAAGCTGCTGACCGGCGATCTGACCGACGATGGGTATCTGGCCAGCACCACAGCGGAACTTGCCCAGACCTTCGATATTGCGCCCGCGTCGGTTGAGCTGGCCATTGCGGCGCTTCAGGCCTGCGACCCGCCCGGCATCGCCGCCCGCACCCTTGTCGAAAGCCTGACGCTGCAGCTGATGCGCACAGGCGTCCCCAGGGATGAGGCCGAAACGGTCTGTGCCAATCTGGAACTTCTGATCGAAGGGCGCTGGGCCAGGGCCGCGCAGAAAACCGGCCTGCCCCGCACCCGGCTGGAACATCTGGCACAGCTGATCAGAACCCTGTCGCCCCGACCCGCCAGCGGTTTTGGCGACACTGCTGGCCTGTTGATCCCCGAGGTCATGGTAAACCCCGATGGCGCTGGCGGGTTCACGCTGTCGCTGAACCGCGCGTCGGTGCCGGATGTGGTGTTGGACGCTGAATTAGTCTCGAATCTGGAGCATGACAGCAGCTTAGCCCAGGCCAATCTGCGCCCGGCCGAAAGACTGCTGCGCGCCCTGCGGTACCGGGGCCAAACCCTGCTGGACGTTGCCACCGCAGTGCTGGCCAAACAACAACTGTTCTTTACAAACGGTCCCGAACATCTGTTGCCGCTGTCGCGTATTGATCTGGCACAGACATTGGGTCTGCACCCGTCAACCGTTGGCCGTGCAATTGCCGGCAAAGCACTTGGTTTTAACGGCGTGACGATACCTTTCGCGAATTTGCTGTCCCCGTCGCTGACCAAAGACGACGGAACGGTGGTTTCAACCTTTACCGTTCAACATCGAATCCGACAGCTTGTTGACGCTGAATCACACGGGGCGGTGATGAATGATGACGAAATTGCCGCAGTTCTCAGACGAGAAGGCGTTGACATCGCCCGTCGAACTGTCGCCAAATACAGGGGATGCATGAACATTCCATCATCGTTCGAACGAAAGCGCCTGCTCGCTTTGCGTACACCCCCTCCCCAAAAGACGGGGATGCAAAGCAACAAGCGGTAAGCTTCAGAATTCGCGCTTTTGCATCAAAGCGCCAATCAAAAAAATCAACCCAGAGGAGTATGTATGCAATATCAAATCAGCGGAAAGCAGATTGACATTGGCGATGCCCTGCAATCGCACGTAAAGGATGAACTGGGTGTGGTGGTCGACAAATATGCCGAACGCCCGATCGACGCCCAAGTCATATTCTCACGCAACGCTCATGAATATGTGTGCGAGGCCACGGTACATCTATCGACAGGGTTGACCGCTCAGGCCCGCGCGCATGCTGTTGAAATTTACGCCGCCTTTGACGGGTGCTGCGACAAGATGGAAAAGCAACTGCGCCGGTACAAGCGCCGCCTGAAAGACCATCATAGGGAAAGAACACAACCAGTTGAACTGTTGGGCGGTTCCTCGTATATCCTCGCGGGCACTGAAGAGGCAGAGGATTCGGAGCCTGAATCGCTTCAGCCGATGATCATCGCAGAGATGGAAACCAATATCCCATCCCTGTCGGTGGGCGAGGCCGTGATGCAGATGGAACTGGCAGGCGAGACCCTTCTTGTCTTCCGCAATGAAAAAACAGGAGGCGTCAACGTCGTTCACCGTCGCGAAGATGGAAATATCGGCTGGATTGACCCGTAACTGAAATGAAACACTGCGTCCGACGACGCTGATCAACCGAAACAAGGTCCATGATACTTTCGAGCATTCTAAAGCCCGAAGCCGTTAAGGTTTTTGGCACTCTCACAAGTAAAAAGCGGCTGTTCCAGGATCTGGGAGAAATCGCCGCGTCCGCCTATGGCCTGAAAGCCAGCGACGTGATCGATGCCCTGCAGGAACGCGAAAGCCTTGGACCGACGGGCGTGGGGGCTGGCGTTGCGCTGCCCCACGCGCGTCTTCCGGGGCTGGAATCCGTGTCAGGCGCATTTTTGCGTCTGGAAAAAGCCTTGGATTTTGATTCCGTCGATCGTCAGCCTGTCGATCTGGTGTTTGCCCTGTTCGCGCCGCTGGATTCCGGCGTGACCCACCTGAAATCTCTGGCTCTGGTATCGCGCACCCTGCGCGAACCTGCGATCCGCGACAAACTGCGGGCCAATACGGACCCGGCCATCCTGCACGCCGTGCTGACCGAGACACTGGCCCATCAGGCCGCCTAGCGCCAGGCGCGATACCCGAAATTCATATAGTCCCGCTGATAGAGGTCGCGCACCGCCGCCTCTATTTCCGCGTCATAGATCGCCTCTAACGTAACCGGACCCTCGGCGCCCTCATCGGGCAGCGGGATCGGATCGTGCCCGATCTGCCCCGCAAGGATCGCCAGATCGGCCTGCAGGTTTTCCTGTCGCAGCACCATATCGGGCAAGGTGAAATCGGCCATGCCCTGCAACAGATTGGTCTGCGAGGCCCAGGACGACGCCACCCGAACACTGGTCTGGCCGTTCAGGTTCAGCTTCAGAAACGCCAGAAAGCTTAGAAACGCGGCGCGGTGTTCAGCGGGGCCATATCGATCATTCGGCCCGTCCTTGGGGATGTCCAACTTATGCGCACGCCTGAGCATGTCGCGCAAATCGCTATAGGCGTCCGGCCCTGTCCCCAGAATATACCGGCAAAACGTCGTATGAATGCGCCAGACCGGGTGGCTGACCACGGTAAAGCTGCGATGGCCGGGATGTTGACGTTTCCACTGGCGCAGCGATTTCTGAGTAAAGCCCCGCCGCAGATCATCGCCCCCGACCCCGTCCAGCGCGGCAAGCCACGCCTTGACCTGCGGCACGGGCCCCCCCTTGATCGGCATGTACAACGCCCCGGTCCGGGCCGCCGCGACATAGCCGGGCACAACCGGCCCGCGCCGGGGTTCGAAATTCGGCGTCCGGCTTAGGTTGAACCGGTCCAGCGTCGCCAGCGCCTGCCGCATCTCGTCATAATTCCTGACTTTCTGTTGCAGCGGTTCGGGGTTCTGCCGTTTCAGGGTTTTCGACACGGATTTCAGCACCGCTTTCATCCCCAGAAACCGGGCCAGACCATTCATGACACCGACATCGCCCAGATCGTCGTAGGACAGGTAAAACCCGGTTTGCCCCGACCGTTGAAGCGCGCCCTGAATCCGCAACTGAAAGGCCTGGGTTTCGTCCAGATACGTCTCGAACTCGGCCAGATCAAAGTCGATCATCGCCGTCTTGCGGCGCTTTTCGTTCATCAGCTTCCACTGATCGGTTTCGCGCGCGATCTTGAGCGAGACATAGCTTTCCAGCGGGTTGCGGGTCAGAATGATCTTGGCGCAGCGCCGGTCGCCCAACAGATCGTCGATCACCCGTGGATCGTGGCCGTCAAACAACCGGAACCCCGGCATGCCATCGCTGTTGGATTTCATCGCGGACAGCAGGGAAAACGGATCGGCCTCGCGTGCGGCCAGGGTGACGCCAAACATCTCGGACGCATTTTTCTTGCCGACGAAATGCGGATTGAACAGTTCCCCGTGGCAGGTGATGCCCGGTATCTCGTTCAGGGTCTCTTGCAGAAAATTCGACCCGGTGCGCATCCCCGCCACGACGACGAATTGATCAAAATCCACGGCCATCTATCGCACCAGATAGGGTTTGGTCTGGCGGGGGGGCAGCATATCGGGATCGCGGTCGACCGAATAATCCCCCACCAGATAGGGGTCCATCCCCTGATTTTTGAGATTCTGCAAAAACTGGCCGAACCCCGCCAGATCCGCCATTTTCGGCGCCTCGCTCAGCCGGCGCAATCCGGCTGGCGCCACTTCATCGATGATCTCTTGCAGATGTTCCATCGGGCTTTGCGCAAATTCCGCCAAGGTCCAAATGCGAACCCGCGCCGTTGCATGCGCCCCGCGCAGAATTTCCAGATGCTCGCCTTCGATCCGCTGCAACAGGGCGGCTTGTTTGCGGATATCGGCAAACCCCTGGTTTGATTTGTACAGCGGGATCGCCCAGGCCCCGGTGATGACCGATATCTGAGCGTTCGGATCGCTGGCAATGAACCCGCTGATGCCCTGCCGATCGCCGGGCCCGAACTGGAAACACTGGCGTTCGCCGCGGGTGTTCCAGATCAGGTTGGTCAGAAAAGACTTTGGCTCGTAATCGCGGATCTTGGCGCTGTCGCTCATCGCGCCGTTATAGACCCGTTCGCCCCCCGCAAAATGAACCCGGTCGGGGTGAAACAGATGGCCATGCACCCGCCCCACAATCGTTTTGCCCAACCAATGTTCAAAATTCTCGAACAGTTCGGCAAACCCTTCGAACACCGAATAGGGATCGCTGGTTTTCCCGCTGTCGCGCCTGTGTTCGGGATAGCGGCTTTGCATATACAGGCCCGCCCGACCACGGATGCGGCGGTCCGCCGCGCCAGCAAACAGCCGGTCAATCTTGCCCGGATTTGGCTCTGCGTTCTTGGTCACGGCCGGATCGTTCGACAGAAAGCTTGCATACAACCGATCCGCCTGCGGCCAGATTTTGCGCGCGACAAAGCAATCCGACCGCCGCAGCAACTGGATGTGATCGTCATAGAAAACATGCGGCTTTCCCTGAAAATCAAACTTGGACAGGGTCAGCGAGCGGCTTTCGATATGGGTGCTGTAGTGTCTGGCCAGAGTCTGAAAATAGCTTTCATCCGGAATCCACACCTTGGAGAAATAGCGATCATAAAGCCCGCGATCAGGGCTTTCCAGAATGGCCGACAGCGTTTGCCGCGTCAGGCACCACCACTGCGATCCAAGATGCGGGATCAGACCGGCGGGCAATTTGCGCCGATACCCAAGGCGCCGTTGCAGCTGAACATAGCGATCAAACAGCGCGCGGTGGTTTTTCCACGAAAAGGGAAACCGCAGCAAGAAACGCTCTTTGTCCAACCCACCCACGGTCCAGGGCACATCATAGGTGGTGACGGATTCGATGAAATCGGTCTGCGGGTGATTGTCCAGATAGGCCGTAAGCTCTTGCACCGGGCGCAGGGGCAGGCACGATCCCGACGCCAGATAGACATGCCGCACCTCGGCGAACCGATCCAGCATGACCGTGGCCGCGGCCTGTGTCGCCGCAACCATCGACCAGGTGCCCCATTCGACCCGTTTACGGGGGCAGAACACGACATTTTCCAAATCTTCAAGAGAGGTGACAAAGGCGTTGTATTTATCCGTTTTCACCTGTCGGTCGACGTGAATGACGACCGGGCATCCGCTGGTTGCCCAATGGCGCGCCACGGCCCCGGCACGATCCAGCGCCGTGTGCACCATCATGATGAACCCGACGCTCACACCCAGTTTCCTTTTGACAAAAGGCCCAGGATTTCAAGCTGGCGCCAGTTGATATACCGCTCGGACCATTTGCACCACATGTCCCGGTCTTCGCCCATTTTCTGTTTATAGGCCCTGTATTCGCGGCTGTTTTTATAGTGCTGGTTGCGGGCGATCTCTTCTTCCGTGCGGGTCAGGAACGTGTCCAGAAACTTGGCGTGCAACAACATTCCCGAGGCTTTTTCGCCCCCCTGCGCGTCGAACACCATGTTCAGGTCGCGCGGGAAAAGCGTGTGGGTCGAGGTCGCATAGACATAGCTGCGATCCCATTTGACCAGCGGGATTTTGTTCAGCGACGGGGCCTCTTCGGGTCGGTCGGCAAAGAACATGCGCGCGCGCGGCCCGCCCTGAATCCACAGGTTCCGATAGCGCCGGTTCGGTCGGATCGTATAGTTGCCGCTGTCAAACCACGACGCGATTTCGAACGGGTCCTGCCCTTCGCAATAGGGCTGTGCGTCGATCGGACCCTTGGGATACATGTCCAGCAACATCGCCCCGAACGACCGCAAACCGGACCCGTCCAGCCAATCGGTCAGCGCCTGTATCGGCCGGGTATCGCAGAACGGATAGACAAAAAACTCATCCACATCGACGACCAGCGTCCAATGCCCATGCGCATATTTGCGTTGCAGCCAGTTCAGCCAATCCACACCGAACCGCGACCGCCGATAGCTTTTGGTGGTGGTCCAGACCGACACATCGGGCTGTTCGCGCAGATATTCCAGGCTGCCGTCGTCCGATCCGTTGTCCACGAACAGAAAATGTTCGATGCCCAGCTTACGGTAATATTTCAGGAAATACGGAAGGCGCACCCGTTCGTTGCGCAAGGTGCAGAACAACAGGACATCATCGCCCCCGATCTGACCCGTCCGATCCACGGCCATCTTCAGATCCCGGCGTTTCCGAAAGGCCCGCATCCGCAGCCTTCTACGGCGGAGCCGCAGGCGATATGTCGATAAAAGTCTCATATCTGCGTCTGCTCATCCACCATGAACGGGGGCCAACCCTAAATCTGTTTCAAGACAACTGCGAAATGCGCATCCCACGACGGGATCGTCGGTAACTGCATTGCCTGTTTGTCAGGCGCCCCTTGAATCCTTTTTGCTTGTGACATCTTTTCGATTGTCTTGCGCCAAGAATACGCATCCGAATCATTCAGGTAAACGGGGAATTCCCCAAGCGTTTCCCGGTAGACCTGCAAATCGGCGACCACAACCGGGACCCCCAGCTGGGCGGCTTCGACCGGGGGCATCCCGAACCCTTCGGCATGGCTGGGAAACAGGGCGCCAGCGGCACCCGCCAGCACGGCGGCCATCGCGGCGTCATCCAGCCCCGGCAGTTCGACCACATACCGTCCCATATAGGGGGCGGTATCCAGCCGGTGAAACACCGCGTCATTGCGCCAACCGCGATTGCCCAGGATCAACAGGCGCGGGATTTGGCCCGGGTCGAGGTCGGCGTAAAACCGATCCCAGACATCCAGCAACAGCGCATGGTTTTTGCGCGGCTCGATTGTGCCGACGGTCACGAAATAAGGTGCCGATACATCCAGCCCCTTCGGCAGATGCGCCGCATCCGGGCGCAGTATCTGCGTCCCCAGCAAAGCCACGACACTGTCCGGCACGCGCCCCGCCTGCTGTAGATACGCCCCGGCCAGCTGCTGTGCGTCGCGGGTGGTAAAGATCACCCTGTCGGCGGCACGCGCGACCGCCCTTAGTTTCTCAGCAAACAGTTTGGGCGTCTCCGGATCGAAAAACTCCGGGTGCTCCAAAGGCAACGTATCGTGCAGCAATACCGCAATCCGCCCGCCTGGAACGGAATGCACGGCGTCGAGAACGCGATCCCTCAGATTGCTGTGCCCGACATTCACATAGGACACGCCCGGCGGCAGGTGGCGTTGCAACATGCGCCCCAACCCGGCAGGCCGACACCGCGCAATCGCCAACCGCCGTACATCCGCCTCGGCCTGTTTGCGCGCCTCAGGCAATCGCCGGTTCAAACGGCCGATCAGATCGGCAGGCCCCCAAGGCTGGACCCCCGTCAACCGCTGCGCCAAAGACTCCGCACCCCTGCGGTCCAACAGCACGAACCCAAGCGCAGTGCGCACCAGCCCATAAAACGGCACTGTTTCAGCCAAAAGCCGGGTCAGATAGGCCATTTCGACCCGATCAACGCCCGTCCACGGCCCATGCCCGACCCGCGACACCAGCCGCGTCAGATCCAACAGGCGGGCCGGGGGGCTATCGGTCGTATTTGCCGTTTTGGTGCCAGCGCCAGGCATCTGCGATCATCGTCTCCAGATTGGAACGTTTGGGTGTCCACCCCAGTTCGGACAGGGCGCGCGAACTGCCGGACACCAGAAACGCGGCATCCCCGCCACGGCGCGGGCCCTCGTTATAGGGTACTTTCTGATTGGTCACGACAGCGCTTTGTTCAATCACCTGTCGCACCGAAAATCCCGTGCCTGTGCCCAGATTGAACACCCGGCTGCCCTTGCCCTCCTGCAGCCATTCCAGCCCCTGCACATGGGCCTGAACCAGATCCATAACATGGACATAATCCCGCATGCAGGTGCCGTCTGGGGTGTCGTAATCGGTGCCGTGAATGGTCAGGGCCGACCGCGTTCCCGCGACCGTATCCAGCAATAGCGGGATCAGATGGGTTTCCGGCCGGTGAAATTCGCCCACCTCGCCGTCGGGATCGGCACCTGCCACGTTGAAATAGCGGAAAATCACCGATTGCAGGCCATGGCTCGCCTCGAAATTCGCCAGAACATCCTCGATCGCGCGTTTCGACGCGCCATAGGCGTTCAGCGGCGCCTGGGGGCTGTTTTCGTCCAGCAGCACGCCGTCCTGATCGCCATAGGTCGCGCAGGTCGATGAGAAGACGAAGTTCAGACAGCCGGCGGCCACCGCCGCCTCGATCAAGGTCAAAGACCCCGTCAGATTGTTGCGCCAATACCGGCCCGGATCGCGCATCGCATCGCCCACAAGGCTGAGGGCGGCAAAATGCATGACGGCGACCGGCTGATACCGCGCAAAAACCTGATCCAGCCGGGCGCGGTCCAGCAGATCGCCCTGCTCGAACGGGCCGAATTTGACGGCATCCTGCCAACCGGTGGACAGGTTGTCATAGGTAACCGGGATAAACCCCGCCGCACTTAATACTTTACAGGCGTGCGACCCGATATAGCCCGCACCGCCGGTGACCAGAACATGCTGCATTGCGCCGGATTACTGCGCAGCTTTGCCGACAGCCGACATCTCGCGCAGAAATTGCGAGAATTCGTCGCGCAGATCCTCGCGCGCCAGACCAAAGGCAACCGTGGCCTGCAAGAAACCGGCCTTGGACCCGCAATCAAACCGCTGCCCCCGGAACCGGAACCCGAAAACGCCATCTTCGCCGCCGATTTCGGCGGCAATCGCATCGGTCAGTTGAATTTCACCGCCAGCGCCTTGTTTCAGGCGGGTGATATTGTCCATGACTTTCGGTGTCAGGATATAGCGCCCGATCACCGCCAGATTGGAAGGCGCGTTTTCCTTGGGTTTTTCGACCATGCCCTGGACCGAAACCATCGACCCCATGTCGTCCTTGACGTCCAGAATACCGTAGGCCGAGGTCTTTTCGTGCGGAACCTCCATCGCGGCAACCATGTTGCCCCCGGTCTCTTCGTAAGCTTCGACCATTTGCTGAAGACAGGGCTTTTCCGCCGCGATCACATCGTCCGGCAACACCACGGCAAAGGGTTCGTTCCCGATCAGACGACGCGCGCACCAAACGGCGTGACCCAGACCCATTGCCTGTTGCTGGCGAATATAGGCGATGCCGCCGCTTTCAACGTTGGTGGAATTCAGAACGTCCAGAAGATCGGTTTTACCTTTGCGACGCAGCTCTGCCTCCAAAATCGGCGCGCTGTCAAAATAATCCTCCAACGCACTTTTCCCGCGTGAGGTCACAAAGATGAATTCGTTGATGCCTGCCGCCCGGCATTCGTCGATCGCATATTGGATCAACGGTCTGTCGACCAATGTCATGATTTCTTTTGGCACTGATTTGGTTGCGGGCAGGAATCGGGTTCCCAAACCTGCGACGGGAAATATCGCCTTGGTTACTTTACTTGTCATGTTTCCACCTAACCTCAGGATTTCAGACTCGAACCTAGGACAACACCAGCTAAAAGGCACAAGTTTGTTCGATTTTGGGTTGCTTCTAGTTTAATGTCGACCCCGTTAAAATTTAAGCATTTTTTTCACCTGCTGCATGGTCACTTCGCGCCTGCAGCATCTTGTCGGCGAAATGATGCCGGAATGGTTCCGGTTTCGGAAATCCGCGCCGCCTCTTGTGCAACGCGCGCCCGAAAGCCGTATTTTTGAAAGATCGGTTCGCTGCGGTCCGCGCGGCCAAACAGGCCACCGCTTTGCGTCCAATACCCGTCCGCATCAAACCTGCGCCGGTGGTAAAGCATTGTCGGGCTTAACAAAAAAACGCTGGTCGGGTGCCGATCCGCCGCCAGTTTCCGCGCCGCCCTGCGCAGGCTTTTGCCCTGCCAAAACCGTCCAGCCACATGGGTTGGACCTGCGGTTTTCAGCCGGGTGAACGGTTTGAACGCAGATGCGACCGATTCTTCTATAGCATGTGCTGGAATTTGCTCGCTCACCCCAAAGGCGATGCCCTGCTCAAGCGATTTTGACAAAAAGCGAACGTCCCGAGGTTCCAGGTCACCGTCGACCATATATTGCAGATTGCGGCGGCGGTGGTGCGTCCTAAGCCGATCCAAAGCGTCAGGGTGAGTCGCCACCGGCGCATGTTTGCGCAGGAACATCGCGGTGCTGGCGCCCACGTCAAACAGCGATTTGGGCGCACGGGCATGGCTGCGCCAGATGCTGGCCGCACGCATGTGGTGGACCTGCGCCAAGGGCACCACCGCTGTCGCCCCACCGGCCCGCGACAGGCGCAGATTGACGTCAGCCTCTTCCAGATGAAACCGAAAGGCCGGATCGAACCCGCCGATGTCACACAAGGCCTGACGGCGGAACGCCATGTTGACCCCCAGCGTGACCACCGATTTACCGCGTTCGCCGGCAAAGGTCTTGGGGGCCATATCCGTCATCTGCAATGGCAACGGATCGGCTGTTTCGGTGATTTGCCCACCGGTCCACTGATAGGAAATACCATTGCGACCGCGCACAAAGCCACCGGCGGCGACAACCTTTGCACCCTCAAAGGCGGCCACCAGATGGGTCAGCCAATAGGGATCGGCCACCGC
Organism: uncultured Paracoccaceae bacterium; assembly: GCA_947500775.1. Taxonomy (GTDB): domain Bacteria; phylum Pseudomonadota; class Alphaproteobacteria; order Rhodobacterales; family Rhodobacteraceae; genus CANMTD01. The sequence continues at coordinate 148,228 of CANMTD010000005.1, forward strand.
ATCGTCATCCAGAAAGGCAACGATATCGCCCGCTGCCTGCGCCACGCCCAGATTGCGGGCGCGGGCGATGCCGATCTGGGCATTTTCGACTGTTTTCACCCGGTCGGCAAAATCCAATCTGCGGACCGCCGCCAGCCCCGGCTTGTCGGCCACAACGATGACCTCGAAATCCGGATACATCTGGAATTGCAGCGCCAGCAGGCACAGGCGCAAAGCCTCCGGTCGGGCGTGGCTGACGACCACGACACTGACCGGGGGCCCAGACACTATTTGACGCCCATTTCGGCCAGCATCGTCTCGATCTTGGGCACATCTTCGGGGTTGTTCAGCTCCCAGAACTGGCGCCCGCGGGCTTCGACCTCGACGCATAGAACCGGGCGTTCGCGTTCCAGAAACCGCAATTGTTCCAGCCCCTCGAGCTGTTCCAACGGACCCGAGGACCAGCGCGAATAGGCCGCCAGCGCCGCGGGCCGATAGGCATAGACGCCGGCATGGTGAAACACCGGGGTTTCCACGTCATCAGCATAGGGTTTGCCGGTATAGGGGATCACCTCTTTCGAGAAATACAGCGCCTTGTGGTCGGTACCGAACACGGCTGTTGTGCCGCCCACGCGCCCTTCGCGGCGGTCGTTCAGCAAGTCCTTCAGCATCCGCCCGTCGCAGCGCAGCACCGGCGTTGCCACCTCGGCCACCGGATCGGCGCGCAGCCCGGCCACCAGATCCTCGATGAACCAGGCGGGTGTCAGCGGGGCGTCGCCCTGCAGGTTGACCACTATGTCGAACCCGCCGCCCAGCGCATCGAAGGCTTCGGCGCAGCGTTCGGTTCCGTTGGCGCAGTTTTCCGAGGTCATCACCACCTCGGCCCCGAAGGCCTGCGCCGCGTCGCGGATGCGCGCATCATCGGTGGCCACCACGACCCGGTGGTCGCCGGACACCGCCTGCGCGGCCTCCCACGAACGCTGGATCAGGCTCTTTTCCTGCCCGTCCGCGCCTTTCAACATCACCAGCGGCTTGCCCGGATACCGGGTCGAGGCATAGCGCGCGGGGATCGCGATCAGAACCGACATTATGCCCCTTTCAGCGCGGTGCCCGGCGCCAGAGCGATGAAAAACGGGTTCTCGTAACCGGATTTGCCATAGGTCAGCGGCGTATGGTCATCGAAGCGCACGACCTGTCCACCAGCGCCGTTCAGAACCGCGTGACCGGCGGCGGTGTCCCATTCCATCGTGCGCCCCAGCCGGGGGTAAAGATCAGCCTCGCCCGTTGCCACCAGACAGAACTTCAGCGACGATCCGGCGCCGGTCATATCGGCCACGGCGTATTTCGAGATATAGTCGTCGGTCGCCTGATCGCGGTGCGATTTCGAAGCCACGACAATCAGCGCATCATTGTCCGGGGTCGACACGTGAATGGGTGCTACCGCCCCCACCTGATCCAAGGCATGTGCGCCGCTTTCTTCGACCGAGGACCCATCGGCGCGGGTATAGAACAACCGGTCGCGCGCGGGCGCATAGACCACGCCGCGCACCGGCACGCCATTTTCGACATAGGCGATATTGACGGTGAAATCGCCGCGCCGTTTGACAAATTCCTTGGTTCCATCCAGCGGATCGACGATCAGGAAATTCGCGGCCTGTTGGACATGGCTGTCAGCCTGTTCTTCGGTCACAATCAGCGTATCCGGAAATTCGGCCTTCAGAATGGCCGAGATCATGGCATCGGCCGCCTCATCCGCTTCGGTCACGGGGCTGGCATCTGATTTTGTCTTAACCTCAAAATCCGGCGACTGGTAAATCTCCATGATCTTTGCGCCAGCCTGCAGCGCGGCCCGACGGCACACTGTTTCCAGTTTCTGATAGTCCAAAGCCGCTGCTCCTTTGCATCGCCGCTGACACTCTTCAAAAAGAGGTGTCATTGTAAGAATTCGATAATCCCCTTATTATCTTATGTAACAGGAACGGCAAGCGGACGAACCGCAGGCAGCCCGGGTTTCACAGAAAGCAGCAGTCAGGCGATGTTTGAAAATACCAAACCCCAAAGCAATGCCATAGGCGGCTTTGCCCTGCTGGCCCTGATATATCACAGCACGGCGCGCAATATCCGCAAATCCCACGGCAACCCTCTGATCGGGCTGATCATGAGCATGATGCAGTCCATCGTCATGATCACCGCATTCTTTTTCATGTTTTCCATATTGGGGATGCGCGGATCTGCGGTACGTGGCGATTTTCTGATATACATCATGTCCGGTATTTTTCTGTTCCTGACACATACCAAAGCGATGGGCGCGGTTGCCGGCGCCGAAGGCCCGACCTCGGCCATGATGCAACACGCGCCGATGAATACGATCATTGCGATATCGGCCGCGGCCCTAAGCGCGCTTTATACCGAACTGCTGGCGCTGGGCGTCATCCTGCTGATCTATCATATTGCCGTCACCCCGATCGAAATCGACAATTGGATTGGCCTGTTTGGAATGCTGTTGCTGGCATGGTTTTCCGGGGTTGCCGTCGGGATGGTGTTTTTCGCAGCCAAACCCTGGGTGCCCGGTCTGGTTGGCATCGCCACAACGGTGTATTCGCGCGCCAACATGATTGCGTCGGGAAAAATGTTTCTGGCCAATACCATGCCCGGATATCTGCTGGCGATGTTTGACTGGAACCCCCTGTTTCACTGCATTGATCAGGCGCGCGGGTTTGCCTTTATCAACTACAACCCGCATTTCAGTTCGATCGAATACCCGATCTACGTGTCTTTGACGCTGATCATGGTCGGGCTGATGGGCGAATTTTATACTCGTAAACACACATCGCTGAGTTGGAGCGCCAAGCGCTGATCCGCCTATCAGGGGGATTTTTTGTTTTCTTCTAGCGCGCGGCCCATTGCTCGGCATTGATTGGGAATGGCGATTTCATCGGTCTGTGCCGACGCCATCCACTATTCAGGAGAATAAGATGAAACAGATCTTCATTGTGCTCGGCATCGCGACGGTTCTGGCCGGTTGCGAAACTCAGGGACAAAGCGCTGCCGCAGGCGGGCTGGCCGGGGCGGCCATCGGGGCGGCGGTGGCAGGCGAAGATGAAACCGGTGGCGCCGTCAAAGGCGCGGTTGTCGGTGCCATCGCCGGGGCGCTTATCGGCAAGGCGAGCGAGCCGAACAAATGCCGCTATCGCTATCCCGACGGGACCGAATATGTGGCCGACTGCCCGTAACCGCACAACAGCCCGGGCCCGCACCACCGCGGGCCCGACATCATCCTAATCAACCACCCGCAGCGTCAGGTTGATCCGCCCGCCCTGCCGCAACAGGGTCGAGGTGCCCGGTTTGATCCGGTCCACCCCGTGATGGGTCAGCCGCGCATCGCCCCCCATCACCACCACATCGCCCGATTGCAGCCACAGGCTTTCGGTCTTGCCGCCCCGTGTGGCGTTGCCGATCCGGAACAGCCCGTCATCGCCAAGCGAGATCGACACCACGGGATAGGAAAAATCCGCCTCGTCCTTGTCCTGATGCATCCCCATGCGGGCCTCGGCGTCATAGAAATTGACCAGACAGCAATCGGGCGCGCGGTCCAGCCCGGTCACGCTGTGCCAGAGGGCCAATATCCGGGGCGGGATCGCAGGCCACGGCTGCCCCCCCGGATGGACCCGTTCATAGCGATACCCCGACCTGTCGGAATACCACCCGTACCGCCCGGCCGAGGTCATCCTGACCCGCATCGGCCTGCCATAGGGTGTCATCGGCGAAAACAGCGGCGCCTGCTGAATGACGCCGCGTAAATCCACGACAAGGGCCATTTGCGATTCCGGCGACAGCAGATCTTTATACACGTCAAACCCACGCACACGCAGCGTTGGCGCGGGTTTCCCAGTCGAAACCCCGGAATTGAGTCGAATTTTCACCCCGAATCCTCACATTTCCTTGAACCACGCCGCTTGCAGCCTTTAAGGCCCCTCCTTATATACGCCCAGAAGCATGATCGGGGACAAACCCCGGTCAATTTTTGGGATCGAGGACCGGAAGCCTTTTCAGGGTCCGGACTTCTACACATCGCCGAAGAAAGAGGTAGTCTAATATGGCCAAAGTCATCGGAATCGACCTTGGAACAACCAACTCCTGCGTCGCCATCATGGACGGCGCGCAGCCCCGTGTGATTGAAAACGCCGAAGGTGCGCGCACAACGCCATCTATCGTTGCCTTCACGGATGACGAAAAACTTGTTGGACAGCCGGCCAAGCGCCAGGCCGTGACCAACCCGGAAAACACGATCTTTGCCGTCAAACGCCTGATCGGCCGCCGCGCAGATGAGCCCGCGGTCGCCAAGGACAAGAAACACGTGCCCTATAAAATTGTCGATGGCGGCAATGGCGACGCGTGGGTCGAAGTGAACGGCGAAAAATACAGCCCCAGCCAGATCAGCGCCTTCACCCTGCAGAAGATGAAGGAAACCGCCGAAAGCTATCTTGGCGAAGAGGTCACTCAGGCCGTCATCACGGTTCCCGCGTATTTCAACGACGCTCAGCGTCAGGCGACCAAGGACGCGGGCAAGATTGCCGGTCTTGAGGTGCTGCGCATCATCAACGAACCGACAGCCGCCGCGCTTGCCTATGGTCTGGACAAGAAAGAATCCAAAACCATCGCGGTCTATGACCTTGGTGGCGGTACATTCGACGTGACCATTCTGGAAATCGACGACGGGCTGTTCGAGGTTAAATCCACCAACGGCGACACCTTCCTGGGTGGTGAAGATTTCGACATGCGCATCGTTCAGTATCTGGCCGATGAGTTCAAAAAGGAAAACGGCGTCGATCTGTCCAAGGACAAGATGGCCCTGCAGCGCCTGAAAGAAGCCGCTGAAAAAGCCAAGATCGAACTGTCATCGGCCAACCAGACCGAAATCAACCAGCCGTTCATCAGCATGGACCCGAAAGGCGGCCAGCCGCTGCACATGGTCATGAAACTGACCCGTGCCAAGCTGGAAAGCCTGGTCAGCGACCTGATCAAAGCTTCGATGAAGCCTTGTCAGGCGGCCCTGAAAGATGCGGGCCTGTCGACCAGCGATATCGACGAGATTGTTCTGGTCGGTGGTATGACCCGTATGCCGCGCGTCAAGGACGAGGTGACCAAGTTCTTCGGCAAGGAACCGCATCAGGGTGTGAACCCCGATGAAGTTGTCGCCATGGGCGCCGCCATTCAGGCCGGTGTTCTGCAGGGCGACGTCAAAGACGTGGTTCTGCTGGACGTGACCCCGCTGAGCTTGGGTATCGAAACCCTGGGCGGCGTGTTCACCCGTCTGATCGACCGCAACACCACGATCCCGACGAAGAAGTCTCAGGTCTTTTCGACCGCCGAAGACAACCAGAACGCCGTGACCCTGCGGGTGTTCCAGGGTGAACGTGAAATGGCCGCGGACAACAAGATCCTGGGCCAGTTCAACCTTGAAGACATCCCGCCCGCTCCGCGCGGCCTGCCCCAGATCGAAGTGACCTTCGACATCGATGCCAACGGTATCGTCGAAGTGACCGCCAAGGACAAAGGCACCGGCAAAGAGCATAAGATCACGATCCAGGCCTCGGGCGGTCTGTCGGACGAAGACATCGAACAGATGGTCAAGGACGCCGAAGACAACGCCGAAGCGGATAAAGAGCGCAAAGAGTTGATCGAAGCCAAGAACCAGGCCGAAAGCCTGATTCACTCGACCGAAAAATCGATGGAAGAGCACAAAGACAAGGTGGACCCGACCACCATCGAAGCCATCGAACTGGCGATCAGCGCCCTGCAGGATCAGTTGGAAACCGAAGATGCGGGCAAGATCAAATCCGGCATCCAGAACGTGACCGAATCCGCCATGAAGCTGGGCGAAGCGATCTACAAATCACAGCAGGAAGCCTCTGGCGAGGCGGCCCCGGCTGACGAAGACGAGCCGCGCAGCGTAGACGATGATATCGTCGATGCCGACTTCGAAGATCTGGACGACAACAAGCGCGCTTAACACGCGTCGGAACACCAGAGACCGGTCCGGACATCCGGGCCGGTTCTCGCGTTCCACGATAAGGGAAATCTTATGGCAAAGCGCGATTACTATGATGTTCTGGGTGTTGCAAAAGGTGCATCACCGGACGAAATCAAAAAAGCCTTTCGTCAAAAGGCCAAAGAGCTGCACCCTGACAGCAACTCTGACAATCCCAACGCTGAATCGCAGTTCAAAGAGGCGAATGAGGCCTACGACGCGCTGAAAGACCCCGAAAAAAAGGCGGCCTACGACCGGTTTGGTCATGCCGCGTTTGAAAACGGCATGGGCGGCGGGCGGGGCGGACACCCGGGACAGGGCGATTTTGCCTCGGCCTTTTCGGATGTCTTCGACGATCTGTTCGGCGATTTCATGGGCGGTCAGCGCGGCGGTGGGCGGCAACGCGCCTCGCGCGGGTCGGACCTGCGCTATAACCTGCGGATATCGCTGGAAGACGCCTATATCGGCATTCAGAAAACGATCAACGTGCCCACCTCGATCGCCTGTACCGTCTGTAACGGCACCGGGTCCGAAGGTGGCAGCGAACCCGCAACCTGCCCGACCTGTTCGGGCATGGGCAAGGTGCGCGCGCAACAGGGCTTTTTCACCGTCGAACGGACCTGCCCGACCTGTTCCGGTGCGGGGCAGATCGTCAAGAACCCCTGCGGCACCTGTGGCGGCGCGGGCCGGACGGAAAAAGAACGCTCGCTGAACGTGAACATCCCCGCCGGCGTTGAAACCGGCACCCGTATCCGTCTGGCAGGCGAAGGCGAGGCCGGGCTGCGCGGTGGTCCGCAGGGCGATCTTTACATCTTTATCGAAGTGACAGAGCACCCGCTGTTTCAGCGCGACGGCAACCATCTGTTCTGCCGGGTGCCCGTGTCGATGGCCTCGGCCGCATTGGGCGGCGATATCGAAGTGCCGACAATCGACGGCGGCCGCAGCCGCGTGAAGGTTCCCGCAGGCAGCCAGACCGGCAAACAAATGCGTCTGCGCGCCAAGGGGATGCCCGCCCTGCGTGGTGGCGCACAAGGCGACATGTTCATCGAACTATCGGTCGAAACCCCGGTGAACCTGACCTCAAAGCAAAAAGAGCTGCTGCGCGAATTCGACAAGATGAGCGAAGACAACAACCCCGAAAGCTCAAACTTCTTTTCCAAGGTCAAAAGCTTCTGGGAAGGGATGAAGGGCTGACGCGGTCGCGTTAACCATTCATTCAGCAAGATTTGCAAGGGTCGGCCACATGAGCCGGCCCGACGCATTTTCAGAACCCCCGCTGCCGATCTTTGACGCAGATACCGCCACCCCGGTGCTGGCGCCGGGCGCGCGTCTGCCGTCTTATATCAAGGATCACCGCAAACGCCTGCGCGACCGGTTCATCGACGGCGGTGCAGCCGCGATGCCCGACTATGAGCTGCTGGAGCTTGTCCTGTTCCGCGCCATCCCCCGACAGGACGTCAAACCGCTGGCCCGCGCCCTGCTGGATGTCTTTGGCGATTTCAACCGCGTGCTGTCGGCCCCGCCCGCGCGGCTGCGCGATGTCAAAGGCGTGGGCGACGCCGTGGTGCTGGAACTGAAGATCGTCGAGGCGGCGGCCCATCGCCTGGCCCGCGCCAGGATCATGGAACGCCCCGTCATCGCCGGATGGGACGCGGTGCTGGATTATTGCCACACCACCATGGCCCACCGCGAAACCGAACAGTTCCGCATCCTGTTTCTGGACCGCAAAAACGTGCTGATCGCGGATGAGGAACAGGCGCGCGGCACTGTCGATCATGTGCCGGTCTATCCGCGCGAGGTGGTCAAACGCGCGTTGGAACTGAACGCCTCGGCGCTGATTTTGGTGCACAACCATCCGTCGGGCGACCCGACACCGTCGGAATCGGATATCCTGATGACCAATCAGATCAACGATGCTGCCGATGCTTTGGGACTGACGCTGCATGACCACCTGATCATCGGCAAATCCCGCGAACTCAGCTTTCGCTCATCGGGGTATCTTTAACGGCGCCAGACCTCGACCCGGCGATTGACGCCCCGGCCCCACTCCGCCTCTTCGCAGGCCATCGGCATCGCTTCGCCAAAGGCATCGACCGTCAGGCGGATGCGCGACGGATCGGCGGCATAGGCGGCCTTTTTCACCGCATCACGCACTGCTTCGGCCCGTTTTCGTGCCAGCCGCAGATTGGCGGCGGCCCCGCCGTCGCCATCGCTGAAGCCCACAAAGATCAGCTCGCGTTCGTCGAATTCCCCGGCCTCCAGCGCGCGGGCCAGAAAGGCGATGTTGCCCGCCGATTGCGCGTCCAACTGGGTCGAGCCACCCCGAAACCGGAAGGTCGTCGTCAGCCGCTCGGTCCCGCGCAGTGCGGTTGTCAGCCGTTTCAGCTCGGTCAGGGACACATCTTCGCCCGCCGCCGCAATGGCGTTCAGCAACCGTGTGCCCTGGCCTGCCACGGCCACCGCCTCGCGGGTTTGGTTCACGAACCCGGCCCGGTGGATCACCCGCTGCGCCTCGGGGCCGGTCAGATAGGTCAGGAATTCGCGGGCAAACAGCGGCAGGCGCCGCGCGGGCGTGTACAGAAACAGCGGTGCGGCAAAGGGGTAATCCTCGGCCTTCAGGCTGCGCCGTGTGGCGCGCAGCGGCATACCGCAGCTGCCGCGCAGGGTCAGCTGCCGGGCGTTGCCGATGTCGGACAGCCGTGCCATGCCAAAGGCCAGCGGATCGCCCGCAACGCCATCGGCCAGATCGGCGTCATCCGCGTGACGCTGCGCCCCGCTGACCAGCGTCAGCTCTGCCGGGGACAGGATGCGATCCTCGATCAATTCCTGAATGCCTGACCCTTCGGCGCGGGCATGGATCGTGATCGGGGCGGCCTGCGCCTGCCATTCCGTGATCTGGCCGCTTAGAAACTCCTGAATCCGGGCCACCGAGATTTCGCGCAACGGGTTGTCCCGCGCGACAATCGGGACCAGCGCATCCAAGGCAACGATCCGGCTGCGGGCCGTATCGGAAAGATCGCCCAGACCGGCCGTGCGGGCGCGGTCAATCTCATCCGGGCGCGCCTCGCGCAGGGCCATGGCGATATCGGCCGTTTCCGCCAGCAGATCGTCAAACCCATCGGCGGTCGAGCCAAGCCGAAACCCGATCTGGGCCACCATCCGGGCGCCATCGTGCAGGTTGATCGTAAAGGCATCCGCGCCCTGCACGCTGCGTTGCACCGACAGCCCCCGGCGCGCGGCAAAGCCTTCGATCAGTGCGGGCATCAGCACCTCGCCCATGCTGCGCGCGCCGGAAAAGGAAAATCTGGCGACATAGGCATCCAGATCAGGGCAGCCCGTGCCACTGCACAGAACGCCCTGACCATCCAGCGTCAGCACGCCGAAATCGGTCTGGATCCGGTAAAACTCACCATCGAACCCCAACAGGGTTCCGCCCACCTCGATCGCGCCATCGCGCGATGTCAGGGTCACATCCTGCGCCATCCCGCGGGCTGCGGTTCCAATGGAAAGCGCGGCGAATATCGCCGCGCACAGAAAAGCTTTGATCATAAGGTTCGGCTACGCCCCGTCAGTTCCGGGCGATCTTCATATCTCGCAGCACGTTTTTCAACACAAGAGTTTCGCCAACCATGTCGCAACCCGGCATATCCAGGCTGAGAGCCGCAGATTGCATCCCTCCGCCGACCCCGGGCTGAAGCGTTTCGGCCTGAACGTTGCGGCCACAGTTCGCTGGCGTCACCGGCGCTTCGACGCTGACACGCACAACACCGCTGTCGCGGGCCACAAATTGCGGAAAGCTGTAGACCTCGGCCATGCTGGCGGCTGGCAGCGCGGCATCGCCCAATAGGGTCAGGAACCCGCCCTTGGCATTGATCGCCACCGCTACATCGCCCGGCGCTTTTGCCCAGACATGGCCGCGTGCGCCGTTGGGCGCGCCAAATTCATGGGCATGCAATTGCATCACGCCCTGATCGCGCCATTGCAGGGCGACCCGTTCGTATTCGGACGCATCCGGCACCCGCACGATAGCGGACAGGATTGTTCCATCCCTGAACGCCGCGCTCAGGCTGGCCGTGGCGGAAAAAGCGGGCACATCGACGCGCAACATCCCATTCGCATCGGTTTGCGCCGAAAACCGCAATGCGTCGTGGCTGATCGTCAGCCGGGCGTGTGGCTTGCAGCTGGCGGTGACCTGAACCGCCATCATCCCGGCGGGTTTCGCACGGGCCACCATGGTGGTTTCGCAAGGATGCCCAAACTGGTTGTAGGCGTGGCCGCCCGGCTGAATGGTCCCGTGTCCCCGGTCCAGCCCGGACACGCGCGCGGCCAAGGCCCCCCGCTGGTCCGTCAGCGTCTGCGGTATGGTCAGCTCATCCGCCAGATACGGCAGCGCCACGTCGCCGCTAACCGGCTCTGCTGAGGTCCGGGGCGCGGTCGAGGCAAGCAGGGGCGTAATGGCCCCCACGCCAAGACTGCGCAAGATCGGCGCTTCGGCCCTTTGGCCGGCGGTCGTGACAGGCGTGGCGGGTTCTGACGCCGAAAAATAGCGATCCGCGTTTTGCATCAAATGCCCAACGACAGCTGCGATCAAAATTGTGGACCCCGCTACAAGCAAGCTGCGCCTCTTTTCCATCCCAATCCCCTTTTTCTCAAATCAATGCCAATGAGGCTATGCAGGGAAAGGGGCGTCTACGTGGCAAAATCACGGGATTGTTGAAGCATAGGCAACGATAGGGCAACAGCTATATCTTGCAGGGCCTGTCTTTGCTGGCGCTATGACATGTGGCAACGGGCGATCCGGGAACAATCCTGCCCCAGATTCGCCCCATTCCAGTACCGTCAGACAAGCCGCCCGTGGCAATGTTTGAACTTTTTGCCCGACCCGCAGGGGCAGCTGTCGTTGCGCCCCGGATTGCCCCAGGTTTCGGGGTCGTTTTCATCGAACCCCTCCAGCGCCGGTGCTGCGACCTGCGCGGCCGGTTCCGGCGCGGGAGCGGCAGGCGCCTGCGCCTCGCGGGCCCCCTGTTGCTGAGCCGCCATCTGTTGCACCATCCGCTGCTGCTCTTCCTCGGTCAGGATCCGGACCTGGCCCAGCTTTTCGGTGACATCTTCGCGCAGCCCGTCCAGCAGGTTTTCGAACAGGGCAAAGCTTTCGGTCTTGTATTCGCTCAGCGGGTCACGCTGGGCATAACCGCGGAACCCGACGACCGACCGCAGATGTTCCAGCGTCAGCAGATGTTCGCGCCATTTGGCGTCGATGGTCTGCAGCAACACCTGTTTTTCGATGTTGCGCATGTTTTCGGGGCCGAAATCAGCCGCTTTGGCGGCCATGAATTCATCGGACGCCTTGTACAGACGTTCGCGGATATCGCCATCATCAACGCCCTCTTCCTGGGCCCAGGCAATGACCGGGGCATCCAGGTTAAGCTTGGCGATCACCGCGGCATACAAGCCTTCGGTGTCCCACTGATCGGCATAGGATTTAGCCGGGATATGCATATCGACCAGATCGTCGATCACCTGATGGCGCATATCCTGCGTGATTTCCGACAGGTCCTTGGATTCCATGATCTCGCGGCGCTGGCCAAAGATGACCTTACGCTGGTCATTCATCACATCGTCGAATTTCAACAACTGCTTGCGGACATCGAAGTTGCGGCCTTCGACCTTGGCCTGTGCCCGTTCCAGCGATTTGTTGACCCATGGATGCACAATCGCCTCGCCCTCTTTCATGCCCAGCGACGACAGGACCTTGTCCAGACGCTCGGACCCGAAGATGCGCATCAGATCGTCATCGAGGCTTAGGAAAAACGACGACCGGCCCGGATCACCCTGACGGCCCGACCGGCCGCGCAGCTGATTGTCGATCCGGCGGGATTCGTGCCGTTCGGTGGCCAGAACATACAGGCCGCCCGCCTCCAACACCCTGGCCTTTTCATCGGCGTGCCCGGCCTCGATCTTGCTGCGGATGGCTTCGGGATCGGCGTCCGGATCGGCATCCAGCGCCTCCATCACCTGCATATCGACGTTGCCGCCCAGCTGAATGTCGGTACCGCGACCGGCCATGTTGGTGGCAATCGTCACCGCGCCGAACCGTCCGGCGTCGGCCACGATCTTGGCTTCCTGTTCGTGGTGGCGGGCGTTCAGCACGTTGTGCGGCACACCGGCCTCGGTCAGCAGTTGGGCCAGAAACTCGGATTTCTCGATCGAGGTGGTGCCGACCAGAACCGGCTGACCCTTGGCATGCGCCTCTTTGATCTTTTCGACGATGGCGGCGTATTTCTCTTTTGCGGTGCGGAACACCTGATCGTGTTCATCTTCGCGCGCAATCGGACGGTTGGTCGGAATTTCAACCACACCCAGCTTATAGATGTCTTCGAATTCCTCGGCCTCGGTTGCGGCGGTGCCGGTCATGCCGGCCAGCTTGTCATACAGGCGGAAATAGTTCTGGAAGGTCACCGAGGCCAGCGTCACGTTTTCGGGCTGGATATCCACGCCCTCTTTCGCCTCGATCGCCTGATGCAGCCCGTCCGACAGGCGGCGGCCCGACATCATCCGACCGGTGAATTCGTCGATCAGCATGACCTCGCCATCGCGAACGATGTAGTCCTTGTCGCGCTGAAACAGCTGATGCGCCCGCAGCGCCTGTGTCGCGTGATGCACGACCGAGGTGCTTTCAGGATCGTACAGCGACTGTCCCTCGGGCAGGATGTCCAGCTGATGCAGCCGCTCTTCCATGAATTCGTTGCCTTCATCGGTGAAGGTCACGTTGCGGGCTTTTTCATCCTTGGTGAAATGCGCCTCGAGCACATCGGGGATGATCGCGTTGATCTTTGTATAAAGCTCGGACCGGTCATCGCTGGGGCCGGAAATGATCAGCGGCGTCCGCGCCTCGTCGATCAGGATGCTGTCCACCTCGTCGACAATCGCGAAGTTGTGATCGCGCTGCGCCATCTGGTTCAGCTCGGACCGCATGTTGTCGCGCAGATAGTCGAACCCAAGTTCGTTGTTGGTGGCATAGGTGACATCGGCGGCATAGGCCGCGCGTTTTTCTTCGTCGGGCTGCTGCGGATAGATGACCCCGGTGGTCAGCCCCAGCGCGCCGTAGACCTTGCTCATCCATTCGGCGTCCCGTTTGGCCAGATAATCGTTCACGGTAACGATATGGACGCCCTTACCGGTCAGCGCGTTCAGATAGGCGGGAAAGGTGGCGACAAGGGTCTTGCCCTCGCCGGTTTTCATTTCGGCGATATTGCCCTGATGCAGAAAGATACCGCCGATAAGCTGGGTATCAAAGGCGCGCAGGCCCAGCGCCCGGCGGGCGGCTTCGCGGCAGTTGGCAAAGGCTTCGGGCAGCAGCGCATCCAGGCTTTCGCCGTCTTTGGCGCGCTTGGTCAGGCTTTCGGTCTTTTGCTTGATGGCTTCATCGCTCAGCGCCTCAAACTCGGGCTCCAGCGCGTTGATCTTTTCAACTATCGGGCGGGTGGCTTTGACCTTGCGATCATTCGGCGTGCCAAAAACCTTTTTGGCGAGTGTTCCTAAGCCCAGCATTTTTTCTCCGCCTGGATAGCATCTGATGAAGTCGTGAGAGGGATCGCCTTGCCCACCTTCCCGTTCCCCCCTACGTATGGACGGGAAAAATCACGGCAGCCGGCGCTCTCGGACCTTCGTGCGATGTAAGCGCCTGCCTGTTAAGTGTCAACGTCGCCCAAGCGCGCGGCACAATTAGGAGTGGCCTATATGCCAAATCCCGTCAAAACCCTGCTGGCCGTCGGCCTTGTTTTCGGCCTGTCCGCGCCCGTCTGGGCCGAGGACATCACCGCCAGCACTGTTGTTGCGACCGTCGGTAACGACGAAATCACGCTGGGTCATATGATCATGATGACCTCGCAATTGCCCGACCAGTATCAGTCGCTGCCCGATGACGTGCTGTATGATGCGGTGCTGGATCAGCTAATCCGCCAGTCGGCCGTTGCCCAGACCGCGGAAAACGATCTGTCCGCCAGCGCCCGGATGGCGCTGGAAAACGAACGCCGTTCGTTCATCGCGGGCGAGGCACTGGCCGGGCTGGCCCAGGACGCCGCAACGGACGAGGCGATTCAGGCCGCCTATGACGCGCGCTTTGCCGAGGCCGCCGCCGAAACCGAATTCAACGCCGCCCATATTCTGGTCGCAACCGAAGACGAGGCAAAGGCGCTGAAGGTCGAACTGGACGGTGGCGCGGATTTCGAAGCGCTGGCCAAGGAAAAATCCACCGGCCCGTCCGGGCCGTCGGGCGGCGCTTTGGGCTGGTTTAGTGTCGGTATGATGGTCAAACCCTTCGAAGATGCCGTTGTCGCCATGGAGCCGGGTCAGGTGTCCGAACCCGTCCAGACCCAGTTCGGCTGGCATGTGGTCAAACTGAACGAAACCCGCCAAAAGCCCAAACCGACGCTGGACGCCGTCCGCGAAGAGCTGAGCGCCGAGGTCCAGCAGGCCGCAATCGAAGCCGCATTGGAGCGGATCACCGCAGCCGCCACCATCGATCGCCCTGAAACAGAGATTGACCCGGCCGCCCTGCGGAATATGGAATTGATTCAGAACTGATTTTGCTGAGCGGAGAAGAGTGATGGCCAAGAAGAAGCTGAAGGAAAAGACGGACAAGGCGAAGACCAAGAAAAAGGCCGACCCCAAAACCGCGGTAAAAGAGTCGAAAGCAAAGACCCCGAAGCCCGCGAAAAAGGTCAAGAAAGCCGACAAAAAGCCCAAGGTGGTCGCAGCCGCGCCTGTCCCGTCCCCCGAGGCGACAAAACCGCTGGTCTCTCCGCTTGCACCTGCGTCCTTTCCCGCGTTGCCGGAAATCGCCGGGGCGAGTTTTGCGGTCGCGCAGGCCGGTGTGCGGTATAAGGGCCGGACCGATGTGATGCTGGCCAAACTGGCGCCCGGCACCCAGATCGCGGGCGTCTTCACCAAATCGGCCACCCGCGCCGCGCCGGTTCTGGATTGTCAGGCCAAGATCGGCAAACCCGCCGCCGCCTCTGCCGGGGCCGCGATCATCGTGAACGCGGGCAACGCCAACGCCTTTACCGGCAGCAACGGCCAGACCGCCGTCACCGCCATCACCAAATCCGTGGCGCAGGCCACCAAGGTGCCCGAGGCCCGCGTGTTTTCATCCTCGACCGGGGTGATTGGCGAACCGCTGCCGCACGACCGGATCACCGCCGTGCTGGGCGACATGGCCGGTCGGCTTGCCCCCACCGGGCTGGCCGAGGCTGCCGGCGCGATCATGACCACCGATACCTTTGCCAAGGCGGCCACCACCGCAGTCGAGATTGAGGGCAAAACCATTCAGATCGCCGGTATCGCCAAAGGGTCCGGCATGATCGCCCCCGATATGGCCACGATGCTGGTCTATATCTTCACCGATGCCGCGATCCGGCAAACCCCGTTGCAGCGGATGCTGTCCCGTCTGACCGACGAGACCTTCAATTGCATCACCGTGGATGGCGACACCTCGACCTCTGACACGCTGTTGCTGGCCGCGACCGGCAAAAGCGGCGCCCCCGAAATCAAGGACCTGCGCAGCCGCGCTGCCAAAATCTTCAGCGATGCGCTGAAAACCGTCATGCTGGATCTGGCCCATCAGGTCGTGAAAGACGGCGAAGGCGCCACCAAGTTTGTCGAGGTTTCGGTGACGGGGGCCGCAAACGACGGCGACGCCCGCAAGGTGGCGATGTCGATTGCCAATTCGCCGCTGGTAAAAACCGCCGTTGCGGGCGAAGACCCGAACTGGGGCCGCGTCGTGATGGCGGTCGGAAAATCCGGGGCCCGCGCAGATCGCGACAAGCTGACAATCCGCTTTGGCGATATTCTGGTCGCCGAAAACGGGTGGGTCGCCGAAACCTATACCGAAGATGCCGGGGCGGATTACATGAAACAGCCCAACCTGCAGATCAACGTCGATCTGGGGATCGGCCGGGGCACAGCCACCGCCTGGACCTGCGATCTGACCAATCGCTATATCGAGATCAACGCCGACTATCGATCATGAAAACCGTTCTTGTGTCGGCCGTTGCGCTGATTGACCTGGAAGGCCGCGTTTTGCTGGCGCAGCGGCCCGAAGGCAAATCCATGGCCGGGCTGTGGGAGTTTCCGGGCGGCAAGGTCGAACCCGGCGAAACCCCTGAACAGGCCCTGATTCGTGAATTGCAGGAAGAGCTGGGGATCGATACTTGGGCCAGTTGCCTTGCCCCGCTGACCTTTGCCAGCCACAGCTATGATGATTTTCATCTGCTGATGCCGCTGTTTGCCTGCCGCAAATGGGACGGCATTCCCAAATCGCAGGAGAATCAGGCCTTGCGCTGGGTTCAGGCAAAGGATCTGAAAACCTATCCTATGCCAGCTGCCGATGTTCCGCTGATCCCGATCCTGCGCGACTGGCTGTGACCGCCGCACGCCAAATTTGCAATTCGGTACCAACTTTGCGCAAAAACATGCCCAAAAGGTCTAATTTTCGCCGAATTCGTTAGCAAATCGAAACTGTTTTTGCCTATGATGACCAAAGCTGGTTTCAGACTGGGGAGAAATGAAACATGCTAAGGACGATTACGTTAGGGAGTTGCGTATCCGTGCAAGGTGCATTTGTACGCAATATGGAAAACGGAAAGATTCTTGTCCGCGTTGGCAAACGTCTTTTTGAAGGTCAGCCGATCACAAAGACCGCCTGATCTGGGTCCGGATTCAAAGAAAAGGGACGGTGCAATCAGCACCGTCCCTTTTTATTTGTCCACGATGATCGGTCGATCAGTCGAGATTACGTTCAATCTCTTCGCGCTCAAAGATTTCGATGACATCGCCAGCGCGGATGTCATCGTAGTTTTCAAACGCCATGCCGCATTCCTGACCCGACTGAACCTCTGGCACTTCGTCCTTGAAGCGTTTCAGCGTTTTCAGCGTGCCTTCGTGGATCACCACGTTGTCGCGCAGCAGGCGCACACCGGCAGACCGGCGGGCCACGCCTTCGGTCACCAGACAACCGGCGACCTTGCCGACGTTGGACACTTTGAAGACATCCTTGATCTCGGCGTAACCGATGAAGTTCTCTTTGATCTCGGCGCTCAGCAGGCCCGATGCGGCGGCTTTGACGTCATCCACCAGATCGTAGATCACCGAATAATACCGGATCTCGACGCCTTTCTGGTTGGCCGCGTTCCGCGCAGGCGCGTTGGCCCGGACGTTGAAGCCCATGACAGGCGCGCCCGACGCTTCGGCCAGACCGATATCGGTTTCGGTGATCGCGCCGACGCCTGCATGCAGGACCCGGACACGGACCTCATCGTTGCCGATTTTCTCCATCGCCTGAACGATCGCCTCGGCAGAACCCTGAACATCGGCTTTCACCAGAATAGGCAGCTCGGCGACGGTCTGGTCTTCTTTTGCGCGGGCCATCAGCTGTTCCAGCGTGGTGGCAGCCCCGGCAGCGGCGCGTTTTTCTTTCGCGGCGCTTTCGCGGTATTCGGCGATTTCGCGGGCCTGCGCCTCGGTATCGACCACATTCAGCACATCGCCCGCTTCGGGTGTGCCGTTCAGGCCCAGAACCTCGACCGGGACCGATGGTCCGGCTTCTTCCACGCGTTCACCCTGATCGTTGATCAGCGCCCGCACCTTGCCCCATTGTTCGCCGACGACAAAGATGTCGCCCTGACGCAATGTGCCGTTGTGCACCAGAACCGTGGCAACGGGGCCGCGGCCCACATCCAGCTGCGCCTCGATCACGGCGCCAGAGGCGGCGCGTTTCGGGTTGGCCTTCAGTTCCAGAATTTCGGATTGCAGCGCGATGGCTTCCAGCAACTCGTCCAGACCGGCGCCCGTGATGGCCGAAACCTCGACATCCTGCACTTCGCCGGACATTTTTTCGACGATCACCTCATGCTGCAACAGATCGGTGCGCACCTTATCGGGGTTCGCATCGGGTTTGTCGCATTTGTTGATCGCAACGATCATCGGCACCTTCGCCGCCTGAGCGTGGTTGATCGCCTCGATCGTCTGCGGCATCACGGCGTCATCCGCCGCGACAACCAGAACGACGATATCCGTCACCTGCGCCCCACGGGCCCGCATCGAGGTAAAGGCCGCGTGGCCGGGTGTATCAAGGAAGGTCAGCACCGTGCCGCCATCGGTCGTCACCTGATAGGCGCCGATATGCTGGGTAATGCCGCCAGCCTCGCCCGCCACAACCTTGGCGTTGCGGATCGCATCCAGCAGCGAGGTTTTACCGTGGTCAACGTGACCCATGATGGTGATCACCGGCGGACGCGAGGTCAGGTCGGCCTCGTCATCCTTGACGGAATCAATCACATCTTCGACGTCGGCGTCGGACACGCGCACGATCTTATGGCCGAATTCTTCGACAATCAGTTCCGCGGTATCGGCATCAATGGGCTGGTTCTGTGTAACCATCATGCCCATGTTCATCAGCGATTTGACAACATCGGCAACCCGTTCGGCCATACGGTTGGCCAGTTCCTGAACCACGATGGTTTCAGGCACCTGCACATCGCGCACGACCTTTTCACGGTTTTCAACGCCGCCCATTGCCTTTTGACGCGCGCGTTCCTGTTTGCGCTTCATCGCCGCCATCGAACGCTGACGGCCACCTTCGCCACCGGTCAGCGCCTGGTTCAGCGTCAGCTTACCAGAGCGACGGTTGTCGTCACGGCCTTTGGCATTGCGGTTCGGGCGATCATCGGCGCGCGTTTCGCGTTCGCGCTCTTGCTTGCGCGGGGCGGGTTTGCTTGCGCCGCGCGCATCATCGCCAGCGGCACCGGGTTGGGCTGCTGCCGCTGCGGGGCTTGCAGGCGCACGCGCGGATTTGGCTTCGGCCTCGGCCTTTTTCTTGGCCTCGGCGGCCTCGCGCACTTTGCGCTCTTCTTCTTCGATCTTCTGCTTGGCGCGCTCTTCGCGCTCACGCTCTTCGCGTTCCTTGGCCTCGATCTCATCGCGGCGGCGCTGGCGATCCAGCTCGCGGCGCTTTTCGTCTTCTTCGCGCTGCTTGGCGTCATCGGCCTCGCGCGCCTTTGCGGCCTGCACGGCCTTCAGACGGCGGTCCATCTCGGCATCGCTGATGCCTGCGGGGCGACGTGATGGATCGCCTCCGTGCGCACCGCCACCGGACGCTTTGCCCGCACCGGGTTTCGGCACAACAACGCGTTTGCGCTTTGTCTCAACCACAACGTTCTTCGTCCGCCCATGGCTAAAGCTCTGCTTCACCTGACCGGATCGCGGGCCGCCGCGCAAACCAAGAGTTTTTTTGCCGTCACTATCGCTCATGTGGTCTTCGTACCTTTCACGGGGGCAGAACCCCCATCGTTTTTGCGCACGCCCGAAAGCTTGGCTGCATCCTCTACTACACGCGTGGTGAGTCCGCCAGCCGCAAGCGCGCCATGTATCACATGTTCCCGTCCGAAAGCCAAACCCAATTCTGAGCTTGTCAGACAGCCTATAAAAGCCCCCGTTTCAGAGGGCGGTCGGAGTTTGGTTTTCCCGCGTTCCGACCCGTCGCTGGCCTGCATCAAAACCGTTGCTTCACCGGTCGCCAGCCAACCCTTTACCTTCTCAAATCCCGCCACGGCCCGTCCGGCCTTGCGTGCCAGCGAGATGCCATCGACAACCCGCCGAAGCAACCCCGCCTCGATCCGGTCAACCAGATCGTCGGGCATCTGAACCGCCCTTTTCGCGCCGCGTGCAAACAACCGCTTTTTAACGGCCAATTCCAACGCCGCGCGATCCGCAGCCACCCAGATACCGCGCCCCGGCAGCTTTTCCAACAGGTCCGGCACCACCATATCGTCGGGCCCGACCACAAACCGGATCAGCCCCGCCTTCGGCTGCACCTCGCCCGTGGCGATGCAGCGGCGCTCCGGATCGTCGTCCCGGGTTTTTTTATGGCCACCACGACCCAAAGCGCACATCCGAGACCTGCGATCAGGCCTCGGCCTCCTCGGCGGTTTCTTCGCCGTCTACGTCATCTTCTTCGGACACCAGATCATCGGGATCGACCCAGCCCAGCTGGATTCGCGCCGTCATGACCATATTTTGCGCCTCTTCCAGCGAGACGTCAAATTTCTCAAGCACGCCTTCGT
This sequence comes from uncultured Paracoccaceae bacterium, assembly GCA_947500775.1. Lineage (GTDB taxonomy): Bacteria > Pseudomonadota > Alphaproteobacteria > Rhodobacterales > Rhodobacteraceae > CANMTD01. The sequence continues at coordinate 168,358 of CANMTD010000005.1, forward strand.
CCTTGATGCGTTCGCCGTCGACCGTGGTCCAGCCACCGGCCAGTTCCCAGTCGGCGCAGGTTGCGAAATCTTCCAGAGTTTTCACATCGTCCTGGGCCAAGGCTTCAATCATCTGGGGTGTCAGACCCTCGAATTCAACCAGGCTGTCCTCGACGCCCAGTTCGCGGGCATGATCCAGCGCCTTTTTGTTGATCGCATCCAGATGATCACGGGCACGCGCCTGCAATTCAACGGCGGTGCTTTCGTCGACACCGTCGATGACCATCAGCTCGTCGGATTCGACATAGGCCACTTCCTCAAGCGAGGTGAAGCCTTCGGAGACCAGCAGCTGGGCAAAGAATTCGTCCAGATCCAGCGTGTCGACAAACAGTTTGGTCCGCTCTTCGAACTCGGCCTGACGCCGCGCCGATTCCTCGGCCTCGGTCATGATGTCGATGTCCAGACCGGTCAGCTGGCTGGCCAGACGCACGTTCTGACCACGGCGACCGATGGCAAGGCTCAGCTGATCGTCGGGCACGACCACTTCGATGCGCTCGGCCTCTTCGTCCAGAACCACCTTGCTGACCTCGGCCGGCTGCAGGGCGTTCACAAGGAACGTAGGCTGATCTTCGTTCCACGGGATGATATCGATCTTTTCACCCTGCAGTTCGTTGACCACAGCCTGCACGCGCGAACCACGCATACCGACGCAGGCGCCGACCGGATCGATCGAACCGTCATAGGAAATCACCGCGATCTTGGCACGGCTGCCCGGGTCGCGGGCCACGGCCTTGATTTCGATGATACCGTCATAGATTTCAGGCACTTCCATCTTGAACAGCTCGGCCATGAATTCGGGCGCGGTGCGGCTCAGGAAAATCTGCGGGCCACGCTGTTCGCGGCGCACGTCCTTGATATAGACGCGGATACGATCGTTCGGGCGATAGCTTTCGCGGCCGATCTTTTCGTTCCGGCGCAGCACAGCTTCGCCCCGGCCGATATCAACGATGACATTGCCGTATTCTTCGCGTTTGACGACACCGTTGATGATGGTCCCGGCGCGGTCCTTGAATTCTTCGTACTGACGGTCGCGTTCGGCTTCGCGGACCTTTTGCAGGATCACCTGCTTGGCCGACTGCGCCGCGATCCGGCCCATTTCCACGGGCGGAACTTCGTCGCGCAATTCGTCACCAACACTGGGGTTTTCCATGTATTGCTTGGCTTGTTCGACGGTCATCTCGGCCTGATAGTTTTCAAGCAGATCATCCTCGACCACCGTGCGCACACGGGTGAAGGTCGCCTTGCCGGTCTTGCGGTCGATGGCCACGCGGATGTCCATTTCGGACCCGTAACGCGACTTGGCGGCACGGGCGAGGGATTCTTCCATCGCCTGTACGACCAGTTCGGGGTCGATCATCTTTTCGCGGGCCACGGCCTCGGCCGTTTGCAAAAGCTCCAGCTGGTTGGCTGAGGTGATTGCCATATCTCACTCCTCCTCGGAAGCGTCAGTTTCTATGTCGTCAAATGCGTCTTCGTCCACGATCCCCGCCGCCTTGCGCTGGCGCAGCATTTCGCGGATCAATTCGTCGGTCAGAACCAGCTTTGCATCGCTAAGCCATTCAAACTTAAGGCCGATTATGCCCTCTTCGATCTCGATCAGAACCTCGTCGCCTTCGGTTCCGCGCAGCTCGCCCTTGAACCGGCGGCGGCCGTCGATCATCTCGGTCGTCTCAATCTTGGCCTCATAGCCTTCCCACATGTCGAAGTCTTTCAACCGGGTCAGGGGGCGGTCGATGCCGGGGCTGGAAACCTCAAGCGTATAGTTATCCTCGATTGGGTCCTCGACATCCATCGTGGCCGATACGGCGGTGGAGATCGCCGCGCAATCATCCACCTCGATCCCGCCTTCGGGACGTTCGGCCATGATCTGCAGGGTCGCGGTCTTGCCGCCCATCAGACGAATGCGCACCAGTTCAAACCCCAACCCTTCGATCACGGGGGTCAGGATTTCGGCCAGTCGGCGGTCGATGGCGGCTTTGGCGATCAGGTCGTTCACGGCGACGTTCTTTCACGAATGGTTTAAAGTCTTACAAGGTCTTGGTGCCCGTTCTTTAAACTCTTGCAGGCGCAAAAGCACAAAAAAACGGGCGCGCGGCCCGTTGATATTCATCGGTGGAGCGTTGGGGGTGGAGGCCAACACGCCGCTGTTGAAAGGGGATATATGGCAAAGGGGGTGAGTCTGCAAGGGGGCTGAATTCTATCGGCGGCCTTTGGGTAGTTTCCTGGCCTCTTTGGCCAGTTCGGAAATCTGTTGATCCGCCTCATTCTGACGCTCGATTTTGCGCGCTTTTTTGAACATTTCATATTGCCGCTGAGCGTGCCAATCTGCATCGCTTTTCAATACGGTACCACCGTCCCGTAACACGCCCCGACCCAAATTCGATAGATTCTGGTCAAGTATTTTCCGAGCATCCGCCATGGTAACCAAGCGGCCCAAATCCAGTTGGTCCTCAAAAATATCCAACAGAATTGTCGTAAGCCGGTTCAATTCTTTAATTTCCGGTTCTGCCAGATAATTCTTGGAAATCGTCACATCGCCTTTTCGGATATTGTCATTTGGCCAGGATTGCAGGCCCATGTTGTCTGCGTGGTGATCCGCGCGTGACTGGATAAGTTCGGCGGGCGTTTGGGATACGGCCCCATAGATAAGTTTCGCTTGGGTATGCTTGTAGAATTCAACGGCCTGCTCGGACCCCGCTACATAGTCCTGACAAAGCGTACATATCTGTTTGAGTTCGCGGTAAACATTCGCCTCGTCCGACCGAATATCGCGAATAATTTCTCGAAGTTCGCGCACGCGATCAACATTGTCGGCATCCTTTAACCGTACCGAATCGACGACGAAACCCTTCTTGGCAAACTGCACCAATATGCTGGTAGCCCAGCGCCTAAAATTAGTCGCTTGCGCAGAAGAGGCCCTGTAACCAACTGATATTACTACATCTAAATTATAAACTGTTGCCGGGCGCCGAATTGTTTGCACTTTTTGCAAAGAATTATTTTCATCCAACTCCCCTTCCGAAAAAATATTAGCGATATGTCTAGAGATAGTTGAAATATCTTTTCCAAAAAGCTCCGCAATTTGAGCCTGCGTCATCCACAGCGTGTCACCCTGATAGCGGATATCAAGCCGCATTCCCTTGTCGGTCCCATATACCAAAAACCGGTCACCGGTATCTTCATCCTCAACCAAGTGAACCGGTCCTTCAGTCTTGTCATTCATGCAAGTCACCTGCGCCAACGCCTTGAGAACATATTAGCAACAAACGGGTGGCGGTGGAAGCGCTTCGTCAACCCGAGAGGAAATAGTCCAAAACTGCAAAGTGATGCGCGCTGACAGCGCAGATATTCCCGGCTAGGCTCCTCCGATATTTCAAACCACTCCATAGGAGCCGCAAATGTCATTGCCCCCCGACGCCATCAAAACCAATGCCGCCGATTACGCCGCCGCCTGGAGCGGGGGCGATCCGCAGGCGGTGGCCTCGTTCTACGCCGAGGACGGGGTGATTTCGATCAACCGGGGCGATCCGATCGCCGGGCGGGCGGCCGTGGCCGAGATAGCGGCAGGTTTTTACGCGGAGTTTCCCGATCTGGTGGTACATCTGGACCACCTGCGGATCGCGGGCAGCCATGTGATGTTCGGCTGGACGCTGGAAGGCACCCATTCCGAGACAAAGAATTTCATCCGGGTCCCCGGGTGGGAGGAATGGGAGCTGGACGCGGCGGGCAAGGTCACGCAGTCGCGCGGCTGGTACGACGCGGCGGAATACGACCGCCAGATCGCCGAAGGAATATAGGCCGCACCTAAAGCTTCAGCCGGTCGGCCTGGCGCGCGACCTCGCCCGTGACGCGGACCAGTTCGGCGCTGATCCCCGGTTCCGACAGGGCGTGCCCCGCCACCGGCACCATTTTCAGCGTGGCATTGTCCCAGCCTTCGGCCAGCCGCCAGGCCGAGGTCGGCGGGCAGATCATGTCGTAACGCCCCTGTACGATGGTGGCCGGAATATCGGCGATGCGCGGCAGATCGTGCAGGATCTGTTCGTCCCGGTCCAGCCAGCCGCCATGCTGGAAATAGTGGTTTTCCAGCCGGGCAAAGGCGCGGGCGTATTCGGCGGGCGCCTCGCCCACCGGGCCTTCGTGGCTGATCGAGGCAAGCGCGTTTTCCCACGCGGCCCAGGCGCGCGAAAACCGGGTCTCTTCGTCGCGGTCGCCGGAAAACAGCCGTTTGTGATAGGCACCGATCATGTCGTGCTGTTCATCGGCGGGGATCATCCCGGCAAACCCGGCCCAAAGATCGGGCCAGAATTTACCGGCGCCGCCGCCATAGAACCAATCCAGTTCGCCTTGGGTCATCAGGAACACGCCGCGCAGCATCAGATAGGCAACGCGGTCGGGGTGGGCCTGCGCATAGATCAGCGCCAGCGTGGCACCCCAGCTGCCGCCGAACACCGCCCAGCGCGCAATGCCCAGCGTTTCGCGGATCAATTCGATATCGCGCACCAGATGCCATGTGGTGTTGTCCTGAACGCTGGCATGGGGCCGCGACCGGCCGCAACCGCGCTGATCGAACAGCACGATCCGGTACACCGCAGGGTCGAAATAGCGCCGCATCGCCGGGCTGCAACCGCCGCCGGGGCCGCCGTGCAGCACGACGACCGGAATGCCATGGGGATTGCCGCATTGTTCGACATAGACCCGGTGCCCCTGTCCCACGTCCAGCATCCGCTGGTCAAACGGGCCGACCGGGGGGTAAAGATAATGCGCTGCGCGCTTTTGGCCTGCGGCTTTGTCCATGAACGACCTATATAACGCTGTATGACGCTGTGACAGCGCGTTTTACACCAAAAGACAAGACCGGAGCCCGCAATGCAAGCCGCCCAAAGCACAATCGACCCCGCCGAAGTGGCCAAATTCGAAGCCATGGCCGCCGAATGGTGGGACCCGAACGGCAAGTTCAAACCGCTGCATATGCTGAACCCCTGTCGGCTGGATTACATCACCGCGCAGATCGCCGCCGAATTCGACCGCGACCTGACCGGGCCCGCGCCCTTTGCCGGGCTGCGCCTGCTGGATATCGGCTGTGGCGGCGGGTTGCTGGCCGAACCGATGGCGCGGCTGGGCGCCGATGTGGTGGGCGCCGATGCCGCCGCGGGCAACATCCCGGTGGCGCAGGTGCATGCCGAACAATCCGGGCTGACGATCGATTACCGCCACACCACGGCCGAGGCGATGGCCGAAGCGGGCGAAACCTTTGACGTCGTGCTGAACATGGAGGTGATCGAACATGTGGCCGATCCCGCCGCCTTTCTGGCCGCGTGCCGGCAATTGCTGAAACCCGGCGGGCTGCACATCTGTTCGACGATCAACCGCAATCCCAAAAGCTTTATGATGGCGATTGTCGGGGCGGAATTCGTGATGCGCTGGCTGCCCAAGGGCACGCATGACTGGCAGAAATTCATCACCCCCGACGAATTGTTCGCCCTGCTGGCGGGGGCCGGTCTGGACCCGGTGGACCGCAAGGGGTTCGTGTTCAACCCCATCGCCTGGAGCTGGTCGCTGTCGGACCGCGACCTGAGCGTGAATTACGTCACCGCCAGCGTGAACCCCGCCTAGGCCGGATCGTCCAGTTTCTGGCGCAGCGCGCGCAGCACCGGCAGGGCGGCGCGGACCTCGTCTATGCCGACCTCGGCCACAAGCTCTTGGATAATCGGAGAGACCGAGGCGATGGCGGTATCGCGCGCGCGCCTGCCCGAGGGGCTGATCGCGACCATCTTGCGCCGGGCGTCGTCCCAATCGGGGCGGATATGCACATGGCCCGCCCATTCCAGTTTGCTGAGCGTGTTGGTCATCGCCCCGCGGGTGACGTGAAACGCCTGCGCCAGCTGGGCCGGGCTGCGTTCTTCATTCGTGCGGGCCAGATGGTTCAGCACGGTAAAATGGCTAAGCTCCATTCCCTTGGGCAACACCCGCGACAACCGGTTCCGGGCCAGCTGATCCGCCATGAAAATCTCGCCAAACAGCGAAACGGCAAGGGATTCGGAATCTTCGTTCACCTGGGTCCATCAAACCTTTGATCATGGGTCAGCGCGGGCACACGGCCCCGAGCCTTTTCCACTTCTGACAGCGCAAGATCAACAAAAACCGTTTCAACACCGTCACCTGCACGGGCCAGAACCTCGCCCCAGGGGGCCACGGCAAGGCTGTGGCCATAGGTCTGGCGGGGCTTGCCGCGGGTGGATTTATGCGTGCCGCATTGGGCCGGGGCCAGCACGTAACAGCCGGTTTCGATGGCGCGGGCGCGTAACAGAACCTCCCAATGGGCGGCGCCGGTGGCGGGCGAAAATGCCGCAGGGACGGTCAGGACCTGCGCCCCGGCCTGCGCCAGCGCGCGGTAAAGATAGGCAAACCGCAGGTCGTAACAGATGGTCATGCCGATGGCGGCAAAGGGCGTCTGCGCCACAACCGCGCGGGTGCCGGGGCGATAGCCCGCCGATTCCCGGTAACTTTCGCTATCCGAAATCTGCACGTCGAACATATGCATCTTGTCATAGCGCGCCACGATCGCCCCATCCGGGCCGATCAGGAACGACCGGTTGGCAAAGCGCCCGTCGGGGTCATCGGTTTTCAGGCCAAGCGAGCCGATCAACAGCCAGATGCCCAGCGCGGCGGCCTGTTCGCGCAGGGCGGCCAGCGTGGGATCGTCCGCTTCAAGGTGCAGAACTTCAATTTGGCGGGTGCGGCTGGCCGAAAGGCAATTGGTCACCTCGGGCGTCAGGACGAACCCGGCCCCCTGCGCCGCTGCATCGCTGATCCGGGCGCGGGTCACGCCCAGATTTTCCAACGGATCGTCGCTGGAATTCAGCTGCAACAGCGCCGCGCGCATCCCTTAGGCCGCCAAAAGCGGGTCAAGCTTGCCGGACCGTTCCAGCGCGTGCAGTTCGTCACAGCCACCGATATGGGTGTCGCCGACAAAGATTTGCGGCACCGTATGGCGGCCACGGGCGCGGCCCAGCATTTCCTGCCGTTTTTCCGGCTGGCGGGACAGATCAATCTCGGTAAAGGTCACGCCCTTTGCGGTCAGCAACCGTTTGGCCATGTGGCAATAGCCGCATGTGGGCGAGGTATAGATTTCTACAGCTTTCATCGCGCTTCCTGCATTCAAGGGACCACAGGTATTTAGGTGTCTTTGGCCACCCGCGCCAGTGTCAGCACGAAAATCTCTGCCGCACCGGCGGCCAGACAGGCCTCGGCCCCGGCGGCCAGGGTGGCGCCCGAGGTCATCACATCGTCGATCAGCAGAACCCGGCGCCCGGTCAGCCGCGCCCGGTGCTGCGGGTTTACCGCCAGGCTGCCTTGCATGTTTTCGAACCGGGCGGCGGCGCCCATTCCATCATGCACCTTGGTGCGGCGCGGGCGGATCAACAGATCAGAGCAGCATTCCAGCCCGGTCAGCCGCGCCACACCCTGCGCCAGCAAACCGGCCTGATTGTACCGCCGCCGCAACAACCGCCAGCGATGCAGCGGAATGGGCGCGACCAGAAGATCGGGCGACAGCAGCGGCGCGGCGGCGGCGGCCATCCAGCGGGCCGCCGGGCGGGAAAGTTCGGTACGATCCCCATGTTTCAAAGCCAGAATAAGCCGCCGGGCATTGTCCTTATAGATCAGCGCGGACCGCCCCCGCGCCCATGGCCGGGCGATGGTCATACAGTCATCGCAATGCACCGCCTCGCCCGGGTCGTCACCGATCAGCGGCACGCCGCACAGATCGCAGACCAGCCCGGAAATGAAATAAGTGTCGCGCCAACAGGGCCCGCACAGCGCGAATTCATCTTCCACCAGCGCGCCGCAGGACACGCATTGCGGAGGAAAGATCAGATGCAGCGCCCTTTGCATTCCCGCCATTGCCTTTTACATATCCCACGAATTGCAGGAGTGATGATGACCCAAGCCCCCGACCTGACCGACCGCATCGCATTGGACCGGTTCCGCGACCGCGCGCTGTGTCACGCCGATCCCGCGCTGTTTTTGCACGAGGCCGCCGCCCTTGAGGTTCAGGAAAGGCTGGAATTGGTTAACAGAAGCTTTACGTCGCCCGCGATCGTGTCGCCTTTTCCATCGGTGTGGCGCGGGGCGGTGCCCGGCGCGGTGCATGTCCCCGATGACGAGCTTCTGGCGCTGGAACCCGGCGGCCATGATCTGGTGGTGCACGCCATGGCGCTGCATTGGGCGAATGATCCGGTGGGCCAATTGGTGCAATGCCGCCGCGCGCTGAAACCCGACGGGCTGTTTCTGGGGGTGCTTTATGGCGGGCAGACCCTGCATGAATTGCGCGCCGCCCTGTCCGAAGCCGAGGCGGCGATCACCGGCGGGCTGTCGCCGCGCGTGGCCCCGATGGGCGAGATTCGCGATCTGGGAGCGCTTTTGCAACGTGCGGGCTTTGCCATGCCGGTGGCCGACAGCGCCCCGCGCACCGTCAGCTATCGCGACATGTTCCACCTGATCGCCGATCTGCGCGCCATGGGCGAGGGCAACGCGCTGGCCCAACGCCGCCGCACCGCCACGCGGCGCAGCCTGTTCACGCAGGCCGCACAGATATACGCGGACAGCTTTGGCACCGATGATGGGCGGATTCCGGCAACGTTCGAGACGATTTTCCTGACCGGATGGTCCCCCGCCGACAGTCAGCCCAAACCGCTGCGCCCCGGATCGGCGCGCACCCGTCTGGCCGATGCGCTGAACACCGATGAACAGCCTTTGATCGACCCTGCGCGCCCAAGTCGCGATTGACCCACGACAAATACTGGTTATGTCCGTCAGGACGAATGCAAACAACGGGATTAGCATGTCAGACGCCAAACCGAACGGACATCCGAAATTCAGCGAATTGCCCACGGCCGTCTGCCCGGCCCACGCCCAGCCTGATCATCCGAAAATTCCGCCCGCCAAGATCGGCATCCTGCTGGCCAACCTGGGCACGCCGGACGGCTATGATTACTGGTCGATGCGCCGGTATCTGAACGAATTCCTGTCGGACCGCCGGGTGATCGATTATCCGGCGTGGAAATGGCAACCGCTGTTGCAATTGATCATCCTGACCAAACGCCCGTTTTCGTCGGGTGCCGCATATAAATCGATCTGGAACGAAGAGGCGGGGGAAAGCCCGCTGATGACGATCACCAAGGACCAGACCGCCGCGATTGCCACCGAGATGGAAACCGCGTTCGGCGATCAAGTGATGGTCGATTTCTGTATGCGCTATGGCAACCCGTCGACCGAGTCGAAAGTCCGCAAGATGATCGACGCCGGATGCCAGAAGATCCTGTTTTTCCCGCTGTATCCGCATTACGCCGGGGCGACGTCGGCCACCGCAAACGACGAATTCTTTCGCTCGCTGATGAAAGAGCCGTGGCAGCCGCCCGCGCGGATTGTGCCCGCCTATTTCGAACACCCGATGTATATCGACGCGCTGGCGAAATCGGTGGAAACCGCCTATGCCGCCGCCGAAAAGAAACCCGATCTGCTGATCTGTTCCTATCACGGCATGCCGACGCGGTATCTGATGCAGGGCGATCCCTATCACTGCCAATGCCAGAAAACCACGCGGCTGCTGAAGGAACGGCTGGGCTGGGACGACACCCAGATCAAGACCACCTTCCAGTCGAAATTCGGCCCCGAGGAATGGCTGCAGCCCTATACGGTCGAAGAGGTTGCGCGTGTCGCCCGCGAAGAAGGCAAAACCAACATCGCCGTCATCGCCCCGGCCTTTTCGGCCGATTGCATCGAAACGCTGGAAGAGATCAACGAAGAGATCAAGGAAAGCTTTGAGCACGCAGGCGGCGAGGATTTCCTGTATATCCCCTGCCTGAACGACGACCCCGCGCATATTGCGGCGCTGTCACAGGTCATTCGCGAAAACCTGAAAGGCTGGCTGGACTAGATCCGGTTCAGGCCATGTGCCAGACATGAAAAAGGCGGTGGAAACCCACCGCCTTTTTGCATTCTGTGATCTGCGTCAGCGATTAGCTGGAAGCAGCGGCCGCGATCAGGATCAGGGCCATCAGGGGCACCAGGATGCCGCCGTTGGAAGACGATGTGTCTTCAACAACAACTTCAGGCTCCATTACGGGCTCGGAGATGTTGCCAGCGAAAGCGGTCGAAGCAGCAACTGTCAGTGCAGCAGCAAGAGCAAGTTTCTTCATTTTATCCTCCAGGATCACCACGCCGATAAACTTTACACTTCGGCATGGCCTAAGCGTGTACCATGTAAACCCGTCTAATCAGCCTCTTGCGCGTTTTGCAATCTGCATTTTGGGCTGGACCAAACGGACCGGAAATTGTCGTCAAATAAGCAACACCTGAGTCCCGACCCTGGCATGGGCAAACAGCTCGGAGATATGTTCGTTGTACAGACCGATACATCCGTTCGACGACCGGCGCCCGATCTTGCGCGTGTCGTGGGTGCCGTGGATGCGGTAATAGGTCCAGGACAGGTACAACGCATGGGTGCCCAGCGGGTTTTCAGGGCCAGCAGGCACAAAGTCGGGCCATTCGGGGTTGCGCTTTTTCATTGACGGGGTCGGGCGCCATTCGGGGCCATCGACCTTGCGCACCACCGAGGTGCGGCCGCGGCGGGTCAGATCCTCGGACATGGGCACGCTGGTGGGGTAGAGTTTGTAGAAATCACCACCCTGCGACCAGTAGTGCAGCGCGCGCGACGTGGTATCGACCAGGATCGCGCCCTTGTTAAGATTCGCAAAATAGGGACGCCAGTCCAGCGATCTGAAACTGGAAATATTGTGGCGCACCTCATTGCCGGCGGAGGGTTCGGTCTGAGGCTCAAACACATTCGATTGCTGGGCAAGTGCGGGGGCGGCCAGCCCGCCGAAAACCGCAGCGGTCCCGGCAAGAAATGTCCGGCGGTCGGGTGTCTGGTGTAAACGGCGTTTCATATCACACTCCTTTGAATGTCATTTGCAACGATATTATGGCCGCAAAGCCGCAGTCGCAAATCAAACAAGCGCCATCCGGCAAAGATCGCCGCGAAGCGTTTGAACCGTGCAACGCTTGGCTGTACAGAGAAATCACTGAATTTAGGGTGGTACTGGAATGATGCGTCTGCTTCTTGTTGTTTTTGTTGCCGCATTTGCGCTTGCAGGATGCGAAACCACGGTTCCGACGACCACGGCAGACGGCAGGCCACTGCCAAAGGTTTATCGGATTTCGCCCCGCGATGCCGCGAAAATCCAGTTCCGGATGCTTGATTCGGTCAATACGTTGCGTCAGGCAAGCGGAGTTCCGCCGGTAAAGCTGAACGCCGAACTGAACGCCGCCGCCGCCACCCATTCGCGCGACATGTCGGTTCAGAACCGGCCCTGGCATTTCGGATCGGATGGATCGTCGCCTTTGGACCGGGTCAGCCGCGCGGGATATTCCGGCACGCTGGGCGGGGAAAACATCTCGGAAACCTATGAGACCGAGCTGGAAACCCTGGCGGCCTGGATGGATCGGTCCGACACGCGGACCGTGATCCTTGACCCCAAGGCCCGCGATCTTGGATTTGCGTATTTTCAGGAACCAAGCGGCAAAATCTGGTGGACCCTGGTCACCGGCAGACCCGGACGGCCCGCCAACGTACCCGCATCTTAAGGGTAAAGATCGATCGGGGTGCCATCGCGCACCATTTCATAGATCTCTTCCATTTCCCTGTTCTTGACGGAAATGCAGCCCGCGGTCCAATCGTCGCCCCGGGCACGGCGGCGGTTCGGTTGACCGTGAATAAAGATGTCGCCGCCCGGTTTCTGGCCAAGCGATGCCGCCTTGGCCACATCCGCCGCATTGGGATATGAAATCCCCAACGACAGATAAAAGCTGCTGTTCAGATTGCGCCGGTCGATGAAATACCGCCCCTCGGGGGTTTTGCCGTCGCCTTCGACCGTCTTGTGACCGGCCGGCGCATAGCCAAGGTCGATCTTATAGGCCTTCAACACCTGTCGTTGATGCATCAGATACATGCGCCGCCGCGCCTTCATCACCACGACCCGGCTGACCTGCGGCCCCCGATAGTTGCTGGTGCTGAAGGTTTTACCCGATTTGTTTCCCGCGCCACATCCCGTCAGGGTCAGTGCAGCCCCGGAGATTAGAAAACCGCGCCGTTTGAACATTGCCTGTCTGCCTCGTACCGTTTTTTGATATTTTGCGGGCTATATACGCGATTTTACGGCGTTTGGCATCTGAGATTTCCGTGTATCGCGGGGAAAAACGCCCCGCTAGCCCCCGTCGCGCGAAAACCGGGCGGCCAGTTCGACATGCGGCGACCAGCGGAACTGATCGACCACCTGCACCCAGTCCAGCGTGAAACCGGCGTCGGTCAGGGTTTTGGCGTCGCGGGCAAAGGTGACCGGGTTGCAGGACACCATCGCCACGGTCTGCACCTGCGATTTGGCGATTTCGGCCACCTGCGCCTCGGCCCCGGCGCGGGGCGGGTCGATGACCACGGCGTCATAGGGTTTCAGCTCATCGGGCATCAGCGGGCGGCGGAACAGATCGCGGGTCTCGGTCGTGACGGTTTTCATGCCCGCGCCGCGCCGCCAGCCGCGATCAAGGGCGGCCAGCATTTCGGCCTCGCCCTCGACCGCGTGCACCTCGGCCCCTGAGGCCAAAGGCAGGGCAAAGGTGCCGCAGCCGGCAAACAGATCGACGATACGGCGGGCCGGGCCGACCGCATTTTGCACCGCCTCGGTCAGGGCGGATTGTCCGGCCTTGGTCGCCTGCAAAAACGCGCCCGCCGGGGGCACGACCATCGCGCCGCCAAACGGTTGAGCGGGGGCCGCGCGTTCGGCCACCAGTTCACCGCCCCATGTCAGACGGGCCAATCCGTGGTCGTTGACCAACGGCGCAAGGTCCAAAAACAGAGACTGTTCCAGCGGTTTTGCCCCGGAAACCGCCACATCGACGCCAGCGTCCGATTGGGTCAGGGCAAAGCTGATCTCGCCCTTGCGCGACCCGCCGATGACCGTCATCGCCTCCAGCACCGGGACCACAGCCAACAGGTCGGGATGCAACAGTTTGCACCCCGGCACCGCGATAATCACATCCGAGGCGCGGGCGTGAAACCCGACCAGCGCACCCTTTTTGGTGCGGCGCCCGGACAGCGTGGCGCGGCGGCGCGATTGCGGCGGCGAGGTCAGGATCGGTCGCATCGGCGCGGTCAGCCCCTGCGCCGACAGCGCGGTTTCGACCACATCGGTTTTCCACCCGGCGACAAAACTGTCCGAGGCATGTTGCAGGGCGCAGCCACCGCAGCTTTTGAAATGGGTGCAGGGCGGGCGCACGCGATCGGGCGAGGGCGTGACGATGCGCGGATCGGCGATCCGGTCGCCGGTTACCGTGCCTGCGATCTCTTCTCCCGGCAGGGTCAGCGGCACAAAGACCGGCCCGTCGGCGACCCCGTCGCCCCGATGCCCCAACCGCCGTATCGTGATCGTCATTCTGCCGCCTCTGTCCCGATGAAGCCGCCAGATTGACGTGCCCAGAAGCGCGCGTAAAGCCCATCTTGGGCCAAAAGCGCATCATGCGAGCCATCTTCGACGATCCGGCCATCGTCCAGAACCACGATCCGGTCCATATGCGCGATGGTCGACAGGCGGTGGGCGATGGCGATCACGGTCTTGCCCTCCATCACGCCGTAAAGCGTGTTCTGAATCGCGGCCTCGACCTCGCTGTCCAGCGCCGATGTCGCCTCGTCCAGCACCAGAATGGGGGCGTCTTTCAGAATGACACGGGCCAGGGCCACGCGCTGACGCTGTCCGCCGGACAGTTTAACGCCGCGTTCGCCGACCTGCGCGTCATATCCCTGTCTGCCCTCGGGATCGGACAGATCAAGGATGAAATCATGCGCCTCGGCCTGTTTGGCGGCGGCGATCATCTGATCCTCGGTCGCGTCGGGACGGCCATAGAGGATGTTGTCGCGCACCGACCGGTGCAGCAGCGAACTGTCCTGACTGACCATGCCAATCCGGGACCGCAGGCTTTCCTGCGTGACGGTGGTGATGTCCTGCCCGTCGATCCGGATCTTCCCCGCCTCGGGGTCGTAGAACCGCAACAGCAGCTTGACCAGGGTCGATTTCCCGGCGCCCGAGCGGCCGATCAGACCGACCTTTTCACCCGGACGGATCACCAGATCGACCCCCGCCAAACCGCCGCTTTCGCGCCCATAGTGGTGAGTCAGAGCCTGAAACCGCACCTCGCCCGCCATCAGCTCCAGCGGTTTGGCGTCGTCCCGGTCAACCAATGTGACCGGCTGGGCGATCGTTTCCATCCCTTCGGACACCACCCCGAGCGAGCGGAAGAAACTGGACAGCGCCCACATGATCCAGCCGGTCATCGCGTTCAGCCGCAGGGTCAGCGCGGTGGCGGCGGCAACCACGCCAACGCTGGCGCTGCCCTGAATCCACAGCGCCACGGCCCAGCCGACAACGCCCACGATCAACAGCCCGTTCAGCACGGTCAGGGCGACATCCATCGTGGTGAACACCCGCATTTCGGCGGCAAAGGTCCGGCGCGCGTTTTCGATGCTTTCGCGGGCATAATCCAGCTCGCGCCGGTCATGGGCGAACAGTTTGACCGAATGAATATTGGTATAGCTGTCGACCACCCGGCCGGTGACCTGGCTGCGCGCGTTCGACGACGCCTTGGAGGCGGGGCCGACCCGGCGCATCGTCCAGCGCACCAGCAGACCATAAAGCGCAAACCAGATCAGCAGCGGCACGGCCAGCCGAATATCCGCCTCGGACAACAGCACAAAGGCGCCGACCAGATAGGCCAGCGCAAAGGTGATCGCGTCAAAGACCTGAAACATCGCCTCGCCCGCCGCAGGGGGGGTTTGCATGATCCGGTTGGCGATCCGCCCGGCAAAATCGTTTTCAAACCAGCCAACCGATTGACGCAACACATGTTTATGCGCGCGCCACCGGATCAGTGTGCCGAAATTCGGCAACAGCCCGTTGTTCAGAATCGCCACGGCAAGTCCCTGCACCAGCGGGCGAATGGTCAGGATGAACACCGCCATCAGGATCAGCTCGGTCCCGTATTGCCGCCACACCTTGGCCGGGGTGCCCGACGACAACAGATCGACCACACGCCCCATGTACCAGATCAACCCGACCTCGATCCCGGCAATGACAACCGATAGAATCGCGGCAAAGATCAGCACCTGGCGGAAGGGTCTGGCATATTCCAACAGGAACGGCCAAAGCCGCGTTGGGGGGGTGTCGTTTTCCTTATAGTCCACATAAGGATCGACAAGCTGTTCGAAATACCGAAACACGGGCGGGCCTGCACCGATGAGTTTAAAAAATGGGGGGTCGTTCCGCTGCGTATACCTGCAAATGCGGATAAGGAAAACCACCCCTGCCAAAACTTTGCCGGGCCCGGCGACAATCCCCGCCGGGGCGATCAGCCCAGCAGCTCTGCCCTGGTCAAAACCAGCCCCGATGCGATCCAGCGATCTTCGATCCGTTTCAGTTCGGCGCCCAGCGCGGCCCCGCTGAAAGCGGGCATCAGATCGGCGGCTTTGACGGGAAATTCGGCGGCGGCCCCGGTGGCCAGATCGCCCTGCCAGCCGCCGGGAAGCGGCATTTCCAACAGCGCGCCGCGCAACAGGATCACGTCCCGGCCCGCCTCGGCGCCCAGCCGGTAGCCCAGCGTCAGGGCAGTGTCCCCGGTGCCGACCCAATGGCGCAGCTGCGCCAGCCCGCGCGCCTCGTCACGACTAAGCCGCAGGTCGATACCATCATTGGCGCCCGCGATGGCCGCCAGCCGACGGATGGCCGAAGGGGCGACATTATGTTCACCTTCAAGATGCACCAGCGGGGCCAGCGCTTTGACATCCGCGCCCGGCAGAATCTGCGTCAGAACCCCAGATTGCGCCATCGCAGCGGTGCTGGGCGCGGGATCGGGGGCAGCCAGCAGTTTTTTCATTTCCGCACCGACGCGTTCCTTCGAAAGTGTCTCTATTCCGCCTGAAAGCGCGGCACAGGCGGCCAAGCCTTCGGCGTCCAGCCCGTCCTCATCCCGGCCATACCAGGCGTGAAACCGGAAAAACCGCAGGATACGCAGGTAATCTTCGCGAATCCGGGCGCCGGCGTCGTCGATGAACCGGACCCGCCGCGCCAGAAGGTCGGGCAGACCGCCCAAGGGATCGATGATCTTGCCATCGGGGCGGGCATAAAGCGCGTTCATCGTGAAATCGCGACGATGCGCATCCTCGGCCGGGTCGGTGGTATAGGCGACAACCGCGCGCCGCCCATCGGTTTCGACATCGTGGCGAAAGGTCGTGATTTCGAACGGGTGGTGATTGACCACAACCGTGACCGTGCCGTGGTCGATGCCGGTTGGAATCGCGTGGAACCCGGCCTGTTTGGCCAGCGCCATCACTTGTTCCGGCAAGGCGTCGGTGGCGATGTCGATATCGCTGACCGGGGCGGCCAACAGCGCGTTGCGCACACAGCCGCCGACAAACAGCGCCTGCCACCCGGCAGCGGTCAGCATCCGACACACGGTCTGCGTTTCGGGCGCATCTATCCAGGGTTCGATAATTCGCATCAGGGCACCATCCGGTCGGCCAGCCCGCGCAGAATACGCGCGGTCGCGCCCCAGATATAATAGGGACCGTAAGGCACGGTGAAATAGCGGCGTTGCTGTCCGGCCCAGCGCCGGGACTGGATGACAAACCGCGCGGGGTCGATCACATGGGCCAGCGGGACGGTAAACACCTCGTCCACCTCGCCCGCTTCGGGTTTGGCGTCGAATCTGTCTCTGACAAAGCCCAAAACCGGCGTCACGGCAAAGCCGGTGACGGTTTCATGGCTGGGCAAAGTGCCCAGAACCTCGACCTTGTCGGGGGTCAGGCCGATCTCTTCGCGGGCTTCGCGCAGGGCGGCGGCCACGGCATCGGCGTCGCCCGCATCCTGTTTGCCACCAGCAAAGGCGATCTGGCCCGGGTGATGTTGCAGCCGGGACGACCGTTTGGTCAGAATCACCTGCGCGCCACCGGCCGCATCCTGCACCGCCACCAGAACCGACGCCGGGCGCAGTTTGCGGCCCGCGGGCAGGACGGTGGATGGGTTCAGATCATAGTCGGACGAGGCGGCACCCGCATGGGTCGCCGCCTGTTGCAACCGGAGATAGGCCTCAGGCCCCGTCACCCGGCATCTCCTTCGCCTCGAACCCGACGGTGGCCGGGTCCAGCACGTAATGCGCCCCGCAGAACTGGCAATCGGCGGTGACGGTTCCGGCCTCGGTCGTCATGTGGCCGATGTCCTTGGCCGAATAGATCGACAGGCTTTGGCGTACCTTATCCTCGGAACAGGTGCAGCCAAAGCTGATCGGCTGGGCATCGAAGACCCGCGGCCCTTCTTCGTGAAACAGGCGCACCAGCAGATCGGTGGGCTGGACGGTCGGGCCGATCAGCTCCAGCTCTTCGACCGTATCCAGCAACAGGTTGGCGCGGTTCCAGTTTTCCTGTTCATCGTCGGTCAGGATATCGGCGGCACTTAGCAGCCCCTGATCGCCGGTCGCACCGTCGTTTGCCACGAAAGGCGAAGCTTTGGGCATATGTTGCAGCATCACGCCGCCCGCGCGCCAGCGTTCGTCCTGCCCGGGCAGGATCGAGCGGCCAAAGTTCAGCGAAAACCGGGTGGGCAACTGTTCGGACTGGGCGAAATACGCCTCGGCGCAATCGGACAGCGACGTACCGGCGATGGGGGTGATGCCCTGATAGGGCACGTTGCCTTCGCCCTGATCGATCAGAATCGCCAGATAGCCCTTGCCGATCTGATCGAACGGGTTCTGATCCAGCGACAGGCGTTCGTCGTCATAGCTTGCATAGGCACGGACGCGGGCGGGGGCCCCATCTTCGGTCGGGCCATAGTAATCGGTGGCGATCAGGCGCGCCGGGCCATCGCCGCGCACCTGCAGTGACAGTTTCCAGCGCAGCTTGATCGTCTGCCCGATCATCGCGGTCAGCAACGCAGCCTCGGCCACCAATGCCTCGATCGGGGCGGGATAATTGTGCTGGGCCAGAACCTGATCCAGCACACCATCAAGCCGGGCCACGCGGCCACGAATATCGCTTTGGTCAAGCTGGAAGGGCAGGACGGTATCGTCCCAGGCGATTTGAGATCCGAGTGACATGGGGTTTCCTTACGCGTCTTGCGTTGGCATACCGCGACTATATAGGCGGGGCAACCGCAGGAAAAAGGGGTCAGAGGTGATCAGACGTTTTGGAGAGCCGTTCGAGGCGGACCAGAAATACCGCTTACGCCACGGAGTTTATGCCATTTTGCCCCGGAAAAACGCCCTGCTGGTGACGCATCAGGCCGAACCGCTGAACGAATTTCAACTGCCCGGCGGCGGCATCGATCCGGGCGAATCGCCCCTGACCGCCCTGCACCGCGAGGTGTTCGAGGAAACCGGATGGCGGATTGCGCCGCGGCGAAAGCTGGGGGTCTTTCGCCGGTTCACCTTTATGCCCGACTATGATTTCTGGGCCGAAAAGATCTGTCATATCTATCTGGCCCAACCGGTGCGCCCGCACGGGCCGCCCAGCGAACCGGGCCACACCGCCACATGGATGGGGGTCGAGGATGCGGTTTCGCTGTTGGGCAATGCCGGTGACCGGCATTTTGTGCAAAGCTTTTTCGCCTGAAACGGCGCGCTGATTACTGCGGCCCGTCATATTCCAGCAAGACCGCCGACACATCATCGTCCGGCTGACCCGGTGACAGGCTGGATGTCAGTTGCCAGAACATATCGTCCAGCATTTCCGGCCCGCTTTGCGCGGCACAGCCGCGCAGGATATCGGCCAGCCCCTCCTCCTCCAGCATCCCGCCGCCGGGCAGGGTGCTTTCGGTGAAGCCATCGGAATAAAACAGGATGCGATCGCCGGGGTTCAGTTTCACATCGAAGCTTTCGAATTTCATGTCGGGCAACAACCCGACGGGCGCACCCCCGGTTCCGACAAATTCGATCTGTCCGCCTGCCCGTTGGATCACCGGGTGCGGATGCCCGGCCTGTACGATCCGTATATGCCCGTTGCGCAGGTCGGCAATGCCGTAGGCCATGGTGAAATATTCCTCGACCCCGGTGTCGGACATCAGCCGTTCGTTCAATATCTGCGCCACCTCATCGGGCGGGCGCATGGCGTAAAACCGTTCCAGCCGCAGTTCCAGCGCGATGTTCTGTTCCAGAAACCGCCCGCTCAGATACCCCGCCAGACGCGCGGTCATCATCGCCGAGGTGATGCCATGTCCGGACACATCGATATTATAGAACCCCAGCCGATCCGGCCCCGGGCTGAACACGCCAACCAGATCACCGCCGATATGCCCGCAGGGTTTCAGCAGCATCGAAACCTGTGATCGGCCAATTTCGACGTGCCGGTCGGGCACCAGCGAATCCTGAATATTCCGCGCCTGCGCCAGATCGCGGTCAATCGAATCATACAGCCCCTGCAATTCATCCAGCGCCGATCCGATGATCTGGTTCTTGGCGCTGAGTTCGTGTTCCATATTCAGGATACGTTCGCTGGCCGAAAGGCGGGCGCGCAGTTCGCTTGAATTGACCGGCTTGGTCAGAAAATCATCGGCGCCGACCTCTAGCCCGTGCACCATTTCGCTGGACGAGGATTTAGAGGTCAGAAGAATGAAATACCCGTATGTATCCCGCCTTAGCTCTCTGAATTTCTTGCAAAATTCCAGCCCGCTCATCCCCGGCATCATCCAGTCGCTGATGATGATATCGATACGCCGGGCGGCACAGATTGCCAGGGCTTCGGTGCCTGACCCGGCCTCGGTCACCCTGAACCCCCATTTGTCCAGCAGCACGCGCAGAATACGCCGCTGAACCCGGCTGTCATCCACCAGCAAAACGGATTTCTGCGCTTGGGGCCGGGCGTTCATATCCGGATCGCGGCGGGTTACTTTTTCAATCGCAGAGGACACAAAACACCAATCTATCAAGCTACGTTGCCCCGTTTTAGGCCCGCGCTTCTTAATGTCTGGTGAAAGTTAAGGTTCTAATCATTTCACCTTCGACGCACACCGCTTGTTAAGCCATTCTGGCCTAGTCTTCATTGCGGAGGGCAGGCCAAACCGGAGGATGCCATGGTCGACTGGAAACGCGCAGAGGAATTGAAAGACGAGGTCGGGGAAGAAGCCTTTTTAGAGGTGGTCGAGCTGTTTCTGGAAGAGGTGGATGAGGTGATGACCCGACTGACCACCGCGCAAGGACCGGGGCGCCTGTTGGACGATCTGCATTTCCTGAAAGGCTCGGCGATGAGTCTGGGGTTCAAGACGCTGGCCGATCGCTGCGCCGAAAATGAGGCCATGGCCCGCAAAACCGGGCCGGATTCGGTCGATATCACCCATCTGGCCGATATTTATACCGTCTCGCGGCGGGAATTTCTGGGACGCTTCAATGTAGGCGAGGCCGCCGCCTAGATCATGAACTGCGCCAGCAATTCGTCGTTCGTGATGTCCTGATAGACAAACCCGGCGGCATCCAACTTACCAAACAGCACCTGAAAATTATCGGCCTGACGGGTTTCGATGCCGATCAGAACCGATCCAAAGTTACGCGCCGATTTCTTAAGGTATTCGAACCGGGCGATATCGTCGTCCGGACCCAGCATTTCCAGAAAATCGCGCAAGGCGCCGGGGCGCTGCGGCAGGCGCAGGATGAAATATTTCTTCACCCCGGAATAGCGCTGGGCGCGCTCCTTGACCTCGGGCAGGCGTTCGAAATCGAAATTGCCGCCAGAGGTGACACAGACCACGCGTTTGCCTTTGATCTGATCCGCCAGATCCGTCAAAGCATCCAACGCCAGTGCGCCTGCGGGCTCCAACACGACGCCTTCGACATTCAGCATCTCAAGAATGGTGGTACAAATCCGGTCTTCGGGCGCCTGCAGGATGTCGTTCGGGTCGATATCTTTCAACACCGCAAAGGTGCGGGCGCCGATCTTGGCGACTGCCGCGCCATCGACAAAGGTATCCACCTGCGGCAAGGCCACGGGTTCCCCCGCCGCAACCGCCGCCGCCAGCGATGCGCCCCCGGCCGGTTCCACAAAAATCACCCGCGTCTGGGGCGCCAGTTCGCGCAGCACCGACACAACGCCCGACGCCAGCCCGCCACCGCCCACCGGCAGGATCAGAATGTCGGGGGCGGTGCCCAGCTCATCCAGAATTTCGATCGCGACAGAGGCCTGACCTTCGATCACATCGTCGTCGTCAAAGGGCGACAGGAAATGCGCGCCAACCTGCGCGCAATAGGCCTGGGCCGAGGCAAGCGCATCGTCGAAATAGTCACCAACCAACCTGATTTCGACGTTATCGCCGCCGAATGTCCGCGTCTTGGCAATCTTCTGCTGCGGGGTCGTGACCGGCATGTAGATCACGCCATGCACGTCGAAATGGCGACAGATATAGGCCACTCCCTGCGCGTGATTGCCCGCACTGGCACAGACGAAAATCTTCTGTTCGGGGGTTTGCGCCAGAACCTTGCGCATGGCATTCAGCGCGCCACGGATCTTATAGGATCGGACCGGCGACAAATCTTCGCGTTTCAGCCAGATATCGGCCCCGTATTGCGCCGAAAGGTGATCGTTGCGTTGCAGCGGCGTGGCGGGAAACACCGGGCGCATCGCCTGAACCGCCGCCCGCGCCTTATCCTGAAAATCTGTCATCCGTGATCTGTCGCGCACCCCGCGCCCCGGATCAAGGGGCAATTCAGCGCGCCGAGGCCCCAAAGAATGCTGGCAAAACTTGCCCTGCCCCGCAAAACCGGATATCGCGCCTGCGTTACACGCAAAAGGATCGCTGCATGTCTGCTCCCAAAAAAGTTGTTCTGGCCTATTCCGGCGGGCTGGATACCTCGATCATTCTGAAATGGCTGCAAACCGAATACGGCTGCGAGGTGGTGACATTCACCGCCGATCTGGGACAGGGAGAAGAACTGGAACCCGCACGCGCCAAGGCCGAGCTGTTGGGGATCAAACCCGAAAATATCTTTATCGAAGATGTGCGCGAAGAATTCGTCCGGGATTTCGTGTTCCCGATGTTCCGCGCCAATGCGGTTTACGAAGGTCTGTATCTGCTGGGCACTTCGATCGCGCGCCCGCTGATTTCCAAACGCCTGATCGAGATTGCCGAAGAAACCGGCGCCGACGCCGTGGCCCATGGCGCCACCGGCAAGGGCAACGATCAGGTGCGGTTCGAACTGGCCGCCTATGCGCTGAACCCCGATATTCAGGTGATCGCGCCCTGGCGCGAATGGGACCTGTCCAGCCGGACCAAACTGTTGGAATTTGCCGAACAGCACCAGATTCCGGTCGCAAAGGACAAACGCGGCGAAGCGCCGTTCAGCGTGGATGCGAACCTGTTGCACACCTCGTCCGAGGGCAAGGTGCTGGAAGACCCCGCACAGGATGCGCCCGACTATGTCTATCAGCGCACCGTCCACCCCGAAGATGCACCGAACGAGCCCGAATTCATCGAGGTTGGCTTTGAAAAAGGCGACGCGGTCAGCATCAACGGCGAAGCGATGTCGCCCGCAACCATCCTGACCAGGCTGAACGAGCTGGGCGGCAAACACGGCTGTGGCCGTCTTGATCTGGTCGAAGGCCGGTTCGTCGGCATGAAATCGCGCGGGATATACGAAACCCCCGGCGGCACCCTGTTGCTTGAAGCGCACCGCGGCATCGAATCCATCACCATGGACCGCGGCGCGATGCACCTGAAAGATGAGCTGATGCCGAAATACGCCGAGCTGATCTATAACGGGTTCTGGTACAGCCCCGAACGCGAAATGCTGCAGGCCGCGATCGACAAATCGCAGGAACATGTGACCGGCACCGTGCGGCTGAAACTGTACAAGGGCCACGTGCGCACCGTTGGCCGCTGGTCCGATCACAGCCTGTATTCCGAAGAACACGTCACGTTTGAGGATGACGCAGGCGCCTATGATCAGAAAGACGCCGCCGGGTTCATCAAGCTGAACGCGCTGCGGCTGCGGCTGATTGCGATGCGCAACCGGCGCCTGAAAGGATGAGCGACACAGACGCCGATCTGTTTCTGGAAGCACAGGACACGGTCTGGACCGATGTCCTGGCCGAGTTGGAATCTGGCAAAAAGACAAGCCACTGGATCTGGTTTGTCTTTCCGCAACTGGCGGCATTGGGCCAATCCAATGCCTCGCAGCTTTATGGAATTCATGATCTGGCCGAGGCGCGGGCCTATCTGGATCATCCGCAACTGCGCGACCGGCTGGTGCAGGTCAGCCGCCTGATGCTGGGCCATGCGGGGACCGATCCCGTTGATATCCTTGGCGATATCGACGCGGTAAAGCTGCGGTCCTGCATGACGCTGTTTGCCCGTGTGCCCGGCGCGCCTGGCGAATTCGATCAGGTGCTTGCCGCGTTTTATGGCGGTGATCCCTGCCCAAAAACGATCGCCCTGCTGGGCGGATGACCGCGACGCAACGTCGCCGCCCAAGCCGCTTGCCAACCCCCTGCCCGGTTTCCTAGCACCCTGTCCAACGGGAAAAGGGAACTGGGCATGATTCAGGAAATTGCAGACCGCATTCAGACCGGGCTGGCCGGCAAAAGCTTTGACGGGTCGTTGAAATTCGATTGCGGCGAGGATGGGGTGATCGTTCTGGCTGACAATCAGGCCACAACGCAGGACCGCGACACCGCCTGCACCATCCGCCTGTCCACCGAAAACCTGAAAAAGCTGTTGGCGGGCAAACTGAACCCGATGACCGGGGTAATGATGGGCAAGCTGAAACTGTCGGGCGATATGGCGGTTGCGATGAAGCTGGGGCAGTTGCTGAAATAGCCTGCTAAATCTTCTGCGCCTTCATCTTTTCGTAAAACGGCAATGCGGCCTGCAACACGCCCTGCAGGTCGTCCGGCACCTTGGGCAGGGGCCCTTCCGGATCGGCAAAACCGGTGCTGTTCCAAACGGCCCCGTACCAATGCGCGGCCCAGACGCCGTCACCCGGATGGCCGCCCCGGGGCCAGCTCAGCATTTTTTCGGTGAAGGTGATGCCGATGGCATCGCACAATTGTTTCAGCATCCCGGCGGGATCGTCGCGGATGTCGTGGCTGTCGATCACAATCGGGGCGCCGCCCCATTCCGCCACCTGATCGAACAATTCGGCCTGCTGCCGGAACCCGATATCGTCCAGAGTTGGGTTTTCACGTTTCGCGGCATAGCTGGCAATCACCCGCGCCGGGTGACGGATCAGAAAGACGTTGGTCACCTGTTTCATCCAGTCGCGCGGGGCGCCGGGGATCATGTGCTGGGTCATGTGTTTTTGATAAAACAGGCTCTGTTCCTGCGGAATATCGCCCGCGCACTGCGCCGCCACAACCGCAGGATCGCATTCCCCATCCGCGATGATCGCATCGCGCATCGGGTGATCCAGCCCGGTCATCGACAGATAGGCCGCATAAAACGGTTCATCCCGTACCGCGCAATCGCCACGCGCGGCAAAGGCGTACATCATCGCCGTCGACAGGTTGCGCGGCCCCGACCACATTGCAATCCGCATCATCTTTGCCCCCTTTGATCGGCGCCACGCTATGGCCGGTTTCCGCCGGTGCCAAGCCCGAAATGTTGCAGGAAATCGAGCCTTCGTGAGGTCACGGGTTTGTCAGTTTCCCCGTGACAACGCTTGGCCGTAGAGTCCAGGCATTAGTAATGGAGGGTCCCATGACCATCGCCTTTCAAGAGTTCAAAGCCATCGCCCTGCTGATTGCCATCACGATCGGCGGCATCATTCAATGCACCTCTGCGCAGGCAGCACCCCTGAAAACCACCGTCGTGGCGGGGGGGTGTTTCTGGTGCGTGGAATCTGATTTCGAATCCGTCGAAGGTGTGGACAGCGCGGTGTCCGGTTTTGCCGGGGGAACAACCGTGAACCCCACCTATAAACAGGTCACACGCGGCGGAACCGGCCATTACGAGGCGGTTCAGATCACCTATGATCCCGATGTGATCAGCTATGCCCAGATCCTGGACAAATTCTTTCGCTCGGTCGATCCGACGGATGCGGGCGGGCAGTTCTGCGATCGCGGCGACAGCTATCGCACCGCGGTTTTCGTGACGAATGCGACCGAACGCAAAATCGCCGAAGCCGCGATTGCCGCCGCCGGAAAAGAGCTGGGCCAAAAGATCGTCACGCCGATTCTGGACGCGGCCCCGTTTTATCCGGCCGAAAAATACCATCAGGATTATTACAAGAAGACCGATCTGGTGCTGACCCGGTTCGGCCCGAAATCAAAGGCCGAAGCCTATAAACGTTATCGCAAGGCCTGCGGGCGCGATGCGCGGGTGCAGCAGTTGTGGGGCGGTGCGGCGGCCTTTGCCACTCACTGATCTGCCAGAAACGCCATGACATCCGCGCGGGCGGGCATCGCATCAGCGGCCCCCGGGCGGGTGACCTGAAGCGCGGCGGCGGCCGAGGCATAGCGCAGGGCCCCCGCGCGATCCATGCCCGCGTCCAAAGCGGCGGCAACCGATCCGATGAAACAATCCCCCGCGCCGGTGGTATCGACGGGCTGTACCGCAAAGGCCGGGGCCGTCACGGTTTCACCGCCCCGCACCGTCCAGACCGCCCCATCGGCGCCATGGGTGACGATGGTTTCGGGCACATCGACCGGGCCAAGGGCGGCGGCAAGCTGTTCGGATTCCACCCGGTTCATCACCAGCAGGCTGACATGGGGCAGAACGGCGCGCACGGCCTCGACCGAAAAGGGGGCGGCGGAATAGATCACGCGCATCCCCTTGTCCCGCGCCAGTTGGGCGGCAAAAGGTTGCAGCGTGGTTTCATTCTGCAACAACAGGCTGTCGCCCGGCCCGGCCCCGGCCAAGGCTGCGGCAATCCGCGCCTCGGATTGGTCGGCGTTGGCCCCGGCATACAGCACGATGGCGTTTTCACCCTGCGGATCGACGGTAATGATCGCATGGGCGGTCGGCAGATTCAGGGTGGCGATATGGGATGTATCGACGCCGAACCCCTGCAACCGCTGCACGGTCCAGCCGCCATCCTGCCCGATCGCCCCGATATGCACGGTTGCGGCCCCGCCCAGCGCCGCGGCCACCGATTGGTTCGCGCCTTTGCCGCCCAACCCGGTGGCATAACTGTCCGCCGCGATGGTTTCCCCCGGCAAGGGCAGATGTGGAACCGTATAGACGTGGTCCACATTGATCGAGCCGAGGTTGAAAACCGTCATCCTAGCCCACCTTGCACGCCGCCAGCAGCGCCATGTTCATCACATCGCTGACCGTCGATCCGGTGGAACAGATCTGAATGGGTTTGCCGACGCCCGACAGGATCGGGCCGATCACCGTGGCCCCCGCCATTTCCTGCATCAGCTTGACCGAGATCGAGGCCGAATGCCGCGCCGGGACCACCAGAACATTCGCGGGACCCGAAAGCCGCGCAAAGGGGTATTTCGACATGGCGTCCATATTCAGGGCGACATCGACGGTCATTTCACCTTCGTATTCGAAATCGACGCCGCGCTGGTCCAGAACCTGCGGCGCGATATGCATCTTGGTCGCGCGTTCGCTGACCGGATAGCCGAAGGTCGAAAAGCTGACAAAGGCAACGCGCGGTTCCACCCCGAACCCGCGCGCAACGCCTGCGGCCCGTTCGGCGATATTGGCCAGATCGGTCTCATCGGGCCATTCATGCACCAGCGTGTCGGCGATCAGCACGATCCGACCCTTGTGCAGCAGGGCGGTCACGCCAACGGCGCCATCTTCGGCCTTGGCGTCAAAGACGTGGTTGATCAGTTCCAGCACATGTGCCGATTTCCGGGTGGCGCCGGTGACCATCCCGTCGCCATGCCCATGCGCCAGCATCAGCGAGGCGAAAACATGCCGGTCGCGCGACGCAAGCCGGTGCGCATCCTGCGCATCGAACCCCTGCCGCTGCAGCCGCCGGTACAGAAATTCGCGATACGTGCCCAGATGCCGGGTGTTGGCGGCGTTCACGATCTCCAACTCGCGTGTCGCGTCGCCCAGACCGACCGATTCCAGCTTTTCCTTCACATCCGCATCGCGCCCGACCACCAGCGCCTTGCCGTATCCGGACCGCTGATAGTTCACCGCCGCGCGCAGCACCCGCACATCATCGCCTTCGGCAAAGATCATCCGCGCCTGCGCCGCCTTGGCCCGGGCCGAGATCGACCGCAGGATCGTCGCGGTCGGGTCCATCCGCGCCTTCAGCGATTGTTCGTACCCGTCCAGATCGACAATCGGCCGCCGCGCCACGCCGGTATCCATGCCCGCGCGCGCCACGGCAGGCGGGATCACATGGATCAGACGCGGATCGAACGGCGTCGGAATGATATAGTCGCGCCCGAACGACAGTTTGCGGCCATAGGCCATGGCGACCTCATCGGGCACATCTTCGCGCGCAAGTTCGGCCAAGGCTTCGGCGCAGGCGATTTTCATTTCGTCGTTGATGGCGCGGGCGTGGATGTCCAGCGCCCCACGGAACAGATAGGGAAACCCAAGCACGTTATTGACCTGATTGGGATAATCCGACCGACCGGTGGCCACGATTGCGTCGGCACGGACGGCATGCGCCTCTTCCGGTGTAATTTCAGGGTCGGGGTTCGCCATCGCGAAAATCACCGGATCATCGGCCATGCTGGCGACCATTTCGGGCGTCACGGCGCCCTTGGCGGAAACCCCCAGAAAGATATCGGCGCCATCCATGGCTTCTTCCAATGTGCGGGCATCGGTGCGGGCGGCATGGGCCGATTTCCACTGGTTCATGCCCTCGGTCCGACCCTGATAGATCACGCCCTTGGTGTCGCACATGATGCAATTGTCATGCTGGGCGCCCATCGCCTTGATCAATTCTAGACAGGCGATGCCGGCGGCCCCGGCGCCGTTCAGAACGATCCGGCAATCGGCCAGTTTCTTGCCCGACAGATGCAGCGCGTTGATCAGACCGGCGGCGCAGATCACGGCGGTGCCGTGCTGGTCGTCGTGAAAGACGGGGATGTCCATCTCTTCTTTCAGGCGCTGTTCGATGATGAAACATTCGGGCGCCTTGATATCCTCAAGGTTCACACCGCCAAAGGTGGGGCCCATCAGCTTGACCGCCTGAATGATTTCTTCGGGGTCTTCGGTGTCCAGTTCGATGTCGATGGCGTTGACGTCGGCAAAGCGTTTGAACAGCACCGCCTTGCCTTCCATCACCGGTTTAGAGGCCAGCGCGCCCAGATTGCCCAGCCCAAGGATCGCGGTCCCGTTCGAAATCACCGCCACCATGTTGCCCTTGGTGGTGTAATCATAGGCGGTTTCAGGGTTTTCGGCGATCGCCTCGACCGGGACGGCAACGCCGGGGCTGTAGGCCAGCGACAGGTCGCGCTGCGTGGTCATGGCGGTGGTCGCCATGATTTCATATTTGCCCGGCGTCGGTTCCAGGTGATAGGCCAGCGCCTCTTCGCGCGTGACTTTGGTTTTGCTGGACATGTTTTTCTTCTCCTCCGGGCTTTCGGACCGTCTTAACCGTCCTGCACCGCCGTCTCAACAGGATATGGATTTCCCGCTTTCGCCCGGGGCGCCCGGTTTGTAAGCTCTGCCAACAATCAAACCCCGGGGGTCCGAGTGAGCGTCGCAAACGCATCCGTCACGCCAATGATGGCACAATATCTGGAGATCAAGGCCGCGCATCAGGAGGCGCTGCTATTTTACCGGATGGGCGATTTTTACGAGATGTTTTTCGACGATGCGGTCGCCGCGGCCGAGGCGTTGGATATCGCCCTGACCAAGCGCGGCAAACATCTGGGACAGGACATTCCGATGTGCGGCGTGCCCCATCACGCCGCCGAAGGCTATTTCCTGACGCTGATCCGCAAAGGGTTTCGCGTGGCCGTCTGCGAACAGATGGAAAACCCCGCCGAGGCGAAAAAGCGCGGCTCGAAATCCGTGGTCAAGCGTGAGGTCGTGCGCCTTGTCACCCCCGGCACCCTGACCGAAGACAGTCTTTTAGAGGCGCGGCGCCACAATTTTCTGGCCGCCTATGCCCGGATGCGGGACGAAGCGGCGCTGGCCTGGGTCGATATTTCGACCGGCGAATTTCACGTGACCCCCACCAGCCCGGTGCGCCTGGGCCCCGAACTGGCCCGCCTGTCCCCGCGCGAAGTGATCGTTTCCGAAACGGCCGAGGCGGATTTGGCTGAAATAGTAACTGAATCGGGCGCCTCCCTGACCCCGCTGGCGCGCGCCAGTTTCGACAGTACCTCGGCCGAAAAACGGCTGATGGCGGTTTTCGGGGTCGGCACGTTAGAGGCGTTCGGCAATTTCACCCGGCCCGAACTGGGGGCGATGGGGGCCATCGTCGAATATCTGGAAATCACCCAGAAGGGCAAATTGCCGCTGCTGCGCCCGCCGGTGCGCGAAGCCGCCGCGCGGACATTGCAGATCGATGCGGCCACCCGGCGCAATCTGGAACTGACCTCCAGCCTGTCGGGCGGGCGCGACGGATCGCTGATCGCGGCCATCGACCGCACGGTCACCGCCCCCGGTGGGCGGTTGCTGGAACGGCGGCTGTCCAGCCCGTCGTGTGATTTGCCCGATATCCACGCGCGCCATGCGGCGGTGCGGTTCCTGCTGAACGACCGCGGGCTGGCAAACACCCTGCGCGATCACCTGCGCAAAACGCCGGATATGGACCGGGCGCTGTCCCGGCTGTCGCTGGATCGGGGCGGGCCGCGCGATCTGGCGGCGCTGCGCAACGGGTTGACCCAGGCCGCCGATATCGCGCCCTGCCTGTCGGACCCGGCCACGCCGGATGTGCTGAAAGATGCCGCCGCCGGTCTGTCGGGGCACGATGATCTGTGCGATCTGCTGGATCAGGCCTTGATCGCCGATCCGCCACTGCTGGCCCGCGACGGCGGATTCATCGCCCCCGGCTATGACCCCGATCTGGACGAGGCGCGGCAGTTGCGCGACGAAGGGCGCAGCGTCATCGCCGGAATGCAGGCGGAATTCGCCGCCAGCACCGGGATTTCATCGCTGAAAATCAAGCACAACAACGTGCTGGGCTATTTCATCGAAACCACCGCCACCCATGCCGAACGGATGCTGTCCGCGCCGCTGTCGGAGGTCTTCATCCACCGGCAGACCACGGCCAATGCGGTGCGGTTCACCACGGTCGAACTGTCCGAAATGGAAACCCGTATCCTGAACGCGGGCAACCGGGCGCTGGAAATCGAAAAGCGGCTCTATGACACCTTGAAAAGCGCCGTTCTGGATCATGCCGCCGAGATCGGGGCCGCCGCGCGCGCGCTGGCCGAGATTGACCTGACCGCCGCCTTCGCCGATCTGGCCGCGGGCGAGGATTGGTGCGAACCACGCGTTGACGACAGCAAATGTTTCACGATTGTCGGCGGGCGGCATCCGGTGGTCGAACAGGCATTGCGGCGACAGGGCAACACGCCTTTCGTGGCCAATGACTGCGATCTGTCCGCCGATGCCGAAACCACGGCGATCTGGCTTTTGACCGGGCCGAACATGGCCGGTAAATCGACATTCCTGCGCCAGAACGCGTTGATTGCGCTGTTGGCGCAGGCGGGATCCTTCGTGTCGGCGAAATCGGCGCATATCGGGATGGTGTCACAACTGTTCAGCCGCGTCGGCGCGGCGGATGATCTGGCGCGGGGGCGATCGACCTTCATGGTCGAAATGGTCGAAACCGCCGCGATCCTGAACCAGGCCGACGACCGCGCGCTGGTCATTCTGGACGAAATCGGGCGCGGCACGGCAACCTATGACGGGCTGTCCATCGCCTGGGCGACGCTGGAACATCTGCACAACATCAACCGCAGCCGCGCGCTGTTCGCGACGCATTACCACGAAATGACCGCGCTGGCCGGAAAGCTGCCCGGGGTCGAAAACGCCACCGTCGCCGTCAAGGAATGGGAAGGCGACGTGATTTTCCTGCATGAGGTGCGCAAGGGCGCAGCGGACCGGTCATATGGGGTGCAGGTCGCCAAACTGGCCGGATTGCCCGAGGCGGTGGTCAACCGCGCCCGCGTGGTTCTGGACACGCTGGAAAAAGGCGAACGTGAAACAGGCGCGGGGCCGAAACACCTGATCGACGATCTGCCGCTGTTCTCAGTCGCGCCCAGCGCCGCCCCTCAAAAATCAGCGCAGGCCGACCCGGTCAGAGAAAAGCTCGCCGGAATTCATCCCGACGAGCTGTCGCCAAAAGAGGCGCTTGATCTGATTTACACACTGAAGGCGTTGAACGGCGATTAACCCGCGGGGGTCGAGGACACCCCAACCTGCGCCGGGCGCAACAGACGGTCGTGCAACAGGAACCCTTCGGCCATCACCTGAATGATTTCGCCCGCCTTGGTGCCGGGGACCGGCGCCTCGAACATGGCCTGATGCAGCTGCGGATCGAAGGTTTCGCCAACTTCGGGCGCGATGGGTTCGATGCCGTGCTTGCCAAAAACGTTGATCAACTCGCGCAGGGTCAGTTCGACCCCTTCGATCAGGGCTTTGTTCGCCTCGCGCTGTTCGTCGGTCACGACCTCAAGCGCGCGTTTCAGGTTGTCGAACACCGGCAGCATGTCGCGCGACAGTTTCGATCCGCCGTATTGTTCCGCCTCGCGCCGGTCACGTTCGCCACGTTTGCGCGCGTTTTCAGCGTCGGCCAGCGCCCGCATGAACCGGTCGCGCATATCGTCGCGTTCGGCGCGCAGCGTTTCGACCTCATCCGCGATGTCTGTTTCAAACCCGATGCCGTCTTCGGCGAACCCTTCTTCGGGTTCCAGGCTTTCGTCGTGTTTTGGCTCTGCCATCTTTTACCCCTTGCCCCGGTCGGAAATCAGTTTCCCGACCAGCTGCGCCGTATAGTCCACAACCGGTACCACCCGCCCATAATTCAGCCGGGTCGGCCCGATCACGCCTACGGCGCCAATAATCTTACGGTCAGAGTTCATATAAGGAGAGACCACCAAAGAGGAACCCGAAAGTGAAAAAAGCTTGTTCTCGGAACCAATAAAAATGCGCACACCTTCGCCTTCTTCGGTCAGTTCCAGAAACTCGGCGATATCACGCTTGCGTTCAAGGTCGTCAAACAGGTTCCGGATGCGGTCCAGTTCCTCGGCCTCTGACGAATCACCCAGCAGATTTGCCCGCCCGCGCACGATCAGACGTTCGTAAGGTTCGCCTTCGTCCTGCCAGATCGCCATACCGCTGTCGACCATGGCGCGGGCCTGTTGATCCAGTTCCTGCCGCCGCAGGGCAATCTCGGATTTCATGTTCTTGCGCAGCTCGCTTAGCGTGCGCCCTTCGGCCAAAGCGTTCAGGAAATTCGCGGCCTCGCGCAGGGACGATGGGGTTTGTCCCGCGGGGGGTTGGAACACCCGGTTTTCGACATGGCCATCGGCAAAGACCAGCACCACCAGCGCCCGGTCATGCCCGAGGCTGACAAATTCGATATGTTTGATCGGGGCTTCGTGTTTCGGGGTCAGAACAAGGCTTGCCCCCTGCGTCACCCCCGACAGGGCCGATCCGATACTGTCCAGCATCGCGCCGACATCACGTTCGTTCGATCCCAGCGTTGCGTCGATTTTCTCGCGGTCCTGAAAATCCAGATCGCGGACCTCCAGCAGTCCGTCCACGAACATGCGCAGCCCCTGTTGCGTTGGCACCCGACCGGCGGACACATGCGGGCTGTCCAGAAGACCCAGGAATTCCAGATCCTGCATGACGTTGCGGATGGTTGCCGCGCTGACCTTTTCATCCAGGCTGCGGGTCAGGGTGCGCGATCCGACCGGTTCGCCCGAGGCAAGATATCCCTCGACGACAAGGCGGAACACCTCGCGGCTGCGATTGTTCATCTGATCCAGAATATCGGTTACGCTGTTCACCAACGGGTCTCCTTACCCCATATGCCATTAAAGAGCATGCGTGCGCGGCGTCAATCGGGCTTGCATCACTTGGCCCGGCGTGTGAGCTAAGCGCCAACACATCAGAAAGGACTAATCATGCGCCCCTCTGGCCGAGAATTGAATGAAATGCGCCCGGTTTCGATCGAAGTGGGCGTCACCAAACACGCCGAAGGCTCTTGCCTGATCAAAATGGGCGACACCCATGTTCTGTGCACCGCGTCCCTTGAAGAACGTGTGCCGCCTTTTCTGAAAAACAAGGGGTTGGGCTGGGTTACTGCCGAATATGGCATGCTGCCCCGGTCGACCAGTTCGCGGATGCGCCGTGAATCGACCGCCGGGAAACAGGGTGGCCGCACCGTTGAAATTCAGCGCCTGATCGGGCGGTCCCTGCGCGCGGGCGTGGATCGCGTGGCGATGGGCGAACGGCAGATCACCGTGGATTGCGACGTCATTCAGGCCGATGGCGGCACGCGTTGTGCGTCGATCACCGGCGGTTGGGTGGCGCTGCGTCTGGCGGTCAACAAGCTGATGAAGGCGGGCGATATCATCTCGGACCCGCTGATCGATCATGTCGCGGCGATTTCCTGCGGGATTTACGCAGGCCAGCCCCTGTTGGATCTGGATTACCCCGAAGACAGCGAGGCGGGCGTTGACGGCAATTTCGTCATGACCGGCCGGGGCCGCATGATCGAAACCCAGATGTCGGCCGAAGGCGCCACCTATTCCCGCACCGAAATGGAAAACCTGCTGGATCTGGCAGAAAAAGGCGTGTCCGAACTGGTCGCCGCCCAGAAATCGGCGGTCGAGGGCTGATATGCGCAAGTTTGACGGCGATACCCTGCTGGTGGCGACCCATAATCAGGGCAAACTGGAAGAGATTCAGGCCCTGCTTGGCCCTTTTGGCATCGCCGTCACCTCGGCCAAGGCGATGAACCTGCCCGAACCCGAAGAAACCGAAACCACATTTGTCGGCAACGCCCGGATCAAGGCCCATGCCGCCAGTCAGGCCACCGGCCTGCCCGCGCTGGCCGACGACAGCGGGATCGAGATTGACGGGCTGGATGGCGCGCCGGGAGTTTACACCGCCGATTGGGCCGAAACCCCGAACGGGCGCGATTTCGTGATGGCGATGACCAACACCTGGGACAAGCTGGAAAAGATCGACGCACCCTTCCCCCGCACGGCCCGGTTCTGTTGCACCTTTGTCCTGGCCTGGCCCGATGGCCATGACGAGGTGTTCGCAGGCCACATGCCGGGTCAGATCGTCTGGCCAATGCGCGGCGATCAGGGCCACGGCTATGACCCGATCTTTCAGCCAGAGGGGTATGATATTACCTTTGGCGAAATGGATCGCTGGGAAAAGAACAAGATCAGCCACCGGGCTGATGCGTTCCGCAAGCTGGTCGCGGCGATTGAGCGTTGAAGATTGGACATACGGCGGATTCGGGCTGTATCTTCACTGGCCGTTTTGTCAGGCTAAATGCCCCTATTGCGATTTCAATTCGCATGTCGCGGCGCAAATCGATCAGGATCGCTGGAAACGCGCCTATCTGACCGAAATTGACCGGATCGGCGCGGAAACCCCGGGCCGCGTTCTGAACACCGTCTTTTTCGGCGGCGGCACACCCAGCCTGATGCACCCCGACGTGGTCGCCGCAATCATCGACAAAATCCGCGCCACCTGGCCCACCGCCAACGATATGGAAATCACGCTGGAGGCCAACCCCGGCTCGGTCGAAGCGGCGCGATTTCGCGCCTATCGCGATGCGGGCGTAAACCGGGTTTCGATGGGCATTCAGGCGCTGAACGATGCCGATCTGAAACGGCTGGGGCGTCTGCATTCGGTGGCCGAGGCCTATGCCGCCTTCGATATCGCCCGCGACACGTTCGAACGGGTCAGTTTCGACCTGATCTATGCCCGTCAGGATCAAACCCTTGCCGATTGGGAACAGGAACTGAGCCGCGCCCTGACTCTGTCCATCGATCATCTGTCGCTGTACCAGCTGACGATCGAACAGGGTACCGCTTTTGGCGACCGTTATGCGCGTGGAAAACTGCGCGGGCTGCCGGATGATGATCGCGCCAGCGACATGTATTTCGCGACGCAGGATATTTGCGCGGCGGCAGGCCTGCCCGCCTATGAGGTGTCGAACCACGCCCGCCCCGGTGCCGAATCCCGGCACAACAAAATCTATTGGCGCTATGGCGATTACGCAGGTATAGGCCCCGGCGCGCACGGCCGCCTGACCCTGAACGGTCAGCGGTTCGCCACCGACACCAGATTGCAGCCCGGCGCCTGGCTGGCTGAGGTCGAACAAACCGGATCGGGTGAAAAAAGCCGCACCCCCCTGCCCTTGAAAGA
Organism: uncultured Paracoccaceae bacterium; assembly: GCA_947500775.1. GTDB lineage: Bacteria > Pseudomonadota > Alphaproteobacteria > Rhodobacterales > Rhodobacteraceae > CANMTD01. The sequence continues at coordinate 203,748 of CANMTD010000005.1, forward strand.
TCAGGCAACGGAATATCTTTTGATGGGACTGCGGCTGACAGATGGCCTTGATATCGCGCGCTATCAGGCACTGTCTGGCGATAAACCAAATAATATCAATTACTTAAAGGAGCTTGGGCTAATCGAAGTAACCGATGACACGCTGACCGCCACCCAATCCGGGCGTGCCGTTCTGAACGCTGTCATCCGCGAACTTCTGCCCGATTGATCATGCGGTTGATGTGGCTGATCTTTGGACTGACCAGTGTGGCACTGGGCGCGCTGGGGGCGGTGCTGCCCCTGTTGCCGACCGTTCCGTTTCTGCTGTTGGCGACATTCTGCTTTGCCCGATCGTCCGAACGGCTGCATCACTGGCTGATCACCCATCCGACTTTTGGCCCGTCAATCGAAGATTGGCAGAGCCGCGGCGCGATTCGTCGGCGGGCGAAATGGCTGGCCACGCTGTCCATCGTCGCGGCTTTTGCGCTGTCACTTACGCTTGGCGCCCGCCCGCTGATCCTGTTGATACAGCTGGTGGTGCTGAGCGCCGTCGCGATCTTTATCTGGTCACGTCCAGAGGCGTAGCGCTCAGCACACGACACAACGCATCCAGTTCTTCCAGATCCGCATAGTGGATGGTCATCTGTCCTTTTTCTGCGTCCGGGCCGTGGTCAATGACGACTTTCATGCCCAGATTTGCTGACAGATCCGATTCCAGGGCGCGCGTGTCCGCATCTTTATCAGTCGCGGGCGCCGAGGCCTTCTTGGCCGCAGGCTTTGGCCCTTTGGCCAGCTTTTCAGTATCGCGCACCGACATTCCGGCAGAAATCACCTGACGGGCCAGGCCAACCGGATCGTCAGTGGTGATCAGGGCCCGTGCGTGCCCGGCGGAAAGACGCCCTTCGCGCAGATGGTCCTGAACCTCTTCGGGCAATTGCAGCAGACGCAGCAGGTTTGCGATATGGCTGCGGCTTTTGCTTAGCGCTTCGGCCAGCTTTTCCTGCGTGTGACCAAACCGATCCATCAACTGGCGATACCCCATCGCCTCTTCAACCGGGTTAAGGTCGGCGCGCTGGATATTTTCGATAATCGCGACTTCCAGAACCTCGGTATCGTCCATATCGCGGACAAGAACGGGAAGTTCATGCAGTTGCGCCATCTGCGCGGCCCGCCAGCGGCGTTCCCCCGCGATAATCTCATAGGTTCCCGCCTCGCGCTTGTTTTCGCGCACGATAATCGGCTGGATGATGCCTTTGACCCGGATCGATTCAGACAACTCCTCAAGCGCTTCGCGCGAAAAATGGCGACGCGGCTGTTCAGGGTTCGGTACGACCTTTTCAATCGGAACCGTCAAATCCGACCGGCGCGGCGTATCGGGTTCCTGTTCTAAGGGTGCGTCCTGCTGAACATCCGCCATCAACGCCGACAATCCGCGCCCCAAACCCCGTCTTTCAGCCTTCTTTGCCATCTTCAGCCTTCTTTCTTATTCGGTCAGCACCGTGGTTTTGCCCAACATTTCCCGCGCCAAGGCCCGGTAGGCCAAAGCCCCACGCGAATTGGGATCGTAATCCAGCACCGGCATCGCATAGGACGGCGCCTCGCTTAGCCGCACGTTGCGCGGGATGACGGTTTCGAACACCAGATCGCCCAGATATTCGCGGGCGTCATCCTCGACCAGTTGGGACAAATTGTTGCGTTGGTCATACATTGTCAGCACAACACCTTCGATGCGCAAGGCGGAATTGACCGTCTGCCGAAGCTCGCGGATCGTCAGCATCAGCTGCGACAACCCCTCAAGCGCGAAAAATTCACTTTGCAGCGGCACCAGAACGGAATGCGCGGCCACCATCGCGTTGACCGTCAGCAGGCTAAGCGAGGGCGGGCAATCGATCAGGATATAATCCAGATCATAGGCATCAATCGCAGGCTGGCGCAGGGCATCATGCAGCAAAAAACTGCGTTTTTCATTGGAAACCATCTGAATATCGGCAGAACTGAGGTCGGTCGTCGCCGGCGCGATCAGCAATCCTTCGACCCCGGTGGCGCGGATCACATCCGACAGCGGCGCCTCGTCCAGCAACAAATCATAGGTGGTTTTCTGCCGTTGCGCGGCCTCGACCCCCAACCCGGTCGAGGCGTTGCCCTGCGGATCGATATCCACCAGAAGAACGGTTTTTTCCTCTTTCGCCAGTGCCGCGGCCAGATTGATAGCCGTGGTGGTTTTCCCCACGCCGCCTTTCTGGTTGGCGATCGCGATGATTTTCGGCCCTTTGGGACGGGTCGGGTCAGACACGGGAAATTCCTCCGATGGATAGAATGACGGCATCGGACTCGGTCCGGCTAGGGGTTTTTTGAACGTCAAATCGCCAGGATGCAAGCGCCGTTGCAAGCTCTTGCTGATACGAGGCGCCCTTTGGGAAAATCGCGGTTCCGCCGGGCGCCAGATGCCGTTCGGCAAAGCCCAATAAATCAACAATTGGCGCCAGGGCGCGGGCGGATAGGACATCGGCGTTCAATGGCGGGACCTGTTCGATTCGCTTTGCCAAGACCTGCACATCAATCCCGGCTTCGCGCGCGACGGCACGCAGAAAGGTCGCCTTGCGCTGATCGCTTTCCACCAGCGTCACGGACATCTTTGGCCGCAGCTCGGCCGCCAATATGGCCACCACCATTCCGGGAAACCCCCCGCCGCTGCCCAGATCCGCCCAATGGGCCGCTGTGGGGTCGGCCAATTCAAAAATCTGAGCAGAATCAATGAAGTGGCGGGTCCACGCCTGCGCCAGACTGGCCTTGGAAACCAGATTGATCGCCGGATTCCACTTTTTCAACAGCGATTCATATGTGGCCAGCCGTTCACGTGTTTCACGTGAAACATTCAGTTCGGCCCCTTGGAACAGCTCGCTCATGCAGACCGGCGTTGCTGTTGCCGCAGGCGGGTCAGGATAAGCGTCAACGCAGCGGGCGTCATCCCATCCACGCGCCCCGCCTGCCCCAACGTCGCCGGGCGCACTTGGGTCAGTTTTGATTTCAACTCATTCGACAGGCCGACCAATTGATCATAGTCGAAATCCAGCGGGATAACATGCGCCTCGTCCCGCTTCATCGCGGCGACGTCCTGGGCCTGACGGCTGATATAGTTGGCGTAAAGCGCATCGCGCTCCAACTGATCACGAACCTCAGAGGGAACCTCGCCCAACGACGGGTCCAGCTTGATCACGTCCGAGAACGTCACATCAGGAAAAGCCAACAGGTCAAAGCCGGACCGGCGGCTGCCGTCCTCGTTGACTTTGATACCCGCAGCGCCGATCTGTTTGGGCGTCAGGGACATTTTATCCAGCTGGCTGCGCGCCTGGGACATCACCTGCATCTTCTGTTCAAAGACCGAACGGCGCGTCTCGCCCACACATCCGAGAGAGATGCCAAGCGGCGTCAGCCGTTGATCCGCGTTATCCGCCCGCAAAGACAGCCGGAATTCCGCGCGCGAGGTGAACATCCGGTAAGGTTCGCTAACGCCACGGGTCACCAGATCGTCGATCATCACGCCGATATAGCTGTCCGCACGGCTGAACACGACTGGTTCCGCACCAAGCGCAGCCCGCGCGGCGTTCAAACCGGCGACCACGCCTTGGGCGGCGGCCTCTTCATACCCGGTGGTCCCGTTGATCTGACCGGCGAGATACAGGCCAGAGATATCCTTTACACTCAGGGTTGCCGTCAGCGCGCGCGGATCGACATAATCATATTCGATGGCATAGCCGGGCTGCAGGATCACAGCCTGCTCCAACCCGACGATAGATCGCACATAATCCACCTGAACCTCTTCAGGCAGCGACGTAGAAATGCCGTTGGGATAGATCGTCGGATCGTCCAGACCTTCGGGTTCCAGAAAAATCTGGTGCGAGGTTTTATCGGCGAACCGCACGATTTTATCTTCGATCGAGGGGCAATAGCGCGGGCCAACACCGTCGATATGGCCGCCGTACATCGCCGAGCGTTCCAGATTTTCGCGGATGATATCGTGTGTTTTCTCATTCGTATGGGTGATTCCGCAAGAAATCTGGCGGACATACGGCCCCTTGGACAGGAACGAAAACATCACCGGATCATCGTCACCGGGCTGACTTTCCAACCTGTCCCAGGCAATCGTGCGCCCATCCAGACGCGGCGGCGTTCCGGTTTTCAGGCGCCCGAGCGGCAGGTTAAAACTGTCGATCCGTTCGGCCAGCTTGATCGACGGCCGATCGCCCATCCGTCCGCCGGGGCGTTGCACATCGCCGATATGGATGACGCCGCGCAGGAAAGTGCCCGTGGTCAGAACAACGGCGCCCGCGTTGATCGCGGTTCCATCGGCCAGCATAACCCCGGTAACGGCATCGCCGGTCATCAGAAAATCACTGGCCTCGCCTTCGATAACGGTCAGGTTTGGCGTCACGGCGATTTCCGCCTGCATCGCCGCACGGTACAATTTGCGGTCCGCCTGGGTTCTGGGGCCTTGAACCGCAGGGCCTTTGCGGCGGTTGAGCAGGCGAAACTGAATTCCGGCGCCGTCGGCGACACGGCCCATCAACCCGTCAAGCGCATCAATTTCACGGACAAGGTGCCCCTTGCCCAGCCCACCAATCGCGGGGTTACAGGACATGACGCCCAGATCGGTCTGGCGCAACGTCACCAACGCGGTCCGCGCCCCAAGGCGCGCCGCTGCATGGGCCGCATCCGTGCCTGCGTGACCCCCACCGATCACCACAACATCAAAGTCGCGATGTTTCACGTGAAACACTCCTTATTTGCCAAGGCAAAAACTGGCAAAAATTTCATCTAGAATATGCTCGACATCGACGCGCCCGACCAGAGAATCCAGCGCCCGTATCGCCGAGCGCAGATCTTCGGCTGCCAACTCGGATCGTTCAGCACCACTTAATACCTGATTCCGTGCTGTTTCAATAGAGGCTAGCGCATGAAGAATTGCAATCCGGTGGCGTTCGCGGATCATGGCGGCAGCGCCCGCGGCTTTTTTCTCCAGAACGGCTGTGATGCGATCAATCAGTTCCGACACGCCCGCCCCGGTCAAACCAGAGACTGCCCCCTCAACCTGCTGTGTGTAGTGGTCAGCCTTGCCATAAACCACAATATCTTGATCCGTTGGCGTCAACGCGAGCTCTGACTTTTCCCTGTCCATCAGGAACACGCGCAAATCCGCGGCCGCGGACCGCGACATCGCGCGGTCGATTCCGATGCCTTCGACCACATCGGTGGTTTCCCGCAGGCCCGCAGTGTCCAGCACGGTGACCGGCAGACCGTTCAAATCCATCCGCACCTCGATCACGTCGCGGGTCGTGCCCGCGTATTCCGAAGTGATCGCCGCCTCGCGCCCGGCCAGCGCGTTCAGCAAGGTGGATTTTCCGATATTTGGCGGGCCGATGATCGCCACCTCGAACCCGTCGCGAATGCGTTCGGCCGCCGTGACGCCATTCGCCTCGCGGGTCAGATCGGTTTCCACCTGAGCCAACAGCTCCAGCACCTCGGGCGAGACATCGACCGGGACCTCTTCGTCTGCAAAATCAATGGTGGCTTCCAACAGGGCTGCGGCGCGGATCAGCTGTTTGCGCCAAACCTCGGCCCGCGCGCCGATAGAACCAGAAAGGACTTTCAACGCCTGACGGCGCTGCGCCTCGGTCTCGGCCTCGATCAGATCGGACAGGCCTTCGACCTGCGCCAGATCCAGCCGTTCGTTTTCCAAGGCGCGGCGGGTGAATTCGCCGGGGTCGGCCAGGCGCAAACCTTCGATTGCTGATAAGGCGCGCAAAACCGCCGCCACCGTTGCCGGGCTGCCGTGAAGCTGCAGCTCGACCACCTCTTCGCCGGTAAAGCTGGCGCCCGCGTCGAACACCAGAACCAGCGCGTGATCCAAAAGAACGCCGCCCGCATCATAAAGATGCCGCACCGCCGCCTGACGTGCCGGGGGGATATCCGCGCCAAGATGCGTCAACGCCGCCCGCGCCAAAGGCCCGGACAATCGAACGACCGCTACGCCGGCTTTGCCCCGCGCGGTTGCAAGTGCGTAAATCGTATCCAACGGATGGTCCCCATGCCGAAGCAGATCAGGTGTTCATCGAATCAAAGAATTCTGCGTTGGTCTTGGTCTGTTTCAACTTCGAAATCAGGAATTCGATGGCATCGGTTGTACCCATCGGATTCAGGATACGGCGCAGAACAAAGGTTTTCTGCAGATTGACCTTATCAACCAACAGATCTTCTTTCCGGGTGCCGGATTTCAGAACATCCATCGCCGGGAACACGCGTTTGTCCGCAACCTTGCGATCCAGAACGATTTCCGAGTTACCGGTGCCTTTGAATTCTTCGAAGATCACCTCGTCCATCCGGCTGCCGGTATCGATCAGCGCGGTGGCGATGATGGTCAGGCTGCCGCCTTCTTCGATGTTCCGGGCGGCGCCGAAGAACCGCTTTGGCCGCTGCAGGGCATTGGCGTCAACACCACCGGTCAGAACCTTACCCGAGGATGGCACGACCGTGTTGAACGCGCGACCCAGACGGGTGATCGAATCCAGCAGGATGACAACGTCACGCTTATGTTCGACCAGGCGCTTTGCCTTTTCGATCACCATCTCGGCCACGGCAACATGGCGGGTGGCGGGTTCGTCGAAGGTCGAAGATACAACCTCGCCCTTCACCGAACGCTGCATATCGGTCACCTCTTCGGGGCGTTCATCGATCAGCAGGACGATCAGATAACATTCCGGGTGATTTTGTTCGATCGAATGCGCAATGTTTTGAAGCAGAACGGTTTTACCGGTCCGCGGCGGGGCCACGATCAGCGACCGCTGGCCTTTGCCGATCGGCGCCACCAGATCGATAATCCGGGCTGAACGGTCTTTGATGGTCGGATCTTCGATTTCCATCGTCATCCGCTCATCGGGGTAAAGCGGTGTCAGGTTGTCAAAGTTGATCTTGTGCTTGGCTTTTTCGGGCGCCTCAAAGTTGATCTGCGTGACCTTGGTGATGGCAAAGTAACGCTCATTCTCGCGCGGGGCCTGAATGACACCTTCAACGGTATCCCCGGTACGCAGCGAGTGCTGGCGGATCATGTCGGGCGAGACATAGATGTCATCCGGACCCGGCAGATAGTTCGCCTCGGGCGAGCGCAGGAATCCGAACCCGTCCTGCAGAACCTCAAGAACCCCATCGCCCGAGATTTCCCAACCATCCTCGGCACGTTCCTTGAGGATGGAAAACATCATGTCGCCTTTGCGCATCGTGGATGCGTTTTCGATCTCCAGCTCTTCGGCCATCGAAAGAAGGTCTTTGGGGCTCTTTGCCTTCAGGTCGGCAAGATTCAAACATTCTTGGGTCATTGGGGGTAACTTCGCTTTGACCAGGGCCAACGGGTGGCGGGTCAGGAAAAAAGGGAAAACAACTGGCAGGACTGCCGTTAGCCCGGGGATGTAAGGGCTTAACTGGCCGGAGTCAAGAAACTCAGAACTTCACGACCACTGAAAACACGATCACCAGCAAAAACACGGTCGGCAGCTCGTTCATCATGCGATACCGCCGCCCGGTCAACGTGTTCTGCCCTGCCTTGAAATCCTTGAACCGCAAGGCCAGCCAATGATGGAACCAGGTCATTCCCAGAACGCCAAAGGTCTTGGTGTAGGGCCAGATATCCGACCAATCGACAATGCCGGGTGTGAAGACCAGCATCAGGCCGAATATCCAGACCGCAATCATCGACGGGTTCATGATGTACCGCAGAAGTTTGCGTTCCATCGTTTGAAACAACTGATCTGTTTCGCTGTCTGCTGCGACCTGTTCGGTATGATACACAAACAATCTGGGCAGATAGAACAACCCGGCCATCCAGGTAATCACTGAAATAATATGCAGCGCCTTTGTCCAAGGGTAAAAAGAAGCAAGCATATCAGTCATGAAAAAATCCTGTCCTGTCGGCCTTCCTTCTAAAATAAATAAGAAAGAAAAGAAAAGATGATGTTTTAGTAGGGGCTGGGGATTGTGGGGATTATTGATCTATCAACGAAGTTTCTCACAGCCTGTTCTCTAGGCGTTAAGAACTGTTAATAACTGTGGACTTTTCTGAAATGATCATATTAATCTAATAATATCAATTAGATAAAAAGGAATGGCTGTGGATAATTTGGTGGGTATTTATGTATCGTAAACCATCTTTGAAAGTTATCAGCAGACCACCCAGGGCCCATTTCCACCGTGTACAAAAACTTAAGAAGACGAGATAAGCAGAGCTGAGATGTAGAAAGATCCCATTCTGTCCACATCCCGAAAAAACATGCGCAGTCTTCACGGGCAATTGTCCACAGGTCTTTCAACATGCCACAAACGATAATTCTGGCCTCGGGGTCGGTCATACGACAGGAACTTTTGAAAAATGCGGGGGTCGAATTCGCCGTCGATCCCGCCCGCATTGACGAAGACGCAATCCGTCAATCGCTAGAGGCCGAAGAGGCCACCCCACGTGACATCGCCGATACGCTGGCCGAATTCAAAGCGCGCCGCATCGGCGAAAAACACCCCGAAGCGATGGTAATCGGCTGCGATCAGGTGCTGGAGTTCAAGGGCGATGTGCTGAGCAAACCCAAAGACCTGGATGACGCCAAGGCACAACTGAAACGCCTGCGGGCCAATCGGCATAAACTTCTGTCGGCCGTCGTCGTTTATCAAGATGGCAAACCGATCTGGCGACACGTGGGTGAGGTCAGGCTGATGATGCGCCCATTTTCCGACACCTATCTGGATGCCTACCTTTTGCGGAATTGGGACAGTATTCAACACGCGGTAGGATGTTATAAACTTGAAGAAGAGGGCGTGCGCCTGTTCGCCAGGGTTGAAGGGGATTATTTCACCGTGCTTGGTTTACCGCTTGTCGAGCTTTTGTCGTTTCTGACCACCCGCGGAGTGTTAAAAGCATGAGCGACAAGATCCCATTGGCCGGCGTTGTCGGCTCTCCGATCGCCCATTCCAAATCCCCGCTGCTGCAGAACCACTGGCTGCGTACCTATGGGATCGAGGGGCACTATATCCCGATGGACGTCAGTCAGAGCGACCTGAAATCGGTGTTGGAAATCCTGCCGAAGATCGGATTTGTCGGCGTGAACGTCACGATCCCGCATAAGGAAACGGTGTTGGGTCTGGCCGATCTTGTCACCGACCGCGCGGCGTTGATCGGGGCGGCGAATACGCTGATATTCCGTAAGGACGGCAAGATTCATGCCGATAATACAGATGGTTACGGGTTCATTCAGAACCTCAGGCAGAATGCGCCGGACTGGGATGCCGCATCGGGGCCGGCGGCGGTGATCGGGGCTGGCGGGGCTGCGCGGGCGGTCGTTGCCTCTTTGGTCGAAGTGGGCGCGCCCGAGATCAGAATTTCCAACCGGACCCGCGCGCGGGCCGATGCGCTGAAGGCGGAATTCGGGGCGAAGATCACGGTTTACGACTGGGTGCAGGCGGGAAACATGATCGAAGGGGCGGCAACGGTTGTGAATACGACCTCGCTGGGCATGGTCGGAAAATCGGAATTCCGGGTGCCGCTGGACGGGTTGTCCCCCGACGCGGTTGTCACCGATCTGGTCTATACCCCCCTGCGCACCAAATTCCTGGAGGCGGCCGAGGCCGTGGGCTGCACGACGGTCGATGGTCTGGGCATGTTGCTGCATCAGGCGGCCCCCGGTTTCGAACGCTGGTTCGGTGTCCGCCCCGAGGTGAATGAGGCCACCCGTAACGTTGTTCTGGGATTATGAGCGACCGCCCCTTTTGCCTTGGCCTGACCGGTTCCATCGGGATGGGAAAATCCACGACCGCCGCGATGTTCGCGGATCAGGGCATCCCGGTCTGGGATGCGGATGCGGCGGTTCACCGACTATATGCGCCGGGTGGTGCCGCGGTGGGACCGATTGCGCAAATTTTCCCGAAAGCCACTGTAAATCAATCGGTTGACCGTGATGTTCTGAAAGCATGGATCGCGCAGGACCCGGCAGCACTTGGCCGGATCGAAGCCGTCGTTCATCCGCTGGTCGCGCAGGACCGCGCCGATTTCATCGCGCAATACGGTGCGCAGGATATCGTGGTTCTGGATATTCCGCTGCTGTTCGAAACCAACAGTGCGGCACAGATGGACGCCGTTGCCGTGGTCTCTGTCCCGCCTGAGGTACAGCGCGACCGGGTTCTGGCCCGCCCCGGCATGACCGAGGCTCATTTTCAGGCGATATTGGCGAAACAGATGCCAAACGCCGAAAAACTTGCGCAGGCCGATTACATCATCGAAACACTGACGCTTGATGGCGCCCGCGCGGCGGTCCACTCTGTCATCGCGGATATCAGAAAAAGGCAGACCCATGCGTGAAATCGTGCTGGATACGGAAACCACAGGTTTTGAACCCGAAGCCGGGGACCGGATCGTCGAGATTGGCGCGGTCGAGCTGTGGAACCACCTGCCCACCGGCAAGACCTATCACCAATATATCAACCCCGAACGCAGCATGCCGAAAGAGGCGTTCGAGGTGCACGGGCTGGGCGATGATTTCCTGCGGGACAAACCGGTTTTCAGCAAGGTTGGTCACGCATTCATTGATTTTATCGGCGATGCAAAGCTGGTGATTCACAACGCGGCCTTCGACATGAAATTCCTGAATGCCGAGCTGGGTTGGATGGGGCTGCCGAAACTGCCGTGGGAACAGGCGCTGGATACTTTGGCGATTGCGCGCAAACGGTTTCCGGGATCGCCCGCGTCGCTGGATGCGCTGTGCCGCCGCTTTGGCATCGACAACTCGTCCCGAACCCTGCACGGCGCCTTGCTGGATTCCGAAATTCTGGCCGAGGTTTATCTGGAGCTGATCGGCGGGCGACAGCCTGATTTCGGGCTAAACCCACAGGCGGATACCACAAAAGCCGAAGCTGGCGACGCCCCGGTCTGGCGGGCCGGTGCCCGGCCAACACCCCTGTCCCCGCGGATTACAGACACCGAGGCCGCCGCCCATACCGCCTTTGTCGAAGGAATGGGCGACGATGCGCTTTGGAAAAAGCTGGGCTAAACCTTAGTTTACAGGCGCGCCAGCATTCGCTTCGGCACGTCGGGCAATTTCCTGACGGTAAAGCGCAAGGAAATCGACCATTTCCAGGTTTAGCGGCGGGAAACCACCGTCGCGGGTCAGGTCACTGACGACCCGGCGCACGAAGGGGAACAACATCCGCGGGCATTCGATCAGCAGGAACGGGTGCAGCTGATCCTCGGGCACGTTTTCCACGTGGAAAATGCCGGCATATTCCAGTTCCAGCAGGAACAGCGGCGATTGATCCGCCTTGTTGTTCGACCGCACCGTGAATTTGGTGATGATTTCGTACTGATGCTCGGCCGAGCGTTTCTTGGCATCCAGCGCGACCTGAACCTGAATATCGGGGTTCACCTCGCCGGCGACACCTTTCTGAACCAGAAGGTTTTCGAAAGACATGTCGCGAATGTATTGACCCAGAATTTGCATTTTCAATTGCGGCTGTGCCGCGCCGGTCGCACCGCCTTCAGAGGCATCCGTCATAATGTTCGCTCCTGCGAATGTTGGTTACGCGTCGCGCGCTCATTAACAGGAAGCGAAGGGCGGCTCAATGCCGGGTCCAACCAGAGTCGCCTTTGGCACCCGGATCATTGCGGTCAATTTCTTCGTATTCGGCATCGATCACGTCAGCTTGACGGGGATGGGCCTGTTGCGACGGGTGTGTGGTAAAAGACTGAACCTGAATTTTGGTCCGCAACCAGCGATAGGCCGCCGCGCGAAACGGCGGAAACAGCAACAGGAATCCCAAGGCATCGGTGAAAAACCCCGGCGTCAGCAACAGCGCGCCCGCAAACAGGATCATCGCGCCATGGGCCAGCGGCTCCGATGGATCGCGTAATTCGCCGAACGAACTGCGGATTTGTGTCATCGCCAACGCGCCTTGCGCCCGCATCAGCGCAGTGCCCAAAAACGCCGTGACCAGAACGATCAACAACGTCGGCCACAGGCCGATCAGACCGCCAACCTGAATGAACAGGGCGATCTCGATCAGGGGAACTGCGACAAACAGCGCAAAAAGCCACATAGGCATATCCTTTTTTCCGTCTGGCAGGCTGGTGGACTTGAAGGCCACCGTGTCCTACATAAGTGCGGTATGGCTATGTTACCAACCCCTGCTGCGCTTCATGAGGTATAAATGGGCAATTCGGTTATCTCTCTTCTGGTTCTTGCCGGTATTGCTTTGTTCCTGATTCTCAAGCTGCGATCGGTGCTTGGGACCCGCGAAGGGTTTGAAAAGCCGGTTGTCGCACGCAAAGCGTCCAGCGGACGTACCGACCGCCCCGATCTGGAAGTGATCGAAGGCGGCGTCGATGCCGATATCACCGATCACGTCCCCGATGGGTCAGAGTCTGCCAAGGCGCTGGCCGCGATGAAAATGCGGGAATCCGGGTTCAACGTCAGCGAATTCCTGTCCGGCGCCCGCGGCGCCTATGAGATGATCCTGATGGCCTTTGAAAACGGCGAGCTGGATCAGGTTCAACCGTTCCTGTCCGAAGACGTGTTTTCCAGCTTTGACGCGGTCGTGAAGCTGCGCGAAGAACAGGGGCTGATCGTCGAGGCGAACTTTGTCGGCGTGCGTGAACTGGCCCTGCAAAGCGCAACGCTGGACCGCGATACCGGCGAGGCCGAATTGAGGGTGAAATTTGTCGGCGAGCTGACATCTGCGGTGCGCAACGCCTCCGGTGAAATCGTCGAAGGCAACCCCAAGGAAATCAAACGCCAGCGCGATATCTGGACCTTTTCCCGCATCATGGGCGCATCAGATCCAAATTGGAGACTGGTGGCCACTGGGGAATGAGGCGTGGCTTGCGCGCAGCCGCAACTGCCTTGGCATTTGCGGTGGGAGCGGGGCCGGTGATGGCCGATGCGCCAACCCAAATCCTGCGGTTTGAAGATCTGAACGGCTGGGGCGACGACAATCACGATGCCGCCCTTGATGCCTTTCTGGAAACCTGCGCGGATCTGAAAGACCCTGAATGGGGTCCCATCTGCGCGGTTGCGGAACGCCAGAACAACGCCCGCACCTTTTTTGAACTGTTCTTTCGCCCGGTCATGATCGGCGGGCCGGAACCGGCGCTGTTCACCGGGTATTATGAACCCGAACTGAACGGCGCGCGCCGTCCGGGTGGCAAATTCCGCTATCCTCTGTACCGCAAGCCGCCAGAGCTGCGGCAAGGTACGCTGTGGCATTCCCGGACCGAGATCGAAGAACAGGGCATCCTGTCGGGCCGTGGTCTGGAAATTGCCTGGGTTGACGATCCGGTGGATGTGTTTTTCCTGCAAATTCAGGGTTCTGGCCGGGTGCGCCTGCAAGATGGCAGCGCGCTGCGCGTGGGATATGGCGGCGCGAACGGCCATACCTATCGGTCGATCGGGTCCGAACTGGTCCGCCGGGGGGTTTATGAACCGCATCAGGTGTCGGCTCAGGTGATCAAGAACTGGGTCCGCCGCAACCCGGCCGAGGGTCAGGCGCTGTTGCGGCACAACCCATCCTATGTGTTTTTCCGCGAAGTCGGCGATGTGCCCAGCAACAAAGGCCCGCTGGGCGCGATGAACCGGTCGGTCACGACGATGCGCACGCTGGCGGTCGATCCAGCCTTCACACCTTTGGGCGCCCCGGTCTGGATCGAAAAGGGCGGGCGCGGTCCGTTGCGGCGATTGATGATCGCGCAGGATACCGGATCGGCGATCAAAGGGGCGCAGCGTGCCGATATCTTCTTTGGCACGGGCGCCAAGGCGGGCCGTGCCGCGGGCCGGGTACGCGACCCGGGCCGGATGATTGTTCTGTTGCCGATCGAGCTGGCCTTTGCGCTGGCATCCGAGGGCTAGGTTTTGGCGCGCCGTCCCCCAAGGGGATTGACCGACGAAGAACGTGCGCTGTGGCAAAAGGTGGCCAAGGCGGCCACGCCCATGCGCCGCGATGCCCCGAAAACAGACCCTGTTGAACCGCAACCCGCCAAACGCAAACCCGTGCCGCAGCCGGTTGCGCCCTTTCGGATGGGCGCAAAAGCCCCGCAAACCGCCCTGCCCCACGATATCCTGCCCGATCTTGGCGACCGGCTGAACGACGCACCTGTGCGGATGGATCGCAAGGCGTTCACGCGGATGAAACGGGGCAAGCTGGGCCCCGAGGGGCGTATCGATCTGCACGGGATGACGATGGATCAGGCGCATCCGGCCCTGACCCGGTTCATCCTTGGCGCCCATTCGGATGGTAAGCGGCTGGTTCTGGTCATCACCGGCAAGGGCCGACAGGCCCCCGATGACGGCCCGATCCCGATCCGGCGCGGCATTCTGAAAAACCAGGTGCCGCAATGGTTGTCCATGCCGCCGCTGGGGCCCGTGGTACTGCAGGTGACGCCCGCCCATCAGAAACACGGCGGCGGCGGGGCCTATTACGTCTATCTGCGCAGGTCCGGAAACCGCTGATCAGGGCGGCGCGCCCGCTGTGGGGTGCAATATGATCTGGGTCGCGTTCTGCACGGTCAGAACCGCGCCGGGAACAAGCCCGGTCCGTTCACTGCGATCCTTGCGGAAAGTCGTTTCCAGATCCGGCAGGTTGTTGAAAATACTGATCAATGCGGGCGACGATCCGATGGTGAAATGCCCCAGATCGCGTCTTCGCGAAAAATCGCTGACATCGACAATGATCACGTCAAGATCAGCCACCCGACCCACATCGGACAGGTTTCCCAACCGGTTCCGGGTGCCGTTCACACCGGATGACAGCGCCAGCGCCCGGTCCCGTTCGGATGCGAAAATCACAAAGGGATCGGGCAGTTTTCCGATCCGCGCGACCTGCAGGCGAAAGACATCTATGTCGATATCGGGCGACAGCAGGATAACGCCGTCGATCGAATTCAACAGATGCGACTTTGACTTGATGGCCATCTGCCGCATCGCCTCCATCGTCAGTTGCGCCCCCAGGGAATGGGCGACGATCTGAACCCTGCGCGCGCCCACCGCATTCGCATCGGCGATCAGCCGCTCTAGCCCGTCACGGGCGAACAGCGCGCTGTCGCGGTCATGGACATAGCCAAGCGGATGCGCGGCCGAGGGCCAGGAATAATTGATGACCGCGCCTTTGACCTCAAGATCATGGGTCAGCTGCGCCTGCCGGTAAACGCCTTCGGCAAAGGTGTTGTTGAACCCGTGCACGAATATGATGATCTCGCGGTCCGCATAGGGAAGCTTGCGCAGCTCGGCGGCCAGGGACTGGCGAAAGGCCCCGGCGTCGTAAGAGGTGTGCGTGGTTGCGATGAAATGCCGGTCGGGATCGGGGTTCACGGCGGCAAGTTCCAGATGCCCGGGCTTGTGTTCGGGCGGAACAGAGATTGTCATATGCCCATAACGGACTCTGGGTGCGCGCCGCGCAAGATATTGGCCAGAGGCTTCGCGTCGGCGGGTGGTGGCATAAAACACCGACACAGGCGTGCCCACCCCGGCGGCTTCGGGCAGCACAACCGTTTGCGGCCGCGGCCCGCAGGCGGACAGGGCAAGCATCAGAAAAAAGGCCAATCGCAGCGGTATCATCCGCAATCCAGTCGTTTGACGGTGTCAGGGGACGATAATCGCCCGGATGTGAAACTCACAAGACATAGCGGCTCATATCGGCGGATTTCGTCAGTTCGCCCAGATTTTCGTCCACGAAACCGGCATCGACCACCACTTCTTGCCCGGCGCGGTCAGGCGCGTTGAAGCTAAGTTCTTCGAACACCCGTTCCATCACCGTGTACAAACGGCGTGCGCCGATGTTTTCGATGCTTTGGTTCACATCGGCGGCGATCTTGGCCAAAGCGGCGATACCGTCGTCGGTAAAGCTGACGGTGACCTCTTCGGTGTTCATCAGGGCGGTGTATTGCCGGGTCAGCGCATTGTCGGTTTCGGTCAGGATACGCACGAAATCGCCTTCGGTCAGCGCGCGCAATTCCACCCGGATCGGCAAACGCCCCTGCAGTTCGGGCAACAGGTCGGACGGTTTGGCGATGTGAAACGCGCCGCTGGCGATGAACAGCACATGGTCGGTTTTGACCGGTCCGTATTTTGTGGACACGGTGGTGCCTTCGATCAGGGGCAGCAGATCGCGCTGTACGCCTTCACGGCTGACATCGGCGCCGCGCGCATCGGACCGGGCGCAGACCTTGTCGATTTCGTCCAGAAACACGATGCCGTTTTCCTGAACCGCATCCAGCGCGGCGCGGTTGACGGTTTCATCGTCCAACAGCTTGTCTGCCTCTTCGCCGATCAAAAGGTCATAGCTTTCGGCGACGGTCAGCTTGCGTTTCACGGTGCGCCCGCCAAAGGCTTTGCCGAACAGATCGCCGATGTTCATCATGCCGCCCATCTGCCCGGGCTGGCCGGGAATTTCAAAGGCGGGCATGGGGTTTGAGGTATCTGCGACCTCCAGCTCGATCACGGTGTCGTCCAGCTCGCCCCGCTTCAGCTTGCCGCGGAACATTTCACGGGTCTGTTCGCGGGCGTCGGTGCCTGCAATCGCTTCGATCACACGTTCTTCGGCGGCTTCGTGCGCGGCGGCTTTGACATCTTCGCGCATCCAGTCGCGGGTCTGGGCGATGGCGCTGTCGACCAGATCGCGGATGATCTGTTCCACGTCGCGCCCGACATATCCGACCTCGGTGAATTTGGTCGCTTCGACTTTGATAAAGGGCGCGCGGGCCAATTTCGCCAGACGGCGGCTGATTTCGGTTTTGCCAACCCCGGTCGGTCCGATCATCAGGATGTTTTTCGGATACACCTCGTCCCGCAGATCGGTATCCAGCTGTTTGCGGCGCCAACGGTTGCGCAGCGCCACGGCGACGGCGCGCTTGGCGTCATTCTGACCGATGATGAAACGGTCAAGCTCGGATACAATCTCGCGGGGGGTCAGGTCAGTCACGATTTGAAACCTTTCAGGCAGTCAACTGGTCAGCTAGGTAAGCGCCCCGCAGAAAAACGCAACCGTTATCGCATAAATGGATCGCGACCGATCACGTCACGGCGAGGTGGGTTTTATTGTCGCAGGCGCGGCATATTCTTGTTTCATGGATTTAGCGCGAAAAGGATACCCTATGACAACCCGCAGAACATTTCTGAAAACATCCATGGCAATGGCCGCAGCGGTCGTAGCAGGCCCTAGTCTGGCGGCAGGCCACGGGCGGCTTGGCCAGTTCACCGGCAAAAGCAACCATGTAACCAGCGGCCAGGCCGAAATCGTCACCCAGAACGGCAAATCGACCGTGCATCTGCTGTCCGATTTCAAATTCGACGGTGCGCCCGATCCCAAGGTCGCGCTGGGCCAGAACGGGTATGACAAATCCACCATTCTTGGCGCGCTGAAAAGCAATTCGGGCAAGCAAAGCTATGAGGTGCCCGCCAGCATCGATGCCAGCAAGATGAACGAGGTCTGGATCTGGTGCGAAAAGTTCAACGTACCCTTGGGTGTGGCCAAGATTAACTAGTTGCCGATTGTTTCAACTGTAAGATTGCCGTTGGTATAGACACATATATCAGCGGCAATCGCCATCGCGCGGCGCGCCACCGCTTCGGCGTCCAGATCGGTTTCCATCAACCCGCGCGCCGCCGCCAAGGCGAAATTCCCGCCTGATCCGATGGCGGCCACGTCGTGTTCCGGTTCCAGCACATCGCCCGCACCGGTGATCACATAGATTTCCGACCCGTCGCTGACGATCAGCATCGCCTCAAGCTTTTGCAGATATTTGTCGGTGCGCCAGTCCTTGGCCAGTTCGACGGCTGCGCGCTGCAACTGCCCCGGCGTCGCCTCAAGCTTGGCCTCCAGCCGTTCCAGCAGGGTAAAGGCATCCGCCGTCGATCCGGCAAAGCCGCAGACCACGTCATGCCCGCCGGGCGACAGGCGGCGCACCTTGCGCGCGGTGCCCTTGATGACGGTCTGGCCAAGGCTGACCTGACCATCGCCCGCGATCACCACCTTGCCCCCGCGTTTCACGCCAAGGATTGTGGTTCCGTGCCATCCGGGGAACTGATCGTCTGCCATGCGGGTCTCCATCCTGTGTTGGGCTTATATGGCGCGGCTGTTCCTGCCGCACAAGCACCCCATGAAAAAGGGGCGCCAAAGCGCCCCGAATTCGATCCGTGAAACCGGGTTCAGATGGATTCGTTGATCCAGCTTTGCAGGGCCGCCTTGGGCGCCGCGCCGATTTTGTTGGATACCACTTCGCCGCCTTTGAACAGGAACAGCGCAGGAATACCGCGCACGCCCATCTGAGCCGGGGAATTGGGGTTTTCGTCAACGTTGATTTTGACGATTTTGACCTTGCCGTCCATTTCGGCTGAAATCTCTTCCAGGGCCGGGCCGATCTGTTTACAGGGTCCGCACCATTCGGCCCAGAAATCCACGACCACGGGGATATCGGCGTTTTTTACTTCGGCGTCGAATGTATCGTCAGTCACTGCGACGGTTGCCATGATGGGTCTCCTTGGCACATGCGTTGGATGCGAAACCTAAGTAGCGGGCCCCGCCCCGTCAAGGGTAGCAGCGCGGCGTAACGCCGCCGTGATCAATGAATTGGGCAGCGGCATCAGCGTGGCCGTGCGGGTCCAAAGAATGGCGGTGCGGATGGTGTGGTCCGGATAGATCTGCGCAAGGGCGGCGGCATAGGCCCCCATCTGGCGCAACAGCCCCTCGGGCACATCCTCGGGCTGGGGCGGAACCACGGCGTTTGATTTGAAATCGACGGCCAGAATATCGGTATCGGAAACGATCAGCCGGTCAATCGCGCCTGATATCCGCTTGTCGTCCAGATCGGGCAATGTGGCGGTGATGTCGACCTCTGCCAAGGCGTCGGGCGCAAAGATATCGGCGAATTCCGGGTGGGTCAGAGTATGGGTGGCTTCGGTCAAAACAGGCTCTAACGCACCACCATTCAAGGCGTATTCGCCGTCTTTCAGCAGTAGCGCGGCCATCTCGGGCCATGTCGCCTGTTCAAACGCGGGCAGGTGTTCCAACAGGCGGTGCACCTGGCGGCCGCGCCGCAAAGCAGCCTCTTCGTCCTGTTCGCCGCCATCCGCATAGATCGCCTTGGCCCCACCCAGATCAGAGGGCGCCAATGGCGCCTCGGGCCGGGGCGGAAGGGCTGCCTTTTGCTTGGCCCAATCGGGCAATGCGGCGTGTTCGTCCGGGACCAGCCCGTCCGCATCGGCGGCGCCCTTGTCCCAAGACCCGGTTTCCATCCGCAACCCGGTGCCAAAGCCGAAATCGTGATCCACGGCCCCGGATCGTTCCATCCCATCGGCAATCTGTTGATACCAGCTGCCGCCCTTGCCCAGATCACCGGCGGCACAGACGATCAGCCATTGTTCGGCCCGCGTCATCGCAACGTACAACAGGCGCTGGCGTTCTTCTTCCTGCCGCGCGATCAACTGGTCGCGGGCCTGTTTCAGAATGGCGGGGCTGTCTGCTGCGGGCGTCTTCCAGGCGGGGATGTCATCCGATATGGTAAAAATCTCATCCCGGATCTGGATGGTGCGTTGCCCGGTGTCGGGCAGGATCACGATCGGCGCCTCCAACCCTTTGGCGCCATGCACGGTCATCACCCTGATCTGGTCGCTGGCGCTGTCCAACTGGCGCTTGATTTCGACATCGTCGGTTTCCAGCCAGGTCAGGAATCCGGTCAGGCTGGGCACTTCCATCCGTTCATAGGCCAAGGCCTGCGCCAACAGCGCGTCGATGCCATCCTGCGCCTCGGCTCCCAGCCGCGCGATCAGGTTCCGCCGCCCGTTAAAGCGGGTCAGGATGCGTTCGATCAGGTCATAAGGGCGCAGAAAATCGGCGTCGTCGCGCAGCGCGCTTAGCCTCTGATGTGTCTCTGTATAGGCGGAACTTTGGTTGCGCAGCGTTTCCCACAGGTATTTCTCCGTGCGCCCCGCCGCCAGCTTGTATATCGCCGCCTCGTCCCAGCCGAACAATGGGGACCGCAGGGCGGTGGCTAGCGAAAGGCTGTCCTCGGGCGTGGCCAGAAACGACAAAAGCGCCGCCAGATCGCGCACCGCAAGCTCACCCCCGATCTTCAACCGGTCGGCCCCCGCAATATCCAGCCCCGCCGATTTGCACGCGCGAATGATTTCGTGAAACAGATCGGACCGGCGCTGAACCAGGATCAGGAAATCGCCGGGCCGGACCGCGCGACGCAGAGTTTTGCCATCGCGTTCGTCGCCCAAGGTATCGCCGCGTGCGATCATCGTCTTGATCTGCTCGGCGATACGCGCGGCCAGCTGTACAGCGTGGTGCCCCGGCGCAATCGTATCCACCGGATCGGCCCAATGCGGTTTTTCCACATCCTCGGCCTTTTCGATCACCGGCCACAGGTCGGCACGACCGGGCAGATCGGTTTTGAACGCGCGATGGATCACCTCGCGCCCCAACCCGCGACGCGCCCCTTCGTGAAAGGTGTTGTCGACCAGCGTCAGAATGGCATCGGCAGATCGGAAGGAATATTCCAACAGCAGATCCTGCAACGGCGTTGCGACATCCTTCAGCCGCGCGCCGAAATGATCCTTCATCCGGTCGAATCCGTCCGGGTCGGCGCCCTGAAATGAATAAATCGACTGTTTCTTGTCGCCCACGACAAAAATCGTGCGCCTTACATCGGGGCGCGTGCCCTGCCCCGTGGTGAATTCCTGCGCCAGAAGGTCGATCACCTGCCACTGGACCGGGCTGGTGTCCTGCGCCTCGTCGACCAAGATGTGATCGATACCGCCGTCCAGCCGGTACAGCACCCATTCGGCCACGCCCGGATCGGTCAGCAAATCGCGCGCTTTCAGGATCAGATCGTCAAAATCAAGCCAGCCGTGGCGCTGTTTACGCTGCTGATAGGCGGGCAAAAACACGGCGGCAAAGCGGTGCAGCGCCAGGGTTTTCTGGGCGGCGGACAGGGCCAATCGATTTTCACGAGCCCCTTCAACCCGCGCCATCAAATCGTTCAGCTCCGGCATCATACCGGCAATTTTTGCCTGCGTCGCCTTGGTCGGAACAGAGCCTATCTTTGCGGAAAACGGCTCTTTTGCGTTGGGGCCGGTCAGGAACACCGACTCAAATTCGGGAAGCGCCGCAAGCGTTGGCGGGGACAGCGATACCCCGGCCAGACGATCCGCCGCCTTGATGTCATTGGCCGATCCGGCCCGAAGCGCAGGCAGAAGGCTGGCGAACAAAGCGCCCTCGCCGCCCAGAAACACCGAGCCCAGCAGATCAGCCTCGGAATACCCGGGGGCAAGGTTGAACAGCTGCCAGATCGACGCCGGATCAACGGTCTTTGGAAACCCGGCGCGGTGCTTGGCGATCTCAGAGGTCAAATCGTCCAGCGCCTCGCCCGTGAAAAGCTTGGCGATCCCGTCAAAGGCATCCTGCGACCGTTCGGCCAGTTCCTCGACGATCTCTTCGCGCAGGCGCCGCGCCGCACGGTCGTCCATTTCCACGAACTGCGGGGACACCCCGGCCTCTAATGGGAACCGTCGCAGCAAAGATGCGCAAAACGAATGGATGGTCTGGATTTTCAGCCCGCCGGGCGTTTCAATGGCGCGGGCAAACAGGCGCCGCGCCTTGCGCAGGGTTTCACCGTCCAGCCGATCCTCGACACCCAGATCATGCAGTTTTTTGCCCAGCTCAGCGGCGTCCAGCATTGCCCATTCGCCCAGCCGACGGAACAGCCGGTTCTGCATCTCGCTGGCGGCGGCCTTTGTATAGGTCAGGCACAAAATCCGTTGCGGAGGCACGTCGTCCAGCAACAAACGCGCAACCCGGTCGGTCAGAACGCGGGTCTTGCCCGATCCCGCATTGGCCGACAGCCAGGTGGACTGTCCCGGATCGGCGGCCTGGACCTGTCGTTCGGTTGCTGCATCGCGTTTCATTCGCCGACCTCGATCAGGGTTGCGGGCTGGCCTTCGTCCCATTCGCCAAACCGCGACAGTTGGTCGTAATCTGTGTGGTCCGTCCGGCTGGCCATGATCCGCCGCGCGGCATAGCCTTTGGTCGGGGCGGCATAAGCGTCGATCAGCTCATGCAAATCCGCCCATGTGCGCGCGATCAGCTGTTCCGACAGATCAATTGCCCGCACCACCGGTTTGTTGCCCAGCCCGATATAGGCCACCTGCCCGACCGGCGCCGGGGCAAGCTTGTCAAACCCGCCGCGTTCGGCCATCGCGGCCTCCAGCAGCAGTTGTTTGTCAAATTCCGTGACCTGTTTTTCGGACGGCGGCGTGCCGGTCTTATAGTCATAGATGATCAGATTGCCGTCACGGCCCAGATCGATCCGATCCGCCTCGGCCGTCAGAACGAACCCATTTTGCAGTGTAACAGAGCCTTTTTCTTCCAACGCGACCCAATGGGCATTTTGCTGACGCGCGGCTTCGCCCAACAGGAACCAGTTGGCGGAACGGGCCAGACGGGCACGCCACATGCGCCGCGCAGCAGGCCAGGGGGCATCGGTGGCAAAGACCTCATCAGCGATTTCAAGCAACCGCTGACGTCCGGCGTCGAGGTCCAGATCAGGGCTTTCGGCGATAAACCGTTCCATGACCCGGTG
The DNA here is from genome assembly GCA_947500775.1 of uncultured Paracoccaceae bacterium. GTDB lineage: Bacteria > Pseudomonadota > Alphaproteobacteria > Rhodobacterales > Rhodobacteraceae > CANMTD01. The sequence continues at coordinate 226,378 of CANMTD010000005.1, forward strand.
CAGGATCGTCCCGCGCAGCGGCGCATCTGGGGCCTGTCGTAAGGAATCCAGCGGTTTGAGGTTCAGGATATAGGCGGCATAGATCGCGTAGGGGTCACGGATCAGGGTTTGAATGCGCGTGACCGACAGTTGGTCGGGCCGCGTGGCGATGGGCGGGCAGGGTGCGGGACGAGGTGCGGGATCGATCGCCCTGTCGGGTTCGTCCAGCGCCTGTGCCAATCCCAACCAATATGTGCCGCGTGCACGCATCTGGCTTAGCGCGACCTGCCCGGCCTGTTGCGGCAGGCCGTTCAACAGGTTGGTCATCCGGTTGATCCAGCGCGAGGGCACCGTTTCCGCCTCGGTATCCCGAACGGATCGGCTGAGCACCACTTCGGGCGCGGCGACGGCCTGTTGGAAATCATGCGCGGACAGGCCGATGCGGCGTTCGGGCAGCAACAGACCCAGTTTCTGGCGCATTTCGCGGTTCAGCCAGGCGTCGGGCGCGGGCAATTCCGGCCAGCTGCCTTCGTTCAGCCCGCCAAGGATCACCAGATCGGCGCCCTGCACCCGTGCCTCAAGCGTGCCCCAGATCATCACGCCGGGATGGGGCCGGGATGGATCGCGCACCTCGTGCTGGCCCAGAACCGCGCGGAACAGATCGCCGTAATCGCCGGGCGACATGGCGCCGCCGTGCGCGGCCTCTTGCAGCAGCTTGTCGACGGCGGCGCGCGCCTCTTTGCCCGCCGGTTTGTCCCACAACCCACCGGCATCCGTGGCCTGTGGTCCGCCGGCCAATTGTTCGGCCAGCTGCAGGTGCTGGGTTATGTGATCTGTCAAAGATCTTGTGCCGACCGTTTCCAGCCCGGCCAATGTGTCGGCCAGCCAATGTGCCCAGCCAATGCGCCCGTCGTCGGATTTCTGCGCCTCGGCCCAGTGGATCAGATCGGGCCCGGCCGGAAAGGGCGGCCCATAGCGGCGCAGTTTCAATTCCAGCTCGCGGGTCCAGCGCAGGTGATTGCCGCGCCCCTGTGCCGAAAAGGTCAAAGGGTGCTTCAGTAGCGTCAGCAACGCCTCGGCCGTCAGTTTTTGCCCGAAAAGGGCCGCCACATGCCGCAAGAACCGCCCCGGTGCCGACAGTTGCAGCGGGATGCCCGCGCTGTCATCCGGCTCGATCCCCCAGCGGTCCAGCGCCGCAGTTACCTGCCGGGTCAACAGCCGGTCGGGGGTGATCAGCGCGGCAGAAACACCTTTTTCGGCGGCTTCACGCAGCTTTAGCGCGATGGCCAGCGCCTCGGACCGGGGTGAGGGGGCTTCGATCAATGTCATCTGATCGGTTGTGGCGGTCAGATCGGCCAGGTTTTGGCCTTCGTCCATCCATTGGTCGGTGATCGGTGCCGGGCGCAGGGCCAATGAGACAAAGCGGTTTCGGGCCGGGTTAGGCTCTGAAAGTGCTGTTGTCCATGGCGCTACATCGGTGGGGTCAAGATCAAGCGCGTCGATGATTTTGCGGAACCGGAACTGCGGATGATCTTCGGCCGTCAGGGCGTCGCCAAGGCTGTTCCAGACCGATTGCGGCTGATGAAAATCATATCCCGGCAGGATCACGGCGCCCTGCGGCAGGCGCGCGACGGCCTGCATGAACAACGCGGTGGCCCCCCGCGATCCGGTCGATCCGGCCACGATGATCGGGTGTTGTGGCGGCGATTGTGCCCATTGGGCGATCAGCGCTTCGACGATCGCGCGCTGTCGTGCCTCTGTCGTGGCGGCTTCGTGGCTATCTGCGCCAAAGAACCGTTCGACGATACCAATAAAGGCGCGGGTCCGTTCCCAATGCGCCGACAGGTGACTGACATCAAGCTGGTGCAAGGCCCGTGGTTCCACGCCTTCGCCCTGCATTTCATCCATCAGATTGGCCAGACTGTCGGCCAGATCAAAGATCGCGGTGCGAGGGGCCAGATCGGGTTGTCGGTGCAGCAGATCGGCGACCAGCTGGCTAAGCTCCAGCCGTCGGCGCAGGGCTGGCACGGCGGGGGGCAGGGTGGTGGTTTGGCCGATATCGGTGATCAGCCGGATACGCGGCAACAACCGCGCAGGCCCGGCATCGAACAGCGCGCGCAGGCGGCGTTCCATCCGGCGGGTGTTGACGTAAAGCTCGACCTTGGCCCATTCGGCTGGCGCCGCGGGCCCAAGTCTCTGTTCCAGCCCAAATAGAAGTGCGTTTGGGAAATCCACACCCGGGGCAACGCCGAAGACCCGTGGCGCCGGCCCCTCAAACACGGGGCGGGTCCGCCAGCATGTCTTCGGCCAGGGCAATCCCGCCCGGATGCCCGACATCTGCCCAGCCCCCGTTGTGCACGATGCCAAAAATACGTTCATCCACCAGCATCGCATCCCACAAAAGGTTCAGCGAAAACGCCCGTTCGGGAATGGCGGCCAGCCCGTCGGTGCGCAGGATCTGAACGCCGGTATAGATCAGCCCCGGACCTCGGGTCAGCCGCCCGGTGCCGTCCCGCAGGAAATCGCCGCGGCCCTGATGCCCCCGGGCGCGATCCTGCGGCACCAGCAGCAAAAGAGCGTCCATCTTGTCGGGGTCCCAGGCGGCAGAAAGCTGGCGCAACGGGTTGTCGCCGGTCCAGACCGCATCGGTGTTCATCGTGAAAACCGGATCGCTGCGCAGCATGGGCAACGCCTGCCGCAGCCCGCCGCCGGTATCCAGAATATCGGGCTGTTCGTCTGACAGCCCGATATCGGCGCGTTTCAGCAGGTGATCGGCAATCTGGGATCCGTGATAATGGGTGTTGACCACGATCCTGTCGATATCGGCGGTATCTGCCTGCGCCAAGGCATGATCGATCAGACAGACCCCACCCACCTTGATCAGCGGTTTGGGGCAATTTGCCGTCAGTTTGCCCATCCGGGTGCCAAGCCCGGCGGCAAACATCATCAGCGCCGAGGGTTTGTGGGGCATAAAGACCTGATCCTTTGACATATAACCGGTGTGGGCGCTGGCATCAGCGATAAAAGCATGGCCTGTATGTCATGCAAAGCGGGGTGGGACAAATCGCGGATAAGATATCCCCAGACCCGCGGCATGAAATCGATATATTCTGGCTTGCCGTCCCGGACGCACAACCGGGCAAACACCCCGATGATCCGCAGGTGGCGCTGAACCCCCCATGCCGCATAGGCGGCGCGAAAGGGTGCCGCATCAACGCCGGATTTGCTGATGTAGCGATTGATCATCGTTTCTTCGACGGCGGGGCTGACATCGCGGCGGGCGTCCTGCAGAAGCGATACCAGATCATAGGCGCGGTGCCCAAGCATCGCATCCTGAAAATCCAGCAAACCAACCCGCCGCAACCCGTCGCGCTGGGGCAGCCACAACAGGTTTTCAGCGTGGAAATCCCGGTGAATCATCACGGGGTGGGTTGGGGCGTGCGTGGACAAAAGCGTCTCTATTTCACTGCAAAACGCCGTGTTTTCGGAGTGTTCCCTTTGTCCGGTCGCGGGCAGATACCATTCGGGCACAAGTTCGGTCAGACCCGCCATGTGGGCGGTGGAATAGGGGGCGAGGTTGTCGGGGGGCGCATGTTGATGAAGTTCGACCAACACATCGACAGCGGCGGCATACAGCGTTTCTTCAGCGACAGAGCCGTCTGCGATATGGCGGGCAAACAGATCGTCCCCCAGATCCTCTAGCAACAACAGACCGTTTTCGGGATCGCTGGCCAGAATGGCGGGCGCGCTTAGTCCGATATTGGTCAGGTATGATCCGATGTGGACGAAGGGCGTGATGTCCTCTCCGGTTGCGGGCGGGGCGTCCATCAGAACACCATAGACGCCGGTTTTCAGGTTTTGAATACGCTCATATCGGCGCTGAGAGGCATCACCCGCCAAAGGCGCGCGGACAATATCGGTCCATCCGGCCTGTGCAAGAAAGCCGTTGGTCAGGCCATCGCGATCATTCGTCACCATCAACACCCCCCGACAGCAGGGGCGCAAGCCGTTGCTGCCAATCGCCGGATGTCGCCGAAAACGTCACGCGGCGCGCATCATCGTTGACGCCATATTCAAACTGCAACGACAGCGCGCTTTCAGGGGTCGCATCGCCCAGACGGTCGGGCCATTCGATCAGACACAGGGCGGATTGAAAGGCGTCGTCCAGACCAAGTTCATAAACCTCGTCCGGATGGCTTAACCGGTAAAGATCGGCGTGCCAGATTTCCAGATCGCCAGCAGCATAGGTCTGCACCAAGGTGAAGGTTGGAGAGGGCACATCTTCGATAACACCATGATCCTGAAGGCATTTCTGGATCAGCGAGCGTGCGAAATGGGTTTTGCCAGCGCCAATGGGACCATGCAGCAACAAGACATCACCAGCCCCGACGATATCGGCGATTTTCCGGGCGATCCGCGCGGTATCATCCGCCGTGTCCAGCAGTACAGAGGTCGAAAATTGCGCAGGTCTGGCGTCCATGGGCGCAGTTTTAACGCCCACAGGCCCGCCCGCAAGGGCCGATCAGATTGCCGCGCGGGAAACCGGCAGTTCTTCGTGTGGATCACGTGCCGTACTTTTGGTGGTTTTTGAAAACCCGACCAATGTGGCCCCGCCACCGATGGGCTGGAACCGGCATTTCAGGCGGGTTCCATCGTTTTGTTGAATCTGTTCGTCCCAGGGGTTCCGTTCGCTGAAATGGGTGACGAAACTTTGGGCGTCCTGCCACATGTTTGTCGGTGCACAGCCGTCTTGCCAATGCTGAATGGCGTCGTGGATGCCGACATCGCCCAGCGTATGCGCCGGATCGCTGTTCCACATCCGGACATAGGCGGCGTTGGACAGGGTCAGAATGCCGGCAGGGGAAAAGACGGCGATCGCCTCGTCCAGACTGTCCAGAACGGCCTGATTCATATCCAGTTCCGACCGGAACCGCCGGGTCAGCGAAATCTCGGCGCTGATGTCTTCGAACAGGAACGCGACGGCCCCGTCGGGATGCGGACGCCCGGACACCCGGTAGGTTTGCCCGCCGGGCAGGGTCCAGGTTTCCTGATAAACGCCGCTGGCGGCCTTTTCTTCCAGCTGGCTCATCTGTTGGCGCCAGGATTTGTAATCCTTTGGCTCGGGCATCATGCGGTTTTCGCGCAGCCGGTCCAGAAAGGCCGACAAAGTCGGCCGCCCGATCAGGAACTGCGGTTCCAGCGCACACAGATCGGTCAGCGCCGGGTTGAACAGAACCAACTGCCGCGCGCGGTTGAAAATCGCCAGCCCGGTGGGAAGATCGGCAAAGGTTTTGGTCAGCGTTTGCACGAAATTGCGCAGGGAGGTTTCGGCTTTGACGGTTGCATCGGCACGCAGAGCGAAAAATATCGGCGACTCCGAGGAGGAAACAGCCATGCAGTCGAACCATTGGATCGCACGATCCGGCAAAGCCAGCGATACCCGGTGCGGCGCCATGTCGTTTCCCGCGGCCGGGCCGGTTTCGGCGTCGAACAACCGGGGCAGAGGCCAGACCAGCTCATCCTCTTCGGGCAGGGTTTCTTCGACCAGTTGCAGATAGGCGCGATTGGCCCAGGTGACGTCGCCTTGTGCGTTCTGCTGCCAGGCCAATGTCGGCACATGGGTCACGATCTGTCGCAAGATATCCAGTTCGGAATTCAGCGCGGCCAGGCTTTGCGGATCAATGCCGGCGTCTTCAGACCCTTGCGATTCAATTAGCGATATCCGGGAAACCCCACCGGAAAACCGGGCGCGCAGACTGGCGCGGCCGGTTTTTTCAAGCAGCATCGTCATGCCGTTTTCCGAAAGATTGGCCATTTCGTTGGTAAAATCCGGGAACCGCGGGGCAAGAAGGGCCGCCAAACGATGCCAATCGCTTAGATCATCGGGGCCCTGCGCCAACAGGCGTCTTGCGTTGGGTGTTGCATCTATCAACACCCCGTCGTCGAACAGAAAGACGGTATCTTCGTCATCCCCCTGGGTGCGATCTGACAGTTTTCTGCGTGACAGGGATGGCAACAGGGTCACCACCAGCAGGGCCGCGAGGGCCGTTAAAAAAGATGTTGTCACAAAGACAACCGTAAAACCCCAGTCAAAGACCATCATTTCTACCGTAACTTATCCCCTGTGGATAAGTTTTGGTGAGAATGGTTAAGCAGTCGTTAACAATGCGTTTTTAAGCGTCAAAAGGTTGATTTTCCCCCAAGGCGGCATCGGGGCCGTGGCTGGGCGCCGAGATGACGCCAATCGGCCAGATCACCTCGACCAGCGCGCCGTGATTTTTGCCGTCGCTTGGCGGCGGCGCATAAGGATCGCTGGTGTTGGTAAAGCTGAGTTCGGCGCCGGTACGTTCCAGCAGCGTTTTGGCGATGAACAGGCCCAGACCCATGCCTTCGTACCCGGGGCGCCGTTTGGATTCGCCCGATGTGCGCCGCCCCCGCATGAAAGGGTCACCGATCCGCCCCAGTTCCTGCGGTGAAAACCCCCGGCCATCGTCGGCGATCCGGACCCCGGCTTTTTGATCATCCCAGAACACTTCGACCCAGATTTCCTTTTTGGCAAAATCCACCGCATTCTGGATCAGGTTGCGCAGACCGTGAATGATTTCAGGCTGGCGCATCACGATCGGCTGGCGGTCATCGTGGCCCGGCAATGGCCCGATTTCGAAATGGATCACCTTGCCGCGGCCCTGATGGGGTTCGGCGGCATATTGCGCCAATGTGCCCAGCGGGGCGGAATGCATATGAAGGTCATCCTTGCCCGCCCGGCCCATGGATCGCAGGATATCCCGGCACCGATCCGCCTGATCGCGGATCAATTCTGCGTCATCGCGCATGTCCGATGGCGCGTCCAGTTCCGTGATCATTTCCGAACTGACCAGCTTGATCGTTGCCAGCGGTGTGCCCAGTTCGTGCGCGGCGGCGGCGACCACGCCCCCCAGATCCGTCAGCTTTTGTTCGCGGGCCAGGGCCATCTGTGTGGCCAGCAGCGCGTCGGACATGGAATTGACTTCGGCAGTGACCCGGCGGGCGTAAATTCCCAGGAATCCGACGCCGATAATGATCGCCGCCCAGAAGCCGAACAAAAAGATGTCGGGCAGATGTTGGATCGACCCGTCGGCAAGGCGCAGCGGGATGTGAAAGAGGCTGACAAAGCTGACCAGACATACCGCCGAAACCCCCAGAATAAGGGTTGATTTCAGCCTAAGTGCGGTTGCCGCAATGATGACCGGCGTCAGCATCAACAGCGCAAAAGGGTTGTTCAACCCGCCGGTCAGAAAGATCAGCAAGGCCAGTTGCGAGACGTCGAACAGAAGCATCAGCATCGCTTCGTTTTCGGTCAGGCGCTTGTTTTCCGGATAGACGAAGATGGCCACCAGATTGGCGATGATTGCGATGCCCACAGCCAGCAGACACAGCCCGGTATTCAGGATGATGCCAAAGGCCGCCTGTGCGACGGTGATCGCGATCAGCTGTCCGGTAATGGCCACCCACCGCAGCCATATCAACGTCCGCAGCCGTATCCAGTGGCTGCGTTCCGTGGCTTCGGGAAACCCGAATTGTCTTGGTTCCGGCATGAAAACGCTTATGTCCCCTGTGGCAAGCTGTGCCATTGTATGTTCCGGTCAGCCGTATGATCAATGCATCCAGCCAATCGGAGGAAGCTGATGACTCGTTTTTATGCCGCAGCAAGCGCGGCCACGGCGCTGGTCCTGATCGGGGTCGCGGCGTTCTTTGCCTTTCCCGGTCGCGGCGGCGACAAATATGCGCAATGCCGGACGACCCAGATTGCCGGGGGCACATCGGCCATCGGCGGGCCGTTCACTCTGGTCAGTGAAACCGGTGAAACCGTCACCGACAAAGACGTGATCACAAAGCCGTCGCTGGTGTACTTTGGCTATACGTTCTGCCCGGACGTCTGCCCGCTGGACAACGCCCGCAACGCCGAGGCCGTGATTCAGCTGGAAGAGCGCGGATATGATATCACGCCGATTTTCATCTCGATCGACGCGGGGCGCGACACGCCCGAGGTGATGGCCGAATTCACCGACTATATGCACCCCAGAATGATCGGCCTGACCGGATCGCCCGAACAGATCAAGGCCGCATCGCAGGCCTATAAGACCTATTACAAGGTAGGCGAGGTCGAGGATGATTTTTACCTGATCGACCATTCGACCTTTACCTATCTGGTCTTCCCCGAAGAAGGATTCATCGAATTTTTCCGCCGGGATGCGACCCCCGAACAGATGGCCGATCAGGTCGCCTGCTTTGTCGACGCCATGTAAGCGAAATTGACCCCGCCATATGAACGCCCTAGAACAATTCAAAGAATTGCGCACTGGAGGGGCACATATGGCGGATCAGGCAGAGTTCGATATTGGTGACGATAAATCATTGTTGCTGGTCGATGATGACGAACCGTTTCTGCGCCGTCTGGCCCGTGCCATGGAAAAACGGGGCTTCGAGCCTGAAATGGCCGGATCGGTCGCGGCGGGCAAAGCCATCGCCACGGCCCGGCCCCCGGCCTATGCGGTTGTCGATCTGCGGCTGGAGGATGGCAACGGTCTGGATGTGGTCGAAACCCTGCGCGAAACCCGCCCCGGGGCCCGGATCGTTGTACTGACCGGATATGGCGCGATTGCCACTGCGGTGGCGGCGGTCAAGATCGGCGCGACGGATTACCTGTCAAAGCCTGCTGATGCCAATGACATTACCGCGGCCCTGTTGGCGGTGGGCGACGCGCTGCCGCCGCCGCCGGAAAACCCGATGTCGGCGGATCGTGTGCGGTGGGAACATATCCAGCGCGTGTATGAACAATGTGATCGCAATGTTTCGGAAACCGCGCGGCGTCTGAACATGCACCGGCGTACATTGCAGCGGATATTGGCCAAGCGCAGCCCGCGCTGATCTTTTGCCAGTGCCTATAGGTGCTGCATAAGCTCTGCGTGGCGCCGGGTGAACGCGGCCCGAACCTCGACCGGCGGGCGCAGGTGAATCGCCAGCGCTTTGACAAGCTCGGGCGCGGGTTTGCCGAACAGACGATCCGCCTCGGCCTCGGTGAAGCCTGCGATCTGCGTCGCTTCAAGCCAGGCAGACAGCTTATCGGCGCGCTTGATCTGTGTCTTGACCCGCACCGGAATGCTGGCAGGCAGGCCAAACCGGATATGGATCGCCGCCGACAGCCGGTCGTCCAACACGCCATAGTCCGGTCCGACCGCCGCCTTGACCGGGGAAATCATGTCGCCGATCACATATTCGGGCGCATCGTGCAAAAGCGCGGCCAGCCGCCATTTGACCGGCGCATCCGTCACTATCCTTGCGTAAATCTGTTCCACCAGCAGCGAATGTTCCGCCACGGAATAGGGGTAATCGCCCGCTGTCTGACCGTTCCAGCGCGCAACAAAGGCCAGACCGTGGGCGATATCCTCGATCTCGATATCCACCGGGGTCGGGTCCAGCAGGTCAAGCCTGCGGCCGGAAAGCATTCGTTGCCAGGCGCGGGGGGGTCGGGGCATCGGCATCTCGTCGGGTTGCTGTTTGTGTTCGGGCGTAAAATGCCGCCGTGTACTTGTAAACCCATGTTCGGGGCCGGGGCCGTCACTTAGATTGAAGTGATGTGGCGCTGATGGTAGGGACGCATCAAATTGACCATTGCATGGAGCACTAGGATGGCCACCGACTATATCGTCAAAGACATCGCGCTGGCCGAATTTGGCCGCAAGGAACTGGATATTGCCGAAACCGAAATGCCGGGGCTGATGGCCTTGCGGACCGAGTTCGGTGAAAGCCAGCCGCTGAAAGGTGCGCGCATCGCCGGATCGTTGCACATGACCATCCAGACCGCCGTTCTGATCGAAACGCTGGTCGCACTGGGCGCCGATGTGCGCTGGGCGTCCTGCAACATCTTTTCCACACAGGATCACGCGGCGGCGGCCATCGCGGCCACCGGCACACCAGTTTTCGCCGTCAAAGGCGAAACGCTGGAAGAATACTGGGACTATGCCGACCGGATTTTCATGTTCGAAGAGGGCGGCTGTAACCTGATCCTGGACGACGGTGGCGACGCGACCATGTACATCCTGCTGGGCGCCCGTGTTGAGGCTGGCGAAGAAGAGCTGATCGCAGTTCCCGCATCCGAAGAGGAAGAGGCGTTGTTCGCCCAGATCCGCAAGCGGATCGCGGCAACACCCGGCTGGTTCGCCAAACAGCGCGACATGATCCAGGGCGTGTCCGAGGAAACCACAACCGGGGTGCATCGCCTGTACAAGATGATGGAAGAGGGCCAGTTGCCCTTCCCCGCGATCAACGTGAACGACAGCGTCACCAAGTCGAAATTCGACAACAAATACGGCTGTAAGGAATCGCTGGTCGATGGCATCCGCCGCGCCACCGACACGATGATGGCCGGCAAGGTCGCCGTGGTCTGCGGTTATGGCGACGTCGGCAAAGGCTCGGCCGCATCGCTGCGCGGCGCCGGTGCCCGCGTCAAGGTGACCGAGGTTGACCCGATCTGCGCGCTTCAGGCGGCGATGGACGGGTTCGAAGTGGTGACCCTGGAAGACGAGGCGCCCAACGCCGATATCTTCATCACCACCACCGGCAACAAGGACGTGATCCGGATCGAGCATATGCGCGCGATGAAGGACATGGCGATCGTCGGTAACATCGGCCATTTCGACAATGAAATTCAGGTGGCTCATCTGAAAAACCACAAATGGACCAACATCAAGGATCAGGTGGACATGATCGAAATGCCCTCGGGCAGTCGGATCATCCTGCTGTCCGAAGGCCGCTTGCTGAACCTTGGCAACGCCACCGGGCACCCGTCGTTTGTGATGTCCGCGTCGTTCACCAACCAGGTTCTGGCCCAGATGGAACTGTGGACCAAGGGCGATGAATACTCCAATCAGGTCTATGTTCTGCCCAAGCATCTGGATGAAAAGGTCGCGCGCCTGCATCTGGCGCGGATCGGCGTGAAACTGACCGAACTGCAGGCCGAACAGGCCGACTATATCGGTGTTCCCGTCAACGGTCCGTTCAAGCCGGAACATTATCGCTATTGATGGATTGGTCCCGGCGCTGCAAATCGCGCCGGGACCGATTTGCCGGCCCCCTGAGACAGTCGCCGCCTAGGGGGAACTCTGAACAAAAAATCCCTTTGTCTGCGCAGAATTGGCCAGTAGTCTTTACAGCGCCACCCCGAAATGGTCGGGGGCATGATTAATGGCTGCTTTTCAGGCCGGACACGCTGGGAGACGAACTATGGGTAAAAGAGACGATCTTATCGCGCAGTACGCAGACGATCTTCGCAAAAAATGCGGCATGGAGCCGGATATGGACCTGCTGACAAAGGTCACAATCGGCTGTGGCCCGGCGATCTATAACGCCGACGCGTCGACCGTTGCAGGATCGCAGAAATCCGAGCTGGAAACCGTCAAAGAGAACTTTTTGATGAAAAAGCTTGGCCTGGCTGACAGCCCTGCACTGATGGACGCGATCGATTCCGTCATCGAAACCTATGGCAAATCCGAGCGGAACAAATACCGCGCGGTGGTTTATTACATGCTGACCAAGCATTTCGGCAAAGAATCCGTCTACGGCTGATCCTGCCCCTTTTCGATACGAACGCCCGCCAATCCGGCGGGCGTTTTGCTGTCTGGTACCCACAAAGCCCCGCATTTGAACAAAATCTTAGGCGTGAATTTCTTGCACAGGCGCTGGTTGCCGCGGTAACAAGATCCCATCGGGCCAGGATGGCCGGACCTTTATAGAACACGTGTGGTGCGCAGTGGAGCACGTGGGGTGATGAGGGGTCTGGCAGGTGTCGGTCCCCTCATCCATTTTTCAGAACAGCGTCAGAATGACCCCGATGATGGTACAGCCGATTGTGGCGTATCCTGCGTCGATCAGGATCAAAGCGCGGGGCCGGTCTGCAAAGGCATAATTGGTCACGATCCAGGGGGATGCGATGAACAGGCCAAGGCCCAATCCGCCGACCAACCCCTTACCGATCGTATCAATCCCCGCCAGCGAAAACATGTGTCGCATCATGCCAGCCACCACCACCGCAGCTACAAAGCTGATGATATAGGGGGCGGGATTCGACCCGTTTACCGGCTTGCCGTTTTCATCGGCCGCGACCCCGGCGGCGGCCATCCATGGTTTGGCCAGTGACATGTACCAGATCGCCCCGAACGCATAAGCGGCGATTGCGGCGACGATAACTGCGATGAATTCCATATGTGGCCTCCCTCAATTCACGCAGCAATAGTGCCGCATCCACGGGAATTCCGCTAGGGCCTCACGCCGCCCAGCTCACAGATCATCGCCCATTCCGCATCGCTGACCGGTTGCACCGACAGGCGCGAGTTGTTGACCAGCACCATATCCGCCAATCGCGGATCGTTCTTGCACATCTCCAGCGTCACGGGGTTCGGCACCGGCGCCACCGCCTTGATGTCCACGCATTCCCAGCGCGGATCGTCGGTGGTGCTGTCGGGGTGGGCCAGCGCGATCACCTCGACAATGCCGACAATCGCCTTTTCCTTGAGCGAATGATAGAAAAACCCCCGCTCGCCGATCTGCATGGCGCGCATGTTGTTGCGGGCCTGATAATTGCGCACGCCGTCCCATTCTTCGCCAGCATCGCCGCGCGCGACCTGTTGGTCCCAGCTCCAGGTGTTGGCTTCGGATTTGAACAACCAATACGTCATCAGCCGATCACCCTGTTCCACTGTTCGATCGCGACGGAAGAAAACAGATCAGCCACCGCATAGGGATCGCTTTTGGCCCATGCTTCCGCGGCGGCGCGATCGGCCACGTCGATCACCAGAAGTGACCCGTACATTTCGCCGGCGGCATTCAGAAACGGACCTGCCTGCTTTACCACGCCCGTTGCCTCCAGATAGGCCAGATGGGCATCGCGATTGGCTTTGCGCACCTCCAGATGGTCGGGTTTGTCGTGGCAGATGACGGCGAAAAGCGACATGTCTTATTCCTCTTTCAATGGGCGGGACAGCAATGCTGTTGTAGCTTGTTCAATCGAACAGGCGCCGTCAATCACGGCGGCGACCATGGTGATGATCGGCATGTCGATGTTTCGGGTCCGGGCCAGATCGGCGACGGCGGCGGCGGTGGCCACCCCTTCGACGGTGACCGATGGGTCAAACGGTTTGCCCGCGCCCAAAGCCGCCCCATAGCGGAAATTCCGCGACAGGGGCGAGGTGCAGGTCAGCACCAGATCGCCCAGACCGGACAGGCCTGAAAGCGTCTCTGTTTCTGCGCTGGATGCGATCGCAAGGCGTTTCATTTCGGCAAAGCCGCGGGTCATCAGGGCGGCGCGGGCGCTGTCGCCCAGACCGGCGCCGATGACGATACCGGCGGCAATGGCGATCACATTCTTCAGCGCCCCGCCCAGTTCGGCCCCGGCGGTATCGGTGCTGCGGTAAAGCCGCAGGTTGGGCGTGGACAGCAGCGATTGCAGCATCGCCCCTTGTTCCGCGTCGTGGCAGGCAAGGGTCAAGGCCGTCGGCAAGCCTTTGGCGATATCGGCGGCAAAGCTGGGCCCGGTCAGAACGGCGGCGGTGGCCGTTGGACAAGCATCGGAGATGACGGCGACCGGGCCGCGACCGGTTGCGCGCTCCACGCCTTTGCAGCAGGCCACCAACGGGATGTTGCGCAGGGGCTGGCCGGGACCCGTCAGAAAATCGGATATGACCTGCATCGGCAGCGACAGCAGAATGGCATCGCAATGTGTCAGATCCTCAATCTCTGCCGTCGGCGTGATCAGATCGGGCAGCGTGGCCCCCGGCAGGCGTTTGCGGTTTTCGCGGTGCTGAGCCATTTGCGCAATATGCTGCGGATCCCGCGCCCACAGCGTCACCGACCGCCCGGCTTGCGCCAGTGAAATCGCCAGCGCGGTGCCAAAGGCACCGGCCCCCACAACACCGATACGGGTCATGCCTTGGCCCCTTTTTTGCCCGAGCCCAGCAGGGCCGGGCTGCGATTGTCCAACGGCCATCTGGGCCGCGCGGCAAGGGTCATGTCATCGCGCGTTCCAGCCCGGAACCGTTCGATCCCCGCCCAGGCGATCATCGCGGCGTTGTCCGTGCAGAACCGCAGCGGCGGTGCGACAAAGCGGGTGCCGAATTCAGCCGAAACAGTCTCTAACACGTCCCGAATAGCCATATTTGCGGCAACACCCCCAGCAACGGCGAAGCTTGGGGTTGCGGGGGTGCTTTCAAGATAGATGCCAAGCGCCCGGCGCGATTTTTCGGCCAGAACATCACGTACGGCGGCCTGAAACCCCGCGCATAGATCGGCCCGGTCTTGACGGGGAATGCCGCCCTTTTCAGCGATAATCGCATCCCGCGCCCGCAGCAACGCGGTTTTCAACCCGGAAAAGGACATATCGCAGCCGGCCCTGTCCAACAGCGGCCGGGGAAAGGCGAAATGTTTTGGATCGCCTGCCTGCGCCTCTTGCTCTACTGCCGGGCCGCCGGGTTGGGGCAGGCCCAACAGTTTGGCGGTTTTGTCGAACGCCTCGCCCGGGGCGTCATCGATGGTGCCGCCCAGCCGCAGAAAATCATCGACGCCGTTCACCAGCAGGAACTGACAATGCCCGCCCGACACCAGCAGCATCAGATAGGGAAACTCCAGCTGATCGGTCAGACGCGGGGTCAGCGCGTGCCCCGCCAGATGGTTGACGCCGATCAGGGGCAGCCCGGCCCCGGCGGCAATCCCCTTGGCGCACATGACACCGGACAGCACGCCACCAATCAGCCCCGGCCCGGCGGTGACGGCAATGCCATCCAGATCGCTTAGCGCTACGCCCGCCTCGGCCAAGGCCTCTTCGACGCAGATATCCAGCTTTTCGACATGCGCGCGCGCGGCCAGTTCGGGCACGACCCCGCCATATGCGGCGTGCAGCGCGGTCTGGCCTTTGACCACCGAGGACAGAACCTGCGCCGCCTGCCCCGGCACGTGGCGCACCACGGCGGCGGCGGTGTCATCACAGCTGCTTTCCAGTCCAAGAAGGGTAAGGGGTCTGTCCATGGCTCTTTCATTGCGCGTCTACCCTTGGGCAGGTAACACCAGTAGGGACCCCAGACAATCCCGGTACCGGTTATGGCCTCTACGCGCACGATCCTTTTGCTGACCCGCCCCCGCCCGCAATCCGAACGGTTTGCGGCGGCTTTGGCCGGTCATTTGGGCGATAGCGTTGATATTCTGATCGCGCCGATTTTTCGGATCGAGCATCGGCAGACGGAGCTTTCGCTGGCGGGAGTTGGTGGGCTGATCTTTACCTCGCAAAACGGGGTCGATGCCTTTGCTGATCTGACGGACGACCGAACGCGGCCCGTCTATTGCGTGGGGGCCCGGACTGCGGCAAAGGCGGCAGAGGTCGGCCTGACCGTGAAGGTCGTGGAACAGAACGCCGATGCGCTGGTAAACCGGTTGATTGATCAGAAGCCCGGCGGCGCCCTGCTGCATCTGCGCGGTGAACATGCCCGTGGCGATATCGCAAACCGGCTGACGCAGGGCGGGCAGCCATGTGCCGAACAAGTGCTTTATGATCAGGTCGCCCAGCCGCCAAGCGCCCAGGCGATGACGGTGCTAAGCGGGGACAGGCCGGTCCTTATTCCCCTGTTTTCGCCGCGAACCGCGACACTAGTGTCGGAAGCGGCTGAAAATGCCACGGCGCCCTTGGCGATTGCGACGTTAAGCGATGCTGTAACACAGGCCTGGACGGGCCCGTCGCCGACCATTTTGGTGCAGGCCGATCGCCCGGATGGCGATGCCATGCTGACAGTGGTGTTGCGGCTGAATGAGACAATCCAGCGCCTTGAGAGCAGGGGCGGCGCGGGCTAAGCTTAACCGGCGCAGGGGCGTGCTATCGGCTATAGATTCGAAAGGTGGGGTTCAGTGGCAGATTCGAAGAAAGCGACCGACGATAAGGACAATACTCCAGACGCCGAAGCCCATGAAATCACCGATATCATAGAGCACGTAGACACGACGCCCGACGCCGAAGCATTGGGCAGCGCCGAAGATGCTGAAATTATAGCGGCCGCCGAGGAAGCCGAGGGTGCGGAACCTGTTGTCGAACAGGCGGCCCCACCCTCGGCCGCTCAGGCGCCGCGCAAATCCGGCGGCGGGTTTTTCGCGACCGTCCTTGGCGGGATCGTCGCCGCCGCAATCGGGTTTGGCATGGCGCGCTATGTCCTGCCCGAAGGCTGGCCTTTTGGCGGCGGTGGCAACGATGCCGAACTGACCGCAGCCCTGACCGCGCAGGATGCAAAACTTGCTGACATCTCGGGCAGTGTGGACAAGCTGTCTGCCACGGTGTCCGAGCTTGACCCCGGCGCCGAACTGTCGGCACAGATTGCGGCGATGCAGGACGCGCTGGGCGGACGTATCGACACTGTTTCGGCGGAAATCGGCTCTGTCACGGCTAAGATCACCGATATAGAACAGCGCCTGACCGACGTGGAAAAGCGCCCGATCAGCGAAGGTGCCGATGTCACCGGCGCAGTCGAAGCCTATCAGCGCGAGTTGGAGGCGATGCGCAGCGAACTGTCCGAACAGCGCAGCCGGAACGAAGAAATGACCGCCAGCATTTCGTCGGTCGCCGAAGATGCCCGGGCTGAGATCGAGGCCGCAACAGACCGCGCCAAAGCGGTGGAAACCCGCGCCGCGATGTTGCGCATTCAGGCGGCGCTGGAAACCGGTGGCGGTTTTGCCACGGCGCTGGGTGAATTGGGCGATGTCGATGTGCCCGCTCCGCTGCGCGATGTGGCCACCAATGGCGTGGTCAGCCTGAGCGATCTGCAAAAAACCTTTCCCCAGGCGGCGCGCGATGCCCTAGCCGCCTCGATAAGCGCAAATGCTGGTGAGGGGACGGCCAACCGGTTGGGATCGTTCCTGCGCAGCCAGCTTGGCGTGCGTTCGCTTGAGCCGCGCGAAGGCGACGACCCCGACGCGATCCTGTCGCGGGCCGAGGCCGCAACCGCGAGTGGCGATCTGGAAACCGCATTGCAAGAAATTGGCGCCCTGCCGCAACCGGGTCAGGATGCGCTGGGCGATTGGGCGGCAGGCGCCAAGGCACGGCTGACCGCGATCGCCGCCGCGCAATCGCTTGCGCAAACATTGAACATCAACTGAGGACGAAACCGATGCTGTGGTCTCTGCTAAAGATCCTTTTCTTTGTTGTCCTCATAGCGGCTTTGGCGATGGGCGCGGGCCTGTTGATGGAAACCGACGCGGGCATTCGCATCGCGGTCGCGGGTACCGAAATCACGCTTGGCCCGTTGCAGGCGGCGATCGGGGCCTTGCTGTTGCTGGTTCTGGTCTGGCTGGTGCTGAAACTTGCCGGATTTCTGGTGGCGCTGATCAAATTCCTGAACGGGGATGAAACGGCGATTTCGCGCTATTTCAACCGCAACCGCGAACGCCGCGGTTATCAGGCACTGGCCGAAGGCATGATGGCGCTTGCCTCGGGCGAGGGGCGGTTGGCGATGTCCAAGGCCGCCCGCGCGGAACGGTTCCTGAATAAACCCGAACTGACAAACCTGATCACAGCACAAGCTGCGGAAATGACCGGCGACCGGAAAAAGGCCGAGGCGGTCTATAAACAGTTGCTGGCCGACGATCAGACCCGGTTTGTCGGGGTGCGCGGGCTGATGAAACAAAAGCTGGCGGATGGCGAAACAGGTGTCGCGCTGAAACTGGCGGAAAAGGCGTTTTCGCTGAAGCCCGGCCACGAAGAAACGCAGGATACGCTGCTGCGGTTGCAGGCCGAACATGCCGATTGGATCGGCGCACGGACAACCCTGAACGCCAAGCTGAAACACGGCTCTTTGCCGCGCGATGTGCATAAACGCCGCGACGCGGTTCTGGCCCTGTCCGAGGCGCGCGATGTTCTGGCCGATGGCAAAGAGATCGAAGCACGCGAAGCCGCGATCGAGGCGAACCGCCTGTCGCCCGACCTGATCCCGGCGGCTGCTTTGGCGGCGCGCACCTATATCGAACAGGGCAAACCGCGCTATGCCGCGCGCGTGCTGAAAAAAGCGTGGGAGGTGCAGCCGCATCCCGACCTTGCCGCCGCTTTCGCCGAAATCGAACCGAAGGAATCCCCCGAGGGGCGGATCAAACGGTTCCGGACGCTGACAAAATCAACGCCCGACAACGCTGAAACCAAAATGCTGATGGCCGAGCTGTACATCGCGGCCGAGGATTTTCCAGCCGCGCGCAAGGCGCTGGGCGATCTGCCCGAAACCGATCCCACGGCGCGGGTGCTGACGCTGATGGCGGCGGTCGAGCGGGGCGAAGGCTCGGACGACAGTGTCGTGCGCGGGTGGCTGACGCGCGCGTTGAATGCAGCGCGGGGCCCGCAATGGATCTGCGACAACTGCGGGACGGTGCATGGCGAATGGGTGCCGGTCTGCAGCCACTGCAAAAGTTTCGACACGATTTCATGGAAATCCGCCCCGATGGGCGAGGTGACCATGCCGCATGCGACCGAGATGCTGCCGTTGATCGTTGGCAGCGAAACGCCCGACCTGCCCGTGGTTGCCGGGGCAGATGTGGAAGAGGCCACCGCCGAAGAGGTTGAAACGCCCGAGGCCGAAGAGGTCGAGGACAGCGAAAAGCTGGTTATGGATCGCTCATAACTTATAGGCTTTGCGCGCCAGATCGGTGGTCAGGACCCCGATCATGTCCTGCGCTTCGTCCATGCCGATCCGGTGGTCCGCAACCAGCGTGGCAAGCCAAGCACAGTCAACGCGCCGGGCCACGTCATGCCGGGCCGGGATCGAACAAAAGGCGCGGGTGTCGTCGTTGAAACCGGCGGTGTTATAGATGCCGGCCGTTTCGGACGTCAGCTGGCGATAGCGCATCATCCCTTCGGGGCTGTCGAAAAACCACCACGCCGGGCCAAGCGTCAGCGCGGGATAGGCGCCGGCCAGCGGGGCCAGTTCGCGCGCATAGGTGGATTCGTTCAGTGTGAACGGGATGATCGTCAGCCCGGGTTCATGCCCCACGGCGTTCAGCAGGGGTTTCAGTGCCCCGACGAAATCGGTCGCGCGCGGGATGTCGAAGCCCATGTTGGGGCCGTAGGTGTCGAATGTGGTTTTGGAATGGTTTCGGACCGATCCTGCGTGGATTTGCAGGGTCATGCCGTCATTGACGCTCATCCGGGCCATTTCGGTCAGTATTTGCGCGCGGAAGAGGTCCGCTTCGGCCGGGGTTGGCGTCTGCAGGCAGCGGGCGAAAAGGGCGGCGGCCTGTTCCTGGGGCAGATCGGCGGTTGCGGCGCTGGGGTGGCCATGATCGGTTGCCGTGGCGCCAAGGCTTTGGAAATGGGCGCGGCGCATCCGATGGGCGGCCAGATAGCCATCCCAACTGCTGGTATCCTGTCCCGTGATATCGCCAAGCCGGGCGATATTTTCCGCGAAATCCGGATGCTCGGGGTCGATCACTGAATCGGGACGATAGGTCGGGATGATGCGCCCGGACCAATCGCTGGCGCGGATATCCTTGTGGTGTTTCAGATCGTCCAATGCTTCGTCGGTGGTGGCCAGAACCTCGATCCCGAAGCGTTCATACAGGGCGCGGGGACGGAAGGCCGAGTCGGTCAGCCGTTCGGCAATCTGGTCGTAAATCCGATCTGCGGTGTCCGGGGACAGGCGATCCTGAACATCGAACAAGGTTTGCAGGCTGTGGTCGATCCACAGGCGCGACGGGGTGCCGCGAAACAGGTGATAATGCGCGGCGAACAGGTGCCAGATTGTGCGCGGATCGGTTTCAACCGGGGCGCCATCGCGACGTTTGATCCCCAATGCGGCGGGCGAGATACCCTGGCTGATCAACATGCGGGTCACATAGTGATCGGGGATGACAAACAGCTCTGCGGGGTCCGTAAAGGCCGCGTTTTCGGCAAACCAGCGCGGATCGCAATGGCCATGCGGGCTGATGATGGGGGCGTTTTCGACGATTTCATACAGCGCGCGCGCAATGGTGCGGGTGGCTGGGTCACTTGGAAACAGGCGGTCGGGATGAAGCAGGGGCATCTGTGGTCCTTAGCAGGGATTGGGGACAAGGGCGCCGTGGCCGCCCACAACCGACATGGCAAGCTTATGACCCGCGCGGATGGCATCCGGCACGTCTGAACCGGTCAGGCGGGCAGTCAGGTAGGCCGCGTTGAAACTGTCGCCGGCGCCGGTTGTATCGACCGGATCAGCGCAGGGCAGGCCGGTGATCACGCCCTGTGCGTCGTGGTGATACTGCACATCGCCCCCGGCGTTTTTGACGACCACCTCTGGCACGCCCAGCCCGACATAGCGTTTCAGCGTCTCTGCCGGGGATGTATCGCCGAAACAGGTGGCTTCATCATCGGCAGAGGGCAGCACGACGCCCGAAATCGCCGCTGCGCGGGTGATCCAGTCGCGCGCGGCGGCGGGGGTTTCCCAAAGACGGGGCCGGATATTGGGGTCGAAGACGGTCAAGGCGCCGCTTGCCGCGATGCGGTCCAACAGCACCGCGCGCCGGTCTGCGGGCAGGATGGCCAGCGTGATACCGCTGAAATAAACCGCGTCCGCCCCGGAAATCGCATTGTCCAGCGCCGTGGGATCATCGGCCAGACCACGGGCCGCCGAGGTTTCCCGCCAATAGGAAAAGGAGCGTTCCCCATCCGACAGCGAAATGGCGTAAAGCCCCGGACCACGATTTGGATCGCGCCCGATATGCGCGGTTCTGATGCCCGCATCCGCGATGAAAGCGGTGATCCGGTCCGAAAAATGATCGGTCCCGACGCGGGTCATATAATCGACCTGCCAATCGGACCCCAAAGCCCGGCGCAGATACCAGGCGGTGTTCAGCGTATCGCCCGCCACACCCAGCCGGTACAAATCGGCGCCTTCATTCGCCAGTTCGATCATCGCTTCGCCAATCGCGACAAACCGTTTCATGACCGGCCCGCGCCCAGCGTCGCGACGATCCCGCGAATTTCGGCAAGCCCGACGTGGCGCCCGACCAGCGGATACCCCGGTTGTCCCGCGCGCTGGCGGTCATCGGGCATTTCAAGACCGTGATCCGGGCGGAAGGGGATGTTGTGGTCGGCTCTGCCCGCGGCCTTGCGGCGGCTTTCCTCTTCGCGGATGGCTTTGACCATGTCGACCATATCAACCTCGCCTTCGATATGGCCGCTTTCATAGAACGAACAGGGCAGCTTTGTCGCCTCGCGCCGCACATTGCGCAGATGCAGGAAATGCACCCGGTCCCCCAGCCGCCGCATCATGCCGGGCAGATCGTTGTCCGCCCGCACGCCCAGCGACCCGGTGCACAGGGTGATGCCATTGCTGTTCAGATCGACCGCGCGGGTCAGCGCCGTATAGTCGGCCTCGGTCGACATGACGCGCGGCAGGCCCAGCAGCGGAAAGGGCGGATCGTCGGGGTGGCAACACAGCCGCACGCCCAATTCCTGCGCGACCGGCGCGACCATTTCCAGGAAATCATATTGGTTCTGACGCAGCCGATCAGAGCCTATTTCGGCATAAACCGCCAGATGGGCCTTCACATCGTCCAGCGACATCTGCTCTGCGGCACCCGGCAGGCCAAAGACGATGTTCCGGACAAGATTGTCCTTTTCAATGTCCGACATTTGCGCGGCGCGTTCTGTCGCCGCCTGGGTGACTGAATGGTCGTATTCTGCCCCGGCGCGTTTCAGGATGTGCAGATCGAAGACGACAAAATCGATCAGATCGAACCGCATGCAGGTTGGCCCCGAGGGGGTGGCCCAGTTCAGATCCGTGCGGGTCCAGTCCAGCAGGGGCATGAAGTTATAGCAGATCGTATCAATGCCCGCCGCCGCGATGTGGCGCATGCTAAGGGTCCAGGCCGCGACATGATCTTTCCACGACCCGGACTGGCGCTTGATATCTTCGGACACCGGCAGGCTTTCGACCACATTCCAGCGCAGACCGGTGGGGCCCTGCGGTCCGGTGGAAATGTCGCGCTGCCTTTGGGCGATCTCTTCGGGCGTCCAGACCGCGCCGGATGGCACGTGATGCAGCGCGGAAACCACGCCCGACACCCCGGTGTGGCGAACATCCTCGATAGAAACAGGATCCTTCGGCCCAAACCAGCGCCAGCTTTCCTCCATTTCCAGTCCCCTCCCTCAGATTATCGTCGTGGGAACATAGCCCATAACATTTTCGTTGACTAGTATGGTAGAAGGACATTATTGGTTTCCCCGGGGGGAGATCAAGATGTTGTCCGACTATTCAGACCGAAGACTGGATGAAAGCGTACCGATCGGCTTTCAGCTGTTTTCGATTCTGAGAAGTCAGATCGTACGCGTAGAGCTTGCCCCGGGGGTGCAGCTATCGGAAACCGCCATTGCGGCGGATTTTCGGGTCAGCCGACAGCCGGTGCGCGAAGTCTTCATCAAACTGGCCGACGAGGGCTTGTTGGAAATCCGCCCGCAACGCGGCAGTTTCGTGCCAAAAATATCCATTACCAAAGTGGAAGACGCACGTTTCGTTCGCGAAGCGGTCGAGGCCGATGTCGTCAAACTGGCCGCCGAACGGTTCGACGCGGCGCAGGTGGCAGAACTGAGCAAATGTCTGGATGCGCAGATGCGTGTCGATGACGTCGCGAAATTCATCGAGCTTGACGATCAGTTCCACAGAATGCTGGCGGTCGGGGCCGGTCATTCGCACGCCTGGCGCGTTGTGGAAACGCAAAAAGCGCAACTTGATCGTGTTCGCCATCTAAGCGTGAACCAGTTTCCGAAATCGGCTTTGATAGACCAGCACGCGGATATTGTTCAGGCCATTCGCAAATCCGACCCAGCGCAGGCTGAAAAGGTGATGCGCAGACATCTGCGAATGGTCACGGCGGATCTGCCAAAGATCGCCGAAGCCCACCCCGACTTTTTCGATTCTGCACCGCAAGGTGCGAAACTCATCCTAAGGGAGGATATATAAATGTTTGGAAACCTTAAAAAAAGCATCGTCATAACGGCTGCCTTGTCCGTTCTGGCAACCGGTGCGATGGCGCAAGATTACACCCTGAATGTGAATACCGCGCTGGCCACGACGGACCCGCTGTACAAGGGGCTTGAAGCGCTGCAGGCGAATGTCGCCGAAGCCTCGGGCGGTCGGATGGCGATCAAGCTGTTCCCGAATTCGCAGCTTGGCCCGGATGAGGACGTGCTGGAACAGGCCCGCGCCGGTGCCCCGGTCGCGGTTGTCGTCGATGGCGGGCGTCTGGCCGTTTTCCAAAGCGAATTCGGCGTGCTGGGCGCACCGTTCCTGGCGTCGGGATATGACGGTATCCGCAAGGTCGTGACCTCGGACATGTTCGAAGGCTGGGCCAGCGATCTGAACAAGAACGCCGGGCTGCAGGTTCTCAGCTTCAACTGGTGGCAGGGCGAACGGCATCTGCTGACGAACGTCGCCGTATCCGGTCCGGCGGATCTGAAAGGCATCCGTATGCGGACCCCGGGCGCGCCGGTCTGGACAGGCACCATCGGCGCCATGGGCGCAACCCCGACCCCCCTGCCATGGGCCGAGGTCTATTCCGCGCTGTCGTCCAACGTGATCGACGGGGCCGAAGCCCAGTTTCCCGCCATCATCGGCGCCAAACTGGACGAGGTGATCAGCCATGTCACCAAGACCGGGCATATCAACCTGATCACCGGCGTGGTGACATCGGGCCCTTGGTTCAATTCGCTGCCCGAAGACCTGCAGAAGATCCTGCGCGATGAAACACTGAAGGCCGGTGACATCGCATCCTACGGCACGCAAGACGCGCTGGCCGGTATCGAGGCAGAGCTGGTGTCCAGAGGCGTGACTGTCTCGGACGTCGATATCGCCCCGTTCAAGGCGGCGACCGCAGTTGTCTATGACGATCTGGGCTACGGCGAGCTGCGCGACGTGCTGCGCGCCATGGCTGCCGAATAACAACAACAAAAACTGTCCGGGCGCGCCCTGCGCATGCCCGGACCCCAGCAGCGAGGTGCGCCATGGGCAGGCTTTACGACAAGGCGGAACTGGGTCTCGGGATCGCGTTGCTGGCTGTTATCACCGCATTGGTGTTCATCGCGGCCGTGATGCGTTTTGCGGGAAATCCGGTGATATGGTCGGTCGATCTGGCGCAATTGCTGTTTATCTGGGTCTGCTTTATCGGGGCCACCCGCGCGATGCGCCAAAAGGCGCATCTTGGGGTCGATTACCTTGTCCGGCTTTTCCCCCACCGCCTGCGGCTGATGCTTGAAACGGCCATGGCTGCATTTTTCATCCTGTTCCTGCTGACCCTGACAATCGAAGGCTACAAGCTGACCATGCTGAACTGGGCGCGGGTGTTCGGGGATTCGGGGCTGTCCTATGCCTGGGTCACCATTGCCGTGCCAGCGGGGTCGATCCTTTTGATCTGTTCGATCCTTGCCAATCTGGTGGATGCGTGGCGGAACCCGCGCCACCTTGTCTACACGCGCACCAGCGCCGAGTTTGACGAAACCGGCACAGCGGAGTCGGTCTGATCATGGGTATCATCGCGCTGGTCTTTTTTGTCCTTCTGGTTCTTGGCGCCCCGGTTGCCTTTGCCATCGGCATCTCGGGCTTCACGTTTTTCTGGATGTCGGATGTCATGCCGGTTTCGATCGGCGTGCAAAAGATCGCGACGGTCAGTCAAAGCTTTCCGTTGCTTGCCGTGCCGTTCTTTGTGCTGTCCGGGCACCTGATGAACGAAAGCGGGATCACCGACCGGCTGTTCCGGTTCAGCCGGGTTTCGGTGGCATGGATGGCAGGCGGGTTGGCGCAGGTGTCGATTATCCTATCGACCCTGATGGGCGGTGTTTCCGGGTCTGCCGTCGCCGATGCGGCGATGCAGTCGCGCGTTGTGGGGCCGCAAATGCTGCGCGAAGGGTATTCCAAGGGCTATACCTCGGCTGTCATCGCCCTGTCGTCGCTGATCACGGCGACCATCCCGCCTTCGATCGGTCTGATCCTTTATGGGTTCGTCGGTCAGGTGTCGATTGGCCGGTTGTTTCTGGCCGGGATTGTTCCGGGCCTGTTGATGATGGTCTTTCTGATGGTCGCGGCCTGGGCAGTGGCGCGGAAACGCGGCTATACGGTCGAAGGCGCCACCGTGCCCACATCGGCCGAGCTCTGGCGCGCGGCGTGGGACGCGAAATGGGCGATCCTGTTCCCCGTTCTTCTGGTGCTGTCGATCCGTGGCGGCGTGTTTGTTCCGTCCGAAGTGGGGGCCTTTGCGGTTCTGTATGCGCTTCTTGTCGGGGTCTTTGCCCATAAGGACCTGACGTTGGACAAGATCAAGCGCGCCTTCGAACATGCGCTGTCGGATATCGGAATGATCATGCTGATCATTCTGATGTCGGGGATGATCGGGTTCGCCATCATTTTCCTTCAGGTGCCCCAATCGGTGGCGGCAGTGCTGTTGGAAAACCTTGCCAATCCGATTGCGATTGTCGCGGTTATCCTTGTGTCGCTGTTCGTGGCGGGGCTGTTTTTCGAAAGCACGATCCTTGTTCTGCTGCTGACCCCGATCTTTGTTCCGGTCATCGAAAAAGCGGGCGTTGATCCGGTGCATTTCGGTATTCTGATGATGACGATTGTAACGCTTGGGTCGATGACCCCACCGGTGGGGGTGGCGATGTACACGGTGTGTTCGTTGCTGGACACACCGCTAGAGGATTATCTGAAGGAAAGCGTGCCGTTTCTGATTGCAATCTTCGCACTGATCCTTGTCTTGCTGTTCGTCCCTCAACTGACACTATTCCTGCCCAATTTGGCATTTGGATGATGAAAACCGACAGGGCTTTGCCTGACCTCGGTTCTATGCCCGCGATGATGAAAGTACCCTAAGATGGTGGCCCAAAAGACCCGATTGACCGGAACCGACGCTCTGCCAGACAGCATCGCAATCCCGGGATACACCCCCGCCGATCACGGCATAGGGATCGTGCATCTGGGGCCGGGGGCGTTTTTCAAATCGCATCTGGCCTATTACACGGACGCGGCCCTTGCCGTCGCCGGTGGCGATTGGCGGATTGCCGGTGTGGCCCTGCGCAGCAAAACGGGCGCAGAGGAAATCAACCCGCAAAACGGGCTGTATACGCTGCTGGAAAAAGACATCAGCGGTACCTCGGCCCGTGTCATCGGCAGTGTGTCGCATCTGTTGACCGCGCCGGATGCGGCGGGCGATGTCATGCGGCTTTTGACATCGGGCAAGACAAAGATCGTCAGCCTGACGATCACTGAAAAGGGCTATGGCATCGACCGTCAAACCGGGGGTGTTGACATCAGGGACGATGGCATCGCGGCGGACCTGTTGACGCCCAAGGCGCCCCGAACGGCGATTGGTCTGATTGTCGAAGCACTTGCGCTGCGTCGGCAGCAAGGGGTTGCGCCTTTCACAGTGCTTTGCTGCGACAACCTGCCGGAAAACGGCAGGATGCTGCGCGATGCGGTGATTGATTTTGCCTATCGCACCGATCTGTCGCTTGGTGACTGGATTGCCGAAAATGTCGCCTTTCCGTCAACGATGGTCGACCGGATCACGCCCGCCCGCACCGACAGCACATTGCAAGAGGCGGAAACGGCGCTGGGCTGTGCCGACCATGCGGCGATTGAGGCTGAGACCTTTCATCAATGGGTGATCGAGGACAGTTTTCCCACCGGCCGCCCGAACTGGGAAGCCGCTGGCGCCATCATGGTCGAGGATGTGAAAGCCTATGAATCCATGAAGCTGCGGATGTTGAACGGCACCCATTCGCTGTTGGCCTATTCGGGGTTTCTGGCCGGATTCCCCTGTATTCGTGACACAATGACATCGCCCGATCTGGTCAAACTGTCCGAACGGTTCCTGCGCGCTGCTGCGGCCACGCTGGACGATCTGCCCGGTATCGATCTGCAATCTTACGCGGGTCAGATCATCGACCGGTTTGCCAATCCCGCCATTGCCCATGAAACCTATCAGATCGCGATGGACGGGACCGAAAAACTGCCCCAGCGGATATTCGAACCCGCCATCATGACGCTGGAAAACGGCGGCGACATCCGCCCTTTTGCCTTCGCGACGGCGGCCTGGATGCGGTATTGCATGGGGCGGCGCGAGGACGGGCAGACCTATGCCCTGCGCGACCCGCGCGAGGATGAAATCACGCGCAGTATCGCCGGAGTCAGCACACCAAAGGCACTGATGGATCATCTGATGGGGCTGGAGGGCCTGTTTCCTGCAAAGCTTCGCGAAAGCGACCTGTGGGTGCAAAATGTGCTGCGCTGTCTGGAAAATATCTTTGACCGCGGGATCATCCACGCGGTTCAGCAGGAAAACACGCGCGCCTGAATGCGCATACCGGCAAAAGGGCCGGTATGCGCGTCGCTCTGGAGTGGTGGATCAGAAGCTCATCACGGTGGTGTCTTCGGCAACGACGGCGGCGCCCATGACGCCCGGTTTCGCAGCCGTCACACCATCGATCAGGATCGAGGCAGCGGCGCCTTTGCCGGGCAGATAGATCGCGCAGACCTGAACCTTGGTGCCCGATTTCGCCATCATCATCTTCATCAGGCCTTGCGGGCTGGCGCCTTTGGGCGCCTGACCGGCGGTCGCGGATGCGGGCGCGTCTTTCAGCGCGATGTCGGCCGCAGGGCCGCACAGCAGAATCTCGGCCTCGGCCCCGGCGGCCATCGCATTCATCGTCAGCACCATGGCCATCAACTGTGTCTGGGGTTCGGGGGCGGTCAGGATGGTCAACAGCTTGTTCGGGCCATCGGCCTGCGCGGCAGAGCCCAGAGCAAGCAAAGAGGCAAAAGCAGCCGTGGCGAGTGTTTTCATACGCATGGGTATAGACCTTTCAGGGGTTGGGTTTTGTTCGCGGTTATGGGGTTGGGAAACGGATTATTCGGGAAGGCAGATCTCGCTGCGGCTGATGGCCAGCAGGGTGCGCAGGATCAGACCGGCAACAACTGCCAGCAGCAGGGCCAGCAACCCCGCGCCGATCATGAGGTGCGCGTCTGACTGGGCGATATTGCCATAGCGAAAGCTGGCAATGCTGAGCGAGGCGATGGGGAACGACAGCGCCCACCACGACATCGCAAAGGGCAGTTTCACAAGCTTGCCGATCTGGGTCACGACCAGCAGGGTAAAGACATAGCCAAGGTTCAGCAGGATATGCCCGAAACTGCCCGCCTCGCCCGTCAGCTGCACCCAGGAGATGAAGGCCACCGAAGGCGGGGCCACAAGGATCATCAGGGTCGGCACCATCTTGCCCGGCAGCGGATCGTGGAACATCAGACGGTTCATCACCAGCGTCAGCAGCACGATCCAGAACATCAGACCGGCGGAATAAAACAGCCAGGAAATCTCGGTATAGCCCAGATGCACCCCCGCAATCGGAACGATGACATTGCCCACCGCAGGAATGAACCATGCCGGTGTCAGCTGCCCGGGCTTGAACGGCCGGTGCCCGATCCACGAGGCGATGACGCTAAGCGCAAGCACGCCCTGCAGGGCGGTTCCCACGATCCAGACGGGGCGGGCGATGCCCGGAAATTCCGCCATCAGGGCAATCGATGTCAGCAACAGCGAAATCGAGATTGCCGGGAAAAAGGCGATGCGGATGGGGTGATGCCATTCTTCGGCCACGGCGTTCGGGTGGCGCAGAGCCTTTAGCAGATAGCCCAGCGAAACGACGGCCAGCGTCAGCAAAGACAGCGCCAGCGCGATATGCGAGGCCATTGCGGACAGGGCAAAGGCAACCTCGGCTGCATGCAGCGCCAGCGTCAGCCCCAGCATTCCCATGCCGATGGCAAAGAAGGTCACCGGATAATGCTCCAGCCGTTGATTGGGCAGATCGGCGGTTTGTTCCATTTCAGGCTCTTTCATGGCTGAAGGCAGGATCAATTGTTTGGCCAGTGCTTTGGCATCCGGGCCGCAAATGGGCCCGAATTTCGGCTCTTATTCCCGGGGTAGGGCGTTCTGTTATTCGGCAGGCAGCGCCTGATCCACGCCCCTGGGCGCCCGGAAATGCAGGTGATGCAGCCAGATCAGCAGGGCAATCATGGCGAACTGCAGGATCAGGGCGGGGGCGGTCACCAGCCAGAAGGCAAACCCGAATTTCGCGATCAGACCGGCGGCGACAAGCCCCTTGTTGACCCAGAAATGCACCATGACCGACAGGGCGACACCGGGGCAGATCAGGGCATAGGACCCCGCCGACCGTTTCCCGCCTTCGGATAGGAACACGTTGTAATAATCCTGCCGTCGCAGCACCAGCAGACCCAGCAGGCCAAACAGCACCTGAACCGACAGAACCCGCGTCAGGAAAACCAATGTCTCGCCCGCGCCGCCATGCACGTCAAAGGTGGTGTGCAGCCCGTGGTCCATCCGCATCATCGCGATCCCCAGAACCGTCATGATCGGCACGACGACCATCAATGTCGGCGCGGCCTCGGGCGCTGTGCCGTGTTGCACCATCGGCAGGATCGCCATGGTCAGGGCGACGACGGTGATCAGAACCGCAGCGACAAGGAAAAAGGTCGACATGGTCAGGGAAACACCAACGACCCAAGGGGTTTGTGACATGGCCGCAGGCGCGGCAAGACCGACGGCAACCATCGACAGCGCAAAGGCGGGCAACAGTTGCGCGAAGGAGTTATTGGCTTTTGGATCAAACCCGCCGCCGCTGAGAATCCGGCCAAAGAAGCGGCCCAACAGGCGGAAGGCGAACACGCCCACGGCCAGAAATGCGATGATCGCCATCGGGAACAGGTATTCCACGATGCTCCACAGTTGTGGCACAAACACGAGGCCCAGAATGAACCCGACATTGATCGTCATGGCCAGTGTCAGGGGCACGGCCTTCATCTGGGTTTCGGCGTTGGTGCTGTGCAGGGTGACATAGGCCTCGGTCGCCTTGAAATGTGCAAGGTGGCGCAGGTTCCAGATCAGCATGCTGAAATGCAGAACCGCCATTGCCGCTATCCCGGCCATGGCGACCACGACCATCGCCTGCCCCAATATAGTGGCGCCGCTGAAATAGGTCATGATATCTTCAAAAACCGGCACGGGCCTGCCTTCGTGCGGGACCCAGAACATCAGATACATGAAGAACGTCACCGCCAGCCCCCCGGCGCCAAGGGCGGCCAGAAAATACAACGGTGAATAGGCCTGCTCGGCAGGGGATGCTTTCCGGGTGCTCATGGTCTTGTCCCTTCTGTCTTTCTGAATGGATTCGGACACTTCAAAGCGACTTTCGGGGATTCTCACGTTTTGTTCAGTGACTAAGTTACGCAAGGCCCCGATTTACCCGGATTTATGACCCGCGTCGCAAAAGCGATTGCAGCGTATAGACCAGAATGGCGATCCCGACGGCCCCCATAGCCGCGATGCCCAACAGCACGATCACGTCCACCGGCCCGCCGATGTCGCGGAAACTGGAATGGGTCACGGCCTGTACGAACAGTACGGCCGCCACCGCCCCCAGTGGCATCGACAATTGCGCCCACAGGAACTTGCGCATCGACATCGACCGGTCGCGCACCAGCACATAAAGATAGGCCAGCGTGGTCACGACGGCCACGGCCACCATGGCCCAGAACAGGCCACGGCCAAAGATTTCCTCGAATACGGCGATCAGCGTTCCGAATGTCAGGTCTTTCATTGTCTGTCCCTCCTCAGGCGCGGCCGCGCAGCATTGCGTTATAGGTGGCTTTCAGGGCGACTTCTTTCATCAGCCAGCTGATCCACAGCTCCTCAAGCGGGGCAATGACACCGGGAAAGCTGGGGGTAAGATTGTCGTTATAGTCGAATTCAACCAGCATCGCCCGCCCGACGCGGGTGATCAAAGGACAAGAGGTATAGCCGTTATAGACCTGATCGCTGGCCCGGCCTTCGATGGCGGCGATCAGATGATCCTCGACCACCGGCACCTGCCATTTGACCGAAGCCGCGGTTTTGCCCTTGGGCACGCCCGCCACATCGCCCAGCGCGAACACTTCGGGAAAGCGCAGGTGCTGAAGCGTCTGCATGTCGACCTCGACCCAGCCCTGATCGGTCCATTTGTCGGCCCAGGACAGGCCGGATTGGCGGACCACCTCGGGCGCGCGTTGGGGCGGGATGACGTGGATATAGTCATAAGACATTTCGGACGGGCCGTCCGGCGTGTCGAAGGTCGCCAGCCGCTTGCCCGGTTCGATGGATTTCAGAACATGGCTGTAGATCGGGGTGATGTCGCGGTCGCCAAACAGCATCCGCACCTTTTCCGACACGATCGGCACGCCAAACAGGCTGTCATTGTTCGAGGCATAGATGACGTCCATCTTGCCCGCGTTACCGGCCCGGCGGGCGATATCGTCGATCAGGAACGTGTGTTTCAACGGCGCGCCCGCGCATTTCATTTCCGTGCTGGGACGGGTGAACAGCCCCACGCCGCCGGCCTCGGTGAATTGCTGCGCGGCCTGCCATGTCTTGCTGGCGTATTCGGGGCCCGCATAGAGCGCGCCGATCCCGTCCTTGCCGACCAGATCCAGCGAAAACCCTTCGATCGCGTCGTGATCCAGCACCAGACCGGGGGCGACGACAAGGAAATCATAGGCAATCTTCTGCCCGCCCTCGGTGGTGACCGATTTCGCCTGCGGGTCAATCTCGGCCGCGGCTTCCTGTATCAGGGTGATGCCTTTGGGCAGCCAATCGGTCGTGGCGCTGGTGGTATAGCTGGCGGGTTTCAACCCGGCGGCCACCAGCGAAAGGCCCGGCTGGTACAGATGCACGGGGCTTGGGTCGATCACGGTGATTTCCGCACCCTCCAGCCGGTTCATCAGCCGGTTGACCAATGCGGTTCCCGCCGCACCGGCGCCGATGATGACGATCCGCGCCTTGGTCGATATTTTTGCGGCCTCAGCGGGGGTGACCTGAGTGGCCACTGCCGCCGCCGCGGCAATTGCAAAGAATTGCCGTCTGTTTGCATGTTTAATCATTATGCGCGTCTTTCCTTACAGGCTGTGTGGGGTCACTGGTTCGCGTCAGAAGCTTCGATTTGTTTTCGATCTTCCTGCAGCTCCAGCCACATCGCGTTCATCACGGCAAAGATCGCCGCAAGCGGAAGGCCCAAAATCCAGGCGAAATACCACATGTGATTTCCTTTCCTCAGTAGACAGAGTGGGAGTTTTCCGAGACGTCAGCCTCGGTCACCTTGCCCCACAGCACTTTGTAGACCCAAGCGGTGTACATCAGGATCACCGGCATGAAGATCACGGTCGCGCCCAACATCACGAACAGCGTCAGATGCGATGAGGACGAATTCCAGACGGTCAGCGACGATCCCGGATTGGTGCTGGACGGCAGGATGAACGGGAACATGGTCAGCCCCACGCTGGAGATCATCCCAAGGATCGCCATTTTCGAAAACAGCAGGGTCGAGATTTCGCGGGTGCTGCGCAGACCGATGAAGGTCAGCAGCGCCCCGGCGATCCCCATCAGCGGCGCGATGGCAATCCACGGGCGCACCGCATAGGCCGCCAGCCATGATCCGCCCTTCGCCACCTCGAAATGCAGCGGGTTGGACGGCCCGTCGGTGACATAATCGCCGACAATGGCATAGGCATCGATCCCGACCGCCAGCCACAGGCCCGCCAGAACATAGCCCGCAACCGCCACCAGCGCCGCGCGCGATCCGTATGCGCGGGCGCGCTGTTGCACCGGCCCTTCGGCCTTCAGCGTCAGCCATGCCGCGCCGTGCATCACCAGCATCGACAGCGACACCACTCCGGTCAGCAGGGAAAACGGATCCAGAAGGCCAAAGAACTTGGCATACCACGCCCCTTCGTAGATCGGATACAGGTCATCGGTCAGGTAAAACGGAACCCCCTGCATCACGTTGCCCACGGCCACGCCGAACAGCAAAGCAGGCACAAACCCACCGGCAAACAGCGCCCAGTCCCATGTCGACCGCCAGCGCGCATCGTCCCGTTTGGACCGGTATTTGAACGCGACGGGCCGCACGATGAAGGCCGCCAGAATGACGAACATCGCCAGGTAGAACCCCGAGAAACTGACCGCATAAAGCGGTGGCCAGGCGGCAAAGATCGCGCCACCACCCAGGATGAACCACACCTGGTTGCCTTCCCAGACCGGGCCGACCGTGTTGATCGCGATCCGGCGCTCGGTATCGGTTTTGGCGACAAAGGGCAAAAGCGCGCCCACCCCCATGTCGAACCCGTCGGTCAGGGCAAAGCCGATCAGCAGAACCCCAAGCAGCCCCCACCAGATCAGGCGCAACAGTTCATAACTCATCAATTCATGTAGGATCATGGTCGTTACTCCGCAGGCATGGCGATGGCATCGGCGTTTTTACGGCCGGCCAGGCGATCATTGTGTCGTTTCACCCAGGCGTCGGTTTCTTCGACATCCTGGAACGGACCTTTGCGGATGTATTTCAGCATCAGGCCCATCTCGACGACGAAGAGGACGGTATAAAAGACGACGAATCCGGCCAGCGTCAGCGCCACCTCGGTCATCGACAGGTGGCTGACCGACATCGCGGTCGGCAGCACGCCATCCACGGTCCAGGGCTGGCGGCCGAATTCGGCCACGAACCAGCCCAGTTCGGCGGCGATCCAGGGTGCGGGGATCATCCAGACCGCAAGGTGCAGTGCCGGGCGCGGGAACTGCATCCCCTTGAACGACGCCATGTAAAAGAAATACCCCATCGTCGCGATGAACCCGAAGCCAAGCCCGACCATGATGCGGAACGCCCAGAACAGCGGCCAGACGGTGGGGATGGTATCGTTTGCGGCGGCGATGATCTGGTCTTCGCTGGCGTCGCGCGGGTCATCGACATAGCGTTTCAACAGATAGGCAAAGCCAAGATCGGCTGAATGCTCTTCGAAGGTCGCCATCACGGCGGGGTCGGTTGCTTCGCGTTCGGCGCGGATCGTCACCAGCGCGTCATAGGCGGTCATGCCCGACCGGATACGTGTTTCCGCCTGTTCCACCAGTTCGTTGATACCGGGGATTTCGGTGGTCAGCGACCGGGTTCCGATCAGGCCCATAGCCCATGGAATCTTGATCGCATAATGGGTTTCGCGGGCTTCCTGGTCGGGAAATCCGATCAGGTTGAATGGCGCGGGCGCGGGTTCGGTTTCCCACATCGCCTCGATCGCGGCCAGTTTCATTTTCTGGCTGTGGGTCGCGCTGTATCCGCTTTCATCGCCCAGCAGGACAACCGAAAACGCCGAGGCCAGACCGAATGCGGCGGCAACGGTGATCGACCGCCGCGCCAGTTCGATATGGCGCCCTTTCAGCATATACCACGCCGAAACCCCCAGCACGAAGACCGAGGCGGTGACATAGCCTGCCGAAACCGTGTGGACGAATTTCGCTTGGGCCACCTCGTTGAACAGCACTTCGAAAAAGCTGGTCATCTCCATGCGCATGGTCATCGGGTTGAATTCGGCCCCGACCGGATTTTGCATCCAGCCGTTGGCGATCAGAATCCAAAGCGCGGAAAAGTTCGATCCGATGGCGACCAGCCAGGCCACGATCAGATGCGCGACCTTGCTGAGCTTGTCCCAGCCAAAGAAGAACAGGCCGACGAAGGTTGCCTCCAGAAAGAACGCCATCAACCCTTCGATGGCCAGGGGCGCGCCGAAGATATCGCCGACATAGTGACTGTAATAGCTCCAGTTCATGCCGAACTGGAATTCCATGGTGATGCCGGTGGCGACCCCAAGGACAAAGTTGATTCCGAACAGCATGCCCCAGAATTTGGTCATCTGCCGCCAGATCGGGCGGTTGGTCATGACATAGACCGTTTCCATGATCGCAACGAGGATGGACAGACCCAGAGTCAGCGGCACGAACAGAAAATGATACATAACAGTCACGGCGAACTGCAGCCGCGAAAGTTCTACGATCCCGAATTCCATCTTTTGCGCTCCCAAGAATCGGGGCCCGTAAAGGTGCCCCGCAGATACAAGTATTGAAGCGTATCTAGGCAGACTGCGAAATGGACTCCTTGATCTGAATCAATCATCCGCCAAAAAGCCGTTTCTAAAATGCAGCTTTAAGCCAGATGCAGCACCCGGTCGGCCCAATCCGTTTCGGCGGGGCGGTGGGACGCGGTAATAATCGCGGCGTCGGGCAGATATGCGCGAATGCCCGTCAGCACGCGTTTTGCGGTGGCCTCGTCCAGCCCTTCGGTCGGCTCATCCAACAGCAAAACGGCAGGATTACGCAGCAAGGCGCGCGCCAGAACCAGCCGCCGGGCCTCTCCGCCCGAAAGCCCGCTGCCGCCGTCGCCCAACCGGGTATTCAGCCCGCCGCGGGCCTCGATGACCTGATCCAGCGCGACGGCCTTCAGCACCGCCTGGGCCGTGGCGTGATCCAGATCCGGCCGGGCCAGCGCCAGATTGTCATGGATGGTGCCCGCCATCAGCACGGCGCGCTGCGGCACCAGCATCAGATTGGCCCGCAACTGCGATTCTGGCCAATCCGCCAGCGCCAGCTTGTTCACGAAGATGTTCCCGCTGTCTGGCGCGATCAACCGCGCCAACAACAGCAACAGCGTGCTTTTGCCCGATCCGCTTTGTCCGGTCACGGCAAGGATCTCGCCCGGCGCGACGGCAAGGTCGATGCCGTCCAGAACCGGAAGCGACGCGCCGGGGCGGTGATAGCACAGCGCCTGAACGTGCAGCCCGGTCGATGTCTCGGCCGTCGAAAAGTCTTCGTCGCTGATGCGCGCAGCGCTTTGCGGCAAAGGGTGCAGGTCACGCTTTACCCGGCCAGCGGCCTCGGTCATGCGACCCAAATCCGCGGCTGTCCGGCGCAGGGGGGCGATGGTTTCGGCCAGGGCAAGGGCCGCAAAGAATCCCAGGGCGGCAAAGGGCGCGCCGATCGACCCGGCCTGCGCCAGCGTCATTCCGATCCACAGGGCACCGCCCGCGGCCAGCGTCGCCACCACATTCAGCGCAAGGCCGGCCAGACGTTCGATCCGGTCAAGCCGGGCGCTTTGCAGTCGCCGCTGCTGGTCTGCAGCCAGCGCCGCGTTCTGTTGCACCACAAGCTGTCCGTGGATCGCCAGATCGGTCCGCGCGCGGATCAGATCGACAAATCTGGACCGGAATGCCTGCGCTGCCCGTTCGGCCCGGCGCGATGGCGCATCGGCGGCGCGAACCGTCAGAATCAGAGCCAAACCTGCCCCAATAGTGAAACTGCCGCAAATCCACAGCGCGACGCGAAGATCGACCAGCCACCACAGCGCGGCAAAGGCGACCGCCTGCGCGGCCAGCCCCGCGCCGACCGGCAACACCAGCCGCAGGGACACCCCGTCCAGCGCGTCCACGTCGGCGGTGATCCGGTTCAGCACCTGCGCCCCGCGCAACCGGATCAACCGGTCATAAGGGGCGGCGGCGTATGCCCCCAGTAACCTGACACGCAGCGCGGCCAATGTCCGCAAGGTTGCATCGTGGGTCAGCACGCGTTCGCCGTACCGCGCCGCCGTCCGTCCCAAGGCCAGAAACCGAACCATGGCCGAGGGGCGAAAGACGTCAAAAACCGCGCCTACACCCGCCAACCCGGCCGCCGCCGCCGCCGTGATGAACCAGCCCGACAACCCCAAAAGGGCGGCACCGGCCAGCAGGACGGTCAGGCTGAGCACCGCGCCGCGCAGCATGGCCTGCCGCTGATCCGCGACAATCATCCGGAATATGGACCAAAGCGCGCGCATCAGTGACCCCTCAGCCGGATTACCCGGTCCATACGGGCCGCCAGCGCCGGGTCATGTGTCGCTACGATCAGCGCTGCCCCTTTGGCGGCCAGCGCCAACAGACCCTCGGCGACCAGGGCGGCTGTTTCATCGTCCAGATCGGCCGTGGGCTCATCCGCCAGCAACACATCGGGGGCGGCATAAAACGCGCGGGCCAGGGTGACGCGACGCGCCTCTCCGCCCGACAGCCCGCCGCCGGTTTCGCCCAGACGGGTGTTCAGCCCCTGCGGCAATCGGGCCACGACGTCCGAGACCGCCGCTGCCGCCAGCGCATCATCCACAGGCGCGTCGCCGCCAAAGCTGATGTTGTGGCGCAGGCTGGCGTTCAGAAAATGCGGCGTCTGCGGGACCCAGGCCAACCTTGCCCGCCAACCGTCGACGGTCTGTGCGTCCAACGGATGCCCGGCCACCGTCAGGGCGCCTTCGCGGGGCGTTTCCAGACCGGCAAGCATCAACAGAAAACTGGTCTTCCCCACGCCGCTGGGCCCCATGATCGCCAGGGTTTCCCCCGGTGCGATATCGAAATCCGGATAGGCGATCGCTTGCGCCCCCCTTTGCACCACCAGCCCCCGCCCGGCAATCTGCGCGGGTCCGGTCAAAGCCCCCGAATGGCCGCCCGTGCCCAGAATGGCGTCGGCGCCATCGCTTTCCAGCGCTTCGATTTCAGCGGCCACAGCCAGGGCCGAGGCCTTGTCATGCCAGGCCGTCGAAAGATCGCGCAGCGGCTGATAGAATTCCGGGGCCAGCAACAGCAGGAATATCGCCTCAAATGGCGTTAATGGGGTGGAATAGGCACCGAATTCAAGCGCGCCCAGCAGGGCAAAGCCGCAATAAACCGCGACCATTGCCACCCCGATGGCGGCGAACAGCTCCAGCACCGTTGACGACAGAAACGCCACCCGCAGCACCGCCATCGTCTGTGCGCGCAGGCGTTCGGCGGCCCCGGCGAACCCGGTGATCAGCGCGTCGCCTGCATCCAGCAGCCGGATATCCACCAGCGCGGCCAGCCGGTCCACCAACAGGTCGTTCAAAGTGCCGATTTCGGCCATTTGCCGTTCGCTGGCGGCTTTTGCCGCGAACCCGACCAGCGCCATGAACACCGGGATCAAGGGCCCCGAGATCAGCAAAACCAGCCCCACGGCCCATGACATCGAAAAGGCCAGCGCAAGGATCACCAATGGTACCACCATCACACGCGCCTGCGCCGGGGCGTAGCGGGTGACATAGGGCACGATCATTTCCAGTTTCTCACCCGCCAGCGCGGCCAGACCGCCAGCGCCTTGGCTGGCCGGTCCGGCACGCAGGCTTTCGCGCAGCACCATCCGCGCGCGGGTGGCGCTGACGATGCCATCGGCGGCCTGAAACAATTGCCCTTCGGCGGCATAGCCAAGCACCGCCCGCAACAGCCCCAACAGGATGAATCCGGCAGCAACAGTGCCGCTTTTCCAAATATCCTGCCCTTGCAGAAGACCCGACACCCCAAAGGCCACAAGCACCGCCTGAAGCGGCCAAATCAACGCGCCCAGCACCGACAGCACTGAGGCCTGCCGCAACTGTCGCTGTGCCGGTTGGATCAGGTGTTTCAGGGATGCTGGCCCCGGATCAGGTGGTTGTGTGTCGGTCACGGCACTCTCAAACATACATTTGAGATGCGGAATAACCGCTGGACCGCGCCCTCAACATGATCTTGATCAACCCCACCCGTCTTTTCACCCCCCGGTATCCGTGCCGCCGTCCGGGAAATCAAGGCTTATACCGCAGGGGGCTGCGCGTGTGGAATGTGGTTCAGTTTGATCCAGACCTTTGCGCCATTGTCCCCGGCGGTTGCATTCAGCGCGCCACCTTCGGGCAGGCGCAGCCAGCCGCCTTTGGTCAGGGTATCGCCGCCGTCGGTGAAACCGCCCTCCAGCACCAGAAACTCGCCCCCTTTGGGCAGGGTCATCTGCACCGATGCGCCGGGGGACCATTCCTCCATCCGGACGGTTTCACGATCGTCGCGAAACAGCGGCATCACGGCGACGCCGGGCCGGTCCCTGGCGGCAACGGGTTCCATCTTGTTCATGTCGATCTTGACCTGGGTGCGGTCATCCGGGTCGAACTGCCAAAGCTTCACAAAGATTTCGCACCCCGGCTCGGACCCCGGCGTATGCGATGAGGTCGGCGGGTTCCGGATATAGGACCCGGCGGGGAAATCGCCGTGTTCATCCGAAAACACACCGCTCAGCACAACGAATTCTTCGCCACCGGTGTGGGTATGCGCGGAAAAATGGCTGCCGGGGGCATAGCGCACGATGCTTGTGGCGCGCGCCACCTCATCCCCGATCCGGTCCAGCATCCGGCGGTCCACGCCCGGCATGGGGGAGGCGCGCCAGTCCAGCTTGTCCGAATGAACCACCACGCGGGCGGTGAAATCAGCGTTAATTTCCATATCTGCGTACCTTTCAGACGGCCCGTAAGACGGGGTTTCGCAAGAACAGTATCGAACTGAGCAGGCTTTCCCAAGGTCGACCTATTGTCAGGTAGGGGGGAGTGCGGCAGATGCCATCACAATCCTGCAGCTCACCTTGTTGTGAAAAGGGGGCGGCTTTGCCGCCAATCGGGGTGGTTGTGTAATGTTTAGCTGATCCCGGGGCTGCGTCAGGATTTCTTGCCGGCCTGTGTCCTCGCGCGGACGTTAATTTAC
This sequence comes from uncultured Paracoccaceae bacterium, assembly GCA_947500775.1. GTDB lineage: Bacteria > Pseudomonadota > Alphaproteobacteria > Rhodobacterales > Rhodobacteraceae > CANMTD01. Next base: position 265,827 of record CANMTD010000005.1, read on the forward strand.
AGGTCGGCAGAGGGCGGCGCAATGTAAGCGCGGCGATTGCAGGATTTGACAGGGGCAGGGCGCGATGCGGTGGATTTCCATGATCATATTATTTGGTTTGGCCGTTACAGGGTCAAATCCGGCACAGGCCTGTGGCAGGGACAGCGATTGCCGGATCGGGGATCGCCATTACCGCATTCACCTGCCGCCCGGCTATGAGGGCACCGAAAAGATGGGGGCGCTGGTCTATGTGCACGGGTATCGCGGCACCGCAAAGGGGGCGATGCGCAACAAGGCTTTGCTGGCGCTTGCAGAGTCGCTTGGCGTTGCTTTGATCGCGGTCAAATCAGCGGCGGATGACTGGGCAATACCCGGCGCGCCATCGGCGGTCGTCAAGCCCGATACGGATGAACTGGCCTATTTCGATGCGGTGCTGGAGGATGCCGAACGGCGGTTTGGCATTGATCCGGGCAATATCGCGGCCAGCGGGTTTTCCGCGGGCGGGATGATGGTCTGGACGCTGGCCTGTCACCGCAGCGACCGCTTTGTGGGATTTGTGCCGATGTCCGGCGTTTTCTGGGCCCCCATCCCCGCGACCTGCACCTCGCCGCCCGCCCCGGTCATCCACGTGCATGGGACCACCGACAAGACGGTTCCATTGGCGGGACGCAAGGTGCTGGATGCCCGTCAGGGCGTCGTGCAGGACGTGATCGACATGTATGCGACCTACGGCAGCTATGGCGCGCCAAGGGCACAGGCATATGGCGGTTTGTCCTGCGAAGAACGGCGCAACCCCAACGGTGTTCGGCTGGATTTGTGCCTGTTTGACGGCGGCCATTCATTTGGCCTGAAGCGGCTGGAGGCAGCCTTGGCGCGGCTTGATTTCGGCGCCAAGGCTGATGGTCGGCGCGTTACCCGTCGATGATCGAGAACTCGATCCGGCGGTTGCGGCGCATGTTTTCGGGGCTGGTGTTGGGCACGACAGGGCGTGCCTCGCCGTATCCGACAGTCACGATCCGCGACGCTTCGATCCCCTTGTTGGTCAGATAATTGGTGACCGCGCGGGCGCGCGCCTCGCTCAGGCGCTGGTTGGTGGTTTCACTGCCGTCGGCATCGGTGTGGCCCGACACCTCGATCCGCAGATCGGGGCAGCGGCGGACGATGTCATACAGGTTTTCCAGCAACGGAACGCTTTTATTGTCCAGCCGGGCGCTGCCCGAGCGGAAATAGATATTGCCCGTCTGCGACAGGATCTCGAACCGGCCCTTGCAGGCCTCGAAATCGAAGTTGCCCTTGGTTTCCAGCGCGGCAGCCCCCGGTGTGGCGGCGGCGGTGACGGTGCTAAGCACCGGTGGCGTTCCCGGCTGGGCGCGGTCAAAGACGAAATCGAAGCTGACGGTGCCAAAGGGCAGGATATCGACGCTTGCCGCCTCTTGCAGTTTGGCGCGGCCTTCTTCCAGATTGAAATCCTTCAGCGCCAGCGCGATGGGCGTGGTGGTCGAAATGGCCACGCGGTCGTTGTTGATCAGCGTCACGGCGACCCGCGCGCTTTGCTCGGCAGTCACCCCATGCAGCGTCAGCGTATAGGGCAGTTCGATGAACTTGCGGCGGACGCCGTGCAGATCGGTCAGAACCGACGGGTCCAGCTGGGCGGTGATCGTCGTTTCGGGGTATTGGAAGGTTTCAAAGAACAGAAACCGCATGCGCACGTTGCGCAGATCAATCTTCGTATCGACTGAATCCATCAGAACGCTGACCCGCGCGGCACCTGTTTCGGTGATAAGCCCCGACAGCGTGGCAAACGAGCTGCTTTCCGCGACCGACCCTTTTTTGATCGACAGAAACCGAAGCTCGGAATTGTTGGCGTCCAGTACCCAGCCGTGTTCGAAAGGATCGGTGTTTTGCGCAGCGGCAGTGCCGATTTGCGACGATACCAGCACAAGAATAAGGGATAGGTGCCCGATAATGGCACGGATCGATCTGAAATACATTTGAACCTCTTTAGAGATGAGCCAAGAAAAAGCCACTATAAGCGGATAAAGCACATGTGAAAACGTAACAGGAAACTTGCAACGGAAGCTAATAAAAACAATAGTTCGCGCAAGCCTTGGGAAGGGCGGTACATAATCCACGGCGGATCAGGCGACCACACCATTTCAACGGACCGGCCCGAAATGGGATGGTCCGGTATTTAAATCACAGGATCAGAACGTGCCTTCGATGTTAAGAATTTTAAGCGTTTTATTTGCATTGATCGCGATGCAGGCGCAGGCCGAAGATCGGATTGCGCTGGTTGTCGGCAATTCGTCCTATGGGTCGGTCACGCAATTGGACAACCCGTCGCGGGACGCGGCGTTGATCGGCGAAACGCTGGAAAACCTGGGATTCAAGGTCACGCTGCTGATCGATGCCACGCAGATCGACCTGAAACGCGGCATCGGCCAATTCGGCAGGGCGCTGCGCGAGGCGGGGCCGGATGCGACCGGCCTGTTCTACTATGCCGGTCACGGGGTGCAGTCGTTCGGCACCAACTATCTGTTGCCGGTCGATGCCTCGCTCAGCGATGCGGCCGATCTGAGTTTGGTCGCGGTCGAGGCGGAATCGGTCCTGCGGCAGATGTTTTCAGCCCGGAACCGGACCAATATCGTTGTGCTGGACGCCTGCCGCAACAACCCGTTCGAAAATATCCCGGCGTTCAACGACAACGGTCTGGCCGAAATGAACGCGCCGACCGGCACGTTTCTGGCCTATGCGACGGCGCCCGGCGCGGTCGCACTGGACGGTCTGGACGACAACAGCCCCTTTACCCAGTCGCTGGCCGCGAAAATGCAGATGCCCGGCGTTCCCATTGAACAGATGTTCAAACAGGTACGGGTCGATGTTCTGGAACAAACCCGCGGGCTTCAGACGCCATGGGACACGTCCTCCCTGACCAGCGATTTTGTCTTTGCCGCCGCCGAACCGATCAGCGCCGAAGATCTGGCCGAACAGCAGCTTTGGAATTCGGTTCAGGCCACCCGCGATCCGGTTCAGGTGATGCTGTTCCTGCGCGCCTATCCCAACAGCTCGTTCGAACCCGCCGCCCGCGCCCTGTTGTCCGAGGTGATGGAGGCGGAACTGTCCGGTGGAACCACCGCGCCCGCCGCCCCCGCACCCGTGGCCCAAGGCCCGTCCGAGCGGGAAAAACAGATGTTCGAGGCCGCACAGACCGCCGCCAGCATCGCAGGGTTCGAAGCCTATCTTCAGGAATTTCCGCAAGGCGTGTTTTCCGAATTCGCCCAGAACGAAATTGCCGCCCTGCGCGACGACGCCAGCAAGGACCCCGTCGGCGAAGGCGTGACACCCGCGCCGGAACCCGCCCCCAAAGTTGTGCAGGCTGCACCGGAACCACAGGGCGCTGTCACATTCAATTCGCCCCTGACCATCGGAACCGAGGCTGTCATCGGAAAATCCATCGCAAGCCTTGTCGAGGGGGCGCCGCTGTTTCCGCCAATCGAAGGTCTGCCCGAAGAGTTCTGGAAAGACAAAAGCTGTAGCACTTGCCACGAATGGACGCGCGACCGGTTGTGCGAACAGGCCAACGTCTATCTCAGCCTGAATGCGCAGCGGTCGCTGGACAAACAACACCCCTATGGCGGCAGTCTGAAACAGAACCTCAAGGCCTGGGCGGCGGGCGACTGTCAGTAACGGCGCCTACTGCGCTTGGGTTGAGATAAAGAAATAGACCCATTCCCCTTTGAAATCCGCGTGCGCTTCGCGGGCTGCGGTGACCCGCGCCTGCATCCATTGCAGGTAGGGTTCTGCCGGTTCAACCAGCGGCCGCACCCCGTCGTACAGGGGCACCGACGCGGCAAAGGCCACGGCGATTTCCTGACCGTAGGGCGGGCCGATGGTGATGTTCAGCGCAGGCGCCCCATCCTGATCCGAACCGACCTGCAACGCGGATTTGGCCGGGGCAGGGGTCAGCGGCACAACCTCGTTCGGGGTCAGGTGGATGACCTGACCGTCGGCATCGAAATAATCGACATAGACATAGGCGTCATAGTCCGGCGCGCTCAGGTCAAGGATCAGCCGCTGACCGGCGGTATACCTGAATTCCCGCGCATGGGTGTCATCGCCGATCAACAGCGGATTGGTGATCTGATCGGTGGATTGCGCCAGCCCGACCGAGGCGATCCCGGCCAGCGCGCCGCATTGCGGGCGGGGCAGGATCAGCAGGTTGTCGGAAACGGTGATGTCCTGCCCGATCTGCGCCTGAAGCGCGGCCAGAACCGGTGCCCGCAACCCGGTTTCCGGGATATGGCCGTTCAGTTGCAGGGTGCCGGTTTCGGGCACGAACCCGACCTGCAACCGCGCGCAGGGCACCTGCGACAGCAGCCCGGCAATCCCGTCACGCACGGTGCCCGCCGCGCTGTTCAGGTCGCCCGGCTGCATGAAGCTTTGGATCGCGGCGACGGATACCGGATCGACATCGCCGCTGATGTCGCTGCTGAACGCCAGCGCGGCGGTCGCCTTTTCTGCGGGGGGCGTTTGTTGCGGCACTGTTTCGGACGGGGGCGCTGTGTCGGGCAGCGCCGAGGCGGGCGGCGCAGTTGGTGCAACCGCAGCAGAGTCAGGCGGTGCCGCCAGCGCGGCCTGTTGCGGCGTTTCTGCGGGCGCAATTGCGAGAACCGGTCTTGGTTGCGCGGCAAGCGTAAGGCTTTCGGGCTGGTGTTGTGTGATCTTGATAGGCTGAGGGGATGCAGATGTTTTCGTGGGGGAATTTATAACTGAACTACTAAGTTTAGCAGAGCTGAATTCCTTTATATCAGCCACAGCAGAGCTGGTTTCATTTGGATCAACCACATCAGCCCGTGATTTCTGAATGGCGCCTTGGCTGATCTGCGCGCCTGTCGCCTGTTCCGTTGCGGCGGCGGTGCTTTCGGGTTCGGCCTGTGGCGCCTCGGTCCGTTCAACCTGATAGGCGTCCACCTCAAGCTGGCTGCTGGGCAGGGGCTGGTTTTCCACCGGGTCAGGATCGGTCGCCACCGACAGCACGGCCAACAACCCGGCATGGGCCGCGACCGACCCCGCGATCCCGGCGACCCAGCGTGCGGCGCGGGTCATGGCGGCGTCGGCGTGACGACCAGAACGACATCACGCGCGCCCATTTGTTCGACGGCGGCCACCAGCGGCAGGACATGGCGCAGGGCGGCGCCCTTGTGCGCATTGACCCGCACCAGCAGGTCGGGATCGCTGGCCAATTGCGCGGAAAGGCGTTGCTCTAACGTGCCGCGGTCGGTTTCCAGCCCGTCCAGCGCCAAGACGCCATCTGCCCCCACCGATATCGTTATGCCGCCTGCTGGCATGTCGCTGCCGGTCAGGGCGACGGGCGGCGAAACCTCGAACGGCGAGGTGGCGTCCATCCGGCCGATCAGCATGAAAAACACCAACAGGAAAAACACCACATCGATCAGTGCGATGATGGTTTCGGGGTGCTGGCGGCGGGCCGGGCGGGTCAGCTTCATGGTTGCGCCTCCAGCCGGATCACGCGCAACCGGGTCGCCCCGGCCTGCGTCGCCGCATCCATCACCGTGATCAGCGCCTGCATTTCCGCCACGCCGGAGGGCAGCACCACGACCGGGGTCAGCGGCGCATCGGCCAGGCGGGTCCGGATCAGGGCCTGCAAATCGGTCAGGGACAATTTCACCCCCCGCACCGCCGGTTGCCCATCGGCGCCCAGCCGGATCAACAGCGCGGTGGCCCCTTCGGACGGCGCGGCGGCGGTTGTTTCGCCATCATCCCCGCGTTCGGCGGCGGGGATCATATCCAGATTCAGATAGGTCGAGGTGACCATGAAGAACACCAGCAGGATCAGCATCACGTCGATCATCGGCACCAATGAGATCAGCACGCGGGGGGCCGTGGCTTGCCTGAGGGTGATCTGGGCCATCGCGGGCGCTCCTTCGGGGGCTTAGCTTGGGTATTCCTCGATCAGCATCAACTGTCCCACCGCGCTTTCGATCTGATGCGCGCCGCTTTCGGCCCGCGCGCTTAGCAACGTGGCGCCGACGGCGGCGGGAATGGCAACCAACAGGCCCGCAGCGGTGGTCAGCAGCGCCTGCCAGATACCGCCCGCCAGAACCGAGGCATTGGCCGCGCCCTGCGCCAGCTCCAGCTCCTGAAACGATTGGATCATGCCCAAAACCGTCCCCAGAAGACCCAGCAGCGGGCTGATCATTGCGATCAGTTCCAGCATGCGGATCATGCTGTTCATCTGGGCCAGTTCTTCGTTGCCGCGCCGGGTCAGTTCGGCATCCAGCGCGGGGCCCTTGAACCCAGAGCTTAGCGCGCCCATCGCATAGGCGGTCACGCGATCCGCCGGGGATTTGCCCGCCGCCACGGCCGTCTGTGCGGCCTGTTTGTCGCCCGTGCGCCATTGTTCAAAGGCCGTGGCACGGGCCGCGCCCCCGGACCGGACATTCCAAAGTTGCAGCGTTTTCACCACGATCAGCGTGATCGACAGCACCGACAGGGCGATCAGGACCAGAACGATCGGCCCGCCGGTTCCCAACGTTTCCATGATCCCGGAAAGCATCTTAATTCACCAGGGCGGCGGGGGTTTTGCTGTTCAGGTTCAGGATCGGAAAGCAATCCATTTCCTCGGCGTTCTGCGGGCGGCAGGATGTCATTTCATGCAACAGGATCTCGGACACGTCGGTACAGGCGATTTCCGGGATTTCGAACAGTTTCAGGGTCGTGCGCGACACCGGCAGGGGGGCTGCGTCGATCGACAGCAACCGGTCGATCACGCCGTTGGTGTCCAGAATGGCCAAAGACATCTCGAACCCTTCAAAGGTGGTCTCGGTCTGGTTTCGAAACAGGAAAAACGCGCGGCATCCGCCGGTGTCGTTCTCTTCGAATTTGTTCAGCTCGACGGTCAATTTGCCCGGCTCAGCGGCGGCGGGGCCGATGGTCCAGACCGCAAAGATCGCGGCCGCGGCCATGTTCAGGAACTGTCGCATGTCATTCTCCAGATCGGCATATGTGAAACAACGAATTAGCTGAGGGCCGCGCTGACCTCTTGCAAAGAGCTAAGCGCGGTGGCGCGTATGTTGGTGGATGCAAAGCCATTGTTGTCCACGGCCTTGAAGAATGGTTCGTCCAGCACGTCGCGATATTCTGCAATGATGCCGCGGGCGTCTGATTTCAACTTTTCGCGGTCGGACCCGTCGGGCGTTTCGACCAGTTTTTCAAGCGTGTCTTCAAGGCTGGAATCAATGTCGTCCAGATAGTCGAACAGCACGCCGGATTTTTCCGAGACCTCTTCCAGCCCTTCGATCCCTTTTGTTGCCTTGTCGATTTCGGCCTTCAGGGTTGTCAGGTCCGCGGTCAGCGATTTGCGGGTTTTGATCCAGGACAGCCGCGACTGGTAATACGGCACGACATCGGCGGGAATCGTCTTTTCAGCCTCGGACACAGCGGCGGTTTGCGTGGCCTCGGCGGCCTCTGCCAACAGCTGTTCTGTTTTGGCCGCCGCTTTCAGCGCGCTGGCGAAATCGCCTTTTTCGGCCTGTTGCTTGGCAAAGTTGAAGACGCGGTTGATGGCCGTCAGATCGCCGCGTTTGTCGGCAATGGCGGCGTCTACGCCGGGCTGGATGCGGGCCGCTGCCGCCGCCCATTCCTGCGCGCCATCTGCGGGCGGGGCCGAAGCCGCGACCTGATTGGCGGCGGCTTCGATCTTGGTCAGCATTGCGTCGGCCTTGGCCAGATCGTTCGCCTTGATCTGCTGCACCGCGCCGCCAAGCGCCTTTGTGAACTTTTCAGCCGCCGGACCGTTCATGTCGGCGATGTGCTGTTTCAAGGCGGTGGCGCGGGCGGCCAGGGTTTTCACATTGGGTGTGGTCGGGGTGTCTGATTTTGTCTCGCGCTGCGGTTCGGGTGTGGCCTGCGGCGCGGTTGCCTGCAGCTTGGTAATGGCCCCTTCGACGGCGCCAATCGTTGCCGAGGCCTTGGCCAGATCGCCGGATTTGATCTGGCTGATCGCCATGGCGGCGGCTTTTTTCAGTTTGGCGGCCTGATCCGTCTCTAATCCTGCGATATCGGGCTGAATCGCCTTCAGGCGGGCGGCAAGTGCGGCTGTTTCTGCCGCGGCGTCGTTGGTATCGGTTTCGTCGCTGTCATCTACGTCGTCCTGGGCCTGAACGGCGTCATCGTCTTCCAGATCAGTTTCGCTGTTGGCCTCTGCCTGATCCCATTCCGGATCTTCGGGCAATGGTTCGACGTCGCTTTCAAGTTCTTTGCCGCTTTCGTCCAGAATGACGACATTCATCGTCAGCTTCTGGGTCTTCAGGTATTTCTTGACCAGCTTGGCCATCGTCGGGATTTCGCGCATGCAGGTCAAGAACAGGACCTTGCCCTTCACCGTGAAGGTGCCATAGGCCAGTTTTTTTCCGACGCCCTCTTTGCGCGCGGCTTCGCCCAACATCTTTGGTTTCATTTTGCGGTGAATTGCGAATGTGTGTTCGGCGTCTTTATTTCCTGGGCAGAACCCGAAATTCAGGGGCTTTTTCTTGCCAAGGAGGATTAGTTTTTTTAGTTCGCCGCCTTCGACTTTTAGCTCTGCCATGACCGCCGTTCCTGAAAATTGCTTTAAACCCAATTGACTTTGAGCAAACGATAAGGCTGTTTATGGGTCAAGTATTGTTTTGGTTTCATATTTTTAGCACAATAAGATTTTAGTTCGGTAGCAAAAAGCAACAATGTTTCATCGGCACTTAGCGGATCGCAGGTTTTGACCGCAACTTTGCCATACCTATTCCGGAGGGAGGAATATGGACCTGGAAGCGCTTCTTAAGACGCACGGGGACGACGCGCCCAGCGGTGAGAATCTGGAATATGATCCAGCGTTCACCGAGATGGAGCTTGCCGCGCAGCCCGGCGAGGAGCGTCAGGTTGGCGATCAGATTCAGGCCGCCGAAGACCCCGATTATCGCGATGTCACCGAAAAGGCGATCGCGGTGATGGAGCGCAGCCATGACCTGCGCGCCGGGGTCTATTATGCCGAAGCGATCCTGCACACCAAGGGTCTGCCGGGGTTCGCCGATGCCACCACATATCTGCGTGGCTGTCTGGAGGAACACTGGGACACCTGCCATCCCGAACTGGATGAAGATGACGACAACGATCCGACGATGCGGATCAATTCGATTCAGAATCTGGCCGAAACCACAACGGTTCTGCGGGCATTGCGCCGCGCGCCCCTGACCGACAGCCGGGCGTTCGGCAAGCTTTGCCTGCGGGATATCGAAATTGCCGACGGGGTGATCACCGCGCCCGAGGATATGGCCAATATTCCCGATTCCGCCACCGTTTCGGCCGCGTTTCAGGATACCGATGACGATCAGCTGGCCGAGATGCTGACAGCGGTCAAGGCCGCGATGGACAATGTGAAAGCCATCGATGCGGTCTTCGGCGAACAGACCCCCGGTCAGGGACCAGAGCTGGATGCGCTGATCAAGATGCTGAACCAGATCGCCAAACGGCTGGCGGCTGAAACCGGCGGTGACGTGGCCGAAGATGCGGACACGGCCGAAGAGGATGCCGGACCGGCCCCGGTGGCGGGCGGCGGGGGCGCGATTGGCGGGATCAACTCGCCTTCGGACGTGTCCAATGCCATCGACCGGATGGTGGCTTATTACCAGCGGAATGAACCCTCAAGCCCGGTGCCGATTTTACTGATCCGGGCAAAACGTTTGGTGAATGCGGATTTTTTAACGATCATGAAAGACATGGCGCCTGCGGGCGTGGACAGCGTGAACCTAATTGGCGGATTGGACGACGAAGATTAAAGCATCGGGGCAATCTGCCCCATGCGACGCGGCGACCATTCGCCCTGAAACAGAAGAACCAAGGAGCATTACATGGCTGGCAGTTCACAGAAATTTATCGCGCGAAATCGTGCCCCCAGGGTTCAGATTGAATATGATGTGGAACTTTACGGTGCCGAAAAGAAGGTTCAGCTGCCGTTTGTCATGGGCGTCATGAGTGATCTGGCTGGCAAATCCGAAGAACCGCAGCCCGCCATCGCGGACCGCAAGTTTCTGGAAATCGACGTCGACAATTTCGACGATCGCATGAAATCCATGAAACCGCGTGCGGCGTTCACCGTGCCCAACACCCTGACGGGCGAAGGCAATATGGCCGTCGATATCACCTTTGAAAGCATGGATGATTTCACGCCTGCCGCCATCGCCGCAAAGGTCGAACCGCTGAAGGAACTTCTGGATGCCCGCACCCAGCTGTCCAACTTAATGACATATATGGATGGTAAGACCGGGGCCGAGGATCTGATCAGCAAGATCATGCAGGATCCCACGCTTTTGAAAACCCTGGCGGCCCAGCCAGCACCAAAAGCCGAAGACAGCGAAGGGGAGGCGTAAGCCATGGCCGAACAAGAAGCCCAAACATCAGGCGCCCAGGAAGAAACCGCATTTGGTACTTCTGAATTTGCCGATCTGCTGAAAAAGGAATTCCGCCCGAAATCCGATCAGGCCAAGACCGCGGTTGAGAACGCCGTCAAAACCCTGGCGGAACAGGCGCTGGCCAATACCGCGCTGATTTCGGACGATGCGCTGCGGTCGATCGAAGGCATTGTTGCCGCGATCGACAAGAAGCTGACCGAACAGGTCAACCTGATCCTGCACCACGAAGATTACCAGCAGATGGAAAGCGCGTGGCGCGGTCTGCATTATCTGGTGAACAACACCGAAACCGACGAGATGTTGAAAATCCGCGTGATGAACATCTCGAAAAAGGACATGCACAAGACGCTGCGCAAGTTCAAAGGCACCGCCTGGGACCAGTCGCCGATCTTCAAGAAAATCTATGAAGAGGAATTCGGCCAGTTCGGTGGTGAACCCTACGGCACGCTGGTCGCCGACTATCATTTCGACCATTCGCCGCCGGATGTTGAGCTGCTGGGCGAATTGTCCAAGATCGCGGCAGGCGCCCATGCGCCGCTGATCACCGGCGCGCAGCCGTCGCTGTTCCAGATGGACAGCTGGTCGGAACTGGCCAACCCCCGCGATCTGACCAAGATTTTCCAGACCCCGGAATACGCCTCGTGGCGGTCCCTGCGCGAAAGCGAGGATTCCAAATATGTGGGTCTGGCGATGCCGCGGTTCCTGGGGCGCCTGCCCTATGGTTCGAAAACCGACCCGGTCGAGGAATTTGCCTTCGAGGAAGACACAGAAGACGCAAATTCCAACAAATACGGCTGGGTGAACGCGGCCTACGGCATGGCCGTGAACATCAACCGGTCGTTCAAGGAATATGGCTGGTGTTCCCGCATTCGCGGCGTCGAAAGCGGCGGTGCGCTGGAGAACCTGCCATCTCATACTTTCCCGACCGACGACGGGGGTGTGGATCAGAAATGTCCGACCGAGATTGCGATTTCGGACCGGCGCGAGGCCGAACTGGCCAAGAATGGCATGATGCCACTGATTCACCGGAAAAACTCGGATCTTGCGGCGTTTATTGGGGCGCAGTCACTGCACAAACCTGCAGAATATGACGATCCCGATGCGACCGCGAACGCGAACCTTGCAGCCCGACTGCCGTATCTGTTCGCGACCTGCCGCTTTGCGCATTACCTGAAATGTATGGTGCGCGATAAGGTCGGGTCGTTCAAAAGCCGGACAGATATGGAAGGCTGGCTGCAGGACTGGATCAACAATTATGTCGATTTCAATGCTGATATTTCATCGGAAGCAGAGAAAGCCCGCAAACCACTCGCGGCGGCAGAAGTTGTTGTAGAAGAAGTAGAGGGGAATCCTGGTTATTATACGTCCAAGTTCTTCCTTCGACCGCATTATCAGTTGGAAGGTCTCTCTGTTTCTTTGCGGCTGGTATCCAAGCTGCCTTCGGAAAAAGGCGGCTGATCCGGCTATGACGTAAATTAATCTCAAATTACGAAAACCAGCGCTATTAGCGCGATTCAAAAAAGGAAAAGACAATGGCCGCAAATATGTTCTGCCAAATCTCGGATATTCCGGGCGATGCAACTGAAAAAAACCATGACAAGTGGATCGTACTTGAATCCCTGTCGTGGAATGTCGAACGCGCAGTTGAAATGACTGATCTGGGGTCGACCCAGCGTGGTCACGCCAACTCGAACTTCGGCAAAGTCGAAGTGACATCGCAATTGGGCATCGCATCGAACAAGCTGATGGTGTCGGTGGCAAACGGTACCGTGCGCCCCGAAATCGTCATCCATTTCTGTCGTTCGGGCGAAAGCGCGTCGGCAGGTCTGGAAGCGTACCTGATCTGGAAACTGAAAGACGTCGTGATCGACAGCTATTCGGTTTCGGGCAGCGCCGAGGGCATCCCGGAAGAAACCTGGACCCTGGCCTATGCGTCGATCGAGGTTGAATACAAATCGACCGATCAGAAGACTGCGAAACTCAAGACCGAGAACACGTTCAAATGGAACGTTCAGACCGGTCTGGTCGAGTAACATGCCAATCCCTCCTGGGCGCTTCGGCGCCCAGGAGATTTTATTTAATTCGTTCGGCATGGAGCAGGTGACATGACGCCAGAAGAGCATTTGAAAGCCGGCGACCTGAGCGCGACCCTAGCTGCATTGCAGGATAAGGTGCGCGCCAATCCCGCCGACGCGAAACTGCGTATTTTTCTGTTCCAGTTGCTGTGCGTTCTGGGCGACTGGAAACGCGCCATCACCCAGTTGAAGGTCAGCGCCGAACTGGACCCGTCCGCCCTGATGATGGCCCAGACCTACCGCGAGGCGATCATCTGCGAAGTCTATCGCGAAAAGGTGTTTTCGGGCGAAAAAGAGCCACTGATCTTTGGCGAACCGGCGGAATGGCTGGCCCTGCTGATCGAGGCGTTGAAGCTTTTTGCCGATGGCAAAACCGAAGAGGCCGCAGAGCTGCGCGCGCGCGCGTTCGACTTGGCCCCGGCTGCCTCGGGCGAGATTAACGGCGAACGGTTCGAATGGATTGCGGATGCCGACATGCGGTTGGGTCCGGTGCTGGAGGTGGTCGTGAATGGCCGCTATTTCTGGATGCCGTTCAGTTCCATCAACACCCTGATGATCGAAGAACCGGGCGACCTGCGCGATGCGGTCTGGACGGCGGCAACGCTGACCCTGCACAACGAAGGCGAAGTGGTCGCGCTGATCCCGACCCGCTATGCCGGAACGCCCGCCTCTGACGACGCCGCGGCGAAACTGTCGCGTGCCACGCTGTGGAGCGATTCTGGCGGCGATACCTATACCGGACTGGGTCAGCGTCTGTTGACCACGGATCAGTCCGATATCGCGCTGATGGATGTGCGAACCCTGAAAATGGATGCGCAGCCCGACACCGCCCCGTCAGCCCCCGCAGAGGGGACAGGCGGCGATGGCTGACAAAACCCTTGTCGAACGTTTGCAGCCGTCCCTGCTGGACCGGCTGACAGACCATGAACCGACATCGCAAAAGGAACGCCGCGAAGATCGGGTGATCGATATTTCGCGCCTGCGTGAAATTATTCAACGCGATCTGTCGTGGCTGCTGAATACCAACAATCTGGAAAGCATGCTTGATACCGACGCGCTGCCAAGCGTGACACGGTCGGTTCTGAACTACGGCGTGCGCGAGGTGTCGGGCGAATATTCGACCAGCGATCGCGCGGAAAAGATCCGCAAATCGATCGAACGCGCGATTGAATGGTATGAACCCCGGATTGTGCCGGGTTCGTCGGATGTGGCGCTGCGCGCGGATGAACAGGCGGGCGAGATGATGGTGTCGTTTGATATTCGCGCGGATATGTGGGCACAGCCCATGCCGCTGGAATTGTTTCTGCGCAGCCAGGTCGATGTGACGACCGGCGAAGTGTCGCTTGAACGGAGCATGTGACAAGGGCATGGATACGCGGCTTCTGAAACACTATGAAAACGAACTGACGTTCATGCGCGACATGGGCGCCGAGTTTGCGGCCGCATACCCCAAGATCGCCGCGCGGCTGGGCATGGAAGGGGTCGAGGTCGTCGACCCTTACGTCGAACGCCTGTTGGAAGGCGTCGCGTTCCTGTCTGCCCGGGTGCAACTGGAACTGGAAATGCAGTTCCCGGCCTTTACCAGCAACCTGTTGGAAATCATCTATCCGCAATATCTGGCACCGACCCCGTCGATGATGATCGCGGCCTTTGAACCGGATGTGGCAAATGCCGCCATCAAGGACGGCTATGTGGTGCCCCGACACACCACGATCCGCAGCCGGTTGATGGAAGGCGAACAAACCCCGTGCGAATTCCGCACCTCGGCCGATATCACCATGTGGCCGATCGAGATTACCGAAGCCGAATACATCGACGGGCGGGGCGGGCTGGTTGCCGCCGGTGTGACCCGCGAAACCGAGGCTCGCGCAGGCATCCGTCTGCGGCTGAAACGGTCGGACGGCGAGGCGATTGCCGAACTTGGTCTGGACAAGCTGACCCTGTTTCTGAACGGGCAGGCGGGCAACAACTGGATGCTGTATGAACTGCTGTGCACCGAGGTGATGGGCCTGACCGGGCGCTCCACCGACCGGCGGGCAGATTGGACCGAGGCATTGGCTGGCGGCGCGGTCGAGCCGCAGGGTTTCAGCCCGGAAGAGGCGCTGTTGCCAACGCCGCGCCGGTCCTTTGACGGCTATCGTCTGTTGCAGGAATATTTTGCAATGCCCGAACGGTTCATGTTTGTCGAACTTCAGGGGCTGCAACCGGCGGTGAAACGGGCCAGTGCGCAGGATGTGGACATCTATATCCTGCTGCGCGAAGGCAACCGCGACATCGCGCCCAACATCACGCCCGAGGCGTTCACCCTGAACGCGGTTCCGGCGATCAACCTGTTTCCCAAACGCTGCGACCGGGTCCACATCTCGGCCCGCGATACCGAACAGCATGTCATTCCCAACCGCACCGCCGCGCTGGATTTCGAGGTTTACGCCATCGACAGCGTCATCGGCATCAGTGGCGAAGGCGAGGATGACGTTGTTTTCCGCCCGTTCTAT
This sequence comes from uncultured Paracoccaceae bacterium, assembly GCA_947500775.1. GTDB lineage: Bacteria > Pseudomonadota > Alphaproteobacteria > Rhodobacterales > Rhodobacteraceae > CANMTD01. Next base: position 280,839 of record CANMTD010000005.1, read on the forward strand.
TCCGCGACCGATTTCACGGCGGCCGGCGAAACCCATGGTGCCTATTACACGCAACGCCGCCGGATGCGGCAGCGCAGTGAAAAGGAACGCCTGCGGGGGGTGCGGACCTCTTATCTGGGATCGGAGCTGTACCTGACACTGGTCGATCAGAAGCAGGCGCCCTATCGCGCCGATCTGGATCAGTTGGCGGTGCGCGGCCTGTGCACCAACCGCGATCTGCCGATGCTTCTGTCCACCGGCGACGGCGGGGTGTTTCATCTGCCCGAAGGCGGGCCGGTGAAAACCGTGCGCACGCCGGTGTCGCCCACGCGGCCCCATCCGACATTGGCGCAGGGCGACACCGCCTGGCGGCTGATCAGCCACCTTAGCCTGAATTACCTGTCCATCGCCGATGCCGATCGCGGCAGCGCGGCCGAGGCATTGCGCGAATTGATCGGCATTTACGCCCCGGTCGGCGACCGCGTCATCGAAAAACAGCTAGAGGGCGTGGTGTCCGTCGACAGCCGCCCCATCGTGCGCCGGATGAGCGACGAAGTTCTATCCACCGCCGTGCGCGGTCTGGAAATTAAAATTGGTTTTGATGAAAGCTTTTTCGAAGGCACCAGCGTGTATTTGCTGGGCGCCGTGCTGGAAAGGTTCTTTCGAAAGTATGTTACGATCAACAGTTTTACCGAAACAGTTCTTACAACCCAGAAACGTGGGGAAATTGCCAGATGGAGACCGGAAGCCGGGCTCGGCCGAATGATCTGAAGCATTTCGCCAGACTGGCGGAGGCTCCTCAGGAACATCACGTCTTTCAGGCGTTGCGGGTGATCGAAGCCGCCCATCCGGACGCGCCCCGGCTGGGGGAATCGCGCCGTCCGCGCGAGGATGCCGTGCGGCTGGGGCAAGAGGCAGAGCTTGCCTTTCCGCCCTCGACCATTGCCGAATTCACGCCGCCAAAGGGTGGCCGCCCCGGTCGCCTGATCAACCGGTTTTTCGGGCTGTTCGGCCCGCAGGGGCCACTGCCGCTGCATCTGACGGAATACGCCCGCGACCGGCTGCGCAATCACCGCGACCCGACGCTTGTGGCCTTTGCCAACATGCTGACCCATCGGTTGATGGGGCTGCTGTACCGGGCATGGTCAACCGGGCAACCTTCGCCCAGTTTTGACCGTGACGATGATCCGGTGGAACGCAAGGTCGCCGCCCTGTCGGGGTATCACGGCGCGCATCTGCGCAACCGCGATGCGATGCCCGATCTGGCGAAACGCCATTTCACCGGGCATTTGTCGCTGGGCCCCAAGAATCCCGAAGGGTTGATTTCGATCCTGTCGGCGTTCTTTTCGGTTCCGGTGCATGTGCAACAATTTGTCGGGTCCTGGTTGGAGCTGGAGCCGGATGATTGCTGGAAACTAGGCGCGCGCGCAGGGCTGGGGCAGGCGACCAGCATCGGTCAAAGGGTCTGGACCCGCGGCGCCAAGTTCCGGCTGCGCGTCGGACCGCTGTCGCTGGACGAATACGAACGCTTGCTGCCGGGTGGTGCGTCGCTGGCGCGGCTGCGGGCGATTGTGCGCAATTATGTGGGTGACGCGCTGGATTGGGACATCAATCTGGTGCTGGCGGGCGATGATGTCCCGCGTGCCTCGTTGGGGGGTACGACACGGCTGGGTCACACCAGTTGGATTGGATCAAAAACAGAAGACGCCAGAGCGGATGCAGAGGATCTGTTTCTCTATCCGGCGTCCATTACAGAACAAACCCGGATTTGACGGGCCGATACGGAATGGGAGTTTGATGCGATGAGTGAGATCAGCCGAGTAGCCTTGTTCGGGAAACTGAACAAACTGGGATATCAGGCCGTCGAAAGCGCGACAGTATTCTGCAAGATGCGCGGCAACCCCTATGTCGAGGTCGTCCATTGGATGCATCAGATTTTTCAGGGGCAGGACAGCGACCTGCACCGGATCGCCCAGCATTACGATCTGGACCCGGGCAAGATCGCGGCCGAAATGACCCGCGCGCTGGATGCGCTGCCGCGCGGGGCCAGCACGATTTCGGACCTGTCGGAACATCTGATGGATGCGATGGAACGCGGCTGGGTCTATGGCTCGCTGTTGTTCAACTCCAATCAGGTGCGCACCGGGCATCTGCTGTTGGGGATGCTGAAAACCCCCAGCCTGCGCAATATCCTGACCAATATCTCGCCCGAATTCGGCAAGATCAAAGCCGACGATCTGGCCGATGATTTCAACGCGGCGACCGATGGGTCGCCCGAGGAACGGCTGGTGCCGCAGGATGGATCGCACACCGGTGGCGGCGCGTCGCCGGGCGAACATTCAGACGCGATTGCACCCGCCGCCATGGGCCAGGAAGAGGCGTTGTCGCAGTTCTGTACCGATCTGACCGAACAGGCCCGCAACGGTGAAATTGACCCCATCGTCGGCCGTGACGAGGAAATTCGCCAGATCGTCGATGTGCTGATGCGCCGGCGCCAGAACAACCCGATCCTGACGGGCGAGGCCGGGGTGGGCAAAACCGCCGTGGTCGAAGGTTTCGCGCTGCGGATCGCGCGCGGTGACGTGCCGCCCGCGTTGCAGAACGCGCGGCTTTTGGTGCTGGACGTGGGCCTGTTGCAGGCGGGCGCCAGCATGAAGGGTGAATTTGAAAACCGCCTGCGGTCAGTGATCGACGAGGTGCAGGCCAGCACCACGCCGATCGTGATGTTCATCGACGAAACCCACACGCTGGTGGGGGCCGGTGGCGCGGCGGGCACCGGCGATGCCGCCAACCTGCTGAAACCCGCATTGGCGCGGGGCACCCTGCGCACCATCGGTGCCACCACATGGGCCGAATACAAGAAATACATCGAAAAAGACCCCGCCCTGACCCGCCGTTTTCAGGTGGTGCAGGTCGATGAACCAAGCGTGCCCAAGGCCATCATGATGATGCGCGGTATCGCCTCGATGCTGGAAAAGCACCATGTGGTGCAGGTGCTGGACGAAGGGATCGAAGCGGCGGTTGCGCTGTCGGCCCGCTATATCCCCGCGCGGCAGTTGCCTGACAAATCGGTCAGCGTTTTGGATACCGCCTGCGCCCGCGTCGCCGTCAGCCAGCATGCCGTCCCGGCCGAGGTCGACGACAGCCGCCGCCGGATCGAAACCCTGACGACCGAGCTGGAAATCATCGGGCGCGACGAAACGGCGGGCTATGATGTCGCCGACCGTCGCGAGGTGATCACCGCCACCAAAGAGGCTGAAGAAGAACGGCTGGCTGGTCTGACCGCCCGTTGGGAGGCTGAAAAGGCCGTGGTCACGCAGATCTTGGAACTGCGCGCCAAACTGCGCGAAGGCGGCGCCCCGGTCGATGAACCCGCCGAGGGCGAAGAAGAGATCGCCAGCAACAGCCCGCTGAGCGACGAAGAACGCGCGGCCCTGATGACCGAGTTGAAAGCCAAGAACGCCGAACTGACCGAATTGCAGGGCGAAACCCCGCTGATCCTGCCCATCGTCGATGAACAGGCGGTTGCATCGGTTGTGGGCGACTGGACCGGTATCCCGGTCGGCCGCATGGTCAAGGATGAAATCGAAACGGTTCTGAACCTTGAGGAACATCTGGCCAAACGCGTGATCGGGCAGGACCACGCGATGAAGATGATCTCAAAACGCATTCAGACCAGCCGCGCGGGTCTGGACAACCCATCCAAACCCATCGGGGTGTTCATGCTGGCCGGGACCAGCGGCGTGGGTAAGACCGAAACCGCGCTGGCGCTGGCCGAGGTGCTGTATGGCGGCGAACAGAACGTCATCACCATCAACATGTCCGAATACCAAGAGGCGCATACTGTCAGCAGCCTGAAAGGCGCGCCTCCGGGCTATGTCGGCTATGGCGAGGGCGGGGTGCTGACCGAAGCGGTCCGGCGCAAACCCTATTCCGTGGTCCTGCTGGATGAGGTCGAAAAAGCCCACCCCGACGTGCACGAGATTTTCTTTCAGGTCTTCGACAAGGGCGTGATGGAAGACGGCGAAGGCCGGGTGATCGATTTCAAGAACACGCTGATCCTGCTGACCTCGAACGCGGGCTCCGATCTGATCATGGATCTGTGTTCCGACCCCGAATTGCTGCCCGAACCCGATGGCATCGCCAAGGCCCTGCGCGACCCGCTGTTGAAAATCTTCCCCGCCGCCCTGCTGGGGCGTCTGGTGACGATCCCCTATTACCCGCTCAGCCCGCATATGATCGCCGAGATCACCAAGCTGCAGCTGAACCGGATCAAGAAACGCGTCGGCGAAAGCCACGGTGTGCCCTTTGAATATTCCGACACCGTGGTCGATGAAATCGTCAACCGCTGTCAGGAACTGGAAAGCGGCGGCCGCATGATCGATGCCATCGTCACCAACACGATGCTGCCCGATATCTCCGCCGAATTCCTGAAACGGATGATGCGGGGCGAAGAGGTTAAGAAGGTCGCCATCGATGTGACGGACGGGAACTTTACCTACGCCTTCAACGACTAATCCTTAATTCTCAATTTCGGAGAGTATGAGACTATGAAATTCAAGATGGAAAAAGACGGGTTCAGCGCAACAGGTGTGCTTGGCCTGCAGTCGTCGGGCAAAATGTTCCGCGTCAACGGTGATTATAGCGCCTCGTTCAAAGTTGCCAAAGGGTTCGACACCAAGCTGGAAAAGGGCATCTTTGACCGCTACCTCGCGGTCGTCGGTCGCGAACTGGCCAAAAAGTGGCTTGCCTATGAAAAAAAGGCAACGGCTCCGCTGCAAAAGTTGATGGACGCAGAGGATAAGGCGCTTCTTAAAAGTGCGGAAAAGATGTCGAAAAAGGGCGCGACCTCTTCGGACATTGTGAAGTTGAAAGAAGCGACCGAGGCCAAGCTGAACAAGGACGGCAAGGATCTTATCAAGAACGATCTTGAGGTCAATTTCAAGAAAGCCGTCGATGAATCCCACGCCGCGGGCATGAAAGCGATTGAAAAAGAGGCGAAATCCGTCCTGAAATCGAAGGGGAATATCGCCTATCGGGTTTCCATCACGATTGGGAAATTTGCTTTGGGCGTGGTGGGTGCCGTCGCCGCCGGTGCCGGGATCGGGACCGCTGCGGGTGGTCCCGTCGGAACGGCCGTCGGCGCGGGTGCCGGTGCGGTTATTGCGATTGGTGCCACGGTGATCAAGGGCATCACTGCCCTGTCCACGCTGGCGTCAAGCGCCAAGTCGATGCGGGCTGAATTCTATGGCAACTACAAAGCCTATGAAGACAGCATCCAGAAACTGAACAAGCAGATGGACGAAACCATCAAATTGTCGCGCGGTCTGACCGCGAAATGGGACGCGCTGCATCTTCGGCAGATCGACATGCAGAATGAAATGGCGGATCTGGTTTCAAAGGTTCCGGCGGATGCGACGAAAAAAGACAAGCAGGTCAAAGCGGTCATGGATGCGCAGAAAAGCATCTGGGCTGACGGTGCGTCGATCCAGAAAATCATGAACTACAAGCCCACAGAGATCGAACGTGCGCTGATCGAAGCACGAGGGCTGATCAAGGATAAATGCGACCCCGCGAAGATGGGCGAAGGCGTCGATAAGGCGAACAAATGGTTCGGTCGTCTGGGGCAATGGGCAGCGGCGGCCAACGCGGCCTTCAAAATCCATGCAAGCTGATGCCTGAGACCGCCCGCATACAAAGCTTTGTACCGATCCCGGGGCCAGTGATGGCAACCGGGTTCGGCGGCGCGCGTTTCTTGACCGTCGTCGACAAGACATTGCTGAATAGCATCTGATCCAGCCCTGCCGTGGGCGTTTGGCCTCGGCTCAACCGAACGACAGATAAAACAGAAAGACTGAGACATTGGACCCGACATCTGAAAACTTGTCACTTCGCATGAAGGTTCGCAATTTTGTCGAACGCGACACGGTTAGGAACACCATTCTGGGTGTGATTATTTTCAATGCCGTGACCCTGGGCATGTCCACGTCTGATGTGATCATGGGGCAGATGGGCGGCATCCTGTCGGTGGTCGACAATCTGGTGCTTGCGATTTTCGTGGGCGAGCTTTTGTTGAAATTCTATGCCTATGGGCTGCGGTTTTTCACCAGTTCGTGGAATATCTTCGACCTTGTGGTGGTGATCATCGGCCTGATGCCGACGGGCGGCGGTATGTCGGCGCTGCGTGGGCTGCGGGTGATCCGGGCGCTGCGATTGCTGTCGGTGGTGCCCCAGATGCGGGCGGTGGTTCAGGCGCTTTTGGATGCGCTGCCCGGCATGGGCGCGGTCATCATCATGCTGTCGATTGTCTATTACGTCTTCGCCGTGATGGCGACGCTGATGTATGGCGATGCCTTTGACGAATGGTTCGGCACGCTGGGCCGGTCGCTGTATTCGCTGTTCCAGATCATGACGCTGGAAAGCTGGTCGATGGGTATCGTACGCCCCGTGATGGCCGAATTCCCGCGCGCCTGGGCGTTCTTTGTGCCCTTTATCGTCATCACCGCGTTTTCGGTGCTGAACCTCTTTATCGGTCTGTTGGTCAACACCATGCAGTCTGCCGTGGAAGAAGAGGCCGAGGCCGAATTTGAAAATCTGCGCGAACTCGTGCGCAGCGAAACCGATGTCGTGGATCGCCATGTTCTGGAGTTGCACGCAGAGCTGAAATCGCTGCGTTCCGAAATTGCGGAACTGAAGGGGACCGGCAATGGCGGGTAGTTCGCAGAAATTCATCGCGCGCAATCGCGCACCCCGGGTTCAGATCGAATATGATGTTGAACTTTATGGCGCCGAGAAAAAGGTGCAGCTGCCGTTCGTGATGGGCGTGATGTCCGATCTGGCGGGCAAGTCCGAGGTGCCGCAGCCTGCGGTCGGCGATCGCAAGTTTCTGGAAATCGACGTCGATAATTTCGACGAACGGATGCGCGCGATGAAACCCCGCGCTGCCTTTACCGTGCCCAATACGCTGTCGGGCGAAGGCAACCTGTCCGTCGATCTGACCTTTGAAAAGATGGACGATTTCACCCCCGGCGCCATCGCGGCCAAGATCGAACCGCTGCGCCAGTTGCTAGAGGCCCGCACCCAGCTGTCCAATCTGATGACCTATATGGACGGCAAAACCGGGGCCGAAACGCTGATCGAAAAGATTCTGGCCGATCCGGCGATGCTGGCGGCGATTTCGGGCGGGGCTGCCGCAGGAACCGATCCTTCCGCGGCATTGGACAGCCTGCGCGAACTGGCCCCCGACGATGCCCCGGCCGAGGATACCGGCGATCAGGTGCTGGATGCCCTGCGCGCGGCAGCCCCCGAGGATGTGGCCGAAACGGACACATCGGCGGATGTTCTGGCAGGCCTCAAGGACGCCGCCCCGACCGAGACCCCGGTTGATGACACAGCCGACAAGGCGCTTGATGCGCTGCGCGACGCGGCCCCGGCGGATCAGACCCCAGAGGAAGATACTTCCGCCGATGTGCTGGCCGGATTGAAAGACAGCGCCCCGGTGGAAACCGAAACGCCGGATACCGCGCAAGCCTTGCAAGACGCGATCGGTGGCATGGCGGTTCCTGATGAGGCGCCAGCAGAGGACAACTCGGGCGTGCTGGATGCTTTGCGCGATGCCGCCCCCGAACCGGAGGCCGCCGATACCTCTGTGGATGATGCTTTGGGCGGGCTGGCGGACGCTGCCCCCGCCGAGGTCGCCGAAGATGACGGGGTGGAAACGGCCCTGCAAAATCTTGCGGAACTGGCGCCGGGCGAGGACGCGGATCAAACCGATACGGCAACCTCTGATGCGCTGTCCTCTTTGGCCGACGCGGCCCCCGATGACGTGGCCGATGATACAAGCGTCGATGACGCGCTGAGCGCATTGGCAGAGGCCGCGCCCGAAGACACCGAAGAGGATGAAAGCGCCGACACCGCACTGGACAGTCTGGCGGCCCTTGCGAC
>CANMTD010000006.1 GCA_947500775.1 uncultured Paracoccaceae bacterium
GGGGGGCTTGTCATCGGGCTGGGCGGGCGCAGCTATATGGCGACGCTGGACCCTAAATCGGGGTTCTGGTTTTTGCTGTCGGCTGTCTTCGTCGCGTTTTCGCAGATGTTCCGCTATATCGCGCTGACGGTCGCGCCGGTTTCGGTCGTCGTGCCGATTCAGCGCCTGTCGGTCGTGTTCAGAATCCTGTTCAACGCGGTCCTGAACAAGGAACACGAGGTTTTCGATGTCTGGGTGCTGGCGTCGATCTTTCTTGCCGTTATCGGGGCCGGGGCGCTGACGATGGACAGCCTCTGGCTGTTAGAGATGCTGGGGTTTTCCGGGCCTGTACTGGCCGCATTGGCGGCGCCGCTGTTCTGATCATTTTTGCCTATCTATCAGGCAACGATTGCGCCTGTGCGGCGGCGCCCGTAGTTTCGGGGGGGAAAGGTAAATGCCGATGCTCAAGTTGCGCCAGTTAATCTATCTTAGAAAAGCGATCGAGGCGGGCAATATTACCAAGGCGGCCGATGGGCTTCATATCGCGCAAACCGCGCTGGGGCTGCAGATTCGTAACCTTGAGGATGAACTTGGCGTCGTTCTTCTGGAACGCCATTCACGCGGGGTTGCCCCGACGCCAGCGGGTGCGTTGTTAAGCGAACACGCCGAAGAGATTCTTGCCCTTGTGGAAAAAGCCTGCGCCGAGGTGCGCGCCCTGTCCGATGGACCGATCCAGACGGTTTCGCTGGGTGTCACGCCCAGTATCATCCGGCTGGTCGGGGACGATATCATCACCGAGCTTTCGATGATGATCCCGGGCATTTCGCTGAGGGTGGTCGAGGATTTCAGTTTCGTGCTGATGCGCGCGCTGGATCAGGGCGAACTGGATTGCGTGCTGACCTATTCGCCGACAATCGATGACAGCAGTTACAAACGCATCGCCCTGCTGGAAGAGGACCTGTGTTGCATCACCTCGCCCGACATGGATCAGGAACGCGGCGGCATTTCGTTCAAGGAAGTGCTGGCCAGGGATCTGGCCCTGACGGGCAGAAGCGACGCGGTCAGCCAGATTGTTGAACAGATCGCGCAGCGGCTTGGCCTTGAGCTGAAGGTCGCCTACGAGGTGCAGTCGATCCGCGCGGTCAAAAATCTGGTCGAAAAGGGTATCGCCGCGACGATCATGCCCTATGGCGCGGCCGAGGGCGAGCTGCGCAAGGGCAAACTTATCGCGCGCCCGATCACCTTGCCTGCGGTGACCCGAACGCTGGCCTATGTTTACCCCAAGAATGCGGCAACAACGGCCGCTTCGCCAGCTTTCATCGAATTGATTCACGCGATCGTAAAGATGCTTCTAGAAGCACCCGGTCCGATCATGCGCAAGCTTTAGGCGATCTTACTTTTCCGAGAAAATCGCGCGTGTCGCGACCTGAACGATATCGTCCCGCTCAATGCCCAGATCTTCCAGATCGGCGTCCGACATGGAACTGAGCTGCGTATAGACCAGATAGGCGCGATAGCCCGAAAACAGCCCCAGAAAATCACGGGAAAAACGGCGCGGCGCCAGTTTCTGAAGAATGGCCCCGAAGTCAGGCGTTTGCGGGGTTCTGATAACACTATCCATCTTCGTCTCCTTCATAAATGCTGCAATGCAGAATATAGCGGATTACGACGAAAAGATAGTTGACTTAGATCAAGGAATAGCGGGGTTGCACAGGCTGCAAAGCTTTTTCAGCCTGTGCAGACCGGGATTACAGGCCCTTTGATTTCAAAAGCTTATCAAGCCGCGGGTAAACGCGGCGGGCGTTGCCTTCGAAGACTTTCGCCTTGTCTGCGGCGGGCAGGTCCAGCGCTTCGATATAGCGCTTGGTGTCGTCGAAATAATGGCCGGTTTCGGGGTCGATGCCTTTGACCGCGCCGAACATTTCCGAGGCGAAAAGGATGTTGTCGGTATCGATCACCTCGAACAGCAGATCGATGCCGGGCTGGTGGTACACGCAGGTGTCGAAATAGACGTTTTTCATGATGTGTTCGGTCAGTTTCGGCTTTTTCAGCATATCCGCCAAACCCCGGTACCGGCCCCAGTGATAAGGCACCGCGCCGCCGCCATGCGGGATGATCAGCCGCAGGTCGGGGAAATCGGTGAACAGGTCGCCCTGGATGAACTGCATGAACGCGGTTGTATCGGCGTTGATGTAATGCGCGCCGGTGGCATGGAAGTTGTCGTTGCACGATCCCGAAACATGGATCATCGCGGGGATATCAAGTTCGACCAGCTTTTCGAAAAACGGATACCAGGACCGGTCCGTCAAAGGCCGCCCCGACCACATGCCGCCCGACGGGTCGGGGTTCAGGTTGCACCCGACCACGCCCAGTTCATTCACGCAGCGTTCCAGTTCCTCGATCGAATTTTCAATCGGCACGCCCACCGACTGCGGCAACTGGCATACCCCCACGAAATTGTCGGGGAAAAGCTGTACCACGCGGTGAATCAGATCGTTGTTCAGCCGGGTCCAGGTTTTGGAAACGGCCTCGTCCCCGATGTGATGCGCCATGGCCGAGGCTTTGGGCGAGAAAATCGTCATGTCGGCGCCGCGTTCGCGCAATGCTTTCAGCTGGTTGTTCTCGATGCTTTCGCGGATCTGGTCGTCGCTGATCGCCTTGAGGCTGGGCGCGGGGTTGGAGGGGTCTTCGAAATGCGCGACCTGCGCGTCCCGATAGGTCTGAAGTTCGGCGGGGGCCGTGGTGTAGTGGCCGTGGCAATCGATGATCATCGCGGATGTGTCCTTTAGGATTTCTTGGCGTCAAAGGTGGCCTGATCGACATAGACCAGACCTTTTTCGGCAAGGCGCGGGCGAAAGTTGTTCATGTCCAGACCCAGTTCGCCCGCGGCATAGCGTTTGCGAATACCCTCTTCCCGGGCGACGCGCGCGGCGGATTTGTCCAGCGTTTCGGTGACCGTGGTCCGGGGCACCACCACCACGCCGTCATTGTCGGCAACGATCGCGTCGCCGGGGTTCACGACGACCTCGCCGCAGGTGATCGGAATGTTGACCTCGCCAATGGTTTCCTTGACCGTGCCATGGGCGTGGATGGCCCGCGACCAGACCGGAAAGCCCATTTTTTCAAGGTCATCGACATCGCGACAGCCCGCATCGATGATCAGCCCCCTGACCCCGCGCTGTTGCATCAGCGTCCCCAGCAGATCGCCGAAATAGCCGGATTCGCTGCGGGTATAGGGGCTGACGACAAGGACATCGCCGGGCTGGCATTGTTCGGCGGCGACATGGATCATCCAGTTGTCGCCCGGCGGCACATTGACCGTGACGGCGGTGCCGCTGATCGCCGGGCCGCGGTAAATGGGGCGCAGGCGCGACGCCATCAACCCGGTGCGGCCCTGTGCTTCGTGAACGGTGGCGACGCCGTATTCGGCAAGGGCATCTGTCGCGGTCCGGTCCGCGCGGGCAATATTGGTGATGACAACGGGCATTGCATTCTCCTATGCGATCGGGGTGGCCTGACAGCTTTCGAAACCGCGGCGCAAGGCTGCGGCGTCAAGGTTCCGGCCAATGAATACGATTTTGGAAATCGGCGGGACCTGCGGGTCCCAGGGGCCCGCAAAGTCGCCTTCGACCATCATGTTGACGGCCTGAAGGATGAATTTTTCACTGTGTCCCGCGACATGCAGGATCGCCTTGGTCCGCAGAATATCAGTGCCGTTCACCAGCAACAGATCCTGCAGCCAGGTTTCGAATTTCGTCTGGTCAAGCGGCGTGTCGCTGGTCAGGGACACGCTGCCGACCCATCCGTCATGGTGGTGATGATGGCCGGCATCCGTCGGCACCACATCGGCAAGCTGATCCGCGACGTTCGACAAGGCGAACCCGTGCCGGTTCAGCAACTGGCCGGGTGGCACGGCGGAACGTTCTGCCCGCGTGATCTGGGCAAATGGGTTCAGCGCGCGCAGATGCGCCTCGATGACCTCGGGCGGGGCGCTGGCCACATCGGTTTTATTCAGGATAATGTGGTCGGCGAACAATATCTGATCGACCGCGTCCTTGTGTTGGGCGGTCTGGTCCATGACATGGGCCGCATCGACCACGCAGGTGACGCTTTGAACGGCGCATTGCGCGGCGATGAACTGATCCACCAGAAAGGTCTGAATGACCGGGCCGGGATTGGCGACACCGGTGGTTTCGATCACGATCCCGTCCCAGGATTGCCCGTCGGACAACAGCCTGCGCATGGTCCGGATCAGATCGCCGCGCACCACGCAGCAGATGCAGCCGCTGCTCAGTTCGATCAGCTCTTCGTCGCCGTTGTCGATCAAGGCCCCGTCGATGCCGATATCGCCGAATTCATTGACGATCACGGCGAATTTCATGTCGTCCTTGCCCGACAGCAGGTGATTGATCAGCGTGGTTTTCCCCGCCCCCAGAAACCCGGTCACGATGATGATCGGGATCAGCGGCGGGCTACGATGGGGTTCCGACGACACCGGTTATTCCCATGGCATCAACGACACATGGATGACCTCGCCGCTGCCACCGACCGCGTTGATCGCCTCATGTGTGTCTTTCAGCCCGAATTTATGGGTGGTGATCAGATCAAGATCGAACCGGTCCGAATTCAACTGTTTCAGCGCCAGTTCGCAGCTTTCAAAGTTGTGGCCGCGCGCGGCTTTGATCGTGATGTATTTGTTGGCGATCTTGGCGAAGGGGAAATTCGGGAACTCCGTCACTTCGCCCTGGATCAGCAGGGTGCCGCCCTTGCGTTTCAGCGCCTCGATGCCCAGCAGGGTCGGGATCGTCCCGGCCCCGGCGGTGCAGTCCAGCGACACATCGACCCCTTCGCCGCCGGTGATTTCCCTGATCCGTTCAAGCGGGTCTTCCTGTTCGACGTTGATGACGTAATCGGCGCCAAGGGTCTTGGCGACCTCAAGCCGCTTTTTATCCTTGTTCGTACCGGTCACGATGATCAGCGAGGCACCGGCCTGACGGCAGGCGATGACCTGGCTCAGCCCCTGCTGGCCCGGACCCTGCACCAGAACGCGGCTGTCATAGCCGACCTTGCAATCGAACAGCGCCCATTGGATGCCGTTGGCCATGGGGGTGACGACCCCCGCCCGTTCCGCCGACAGCCCGTCGGGCACCTTGTGCAGAACCGAATTCCACGGAAGGTACATATACTGCGCGAACCCGCCGAAAAGATGCGGCGCGCGTTTCGCCGAGGTATATCCGAACCGCAGACCTTCGGGGTTTTTCCGCCAGTCGGTCGCGATGCACAGGCGGTAATCGCCACGATGGCAATGTTCGCAGTTCATGCAGCCGACATAATGTTCGGCAAACACCATATCGCCTTCTTTCAGGCCGCGCCGTTTCTGGAACGTCTTCCCGGCCTTGGCGATATAGCCGATATTTTCATGCCCCATGATCACGGGGTCCGAAATCGGGGGTTTGGAATAGAATTTGACGTCGGTGCCGCAGATGCCGGCGACCTCGACCTTCAGCAGGGCCGCGTCATCCGGAATATCCGGCATGTCAAATTCGCGAAATTCAGTTGTCTGCGCCGCTGTGCGGACCGCCGCAAGAACTTTTTCGGCCATGCCGCTTCCTCCCAATTCCTCATTGACCAAGACCTAACAAACCGGCAAAATCTATTCAAGAACGCTGTTCCATATAAAAGAACAAAGGCGTTATTGTTGGGGAGCCGATACGTGTTTAGGCCTTTTGGCGGAAAGCCGGAAAACCTTGGGGATCTGGGGCGGATAGACGCCCTGATCCGTGCGCGTTTCGACATTCGGGCCGATGATATCGTGCTGGTCGCGGCAGATGCGGTCGATCGCCCCGGGTTTCCCCCTTTCGAAACCAACATCACCTTCTGGAAAGGGGATGCGCGTTACAAACTGAAGATTTTCAAACCGATATCGGAGGTGTCCGATCAGGACATTCCGGTGAAATGGCTGCTGCCCGCGCTGATCGACGACGGCGAGGGCGAATGTTGCTAGCAACCCCAGACTGAGGAAAACTATGACCCGACCAAAGCTAAGGGCCGTGACGCGGACCCAAGGAAACAACCGTGCCTTGAAAGAGGGGCTGGTTTCGCCCGCGGATTTCGATTTTGAATTCGAAGAGATTCCGGTCCTTGTCAAAGGGTTCCGGCGGATGGTGCGCGAACTGGCTTATGATGTCTGCGAAATGGCGCTGACGACCTATGTGACCGCAAAATCCCATGGCGTCGGGTTTACCGCGCTTCCGATCTTTCTGGTCCGCGATTTCCATCACGATGCGATCCTGCATCATGTGCCTTCGGGCCTGAAATCGCCCGCCGATCTGACAGGCGAAACGGTCGGGGTGAATCGCGGCTATACGGTGACGACGGGCGTCTGGGCGCGGTCGATCATTCAGGATGAATACGGGGTCGATTTGTCGGGCGTCACCTGGGCGCCGTCAGGCGACGAACATGTGGAAACCTATGTGCCGCCGGAAAATGTCGTGCCCTTGGCCAGCGGGGATCTGGCCGGTGATCTGTCGGCGGGGCGGATCAAGGCGGCGGTGGGGGCCAAACTGTCCCATCCCGATGTGGCGCCGATGATCGAAAACCCGTTCGACGCGGGGGTCGCGGCGTTGAAGGGCAGGGGGCTGTATCCCATCAACCATCTTGTGGTCGTGCGCGATACGCTGCTTGAGCAAAACCCCGACATCGCCGTGCAGGTGTTCGAAGCGTTCGCCGCCTCGAAACAGCTTTATGTCGGTGATCTGAAGGCCGGGCGCATTGCCGATCTGACCGAGGCCGACAAGGTACATCTTGCCGCGCTGGAGGTGATGGACGATCCGCTGCCCTACGGTATTGCGCCGAATTACGATGTGCTTGAGCAACTGATCGGCCACGCGGTCACGCAGAAGATCATCCCCGAAAAGGTGGATGTCGAAAGCCTGTTCGCGGCGCCGACCAGAAATCTTGTGGCTTAGGGGCCGCCCCCTTAGCCATCCACGCTTTGCAGGAAATCAAGAACGCGCTTCGGCGCGTTCTCTTCCGTTTGCTGATCGACGAGAATATCCCAATATTGCGATCCGGCAAGGCATTCCTGCAGATACCGCGCGGCCGAGGTCGCGTGAAACCCGTCGCTGCCGGGCACGATCAGGCTGGGGATGTCCAGACGCATCAGATCTTCGGGCTCGGCCCCCGGTGCGGTGTCGCGATCCAGCAACCCGCGATACATGGCCGTGACCGTCAACAGATATTTGGCCTTGTCCATATCCGCGTAATTCTGCGCGAAGGTGTCGGAATTGCGGATCGGTTGCCCCCAGGGGCCGCCGCGCGGATCGCCCGAGAAATTCTTGTCATGGCTGCGCACCAGATCGACAACGGCCTGAAGCCCGTTTTCGTCGACAAAGGCCAGATGGCGGGCGAAACGTTGATGCCCGCTGATCCGGTAATTGGCGCCGCCGACGGGCCAGTAATGCACCATCGACAGGGTGCGTTCGGGATGGGCAACGCCGAAGGCGGCCACCGGGCAACACCCCATGCAGCCGCCGATCAGATGGGCCTTGTCGATGTCCAGATGATCCAGCAACCCGCTGGCCTGACGCACGAAATGCTGCCATGTGATCCGTTCGACCCGCCCGCCGGACTGTCCGTTTTCGCGGCGATCGAATACGATGCAGCGGTATTTTTCGGGCAGATGGTCCAGCAGCTTGATCCGCTTATAGACGCCCAGATCGGACCATTTTTCGATGCGGGCGTCAAAGCCGCCGGGTGAGAACATCAACAGGGCCGGACCGCTGCCCATTTCCCGGTAATTGGTTTCGATTCCGTCGATAACAGCTGTTGGCATGGGGGTGGTCCTTTACTTGGCCGCGGGGGTGCCTTTGATCTGGCGGGCGGCGCGCACATCTGCGCCCAGTTCGGTCAGCGCGGAATGGATGATCTTGGCGACGTTTGCGTAATTCTCGGCATCGCTATCCAGCGATTTGGCGTTGTAACCGATGGCCGCGTTGGCCATGCGCACCCGCCCGTCCAGCCAGGGTCCGCCGCCGAAACCGCCGATCACCGGAATGCCGATCTGTTCCACGACCTTGGGTCCGACGACCGGCCCGGAATTGGTGAAATCCAGCATCGAGGCACCGGCCTCTTCCAGCATCTTCGCCTCGGCGATCAGCCGGTCGGTCATCCCGGCGGGAACATGGGCATCGGCGCGGTTCATCGCGCCGTATTCCATGCCATAGGACAGGGCGGTCTGCGGGGTGACGCCGAATTGCGCCCAGACCGGGATGCCGGCCTTGACCAGGGCTGTGGTCGCTTCGGGGAAATCGGCGGCGCCGTCCAGTTTGATCATGTCGACGCCAGCCTCTTTGACGAAGCGGATGGCCGCGCGCACGGCGCTGTCGGCGCCTTCCTGCAGCGGGCCATAGGGGAAATCCGCGCTAAGCAATGCGTTCTTGGTACCCCGGCGCACCGCCTGGGTGACCGTGATCATCTGATCCATCGAGATTTCAAGCGGGTTGGACTGCCCCCAAAGGTTATGCCCGACGGTATCGCCCACCGAAATGATATCGGCCCCGGCGCGGTCGGCGATCTGCGCCATATGGACATCCCATGCCACGACGCCAAAGATTTTCTGGCCCTCGCGTTTCATGTTCTGCAGGGCGGGAATGGTGATTTTTGCCATCACGGGGGATCCTTAAATTACAAATTCTTCAAGCGTTTCCGGCGCGAACATCTCTTCTGCCGTGACCAGACGCGGCGACAGGCCCTGTTCGTGGTGGTAGCGCAGAAAGGTGTTCAGGGTGGTGCGGTTCTTTTCCAGACCGTAGGGCCAGAAATCCTGTCCCATCGTGTCGAACGCCTCTTCGACATGGGCGTTGAACCAGGGCAGCATGCCTTTCAGCGCCGCGGTTTCGCGCAGCCCCTGATAACAGATGTTCTGCGCGTCGCGGAACGCCTGATACAGGTTCATCGCGATCCAGCGGTTCTGTTCATAAACCTCGCGCCGGATGCCGATGACATGCATGATCGGGAAGATGCCGGTATCCCGCCAGTATTTCTGTTCGACAGAGACGAAATCGGGGAACAGGCGTTTGACGTTCACCCCGTCGAAGGTGGAGGGTTTGCGCGCCGTGTGCAGCGCGTCAATCTCGCCCGTTGCCAGCATTCTGGCCAATGTCTTGCCCGGACCGATCGCTTCGATCTTGATGTTGTCCGGCAGGTTCAGTTTCAGTTTTTCTTCGCGGTTCGGCTCTTCCTCGCCGCCGGTCACATAGGTGACGCTGTCTACGGGCACGTCGTAATGTTCCGACAGGATGCCGCGAATCCAGACCGGTGCGGTCATCTGGAATTCCGGGGTGCCGATCCGTTTGCCGATCAGGTCGGCGGGTTTGGAAATCCCCGCATCGGCATTCACATAGATCGACGAATGGCGAAAGAACCGGCTGGGAAATACCGGGATCGCGATGAACGGCTGTTCCTTGCGCGTTAAAGACACGACATAGGATGACATCGACATTTCGGACAGGTCGAATTCCCGGTGGCGCAGCATCCGGAAAAAGGTCTCTTCGACCACCATGTTCAGAAACCGAAGGTCGATGCCTTCGGGTTTCACGCGCCCGTCCTTGATGGCAAGCACGCGGTCATAGTCCCAGCAGCCAAGCGTAAGGGATAAATCAGCCATATCGGTGTCCTTAGTAAAATTCGTCGAAATGAAGCTGGGTCAGGGGCGTGCCGCTGTCATAGGCCATCTTCTGAATGGCGGCGGACATCACCGCAGGACCGGCGAAATAGATTTCATGGTTTTTCAGGGTGTCGCCAAAGTCCTCTTTCACGACATCATGCAGGAACCCCTGGCGGTAGCCCGCAGCCGCGCCATCGGAAAGGGCGACGGTGAATGTGACCTGTTCGGACAGACCTTCGCCAAGGACAGAGGCGTCGATGACGTCGGCCTCGGACCGGCAGCCATAGTAGAAATGAAGCTTGCGGTCGCCCAACAGGCTCGCCGCCTGCGCGCCGCGCGCGATGGACACCATCGGCGACAGCCCCGAACCGCCCGCCATAAGGACGATATCGCGGGGAACCTCGGGGCGCAGGAAGGCCGTTGAATAGGGCCCGTCAAGCGACAGGGTATCGCCCGGCGCCATTGCGAACAGGCGTTCGGTTGCCTGGCCGCCGGGCACCTTCTTGATCTGGAAATTCCATGTCTCTTCGCCGGCCAGATTGCACATGGAATAGGCCCGTGCGCCGGACACCCCGTCGATTTCCAACAGCGCGTATTGCCCGGGTTCAAAGGCGGTCGCGCCGTCAAAGCTGAACCGGAATTCGCGGATATCATGGGTAATGTCGGACGTGGATACCAGCGTGGCGGGGCGCCTGTGGGGTGTGTGCACCGGTGCAAATTCCGGGTCCGCGCGGAATTTGATGCGGCAGGGGCCCTTGGGGCTGGCCTGGCATCCCAGCCACTTTTTGCGTTTCAGATCACGTTCGGACCAGGCGGGCGCATCGGGGCGCAGGTGATCGACCTCTCCTTCGCGCAGCTCGAACTTGCAGTTCCCGCAGGACCCGACATTGCACGAATAGGGCATTGCGACCCCGGCGCGCAGCGCTGCGCGCAGGATGGTATCGTCGTCTTCGCACGGAAATTCTTCGCCCGTCGCCTCGATTGTGATTGTTTTCATATGCTTTTCTTTGACTTCCCGGTTTAGACATAGACACGCGGTCGTCCGGCAAACCCAAGGCTGGAAGAAATCTCTTCCGCGGCTTCCACGACAAGCGGTGCGAGTTTCGAAAACTGGCTTTTCTTCATGCGCAGGCGGGGCCCGGCCACGCCGACCGCGGCCAGAATGCGGCCATCGTTCTGATAGATCGGGGCGGCAAGACAGCGTGTGCCTTCTTCGCATTCCTCATCCTCGATCGCATAACCGCGCCGTTTGACCTGACGGATACGTTCCAGCAGAGCGTCCTGATCGACGATGGTTTTGGGCGTGCGCGGGGTCAGCGTTTTGGGGATGGCCGCGGCCAGTTCAGAGTCTTTCAGCCCGGACAGCAGGCACAGCCCTTCGGCTACGCAAAAGGCAGGCCGCTGAGCGCCGGTGCCGGATTTCAGGCGCAGGGTTTGCGGGCTTTCGAAATCGTGCAGATAGACCGCCTTGCCACCTTCCAGCACGGCAAGGCGCACGTTTTCCTGGGTCTTGTCCCGCAAGGCGTTCAGAATTTTCTTGGACGAATTGGCGACATCGAACCGCGACCGCACCAGCGACCCCAATGTGAACAGCCCGACACCCAGACGGTAACGCCCGTTTTCGGGGTTCTGCTGCAACAGGTTTTCGTCCAGCAACGCACTGGCCAGCCGGTGAACGGTGCTTTTGGCGACACCCAGACGTTTGGCCAACTCGCTGATGCCAAGTTCCTGATCTTCGAAGCTGAAGGTCTTAAGAAGATGGATCGCGGTGGTGACAGATGATAGCCTTGTGCTGTCGCGTCGCGGATTGCGGTTCGGTTCGGGGGTTTTGACAGGTTTTGACACGGTCGGGGACGCCTTTTCTTGTTCTTTCAGATGGAATTGTGTTCCATTCTCTTCTGGCCCGGCGACATCTGTCAATAATGGATCGAGTTTCGCCGCCGGGATGTGCCCTGTGTCGGTCATCACGTGTTTTCGGATTTTGTATGGGTGTGGCCGTGGCTATGGCCGTGGTGCGAATGATGTCCCTCGTTCTGTTCGCGAAAATGAATGCGCTCTTCGGCTTTGGGGCTGCCCGGTTCTTCGGCGAACAGCAGTGATTTGACCGTGACCGGCACCGTGAAGGACGGCAGGCGGATTTTTCCGAAATCGACATAGTCGAAATCCCGCAGGCTTAGCCCGTCCAGAACCAGCAGATCGTTTTCGATGCCCAGTTCGTCGCGCAGGATCCCGCCCAGGGTCCGCGCGATATCGCCGTCGATGATGATGTAAAGCGGATGGCCAAGCGCGATCCGCGGGGCCATCGCCGATGCAATCGCATCGGCAAGATTGCGGATATAGGTATAGTCGGGTTCCAGCCGGTATTCGAACACCAGCACCACATCCTGCGCTGCGACCTCCAGATCGAAAGCCTCGAAATGCCGTTCGATTTTATCGGCAATGTCTTCCGAGGTGGGGTGCGCGGCAAGATCGACATAGGGTTTCAGCACCTGCATGTTCCGGCGCGGCAGAATCTTTCCGGGCGCGGTGATGGTCGAGGTCTGACCGCTCAGCTGTACCGAATATTCCGACGCGCCAAGCGCGGTTGCCCGGATGCAGGCGGCGGCAGGCAGCAGGGGGGCTGCAAAGTTCCTGGCGTCGATACGGGCGCGGATCGCTTCGCCGAAGGGCAGGCCCAGATCGTCGAAATATTCGGTTTCGCGGCGGCCCACATATTCGCCGACCCCGCCCGAAAAGATCAGCCCGTCCAGCGGGTGAAGATCGGGCGGCAGATCGGTCAGGAACAGATGCGCCACGCTGCCCGGCATCGGGTGCAGCGTCAGGGCGTGCACCAGCACATCGGCCATATGCGATGTGATCGTGTCGATATCCACACGGCTGAGCGCATCGCCGACGCGCAGGTCAAACCCCGCGGCTTTGGCAAGATGCCGCCCGGCCGGATCAAGGCGCGTGACCTTTTCGCCATCGGTCGCGATCAGCCGCCCACCAAGGTGCAGCGCGCCGGTCCATTCGACGCGCCCGTCCACGCATAGCGCCAGTTTCGTGGTGCCGCCGCCGATATCCACGTTCAAGATGCGCTGCCCGGTGCTGTGGCTGGCCTTTGCCGCGCCCGAGCCAAAGGCGGCAAGCATGGCCTCCATATGGTTGCCCGCCGTCGCGGTTACGAAATCACCGCCTTTTTCGGCAATGATTTCGGCAATCGCGGCGGCATTGTCGCGCCGCAGCGCTTCGCCCGTCAGGATGACGACGCCGGCGTCGATGTCCTTGGGCAGAACCTTTGCCTGCGCATAGGCATTGTCGATGATCGCCCCAAGGGCCGCCGCATCGATGGTTGTTTCATCTGAAAACGGGGTGAAGGCGATTTCGGATTCGAAGGCGGTCTTGCGATCGACGATGACATATTTGCTGGCCAGCGTGTCGCCGATCCGCTGCAGGTGGATGTTGGAAAAAATCACCTGCGTGCCGGCCGATCCGATATCGATTCCGACCGATGTCAGCACGACGTTATCGCGCTGCCAGATCGGATTATCCTCAAGCGGGCCGGGGTCGATGTCGTCGTGATCATGGTCGGCATCGCCGTCATGATCATGCGGATAAAAGTCGCCGAACATATGGTCGTCAAGCGTGTGGCGGTCCGGAGATTCGGGTTTTTGCGTCATCGCGGCAGTGTTCCTTTATGTGGACCGTCGGTCCATTGACCCCACAATACTCTTCACATATCGTCAGCGCAACACCTCAATTGAGTCCGCTTGAAGGGGCTTGCAAAAATGGAGCGCGCAAAGTGAAGAACGCCATCGTTTCGGATAAACTCGCCGAAAAATTCAAAACCGAAAAAGAAACACCCTATACGCGGTTCATCGCGAACGAGGGTCTGGATATCATCGATGGGATCTACGTTCCGAGCCTGCACGACGTCGAGCTGAAGCCCTGGGCGCGCCGCGGCGGCAACGCTGTTTTCATCAACCACGATGCATCGCGGACAACCAACGACTGTTTTGTGATGGAAATCCCCGCGGGCAAAAAGCTTGAACCGCAGCGCCAGCTTTACGAAGAAACCATTCTTGTTCTTTCGGGGCAGGGGTCGACGACCGTCTGGAACGACGGCGGGTCGAAATCCAGCTTTGAATGGGGGCCGGGGTCGATCTTTGGTATCCCGCTGAACGCCAACCACCAGCATTTCAACGGATCGGGCAGTGCGCCTGCGCGGTTTGTGTCGGTCACCAACATGCCGCCGCTGATGAACATTTTCGAAGAACCCGATTTCCTGTTCGGCACCGCCTATGATTTCAAAGGCCGTTTTTCAGGTGAACCCGATTATTTTGCAGATCAGGGCGAACAGAAGGGTCTGTTGATGGAGACAAACTTTGTCGCCGATGCCATCAACCTGCCGCTGATCCCGGCCAAGGAACGCGGCGCCGGGGGCGGACATATCCGGTTCCAGCTGGCCAAATGTTCCATGAACAGCCACATCAGCCAGTTCCCGGTCGGCACTTATAAGAAATGCCACCGTCACGGCCCCGGCGCGCATGTCATCATCCTGTCGGGCGAAGGTTTCAGCCTGATGTGGCCCGAAGGCGAAGAGCCGAAGCGTTATGAATGGAAGGCGGGTTCGATGATCGTTCCGCCGAACATGTGGTACCACCAGCATTTCAACACCGGCACCACACCGGCGCGTTATCTGGCCTTCAAATACGAAGGCGTCGCGATCCGGAACGCGCAGGGTGTTCCGAAGGCGTGGATTTCCCAGCGGATCGGGGGCGACCAGATCGACTATGCCGATGAAAGCCGCGAAGTGCGCAGCATGTTCTCGGACGCGCTGGCCAAGAACGGGCTGACCCCGAAAATGGACGAAGCCTATGAGGCGGAAAAACCAGATCTGCCGCCGAAACCGTAACGGCAGGTACATATCCCGCGGCGTTCCTGATGACGCCGCGGGATTCCGAATAGCGCGAACACCACACCCGATACTTTTAAGGGAGGCAAACATGCTTAGAAAAGAAGTCAACGAGTTGCTGACGCAAACCAATGCGGAAACGCCAATGGGTGAAATGTTCCGTCAGTACTGGATTCCGGCGCTTTTGTCGTCGGAGCTGCCCGAAGATGATTGTGCGCCGGTGCGGGTCAAGCTTCTGGGTGAACGTCTGATCGCGTTTCGGGACAGCAAGGGCCGTTATGGCCTGATGGATGAATTCTGCGCACACCGTGGTGTGTCGCTGTGGTTCGGTCGCAACGAAGAGGGCGGGCTGCGCTGCCCCTATCACGGCTGGAAATACGATGTGAACGGCAACTGCATCGAGGTGCCTTCCGAGGCCGAGGAAAGCGGGTTCTGCGAACGTATCAAGCTGCAGGCCTATCCGTTGGTCAAGGTCGGGGATGTGCTGTGGACCTTCATGGGCCCCAAGGAAAACCGCCCGCCGCTGCCCGAATGGGAATTCGCGACCGTTCCCTCCGATCAGACCTTCACGTCGAAGCGCTGGCAGGAATGCAACTGGCTGCAGGCGATGGAGGGCGGGATCGATTCCAGCCATGTGTCGTTCCTGCATTCCGGTGGGTTGCAGTCGGACCCGCTGTTCAAGGGGGCCAAGGGCAACGAATATAACCTGGCCGACAAAAAGCCGGTGTTCGAGGTTACCGAAACCGAAGGCGGGCTGTTCATCGGTGCGCGCCGCAACGCCGAGGCGGGCAAGCATTACTGGCGGATCACGCCCTGGATCATGCCCAGCTTCACAATGGTGCCGCCGCGCGGCGACCACCCGCAGCACGGGCATTTCTGGATTCCGATCGACGATGAAAACTGCTGGGCGTGGAGCTATGACTATCACCCGACCCGCGCCCTGACCGAAGAGGAAGTGCAGGCCATGAAGGATGGCCACGGCATTCACAACGAATATGTGCCCGGCACCTTCCGTCCGCTTCAGAACAAAGACAATGATTACATGATGGACCGCGACGCACAGCGGCGGGGCGAGACCTATTCGGGGATCAAGGGGATCGCCATGCAGGATGCCAGCCTTCAGGAATCCATGGGCCCGATCTGTGACCGGACCAAGGAAAACCTGGTGTCGACCGACAACGGCATCATCATGGCCCGTCATCGGCTGCGCAAGGCGGTCACGGCGTTCCGCGACAAGGGCACGATGCCGCCGGGCCGCGAACCGGCGCATCAAAAGGTGCGTTCCGTCGCCGTCGTTCTGGACGCCGAGCAGAACTATGTAGAGGCCTGCCAGGATGCGCTGACCTCTGAAAAGGGCAAAGAACGGACCTCGGTGTAAGCCATGGATACGGATGTTCGGCCAACATTGCTTAGCAGCTGCGCATTGGCGGCGACGGCGGAAGAGGCGGGGTTTCGGGTTGATTACCCGAACTCCGCCACCCGGTCGTCACGCATATTCGCACTGGACCCCGCAGCCGCTGAGATCATGTACCAGATTGTCGAAGACCCGTGGAAGGGTGCCCATTTCCTGACGGTTCGGGACGGCAATACGGTTGATCCGGAAAAAACCGGCATCGATGATCTGGCGTTGTCGCATCCCAACGGGGTTGCGGCGACGCTGTCCAAGGAAATCGAAGGCGCCGACGTTGTCGTGCTGATCGCCACGACGGGCGATGGTGTCGGGTCGGCCGAGGTGATTGCGCGCGAGGCGTATCACCGGAAAATCATGACGGTCGGGCTCGCGATGTCTGAATCAAAGGAACAGCATGAAACCGATGCGGTGGTGAATTCCCTTCGCCGCTTTGCATCGGTTCTTGTGGTGGCCAGGGATGCCTCGTTCGTCCCGGCCATGTTAACAGCGCTGCGCGCGTAAGGACACAAAATGGACTTTTTAGCGATACTGCCTCTGGGGTTCCTGATCGGAATGGCCCACGCATTGGAAGCGGACCATCTGGTCGCGGTGACGGCCCTGCAGAACAAGGGGGGCAAGCGCCGCGCGATTGTCGCTCGGGGTGCCGCATGGGGGGTTGGGCATACGCTGTCCCTGTTCGCCGCCTGTCTTGGTGTTTTTCTGCTGGGCCTTCAGATTTCCGCCGTGCTTGAGGCGCAGTTGGAATTTTGCGTCGGTCTGATGATTGTCGGGCTGGGCGGGCATGTCCTGTGGCGGCTGCGCAAGGACAGAATTCACCTGCACACGCATGAACACGACGGCACCCGGCATATGCATTTCCACAGCCATCAGGACGACACCGCCGAAAACCACCAGCACACGCACAAACGGTCCTTTGCCAACAGCAAAACGCCGGTTCTGGTCGGGATGGTGCATGGGCTTGCCGGATCGGCCGGGTTTCTGATCCTGATGTCGTCGAACGCCAAATCGCTGGGCGAGGCGCTGGCCTATCTGTCCGTGTTCGGGCTGGGCTCGATCATCGGGATGGCGTTTTTGACTATGGTCATCAGCGTTCCGATCATGCGCCTTCGCCGGCTTGGCGGCATGATGCCCAACCTGGTGTCCGCAGCCGTTGGAATTGGGGCCATTCTGGTCGGGGGCATGCTGGCCGTTGAAAGCTTTTCGACCATCGCCGGGCTGGGTTGACCGGGATGTCCGGCGCCGTGAAGACACAGATATGCGATGCGATCTCTGTCCTTACGGCGGCCGAAATTCTTGACTTCAACGGCCATGTTTCGGTCTTGGGCGAGGGCGGCCGGTTCTGGATAAACTCGGCCGCCTCCAACCGGGCGGCGATGTCCGGGGATCAGGTTTGCCATGTCGATGCGGATGGCAATCCGCTGCCGGGGCAGGCGCGGCCGCCGAATGAGGTCGCTCTGCATGCGGCAATCTACATGCAATGCCCGCAGGCCAAGGCGATCGTGCACGGGCATCCCAAATGGACGACCCTGTTCACGCTGACGGGGAATGAAATTCCCGTCGTGATGCCGCAGGGCTGTCTGGTGGCGGGACTTCCGGTTTATCCGGAGTCGCATTCGATCAGCACGCCGGAACGGGCAGAGGTCGTTGCCGAACAGCTTGTCTCTGGTCCGGGGATATTGCTGGCGGGTCACGGGTCGGTCTTTGTCGCCGAAACGCTGGTCGAGGCGACGGCGCTGGCGATCTATGCCGAAATGAACGCAGAGCGCGCCTATCTGGCCCGGGCTTTGGGGCACCCCAATGTCATTCCAATGTCGCAGTGGGCGCAGTACCGTGAAAACCTGTCAAAGCCGGCGCTGTTCGAAAAATGCTGGCAGTTTCACTTAGGCGAGAGGAGCAAGACCGATGTGCGGTGAGATCGACGAGAATGTGCTGATCAATCAGGAACTGCTGGACCGGTTCCTCCTGCTGTCCGAAATGCGCGGGGTTCACCCGCTGGAAACGCCGGGCGACGGGCCCGGCGAACTGGCCAGCGCCGAAGGGCGCGCGCAATATATGGAAAAGATTTTCGGGCTGGGCCTGACGCGGTCCGTCACCGACGCGGCGCGCGCGAATGAGGACGAAGCGGTGGATGCCATCGCGTCGCAGGCCATCGCATTTGCCCGTCTGGCCGGTTTCCTGGCGTCGCAGCTGCCGCCGGACGCGGATCTGTTCCGGTCGGTGATCGAGGCCGTGTCCGAAGGGCATGCCGAAACACAGGTGCTGGAGGCGCGGTTTCGCAAGATGCACGCCCCGGCGCATGATCACAGCCATGGCGACGACCATCATCACCACTAGCGGGTTGGGGCATACATGGGCAGTTTGGCATTCCTGCAAGACCGCGCTTGGCGAAAATCGGTTCTGGCCGACGCCTTTGGAACGGGCTTTCTAAGCTTTCTGGCATTTGCCGCGATTACCGGTTTTGTGTGCTGGCTTGTCAAAGGGACGGATGTTTTCCTGTCCGCGCTTGATGGTGACCTTGTCCTGTTTTTCAAACTTTTGCCCAGGATCGGGGTGGCGCTGTCGGTGGCCGCGCTGATCTGGTGCTTGCTGCCACGCGATCAGATTTCAAAACTGGTCGGGGCGGATTCCGGTCTGACCGGGCTGGTCATCGCAACGCTTGCCGGGGCGATCACGCCCGGCGGGCCATCCTCGGCCTATGCCTTGCTGGCGGTGCTTGCCTCGACCGGGGCGAACCGGGGCGCGCTGGTGGCCTATATCACCGCCTGGGCGACATTGGGCATGCAGCGGATTCTGGTCTGGGACGTGCCGTTCATGGGCGAAGAGTTTGCGATTTTACGGGTGCTGGCCAGCCTGCCGCTGCCGGTTTTGGCAGGATTGATCGCGATGCAGTTGCCGCTGACAGTCACCTTCCGCGAAGCAGGCCCGGAGGCAGGAAAATGAATATCGGGTTCTGGGCGCTGTTCGGCGTTTTGGTGGTGCTTTTGTTGATTGCGATCCTGCGCCGCGAACCGCCCGGGCCGATCCTCAAACGTCTGATTGAACAGACCGCAAAGCTGTTTCCAAGGATGGTTTGCGCGCTGATCGCCGCCGGTTTCGTGGCCGAGCTTTTGCCGAAAGAAACGATTTCGCAATATCTGGGCGCGGATGCGGGCGTTCTGGCCTTGCTGGTCGCGGCGGTGACCGGGCTGTTCATCCCGGCGGGTCCGGTGATTGCCTTTGCGGTGGCGGCGGTCTTTGCAAAGGCGGGGGCGTCGACGCCGGCGCTGATCACCTTCATCACCTCGTGGAGCATTTACGCCACGCATCGCATCCTGATTTTCGAGCTGCCGCTGCTTGGCCCGTCGTTCCTGCGATTGCGGGCGATATCGGCTTTGGCGGTGCCGTTTCTGGCGGGCCTGATCGCGATGCTGATCGGGCTGATAACCCAGTTCGGAACGCCGGTCCCCAGCCTTTAGAACGCAAAAGGCGCCCCGAAGCGGGGCGCCTTCGCGGTGGGTATCGGCCTGTATCAGCCGTTGCAGGCCATCGATTTCGGTTCAAAATCCTCGTGGTTTGGATCGTATTCGATATCGCAGACCATGCCGACCGACAGCGCCTTGCGATCCGCGTCGGCCCCATCGATTGTGATCGCGGTTCTGGAGCCTGAAATCTTGCTTTTGATGGTCGCGTCGCCCGAGTTGAATTCGAACCATTTGTTGCTGTCTTCAAGCGACAAAAGCGGGCTTTGAACCTTGATGGTCGGAATTTCGACCGACAGGGCTTCGGCGATGATTTTCACCGTTTCGGGGGATTGCTGCAAAGCTTCCCCGACCAGCGTGGCAACCTCGTCGCCGCGCGCGGCTTCGATCGGCAGGCCCAGCTTTTCGGCCTCGGCAAGGAATGCGGGATCCTGCGCGACGGCCAGATATGCGTCCCGCAATTCATCCAGCACCTCTTGCGGAACACCGGCAGGGGCGGCGGTCAGCCGGCCCAGGCTGGACATCGCGGTGATCAGATTGACGATGGATTTCGCCTCGGTGGTTTCGGCGAATTCAATGGCCTGTGGCGACAGGCCGCCGCCAAGCGAAACGGCCAGATAGGCGTTGCCGGTATCGATGAACGGTTTGATCGCGCCATAGCTTGCGATCTGGCCGACAACCTCGCCGCGCAGCATCGCCATTTCGCCTTCGTTCCCTTTATAGCCGGGGATCATCTCGACGTTCATATCAAGGCCTTCGATCAGCATCTTCGTTTCCGTGTAGGACGCCGAACCAACGCCGGACACAGAGAATTTGACCGTTTCCTTGCTGTTCAGCAGATCGGCGAAAGAAGCGAACCCGCTGTCTTTGGTCAGGGCGATGACGCGGGGATCGGCGGCGGCCTTGCCGATCCAGCTGAGTTCATTCAGGTCGAACCGGATGCCGTCCTGCTGAAGAATTTGCGCATAGATCAGGCCGGTGTTGAAGGTGCCGATCGTCAGCCCGTCGGGCTTTGACGCCGACAGCGTATTGGCGCCAATGATGTGACCGGCGCCGGGCAGGTTTTTATAGATGATCTTGTCGGCGCCCAGTTTCGCCTCAAGATGGCGGCCGATCAGGCGGGCATAGGCGTCATAGTTCCCGCCGGGATTGGTGGAAATAATATAGGTCAGGGTTTTCCCTTCGAAATACCCTTCGGCCCAGGCGGGCATCGCCAGCCCCGAGGCAATCAACAGTGTTGCAAGTAGTTTTTTCATATCTTCCTCCCATGTAAAAAAACGGGCCACACGATGTGTGACCCGCCTTCGATCTGTTTCGGGTCAATCCGCGGGGGGGACCCAGACGTCTTCGAAGCCTTCGGCAGGCTCCAGCTGTTCGAACCAGTCGAATCCGATGGCCTTGATGATCCGGCTGTTGCACACCACGATCCGCGCTTCGGTGTCCGAGGTGTTGAACCGCTTGTGCGCAACATAGGGCGGCACATAGATGAAATCGCCCGGACCCCATTCGTATTTCTTGGGGGTGGTGTCCCAGGTCCATTCGAAGGCTTCCTTGCATTCGAAATGGACGTCGTAATGATCGTCATAGCCGGTGCCTTCGATCACAAAGGCGACCTCTTCGGTCAGGTGGCGGCTGGTGCCGGTCGCTTTGCCCGCCTCGATGAACTGCATATAGATGTCGAGGCAGTATTCCTTGGTATCAAGCTTTTCGTTGATGATGTGCTTGATCAGGCCATCGGCCGAACGTTCCATCGGCATCTGGTCGTATTTGACGACGTTCAGGCTGTTGTCATAGTCGGTTCTGAACTGTTTGCTGGCCTCAAGTGCATCTTTATAAAAAGAAACTTCAGGCGCGCCCTGTTTGGCCCGTTGACGTTCGATGGTATCTGCGAATGTTGAAGCATCCATGTTGAATTCCTTTTCTACGTCACTCAAAGGCTGAGAGGGGGGTGGTAATCTTCGTGACCCGGCACAGGTTCGGTCGGCGGGAATTCCACCATTTCCTGAAAGACCATGTGCATGAACAGGAACAGCGGTTTCGCCTTCAGAACCAGAACAAGGCTTTCGTCGTCGCTGTCGTTCAGGTGCTGGTGGACACAGCCGTTTTCGACGATCAGCGCGTCACCGGCTTCCCAGTCGATCCGCCGGCCGTCGTGAATATCGTGACCCTTGCCTTTGAGAACGAAGAACACGGCCGAGTTCATGTGGCCGTGGATCTGGCCATACCCGTGGGGCGCGAAGGCGTCGACGTGGGCTTCGATGGATTGCGAAATCTTGTTGGCCTGGGGGTTCACGACTTTCTTGCCAAAGTTGTGCGGGCCGCCCTTCCATTTCATTTCGCTGGTCTTGTAGACGCGGGGCTGGCTGTACAGCCCCTTTTTCATGTCGCTGTAATTGCCTTCCAGCGCCCGCACAAAGGTGCGTTTGCGGGTCCAGCGTTCCCAGACAACTTTTTCGACTTTGTCGCTGTTGTGGCCAATACCACTATCGGTTTCTTCGGACATGGTTCCTCCTCAGTCCTGGAAATTGCGGCAAAGATAGAAGGCGGTATTGTTTCCGTCAATGGGATGCCGTTCTGTATAACAGAACACACTTAACGAAGCCGCATCCAGCCAAAGACGCGTCAGCGCGAAACGGTTTGTTCGGGGCGCAGGGCGCAGATCCGCTGCGATTGAAATAGTGTTCCGTTATACAGAATGCCGGTCCATTATAGCTTGAGAGGTGCGACAACTCGACACTAGGTACGGTGACGTTTAACGAAATCGAATGCTTTGCGGCATCGTGCTCGGTCAACCGAAGGCAGTCAAAAGATGCCATTAGGCATTAGGGGGGGGAATGGACTTTTCATCGATTTTTGGACCGTTGATCAACATTTTGACATCGGCGCACCTTATGGGGCTTATCTTGCTGGCTATCCCCATCGGGATGTTTTTCGGCGCGGTTCCGGGGCTGGGCGGCAAGCTTGGCGTCGTGCTTCTTATTCCGTTCGTGTTCGGGATGGACCCGCTGGCGGGGGCCGTTTTCCTTTTGGCCATGCACGCGGTTGTGCACACCGGCGGATCGATTCCATCGATCCTGTTCGGGGTGCCCGGCACCGGACCGGATGCCGCAACAATTGTGGATGGATATCCGATGGCCCAAAGGGGCGAGGCGGGTCGCGCATTGGGCGCGTCGCTGGGGGCGTCCGGGGTTGGCGGTGTCATCGGCGCGCTTTTTCTGGCGGCGATGCTGCCGTTCCTGCGCCCCGTGGTTCTGGCCTTCAGCCCGGCGGAATTCTTCCTTCTGGCGTTGTTCGGCATTACATTCATCGCAATGCTGTCGGGCAAAAGCCTGATCAAGGGGATTTCCGTCGGCTTTCTGGGCCTGTTGGTGTCGCTTGTCGGGCTGGACCCGCACACAGGATCGCAGCGTTTCACCTTCGATCAGCTTTTCCTGTGGGATGGCGTCAGCGTTGTTGCGGCGGTGCTGGGGATGTTCGCGATTCCCGAAATGCTGTCGCTTGGGGTCAAGGGCGGCGCGATTGCCGAGGTTGACGGCAAACCCGCGCGTTATGACCTGCGACAGGTGATCGACGGCATCCTGGATGTTTTCCGCAATCCCTGGCTGACCCTTCGCACATCCGTTTTCGGTGCGGCGATCGGGGCGATCCCGGGGCTGGGCGGCGATGCGGCGTCCTGGCTGTGCTATGGCCACGCGGTCCAGACCTGCAAGAACCCGGAAAACTTTGGCAAGGGCGATGTCCGCGGCGTCATCGCGCCCGAAACGGCCAACAACTCGAAAGAAGGCGGCGCGCTGTTGCCGACCCTGTTCTTCGGTGTGCCCGGCAGTTCGGGCATGGCGATTCTGATCGGGGCCTTTGTCATGCTGGGCATTCAGCCCGGGCCTGCGATGGCGTTGACGGGCATGGATCTGGTGTGGTCGCTGATCTGGGCCTTGGCGCTGGCCAATTTCCTGTCGGTCTTCGTGTTCCTGCTGATGGCACCGGCGTTTTCGCTGTTGGTCTTCGTGCGCGGTGCGTTGCTTATTCCCTTCGTTCTGGTGCTGGCATTTCTGGGGGCCTACCTGTCCGAGGCGGCATGGGAAAACATCCTGTTGCTGGTCGGTATCGGTATCCTTGGGTATTTCCTGAAAAAACACGGCTGGCCGCGGCCGCCGTTCGTGATCGGGCTGGTTCTGGGCGGTATCGCCGAGGATTCCCTGCACAAGGCATTGGCGATCTGGGGGCCGACCTTCTTTATGCGTCCGCTGTCGCTGGTCCTGATCGGGCTGATCCTGCTGACCATCGGGATCTACATCTATCGCCAGAAAACCTCTGACAAAACACGGGCTGTTCACCATGACATTTGATAGCAAGATCTTCACAACGCTTGGCATGCTCATCCTGTTTTCCGGGGCCTGCCTGATCGCGGCGGGGCTTCCGTCGAAGGCGGGGTTCATGCCCCTGCTGATCGGGGTGCCCGGCGCGCTTTTGTGCCTGGCGCAGCTGTTCATCGATCTGCGGTCAAAGCCGGTCAGCGAGGAGGCAGAAGCGGAGGCCGCCGAAGAGGTGCCGGAAACGGTCAATGAGGCGGCAAGGTCGGAACGCGAAATGTTCCTGTGGCTGGTGGTATTCACCACCTGCCTGCTGTGTCTTGGCTTTGTCGTGGGCGGCCCGCTGGCCGTGGTGCTGTTCGTCTATTTCGAAAAGCACAACACGATCAG
This sequence comes from uncultured Paracoccaceae bacterium, assembly GCA_947500775.1. Lineage (GTDB taxonomy): Bacteria > Pseudomonadota > Alphaproteobacteria > Rhodobacterales > Rhodobacteraceae > CANMTD01. The sequence goes on from CANMTD010000006.1 coordinate 24,110, forward strand.
GAACGCGCTGTTCGCGGGGCTGGGAACGCTTGCGGTTCTTTTCGGTGTCTTTGTCTGGCTGCTGGAGCTGACGCTGTTTCCGGGGTTCTTTCTGGAAGGGTTGTTCTGAAAATAATCAGGCGCGGCCATTTGCGGCCGCGCCTGCCTTACCTGTTGTAAAACCGGGTGAAAAGCCACGGTGCAATCGTCACCGCCAGCCCGATGCGCAGAACATGGTGGGCCGCGACAAAGACCGGGTCCGCCTCAAGCGAGATCGCGATCAATCCCATTTCGACAAGCCCGCCGGGGGCGAAGGCAATGAACGAAACCATCGTCGGTGCCATGCCCAGCGACGACACCAGCAAAGCCGCCCCCAGGGCTAGGATCAGCGTGGTCGTCAGCGCCATGACCGACAGCCCCAGCCCCCGCACCAATGCGGTCTTGGACGGGCCTGCAAACCGCATCCCCAAGGTGATCCCGATGACCAGCTGTGCCGCCTGAAGCAGGCTGGCCGGAATCTGTGCGTCGGTGATACCGCTGGCGTGAAAGACCGCGCTGAACAGAAACGGTCCGACCATGATGCCCGCGGGCAGTTTCAGGCGTCCCGCCAGATAGGCCCCGGCGAACCCCGCGACCCCAAGAAGGGCCGCATCGGTCAGTGACAGCATCTTGTGCAGCGGGTCCATCGCGACACCGGCCGCGCTGCCGACCGGGGCGCCCAGTTCAAAGCTTAAAAGGATCGGAATGACCGAAACCGCCAGCGTCACGCGGGCGAAATGCTGGATCGCCATCAGCGACGCCTGACCGCCGTGGTGTTCACCGATCAGAACCGCCTCGACCAGACCGCCGGGGCTGGCCGCGAAAAAGGCGGTGGCCCGGTCGTATTTCCCGAATATCCGGAACAGCGTCGCGTTCAGGAACTGAACGGCGATCATATAGGGTACGACCAGCAACAGGCTTGGCCACCAGACCAGAACCTCGGACAAAAACCCCGGAGAGACCCGCGCCCCGATCATCAGCCCGACAATCGGCACGAAAATATTCCGGCTTTTGGGGGGAACGCCCAGCGGTTCGCCAAACAGTTGCACCCCCGACACCGATGCGATCGCCATCGACAGAAGCGGCCCCAGCATCCAGGGCAGCGGCAGGTTGAGCGCTGCGAATATCTTTGCGGCGACGAATGCAATCGCGATGCTGGCAAGGATTGCGAGGCTCTTTTTCAGCGAAAATTCCATGGACGACCCACCTGATGTGACTTCGGGGCTTCAGTGCGGGCGGCAATCGATGGGCCTTGGCCGCATGGGTGGTTTATTCCCCGAAACAAGCGCGGCTCACAACATAAAAATGGAATAGCGTTCCGACATGCGGCAAGATGGCCAGTTTCCCACACAGGCCGGACTGCACCACCGCTTGGGTCGCGTCCTTTTCATGGCGGCCAGAAGGTCCTGTGCATATCATTGTAATCATTTGGAAAATTATATGCGCGTTGAATTCAGCGCCCCGCAGATATTCGAAAAATAATGACCACTTTGTTCCGCTAGTGCTTTTCCCACTATCAAGCAAAGCAATTCGGTTTTGGACAATGCCCCGTTTTTTGTGGTGCCGTTGGCTGCAACAGGACATCGGGGCATTTCGGGTTTGCAACACTTCAGGATCACAGTCGATACAGGCGGAACCTTTTCCGATTTTGTATTTTTGAACGAAACAACCGGCGAAACGACGATCGCAAAGGTCCCGTCGACGCCGGACGATCCGTCCCTGGCGATACTGACCGGGGTCGATCAGTTTCTGGGCGGCGGCCGGTCGGCCGAACAGGTCCGGCATTTCTGTCATGGCACGACGGTCGGCACCAACGCGTTGCTGGAAACCAAGGGCGCGAAAACCGGGTTGTTGGTCACGCAGGGGTTCACCGGAATCTACGAAGTCGCGGAACAGGCACGCCCGCACGGGTCCGCGATTTTCGACGTGCAGTATAAAAAACCAACGCCGCTGGTGCCCGCGTCGCTGATGGCCGAGGTTGTGGAACGGGTCGCCAGCGACGGCAGCATCCTGACGCATCTGGACGAAACTGCCCTGCGCGAATCCCTGCGCGGTTTGCGCCAGCGCGGTATTGAATCCCTTGCGGTCTGCCTTTTGTTTTCGTTTCTGGAACCGGGGCATGAAGAACGCGTGCGCGATATCATCGCCGAAGAGATCCCCGGTTGCGAAGTGTCCCTGTCCTGCGAGATCGTGCCGCAGATCCGCGAATATCACCGGCTCAGCACAACCGTCATCAACGCCTATCTTCAGCCGATCCTTGCCCGCTATATCGGGCGTCTGGGACAGCGGCTGGCCGAGGTCGGCATAGCGACGCCGCAGAAATACATCATGCAATCGAATGGCGGGATGTCCACGTTCGGGGCGACGTCGCGCAAAGGGGTTGCAACGGTTCTGTCGGGGCCAGCGGGGGGTGTGACCGCCAGCGTCGCCGTGGCCAAAGAAACCGGACTGGGCGATCTGATCACATTCGATATGGGCGGCACATCCTGTGATGTGGCGCTGATCAAGGACGGCCAGCCGGTGATCGCCAATCGCGGCAAGGTCGAAGGCCGCGATATTTCGATGCCGATGATGGATATCAACACGGTCAGCGCCGGTGGCGGGACGCTGGCGCATGTGGATGATTTCGGCGTGTTGCAGGTCGGACCGCACAGCTCGGGCGCCGTTCCGGGCCCGGCCTGTTACGGACGTGGGGGCACCAAGCCGACGATCACGGACTGCAACCTTGTGCTGGGATATCTGCCGGTCGGCAATTTTCTGGGCGGCAAGATGCGGCTGGATCATGCCAAGGCGCAAAGGGCCGTTCGGGACGCCATCGCCGATCCGCTGGGTATGGATGTGTCCGAGGCGGCCGAAGGCATCGTCCGGATCATCGACGTCAAGATGCAAGAGGCGATCAAGGCGATCTCGACCATGCGGGGGCATGATCTGCGCGATTTCATGCTGTTGCCCTTCGGCGGGGCGGGGCCGATCCACGCGGGCCGGATGGTACGGGAACTGAACCTTGCCGGGGCGGTGATCCCGCTGCATCCGGGGGTGTTTTCGGCCATGGGTCTGGTGATGTCGGATGTGAAACACGATTATGTCCGGTCGCTGCTGCGCAATCTTGACGGTATCGCGCCAACGGAAATCTCATCGGTGTTCGATCAGATGGAAACCGCCGCGCGGCGCGATCTGCGGGCAGAGGGGTTCGATGACGACAAGGTGCATATCCGGCCCCTGCTGGACCTGCGATACGCGGGGCAGGGGTATGAGCTGACCCTGCCCGTCGGCGCGGTGTCGACATCCGCTGATCTGACCGTCATCAAACGAAATTTCGACGCCGAGCATGAAAAGACCTTTGGCCATTGCGCCGAAGGCGAAACGGTCGAAATCGTGTCGTTCAGGATCGAGGCGACCGGGTTTGTCCCCGCCATCGACCGGAAAAAATACAAAGCCGAAGGCACGGATATCGCACAGGCCCGCCTTGGAACGCGCACCGCCCGTTTCGACGGGCAGGACCGGGACACCACGATTTATCAACGCGAAAAGCTGGATGTCGGGCATCGGTTCACCGGCCCTGCGGTCGTGGAACAGTTCGATTGCACAACCGTCGTTCTGCCGGGGCAGTCGGTTCTGGTCGACGACTACAAAAACCTGATTCTGACGGAGACAGCATGACCCGCACCCCGACCAGCCGCGCGCAAACCCCTTCGGCGGTAGAGCTTGAGATCATTCGGGCCAGCCTGAGCGGCATCGTGCAGGAAATGCAGAACGCGCTGTTCCGGACCGGGTTTTCGACCATCATCCGGGAATCGCAGGATGCATCCTGCGCGATCCTTGATGCCGACGGCGATGTGATTGCGCAGCATGTGGTGCTGCCGCTTCATCTGGGGGCGTTTCCGGCCTGTACGGCGGCGGTGTTGCGGAATTTCGGGGATGATATCCGCGACGGCGACGCCTTTCTGATCAACGACCCCTACGAAGGCGGCAGCCCCCATGCCCCCGACATGGCCGTTATCACCCCGGCCTTTCATGCGGGTAAACTGGTCGGGTTCTGCGCCTCGATTGCCCATAAGGGCGACATCGGCGGCCCGGTCCCGGGAAGCTGTTCGGGACAGGCGCGCGAGGTGTTCAACGAAGGGCTGCAACTCCCCGCCGTGCGGTATCAACGGGGTTATGCCGCCTATGGGGATGTCGACCGGATCATCCGCGCCAACAGCCGCACGCCCGATCTGGTGCTGGGTGACATCCGGGGACAGTTGGGATGTGCCCGGCTTGGCGAAAGGCGGCTGTGCGATCTGCTTGAAAAATTCGGTGACGCCAAGTGCAGCCTAGCCTTTCAGGAACTGGGCCGCATTGCCGAGGCGCGCATTCGCGCCGTTGTGGCGGGCTGGGCGGATGGAGAGTTTACGGCCGAACGGTTCGTCGATGACGACGGGGTCGAGCTGAACAAACCGATCCGCATTCACGTCAAGGCCACCAAGGTGGGCGACCGGATCAGCTTTGATTTCTCGGGGTCGGCGGATCAGACCAGGGGCCCTGCAAATATCCGCCCGCCACTGCTGCGCGCGGCCTGCGCCTATGCCGTCATTTCGCTGATCGATCCGGGGATTTTCATTTCCAGCGGCGTGCTGCGGGCGTTTGATGTGCAATCGCGCCCGGGCAGTGTTCTTGACCCGGTGCACCCGGCACCGGTCAACACCTACAACCCGACGGTTCATGCGATTGTCGATGTGATCTTTGCGGCAATCGGGCATCTGGTGCCCGATCGGGCGCGGGCCGATGGTTGCGGCAGCCGGTCGATCATCATCGGCGGGCGCACCACCAGCAGTGGCAAGGGATACGTGCAATATGAAATCGTCGGCGGCGGCGCGGGGGCGCTTGGCACCGGGGACGGCGCATCGGGCACGACGGTCAATCAAAGCAATGCGAAAATCGCCCCGATTGAAATCATCGAAAGCGAATTTCCCACCCGCGTTCTGGCCTTTGAGCTGATCAAGGATTCAGGGGGCGCCGGGCAGTTTCGGGGCGGGCTTGGCCTGCGTCGGCGATACCTCAATCTTGCCGACGCCAGATTTTCGATCCGGTCGACGAAACATGTGATCCCGGCCGCGGGCATGGCGGGGGGCGGTCCGGGCCGCACCGGCGATATTCTGATGCGCCCCGACAGCCCCGATTGCGAACATCTGCCGTCGCGATACGCCGATTATCCGCTGCAGAAAGGTATGGTGTTCGAACTTCAGACCCCCGGCGGCGGTGGTTTTGGCGATCCCTTCGACCGCGATCCGGAACTGGTGCTTGCCGACGTTCAGAATGGCCGGGTTTCGCCCGAATGCGCGGCCGAAAGCTATGGCGTCTGGCTGACTGACGAGGGCGGAACATGGGTCATCGATGCCCCGCTGACAGACAAGCTCAGGTCGCAAGACCGCACAGATCAGACATCCACAGATAAAATCAGGAGACAGATATGACTAAAGACGGGCAGGCGCCGATTACGGCGGGCGTGATCGGTTTGGGCGCGATGGGGCTTCAGATGGGGCGGCATCTGGCGGACAACGGCTTTGCCGTCTGCGGCTTTGACATCGCCGAAGACTGCAATGCCCGCGCCAAGGAACATGGTGTCGAGATTTGCGCCGATATCGCAGGCGTGGCCCGGAAATCCGACGTTGTGATCGTCATGGTGCAATCCGATGCGCAGGTGGTCGAGGTGTTTCATCAACACGGCCTGCTGGACGAGCTGAAGGAAGGCTCGGTTGTCTGTATCGCCAGCTCGGTCTCGCCGGAAACCTGCCACGCGCTTGAGGCCGCCGCGTTGAAAAAGAACGTCGGCGTGCTGGATACCCCGGTTGTGCTGGGCCAACAGGCCGCGAATGAGGGGCGGTTGACGGTTTTCGTCGGCGGCGATGAAAAATGGCTGCCCAAGGCCCGCCCCGTTCTGGAAAGTTTTGGCCGGCAAATCCTGCACATCGGGTCCAGCGGCAACGGGCAGATTGCCAAGACCGTCAACAACATGCTGCTGTGGGCCACGATCTGCGCCAACTACGAAGCGCTGAGCCTTGCCAAAAGCCTGGGCACGGACATTCCCAAACTGATTTCGGCGCTTGGCCACAGTTCCGGCGCGAACTGGTCCCTGTCGCGCTGGGGCAAAAGCACCGGAAAATGGGCCGAAAAGGACATGGATGTCGCTTTGGACCTTTCGCAGAAAGAGGGGCTGTCCCTGCCGCTGAACGGGTTGGTCGATCAGCTGATGAAACGCATGAACAACGAGGTGATGAAACGCCTGCTTGAATAATAAACGACGGCCCCGCGCGTCGCCAGCGCGGGGCCGCATTCAAACTCTGGGAGGAATAAATGAAACACCTATTGAAAACCGCTTTTATCAGCGTGTTCGGTATCGGCGTTGCCCTTGCACCGGCATCCGCGGCCGAGGACATGCTGAAGGTCAAAGTCGCCTATGACGGCTTCAGCATGACGACCGCACCCATGCAATATGCGATGGCCTTGGGGTTGTTCGAAAAACACGGGCTGGACGTCGATCTGACCTATGTCGCGGGCGGGTCCGTCCTGACGCAGGCGGTGGTTGGCGGATCGGTGGATATCGCCCAGAACGGGTACACCCCCGCGATTGCCGCCGCCGTCGCCGGGGCTGATCTGTCGATCATCGCGGGTATCGCCAACAAGCTGCCGTTTCAACTGGTTGTCGATGGGTCGATCAAATCCGCCGACGATCTGCGCGGCAAAAGCATCGCGATCAGCCGCCTGGGATCGTCCACCGACACCGGCGCCCGGTTCGCGGTTGAATCGCTTGGCCTGTCGGCATCGGATGTGAATATCCTGCAGCTTGGCGGCGAAGGGTCCCGGGCTGCCGCTTTCCTTAGCAATCAGGTGAATGGCCTGATGTCGCAATATCCGCGCACCCAGGAGATGGTGCTTGGAAAAGAGGCAAACGTTCTGGTCGATCTGACCGATATCGTCGATGACTATCCCAACACCGCCTATGTGACGTCCGACAAATATCTTGCCGAACATCCCGAGGTCGTAAGGCGTTTCCTGATGGCGATGGCCGAGGGGTTGCATGAGTTTCGGGCCGACCCGGATGCCGCGCGCAAGGTGACGGCGGGTTTTCTGAAAATGGAAGACGGCCCAGCGGTGGAAAAGGCGTTCCATTATTATTCGGACAATGTCTATGCCAAGCGGCTGGAGGTGTCGCGAACGGGTGTTGCGGCCGTTCTGGCGCAGCTTGCCAAAACCATCCCCGCCGCCGCGTCGGTGTCGCCAGAGTCGATCATCGACACCAGCGTGCTGGACGCCCTTGTGGCCGAAGGTTTCTTTGAAACCCTGAAGTAACCGCCGCAATCAATCAGAGGACCCGGATATGCTTGATGTTGTTGAAGAAAAACTCAAGGTCACCAATGTTGGGCTGACCTTCCACAACCAGCGCACCAAACGCAGCCTGCGGGTCCTTGATGGCATCAGCTTTGGTGTCCGCGAGGGCGAGCTGGTCAGTATCGTTGGCCCCAGCGGATGCGGTAAATCCACGCTGCTGGCGGGCGTGGACGGGTTGGTCGGCTTCGATGTCGGAGAGATCCGCATCGACGATCAGGTGGTCACCAAACCCGGCCCGGACCGGGGGGTCGTATTTCAGCACGATTCCCTGTTTCCCTGGCGCACGGTGCGCCAGAACGTGTCCTATGGGCTGGAAATTCAAAAAACCCTTCCGCCCGGGGAAATCGCCTGTCGCGCGCTGCAATTCATTGAACTGGTCGGCCTGAAAGGGTTCGAAGACAGTTTCCCGAACGAGCTTTCGGGCGGCATGCGCCAGCGGGTCAATATTGCCCGCGCGCTGGCGGTCGATCCCGAATTGCTGTTGCTTGATGAACCCTTTGCCGCCCTTGATGCGCAGACCCGCGAATTCATGCAGTTCGAATTGTTGCGGATATTGGGCCGGGCACAGAAAACCGGCCTGTTCATCACCCATCAGATCGACGAGGCGATTTTTCTGTCGTCCCGGGTGGTGGTGCTGTCGGCGCGCCCGGCAAGGGTGAAAGAGGTCGTAGAGATCGACCTGCCCAGCGACCGCACGCTTGACCTGAAACACAGCCCCCGTTTCTCGGAATTGTTCCGCCATATCTGGGCGCTGATCGAAGAAGAGACATCCAAAATGAACCTTGGGGTCGCGGGCGAAGGAGCCAGCACATGAACGATCTTGCAAACACCCGCGCCGATGTGCGCCCCTTTCGCGCAGGCCTTGGTGCGCTGATCGCCCGGAACGAGAATTTTCTGCTGGGCGCAATCACCGTCATTGCCCTGCTGTCCTTTTGGGAAATGTCGGTGCGGTTGGATTGGGTGAACCCGCTGTTTACCAGCTCTCCCAGCAGGATCGCGATCACGGCCTATACGATGTTCACCGATGGCAGCATCTATCCGCATCTGGCGGTCAGCGGGCTGGAACTGTTGGTCGGGTTCAGCCTTGCGATCGTGGTCGGGATACCGCTTGGCATTCTGATGGGGTGGTACCGGCGGCTGAACGCGGCGCTTGATCCGATTGTTTCGGCCCTTTATGCGACGCCGCGCATCGCTTTGGTTCCGCTGATCGTCATCTGGTTCGGCATCGGGCTTGGGTCGAAATTCGCGATCATTTTCCTAAGCTCGGTGTTTCCGATCCTGATCAACACGATTGCCGGCGTCCGCACCGTTGACCCCGATTATATCAAGGTCGCGCGATCCTTTGGTGCGAACGACTGGCAGATTTTCCGGACGGTCGCCTTTCCATCGTCGGTGCCATTCCTGCTGACCGGGCTGCGGCTGGGGCTTGGGCATGCGCTGATCGGGATTGTCGTTGGCGAATTATATGCCGCGCAGGCCGGGATCGGGTTTCTGATTTCCCTGTCCGGGGCCACCTTTCAGACCGACAAGGTGATGGTCGGCATCATCATTATCGCAAGCACCGGGGTGTTGTTCACTAATGTCCTGAGGATGATCGAACGCCGGTTCGATCAATGGAGATCGAGCCATGACCAATAGGCCGGGCCGAAAACACATCGAACAAAAGACGGGGAAAGCATGACACTGGATGCACAAGTGGCGATCGTGACCGGGGCGGGGCGCAACGTTGGTGAAGCGACGGCCAGGCTTTTGGCAAAGGAAGGCGCCGCCGTCGCGGTGGTGGATCTGGACCGGGGCCGGGCGCAAAACGTGGCGGATAAGATCACTGCGGCGGGCGGCAAGGCCGCGGCCTTCGTCGCCGATGTGTCGCAAGAGGCGGATGTTCAAACGCTGATCCGCGACGTCTGCGCGACCTTCGGCAAGCTGACGATCCTGGTGAACAATGTCGCCATTAGCGACAACAAGACGATTCAGGAGGCGACGAAAGACGACTGGGACAGGGTGATCGCCGTGACGCTGACCAGCACCTTTCTGATGGGCAAATACGGCGCCGAGCAGATGATCGAACAGGGCGAAGGCGGCCGGATCGTCAATGTCGGATCGACCTCGGGGTTTTATGGGCGGCCCCGGGCCATTGCCTATACGACGGCAAAGGCCGGCGTCGCCAATCTGACGCGGTCGATGGCGATCCAACTGGCTGATTTCGACATTCGGGTGAACTGTGTCGTGCCGAACAAGGTGGGCTCGCCCGTGGGTAAGGAAAGTTTCGATCCGACGCGCAAGGTCAGGAACCTGCGCGACCGGCCAGGGCAGCCTGACGATCTGGCAAAGGCCATTCTGTTTCTGGTCTCGGACTCGTCGGATTTCATCGACGGAACCACCCTGTTCGTCGATGGCGGTGTATCGGCCCTGATGCCGGGCAGTGCGTAAGCGCGCGGTTTGGGTCTGTCGCCGGGCATGTCAAAACCGCTATGATCCAGCGAAACACAGGCGTGGGGTAGGTTTGGATGGAAACCCGGGGGTTGCAGCTTTTTCTGTCGGTGGTGAAATTCGGAAGCATTTCCAAAGCATCCGAGACCATGAACATTGCCCAGCCCGCGCTGGGGCTGCAGATCAGAAAGCTTGAGGATGAACTTGGCATACCGCTGTTCGAACGCCATTCCCGCGGGGTGCGCCCGACCGAGGCGGGGCTGCTTTTGGCAAAACACGCCGAGATCATTCTGCGTAACCTGGACAACGCCAAACAGGAGCTGACCGATTTCCGGGCCTTTCCCAGTGGCCATGTCGGGATCGGCCTGCCACCCAGCACGCAGGAAACCATCGCGCCCGAATTGTTCCGGATCATTTCGCAGGACTATCCGGCGATGAAGCTGACCATCCGCGAAGCGCTAAGTTACCCGCTGTTGCGGTATCTGAACAATTGGGAACTGGACGCGGCACTGGTCTTTGACGACAGGGCCGGACACAGCGAAGACGATCTGGTCTTCGAACCCCTGGCCAGCGACCATCTGATGTTCGTCTATCCGCTGGAATGGCAGCGCGACAGCGCGCCGACCATCGGGTTTGCCGATATTCTGAAAGAAAAGCTGATCCTGTCGACGAAACCCAATTTCATCCGGTCCGAGGTGGAACGTCTGGCGGCGGGGCTGCGCCTGACGCCCGCGATCATTCACGAAGTGGATTCCGTTTCGGCCATCCGGAATCTTGTCAGCAGCGGTCTGGGCTGTTCGATCATGCCGCGCGGGGCGGTTGCCAGCCCGGTCTATGCCGACAGGATCGGGGTGAAACGCATTGTCGAACCGGAAATCAAACGGTTGCTGCATCTGACCTATTCCCGGACGCGGCCGTTTTCCAATGCCGCGGAAACGGCAAAGGATGTGCTGCGCCAGATCGTGCTGGCCGAAATCGCGAAACCGCACAGTGACTGGCAGTCCGTGGCCTGATTCAGCCCGGTTTGCGGCGGGCCGTCGCCTTTGACAGCGACAGCACAAAGGCCACCGCGACGACAAAGCCGACCGTCTGGATCAACAGCCCGTTGAACAGCAATGCCCGCGGGACAAGCAGCCCGGCGCCCAGGGCCAGCAGGATTGCCCTTTGGCCGGGGCCCAAGGCCCGCACCAATCGCCCCACGATGCCGGCGGACACCAGAAACACACCCAGTGTTGCAAAGGCCAGGCTGATCAGGTTCTCCACCGCCGTATCCCGCAGCAACAGGGACGGGGAATAGACGAAGACAAACGGAATGATGAACGCGGGCCACCCGATCCGCACGGAGGTCATCGCCGTTCTCAGCGCGCTGGCCCCGGATATGCTGGCCGCCGCGAATGCGGCCACGGCGACGGGGGGCGAAATCATCGACAGCATTCCGAAATAGAAAATGAAGAAATGCGCCGCAATCGGTTCGACCCCCAGTTCGATCAGCGGCGGCGCGGCCAGCGTGGCGACCAGCAGATAGATCCCGGTGGTCGGCATCCCCATCCCAAGCACGATGCAGATCAGGGCCGTCAGCACCAGCAGCAGGATCAGGCTGTCTTTTCCGATGCTGACCAGAAGGAATGTCAGACCAAAGCCAAGGCCGGTCACCTGCAATATCCCGATGACAAGGCCCGCAACCGCGCCGATGACCAGAATTTCGACCGAGGCGTGGCCTGTGCTGATGAAGGACCGCCAGATCGTGCGAATATCTATGCGCTGCCCCTTGTACCCGAACAGCAGGTTCAGGATCACCACGATGACCGCAGCCCAGATCGCCGCCTCGGCCGGGGACCGGTTCAGCCAGAACAGCGCGCCGATCAGAACCGCAAAGGGGATCGGGAAATACCAGCCCTGTCGCATGATGTGGGACAGCCGGGGAATCTGGTCTGACGGGACCGGCGGGATGTTCTGTTTGCGCGCCTCAAGATCGGCCTGCACAAGGACCGCCCAGAAAAACAGGAACGACGGCACAATCGCGGCAACGACGACGGTGGTATAGGGCAGCTCCAGAAACTCGGCCATCAAGAAGGCTGCGGCCCCCATGACCGGCGGCATCATCTGTCCGCCGGTCGAGGCGACCGCCTCGAACGACGCGGCCATGCGGGCGCTGAACCCGCTTTGTTTCATCAACGGAATGGTGATGACGCCGGTCGAGGCCACATTGGCGACGGCGCTGCCGGAAATCGACCCGAACAGGGCAGAAGAAACGATAGAGATTTTCGCCGACCCGCCAACCGTGCGCCCGACCAAGGCGGCGGACAGATCGGTGAACCATTGCGATCCCCCGGTGGCCAGCAGGAAGCCGCCAAAAAGGATATAGACCACGACGATATTCACGACGATCGTCAACGGGGTGCCAAGCATTGCGGTGCTGTCGATGGCCAGATAGCCGAACAATTCGCGCAATGGCATCGCGCGCCCCTGCAGAACCCCGGGGATTTTATCGGCCAGCAGCGCATACAGAATGAAGGCCACGACAACCAGAACAAGGCTTGTCCCGGTCTTGCGCCGAAGAACCTCTAGCAACAGCGGAATGATGCAAAGACCCAGCAGGGTGATCTCTTGCTCATGCGCGAAGAAATTGGATGAAATTTCGGGATAGCGCCAGGTGGCCCAGAAGGTGGCGGCGATGCTGATCCCGGCGAAAAATGCGTCGCTGGCAAACCGCACCCCGCTGCGCGGGATAAAAAGAAACCCAAGCGCCAGCGCCAGCCCGAGGATTGTCAGCGTCACCTGTTCGGGCAGCACCAGCCAGCCCAGTTTTTGAAACAGGTTTCCCGACGCCGCCAGCGCCAATGCGGTGATGCTGATGGCAAGAAAGCCCCTGATATGGGCAATCGGACCTCGGGAAGGGTTCATTCTGGTGATCCTGACGGGAAGGGTGTTCAACGAAAAGGGTCTGACCGCCGATCACGACAACCGGCGGCCGCAGAGGGGGTGATGCCTTATTTGGCCAGACCCAGCTCTTTATAAAGCTTCATGGCGCCGGGATGATAGTCCAGCCCGTGATCGGCCGCGATCCGCGCGGTCTGATAGCCTTTCCACAGCGGGCCCGATGCCTTCAACTCGGCCTCGCTGTCGACAAGCGCTTTGGCGACCGCATAGACGACATCATCGGGGACATCCTTGTTCGCGAACAGTACCGTGTCATAGGCGTGCAGGTTGGTCGGGGCCAGAATCCCGTTGAACCCGGTCGCCGGGTCGACAGAGCGGATTTCGGTTTTTGGCAACCGGCCCAGCAGCACGTCGTTTTCGTCCAGCGAAATGAACCGGATGCCGCCGGAAACGGTCGCGTCCATTTCGCGAACCGCCGCCGATCCCGCCGCCGCGATAACCGCGTCAAGATCGCCCTGTTTGAAGGCGGCCCAGCTTTTGGGCAGGCTGGCAACGGGAACGGGCACCACATCGTCCATGCTTAGCCCGGCGCCGGCCAAAAACCCGTCCCAGAACGTGCGGAACAGGGGCGAGGCGGTGTATTGCGCGGGCACCCGTTTGCCTTTCAGGTCGGCCACGCTGTGGATATCGGAATTCGCGGCAACGATGACGCCCTGCACGAAAGGCGTCAAAGTGGCGACAATGCGCAGGTTTTCATGCGCTGTGCCCTCGGACATCCCGGTGCCGGATGTGGCCATGTAATATTGCATGGCGTTGGAAATACCGAATTCGATCCGGCCCAGATCGGCGCCGCTGATATATTGCTGCGTCCCGGCCATGGCCTGGGGGCGCATCTGGTAATCCGATTTGGTCGATACGGCGCTGGAAACGGCGTTGCTAAGCTGTGCCACCGCGCCGCCTTTTGTCGATCCGATGCTCAGGACCTGAGCGTTGGCCACCGTGCTTGCGGCCAACAGCACCGCTGCGGCAAGTCTGGTTTTAAGAAACATGTTTTCCTCCCTGTTTCGGTGTCTTGCTTTACGCGTCCTGCGGCAACCCAAAGAGCGTTTGGGCATTCCTGAAGCAGATTTTTTCGTAATCCTCGGACGGCATATCGATCGATTCCAGAACCTTGATCGTGTCGCGGATATAGCCGGGGCCCCGTTCCGGATCGAACGGCGAATCCGAGGCGAAAAGCACGCGGTCCGCCCCGAAAAAATCGATCCCGCAGACCGTCGCCGGACGGGACCCGAAAGCGGCGGTATCGGCATAGAAATCCTTGAAATAATCGAACGGGCGTTTCTTGAGCCGGGCCAGAACCGGGCCGTAATCTTCGTCGGTCGTGCGTTTGCCAAGCTGATCCCAGCCCGGCCCGACGCGCCCTTCGAAAAAAGGCACCATCGCGCCCATGTGATGGGCCAGAACCTTGAGATTTGGCAACCTGTCCATCATCCCCGAAAACACCAGCCGCGCCATCGCCGCGCTGGTTTCATAGGGCCAGCCAAAGGTCCACCAGATTTCATATTTCGATTTATCTTCCGAGGCATAGTCAGGCATCGACGCCCCGCGCGACGGATGCAGAAACACCGGGCGGTCATATCTTTCGGCCATTTCAAAGACGGCAAAGAATTCGTCGTCATCCAGCGGTCTGCCGTTGATGTTGGTGTGAATTTGCAGGCCATTGGCCCCAAGATCCTTGAACGCGCGTTCGGCCTCATCCGCCGCGTTGGGTGAATTCATGGGCAAAGACGCCAGAAACCCGACAAAGCGGTCGGGATGTTTGGCGACCAGTTCGGCTTGACCGTCGTTTCCAAGGCGGGCCAGTTCCTCGGTCTGGGCCGGGGTGCCAAGCGATTCAAGTGGCGGCATGCCCAGCGAAATCACCTGCGTGTAGTCATGATGGCTGAACTGATCCATCACGCGAAAGCGTTCATCAAGGTCATAGATGGCCGGAACACCGCGCATGCGGGACCCGATATCTTTTGCCGTGCCCTCTGACTTTTGCATGGCATCCCAAAGCGGCTTTGGGAAAAAATGGTTGAAGGCGTCGATATATCGCAAAGGGTCTCTCCATCTGAAATTCCGCCAAATGCTAGCCACCGGCGCGGATGGGGACAAAGACCGTTTACCTTTAGCAATATAAGAAATAATTATATCACTATTGGGGGGGATGGTGATGAATCTGCGTCAGCTAAGATATTTCCAAAGCGTTGTGCGCACCGGCAGCCAGACCGTGGCCAGCCGGGAAATGGGGGTGTCGCAGCCCGCCCTTGGGGTGCAGGTGCGGGCGCTGGAAACCGAACTTGGCACCGCGCTGTTTCACCGCAAAAGCCGCGGCATGGAACTGACCGAGGCGGGCAAGGAATTCAGCCCGCAGGTTGACGATATCCTGGCCCGTCTGGACATGGCAAAAGAGTCTGTCCAGCGTTTCGCCAACAACCAGAAATCCGACATCCGGATGGGGATGCCGCCGACGCCGGGCAAGGCGTTGCTGCCGTCGTTTCTGACCGAATGGGGCCGCCGGGACCGGGCCAGGCTGATCGTACACGAAGGGTTGTCTTTCGACCTGCTGTCGCGGGTGCGCGACGGGGCGCTGGATTATGCGTTTTGCTATGATCCGCCACGCGACGCGCTGCTTGAAACGCTGCCGCTGTTTCATGAAGAGCTTGTCCTGATCGGCCCCCCGGACAAGATGCGCGGCAAGGAACCGGCCCTGTCGTTTTGCGATCTTGCGCGACTGCCGCTTATTCTGGATTCCAAGAACCAGATCACCCGGGTTCTGCTGGAGTCGATGGCCGAAGCCGAAGGCATCGCGCTGAATGTCGTCATGGAGGTCGAGGCGGTCAACCTGAAGCGCGAGTTGATGGAAAGCCTGCGCGCCTTTTCCATCGTGCCCTTCGGGCTGTTTTCCGATGACATCGCCAATGGCCGATTTGCCATCAGGTCCATCGTGAACCCGCCGATCACCCGCACGCTGTGTCTTGTGAATCGGCGCAACGGGCGGCATGGGGCGCATAAAGAGCTGGTCGCGATCCTGTTGAAGATACTGTCGGACAAGATCGGGACGCAGTTGAACTGGCGTGCGGTTGATCCGGCCTAGGATGCGGGGTCTTTCCTAAGGCTTTGGGAAATATCCTGCGCCGTGTCCGCAACGGTTTCGCCAAGCGTGTGAATGCCTTCGGCGGTCACGTTTCCGGCCGGAAGGGTCAGGCTGAAACTGCCGGTGATATCGCCGCGTTCATCAAACAGCGGGGCGGCAATGCCGACGACACCGGGGGTCACCTGACCTTCGGTCGCGTGCCAGCCTGCCGCGCGAATGGCGCCAAGCGATTGGCGCACAGCGGCCAGATCATCGCCCAGACCCGCATCGCGGAACGATGCCGCGTTTGGTGTGTAAAGGCGGTTAAGCTGATAGGCGGACAGATGCGCAAGGATGACCTGCGACGCGGCCCCCCGAAAGATCGGGCGCGCCTTGCCCCGTTCGTAACTGCTGTGAATCTCGGTCGTGGCCGTGTGTTGAAAGACGCAAAGCACCTTGTCCGAATAGCGGCGGCACAGCAGGCCAACGCAGGCGTTCGCCTCGGCAAGTTCGGTCAGAACCGGCCCGGCAAGGCGGATCAGCGGATCGGTGACCCGGATCAGATAATCAAATTCGACAAACCGCGACCCCAAACTGTAGCCGCGCCCGGGAAAGGTCGTCAGCAACCCCGCGTCGGTCAGGGTTTTCAGATAGCGATAGAGCGTCGATTTGCTGTGCCCGAGTGCGGCGTGAATCTCCTCCAACTCCCAATTGGGTTTTTCCTGGGAAAACAGATCGAGAATCTGAATAAGCCGCTCGTGGCGCTGCATTGTGTGGCCTCCTGCCGGTGCTGGGGTGAAAATGGAACAAAGCCGGGGTCGGGGCAATGTGGATCGCAACGAGATTTAAAATTCTCATATAATGATAAAATTAGTTGATTAATGCGCCCGTGACAGTAGGGTCGCCCAGCGTGTTGCCACCTGACGGAGAGATGAATGCAAACGGACGTTCTGATTGTCGGCGCCGGACCAGTGGGTCTGGTTCTTGCCATCGCCCTTGGCCAAAAGGGCGTGCGCTGTACGCTTGTGGAAAAGAAAGACGCGCCGGAATTCCTGCCCAAGATGGAACGCTGCAACGCGCGGACGATGGAAATTTTCCGCCGTATGGGCATTGCCGACAAGATACGCGCCGCCGGGCTGGACGCCGATGTGCCGATGGATGTTTTCGTCGTCACCAAGATGACAGAGGCGCCGTTGCTGCGTCTGGAATACCCGTCGGTCAGCAAGGCGCAGGCGGAAATTGCGGCCACCGAGGACAGTTCGCAACCTGCCGAGGCGTATCAGCTTGTGTCGCAATACACGCTGGAACCGCTGTTGAAGGACATCGCTGAGGCGTTGCCTTCGGTCAGGGTCATGTATGGCGTCGAATTCGAAGGCCAGCATCAGGATCAGAACGGTGTCACGGCGCATCTGCGCCGGGCAGACGGAACCCCGATGACGGTGGAGGCAAACTATCTGGTTGGCTGCGATGGCGGGGCCAGCCTGGTGCGCAAATCGCTGGATATTTCGCTGCGCGGCGAAGGCAATCTGTTGAAGCTGCGCCAGGCGCTTTATCGCTGCGACGATCTGTTTGGCAGGCTGCCGCTTGGTGACGGGCCGGGGCAGGGGCGGCATTACCACGTGGCTGACAATCAGGCCTCGTTCCTGATCATGCAGGATTCGACCAAGCACTGGACCCTGCACGCGGTGGTCGAGGACGACGCGGCGATGGCGCGCCAGTTCGAACAGGTTGTCGGCGCCCCCGTGGATTACGAAATGCTGTATGTCGGCGAATGGAAGCAGAACCTGTTGCTGGCCGATCGTTATGGCGAGGGGCGCATTTTCCTTGCCGGGGATTCCGCGCATCTGGTCATTCCGACGGGCGGGCTGGGTATGAACACCGGGGTCGGGGACGCGATTGATCTGGCGTGGAAACTGGCCGCCACCCTGCAGGGCTGGGCCGGGCCAAATCTGCTGCGATCCTATGAAATTGAACGTCGCCAGATCGGCGACCGCAATATCGGCGCCTCAAGATACGCGTCGACCGGGCGGCGGAAATGGCGGGGGCAGTGGCAGCCGGGGTTCACCGACGACACGCCCGAGGGCGCGGCCAAGCGTCGGAACCTGGCGGATGTCGCGGATGTCGAACAGCGCAAGACCAACGAAATGATCGGGG
Organism: uncultured Paracoccaceae bacterium; assembly: GCA_947500775.1. GTDB lineage: Bacteria > Pseudomonadota > Alphaproteobacteria > Rhodobacterales > Rhodobacteraceae > CANMTD01. Next base: position 42,078 of record CANMTD010000006.1, read on the forward strand.
CCGAACTGGGATACCGCTATGTCGACAGCCCGGTGATCTGGGATGAACCCGGCGGGCCCGAGGCGTTGTTTCGGACCTATGACCCGACCGCGTGGACCGGCGTGCGGTTCCCGCATGTGTGGATTTCCAAAGGTGTTTCTATTCACGACGTGATCGGGGACGGGTTCACGCTGGTCTGTTTCGGCGCGGGGGATGCGGCTGATCCGTTGAAAAGGGCCTTTTCGGCCCGTGGGTTACCCTTGGAAATCAAAACCTTCCCAGACGACCGCCTGCGCGCGATCTATGGCCGGGATTATTTCCTGCTGCGCCCCGATTTGCACATCGCCTGGCGCGGCAATGCGCTGGACGTTGATGCCGATACCCTTGCCGCGTTGGTCAGCGGTCATCACGTCGGCCATATGTCCCGATGCCACGATGCAAACGCGGCTGCCTGATCAGTCAAAATTCCCGATATATAGGAAAATTAACGCAACTTATTGACACGATGCCCCCGCACCATACGATGTGGGCGCGCAGTGCCGGAACAGAACAGGACGCAAATTTCATGACCCAGATTTCAGACATTATCGACGATCTTGTCGTCGCCAGCCATATCCTGGCCTCCGAAGGGGTCTGCGATGCGTTCGGGCATGTCAGCGCGCGCCACCCGGACAACCCGGATCATTTCGTAATGGCCCGCGCCGTAGCGCCGGAGCTGGTCGAACATGACGATATGATGGTCTTTACGCACGACGGGGCGCCGGTCGGTGGCGATGACCGCAAACCCTTTCTGGAACGGTTCATCCACGGATCGCTTTATGCGGCCCGGCCGGACGTGCAATCGGTGGTGCACAGCCACTCGCGCAGCGTCATCCCCTTCAGCGTCACGCCCGGGTCGATGCGCCCGATCGTGCACAGCTGCGGCGTATTGGGAAAGGACATTCCGGTTTGGGATGCGCAGGACAGTTTCGGCGACACCAATCTGCTGATTTCGTCGAAGGAAATGGGACAGGATTTTGCCGGTGTGGTCGCCGAAGGGCGATGTGCGCTGATGCGCGGGCACGGATCGACGGTGATCGGGTCCTCGATCCGCGAGGCGGTCTATTCCGCCGTCTATCTGGAGGTGAACGCCCAGCTTCAGATCACCGCGCAAAGCCTGGGGCCGGTCAAGTTCCTGACCGACGGAGAGATTGATCTTATCCAGTCCCGGCTTGCCGATGGCAAACCCGGCGAAGGCTATGACCGGGCGTGGGAATATTGGGCGCGCCGGGCGGGTTGACTTCAGGACGGGGTCGCGGGGGCCATCAGCGCCTGAACAAGACCCGTGATTTCGTCGGTCATCAGCGTGTTTTCCCGCATGCTGATCCCGACGGCGCCCGCCATCATCGTGTCCCGCAGCGGAAGCCGGACAATCGTCCCGGCGGCGATTTCATCGGCGATGACGCTTTTGGAAATGAACCAGATAGAGTCCGACAACATGACCGCCTTGCGTCCGAAGGCAAGCGAGACATTTTCGAAAATGGGGTCGATATTCTGCAATCCGTTTCTCAGCAGATAGGCGCTGACCACCGGATAGATCAACGCGCCCTTCGGCGGCAGGATAAGGGGAAACTCCTTGATATCCTGCGGCGAAACATCGGTTGCAAGAAGCGGATGACCGGGGCGCACGGCGGTGATCACCTCTTCGCTGGCAAGTTGTTGAAACGACAGGCCTTCCATCTTTTCAGGGTTGGGCATGCGGCCGACCACCATATCCAGCGCGCCCTCGCGCAACTGGTCCAGCAACTGCCAGTTGGGGCCCGTGGCGATGCGCAGGATCGCGTGCGGATGGGCCGCCCGGAATTGCAGGGCCGCGCGCGGAAAACGGTCCGTCGCGACCGAGGGCAGAATGCCAATCGCCAGCCGCGTCTTTTCCGCCGATGCGACGCTCAGCAAATCCTGGGCCCGCTTCAGATCGATCATGGCAGAGCCGGCATATTGCTGAAAAACCCGCCCCGCGCTGTTCAGGACCAGCCGCCGTCCGCTGCGGTCAAACAGTTGTTTGCCAAGGATATCTTCCAGCTCTCGCAGGTTTTTCGAGGCGGCGGGCGGCGAAATATTCAAATGCGCGGCGGCCGAGGTCAGGCTACCGCGGCGGGCGATTTCCAGAAAGCAGGTGATATGTCGAAGGCGCAGCAAAGCATTCATGAGTTAACTTATAGGTTAATAGTGGGCCTGAAATAAGTAATATTTTTACGCCCTTTCCTGTGGCATTCACCGTATCGGAGGAGCGATGCAGACATTCAGCCACGACAATCTTACCTTTCACCTACAGGTGGACGGCCCGGTGGATGGCCCCGCCGTTGTCTTTGCCAATTCGCTTGGCACGGATTTGCGGATCTGGGATGCGGTCATCCCGCAACTGCCCGCTGGCGCGCGGTATATCCGGTTCGACAAGCGCGGGCATGGGCTAAGCGATGCGTCGGACGGCCCTTATGACATGGACATGCTGGCTGGTGACGCAGGCGCGCTGATGGATGCCTTCGGCCTTCGGCCTGCGGTTTTTGTGGGTCTGTCGATTGGCGGGCAGATTGCCCAACGGCTTGCCGCAATGCGCTCCGATCTGATCGCGGCGCTTGTCCTGATGGATACGGCCGCAAAAATGGGCACGGCCGAGATGTGGCAGGCGCGCATGGCGACCATCCGGGCCGAAGGCATGCAGGCGATATCGGACACGACGATGGAGCGTTGGTTTCATCAGGATTTCCGCGACAGTCCCGAATTGCCGCTTTGGCGCAACATGCTCGAACGGACCTCTGTTGCGGGGTATCTTGGTTGTTGTGCGGCCTTGGCGCAGGCGGATCTGACCGATCAGACCGCCCGCCTGACCCTGCCCACCATCGGGATTGCCGGGGCCGCAGATGGTGCCTCTCCGCCGGAACTGGTGCGTGAAACGGTGGCCAGCATCGCGGGCAGCCATATGCATGTCATTGACGGGGCGGGGCATCTGCCCTGCGTCGAAAAACCGGCGGAAACCGCCCGGCTGATCACGGATTTCTTGCAAAGGATTGGATATGTCTGAACGATATGAAACGGGCATGGCGGTACGCCGCGCGGTGTTGGGGGACGCCCATGTTGACCGTGCCGAGGCGAACAAGGGCGACGTCGATTCCAGTTTTCAGTCCCTGATCACCGAAGCCGCCTGGGGAACGGTCTGGGCCTCGGACGGGATCACGCCGCGCGACCGTTCGATGATCACGCTGGCGCTGTTGGCCGCGCTTGGGAACTTCGAAGAGATCGCGATGCACATCCGCGCGACCGCCCGCACCGGCGCCTCGAAACGCGATGTGTTGGAGGCGTTTCAGCATGTCGCGATCTATGCCGGGGTGCCCCGCGCCAACCACGCCCTGAAAATTGCCAAGGCAACCTATGCCGAAATGGAGGAAGCCACAGATGACTGATCCCGCGACCGATCTGGGGCCATTGATCCCCCGCAACCGCGCCGTGCATCCCGTGCCCTATGATCCGGGCTATAAAACATCGATGACGCGGTCGCCGAACCTGCCGTTGCTGTCGATGGAAAGCACCCCGTCCGAAGAAACCGGGCCGCGGTTTGGCCATGGCCTGCTGGCCGAGCTGGACAACAACCTGATCCTGAACTGGACCAAGGGCAAGGCCGCTGCGGTGGGGGAAAGAATTCTGGTACACGGGCGGGTTCTGGATGAAAACAACCGCCCCGTGCCCCACACGCTTGTCGAAGTCTGGCAGGCCAATGCGGGTGGACGGTATCGCCATATCAAGGACACTTATTTCGCCCCGCTTGATCCGAATTTCGGCGGCTGCGGGCGCACGATCACCGATGAACAGGGCTATTACGAATTTCTGACGATCCGCCCCGGCGCCTATCCCTGGCCAAACCGCGCGAACGACTGGCGGCCGTCGCATATCCATTTTTCCGTCTTCGGCCACAGCTTTGGTCAGCGGCTGATTTCACAGCTTTACTTTCAGGGCGACCCGTTGATCGACATGTGCCCCATCGCGGCAACGGTCAAGGATCGTGGTCAGCTGGACCAGCTTGTCGCACCGCTGGATATGACCAAGGCCCGACCGATGGATTTTCTGGCCTATAAGTTTGACATCGTGCTGCGCGGCCGCCGCCAGACCATGTTCGAAAATAGACCAGAGGGGATGTGAGATGACGCAAGACCTGAACACATTGACGGAAACCGCATCGCAGACCGCCGGGCCTTACGTGCATATCGGCTGTATCCCGTCCTTTGCCGGGCTGAAGGGGATTTACGCCGAAGATCTTGGCCTTTCGCCGATCAGCGATGGGGCAAAGGGCCAGATCATTACCATCACCGGGTCGGTTTACGACGGCACGGGCTGGGCAATGCGCGACGCGATGATCGAAAGCTGGCAACCCGATGCCGCAGGGCTGTTTGCCGGGCAGGATGGGGCCGATCCCGCGGTGAATGGGTTCTGCCGTTTTGCCGCCGACAAGGACACGGGCGAATTCACCCTGCGCACCGTCAAACCCGGCAAAACCCCGATGCGTGGGGGCGGGTTTCAGGCGCCGCATATTTCGGTCTGGATCGTTGCGCGCGGCATCAATATTGGCCTGTCCACCCGGATCTATTTTGACGATGAGGACAACAGCGACGACCCGCTTTTGTCCCGTATCGAACAACGGCCCCGGGTTGACACGCTGCTTGCAAAAAAGACCGGTGACGGCGCATATCGTTTTGACATTCGTCTTCAGGGCGCCGGTGAAACGGTATTCCTTGATCTTTAGGCACAAGGTGGATCATGGCTGTATCGCCGCTTGAAAACACGCTGTTTTCCGATCTGTTCGGCGACCGCGACCTTTCGGAAATCCTGTCTGACAGCAATCAGATACGGCAGATGATCCGTGTTGAGGTTGCCTTGGCGCAGGCGCAGGCCCGTTGTGGTACGATTCCGCAAAATGCGGCGGATCAGATTGCAGCGTCGTTGGGGGCCGTTGAGGTTCCGGTGGCGGACCTGGCCGCCTCAACGGCGCAGAACGGGTTGCCGGTGCCCGGTCTGGTGCCGCTTTTGCGCGGGCATATCCCGGATCAGGCCGCGCAGTGGCTGCATTGGGGCGCGACCAGCCAGGATATCATCGACACCGCGACCGTGCTGCAATTGCGCGATTGTCTGGTGGTATTCGAAACCCGGCTTGCCGAAACCATCGACGCGTTGCAGGACCTGACCGCACAGCATCAGGGGCTGCCGATGGCCGGGCGGACCCGGACCCAGATCGCGGCCCCGATTTCCTTTGGGTTTCGGGTGGCGCAATGGGCGCAGCCGCTGTTGCGCCTGTATGATGAGCTGCCCGGGCTGCGCGCGACCCTGCTGCGCGTACAGCTTGGCGGTGCTGTCGGGACCAACACCGTTCTGCACCCCGACGGGCCCGAAATTGCCGGGGAATTCGCCGCAATTCTTGACCTTGCCGATGCGGATGTCTGGCATACCGACCGCAGCCCGATCCTGCAGCTTGGTGCGTGGCTTACCCAGCTTTGCGCGGCCCTTGCCAAGCTTGCGGGCGACATCATCACGATGGCCCGGTCCGAGATCGCAGAGCTGGCCGTTCAGGGTGGCGGGTCCTCGACCATGCCGAACAAATCCAACCCGATACAGGCCGAGGCGATTCAGACATTGGCGGCCCTTGTTACCGCGCTGTCCCCCGCCTTGGCCACGGCAGGCGCCGCCGGGGAAGAACGCGACGGGATGCGGTGGTCGCTTGAATGGATGGTGTTGCCCCAGATGATACTGGCGGCGGGGGCAGCACTTGGGCATGGCGCGACATTGGCCCGGACGATCCGCCCCAACCCCGCCGCGATGGCCACCAACCTTGCCGCAGATGGCGGCGGAGCATTGGCCGAGGCGGCAAGCTTTGCCCTTGCCCCCCACATGCCACGCGCGGCTGCGAAAACGCTGGTGCGCGATGCGGTGTTGCGGGCCCGGGACACCGGGGTTCCCCTGGCCGAGGCCATGCCAGAGGTCGCCAATCTGGATTGGCAGGCAGAGCTGTCGCTGGGCCGACCGACGCAAGCCGCCGATGACGCCGCCGCGCGGATTTTCGCGGATTGGGCCAAGCGCGGCGCTAGATAAGAACCTGCCGCAACTCGGACTGGATTTCGCGCAGCTTGTCCAGATACAGCGTCGCAAGGGTATCGACCTGCGCGTTGTGCGACGACAGCCCCAGGTTAAGGGCGGCAACGACACGGTCACGGGCGTCGTAAATCGGCACGGCGATTGAAATAAGCCCCAGTTCGACCTCTTGGTCGATGACCGCATACCCCTGGGCGCGCACCTTGCGCAGCTCTGCCAGCACCGCATCGGGTGATGTCAGCGTGCGCGGCGTGCGTGCGATCAATGGGGCTGCGTTCAAGACGGCTGCCGCCTCTTCCTCGGGCAGGGCGGCCAGCAGAACCCGGCCCATAGAGGTGCAATAGGCAGGCAGCCGCGATCCCGGCGTCAGGGAAATCGACATGACCTTGCGCTGTGCTGCCCGCGCGACATAGACGATTTCACTGTCGTCCCGGATCGAGACCGAGGTGCTTTCGCCCAGATCGTCCGACAGTTTGTCCAGCCACGGCTGCACGATCTGGGGCAGGGGCATGGTCGCCAGACAGGCCGTCCCAAGGCGCATGATCCGTGGCGTCAGCGTAAAGAATTTCCCGTCGTAATCGGCATATCCCAAATGCGCGAGCGTCAGCAGACAGCGCCGCGCGGTTGCCCGGTCAAGGCCCGAGGCGGCGGCGACCTGCGCGATGGACTGGCGCGGTTTGTCGGCGGTGAAGGTTTCGATCGCGGACAGGCCCTTGGCCAGTCCACTCATGATGTCGCGCTGTTCCATCTGGGGGTCCATTTGTGCGATATGTAAACAAAATTACTATAACGCACAAAGTATATTGCCGTCGAGACCCATGTCGCCTAGGCCAATGTCAATTGTTGGAGCATCGGACATGGACAAGACACTTCGCAACCCGGGTCAAGCCATTGCGCAGATTCCGGATGGGGCGGTCGTGATGATCGGCGGGTTTGGCGGGGCGGGGGCCCCGATCGAATTGATCCACGCGCTGATTGATCATGGCGCCAGGGATCTGACGGTTATCAACAACAATGCCGGCAATGGCCGTATCGGCATCGCCGCGATGATCGACGCGGGGATGGTCGCGAAAATGATCTGCTCTTTCCCGCGCTCATCAGACGCGCGGGCGTTCAACGAAAAGTATCTGGCGGGCGAGATTGAACTGGAACTGGTGCCGCAGGGAACCCTTGCCGAACGCATCCGCGCAGGCGGTGCCGGAATCCCCGCGTTCTATACGCCCACAGGGTTCGGCACCGAACTGGCAAAGGGCAAACCGGTCGCGGAATTCGAGGGGCGGTCATACGTGCAGGAACGCTGGCTGAAGGCCGATTTCGCGCTGATCAAGGCCGAACTGGGCGATCCCCACGGCAACCTGACCTACAATAAAACCGCCCGCAACTTTAACCCGCTGATGTGTGCCGCGGCGCAGATGACCATCGCTCAGGTATCAAAACTCGTCACGGCGGGCGAGATCGACCCAGAGCATGTCATCACCCCCGGATTGTTCGTCGATCACCTGATCGAGATCCCGGACCCCAAACAGGAAGAACTGCTTATCCGTGCAGGCGAGGTTTACCCATGACCCAGATCAGCCTTTCCAACGCCCAGATCGCATGGCGCGCCGCGCAGGACATCGCCGATGGCGCCTATGTCAATCTGGGCATCGGCTTTCCCGAAAAGGTCGCGCAGTATCAACCCGACGGGCGGCGCGCGATTTTCCACACCGAAAACGGGTTGCTTGATTTTGGCCCTTCGCCCGCGCCCGGGGATGAGGATTGGGATCTGATCAACGCCGGAAAACGGGCGGTCACGCTGAACCCGGGCGCATCGTTTTTCCACCACGCCGACAGTTTCGCGATGGTGCGGGGCGGTCATCTGGATGTGGCCATTCTGGGGACCTATCAGGTTGCCCAGAACGGCGATCTGGCGAATTGGCGTGTGGGGGACAAGGGCGTGCCGGCGGTGGGCGGCGCGATGGATCTGGTCCACGGTGCCAAACGGGTCGCGGTCATCACCGATCACGTGACCAAAAAGGGCGCCCCGAAACTGGTTGAACACTGCAGCTTTCCCCTGACCGGGCTGGCCTGCGTGACCCGCGTTTATACCAGCCTTGCGGTGGTCGATATCGAAGCGGGCCGTTTTGTCCTGCGCGAAAAGCTGCCGCAGATTTCGCTTGCCGCGCTGCAGGATGTCACCGGCGCGGAATTGCATATCACCGATCCCGTCGTCGATCTGATCACCCCCGATCTGTAAGGAAACGCCATGCAGGACGCCTTTATTTGCGATTACATCCGCACGCCGATCGGCCGTTTCGGCGGCGCACTTGCCACGGTGCGCGCCGATGATCTGGGGGCCGTGCCCCTGCGGGCCTTGATGGCGCGGAACGCGAGTGTGGACTGGCAGGCCGTCGATGATGTGATCTATGGCTGCGCCAATCAGGCGGGCGAAGACAACCGCAACGTGGCGCGGATGTCGGCCTTGCTGGCGGGGCTGCCGCAGGGCGTGACGGGTACGACCATCAACCGGCTGTGCGGATCGGGGATGGACGCGGTCATCGCGGCGGCGCGGGCGATCAAGGCGGGCGAGGCTGATCTGCTGATCGCAGGCGGCGTCGAAAGCATGAGCCGCGCACCTTTCGTGATGCCAAAGGCCACCAGCGCCTTTTCCCGCGCGGCCGAAATCCACGACACCACCATTGGCTGGCGTTTCGTGAACCCGCTGATGCAGGCGCAATACGGCGTGGATTCGATGCCGGAAACCGGCGAAAACGTCGCCGCGGATTTCAACATCTCCCGCGCGGATCAGGACGCATTCGCCTTGCGCAGCCAGATCAAAGCGGCCGCCGCACAAACGAATGGCCGCCTTGCCAAGGAAATCACGCCCGTCACGATTCCACAGCGCCGGAGCGACCCGGTCGTGTGCGCCGCCGACGAACATCCGCGCGCGACATCGCTGGAAAAACTGGCCAGCCTGCCCACGCCGTTTCGCAAGGGCGGCTCGGTCACCGCCGGCAATGCCTCGGGCGTCAACGACGGGGCGGCGGCGCTGATCATCGCCTCTGCTCAGGCGGCGGCGAAACATGGCCTGACACCGATTGCCCGGATACTGGGCGGGGCCACGGCCGGAGTCGCGCCGCGGGTCATGGGGATCGGCCCGGTGCACGCCTCGCAAAAACTGCTGTCGCGGCTGGGGCTGACACAGGCGGATTTCGACGTGATCGAATTGAACGAGGCCTTTGCCAGCCAGGGTCTTGCCACCCTGCGCGCCCTTGGCATCGCCGACGACGACCCACGTGTGAACCCGAACGGCGGCGCGATCGCGCTGGGGCATCCATTGGGCATGTCAGGCGCCCGCATCACCGGATCAGCCGCTTTGGAACTGTCTTTGACAGGCGGGAAACGGTCACTTTCCACAATGTGCGTTGGGGTTGGACAAGGAATCGCACTGGCTTTGGAGGCCGTCTAGATTATTAACATAAGATTGATTATCGGTATAATTTGTTGCGGGTCGCATGCTCAGGCCGGCGTTTCCGCCGACCTGAATTCGATCACAATGATCTGGTTTCTTGCGTGTATCAACGGATGATATGCACGATCTTGCGTTCACCCGGTTCCAGAATTACCGGCTGACCATTCACGGTCAGATATGTGTATTCGCTATTGGGAATGTCGTGGACTTCGATATCCTCAGGGATACCGGCGCCGACAACAACCTCGCCGTCCAAATAGACGCTATCGACCGGGTTTTCGCCGACATATGCGTAAACCTCGGGGTCCGGGTCATGCATACCACCTGCGATTGCGCCGCCAACGGCACCGGCTGCAATGGCCACAGGCCCGCCGACAATCACACCGATCGTGGTACCGATCACGGAGCCAGCGACCATCGACTCGTCATTCTGGTCGTCGATCAGAAGTGTTTCGACCTCGGTGCCGGTTTCAGTGGCAGTGGTGAAGTCCAGATAGTCGTCATAGGCCCAGCCAGTTTCACCCTTGTAGTTCACCTTGCACCAATGCGCATCGGCCAGACAGCCTTCAACGTTCACAGTGTCCAAACCACTGATCACGCCTTCAACTTCGTAAAGCGGGCCGGGACCTGCGCGCAGGTTCAGGTCGGTTACGGCCGTTGCTTCAAGCGCGGCCAGGGCGGGGCCTGCTGCAGCCAGGGCAAGTGTCGCGGATGTCAGGATAATACGTTTCATGATGTTGTCTCCGTCATTGGTTCGACCGCACGGGATTGTATGCAGCCGTCATATGCAGACCCAACCCCCGGCCAAGGCAGTTTGTTCCAAACAACTGAAATCATTTCACGTTTTTCCTGCCGAAAGGTGGCGCCGGCAAAAGTCGCCCTTTAGGGCGGGGTTCATGGGCCGGGAACATTTCACGCCGCAAGCGGTTGGTTAACAGAGCGGGGGTATCCCCGCGATCCAGCCACCCCGGAAGGAATAAAACATGGGCACAGAGGCCAATGACACACAGTCAGTTACCGACATCGTACATCGCAGCACCGAAGCTGCGCAAAATCACGACAGGGTAAGCGTCGCCCACCTGACAGGAGCTCTGGGGCATGGTGCCATCGCTCCGATGCTTCTGGTGCCCGCTTTGGCCGTGGTCACACCGCTTAGCGGGATTCCGGGGTTCTCGGCCGTTTGCGGTATCGCCATCGCACTGGTCAGTGTGCAGATGCTGTGGCGTGCCGATACGGTGTGGCTGCCGAACTGGCTGCTGCGCCGCCGCCTGCCTGGTGCCCGCATGGAACAGGCCAGCATTTGGCTGGAACGGGCCGGACACTGGCTTGACCGGATTACCCGCCCCCGGCTTGCTTTCCTGGTATCATTCCCCGGTGTGCTGCTGCCCGAACTGACCTGTCTTCTGGCCGGGCTGCTGATGCCATTTCTGGAAGTCGTGCCTTTCAGTTCCTCGATGGTCGGGGCCAGCGTCAGCCTGCTGGCGGTGGGCCTTGTGGCACGGGATGGGCTGTTTGTTTTGGCGGGTCTTTTCGTCTTTGGCGGACTGGCCGGGCTGATTGCGACACTGCTGGCCTGAGGATGGGTAAATCAGACAATCTTGGAACATCGCACGAGGGGAGCGCGTTGAGTTGACGACCGGGCGGAACGCTTCCGCTTCGGAAAACGCAACCGATTTGAGGAGATTAAGAATGCGACATATGCTTGCTTCCAGTGCTCTTGCCCTGATGCTGGCTGGCCCGGCGCTGGCCGATAGCCACATGACATCCAGCGGCATGCAAACCAAAGGGTTCGTGGCACATTCGCAGCAGACCGACCTCTTTGGCAGCGACCTGATCGGAAAACGCCTTTACGTGGCAGAAATCGATGCCAGCGAGGCGTCGGCCACCGACATGGAAACCAACTGGAACGATATCGGCGAGATCAGCGACCTGCTGCTGAGCCGCGACGGCGATGTAAAAGCCGTGATCCTGGATATTGGCGGCTTTCTGGGCATAGGCGAAAAGACCGTGGCCGTCGACATGTCCCAACTGAAGATCATTCAGGACAAGGACAATGCGGGTAACTACTTTGTTGCGGCAAACGGCTCCCGCGTGATGCTGGAAAACGCTCCGCAATTCGAACGCGCCAGCATTGAAAATGCCGTTCTGATGAACGAATCTGAAACCCACGCGATGCCGCCAGCTTGGGAACGCCCGGTCAGCGCGCACAAAGGCTATGCGGATGTGACCGCAACCGACCTGACTGCCGAAGAACTGCAGGGTGCTGCGCTGTATGGCAAGACGGACGAATGGATCGGTGAGATCGCCGCGCTTGAGCTGACGCAGGATGGTCAAATCGAAACCGTCTTTGCCGATGTTGGCGGTTTTCTGGGCCTTGGCGAACACCGCATCGCCATCGCCTTTGACGAATTGCAGATCCTTCGCGCCGATGGTGGCAATGATCTGCGCGTCTATGTCAGCGCTACGCAAGAGCAGTTGGAACGCCGCCCTGCCGTCGAAGGGTAACCAGCTTCCCTATAAGTGATGCGTTTGGGCCGCCCCCTTTGGGGCGGCCCTTTTCATAGGCGTGCCGGAACCACCGACGCCTCGGCGCTTTGGGGCCGACAACAGAGGGATTTCAAACAACGCGAAGCCCGGCGGCGATCAGAACTTGCAGCGTGTCGGCGACTTTGACTTCGTCTTCAAAGACAAACAGCCCGCTGATCCGCCACGACTACAACTCCGACAGGTCGCTATCGGCCGCATCGGCGTCGAAATCCGCAATCGGGAAGTCCACGAAAACAGCATAGCGATTGGGTTCGTCGATTTGCTCAAGCCGTCCGCCCAACTGTCGTGTGAAGGCTGTGATAAGGTTGGTTCCAAGGCCGGTTCCACGGACCTGTTCCGGCGGAACTATCGGCGTTCCCTTGCTGTTCACGATCGACAACACCGCGCGCCCGGACTTCGAAACCACCAGACGGACATCAATGCTGGGCGGGGCTTCTTCGTGGCGACCAAGATATTTCAGCGCATTGGTTGCGGCTTCGGACGCCAACAGCGACAAAGGCACCGCCTGATCCGGATAGAGGACGATTGGGTCATAGTGCTGCGAGATTTTCAGGTTTGCTTCATTCGGAACGCCAGCGGCCAGCAGTTTTCCAACCGTGCCGCGCAGCAACTCATCAGCACGCACGCGGCCTTCGGTCGTCGTATCATAAAGACTGCGATGGACGGTTGCGATGCTCATGACCCGGTTCTGAACCTCTTTCAGGGCCTGACGCGCTTCGGGGGTCTTGGCCTTTCGGATCTTCATGTTCACGATTGACGCGATGAGCTGCAGGTTGTTCTTCACCCGGTGATGCACCTCTTTCAGCAAAACCGATTTGTCATGGATCGTGCCTTCCAGTTCGGCCTCTTCCCGCATCACGGTTTCGGCCAATTCCCGCCAGGCAGCATCAATGTCAAACAGCTCTTGCGGCACCGTTTTGTCCAGCGGTCCATCATGGTGCTGGCGCGTGACTGCAAAGCACCGCATGTCGCGGCTAAGGTGCCGTATGTGTTTAATCACCAGCCGGTGTACGGCAAAGAAGGCTACTCCAAGACTGGTCAGCCACATGGCTATCGGAAAGATTATCGGCGTGGCAACGGCAATACCCGGCGCGACCGTCAAATGTTCGTGCGGCCAGCTTCCCATGGCGTAAACGCTGTGTCGCAAAATCGGCACGGCCGCGAAAACCCGGTCCTCGCCGCCATTTGTACGCCCGGAAAAAGACGAACGGGCCTGCGTGGTGAAATCGATCAGCGGCATGCCAGCCGGCAGGCGCATCTCGACGCCTTCCAGTCCGCCTTCGGCACTCAATACCTCGCCTTCATCGTTAAAGGTGATCAGTTCGATTGGGCGCTCTGAAGGCAGTTGTTCCAACTGCGCGCGGGTTTCGTTATGGGGCAAGGATACGGCGACATAGCCATCAAATGTGCCGTCCCGGAACACAGGCGTTGACACAACGATGACCGCTGTCTTGCTGATCGGGGCGTCGATGATCAGGTCACTGCGAGGTGCCGGATCGGCGATCATCCCCTGATAGACCTCATTTTTGCTGAAATCGAAACCGACCGCGCTGGACCCACAGCGTAGAATTCCGTCGGCGCCGACATATCCGGAAAAGGAAAACTCTGGGTTCTCGTCGATAAAAGTCGAAAAAATCCGGTTACACGTTGGGACGTCCCTGGCGATCGACGACATCGCAGAGGCCAGCGCCTTAGACGTTCCGTATCCTGACCGTATCAACGCCTCTTCACTGGCCGCCGCCTGCCCTGTCAGCGCCAGCAATGCCGCTTCTGCCCGGCGATCGGCCGATTGCGCGAATTGATGCGTCAGCGACACCGCGATCAAACCGATCGGAAACAATGCCAGCGTCAACAAAGCCGCGACGCGAAATCCAAGCCCGTTGAAGAACTGCCGCCAGCTTGGGTTGCTCACGCAGCGTTCCCCCGAACCGGCAGACCTGCCGTGACCACAGCCATGGTTTCCTGATCGGTGAGTTCCAGCGCCTCATCTTCGCGTAGGTCCATCAGCTCAATCAGATGTTTGCGCGCGCGATTGACCCGGCTCTTGATCGTGCCCACCGCGACGCCACAGGTCTCAGCCGCCTCCTCATAGGAAAAACCCGACGCCCCCACCAGCACCAAGGCTTCGCGTTGTTCGGCTTTGAGCTGAACGAACGCCGTTTCGAAATCGGCCATAGCCAGGCGCCCGTCATGCTGTGGTTTTTCCGAAAGGGTTGCAGCAAAGGCCCCGTCGGTGTCCTGCACCTCGCGCTTTTGCTTGCGGCGGTCGGAATAGAAGGTGTTGCGCAGTATGGTGAACAGCCACGCACGCATGTTGGTGCCCGCCTGGAAAGAGCCAATGTTTTTCCAGGCCTTCACCACGGCGTCCTGCACCAGATCGTCGGCCTGACTGCGATTGCGCGTCAGGCTTAAAGCAAAGGCACGCATTGCGGGCAGATGGGTGACGATTTCGTCCCGCGGATCGGCCGGGGTACTGTCGTTATTTATCATGTTGTTCATCCTGCTCTTTCAGCTTTTCAAGCAAGATCTGGAATCGATCGGGCACCTTCTCTTCGAGAGTTCTTTGATAGACTTTACGCAAATTTTCCTCGATCTGCTCATCGAGGCTGGTTTTTGAATTATCTTGAGTCATTGTGTTGTCCATGCCGCGGGGATTTTCCAGAATTTTACACAGTTTTCGGAACCAAACGATCTTTGCGTGCGTTTGGTTCCCAGAAAAACGAAAAAAGGACGAAATGAATGTCGACTGCTCCGTCAGAAAAGAAACTGTCCCTGATCGTAGCCAACCTGTTGCCCTATCTGCGCCGCCATGCCCGCGCATTGACGGGTGATCAGAAAACCGGGGACACATATGCGGCAATTACGCTTGAGGCCCTGCTGAGCGATCGGTCGGTTTTTGATCAGATCGAAAACCCCAAAGTCGCGCTGTTCCACGCCTTTCACCTGATCTGGGCCAGTGCAGGTGCCCCAACAGGCGCGGATGAAACCGGGCTTGCCAAACGTGCGCAGGAACATTTGCGCCGCCTGACCCCCAATACCCGCGAAGCGCTGCTGTTGCATACGATCGAGGATTTCAGCCTGGATGACGTGGCCCTGATCATGGGCATAGATGTCGAAAACGCCGCACATCTACTGGCTGTTGCCGAAGCCGAAATGGCCGACAGCATCAGCGGGCGTGTCATGGTGATCGAGGATGAGGCCATCATCGCCCTGGATCTGCAGGGCATCGTATCCGACATGGGCCATGAGATTACCGGCGTAGCCAGCACCCAGAGTGAGGCGGTCGCTCTGGGCGCGCAGGTCAAACCGGATTTGATCCTGTCGGACATCCAGCTGGCGGATGGTTCATCGGGGATCGATGCGGTGAACGATATCATGAAGGCAGCGGCCGCCATTCCTGTGATCTTCATCACCGCCTTCCCCGAGCGGCTTCTGACCGGTGAGCGCCCGGAACCGGCCTTTGTTATCACCAAACCCTACAGCGAAGAGCAGGTGCGTTCGGCGGTCAGCCAGGCGATGTTCTTTTCAAGCACTGAAACGCTGGTCTCGTGACAGAACTGTCCCCCGCCTGTTGCCAGGCGGGGGACATAACACTCCACCGGTTTCAGACCGGAGGTTTGCCCTGCACTGCGCGCGCGATCATGGCGATGACGAACAGAGCCACGAAGACGAAGAACAGGAATTGCGCGATCCCGGCAGATGCGCTGGCGATGCCGCCAAAGCCGAAAACGCCGGCAATAATAGCGACGACAAGAAATGTAAGTGCCCAACCAAGCATGGGTGCCTCCTATTGATGTACAAGAATGCGCCATCTGGCGCGTCATGCAGAATCAACGTTGCGACGTTGGATTTGGTTCCGACATCTATTTGCGGAACTTCAAGATAGCTGGGGCGTTGTGTCTTCATGAATAGACAAGAAGGAGAAACATCATGGCCCGGACACAGACAAACGGAAGCAGCCAGAAAAACACCCCTGATCTGGAGGCACAGATCGCCACTTTGAAATCGGATGTTGCCGCATTGACCGACACCCTGTCGGACTATGGTAGCACGCAAACCGCGCATCTGAGCGAAGCCGCTGCCGATACTTTCAACAGCGCCAAGAAGGCAGGGGCCGAGACCGCAGAACAGGTGAAACAACAGGCGCGCAACGCCTATGCAGGGGCCGAGAAGACCGTTCGCGCCAATCCGGCCTCCTCGGTCGGGATTGCCGCCGGCGTCGGCTTTCTCGTCGGGATTTTGGCATCGCGTCGCTGAATTCGCGATGTTGTATGATCTGCAACACAAGGCGGCCCAAGGTGCGCGTCGCGCGGCCTTGGGCGCTGTGAGCGTCGCGCTGATCGGCGTTGGCACGGGTTTCCTGACGGTGGCGGCTTGGCTTGTGCTTTCGGCTTTGCGCGATGCTCAGTTCGCGGCATTGGTAATCGGCCTGACCTATCTAGGCGCCGGTATCATTGCGCTTTTCATCGGATCACGCTCGCGCCCACAGCCCTGCGCGGACTCTGCGCCCCGCCCCACCCCGACAACACCAGTCGAGAACGTCGCTGTGGCCTTTCTTCAAGGGTTTCGCACAGGGAAAGAGCTGGGAAGATAGTCGGCCCAAATTTATTCTGCATTTATGGCGCCTGGTCCGAGGCGCCATAAATGATCGGCTTTCGCTTTCCTGAATTGCCGTGGGCAAGAGAAACGCCCTCCAAACAACGTCCTCAGGATCCCCCGGGTGTTCTTCAATGCCGATGCAAAAAATACCGGTGCTGGCGGCAGGAAAGAACCGCATGGGCAAAAACTTAACAAAGACGCCCCGGAAAGACGCGTGCGTATTCATGTTACGGACAAAATCGCGAAGTGATTTCCCGCATGCTCCGTCAGAATTCACCTGAAAATCCGGCTTAGGTCGATTATCCTCCCGTTCGCGCGATTGGGCTCATGGGAAGTGCATTCGTTTCTCGCAGGGCACCGACCGTCCGCTTTCGAAGGTCTGGGCCGCCATTCGCTGCCCGAACACGTTCTACAAATTCAACAATGTCGAACGGTTTGGTCACGTAGTCTGTAGCCCCTGCTTTGAAGGCGAGACTCAAATACTCCACGTCCCGCATCGCGGTCAGCATGATGATCGGAGTATTTTCATGCGCGGGCAGCTTGCGGATTGCATTGCAAAGCTCAATGCCGTCCATACCCGGCATACTGATGTCCAACAGAAAGCAGTTGAAAGCAGTTGGCGCGCTTTCGATGATTTCCAGGGCCTGATGGCCCGAAGAGGCGGTCGTGACGTTCCCCAATTCAGATTCAGCCGTTAACATCGGGATCAGTTCACGCAGCGACGGGTCATCGTCCACCGCTAAAATATTTGCTGTCGTCAGCAGGCCATCGTCCGGAGCGTCTGATTGGATCTCAACTATTTTCAAGGTGTGGGGATCGTCGGCAAACCCCGAACCGTCCGGTTCTGTTCTATTGGCGGTGTCATCCGAGAATCGGTCGTGAAGCAGTTGCAGAGTCATAAGCGAGATGACCGATAGCATTCCGGTACCGCTGTAGATCAGGAGTGCGAACCAGAATGGAATGCCAAGAGCCAAGGCGCCGATAAACGCAATAAGCCCCGCGATTGTAGAGATCACCAGATACCCTATGGCCATTTTTTTGCTCCATCTGTTACTTCTCTAAAAGTTGTGGACACTCGTAAAAGAACAACGCAAGGATGGGTGGATGGTTCCAAACATCGACAGATAAACTGTTCCCAAAAAACCATCAGTTTGCGGTTTTTTTGTGATGTGATCGGTGCAAAATGCAAATATATGAACTTCACATCACCTACAAAGGTCTGATATGTAGTGTTTTTTGCGTATGTGCATTGTTTCCTGTTTTGAGGAACAATTTTCTGGTTTGACGCGTTAGTTCCCGGTGAGAACAACTAATGAAACAGAACAACCTATAGGTGCCATTCGATGAAGCTACTAGCCGTGGACGATGATGAATCCATTCGCGACCTTCTGCCCATGATATTGGAGGACGTAGGGATCACTGATGTGACTGTCGCCAGTTCGGCGCAGAATGCTCTGCGCGTGATTTCCGAAACGCCCACGCCGTTCGAATGTTTCTTGCTGGACATCCAGATGCCTGGTGGCGACGGTATCGATCTTTGCGATACGATCCGCAAACTGCCTGCGCATCAAAAAACCCCGATCATCATGCTGACCGCCATGCATGATAAATCGTTTATCGATGACGCTTTTGCGGTCGGGGCCACCGACTATGTGACCAAGCCTTTCGATATTCCCGAATTCCATTCGCGTGTGCGCATGTCAAAACTCTTGAGCGACGAACAACGCAAGGTCCGGGATCTGTTGCACAAGTCTGGCACGGCAGAGGATGCGCATGATGACCGTCGCGAGACGGGATTTGACGACGCCTTCGATATTGGCAGGGTGAAAGGCCTGGTCGCAAAGTCGGCGTTCGAAAACTATCTGGCACAACTGTCCCGATCGGGGGCGCAGGCGACCGCATTTTTCTGTATTCACGTTCTCGATTGCAAGGCGATTTTCGACAGGGGTTCATCATCGGAACTCAGCTATGTGCTAGAACATGTCGCGGATGCAGTTGGGGCCGTTCAGGCATTGGGATCTGTTATCCTGTGCTACCTCGGCGGCGGCAATTTCATCTGCAGTTCAACGGCTGCGAGGTTAGATTGGCCAGAGCGGCTGGAAGCCGACATCCAAGGCATTCTTGACGAAAAGGATTTGAGCTATGACGATGGAGCGCTTCTCGATATTGAAATTGCCGTCGGCGCGGCCGTGCAACCCCTGATGGGCGACCGTCTGAGTTTGGAAATTCTTGAGCCTCAGGCGGTGAAACGGGCGATGGTGCGGGTCGAAAAGAAACTTTCGGCACCGGCCATTCCGAATATCAGGCGCGTTAGCAGCTTTCAGATATGAGCATTTCCGCCGTTGCGCGCGAGTATGGCGCAGCGGCGGGCCACGCCAAAGACCCGATCACCCTACCCTACATCGGAAGCCTGACCCAGAATTCGCTTCCCTCTTGCTCCTTGCTTTGGAAGCCAATCGTTCCCCCCATGTGCTCGATCAATTGTTTCGAAATGCTCAGACCAAGGCCCGTCCCCATCCGGCTGCGGGTATCTGGCGGGGCCACCTGCAGGAACGGTTGGAAGAGGGAATCGTGATACTGCGCGGGAATTCCTATGC
This sequence comes from uncultured Paracoccaceae bacterium, assembly GCA_947500775.1. GTDB lineage: Bacteria > Pseudomonadota > Alphaproteobacteria > Rhodobacterales > Rhodobacteraceae > CANMTD01. The sequence goes on from CANMTD010000006.1 coordinate 61,365, forward strand.
CATGGTCGTTGACCTTGATGAGCAGATGATCACCGTCGGCGAGTACCCGAACCTCAACCTGCCCCCCTTCGTGTGAGAATTTAGCGGCGTTGGACAGAAGGTTGGTCATAACCTGATGAAGCCGATCCGGATCGACATTTGCGTGAAGCGCCTGATCTGGGGCCTCAAGGGTTACATCTACCTCAAATTGATTTGCAAAGGGCTGGTTGGACCGGATCGATTGCGCGACGATATTGGTTACATCGGCGGTCACTAAGTTTATCGACATCTTGTCGGATGATAGTTGTTCGAAGTCCAGAATATCATCCAGAAGCAGGCGCAGTCGCAGGGCATTCTGATGCGAGATCGAGACCAGCTTTTTGACTTTTTCCGGGAGCATTTCCTTGGACGTCGAGTCGATCAGAGCAAGCGCCGCAGAAATTGCGGTCACCGGTGTGCGCAATTCATGGCTTACGGTGGCCACGAAGTTTCGCTTCATGCGCTGCAACTGTCGTTGTTCGTTTATGTCGACAACTTGCGATATAAAATGCAGGGGCTCGCCCTTTTCGTCCCGCACCAACGCGACGCTCAATTGGCCCCAGACGATCTTGCCGTCCCCCCGCACGTATCGCTTGTCCATCGAATAGGTCTGTTTGTCACCTTCCAGCAGGCTCTTCACATGCTCGACATCCTTGTCGAGATCGTCCGGATGGGTCACCGTCTGAAAATCGGAAGAAAGAAGTTGCTCTTCGGTATAGCCCAGGAACGTACACATCGCCTGATTGGCCTTCAGCCATCGCCCGTCGGGCGCAAGCAGCGCCTTGCCGATGGGGGCATGTTCCATGGCCGACCGGAACTGCAGCTCGCTTAAGCGCAGTGATTGTTCGGCCCGCTTGCTATCCGTGATATCGGTCTGCGCGCCGACAAGTCGCGTCGCCTTTCCGGTGGCGTCGCGATCGCTGGCCACGGCATCGGATCGCATCCAGCGCCATTCCGTGCCGTTTCGCGACCGCATTCTGTAATCTGTAACCGAGTGGTCGGTCTTCCCATCGATACAGTCCTGGTTCGCCTTCTGAACGAGAGAGCGATCGTCCGGGTGGATGCGATTAAGCCATTCCTGTTGCAGCTGGATGTCTTCGTCGGGCCCTATTTCCATCAGTTCCCGCCACGCACCGGACACATGTGAGGTTTGATTGATAACGTCGACCTCGAAGATACCAATCTTCGAAGCTATCACCGCGTGGGCAATGCGTCGTTCATCGGACCGCCGTGATCTTTCCAAGGCCACCTCTGCCGAGATATCGCGCATCGCCAGGGTGTGATACAGGCCATCGGCATCGTTTGACCACGGCGTGAATCGCACGGCCAAAGCCAACAGTTTTCCAAACTTGTGATGGCAGCGGACCTCTCGCAGGACCGCAGTGGTGGCTGGAGGCACGGCCTGGTTGTCTTGGGTCTTTGCCCCCCAGTCAGGAAGCAAATCTGTGATTGGAAGAGCCTCAAGTTCTTCGGGCGAATGACCAACAAGCTGTGCTGCCGCAGGATTCGCAAAGACAATCCGCCCAGATGGATCAACAGTTATCAGCGCAACAGCGACCGTCTCCAAAATCTTCTCTGCAAAGTTCATCGTCACACTGGCGGCCTTTCAATGGGTGTCAACTGCACCGTCGATTTTAGTGATTTGTGTGGTCTATCGGAAAGTCCAAGGCGTTCCAAATCCGAAACAGCGGGTGTCGCGGGGTTTCTTGCCCGACAGCAGCTTCATGACCGGCAGCGAAGTCTTCGTCGACGGTGGCTGCGCCCAGGTCTGAAGGTTCAGGGGCGCCGCATGCCTGTTCGCCAAAGATGATCCTGCGGCGCCTCGCCCATTTGAATCCTGCATATCCATCGGCCAGCCCGCAAATCGAATTGCCCCCCTGCCGGAATTCCGCTAGCAGGTGCGGCTCTTTGAGCCGGTGGTGCCATGCAGACAGATACACTCGCAATTGATTTCGGAACCTCGAATTCCGCCGCTGCGGTACCGTTCGAACACGGGGTTTATCGCATTCCGATCGAACATGGGTCCGAGACCCTGCCCACGGCCGTTTTCTTTCCCACCGATGGCGGGGCGATGCGGATCGGCGCGGCTGCGGCAGAGGCCCTGATTGCCGGCGAAGACGGGCGGTATATGCGCGCGTTGAAAAGCGTGCTGGGCCTGCCGCTTGTGCATGAAACGCGCCTGATCGGCGGGCGCCGCCGCTCAATCGCCGAGATCATCACCGATTTCCTGATCGAATTGCGCCTGCGGGCGGAAACGGCGACCGGGCTGCAATTCCGTCGCGCGTTGTCGGGGCGGCCGGTGCATTTTCATTCCGCTGATCCCGCAAAGGACGCGCAGGCCGAGGATGACCTGCGTGCCTGTTATCTGGCGGCGGGGTTTGACGAGGTCAGCTTTCTGGCCGAACCCGAGGCCGCGGCCATGGCCAGCCACGGCATGGGGGCCGCGGACACGACCGGGTTGATCGTGGATATCGGCGGCGGCACCTCGGATTTCTCGGTCTTTCGCAATGCGGGCGCGCGGCCGGATATCCTTGCCAACCACGGCATCCGGCTGGGCGGCACCGATTTTGACCACGCGGTTTCGATGGCCCACGCCATGCCGTTGCTGGGCCTTGGCGGAGAGCTGCGCCGCGAGATGGGCGAAGGCCTGTTGCCGGTGCCGCGCGCGCCCTATGTCAATCTTTCGACATGGGCCAAGATCCCGTTTCTATACACCGCCGAAACGCGGCGGATGGTGTCCGGAATGGTCCGGGTCGCGGTTGATCGCCAAAAGATGGCCCGCTTTGCCACCGTGCTGGAACTGGAACTGGGACACGAGCTGGCCTTTGCCGTCGAACGCGGCAAGATCGCCGCGAACATGGGCGCCGATGCAGGGCAGATCGACATGGGGTTCATCGAACCGGGATTGTCGGAACCCATCACCCCTGCCCGCCTTGGTGCCGTGCTTGCCGACAACCGGGCGCTGCTGCGCAAGGCCGCCGCCGAAACCCTGCAGATCGCCGGTGTCGATGGCCAACAGATCGGGCGCGTCATTCTTGTGGGCGGGTCCAGCCTTATGGGGTTTGTCTCGGATGAGATGCGGGCGCTGTGCCCCGGTGCCGAGGTTCTGCGTTCCGAAGCGTTCACAGCCGTGGTCGACGGGTTGGCCCTGGCCACGTTGCGCTGAGCGAAGGCTTTGGGCCGCGACTAGTACGGCTCGATCCGGTCGGCGGACAGAGCATAGCCGATTTCCGCCAATTGGGTCGACGTCGCCGCGGTTCCGAACATTCCCGTGACGTTGACCGGTTCAAACAGGCCCGGGTCTTCATAGGGGGTCGGGGTGGTCACGAATACCAGTTGGTTGGGCGGCGGCGGCGGGACGTGCACACATGCGCCGACATAGGGCACAAGGATAAAGGCGGTCACGCCGGTGCCCTCATAACCGACGGGCACGATGAACCCCGGCAGGCGCACGATCTTGCCGTTCCAATCGGTGCGCACCCCGCCTGATATCGGTTGCTGACTTGCCAAAGGGGCGGCCTCGTGTTCGACCAGACCGCGCAGGGTTGGCGGCAGCGCGGCGCCCCCTTCGGGAAGAAGGTCGTCCCATTCAAGGTCGATTACCTCTTCGGCAAAGGCCGCCGATGTATGCGCCACAAACGCGGCCATTCCGGCCAGCGCTGCCCGGCGCGAGACGCCTACCATACGTAGATTTCCATTTTCTCGGCGGTCAGGGCGTATCCGGTTTCCGCGACTTCGGTATCCTGCAGCTGGGTGCGCATGTGCCCGATCACCCAGACCGCATCCCACAACTGATCCCCCGGCCATGGCGTTTCGGTGGTCACGAACACCAATTGATTGGGCGGCGGCGGCGGGGTGTGGATGCAGGCGCCGACATAGGGCACAAGAACAAAGCTGGTGACGCCTTTGGTCGATTGTTCGATCGGAATGATGAACCCCGGCAATTTGACATAGGCGCCATCAAGCGCCTCGTTTAGCTTGGTGGCATTGGCGTCAAAGATCGGGTTCCAGGTGTCGTTCACCTGATCCAGCTCGCCTTCGCCGATGATTTCGGAATAGGGCACGCCGGGCGGGATCAGATCGTCCCAGGTGATTTCGCGTTCGGTGGCGGCCCAGGTGGGGCGCAAAGGGGCCAGCGCGGCCAATCCGGTTGCAAGGGCTGCGCGGCGGGTCAGGGACAGGCTGCTTGTTGTGTGTTTCATGATTTCACCATCATACCATCGGCAAGAGACAGGCGATAGGCGCGCAGGGCGGGAACAAGGCTCACAATCGCGCCAGCACACACCACGCCCAGCAGAACCCAAAACTCGCGCAGGCTGGGCGCGTCAATGGGCAGCCACAGGCCAAAGGCGCGGTCGACGACCGGCTGCGCGATGGCCAGCCCGATATACAGCAGGCACAGCCCGATCAGCGCGCCGATGGCGGCCATCAGCACGGCCTCCAGCACCAAAAGCCCAAGGATCGTGCCGGGCCGCGCGCCCATGGCGCGAAAGATCGCCATTTCGCGGCGGCGTTCGTTCAGGCTGGAAAAAATCGTGGCCATCATGCCGATCAGGGCGGTCACCACGACCATCGCCGACACGCCGGTCAGCGCGGTTTCCGCGATGCCGACGATCTGCCACAGTTCCTGCAGGGCGACGCCGGGCAGAATGGCCAAAAGCGGCTCTTCGGGGTAATCGTTGATCGCGCGTTGCAGGGCAAAGACCTGAAGCGGGCTTTTGACCCCGACCAATGCGGCGGTGATCGCCTGCGGGGTCAGGTCCATCTGGCGGATCGCGTCGACCGGGGTTGTCCGCCCGGGTATTTTCGCGCCGCTTTGCCAATCGACGTGGATCGCCTCGATGGCTTCCATGCTGACAATGACGGTGCGGTCCACGGGGGTGCCGGTCTTGGCCAGAATGCCGGAGACGCGAAAGGGTTGATCGTCGTGTTGGGTGAACGAGGCAAGGCCATGCGCAACGACGATCGGATCGCCCACGGCATAGCCCAGCGTCGCGGCCACATCGGCGCCAATCACAGTGTCGAACAGATCGGCCATGACCGCGCCTGTCGCCACCTCAAGCGCGCGGTCCTGCCGGTATTTGTAGCGCTCGAAAAACGCGGGCGTCGTGCCCATGACGCGAAACTGCCGATGGCTGTCACCAAGCGAGATCGGCACGATCCAGTCGACCTGCGGCTGGGCCGCGATATCCCGGTAGCTTTCCCAGGTCACGTTGTTGGTCGCATTGCCGATCCGAAAGACCGAATACAGCAACAGTTGCACCGAACCAGAACGCGCGCCGACGATCAGATCGGTGCCCGATATCGTGTCGGCAAAGCTGGATTTCGCCCCGGTCCGCACCTTTTCGACACCCAGAAACAAGGCGACGGACAGGGCGATGGCCAGAACGGTCATCCCGACCGTCAACGCACGGGCAAGCAGCGAGCCAAAGGCAAGGCGCAGGATCATGCCGCGACCCTTTCGGTTTTGGCGATGTCTTCGATCCGCAGCACCCGGTCAAAGCGGTTGGCCAGCCGGGGATCGTGGCTGACCATCAAAAGCGAAATGCCATTTGCGGCGGCCTGCGCGAACAGCAGATCAAGAAAGGCCGCCTGCGTGTCAGCATCCAGCGCCGAGGTCGGTTCATCCGCGATGATCAGCGGCGGCTGGCCGATCAGCGCACGCGCCACCGCCACCCGCTGTTGCTGGCCCACGCTCAGCGTACCGGCCCGGACCGACAGGATATCCGGCGGCAGGTTCAGGGCGGTACACAGGGTCTGCGCCTCGGCGCGGGTGTCTTGCACGCGGCGCCTGCGGTCGGGGGCAAAGCGCAAAGGCAGCGTGATATTGTCGGCCACGGTTCCGAAGGGCAGCAGGTTGAACTGCTGAAAGATGACGCCGATATGTTCGGCGCGAAACCTGTCCCGGCCCGCGCCTGACATTGTGGTCAGATCGGTGCCCGCCACCGTGATCCGCCCCGCCTGCGGGGCAATCGTGCCGCAGATCAGCGACAGCAGCGTGGATTTGCCCGACCCGCTTTCGCCCAGCAACAACGCGGTTTCGCCCTTTGACAGGGCGAAATCGTCGATCGTCAGGGCAAAGGACGCCCGCCCCGGCCAGTGAAAGCGGACATCCTTAAGATCCAGGATCGGGCCGGGCGTGGTCAAGTTCAGAACATCCCGCGCAGATCAAGCGTCGGCGCGTCGCGTTCAACCTCGAACCCTTTTGCACCTGCGGGTGTCAGCATCTGCACCTCCAGTTCGCGCGCATTCTGGAACGTGTCGAAATAGGCGAATTCGATGCCGGTGATGGCGCCGGGGTTTGCGCAGGTCAGCAGGTATTCGGCATGAAATTCGGTATGGCCAGCCTCGTCCTCGTGATGCTCTTCGGCGTGCTCGTCCGCGTGTTCCGCATCATGTTCATGATCATCGTGGTCATCATGGCCGGCTTCGTCGTGATCGTCATGCGCTTCGCTTTCCAGCCCGGCGCTGGCCTGCGTGACCGCGCATTCGGCAGCGGCGGGCAGAACGAACAGATCAAGCGGACGCGCAAGCGTGGCAACGGCCGCATCAATCGCGGCGCGGTCGTCGGCGGTTTCGGCGGCATATTCGAAGCCAACGATATCGGCGCCCGGCGCATGGAGCTCTATGGCAATCTGCGGGCCGTCAAAGGCTATGTTCAGCTCTCCGACGCCATGTTCATGCGCATGCATCTGGCGGGTTTCCTGGGCAATCGCAGGGGCGGCGCAGGTTATCAGGATCAGGGGCAGGATCTGTTTCATATCTGGGGCTCGCTTGGGTTGGTCGGGGAAAATATGTTGTGTGGATCAGGCGGCGCAGGCCTGACACTGGCCATGCAGTTCGACAATGTGGCGGTTCGCGTGGAACCCGGTGCGCCCCGCGATCGCCCGCATGTCCGGGATCAGCGAGCTTCCGTCATGTTCTTCGAAGCTGCCGCAATCTTCGCAGATGGCCAGAATGGGCAGGCTTTCGGAATGGTCGCAGCGGCAGGGCACAAAGGCCTTCATCGATTCAAGCTTATGCGCCCTGCCCTGTTCGGTCAGGGCCGCCAGCGCGCGATAGACCGTGGGCGGGGCGATGTCGGGTTCATCGGCCTTCAACTCGCCCAATATCTCATAGGCTGTCATCGGTTTTTCGCAATCATGCAGTACATGAAGGATATCCGCTTGCCGCCGGGCCGCCTGTTTTCGCATTGCTTGCCTCCGTCGTTCGCGAAAATTGTTATTTTATAAAATAACAAACGACAACCCATTTTCTGGCCGACTGCGACAACAAGGGCAGCCAAGCGTGCCGACACGCGAAAGCCCAAAATCCTAGGGTTGAGGAAGCTGCTGGTTTGGCCGCTATCGGCGTACCCGGAGTATGAACCGGGTCACGGATGTCTTAGCTGGAGGGCAAATCGGATGTCACCGCCGTGGTTTTCAGGCGTTCCCGCAGTTCCTTGGCGCGGCTTCGCGCGACGGGGAACTCAGAGTTATCCGTCAGTTGCAGAATGATTTTCCCATTCGTTTCCGATCGAAGCTCATCGACGGCCGTCAGTCTTACCCAGTGCGACCGGTGAATCTGAACGCCGGGCGCATCACTGAGCAATTTAAGCGCGTTGGAAAAATTCAGACGGATATGGGATACCCCATTCGTGGTCGTGACCTTTACATAGTGGTCATCGGCCGAGACCGAGATCAGCTCGCCCCGCTTTCCAACCGGAAGAAGGGCGGTAAAAATCCTTTCTCCACAGATGCGGGCAAAAAACGGATGGCCATAGATCATGCGATAGGCTGTCGACAGCACGATGATCGCCGCGACAACAACCGGCATGAGCGTCAGCAGTTTCAGATAGGGCAGCCCCTTTCCCGTCGATTCGCTTTGAGTGCTGGGAAAGAGCGTGTCCAAAAGCACGATCGGCGCGAGCGACGAGCATGAATAGACAAGAATGGTGGAACTGACGAAAGCCGCGGTGCCGAATGGGAAATACACGTGATACAGCAACCATCCCTTGGACTGGTAGATGAACCAGAAATGCACCACGAACCCAATTGCCCAGAATAGCCGTGACGTGACCTGGTGGAACAATTCCGGCTGCAGCGTTTCGAATGGCGGGTGGATCACAAACACCAGCATCATGATCATATAAGGCAGAAAGAATTCCACCGAGAATGCGGAATGCCTTGAGAACACCCTGCTGGCTTCCCATTCGTGCCGCCGCAGATCCTTGCCGCGGAAACGGGCAAGTTCAAGCGTTACCGCCGCCTGTCTCAGACGGTCGTGGTCATCTTTTATGAACTGCGAGACTCGCTGAAAAACTCTCATGGGTTTTGTCTGAACTTCTGCACAATAACTTGATTTACCGATACCGGTGGCGGCTGGTTGAAAGCTTCGAAGTGCCATGCCGTCGAAGACGCCGTGACGTGGCCGTACTGTGGCTGAGTCTGACCCGAACATGATCTACACCGCCCCTGTGGCAGCCGTCAGACCTGCAAAGGAGATGCGCCTGACGTTGGATGCAGAACGTCTGTTCCGGTCATCCGCCGTCACAAATGGTGCGGGGGCCAACTTGACTTCGATATTTTTTGCGATACCGTCGCGCGTCATCTGCACGTCAAAATCGACCTGTCGATAGGGGTAATAATCGCCCTCTGTCAGCAGGTATTCCCGTTTGACCTGCGGTGCGTGAATGTCGGTCGTCTCCTGATCCAGAAATTGGATGTTGGAGCCGTGATCATGGGCGGCGCCCATGATCCCCGGACAGGGGGTTTTACCCAGCCATCCGGTCGACGCAGAAGCAAGTGCATTGGTTGGTGTGGCTGTATCCGGCGAAGGGTCCGAGAAAGACGCGATCGGCAACGCCGCAAGGGCGATGCTTGTTGTCAGTATGCGCATTTTCTGCCCTTTCAAGTAGCTTGATTTGCGTTGGGGCCGATTGACTAGATGCCGAATGTAACCAAATTGTGTCAGCATTCTAGGGGGTGGTACGGGACATTCTGCAGCTGAACAAATTCTTTTAATGTTTACCTGAACATAGGTGCAGTAAAATTTTTGTGAGTACAATGTTCCATGTAATTACAAAGGGTAAGTTTTTGCACATATGTGCAACATATATGCAAAATGCAACGAATCGTTGTAGATTAAAAGTTCATCAGAGGACCGAGTTTTCATGACGACTGCCGCAGGCAAAAGACGCAGTTCCGCCGGGTGGTATCGCCGGCTGCGCAGGCAGGCGTTGTTTGGGCTGCAAGACCCTACTCTGCTGATCGGGATTGGCCTGCTTGCCGTGTTCTCATGGCTGGTTGCCGCACCCCTGATCGCGGTTTTTGCCGATATATTCACCACGCAACCCGGTGACGAAGCCCGGACCGGCGGGGCCGCAGGAGAGATCACCGGTTATTATCTGGATCGGGCCTTCAACTCCCGCATGTCACAGATCATCTTCTGGAAACCGTTGTGGAACACTCTGGCGGTCGCGACCGTTTCGATCGTGCTGGCGCTTGTTCTGGGCACAACGCTGGCGTGGCTGCTTGTCCGGACCGACCTGATGGGGCGGGCATGGCTTTCCACGGTGCTGATCATACCCTTCATGTTGCCCGCCTGGACCTTTGCGCTGGCCTGGATGACCCTTTTCAAGAACGCCACCACCGGCGGTCAGCTGGGATGGTTTGAAAGCATGGGCTACCAGATTCCCGACTGGGTGGCCTATGGGGCCTTTCCCACCACGGTGATCATGACGCTGAACTATACCCCGTTCGTTATCATTCTGGTCGGTAACGCGATGCAACGGCTTGATAGCCAATTGGAAGAGGCCGCCCGGATGCTGGGCGCCGGTCGGCTGACAATCGCGCGTCGGCTTGTGCTGCCGCTGATGCGCCCGGCGACCCTGTCGGCCGGTCTGCTTATTTTCGCCGATGCCGTCGGAGAGTTTGCAGTTCCTTATGTGTTGGGTCTGCCGGTGCAGTTCGAAACCTTGGCGACCTCTCTTTATCGCGCGATAGGGACACAGCAAAACGGGATGGCGGCCGTCTTTGCGGGTGTGATCATGGTCTTCGGGATTGTTACCCTAAGCATAGACACCTGGATGATGCGGAAAACCTGGCGCTTTGCGGTTCTGGGCGACAAGGGGGCGATGCAACGGCGCCAGACGTTGGGCGCGATGCATTTGCCTGCCCTGACATTGGCGCTGGCAATGGTGATCGTTGGGATCGTTGTGCCATTGGGCACGCTTGCACTTTCGACGGTGATGCATATCCCCGGGCGCTTTACCCCCGATAATTTCACTTTGGCCTATTGGATCGGGACCGATCTTGGAACCGTCGCTTTGCGCAACGGTATCCTGTTGTCGGATCAGTTCTGGGCCGCGGCCTGGAATTCGATCCGCATTATCGGAAGTGCCGCGATCCTGGCCGGGGTGGTGGGGATTCTGGTCGGCTATGTGGTCGTCCGCAGCCCGGTCAAAATCGTTTCGGTTGCCCTGCGGCAGATTACATTTTTCCCCTATCTCGTGCCGGGCATCGCCTTTGCCGCGGCCTTTCTGGTGCTTTTCGCGGTCGAGCGCGGCCCGATCCCGGCGCTGTATGGCACGCCGTGGATCCTGTTCCTTGCCCTTGTGGCCGACCAGATGCCCTTTGCCAGCCGTGCCGGGATTTCCGCAATGACGCAGCTTGGCCGAGAGGTCGAAGAAGCGGCCAGCATGGTTGGGGCGGGATGGCTGCGCCGGATGCGGTCGATAATCTTCCCGATCCAGCGCAGCGCGCTGGCCGCCGGGATACTTTTGTCATTCATCTCGGGTCTCAAGGGTGTCAGCCTGTTTATCGTGCTGGCGGTGCCATCGACCGATGTGCTGACGACATTCTCGCTTCGGCTTGTGGATTACGGTTATACTCAGGCGGCCAATGCGGTGGTTCTGATGATTTCGATCATCGCTTTGGGGGGTATGCTGTTGATCAACCGGGTGACCGGAACCGGTTTGGCCCAGGGTTTGGAAAGCTGATATGTTCAGGATTGCCTTAACAAACGTGCGCAAAAGCTATGACAACCGCCAGCCGAATGCGGTGAACGACATTTCGTTGAACATCGACTCGGGGTCTTTCACCTGTATTTTGGGGCCCTCCGGGTGTGGCAAATCCACACTGCTGCGCATGATTGCCGGGCTTGAGGGCGTCAGCGACGGCGAAATCTCGATTGGCAAAAAGGTTGTCGACAGCCCGGTCAAAGGCCGTTTCGTATCGCCGGAAAAGCGGCAGGTGGGTCTTGTTTTCCAATCCTATGCGCTTTGGCCGCATATGACGGTGGTCGAAAATATCGCCTTCGGCCTGAAGGTGCAGAAGATGTCTGCCGCGCGTTGCCGCGCCCGCGTGGACGAAATGCTTGCGGTCCTGCGGATCGAGGGGCTGGAAGACCGATACCCGGCAGAGCTGTCTGGCGGTCAGCAACAGCGCGTGGCGCTGGCCCGGACGCTGGCGCTAAGCCCCGGTGTGCTGTTGCTGGATGAACCCCTGTCGAACCTTGATGCGACCCTGCGCCTGCAAATGCGTGACGAACTGTCCCGGCTTCATCGCGAACTGGGCACCACCATTGTCTTTGTCACGCACGACCAATGGGAGGCCATGATGCTGGCCACCCATATCGCCGTCGTCGCGGATGGCCGGTTGCAACAGATGGGGGTCGGGACCGAAATCTATGATCGCCCGGCCAATCGGTTTGTGGCCGAGTTCATCGGGAACCCCCGGATCAATGTCTTTGAGCCCGGCAGCCAGGCCGCGGCCGTTTTTGCCGATAAGGTTCAGACAGACCCGCAGCGGGATGCGGCGACCCTCTCTTTTGGGCTGAGACCCGAGGCGATGACCCTGCATGCCACCTTTGTCAGCGGGTCCATTCCCGCAGAAGTCCGGGCGGTCATTCCGACCGGCGGATCATGGCTTATCGAATGTTTGCTGCGCGGCACCGATGATGACGCGCTTTTGGTACATTCGACCCAGCACGCGCCCGGCTGGACGGTCGGCGACACAGTCTATGTCAGCCCCGATCTGGCAGGCCTGCATGTTTTCGATACCGACGGAAAATGTCTGGAGCGTCCGGCCGACGCAAATGCCGAAACTTACGCGCGTCTACATCTAAAGCGAGGACATCTTTGATGAAACTTCCTGCTCTGACAGCATTATTGGCCTGTGCCGCTGTCTCTGCCCCTCTTGCGGCAGAAGAATTCGATATTGTCACTCTTCTGGAAGCCGCCCGGTCCGAACCGCCGCTTTTTGTGTTTGATTCCACCGGAAAGATCCGGAAGCAGGCCAAAAACTTCGAGGACGTCTACGGGTTGCAGGTTCACGCTACCAAATCGAAAGCGCCTGCCACGATCCGAATGCTGGTTGGCGAGGCGCAAGCCGGCAACGTGCAGGCGGATGTGGCGTTGCTTTTGGATACGCCTGCCGCCACCGTCAAACTGATCAAGCCGGGCCATGTGTTTTCCTATGTGCCGCCCGATATGGTGGACCTCATTCCCGAAACGGCGCGCGATCCGCTGGTGGTGTCGCATTCCCCGGTTGTCTGGAGCTATCACACAGGCCTGAACGACAGCTGCCCGGTTTCCAATATCTGGGAACTGACCAATGCGGAATGGGCCGGCCGCGTCGCCCTGTCCGATCCACTGGGCAAGCCTGATTTTACCGATTGGTTCAATCAGCTTTCCATGCACCATGATGATGCCATTGCGGCGGCATATCAGGCGCAGTATGGCCAGCCGCTTGAAACGGATCACGCATCGGCCACCGAGGCATGGGTCGCCGCTTTGGCGGGCAATCGTCCGCTGCTGACATCTTCTGACAGCGATGTGGCCGCTGCCGTCGGGCATCCCGATTCCACCGGGAATTTCATCGGCTTGATGTCGACGGCCAAGTACCGCGAAAATGACAACGGGATGAAATTGGGTATTTGCGCCAGCATGGAACCCATGGTCGGTTTCCTGTCGCCGAAGTTTTTGGTGATCACCACGGGCACCGACAGCCCGAATGCGGCGCGGCTGTTCGTGCATTACCTGCTGACCGAAGCGGGCTGGGCGCCGCAGGCCATCGACGGCAAGATGGCGACCAACCTGACCCATAGCGTTCCCAAAGGCGAGCCTTCGGGCGCGATGAAGCACATTGATCGCCTGTGGGCATATGACATTTCCACATCCGCCGAAGATTGGGCAACCCGTCAGGATTGGCAGGATATCTGGGCACTTAACCGAAATGGAAACTGATCGAGGGAGGTATTGAACACCACAGCACGACGGACGGTGTTGGGAACTGTTCGGGCGAATGTTTGTGGATAACAAAGGCCGACGGCTGAATCGGGCTGCAACCCGACCGGCCAGAGCACTTTAAGAGGCTGATGCAGGCAATCCGCCTGCAATCGCCCGGATGTCGAAGTGTTGTATCCAGTGCGCCGTGTTCGGTCCAACGATTGAAGAGGTCGCAATATGAAAATACCGGATCCGTCAGAAATGGCGCTGATCTTTGCCGAGGCCGAGGCCCGGCGCGCACCCCTGCACCGGATCGCGGAAGATATCCACGGGACGGGGATTGACCTGTATGTCGGCAACCGGCAGGCAGCCAGCGATCTGGCGCTTCTGGCCGACTATGGCGTCAACACTGTATTGAATTGTGCGATCAATCTGGACATCAACTATGTGTCCGACCCGGCAGAGGATTCCAGCGAATTGACATTTGGCCGGGCGCCGCTGCGCTATCACAAGATCGGGCTGATCGACGGGCCGGGCAACCCGTCGCAAATGATCCTTGCAGGTTATCTTCAGCTTGTGAGCCTGATCAGTCAGACCATGCCGGACAAGGCAAACTACCCGTCGAATGATCCCGGCCACATCCTGGTCAATTGCCGGGGTGGCCGCAGCCGGTCGGTGATAATCGGCGCATTGTTCCTGCATCTTGAATTTCCCGACCGCTATTCCACCTTGAATTGCGCGATTGAACATGTCAGGCACTGCCGCGAACTGGACCCGTTGGAAAGCCCGAGCGCACCCAAGCCTGTCCTGATCGAAGCGGCGTTGTGGGCGGCCGAGGCCGTAAGACGACTGCAACACGGGCACCCCGCTCCGCACCCTGAATAGAGTAGAGTAGCTGAATAGAGTAGAGTATGTAGTATGAGCAGTTCTGATCGCCCTGTTTCCCGGCGCCCGGCCTCTGCGGCTGAAGTGGCTGAACTGGCTGGCGTTTCCCGCTCTGCGGTGTCCCGCACGTTCACCGATGGCGCAAGTGTTTCGCCCGAAACGCGGGCAAAGGTGCTGAAGGCGGCGGAAAAGCTGAATTACCACGTCAATCAACTGGCGCGCGGGCTTTCGAAAGAAGAAAGCCGCCCGGTCTGTGTTCTTGTCTCGACCCTTGTCAAACCCTACCACGCCCGTCTTCTGCACGAAATCACGACCACCCTGCAGCGCGCCAAGCGTGTGGTGATTGTCATCAACGTCGGGGATGACCCGGACACCGCGGCGCAGGCGCTGGAACAGGCAATGCAATACCGTGCCGCCGCGACCATCGTGCTGTCGGGGTCGCCGCCCGCAAATCTGGTGCGGTCCTGCGTGGATGCGGGTCAGCAGGTGATCCTTGTCAACCGGGCCGACGACCTGCCCGGTGTCCAGCATATTCAGATCGAATATGAAAACGCGATGCGCCATGCCGCGACGATGTTCGTTCGTGCGGGCTGTAAGACAATAGCCCTGGTTTCCAGGGCCAACAGAACGCCCAGCCTTGATGCCCGCGAAACCTATTTCATTTCCGCCCTGCGCGAAAAAGGCATCGAACCCATGGTCTGGCGCGGGCATTCGACCAGCTATGAAGGCGGGCAACTGGCCGCCCGCGAGCTTTTGGCCGGCGTCACCCCGCCCGATGGTGTTTTTTGTATAAACGACCTTATGGCCTGTGGTTTTCTGGATGTCGCACGGCTTGAATTCGGGCGGCATCTGCCCGATGAGCTTAGCGTTCTTGGATTTGACGACATCACCCAGGCGGGGTGGAGCAGCTATCGCCTGACCACCTTTGCGCAGCCCTACGTCGAGATCAGCGAAGCGATCGCAGGTCTTTTGAAACAGCCAAGGGATGAAGCGCGTGACACCATCCGCCTTGCCGCCCGTCTGGAATGGCGCAACACGATGCGCCTGGCCGAAGACTAGGCTGCGCGGGTGATCGCGCCCTGAACCGCCCGAAGGCGGAGCCACGCCGGTCAAATCCGCCTCTGTCCTTTGGGTCTGCTGCAACCTCACCGCCGGGACCCCTGCTCAGGCCACAAGCAATGAATTGGCGGCACAAATCCGATGCGTTGGATGCAACGTTTCGAACCTTTCGATGAATTCGTCCGTTTTCACCGGGGGGCCGAAGGCAATCGGCACGCCACCCGCGCAGCCGATCACCAGCCTTGAGAAAAACAGCTCATATGCAACGATGCTGTCGCCAGCAAAGGGTTTGCGCTGAATATACAGCAACGCGGGGTTGTGCGATTTGGTCCGGTGCGTGTTCCTGATCGGGTCTGGCAACACCATCAGCGCCTCTGCCGAAACAAAGCCTTTCAGGAAATTGACGCGTGTCCCGTTATTAGAGGTGCAAATCGTCTGTATGAAGACCGGGCGATCCGGATCGTCGCTTCCGCGATCGAAGTGGATCGTCCGGGTGCGAATTTCTTCAATCGCAAAATGCTCTCCAAGTTCGGGGCTGAAGATTTCATCCCCCGCCGACAAGTTCTCGATCTTCGTCCAATCGCCGTAGGGCGAAATCAGAATACTCGTACCCAAACCAATCATTACCAACTAACCTTCGTTACAGTGTACTCTACCGTCCAGCACGTATGAAATTGTTGCGCACGTCAGGACCCGCGCCAAGCCAACCAGCAACAACGCTGGCTACGTGATTGATGATGCGCACCCGCTGCGTCTGGCCCATTGCTATGGCTTCTTTGGCCTGGGCGCCGGTATAGGCAATCAGATCTGCCTGAATGTTTTCTTCCGCGGCAAGCAGTTCGCCGGTGCGCCGATCCAATACGCGGATCGAGAAGTCGATGTTGTGGACGCCGGAACGTTCCAGCGTATAGCGGGTCTTGTTCGTAAGCGCGTGGAACTGGTTGACCGTAACCTTGATATGCACGCCGCGCCCTTTCCCGGAAAGCCGGGACGCCCCCCTGGAAACGGCTTCGTGCATGATTTTCCGAACTTGTTCGTGCCGATCGCCAAGCGGCTCTTCGCGCCAGACGATATCGGCTTCCGGGGCATAGGTATTTGCTTCGGTGACAGTCAGGCTTTGGGGAACGACAACATCGATTTTGCTGACGCGCCAACTGGCCGTTTGATCGGCGGTCGGAGCGTTGGCATACGACGTTTCCCAGGTTTGGCTGCATGCAGACAGCCCCCCCGCCGCCAACACCCCCAATATTAATGTCCTTCGGTTCATGGTTTCATTTGCCTCTGTGGTTGCAGTGAAATTTGGCTTGTTTGCCAAAGTTTTCGATGCAGCTTGCGTGCTCTAAGCCAGCCGCGCCGCGCCCTTCATGCGTGGCAGTGCATCCTTTGTGTCTTTGAGAAAGTCGCTGGCCAGCCGGGTTTCACAGGCTTTCAGAACCGGGCGGGCGGTTGGGCCATAGGCGCTGAACCGGCCGCCGGCCAATTGTGGGAAAAGCCCCAGGATTTCCGCGCGCGCGGCATCGCAAAGCCCATCCCAGCCCTGTTCCCCGGGATGGTAGCTTTCGGATGGGATACCTTCGGCAAAGATTATCTCATGAGTGTCGAAGAGCATGTGAAAATACTCCACCTCGCCGCCTTCGACCTTCCAGATGGTGTCGTCATTCACCAGGCTTTTCGAGGCCGCCAGAACCTCGGCTTCGCCAAACATAAGTTCGGACCACCAGCCCGACAGCAGCATACGGTGCTGTTGGGACACATAAAGATCGCGATGGTTGCCCAATGCACCGCGGCTGATCTGGATCGGGGCCAGCTTGCCCGAGGCCAGAACCGCCTGTGATCCGATCCAGCGGATGGGCTTGTACCCGTGGTCGGCCGTCAGAACCATATCGCCGACCTTCAGCTCTTCGATGGGCACCTCGCCATTTCGGGTCATGATGTGGGTGCGGCGCGCGAAACAGGCGACGTTGGTGTTGTCAAAGGTCAGGGTAAAGGGATTAACGGCTGTCCCGGCATTCTGGATCGTCAGGTTGATATCGCTGAGGTCCGTGGCCGTTCCCGTAAGATCGATGCCAAAAACATTGCCATCAAGCACGCCGTCCTGCTGGTCGGCACGCAACAGGGTGATCTCATGGGCGATGTTGGAACCCGTCGCCGCATTGAAGGCATCAACCGCCGCCTGGGTGTAGAACGCGGAAAGATCTACGAAATCGTTGTTGGTCTGGTCGCCGTCGTTGGTCGGGCCGGTTTCGCCCGCGCCGAAATCGGTGATCAGGTCGTTGCCGCTGGGGTTGCCGTTGACCGTCTGGTACAGGAAGGTATCGTTCCCGTCGCCGCCCGTCATCGTGTCATCGCCGCGGCCGCTGTTGATGATATCGTCGCCGACACCGCCATCAAGCACATCGTTGCCCTGCCCGGCCTGCAGATCATCGTTGCCGTCACCGCCGGTCAGGGTATCATCGCCCCGCCCGCCGAAGATCAGGTCCGCGCCCTCGCCGCCATCCAGCGTGTCGTTGTTCCAGCCGCCGTCGATGGTGTCGGCACCTGTGCCGCCTTCAATCGTATCATCGCCGAGATGGCCATATAAGACGTCGTCGCCGTCACCGCCTTCGATGATGTTGACGCCGCCGTCGCCTTCCAGCAGGTCGTCGAAATCCGACCCGCGCAGGTTTTCGATGCCGGTCAGACTGTCGCCCGTGGCATGCCCGCCATCGGCTTCAATTCCGCCGGTCTGGTTGGGGCTTTGCGCCGCGTCCAGGCTGACAGTGACCGCGGCATCAGAGCTTTCGTAGCTTGCCCAATCCGTTCCGTCACCGCCGTCTATGACGTCGCCGCCTGCCCCGCCTTCAAGGAAATCATCCCCTTCGCCGCCCAACAGCGTATCCGCGCCAGCCCCGCCACGCAGCGTATCATTGCCATCGCCGGAATAGGCGCTGGCGGCATTGGCAGGCGACAGGGTAACGTCCGTCCCGTTGGTAATTCCCCCACCGGTGTCATTGTCGAAAAAGCCGTCGCCGGCGTTGATCGGGCTGCTTGCGCTGCCGTTATTGTTCGTGAGCTTGAGCAGGACGGCAATCTGGTTGCCAAACTGATCGGCACCCTGTGCTGAAACAACGCCAGTGTCGTCCGCCCCGGTCGAAAAGGCGCTTTGCTGCACCGTGGCGTCCTGAACGATGATGGTTCGGCCGGTTTCATCGACGAAGCTGAACCCGATTGTGTCGCCCGAGGTGATGTCAAGATCACCGGTCGGAAAGAAAAGTTGCAGATCGCTGACCTCGGTACTCGCAACATCCGCCGCGTGGTTGCCGCCACCGGCCACACCATTGCCGAGGTTCGAACCGCTGGCATAGCTGAAGCTGACCCCGTCGGGCGGAGTCCAGATAAGGGAATCCGGATCGGTCGCGAAGAAGGCCGAATTGTCATCGCCGACGATCAGGTCGGCGCCATCGCCGCCGTCGATGGTGTCGTCGCCCAGCCCGCCAATAAGCGTGTCGTTGCCGGCCCCGCCGTCGATCACGTCGTCATAGGTCGAGCCGCTGGCATCGTAGCCGTCCAGAGTGGTATAGTCGGTGCCACCCTGGGTAATCAGCGTTGTCGAAACCCCGGGTCCCTGCGAGGTCAGCGTCACACCGGGCGGAGGCGTGGTGCCCACCGGCAGCAGGATCTGGCCGTCCTCGAAATGCGGGTCAACGTCCGGCAGGCTTACGCCATTGACGTTACCGTCACCGTTCAGATCGACGTCGACCACGATGAAGGTGTATTCGTTGCCGTCACTGCCATCAAAGCTTTGCTGGAAATCGGCCACATAACTGTAAAGCTGGCCATCGATTTCGACCAGGCCTGCTTCATTTGGGTCAATGACCTCGTTGGCGGCGCCAAGGCCATCGGAATCCAGAGTGCTGTCGCTGTCGACGAAGCGAATGCTGGTGGGGCCGGTGTCGACCGTGAAAACCGTCGCGCCGTCCGAATTGAAATGGTCACTATCCAGGTGAAAGTTTTCACCTTTGAAATAACCATCGACGACGAAATCTGTCTGGTCCGCCGCCAGAGCGGTTTGTGGGCTGTGATCCCCATACACAACATCGGCGCCCGCCCCTGCGCTGATCGTGTCGCTGCCTGTGCCGCCGACGATGGTATCGTCATTGCCGCCCGTACCCTGACCATCGCCGCCATCGACCTGTTCGCCGTCCAGATCGGTATAGCCCGAGGCGGCAGTGATGACATCATCGCCGCCGGTGCCTTCGACAACGCCATCGGCGAAATCGTCATAATAAGGTGTGGCCAATGTGCCACCGCCGGAATTGTTCACACTGACGTCAACGCTGGTGACCGTATATGTGGTGCCGGAAACCAGGGCCTGTTCCGAGACAAAGGCGTCCGTACTGCCATTATCGATACGGTAGACCAGGAAGGTATCGGTGCCATCGGTGACCTGATAGGCGACTTCGAATTCGAAGACGTCGTCCACTTCGGTGCCGTCCAGTATCCCCCGCAGAATCTGGTCGTTGTCCACCGGATTGAAATCCGACGGGATTTGGTCCTGCGAACCGGCGCCGTCGCTGAAGGTCATCAGATCCGGTGCGCCTGTCACCGTGAATGTGCTGCCGACGGTGCTGGGGGACCCGGTCAGGTCGGCCACGCTCCAGACAAACAGGGACTTGTTAACGGTCATCAGTGTTTCCTCAGAAAGGCAGAGTCACGTGTCGGCGTGCGGTCGCGGTGCGATATGAAGAAACGATCCGGAAAGAGAGACGCAGAGGCAGTCGTCGCCCCGCTTTCCGGATCGCCGTGACGGGTGGCCATAACCGGAGCAGAAATGCTGCACCCGGGGGACATGCTGGTCGAGACACTTTGGGAAGGGATAAGTGGTGTTCTCGCACCCGTCGTCGAATGGCGAAAAGATTGCGACCAGCTTCCTGGGGGGAACTGGTTGCGTCTCTTTTCGCCATGTAGACTCTTGAGCGGGTAAAAACTGCTCATGCTCATACTAGTTACTCTCGTTCTTCGTATATACTCGCGGAACTGAGTTTAGGACCCGGTACTCGCTACCCATCAAACGCCGCAATACGCTCACCCCCATGCGGCGCTGACGGATTAAGTGTGGGTACGAATGGCCTTGAAAAGAACGCGTGTGACGTGAAATGCGGGGAATTTGTCGCGAAATAAATTGCTGTATCGCGAGTTGTGGGGATATTGTCGCGAACCCGCTTTTACAAAAAGATGTATGGGATATGTGCCTTTATGAGGGCCGAAAAAGCCTGGGGGAATTCGGCATTTGGCGAAGGCGGAAATGACCCGATTCCGGGAATGTGTCTGCCCGCCGGGCCACTGCCGATTGGCACAGTTGTCAGGCGGGCGCCATCACTGCGACAGACCCCGCCACACCCGTCGAAAGCTGGCCGCATCGGGCGGCGGACCATCACCGAACAGCGCATCGTCCAGTGGGCGCAGCGTGGTCAGGATGTGGTCCTGCCGGTGGGGGTCCTTTCGCGCCAATGTTCGCGCGGCCAGATCGCGGAACGCCGCGATATTGCCCTGTCGCATATATTTCCGCAGCAACCGCCGCTGCCGCCAGCGGTCCAGCCGACCCCGCAGATCGCGCAAGGTGCGTGTCCGCAAATCCCGGTCGCGGGCCGACATCAGCAGGGCGACGACAAGCCCGGCCCCGATCAGGGCCAGATGTTGCCATCCGACGCCGACGCCACGCCGCCAGCCCGCCGCCGTGTTGTCGGAAAAGCTGGCATAGCCAATCGGTGCTGCGGGAAGTGTGATGTTGCGCGCGCGCCCCTCGACCGTATCGAAATAGGGAATGGACACCTCGTGCAGCACACCCGGTTCGCCCGAAATCGGGCGCATTGTCCAGGTCCACACAACCGTAGCGACCGGCCCCTGCGGCGTGACCTGCAGTGACCGTTCCTGCGGCGGGGCAAAGGTGATCAGCCAGGGTTCGCGCAGCGGCGGCTGTTCGGGCAACACCTCTGGCATGGCGCCATAGGCACGCAGGATGACCTTCCGCTCGACGCTTTGCCCGTCTTCAAGCTGCCCGGCATCGGCGCTCCAGCTGTCGGATATTTCCAGCGCGCGCACCGGCAGCCAGGCCTTGCCGGCATGGGCAGGTTTCGGGCGCACCGTGATCGACACCGGGTCAGAGCGCACGGTCACGATCTCGCGCTGGCCATCCGCGTCAATGAGTTCCAGCTCATGCGCAATCGGCAAAATTTCCAACCTCCCGGCCAGCTTGGGGAACAGCGCGATACGCCGTTCCATGACCTTGGCCGGTCGGCCGTCGATCCGCTGTTCGGTCCATACATCCTGCCCCAGACGCATCCAGTCGAAATCGGTCATCCGGCGCAGCTTCAGCTTTTCGTTGGTGATGGTTTCCCGGTAAATCCCGCGCAGGGTGGCAAGCACCATTTCGCCCTCGAACGGTTGGGCATCCGGATCGTCAAGAACCACGTCGAACCGCAGCATGTCCCGGTCCTGTGCAAAAGCCGGAAGCGCAAACAGCAGAAAGAACAGCGCCAGCCTTACCATCGCGCGGGCTCCTCGGGGAAATTTTCGCCCGCCTCAATACGCCGGTCCATCTCGCCTGCCAGCCGTGCCTTAAGGTATTCGCCCGGGGCATCGGCCAGCGTATCAAGCCAGGTTTCGCCCGCACTGATCGTGCGCTCTTCGGTCACCGGGCGTTTGATGCTGGCGCGCACCGGATCGCGTTCCGACGACAGCAGGGTCAGCGTGGGGTCATCAGGGTCGAAGGCCGCCGCCTCGACGCCCGCCTCGATCAGCATCGCGTGGATGCGGCCATGTCCGATCGACGTGCCCACCACCGGGTCCACCAGCGTGTCGATAAGGGTGCGGTTGTGTATCGCATCCGCGTCATAGCGGTCTGCAAACAGCACCGCGTCGAAATAAGCGACCGACAGCGCGTGCTGCCCCGTCGCGGCCAGCGACAGGCCACGGTCATAGGTGGCGGATCGGCCGACACGTGCAAATGCCGCATCGGCTTCGTCATAGCGGCCAAGCTCATACAGCGCCGCGCCGCGGGCCGCCTCGTTGCGGATCAACGGCAGGGCAAGGCCGGGGGCCCCTGCCCGCCAAAGCAGCTTGGCCCAAGGTTCGGGCCCCGCAGCGATGGCGCAGACAAGCGCGGTTGCAATCAGCGCAAGCGTCCCGCGTTTCATGTCGACCGCCTTTGCCGGAAAAGGGGCAGCAGGACCAGAATGGCCAGCGCCACCAGCCAGCGGCCATGATCGGTAAACAGCACGGCCCTGCGGGCCTGCTCGGTCTCGGTAAGGCCGCGACGTTCGGCAAGGCGCGCCTCCAGCGGGCCGGTGTCGGTCGCATCCACCGTTATACCACCCCCCAGTTCGGTCAACGCCTGCAGCGCCGCACGATTGGCGGGGGGCACACCGAAGGGCGGGGCCTGCTGGGGCACGAACACACCCATCACCCGCGCCCCGCCGTGCGCCAGATCGCGGGCGGTGCTTTTGGCGTCCGGGCCAAGCCCGCCCCCGTCGGTGATCAGAACCACATCCGCCCGGTTTGCCTGCGCGTCGTCAAGCACCTGCTGCGCCATCTGCAGGGCGCGGTCCGGGCGGCTGCCCGCAACCGGCATGGTGTCGGCGTCGATCACGGCAACCACGGTTTGCAGCGGCTCCGGTTCTTCGGTGGGAACGCTGACGACAAAGCTTTCCCCGGCGAAAAGCATCAGCGCCACGGGCCGCGTGCCGTGCCGGTCGATCAACCGTGACACTGCCGCCTGCGCGTCGTCGAACCCGCCGCCGTCGATCATCGACGGCGACACATCAAGCAGCAGCACAACCGCATCCAGATTGCGAAACGCGGGGGCGTCGTGGTTGCGCGTGGCCGGCCCCGCCAGCCCAAGCGCCAGCAAGGCCACCGCCGCCCCCAAAAGCCAGGGGGCAGGATCGCGCCGCGCCTCGGTCACATGGCCAAGCTGGCGCAGATGCGGCAACAGCGCCGGATCAATAACCGCGCGCCAGCGGGCCAGACCATCCGCGCGCCGCGCCGCAACAACCGCCAGAAGACCCGCCACCGGCAGGCACAACAGCCACAGGGGCCGCAGCAGGATCAGCGCGTCCAGCGCGATCATGCGTCCCTCCGGGCGCGCAGGGCCAGCATCAGGGTCAGAAGGACCAGCGCGGCGCCCGCGGGCCAGACCCAAAGCGCGTGCCAGGCGCGGATCGGCGGGGCGTCGGCGGGGCTTGGTTCCAGCCGGTCAATGGCGGCGGTCACGGCGCGCAGGTCCTGCGTTGTGCGCACGCGAAACATCTGGCCGCCCGCCGCATCCGCGATCTGTTGCAGGGTCGCGGCGTCCACCGCATCGCGCGACGTGGGCGCGGTTTGCAGATCGGCGGGTCCCAGCGCGATGGTATGCACCCGGACCCCCAGTTTGCGCGCCACCTGTGCCGCGGCCACCGGGTCGACCGTGCCGCTGGTATCCTGCCCGTCCGACAGCAGGATAACAACGCGGCTGTCGGCCTTGCGCCCGCGCAGCCGCTTGATCGCAAGGCCCAGACCGTCGGCAATCGCCGTCGCCTTGCCCGACACGCCGATCACCGTGGTTTCGATCACATGGGCGACGGCGGCCACATCATGGGTCGGGGCGGCGGCGACATAGGCGCGGTTGCCGAACACGACAAGGCCGATGCGATCGCCTTCGCGGCCGCGCACGAAATGGGCCGCGACCCTTTGCACCGCCTTCAGGCGGGACACCTGCGCCCCATCAAGGCTGAAATCCTCGCGCTCCATCGATCCCGACAGATCCAGCGCCAGCACGATATCCCGGCCCGAGGCGGGCAAAACCTCCAGCACCTGCGACTGGCGCGGGCCCGCCAGCGCGATGACCGCCAAGATCCAGACCACGAACAACCCCGCGCCCCAGACATGCCGCGTGGCGACATGCGCCTCTGCCGGTTGCAATGCGGCGGCCAGCGCGGGCGGCACGGCCAGCGCACCGGTTTTCCAGTCCGACGGCGGCAGCACGCGAAGCAGCACAAGCGGCAGGGGCAGCAGCAACAGCGCCCAGATGAAGGCAAAGCTCATGGCCGCCCCCCGCGCTGCGCGGCCTGCAGGATCGCATGTTCAAGGCGCGCGGGGTCGAACGCCGCCTGCGGATCGTAAAGCGCGCGTTGAAACGCCTCTGGCTGCGGCGCCTCTGCATCGAACCGGCGCAGAAGGGCCGCCAGCCCCGCCAGCCGGGCCTTGTCGTCCAGCCCTTGCAACGCGGCAATCCGGGCGCGGGCGGCATCGACCGGGCGAACCCTGCGCCGGGTCAGCAGGCGCAACAGGGCCGACAAGGCCAGCCCGATCAGTATCCCAAGCGCGACCGCCGCCAAGGCATCCTGCGTGCCGAAGCGGGCAAAGCTTTCGGGGAAGCGCACCGGGGCCAGTTGGCTGACAAGTTCTTCAGGTGTCATGGGCACCATCCGGCGCTGCGGGCTGTTCCGCCCTGACGATCCGCGTCTTGATCCCAAGCGCGTCCAGATGCGCGGCCGAGGTGGACCTGCCGAACCGGCCCCGCGTGATCGCCCCCCGGGCGCGCACCGCAAAAACGCCTGCGGGTGGCGCGCTTTCCAAGGCGTCCTGCACCAGCAGAATCGACAGGCGGCATTTGCGCATCGCGATCGCCGCCACGGCGGCAAAGTCGTCGCCGGGATCGTCGAACCCGGTGGCCACGATGACGGACGCCCCGAACCGGACCTGCGATACCGCATGTTCCAGCCCGGAGCTCAGCGGATCGCCGGGCAGGTCGGCGGGCGTTGCCATGGCGGCCTGATGCGCGCGGGCAAAGACATTGGCAATCGCCAGCATCGCGGCTTCGCGCGGGCGCGGCGGGTGCACCTCTGCCTCGCCCGACCGCAGGACGACGCAGCCGACCCTTCCGCCCGCCGCAATCGTGCGCCAGCCTTCGACGGCCAAAGCCTCGGCCGCTGCGACCGACCGGAACCGGCCTTTCGTACCCCACAGCATCGGACGGCGAAAATCGGCGACAAGCATCACCGTCTGTTCAATCTCCTCATGACGGCTGCGGACCTGCACACGACCGCTGCGGGCGGTTGCGGCGGGATCGATCCGGCGCGGGTCGTCGCCTTCCTGAAAGGGGCGCAGATCGAAGATATCGCCGCCTTCGCCCCGTTTGGGCCCGGACAGACCACCGGTATCGCTGCGCGACAGACCCACCGTTTCGGCCACCCCGGCCACAGCCGCAAGCGCGACCAGCCGGTCC
Source organism: uncultured Paracoccaceae bacterium (assembly GCA_947500775.1). Classification (GTDB taxonomy): domain Bacteria; phylum Pseudomonadota; class Alphaproteobacteria; order Rhodobacterales; family Rhodobacteraceae; genus CANMTD01. The sequence continues at coordinate 86,777 of CANMTD010000006.1, forward strand.
AGGGCGACCGTGGCCCCAGAGGTCGGCGGCAGGCTCACAACGGGCGCACCCGATCAAGGATTTCGGCGAAGATACCGCGCGCGGTTTCCCCCGCGGCCTGTGCCCGCCATGTCGGCGCCATGCGGTGGCAGACGACATCGGGGGCCAGGGCGACAACGTCTTCGGGCACCGCATAGGCGCGGCCATGCAGATAGGCGCGTGCGCGTGCCGAGGCGGCCAGCGCCAGCGATCCGCGGGGCGACACGGCGTGACGAATACGGCTGGCCACATCCAGCCCGTCCGCGTCGCGGCGGGTCGCCATGACAAGGCTTACGATATAGTCCTTCAGCGCGGGCGACAGATGCACCTTCAGCACCTCGGCTTTCATCTGGGCAAGCGTCGCGTGATCCAGCACCGGCGCCTCGGGGCCGGCGTGTGCCCGCAACTCGCCCTCGACCAGATCAAGGATGGCAAGTTCGTCCTGCTGATCCGGCAGGTCCAGCACGACATGCATCAGGAACCGGTCCAACTGCGCCTCGGGCAGGGGAAAGGTGCCTTCGTGTTCCAGCGGGTTCTGGGTCGCGACAACCATGAAGGGTTCGGGCAAGGCGCGGGTCTGGCCGCTGGCGGTCACCTGCCCTTCGCCCATCGCCTCTAACAAGGCCGATTGGACCTTGGGCGGGGCGCGGTTGATTTCATCGACCAGCACCAGCGCATGAAAGATCGGGCCGGGCAGGAATTCCATATGCCCGCTGTCCTGCCGGAACACTTGCGTGCCGGTGATATCGGCGGGCATCAGATCGGGGGTGCACTGGATGCGGGCGAAACTGCCCTCCATCCCCTCTGCCAGCCGGCGGACCGAGCGGGTCTTGGCCAGCCCCGGCGCGCCTTCGATCAGCACATGGCCGCCGGTCAGAAGCGCGATCATCAACCGTTCGACCAGCGGCGCGTGGCCGACAAGGCCCGCCTCCATCCGTTGCACCAAGGCACCCGCCGCCGTGGCACCCGTAAACCCGGCATCCTCCATCACGATTCCTCCCCATCGATCGGGTCAAGTAGACCACGCCCGGCCACGGGGCGGTAGCAATCCGAATGTCCTAACCGGCACATCGGGCAAATTGCCCGCGACAGGCCGGGCGATTTGCCCGATGATACCCCTGCGCCCGGCAAACCGGGTTTCACGACGGGAGGATATCATGAGCCTGCGCTTTGGCCTTGTTCTGATGCTCTGGCTGGTGACTGCGCTGGCCGGGCTGGCGACGCTGGGATGGATGGACGCGGATGCCTATCGCACCGCCGCCAAAGAAACCCGGCGGACATTGGAACGCGGCAGCTATGCGCTGGAACGCAATTATCACATGGAACCGCGCGCCGGTGATCCGCTGTTCGAAGAATGGACCCTGATCCGGCTGCGCAGCGTGATGGCCCCCGGCACCTGCGTCAGTTTCCAGCAAAAGGGGATCAGCCAAAGGCGCCTCTGTGCGGGTTGGCAGGCCTTCGGGGAAATTCCGCCCGCATGGTTTCGCAAGCTGAACGGATACCTGTTCACCCTGCCCCCCGCCCTTATCCAAACCGGATCGGCGTCGCAAAACGGCGCTTTCACGCTGGAAACCTCGTTCGATCCGGTGGCCGCCGCCACCCTTGCCTGGCAACGGGTGCGGCTGGCGCTGTGGCAGACGCTTGCCATGGCAACCGGGGTTCTTGTTCTGGGCACGGCGACGATCCTGTGGCGGCTTGGGCCGGTGCGCGGCATCGTGGACGAACTTGACCGCCTTGCCGTCGGCGATCTTGGCGCGCGGGTCGAACCGGGCGGCGCGCGGGAATTCCAGAAAATCGCGCGCGCCGTCAACCGGCTGGCCGCGCAGCTGAGGGCCAGTGCCGAACAACAGCGCGCGCTGACCCGCAAACTGTTGGAGGTCGAAGACGTTGAACGGCGCCAGCTGGCCCGCGACCTGCACGATGAATTCGGCCAGACCCTGACCGCGACCAGCGCGCTTGCCGCCTCGATCGCCTATGCCGCCCCACCCGACCGCGCCGATATTTCGCGCGACGCGGATGCCATCGGGACCAATGTCCGCCGCATGATGGACACGCTGCGCGGGGCCTTTGCCCGGTTGCGCCCGCCCGATCTGGAAGAGGTCGGGTTGATTTCCAGCCTGCGCACGATGCTGTCGGGTTGGGAAACGCAGCGCGGGGCGCGGCTGATCCTGACCAGCACCATCGACGAAACCCGGCTTGGCGATCCGGTGGCACTTGACCTTTACCGGATCGTGCAGGAATGCGTGACCAACGCGATGCGACACGGCACACCGAAAGAGGTGCGCGTCACGCTGGATCAGGCGGGCGGCGGGTTGCGCCTGACGGTGGCCGATGACGGCGGCGGGTCGCTGCGCAACAGCGATCCGGGCCACGGTATCCTTGGCATCCGCGAACGGGTCGCGGCAATGGGTGGCACGTTGGACATGACCGAAACCGGGCGCGGTGTGCAGGTCGCGGTCACCCTGCCCGACGATCTGACGGCGCAGGCGGCATGACCCATCACCGCCTGATGATCGTCGATGACCACCCGGTGGTGCGCGAAGGGTACCGGCGGCTGATCGAGCTGCAGCCCGGGTTTCGCATCGTCGCCGAAGCGGGCGACGCGAAAGAGGCCTATGCCCGTTTCCGCGAAGCCCAGCCCGATGCCGTCATCATGGATGTGACCCTGCCCGGCGCCAGCGGGATCGAGGCGCTGCGCCACATCCGCCAATACGACCCGGACGCCCGGATCGTGGTTTTCACCATGCATCAGGGGTCCGCCTTCGCGCTGAAGGCGATCGAGGCCGGGGCCTTCGGCTATGTCACCAAAAGCAGCGATCCCAATATGCTGATCGATGCGGTGAACGGCGCGCTGGCCGGGCGCAGGGTAATCTCGCCCGATGTGATCGAGGCGATTGCCCGCGAACGTATCCTTGGGGCGGTCAACCGGCTGGGCGATCTGACCGCCCGCCAGACCGAGATTTTGCGCCTGATGGCCATCGGCTGGCCGGTGGAACGGATCGCCGACACCCTGTCGGTCAGCCGCAAGACGGTGCAGAACAACCACTATCAGATCAAGGCGCTTGTGGGTTTGGAAACCGACGCCCAACTGGTCTGGTTCGCGATCGAGACAGGTCTGATCGACGTCCCGACCGAGGCCTGAGCGAACGGGCCCGGCGCATTTTTGCCGGGCCCGTCCTCCCTCCCCTTATGGTGAACTGCCGCCGCAGGATCGGCGGTAGCCCGTGGCGGCGGTCAGTCCGACGCAACCCCGCGCGTGCCGGACAGAACCGGATACGCATCCAGATCCGGATCGTCGCCGCTGGTCAAAGCGTCAAGCCGGGCCTGCATGGCCATGATCTCGGTGTGCTGGTTCGAAATGATGCCTTCGGCCAGCGAACGCGTCAGCGCGTCGGTGCCATGCACCAGCATCAGCCGGGCCATATCCACAGCGCCCTGATGATGCGGGATCATCATCGCCAGAAAGTCGATATTCGGATCGCCGGTATAACCGGGATCATGCATGTCTTTCATCATGCGCATCATGTCGTTGTTCATCTGACGTTCGAAATCGGATGCCATTGTGATTTCCCCTTACCCGGTGTGCATTTCCGCGCCGGGGCGCACGTAGATCAGGTTCACGCTTTTCTTGTTGCGCAGCTTGCCTGACGGCAGGTCCAGATACCCCAGCGGGATCTGTTTGATGAACGCCGGTTTGAACGGGTTGGTGATGTCGAAGACGGATGTCACGGTCTGGCCTTCGTTGGGCGTACCGGGCAATTCGTCCTGTTCATGGGCAATATACAGCTTGGTGGCATCCGGATCGGTCCACAGCCCATGGGATTCCCGGCCGTGGGTGTGGAAATCGGCCACGACCCGGCGCTGGCCTGCCGGTGCGTCCATATCGATGATCGCAACCCGGCTGGAGGCAACGCCGCCGGGGCCATCGTCATCCACCCGCCCAAGGCTTGCAAAGACGACACGGCCCTTGGCGTTCTGGGCGAACTCCACATGGTTGGGGCGCGCCTTTTCGCCTAGGGACACGTAATCAAGCAACTCGTGATCGCCTGCGATATGACGCGACGACAGGTGATCCGCGATTTTATGCGACATCCACATTTCCGTCCCGTCCGGCGTGATCTTCTGGAAAGGGGTAAAGGAAAACGGGTCCAGATCGGTGATGTCGATGGTCCGCACCCGTTCAGGGGCGCTGTATCCATCCGCCCCGACGTTGGTCTTGAACACATCGACCTTCGACACTTTTTGCGACACCACATAAGCAAGGGCCCCGTCCTTCGAGAACCAGATTTGCGCAGGCCCGTAAATCGTGGGCACATAGCTGCGCACAGCGCGGATCGGCGCGCCGGCGCTTTCCTGTTTCGCCAGCTCGACGTCGACGATGGCGATACGGTCTTCGCCGCGCAGGGCCACCCAGATTTCCTTGCCGTTGCGCGAAAACGTCGGTTCGTGCGGTTCGCGCCCGACGACGACACCGCTTGTGATCCGCTCGGATACGGTGGTGTCGGTCGCCAGCGGATTGGGTTTGTTTCCGATGACCGACAGATTGCTGTAATCGATCAGATAGATATTGCTGGACCCGCGCCCGGTGACCGCCGACAACCGCTGATCGGGCGACGGCGCGCCGCCGTGCACATGGATCGCGCCGTGATACAGCGCCTTTTCCATCATCGCCTCATGCGTCGGCATCACACCACCGGTGACAAAGCGGAACGGCGGGCGGCGGTCTTCGTCAAAGCTGGTCAGGTTGATTGTCTTTTCGATGGTATCGGTCACCGGATCGATGATCGACAGCGTCTGGCTGTCCTCGTTGCAGACCAGAACATGGTCGCCTTTTTGCGGGCCCGGCGCTGTCGCGGCCAGAACGCCCTTGGAGGACACGGTGATCAGGCCCAGTGCCGCAGCCGATCCGGCAAGCACGTCTCTTCGAGTGGTCATTTGGAAATTTCCCATTGCTAATTGTCCGTAAGGAAAGGACGGCGCAGGGGGCGAAAAAATCCATCCGCCCGGATCACAAGAGGTCACGTAATGTTTGACGCCCGTGCGCAAGGGGGGGCACGGGCGGGTATGGATAGCTGTGCAGGGATCAAAACGCCTTAGCGCAGCATCAGTTCCGGCAGGAACAGGGTGATCTGCGGAAAGGACAGCAACAGGATCAGGATGACAATCTCCATCCCCAGAAACGGCAGGATGCCCCGAAAGATCGTGCCCAGCGGCACCCTTGTCTGCGCCGCCGCCACATAGGCGTTCAGGCCAAGCGGCGGCGTCAGCAGGCCGATTTCAACCGTCTTCGTCACCACGATGCCGAACCAGACCGGATCATAGTCCAGCGCCATGGCGGTCGGGAACGCAAGCGGCATGGCCAGCGACAGGATCGCAAGCTGATCCATGAACATCCCCATCACCAGCAGGGCCAGGATGATGATCGCCATGATGGCCTCGCGCGGCATGTCGGTGGTGGCCACGAATTCCAGCAGGCTGTGGGTGATCCGGGTGAACGCCAGATAGTTCGAAAAAATGGCCGAACAGGCGACGATGGTGACGATCATCACCGTGGCCCGGATGGCGCCGCTGACGGATTTGTTGAAGGCCGCGAACCTCAGCGTGCGCTGAAACAGGACGATGATCAGCGATCCCATGACGCCAAGCGCCGCTGCCTCGGACGGCGAGGCGATGCCGCCATAGATCGCACCGATCACCGCCACCATCAGCAGAACCATCGGGATGACATGGCGGCTTTGGCTGATGGCGGTTTTCAGGACGAACGGGTCCCCCTTGGGCGCCTGATCGGTGGTATGGGCGATGATCTTGATCACGACCGCCAGACCCGCAGCCGTCAGCAGGCCGGGCAGGATGCCCGCGATGAACAGCTTGCCGATCGAGGTTTCGGTCAGAACCCCGTAGACCACCAGAACGATCGACGGGGGCACGACCACCGCAAGGGTGCCGCCCACACTGACCACAGCGGCCGACAGGCGGTCGGAGTAATTGTGCCGGCGCATTTCGGGAAAGGCCGAGGCCGCCATCGCAGCGGTCGAGGCGGTCGAACTGCCCACCAATGCCGCCAGCAGGACCGAGGCCGCCACCGTCGCCATCGCCAGCCCGCCTTTGACATGGCCGATCCACGACTGGCACGCCACGATGGCGCGGCGGGTCACGTCACCGGCGGTCAGCAGTTCGGCCATCAGAATGAACAGCGGAATAGCCACAAGGATGAACGAGGCCGAAGTATCGAAAAAGGTCCGTTCCAGCACCGCAAAGGCGGGGCGCAGCCCAAGTTGAACGGAAAGCCCCAGAAAACCGGCGATCCCCATAGCAAAGGCAATCGGTATCCGAATGGCCATCAGCACGGCAAGCAGGACAAGTATGGCGGTAAACGTCAGCATCGACTGAACTCGCGCTCCTTTGCGTAGCGGGACGGCCGCCGTGGCGACCGCCCACCTGTCTTTTCAGGGTTGGATCAGGCTTATTCGCTGGTCTGCGCGCGATAGGCTTCAAGAACCGCCTCGGCCTGATCATTATCGATCCGCGTCACCCAATCGGCGCTGACCGCTGTCAGGGCGGATGTCACAGCCTCCAGTTCATCGGCAGAGAATTCATAGGTATCGATCCCCTGCCCTTTCCATTCGCCGATCAGCCCCGCGACCGAGGCATCTTGCGCCTGTGCCACATGCAGCGCGGTTTCCCCGCCAAGCCGGACCATGTCGGCCTGCACATTTTCTGGCAGGCCGTCGAACAGATCGGTGCGCACCACCATGACAAAGCTGTAGCCACCGAAGGAGCCGTTGGTGGAGATATGGCTGACCACCTCGTTCAGCTTGTATCCGGGGACCGAGGCCAGCGGGAACAGCACCGCATCCAGACGGCCGCGTTCGACGGCGGTGTAAACCTCTGGACCGGGGATCGAAATGCCGACCGCCCCCAGTGCGCGCGCGGTCATGGCCTGCGTGGAGCCCGAGGTCCGCACATCCAGCGCATCCCAGTCGGCGGGCATGCCAAGGTGCTTTTTGGCCAGCACCTGATAGGGCGGCAAAACGAAACCAAAGACCGGCGTCACGCCTGCGGCAAGGATTTCATCCCGCAACGGCCCCTTGGCCAGCATGGCTTGCAGGGCCTTGGTGCCCTCTTGCGCCGATCCGTAGAACCCCGGCAGGCCAACCACGGAATTCAGCGGCAGGGCATCGGCATGATACAGCGCGCCCAGCAGGGCCGCGTCCAGAATGCCGTTGTTCACCGCATCCAGCTGCGCCTTGGATTTTGCCGCCTGCTGCGACGGGAAATGTTCAAAGGTGATCGCGCCGCCTGTGGCCTTTTCAACCGCAGCCATCCATTTGGTCGTCCCTTCGACCGAAACGATATGGCTGGTCGACTGGAAATCCCCCAGACGCAAGGATTCCGCGCTGGCCGTCCCCAACCCCAGCGCCAATACCCCCGCCAGTGCCGACATCAATTTTTGTGTATTTTTCATTTTATAGTCCTCCCTTGGATTTGTTTTCAGATTTGGCCCGGTGCGCTGTGCACCAGCGCGTCGTGGATCAGCCGCAGAACCAGCACCCCGCATCCCAAGGGGATGACGGCATAGGCCCAGCCAAGCGGCCAATCCATCGCCCCGTATTCGACATCACCGTGCATGATGGCCTTCAGGGCGAATTTTCCGGACATATAGGTGACGGCCATGAAAAACGCCGCCGGCAGCAACAGCCGCAGCTTGTCGACCGCTTTGCCCAACAGGCCCGGCAATTTTTCGGGCATGAAATCCAGCGCCAGATGCCCGCCGTCGCGAAAGACACGCGACAGCGACAGCGTGGCCAGCGCGGGCATCAGATACAGTTCGGTCAGTTCGAACTGTATCTGCACCGGCCTGTTGAAAAACAACCGCAACAGGATGTCGGCGTTGATCAGCGCCGCCACCGCGACAAGGCCAAGGCACCCCCCAAGATGAAGGGTATCTTCCAGTTTCGACAAAAGTTTTCCCAAAACGTTCAACCTGGCCTCCCTAGCGGTTGACGCGAGGCTCCCTTAACGTTTGGGAAGCTCCACGATGGCGGACCCGACGGCCGACATTTCACCGTCCTGTTGTTCCGCACGCTGCTGGATTTCAAGCAGGTAACGCCCGTCTTCTTCGTATTTGCGGGTCACCGTGCCGTGGATCAGGATGATGTCGCCTTCGGGGTTGTGGCGGCGGACCTGACATTTGGCCTGCGCCAGAAAACCGTCATCGCCCATCCAGTTGGTGATCTGATGGGTCAGCCACGAGGTGCGTTCGGGCCCATAGTCATAGGCACCCGGCGCGCCGACCTCCAGGGCGAATTCCTCTTCCCAATGCACACGTTCGGGGCAATCGGGAATGCCGAAACGGTTCTTGATGCCTGCGCTGGGGTGTTTCTGCTGTAACTGCCACGCCAGTTTGTTGGCGCGGATGTAAAGCCCGCCCCAGCCCTGCGCATAGGCGATGAACCCGGTGGCCGTCATCGGGCCCTTGACCATGGTGGGCAGGTCGTCGCCTTCGTTCACATCGTCCCAATACCGGGTTTCGGCACCGCGAATGGTTTCCTGTTCATAGTATTTGTAATATGCGTCCAGCTCTTCCTGAGTATAGACGCGGCGGCCCTTTTCCTTGGCCTCGGTGTATTTGGTGCCGTTTTCGCGCGCCTGATCGCGGTCGGTGCGGAAACACCAGCTGTCGGCCTCGGCCAGCATCTCGCCCGAACTCGCGTCATAGAAATCGACGTGATAGATCTGCTGGATCGCCTTGCCCGCAAAACGCGTGTCATGTTCGACCAGATCTTTCAGATAAGCCTCGGTGCGAAACACGGTGTTGCGCAGGATCGGCTTGTGCCACGTCCAATTGGCGCCCGACCACATCGCGTGCACCCCCGGCAACCCGCCCACATAGCCCGAGATGATCCGGCTGGTCGCAAACAGAAAGCTGGGCAAGGCCAGAACATCCCCGTATTTCGTGGTCTTGGCATAGTCGGGATCGCACCACAGCGGGTTGTCGTCGCCGATGCCGTGGGCATAGTGGCGGATATTGTCGCGCGTCGCCTCGTAACACCAGGGTTCGACGGTTTTCTCGATCTTCACACCAACCCGCTTGCGCAGATCATCCAACCCTTCGTCGGTGATCTTGGGGAATTTCCTATGCAGTGTTTCGTTCATTGTCTTCTCCTTGAAAGATGTGATGGCACGCGCGGATCACTCCGCGGTTTCCAGTTTTCTGGTTTCCCGATCGCGCAGGATTTTCCGGTTCACCTTGCCCGCCGGGGTTTTCGGCAGCTCGGTGACGAATTCGATCTGTCGGGGGTATTCGTGGCGGGCCAGACGGGCGCGCACATGATCCTGAATGCTTTCGGTCAGCCCGGCGGTTTCCGCGCCCTTGAGGATGATGAACGCCTTGACCACCAGCCCGCGCAGGTCATCCGGCGCGCCGATCACCGCGCATTCGGCAACCGCCGGGTGGCTAAGCACCGCATCCTCGACCTCGACCGCGCCGATGGTCCAACCGGCCGAGATGATCACATCGTCGGCCCGGCCACCGTGATAGAAATAGCCATCCTCATCGACGCGCCCCAGATCCTTGGTCGGGAACCATTCGCCCCGTTTCCTGACCATCAGCTCGCCGGTTTCGCCGGGTTTGGTGGGGGTGCCATCGGCATTCTGCACCTCGACCTCGACCCCCGGGACGGCCTTGCCCATGGCGCCGTCGCGGACCTCCAGATCATCGGCGCCGGGATAATTCGCGATGATCACGCCGATTTCGGTCGTGCCGTACATCGACCGGACCTTGGTGCCGAAAACCCGTTCGACGTAGTTCGCGGTTTCGGTGTCGATCGGTTCGCCGGTGAAGCTGAGCTTTTCGAAGCTATAGTCAAAATCCTCGGCCACACCCGAGTTGCGCATCATCCGGTAATGGGTCGCGGCGGCGGTCAGGTTGGTGATCTTGAAATCCTGCAGCCCTTTCAACAGCCGGACAGGATCGAAACGGCCGCTGAAGGTGCCCGTGGAAACGCCCATTGCCAAAGGCGCGAACGTACCGTGCCACAGGCCATGCCCCCAGGCCGGCGACGACGGGCAAAAGAAACGATCGCCGGGGCGGATGCCCGTGGCGTAAAGCGCGGCCACCATCAGCGTGACGATGGATTGGTGGCTGTGTTTGACCGCCGCAGGCAACAGGCGCGTGGTGCCCGATGTGTATTGCAGAACCGCCAGATCGCTGCCCGCCGTATCCCACGCAAAGGTCGCGGGCAGATCGTTCAAACCGTCCAGAAACACCTGATCGACAATCGTGACATTCTTCGCCCCGCCCTCGATCGCGTCGGGGGCTTTTTCGGCGTTGGTAAAGAACACCTCGGGGTGGCAATCGCCCACGCGCAGCCGGATGCCGTCCGGCCCGAACAGCGAAAACATCGGCACCGCCACGGCCCCCGCCTTGATCACCCCGAAAAGGGCGCAATAGAACGGCAGCGAGGGTTCGATCATGACGGCGACGCGGTCGCCTTTCTTGATACCTCGCGCGGCCAGATAATGCGCAATCTGCGATGACCGGCGCGCGATTTCCGCGAATGTGATGATCTCATCCGCCCCATTCGCATGGGCCACCCGCAGCGCGACATTGTCCCCCTCCACGTGCCGGTCGATGCATTCATGGGCGATGTTGAATCGCTCCCGCGTGCCATCGAACAACTCCCACAGCGCCTCTTTCGAATAGTGCTTCTGTGCGTCCTCATAGGACGTGAATTCCGTCAGGCGCGTCATGCGGCGTTGTCTCCCAAATCTCGTGCAGCGGGCCATTCAAGGTGCCCGTCAGGTTCGTTGACAAGGGTAGGGATTGGGGCAAAGTATTGTCAATACGATTCATTTATTGTATATAGACAACAAAATCATGCGTGTCAGGAGCCCGGAATGAGCGAAGAAACCACGAAATTAACGACCCGTCGGCAGGTCCCGGCGGTCACGCGCGCCCTTGCTATACTGCGGTTTCTGGCCCGTTCCCCCGACCCTGTCGGGGTGAATCCGATTGCCCGCGGGCTTGATTTGATCCCCAGCACCTGCCTGCACATCCTGCGGGTTTTGCAGGATGAAGGGCTTGTCGATTTTGATTCGAACACCAAACGCTATTCCATCGGGATCGGGATTCTGCCGTTGGCGCGGTCGGCGCTTCAGCGCAATTCATTCTCGACGCTGGTGCAGCCGCGCCTGTCCGCGCTGTCGCAGAAATTCGGCGTCACCAGCATTGCCACGCAGCTGTCCGAACCCGGGCAGATGGTGGTGGTCGCGCTGTCGCAATCCAGCATGCCTTTTCGCCTGCAGGTCGATCTGGGCAGCCGCTTTCCCGCGCTGATCAGCGCCACGGGCCGCCTGATCGCCGCCCATAACGATCTGGACGAAACCGCCCTGCGGGCCGAGTTCGACAAGCTGATCTGGGATCACCCCCCGTCGTTCGACGACTGGATGGATCAGGTCAATGAGGCCCGCGACCGCGGCTATGCCGTCGACCGGGGCGTGTATATTTCCGGCGTGACGGTCGTGGCCGTGCCGATCTTTGGCAACAACGGAAAAATGAAACGCTCACTGGTCGCCATCGGCATTTCAGAGCGGCTTCAGAACAGGGAAATCCCCAAGATCGCCAAGGCGATGCAGGGCATTCGCGACGACATCGAAGAAACGCAAATCGACACCGGGAGCTGAGTTTTGACCGAAACGGACACCGCGCTTGCGCAATGGCGGATCATGAAGATCGACGGGTTCATGGGGCTGGTTGGCCCGCTTTTGAAATCCAAACATCCCGAAGACAGAAACCTGTACGGCCTGCAAACCAACGAGATGCACAAGAACGCCATCGGGATCGTGCATGGCGGCGTCATCACCAGCCTTCTGGATCAGGTCATCGCGATCGAGGCGTGGAACGCGGCCGACCGTCAGCCAACGGTCACGGTCCAGATGGACACCCGGTTTCTGGGCGCGGCAAAGGCCGGTGATTTCCTGGAAACACGCGCCAAAATCCGCCACGCGACCCGCAGCCTGATGTTCGTCGACGCCGATGTCACCTGCGGCACCACGCCGATTGCCAATGCAACAGCGATCATGAAAATTTCCCAAAAAGCAGGCCAAACCAATGACTAAGACGCAGACCGATGTGCAAAAGGGCCCCCTTTCCGGCCTTAAGGTTCTTGATTTTTCGCGCATCCTGTCCGGCCCCTATGCCAGCATGGTGCTGGCCGATCTTGGCGCCGAGATCATCAAGGTCGAACCGATTGAAAACGGCGACGAAACCCGCAATTTCCCGCCCTTTCAAAACGGGATGAGCCATTATTACATCGCGCTGAACCGCAGCAAGAAAAGCATCAGCCTTGACCTGAAATCGCCCGAAGGGGCCGATATCGCCAGACGGCTGTCACAGAAATGCGACATCGTTCTGGAAAACTTCCGCCCCGGCGTGATGGATCGGCTGGGGCTGGGGTACGAGGATCTGCGGGCGGACAACCCGGGCCTGATTTATTGCTCCATCACCGGCTTCGGCAAGAACAGCCCCCACGCCGATAAACCCGCCTTTGACATCGTGGCCCAGGCCCTGTCGGGTGTCATGCACATGAACCGCGAACCGGATCAGGCCCCGAACAAATTAAGCCTGCCGCTGGGGGATATGGCGGGCAGCATATTTTCACTGTTCGGGGTGCTGGCCGCCCTGCATGAACGCAATCTGACCGGACAGGGAAAGCTGGTGGAAATCGCCATGCTGGACAGTCTGATCGCCATGCAGGGGTATCTGTCGCAAATCTATTTCGTATCGGGTCAGGACCCCGAACCGGTCGGCACCCGGCACCCCAGCATCGTGCCCTATGGATCGTTTCCGACATCCGATGGCCATGTCATCGTCGCCTGCCTGACGGAACGGTTCTGGCACAATTTCGCACGCTGTCTGGGTCTGGAGGTCCTGATCGACGATCCGCGTTTCGCACTTTATGAAAACCGCTTGGCGCACCGGGACGCGCTTGAATCCGAGATTTGCGCGCGAATGCAGATGGATACCACCGAATACTGGCTTGACCGCCTGACCGAATTCGACGTGCCGAATGCCCCGATCCTTAGCGTGGCCGAGGCGCTTGAACAGCCGCATGTGGCGGCGCATGGCCTTGTGGAAAACGTAACCCACCCGGACGTGGGCGATCTGAAACTGGTGCGCAGCCCCATGCTGTTTGACGGCAAGGGGCCGGCGCCTGCAACGGCGCCGTCAATGCTGGGCGAAAACACCAGAGAGGTTCTTGCCCAAGAGCTTGGGTTGGGACCCGAGGAAATTGACGCGCTGCTGTCACGGCATGCTGTCGGTTCAGCGCCGGGGTGAGCGATGACCGGGCGGCGAAACCGGTGCTACGCGTTACCCGGACTTCTTGCGAAACAGCCGCGTGACGATGACAAAGAACAGCGGCACAAAGATCACCCCCAGAACGGTCGCCGACAGCGTGCCGCCCAAGACGCCCGACCCGATGGCATTGCGCCCACCGGACCCCGCGCCGTGGCTTAGCACCAGCGGCAACACCCCCAGCGAGAACGCCATCGAGGTCATGATGATCGGGCGGAACCGTTGCCGTGCGGCATCGACGACGGCGTCCACAATACGTTCCCCCTGCTGATACCGGTCACGGGCAAATTCAACGATCAGGATCGCGTTCTTGCCGGTCAGACCGATAACCGTCAAAAGCCCGACCTGAAAGAAAACGCCGTTTTCAAACCCGCCCAGCCACGCACCGGCCAGCGCCCCCAGAACACCGATCGGCATGGCCAGCATGACCGCAAAGGGGATCGACCAGCTTTCGTAAAGCGCGGCCAGAGACAGGAACACGGCGGCCAGCGACAGCGCGTAGAGCAGCGGCGCCTGACTGCCCGATTGGCGTTCCTCCAGCGACAGGCCGGTCCATGCGATGTCGAACCTGCCGTCGATCTGGCTGACAAGACGTTCCATTTCGGCCATAGCCTCGCCCGTCGAATATCCCGGCGCGGGACTGCCCTGAATCTGAATCGAGGGCACGCCGTTATAGCGATACAGCCCCTGCGGCCCGTATTTCCACGACCCTTCGGCAAAATTGGAAAACGGCACCAGCCCGCCGCTGGCGTTGCGCACCCGCCATTTGTCGATATCTGACGGGCCCGCCCGCGCGTCGGCCTCGCCCTGCACATAGACCCGTTTGATCCGGCCCTGATCAATGAAATCGTTCACATAGGCCCCGGCCCAGGCGATGGTCAGCAGGTTGCCCACATCCGTCGGCGTCACCCCCATCGCCCCGGCCTTGCGCCAGTCGATATCCAGATTGAACTGCGCCGCATCCGACAGGCCGCTGGGCCGCACCGAAGCGATCACCGGGCTTTGACCCGCCATGCCCAAAAGCTGGTTCCGGGCGGCGACCAGTTCTTCGTTGGATTGCCCGCCCCGCGCCTGCAGATAGAAATCGAAACCCGAAACATTGCCCAGTTCGATCACGGACGGCGGCACGATCGGGAACACCATCGCATCGCGGATCTGGCTGAAGGCACCAAAGGCACGCCCGGCCAGGGCCTGTACGCTTTGCGACGGATCTGGCCGCTCGTCCCAGTCTTTCAACTGAACGAAGCCCAGACCCATGTTCTGACCCTGTCCGACAAAGCTGAACCCGACAACGCCGAACATGGACGCAACGGTATCGGTTTCCTGGTTCAGATAGTAATCCTCGATCTGCTTGACCACCTCAAGCGTGCGTTCCTCGGTCGCCCCGGTCGGTGTCTGTATCAGCGTGAACAGGATGCCCTGATCTTCGTCCGGCAGAAACCCGGTGGGCGTGCGTATGAACAATGTGACCATGACGCCCACGATCAACAGATACACGATCCCGCTGCGCACCGGGCGTTTGACGGTCCAGCCCACGGTGCGGGCATAGCCGTTCGACAACGCGCCAAAGCCCTTGTTGAACCAGCCAAACGGCCCGCGCCGCGCGGCATGATCCTTGGGTTTCAGCAGTGATGCGCACAGCGCCGGCGTCAGGGTCAGCGCGACCACCACCGACAGCGCCATGGCCGAAACGATGGTCACCGCAAACTGCTGATAAATCACACCCGTCGAGCCGGGGAAAAACGCCATCGGCACAAAGACCGCCGACAGCACGATGGCGATCCCGATCAGCGCGCCGGTGATCTGGCCCATGGATTTGCGGGTGGCATCGCGCGGGGACAGACCCTCCTCTTCCATGATGCGTTCGACGTTTTCGACAACGACGATGGCATCATCCACCAACAGGCCGATGGCCAGAACCATGGCCAGCATGGTCAGCGTGTTGATGGTGAACCCCGCGGCGGCCAGAACCCCGAAGGTGCCCAGCAAAACCACCGGTACGGCCAGCGTCGGGATCAGGGTCGCGCGGAAATTCTGCAGGAACAGATACATCACCAGAAACACCAGAACGATTGCTTCGAACAGGGTTTTGACGACTTCCTCGATCGAGATTTTGACGAAGGGCGTGGTGTCATAGGGGATCACATAGTCGATCCCTTCGGGGAAGAACCGGGCGAATTCCTCCATCCGTTCCTTGACGGCGGCGGCGGTGTTCAGCGCGTTGGCGCCGGGGGCCAGGCTGATCGCCAGACCCGAGGCCGGGTTCCGGTTGAACCGGGCAAGGGTGGCATAGCTTTCGGCGCCGATTTCGACCCGCGCCACATCGTTCAGCAGCACCAGACCGCCGTCGGTTTCGGCGCGCAAAACGATCTGGCGGAAATCATTGGGCGTCCGCAACAGGGACTGCGCCCGGATCGTGGCATTCAACTGCTGACCCGGCAGGGACGGCTGTGACCCGAAGGCCCCGGCAGAGATTTGCGCGTTCTGCGCCGACACCGCCGCAACCACATCCGACGGCGTCAATTCGAAAGCGGCCAGTTTCGACGGGTCCAGCCAGATGCGCATAGCGTATTGCCCACCGAACACCCGCACCGATCCGACACCTTCGATCCGGCTGAGCTCATCCACCAGATTGGTGACCATATAGTCGGCCAGATCGACCTGTTCCTGCTTGCCGTCTTCGGCAATCAGCCCGACCACCATCAGGAACCCGGCCGAAGATTTCTGAACCTGAACCCCCTGGCGCTGCACCGCTTCGGGCAACAGCGGCGTGGCCCGCGACAGTTTGTTCTGGACCTGAACCTGCGCGATATCGATGTCGGTGCCGGTTTCGAAGGTCAGGGTGATCGTCGTGCCCCCCGACGAGGCCGCGCTGGACGAAAAATAGCGCAGCCCGTCCAGCCCGGTCATCTGCTGTTCGATGACCTGCGTCACCGTGTTGGCCACCGTATCGGCGGACGCGCCGGGATAGGTCGTCTGGACAACGACCGAAGGCGGCGCGATCTGCGGATATTGGGCAATCGGCAGGACCAGAATGGCCAAGGCACCGATCCCCATGATCACGATGGAAATGACCCAGGCAAAAATCGGGCGATCAATGAAAAAACGGGCCATTCGGGCGTCCTTGCTGGTGGGGTCAGTCGATTGGTTGGGTGGCGCGAGGTTCTGCCGTCACAGTCGCGCCGGGCCCGGTTTTCTGAAACCCTGCGACGATCAGACGGTCACCGGGGGCAAGCCCGTCTTTGACAACCCAATCGGCGTTGCGATCCTGAAGGACGGAAAGCTGGCGTTCCTCGACCACATTGTCGGCATTCACCACCCAGGCGATGGGCCGGCCGCGCCGGTCGCGGTTCACGCCCTCTTGCGGCACAAGATAGACGTCTTCAACCGCCTCAACGGGCATTTCGACCTGAACATACATGCCGGGCAGCAACAGCCGTTCGGGGTTGGCAAACTGCATCCGCAGGGTCACGACACCGGTTTGCGGGTTCACGTTATGCTCGGCCGCCGTCAATGTGCCGGTCTCGCTGAAACCGGACCCGTCCGCCAGTGTCAGCCGCACGGTGCGGTCGGCATCGGCAAGGTCCAATTCGGTCTGCCCCCGCCGCCAGCGCAACAGATCCGACGCCGATTGCGTCACATCCACGAACACCGGATCGATGTCGCGGATGACGGCCAAGGGGGCGGCCTGACTGGCCGTGACCAGCGCGCCGTGGCTGACCTGCGCCAGCCCGATCTCGCCCGATAGCTGGGCATTGATCGTTGTACGGGCCAGATCAATTTCCGCCGTGTTCAACTGCGCCTTGGCGACCTCCAGCGCAGCCAGGGCGGAATCATAGGTGCTGATCACATTGTCCAGCGCCTGTTGGCTGGCCACGTTGTTCTGGCGCAGCTCTGTCAGGCGGTCGACCTCGGTCTTGGCCGATTTTACCTGCACCTCGACCTGCGTCACGCCCGCGCGGGCCTGTTGCACGACGGCGGCATAGGTCGCGGCGTCGATCCGGAACAAGGGATCGCCTTCGTTGACATGGGCGCCTTCACGGAACAGCCGTTCGGTGATGATACCGTTGACCTGCGGGCGCACCTCTGCCTCGGCCGAGGCCGCGACGCGGCCCGGCAAGGTCGTGGTCAGCGTCACCGACTGCGGCTGCATCTCGACCACGGTCACGGTCGTGGGCGGCGGGGCGGACTGGGCCATAAGGCCGCCGGTCGCCAGACCAAAGATCAGGGCACTGCAGGACAAAACACGCAAAAAGAAGGGCATCCAGAAGCTTTCCAGTGTAGGGGTTGTAGTCGAAACCTGATAGAGAATAAGAAACTACAAAGTTTCGTTAATCACCTGCCGCGCAGGAACACAAGACCTTAAACACGGGAATCAGGAGCAGAATGGACGAAAAACCGCAATTGCCGCAAAATGCATCAGACTGCTGCCGGTCCCGCCGTGGGCGTCCGGTTGTTCTGGAAACGGCAGAGCGGCGCGAACATATCCTGTCCGCGCTGGAACAGGTCTATCAGGCGCATGGGCTTGCCGGGGCCACGATGGACATGATCGCCAAACAGGCGGGCATGTCCAAACGAACGCTTTACACCATCTTTCCCGACCGGATGGCGCTGTTGCAGGCCTATCTGAAACGGTTGACCGCAAATTTTGTGCAACCTCTGGATGCAGATGAACAGGCCCTGCCCTTTGCCGACCGGATGCGGTTGATCCTGTTGCCCCGCCATTGTTCCGGCCACGGCCTGCCGTTGGACATCCTGCGCGTCATCATCGCCGAGACCGCCGGAAACCCCGAGGTCGGCCGCCGGTTCGGGCGCGAGATGTCAGATCGCAAACGCGCCGTAGTGCTTACCGAACTGCAGCGCGCGCAGCAGCGCAAAGAGCTGTCTTTGCCCGATGCGGCCGCGGCCGCCGATCTGTTCATTGATATGGTAAAGCCCAAGCTATTGGAAACATTGCTTGATCCGTCGCGCCTGCCGACAGATGCGGATCTGGAGCAGCGATTTGATCTTGCGGTCTGGGTGTTCAGCCGCGCCTATGGGGCCGACACACCCCCCAAATAACCCTTGCTGCGATTTACAGGGCATTCCGCCCGGATCACCACGGCGCGGGTCCTGTTCGTTTGCCTAGAAACCGCCTGGGACAGCCGCAGACGTCGGTTTCGTGAACAAGCGGTCTGGACCACCACTCTGGCCCTCTGACCTACCGAACCTTCATGTGTCATCTGCAGAAGACTGTAAAAATCACACAACCAACAGTTGTGCTTCAGAATGGAATGCGTTATCGAAATCGCCGAAAACTCAAGTTTTGTGTGTATGAGGTCTGTTATGCGGTTGGTTCGGTGTTTGTCGGTGGTTGTGGGCGCGTCGGTGTTGAGCACCGGCATTGCAGGGGCGGATATTCCCGCCGGGGTTGCCGCCCTTGAGAAAGGTGACTTCGAGGCCGCGGTGCTGGAATTCCAGACAAGCTTTGAAGACGGCAACGCAGATGGTGCGTTTTATCTGGGCCGCATGTTTGAACTGGGCATTGGGCTTGAGCCCAATCTGGCGCAAGCCGCCGAGCTGTACAAAGCCGCCGCCGAACAGGAAAGCACTTTGGCGATGACCAGTCTGGGTCTCATGTACCGTGACGGGCGGGCCGTGATCCGGGACTACGCGCAAGGGGCAGAGCTTTTGTGCAAAGCCGCCGACAAGGGCGAGGCCAGTGCACAGTTCAACTGCGGCGCGGCATATGATGAGGGCAAAGGCGTTGCAAAGGACTCGGCCAAGGCCAAGGAATATTGGCAGTTGGCCGCAGAACAAGGCCACATCACGGCAACAGATTTCCTTGGGCAGTCCTACAAGACCGGCGATGGCGTAGAGATCGATACAGCCAAAGCGTTTGAGCTTTTTTCGGCCTCTGCCGAACAGGGCAGCCCGATGGGGCTGTATGAAATCGCCATCGCCTATGAAAGCGGCGTCGGCGCCGAGATCGACAAGGTTCAGGCCTATACCTTTGCAAATATCGCCGCCGCCCGCGCCCACCCCGAGGCCCCGGCCCTGCGCGACCGCATCGAAGCGGAATTGAGCGCCGAAGAAATCAACGCGGCCCAGAAAGCCGCCCGTGACTGGGTTGCAGCCGCCGAAGCAAAGATCGCCGAAGCGCGCGGCAACTGATGTCATGCTTTGGTTTGGTACCGGGCTTCACGGGCCCGGAATGATCGCGGCCTGTCGGCCCTTTGTGATCGCTGGCTTTCTTGCGGTTTCGCCTGCCTGTGCCCTTGCTCAGGTGGTCATAGATGGCAGCACCCCGACAACGGTCGAGGTGAATCAAGACGGGTCGGTCACGATCGGTATCGCGGGTTCCGAAGGTGGTATCAGCATCAACCGATACGACCAGTTCAACGTCCCCAAACCGGGCGTGAAACTGGACAACCGTATCGAAGCCGCCCGAACCATCGTCAATGAGGTGACAGGAACGTCGCGCACCGACATCGAAGGCCCGGTCGAGGTACTGGGCCAGCGGGCCCATGTGATCGTGGCCAACCCGAACGGGATCGTCATCGACGGGGGCCGCTTTGTGAATACGGGCCGTGTGGCGCTGACAACCGGCAAAATCTCCAGGACATCCCGCCAGATTGCGCCGGGCATCTTTGGCAACGTGGTTTCCACCGTCACTGGCGGGGCGATTACCGTCAAAGGCGGCGGCCTGTCCGGCCAGATGGATGCGATAGACCTGATTGCCCATTCGATCCGTGTGGACGGCCCGATCACCAATGACAGCAGCAACGCCAACGCCAGTGTCCGGCTGGCTGCGGGCAGCTCTACCACCGAATTCGAAAGCGCCGTCTTGCCAGGCAATACCGGGCTGAGCTGGAGCAATGTCACAGGCACCGGGGCGACCTCGGACGGGGCCGTGCTTGTGGAAATCACGCGGCCCGGCGTGCTGCGCGCCAACCGTGTCGGGATCGAGGTCAGCGACAAAGGCGCCGGGGTGCGTTTTGCCGGGGAAGGCTATGCCACGGCCCGCAATTTTGCCCTAAGCGCGGATGGCCAGATCAATCTGGCCGGTGCCAAAATCGAAACCGCAACCGGGCTGTCGGCCACGGGGGGGTCGATCAAACTTGATAACAGCACGCTTTCCGCCCTGGAAGGCGCTGTAAGCCTTGTGGCCACGGATGCGGATGGCGCTGGCCTGTCCGGGTTTGACCTTACGCTGTCGGGCAAGGAGCTGTTTTTAGGATCCGAAGCCAGCCTTGACCTTGGCACCAGCGACGGCGGCAGTACATCGCTTACCTCGACCGAAAACGATATCGTGCTTCAATCTGCGGGCGCGTTTTCAGATACCCGCAGCAGCTTTGCCGCGGCGCGCAATCTTCTGGTCAGTTCGGGTCAGGACCTGAGCTTTTCGGAAAGCACCCTGTTTTCAACCGCGGGCTCGGTCCAGATCGATGCCACGGGCGCCTTCACCGCCACCGGCACCGTGGTCGACGCCTTTGGGCATCTTTTGATCACAGCCGATCAGGCAACCATCGCCAAGGGCAGCCGACGCAGCGCATTGCAGGCCCTGAATGGCAGCTTCATTCTGACCACGCTGGGTGTAAGCTCGGACGGCAACCTGACCAATACCGGCGGTCTGATTCAGGGCGGGACCAAAACCGCCGATCTGAAAGACAGCGCCGACACGCAAAGCGACGGGGCGGTCACGCTGAATGTCAAAGGCAGCGTGATCAATACCACCGCCGATGATCTGGCCGTGGTCTTCGGGATCGGCGGCGATGTGTCGATCCGCACGGGCGCCGCTATTGAAAACAACCGCGGCCGCATTCTGTCCAACGGCGATGTGCGGCTGATCGCGCAGGGCGATGTCCTGAACATGGTCGACGCCGCCGCCCGGGCGCGGGATCCCAAGGTCGTGCAATATACCCGCAAAGGCCGCCGCCAGTGGTGGACCCTCTGGATCAAGCGCAAGCGGGAATCCTATGTCTCTTACGACTACGGCAGGCTGAAAAATACCGATCAGCTGGCCGCGATTACCGCCACGGGCGGTGTCGCCATCACGGCGGGCGGCTCTTTGATCAATCAGGGCGGCGATATCAACGCCAACAACGGTGATCTGGAAATCAAGGCGCTGCATGTGGAAACCCTCGGGCTTGGCTCGGGCAAGGTGTCTGTGCGGAAGGTCTGCGTATTGGCCTGTTCCTACAGGGGTGAAGGTTCGGTGTCTTACTTTGGGGGACGGCTTAACGCCTCACAGGACGTCAGGATCGAGGCCACCAAGACATTCCACAACAAGGCAAGCTCGGTATATGCCATTGGGGACGTCGAAATCATCACCGCCAATGCCGAACTCGAAGCGGCCCTTGTGCCCGCTTTGGTGGCGCGACCCAAGGGTCTGTATAATTTCTGGGCCTCCAAAGCCGCCTGGATATACCTACGCGACCAGTTCGGGTCCATCGTGGCAGATACCGGCAATATCACCGTCACCAGTGACCGGCCCATCCGGATTACCGGCGGCACCCTCACGGCCGGGGGCAGCGTAACGCTGGAAAACGGTGCACAGGTTGTCCGCTCGCCGGACAGCCAATCGGATGCCCTGAACAACACCATCGGCTTCTTTGCAGACGTGCCGCTTGTGCGGCAGTAGGGCATGAGGGATTTCAGGGCATATTGGCGCGGCAGCGCCATCGCCGGGCTGACCGTGATGCTTACCCTGTCGGTTCCCGCCGCCGCGCCAGTTTTCGCCCAGCAAATCCCCGACCCGATCCTTGAAGAAGAACGCCGCAGGCAACTGGAAAGCCGCACCAATGAACTTGGCACGCTGGAACGGCGGGGCGGTGCCCCCGATCCCGGCCCCGCCCAGGCCCGCGGTGGCCCCTGTTTTCAGATCAATCAGCTGACGATCGAGGGGGCCACCCTTCTTCGCCCAGAAGAGCTGTCCGCCATCACCGCCAAATATGCGCCGCGCTGTATGCAGGGGGCGGATATTCAGGCCGTGATGCGCGAACTTGACGCCATCTACGCCGAGCGCGGCTATATCACCTCCAAGACCTATATCCCGCCGCAGAACCTTCAGGATGGCACGCTTACGCTGACCATGCTGGAAGGCAGGGTCGAAGACATCCTGCTGATCGACGGGGAAAAACAGATCGAAAGCAAGCGCGGCGAACGGCAGTTGAAAACCGCCTTTCCCGGCACCGAGGGCGCGCTGTTCCAGCTAAGGGATTTCGAACAGGGCCTGGATCAGATGAACCGTCTGGCCTCGGTCGAGGCCATTTTGAAACTGCAGCCGGGGGAACAGCCGGGCGGCTCTTATGTCATCGTCCAGCGGGCGCAAAAGGACCGCCTGCGCGGCTATGCCCGACAGGACAATCAGGGGTCGGAAAGCACCGGACGCCACAAGCTGTCCTTCGATCTTGAGGTCGATGACCTGTTCGGGGCCAATGATGCCTGGATCTTTGGCTATTCCGGGTCCGAAAACACCAATGCGCTCAGCATCAACGGCTCTGTCCCCTATGGCTATTGGACGTTCGAGACCGATCTGGCCTATTCGGAATATCTGACGCCGCTCAATACGCTGGCAGAGCTTTTTGGCACCTCGCACACCGCCGGCCTCAAGGCCCGCTATGTGGCACACCGGGATCAGACCTCGACAACCGAGTTGAATTTTGGCCTGCGGGTGCGCAGAAGCAACCGCTTCATCAACGATGTGCGCCTGACGCCGCAAAATCTCAGCACACTCAGCTTCGGGATCAAACATCTGCGGCTTAGCGAAACGGCGCGCAATTCCTATGATGCGACCCTGTCGTGGGGAACGAATCTGCTTGGCGCCGACAAAGATGCCCCCGGCATCGGCCCGAACATTCCCCGCGCCCAGTTCTTCAAGATCGATGCCGGGTGGCAGCGTCAGGGCGGGCTGGGCAAAGCCGGAACGCTGGTCACCGATCTGCGCGCCCAATGGACGCCGCACACGCTTTACGGGGTCGAACAGCTATCGCTTGGGTCCTATTCCACGGTGCGCGGCTATGAAGCGTCGGTGGCCAGTGGCGACATGGGGATCTACATGCGCAACGACCTTTATCTGACACCCGATATCTGGAAATTCCTTCCCGAAAAAAGCGCGGCGAAACTGGCCCAAAAGACCCAGACGCATCTTTTCCTAGATGCCGGCCTCACCCGTGACCGCGCCCGCCATGTCACCGAAAAAGCCGCAGGCTTTGGGGTTGGGCTGTCCTATTACCACAAACGCTTGACCCTTTCGGGCGTAATCGGCATGCCCCTGGTCGAGGGCGATAAGTTCAGCGTCGGCGATCCGGTGGTACAGGTCAGGATGGATGTGAAGACGTGGTGAGAAGGCTTTAGGTACCAGCCTCTTTTGGTTCGACCTCAGGCCGCAAGAACTGAAACTCGCAGGTGTCTGGGGAACCAGGGGCTATTCCCGCCCTTCTGCTTCGCGCCATAAGACGCGATATTATCAACTGCCCCCGAAAAGCTGGAAAGCTTAGCAAAAATTCCAGCTTCAAACGGTCCAGCTAAGATAAAAATAGTGCAGTCAGACTCGGGATAGCTTCAACATTTCTTTAACCTCTGCGGGGGAGGCAACCGGGCGTTCAAAGCGCTCGCACAGATCAACGACCCGGCGGACCAGTGCGGCGTTTGACGGGGCCAGAGTCCGACGATCAAGGCGCACATTGTCCTCCAAACCGGTGCGCGCGTGCCCTCCGGCGGCGACACTCCATTCGTTAACCGCGATTTGGGTCGCTCCGATCCCTGCGGCACACCATTCGGCATCGGGTGCAAGCCGGCGCACGGTCTTGATATAGTAGTCGAACACGTCGCGATCAGCTGGCATGGCGTTTTTCACACCCATGACGAATTGCACGTAAAGCGGTCCATCTATGCGCCCGTCGCGCGCCATAGCTGCCGCCTGATGGATATGGCTTAGATCGAAAGCTTCGATTTCAGGTTTGATCTTGTAACGTCGCATCTCGTCTGCCAGCCAATCGACGAGGTCGGGTGGGTTTTGATAAACTCGTGTCGGAAAGTTGTTCGAGCCGACAGAAAGCGAGGCCATGTCCGGGCGGAGGGAGAGCATCCCGCCGCGCTCTTGCCCGGCACCCGAGCGACCGCCGGTTGAGAATTGTACGATCATGCCGGGGCAGTGCTTGCGAATGCCTTCGAGCAACCGGGCAAATTTATCCGGGTCCGAGGACGGCGTCTGATCGGCGTTGCGCACATGGGCGTGGCAAATGCTGGCACCCGCTTCAAAGGCTTCCTGCGTACTTTCGATCTGCTCGGAAACTGTGATCGGCACGGCAGGATTATTGGCCTTGGTGGGCAGTGAACCGGTAATGGCGACACAGATGATGCAAGGTTTGCCGGTCATGTTTTCGCGCGCCGCCGGGTGACTGGAAAGAGAATAATCCGCCTTCTACGGGTCATCATCCCCCAGATGCCCTTTGGGTCGATAAGCATGACCATGACGGAAACCGCGCCGAGGATCACCATGTACCAAGCGCCCAAATCGGCTAAAAATTCGCGCAGCACAAAGAACAGGACACACCCCAATATCGGACCTTCGATGGTGCCAAGCCCGCCAATGACCACGATAAAGATGACGAGCACCGACCAGTCGTTGACCGAGAATGCCGCCTCGGGCGTGATGCGCAGCTTTTGTAGAAAGATGAGCGCGCCGATGAAGCCCGTCACACCTGCAGTCACGATGTATAGGCCGAATTTCAACGGCCACGTGCGCACGCCGACACTGACCGCAGCTTCCTCGTTATCCCGCAAAGCCGAAAGGGCCAGCCCGACCCGCGAGCGCAAGATGAGCCAAACCCCGAGGATCACGGCAATCACTAAGCCAAGCGCGATCCAATACGTCAGGCTTTCCCGCGCTGACCTATTGGCAGCCATCGCCTTGACCATGGCTGTCGGGAGTGAAATGCCGGACCCGCCGCCCAGGGCAGGCACCTGTGCGAAACCAAGGCGGAATACCTCAGCGATCACCCAGGTGCCGATGGCAAAGTAAGGCCCCGAAAGGCGGAAGGCGACAAGCGCGGTTGGCCAGGCAATGAGCGCAGTTAGAAGACCAGCAAGCGGCAGGCCGAGAAGAACCGGAACGCCAGCAAACATCGCAAGCGAGAAGATGATGTAACCACCAAGGCCGACAAATGCCTGCTGACCGACCGAGATCAGCCCAGAATAGCCCGCCAGAAGGTTCCAGAGTTGAGCAAGCGCGAGGAAGTAAAACACCTCGATCAAAAGGCGCATTGTTCCGCGATCAGCCCAAAGCGGTCCCGCGACAAGGCCAAGAACGACAACCGCGACGAGGCCGATGCGAAAGGCATTTGTGCGAGTCATCTCTACCCCCTCTGCCTTGGAAACAGCCCTTGTGGGCGAAAAACTAGGATCAAAAGAAACACGAGATGGCCCGCAAGTATCTGAAAGCCCGGGTCGATCTGCGCGCCAATGCCTTGTGCCACACCAAGGATGACTCCGCCTGCAAGCGTTCCCCACAGTGACCCCAGCCCACCGATGATCACCGCCTCAAAGGCAAAGAGCAGACGGATCGGTCCGGCGGCCGGGTCGAAATTGGTTTTGATCGCCAAAAGCACCCCGGCAATCCCGACAACCGCGCTGGCCAATGCCATCGCTACGGCAAAGAGATGGCGCCGATCCGCGCCCATGAGCCCGACGATCTCCGCGTCATCAGAGGTGGCACGTAGGAGGCGCCCGGTATTGGTATGGGCAAAGAGCCAACTCAGCGCGCCCAGAACGGCAATTGCCGTGAGGAACAAGAGAAGCGGCACGGCACCAATGGCCAAGTCGCCGCCAAGAGGCAATGCAGCAGTATCGAGCCAGCCCGCGCTGACGCGGCGGCTGTCGGCAGAAAAGGCCTCGAGCATCAGGTTTTGAAGGATCACCGAGAAGCCGAAAGTCACGAGGATTGAGGGCAGAAGATCTCCGCCCACCACGCGGTTCAGCACAAGCCTTTGACCAAAATACCCCGTTGCGGCCATCATCGGGACAACAAGAACCAGCGTCACCAGCGGGTGTATTGCCAGAGCATCCACCATCAGCAAAGTCGCAAAGGCGGCAACAATGATAAAATCGCCATGGGCGAGGTTCACAAACCGCATGATCCCGAACATCAGCGACAAGCCAGCCGCAAAAAGCGCATAGAGTCCGCCCAGCAGCACGCCTTGAATGATTGCGTTAATCCAAGCCATCAAGCGGCCTCCCCGTTCCGTCCGAAATAGGCGGCGGAAATCGCCTCCCGATCCAGATCGCCGGAGCGTCCGGTAAGGCTCACATGACCCTCTTGCAGGCAATAAAGCCGGTCGGAAATTGCCCTGGCCTGCCCGATATCCTGCTCAACCAGAATCACCGCTGTGCCGTTTTCGCGGATACGCGGCAGGGCGGCATAGATGTCGCGCACAATCACCGGGGCAAGGCCAAGGCTCACCTCATCCAACAACAACACCGACGGGTTGGCCATTAAGGCGCGACCAATGGCAACCATTTGTTGCTGCCCACCAGAGAGCAGTGTCGAGGGGGTCCTGGCCTTTTCAGAGAGGATCGGAAACAGGTCTACAACAGACGCACGGGTCCAAGGGCCATCACGCCCGACATTTGCACCCAGCCTCAAGTTCTCGGCGACACTCAGCGACGGGAACAGCCGCCGCCCCTCCGGTGACATCGCGATCCCTGCGCGTGCAAGCCGATGGGCGGGCCAACCGGCAATATTTTCTCCGTTCAGTGTGATGTCCTGCCCCGCGCTTGGCACCAACCCCGACAGAACACGTAGGAAGGTCGTCTTGCCCGCACCGTTGGCACCTACCAATGCAACGCATTCGCCAGCCGCAATCTCGAAATCAACGCCAAAGAGCGCCTGAAAGTCCCCATACCCGGCGTCGAGTCCTTTGGTTTTCAACAGACTCATGCCTCAATCCCCAAGTAAATCTCCTGTACCTCACGCGAGGTAAATGTCACCTGCGGTTCACCTTCTGCCAGCAACGCGCCGAAATTGATTACTGCCAGCCGGTCAACAACTGCCAGAAGCGCGTGAACCACATGTTCGATCCAGATGATCGAAGTGCCCGCGTCTTTGATCTCTCGGATGGTGGCGACAAGGCTTTCGCATTCCATGTCGGTCAACCCGCCTGCAATCTCATCAAGCAACAGTACCGTCGGAGAGGTGGCCAACGCCCGCGCCATCTCCAATCGTTTGCGCTCCAAAAGTCGCAGGCTGCTGGCCGGACTGTCGGCAAACGCCCCGAGGCCCAGCCGATCAAGAATTTCGCAGCACCCCTGCATCGGGTCGCGATCCCCGCCACCAAACTCCGCCGCGACCAGAAGATTTTCCAGCACCGTCAAACCGCCAAATGGTTTGGGAATCTGATAGGTGCGCCCGACCCCACGGCGACACCGCTCGGCGGCCGAAAGGCGCGTGACATCCACCCCATCAAGCTCAATTCGGCCAGCATCCACCGGGAAGGTCCCGGCAATGAGGTTGAACAGGGTCGATTTTCCCGCACCATTGGGACCGATGATGCCCAAAGCCTCGCCGCGTCCCAGTGACAGGCTCACGTCATCGGTCGCCTTCAGGGCGCCAAAGCTCTTGGACAGGCTCGTGGCCGTAAGGATGGCATTTGTTTTTTTGGTCATGGTTTGGAGGGCGTCCGAAACCGCGCCGGACGCCCGACCCCGCATCAAAAGTTGATCAGGCGAACGTCGCCAGTCTTGGCGATATCCGGATGATCTGAGTTTTCGACAATATCGATAATCGGCTTGCCATTTTCGAGCCGCCACTGCCCGCCAACCAGCGGCGTCTTGCAAACATTTGGCACAGGGCCGGTTTGGAAGTTGATCGGGCCAACGATGGAGTTGTAGTTCGTTGCCGAAATCGCATCACGGATTGACGCGGGATCGCTCGGATCCTCGGTGCGTTTGAGTGCGTCGATGGCGACCTCGAAAAGCGAATGCTTGAACCCGAGCGGCATGGTCCAGGGATTGCCCGTGGCTGCCTCGTATGCTGCTGCCAGTTCGGCCGAGCTTTGCCCGGTAAAGCCTGACGAGAACGGGTGACTGGGCGACCACCACACCTCGGTGGATAGCCCTGCCCCCCGCTCCGCCAGGGAGGAAATCACCTGCGGAAATTCCAACGCTTTCCCGAAGGTCACAACTTTGGGATGGAAATCCTGCTGAGCAGCCTGCAACCAAAAGGTTGCGAAATCAGGCGGCGGGACAACGCCGGTCACAATCTCAACACCTGCGGCCTTGAAAGCAGAAATCTGGGCGCTGAAGTCATCCGACATGACCTGATAGCGACCCGGATCGACAAGCTCGTAGCCCTGCGCCGCCAGCATCGGCGGGAACCCAAGCTCTGCATGGCCCCAGCCGTTGCCATCGGGGTCATTCGGCCAAAGCGCACCGACGACTTTGTTGGTGTCGGCTTGGCTCCAGATGCCAGTGTAGGCAGAGATCACATCCTCCAGACCCCAGAAGAAGTGATGCGTCCATTCAAAACCCGTCGCGGGATCGCCTTGACGACCAAAGAAATGCGGCTGCCATGGAGTGTCATTGGTGATGCAAGGCACCTCGTTCAGTTCGGCCTGATCCGCCACCGGGTTGGTGGTGTCGGGCGTCGACGTTGCGAGGATCAGATCAACCTCATCATCAAGGATCAGCTCTTGAGCCACGGTTGCGGCGCGGTTGGATGAGGATTGGCTGTCCTTGACGATGATCTCGGCATCAAACTTGTCACCACCGATATCGAGCCCGCCTGCGAGAGCCTCGCGAAACTGGCCCAGCACGAAGTTATCAGACTCAGCGAAGACGGCAATCGGGCCGGTCTGCGGCGTTACAAAGCCGATCTTAATGGTTTTACCTGCCGCTAGCGCCGGAGCAGGTAGAACTGATGCGCCCGCCAAAGCCAGTGCGCCGCGGCCAAAATCCCGTCGCGTGGGCTTAATGTTCTTTTTCAAGATTTTCTCCTCCCAAAGTCGTTGTCATTCCTTCCTTGCCTCCCGGCATTCGCGCCAAAGCGTCCACAAAATAGGAACGGAATCCTTCGGGATGCTCGCTCATCGGGAAATGGCCAAGTTCATCCATCACCGTCAGGGTCGCGCCGGGAATGGCACCGGCAGTGCGCGTGGCATCCTCGGGCGTACAGGTAAGGTCATAGGCACCAACCAGGATGTGAACCGGGGTATGAGACGTATCGATCTGGCCGAGCCGCCCACAAAGGCTGTCATCTTGCGTGTAAAAACTCAGATCGCCGCGAAATACCCCTGGCCCACTCATCATGAACATCCAGAGCGTGTTCCAACGCTCAACCGCAGGCGCGTGGGGCGAGATATTGGCTGAAACCAATGCTGCGCCCATCTCGCCGCCATGGGCATCCGGGCGATGAAACCAATCAATGTCATACCAAGCAGGCTGAAAATCACTGGCCTCGATCGCGATGAACCCCGCGAAACGGTCAGCATGAAGCGCCGCCATTTGCAGCGCTATCCGGCCACCCATAGAACAACCCGCAAGGATCGGGCGATCAAGACCAAGCGTATCTGCAACGCTCAATACGGTCTCCACATAGCTCTCGGTTGTCAGCAGGTATTCTTCGGTCTCGAACCCTTTTGGAGGCAAGCTTTTGCCATGCCATGGCATGTCGAAGGCGATCAGCCGGTTGGACTTCGTGATCTCTGGATCGTTCAGCAAATGGCGCCACTGGCGGCTATCGGCACCTGCCGTGTGCAGGCAGATGACGGGTCTCCCTTGCCCGGCCTCTTCGAAATAGACCCGCTGTGTTCGCCCCGCGATCTCGGTGACCAGATAGCGCCCTGTGATCGGTTCAATTACGCCGCTCATGCTGCCACCTCGCGGCCAAGTGCAAGGAACTCCTTGAAAAATCGCAAGTTTTTGACAAGTGTCAGGATGTCGCCATCAACCCGTGCCCGACCGATTTTCACCAAACCAAAAATGTCGTGAAAACCCGGTTCCGGCTTAGGTTGCCAGAAGGCCGCCAATGCCTCAGCATCCGTGCGAAGGGCAAAGCGCCATGGAGTCTTGCGACTAGGTCCTTCGCCAATTTCGGCAAGCTGTCCCTTTTCGAAGGTCAGGTAGAATTCGTCGTCGCCAAGCTGAAGCAACACGGTTTCTGAAAACAGCCGCCCCAACCGCAGCAGATGCGCCTTTCGTGACAGTTCTTCCGCCATATGTTCTAGTTTGGCCCGCAAGGGTTTTCTCCTCCCATAAGTTGCGGGAAAGATGGAACTCATCGCCAAAGACCAGCAATGTCGGTCAGGGTATCCCTCGATACCTCACCAACTTCATCGGAAGGCAAATGATCAGTGTTCGGCCATTTGGGTATCGGTCGATACTGAACAATGCATTGGAGCAAAGCTGTGCTTGACCGAATGTCGGATGTGGAAATGCGCGGGGGCAAACCCCCAATTCAATCCACTGATCCAGGAAGATAGGGAGGACCTATTATGCGCAATGTGACAATCGAAAATGTAACCGATGTGGTGATCAATTCTTTGGGCGAGAATGGCACGATTACTGATCGCAACCGTGAAATCTTAACCAGCCTTGTCCGGCACATGCATGATTTTTGTCGTGACGTGAAACTGCAGCATGACGAATTTCTTTATGCCTGTGACTACCTCGCGCGGGCGGGGCAAACCTGCGATGATAAAAGGCAGGAATTTATCCTACTGGGAGATATTCTCGGCATCGAGGTGCTTGTCGACATGCTGACCCATCCGGTTGAAGGGACAGAGAGTGAATCGACCGTGCTCGGGCCGTTTTATCGTGAAAATCCGCCCGTGCTGCCTAAAGGCGCGTCCACGGTGCAAAAGCACTTCGACGACGAGGAAAGCGTTTATTTCGAGGGCTATGTTCGGGACGCGAATGGAAACGGTGTCGAGGGCGTCACCATGGATGTCTGGGAAGATGCGCCCAACGGCCTTTATGAAAACCACGACCCAGATCAGCCCGACTTCAACCTTCGCGGTCGGTTCCTGACCGATGAGAATGGGCATTACGCTTTTCGCGCGGTGCGGCCCGTGCCTTACCCAATCCCGGACAACGAAACTGCGGGAGAGCTGCTGCGCGCCATGGGTCACCACCCAAACCGGCCGGGGCACATGCACTTCATCCTGTCCAAAGACGGGTACCGGACGTTGGTCAGCCAAGTCTATGACAGCGACAGTGATTGGCTCGACAATGACAGCGTCTTTGCAGTCAAAGAAAGCCTCGTGGGCAAGTTCAACCCTGCAGGTGACAACCTGGATACCGATCTTCACATCCAGTTCGACTTCGTTTTGAAGGCGGCAGAGGCGGCCATCGCTGCGGAGTGAGCCTTCGAAAACCTTTGCAGAGCTCCCGGCATTATGGCGGGAGTTCTTTGCATTTCGGGAACCGTTGCCGCAAACTTGGGCGAATGAGTACCGGAGTTTGAATGAACCTCAAGCAGATGACATATTTCGTGGCTGTCGCCGAGGAGCTGCACTTTGGTCGCGCGGCGGAACGTCTCGACATGGCTCAACCTCCGCTTTCGCGACAGATCAAACAGATCGAAACCGAATTGGGTGTGCTCCTTTTCAACCGAGGTCGAAATGCAATCACGCTCACGCAGGCGGGCGAGCGGTTATTTGAGCGGGTACAGTCGATCCTTACTCAAATCGAAGACGCCAAACTTGAAGTGCGTCGCATCGGTCAAGGTGCAGAAGGGCGACTTAGGATCGGCTTTGTCGGATCATCGACATTCGGCCTGTTGCCCAACATCATCAAATCATTTCGCGCCAATTACCGCGATGTCAATCTAAGTCTCATGCCGATGAACAACGCCCAGCTTCATCGAACATTGGTGCGGCGTGAAATCGACGTAGCATTCGCGCGCCCTGCCCTTCAAGATTCGGAATTCCTCACCCGCCAGTTGGCCGAAGAAGCGCTCGTCGCAGCGGCACCCGACACGCTCGAAACGGCACGACGCGGCGTGGTTACACTGGCAGAGATCGCTGACACAAACCTCATCCTCTACCCTGAATTTCCCCGTCCAAGCTATGCTGATTTCGTGCTTGAGAACCTCGAGCGGCGCGGCGTGGAAATCACAAAACGCGTCTTTACAATGGACCTCCAAACCGCGCTAAGTCTTGTCGCCATCGGTGAAGGCACTTGCATCGTGCCAGCATCTGTTGCCAGTGCTGCCCGCAATGGCGTTCGATTTCTGGACCTCGCGCCTGCGCTCGACCTCACGACCCTATCGATTAACCACCGGATCGACGAACAAAGCGTGCATGTCAGAAATTTCATCAACATCGCGCAATCGGTCGCCCGCAAAACGATCTGAATATCAGTTGATTGCTTTGAGCCGGCCCCTACTACTATCGCGACGATAAAAATCTACTTTGCTCATGTCGAGTTCCGCTCCGTGTCCCGGTCCTTCCGGCAGGTGGACAGCAAATCCCGAATAGCGGATCGGATTGATCAAAATCTCGTCTGTGAACAACAAGGGCCCAAAGAGCTCACACCCCCAATCAAGCCGATCAACCGTCGCGAAAAGATGCAATGCAGCAGCGGTGCCGATCCCGCTTTCCAGCATCGTGCCACCATAGGTGCCAATCCCGGCGGCATTTGCAATGGCGCAAACCTCACTAGCGCGTTTCAACCCGCCCGATTGGGCGATCTTAACCGCAAAGACATCGGCCGCCCGATCACAGGCAAAGGCGAGGGCGTCCGTCGGCCCGTTCAACGCCTCGTCAGCCATCACGGCGATC
The DNA here is from genome assembly GCA_947500775.1 of uncultured Paracoccaceae bacterium. Lineage (GTDB taxonomy): Bacteria > Pseudomonadota > Alphaproteobacteria > Rhodobacterales > Rhodobacteraceae > CANMTD01. The sequence continues at coordinate 119,912 of CANMTD010000006.1, forward strand.
CGGCTCGCGCGGGTTAGGTCAGCCATTCCGACGCGGTCACGCGCCTCTATCGGTTGCTCCGCCAAGGTGACGCCAAGCTCTTCAAGCCCAGCCAGACCCCATTTCGCGTCATGACGCGACCATGATTGATTGACATCAACCCGGATTTCCGCGCCGCCGCCGAGCGCGCCGCGGATGGCCGCCACATGGGCGATATCCTCGCGCACATCACGTTTGCCGATCTTTAATTTGAAAATCCGATGACGTTCAGATGCGATAACGTCGCGCGCTTCCTCGATATCCATCTCTGCCTGACCGCTCGCAAGGGTCCAAGCCACCGGAAACTCAGTCCGTTGCATACCGCCAAATAACTCGGCCAGTGAAATGCCCCGACGCCGCGCCAGCCCATCCCAAAGAGCCGTCTCCACCGCGGCGCGCGCGATGGCGTTGCCTTTGACGTTGGCCTCGACCTTCGCAATCGCGGCATTCACATTTTCCGCCGCTTGCCCTTCAAGAACTGGTGCGATGTAGGTCAGGATCGCAGACTGAATGCTTTCGGGGCTTTCGGCACCATAGCTCAGACCTCCAATGGATGTCCCTTCCCCCAAACCTACCGAGCCATCCGAAAAACGAACCTGCACCAACACAAAGCTTTGCTGTCGCATGGTCGCCATGGCGAGCACATGCCCACGTATGGTTGGGACATCGAGAATGAACGCATCGATTTTGTCGATCTTGGTCAAGGTGTAGATCCTCTATGCTGTCATTCAAATTGTGGGCCAACAGCATCGAACGGTCCATTACCCATTCGGTCTTGCCTGATACTTAGAAGTTAGGACCGGCCCACAAGAGACATTCGCAAAATTAATTTTTCCGCAACGCAAGATCGCCAGAGCGGGCATTTTCGTAACGAGCAGCATTCTGACGGCTTGACCGACGGTCTGCGGGACTTTGCTGCCTTTGGCGGAAAGCCTTTTTACCGCTCCTGCAAGGCAAGGCGAACGCCGAGTGCACAGTAAATGCCACCGACGACCTTAACCCGTAAACGGGCAGCCCATCACCGAAACAGATGGATCGCTAACTGAGGTGCCTCTAGATTTGTAGACGCTTTGCCCCCTAACTTTGAGGCAAGGAGGCCGACATGGGGACAAGCAACTACAGCGACGAGTTCAAGCGCGCTGCAGTGCGTCAGATCACGGGGCGAGGCTATCCAGTTCGGGAGGTTTCACGTCGTTTGGGCGTCAATACGCATTCCTTGTACAAATGGCTGAAGCTGTTCGGGGAACCGGCGGCAAAGCCGGGTGCTGTGGACCATGAAGCTGAGAACCCTGTGGCCAGATTGGCATCGTTGGCCGGGATCGCTGCACAGGTGGGCTACAAACGTCGCCCAGGGCGGTATGGCGGCAGGCCAGCCATCGTTGCCGAGAACAGGTTGGAACAACGGTTTCAGGTAGCCTGCGCCAGATCAGATCTGGGTGACAGACATCACCTATATCAAGACCCACGCAGGCTGGCTGTATCTGTGCGTGGTCATTGACCTGTTTGCCCGACGGGTGGTGGGTTGGTCGGCACAATCACGCATGACCACGGACCTCGCATTGCAGGCACGTCTGATGGCCGTTTGGCGACGCAAGCCCACAGAGAGGGTCACGGTGCACTCAGATCAGGGTTCACAGTTCACAAGTCGGGAGTGGCAGGCGTTTCTTCGCCAGCATAGCCTTGATGCAAGTATGAGCCGACGCGGGAACTGCCATGACAATGCTGTTGCTGAAACCGTCTTCCAATTGCTGAAACGGAAACGGATTAGGCGACGAACCTACCCAACCCGCGAAACTGCAAGACAGGACGTGTTCGAATACATCGAGATGTTCTACAATTCCAAACGCAAGCACACGAACAATGGCATGCTGTCGCCCGTTGAATTCGAAGAAAGACAGCTCAAATTGAAACAGGCAGGTGTCTCGGAAACCAGGGGCACCTCACTGGAGCCTGATTAGGTTTCAGATAAATGCCAACTCGGATCGTCTATGAATGTCGCATATGTCGCACTCGAACCTTCAATTTCTTTCCTACCAAGATACGTGCTCAAATCAAGAAACGTAGCGTACTCAATCGATTGCTCACAAAACCATGTTGCCTCGCACTCATAGCAATGGAACACTGTCCGATTTGTAGCGCCAATGTACACTTTTTTAATCCAGTCCTGCTGGCAGCGCGGACACTCAATCTTCATTTCGGCACCTACATCAGTATGGGTAAGCGGTAATTATTTCAGTTGTACCGGGTTTTACAATAACACGGATCGAAGTTTCGCCAGCTGTGCCAATAGGCCTCCCCATATCAACAATGAACGCAGCTGCATCATTAGGATCCGGTGTACCTCGTCTCATCCATGCTTCGTCAACAAGAGCTAAAGCGTCGTCACCTTGCGCGTTAAATACACTGTGCTTACCCGTTTTGGGGAAAGTAGGGGTTGAGTATGTGTGATCTAACACATGATCTACGCGGTTACCAAATTTTGGATCAACGCCATATTTTAAACCACTCGGTGAAACATGGACAGTATCGCCTGCCGGTGTTCGATACGAGGTAAAGCCTTTTGGTGTCGGAATTTGCGCACCAGCCGGGTTGAGTTTCGTCCAGTTGTCCGGAACTACGCTATTCACATCAAGCCCATCGGAAATGTCTATACGGACCTCTCCGTCGTCACTATGTCGTATGACACCTTCGACAACATCGTCCCCGCGCCTTACCAGAACTCTGACAAGATCGCCCGCCAAGGGAACCAAGCCGGCAACCGCGCCCAGGCAAGTGCCCCAGGATACATCCACCCCACACTCGGCGAAGCCCTTGACGTCTCCGGCCCCCGGAACGAAATCAATTACTATGCCTGCAGCGGCCAGAAACGCTTCTATATTTTCTGAATTTTCTCCTCTGCGGCGCGCATCTTCCGCCAAGCGAACAACTTCGCTTTCGAATGCTGTGTCACACGCGGCATCAGAAAGACCGCCACAGGAGACCAGACCAAATTGTTCTCGGAAATTGGCCCCTTCCCCGGCTTCGTAAACAGCGTGCCAATCGATGTCATAGGGCAGGGATTCCGCCACATCATATTGTAAAGAAGTAAATGTCGCTTCCCATCCGCTCGGCGCCAGAATACTGATGACATCGTCAAAGCCCTGAGAGTGCTCGGCGATGACAATCTGTGCCAGATGTTGCGCTATGCACGCCTGATCTGAACCACAAGCCAGCAGCTCCCGATTATGCTGTTCGCTTAGCGCCTTATAGCGCGCAATCACGGCCGAGCAGCTCGAGTAGTCGAAGCCTTGCCTACACGCGAGCAGTTCGTCCCTGAATTTCGCCAGCTCAGTATGCGTCAGATAGTTGTTCTCAATCGCCGAACTGGCAACCGTAGGCGCGGACCATGGACAATCGAAGAACGCGACCAACGCTCAAAATGAGTTGGGTAACGCTGGTCGCTGCGATGCTGATCAGCGCAGCGCTGGCAGGCGCAGGGGCTGTTTTACTTCACAAAACAGGAGCTGGATACCAATCGGTTTGATGACGCATACTGGTGCGACCAAGCAAAAGGCCAGATCATCAACAGCCAAGCAGGCAGCAAATTCTGCGCAATACACATGCCGAACTATATCGAGCCTGCGGCGGAGTGATCAGCTCAACGAAGCTAAAAAATCGTCAACCAAAGACTGGTATTTTGGACAGTCAGGATGCGATTTTAGAAGGGGTCGTAAATGATACTCAATAAGACCCCGTTGTTCTCTGTCATCTGGCAAACGGCGATTCATTGCGTCGATGAACGTAGATAAAGCCATAAATTTCAAAAGAGCCCTGTAACCCCTATCTGAACGGTGCGGAAGATTTCTGAGATAGTAGTCCGCCAGTTTCACTTGCTCAGACTTTGCCCAAGATCGGTGCGGCATAATCAAAAAGGCCTCACCAGCATTCCCGGCGTCAAAGCTAAAATTTGAAATAAGCCATTCGGCGGCCTCAGACGATCCAAGGCCCCGTATGGTCTTACATGCGTTTTGCAACTCCAGATTCATCACTAATCCTACTGGTGCGCCGTGAACGAACCAGACGGCAACCCCGCATTGCCCGACAACTCGGCTGGGGGTGTATAGTGGCCTGAATTATTAGTCCAGTTCGTGATTGTCCCTCGGTTTGGACCAGCGTTATTACCAAACCGTATTGAACCAGCGTAGCTAACTTCGCCACCACCACTAAGTCCAAGGTGGGTTGAATAATCTTGGTTGGTATTAGGCCGAGCAACCCGCACCGTACCATTCGGCATCGTCACGAAATCGTAAGAGCCTGAAGGCGTGATACGGTTTCCACCCGGTCCCTCAAGCCAATAACGGCCTGAGCTATCCTGCACCAAAGTTCGAGGCGTAGATTGCAATACAGCGGCATCGCCCGGATACCGGTTGGTGAATGTGCCCCGCTCAGTCAGGTTAGGTGCACTAACTCCCCCATTTGTAGCATTAGGAACCGAAGCATCACCTGCCCTTGTTGGCCTCACCAAGGGTTGTGGGCCAGGTGCGCATGCCGCTGGATTGTCTCCAGCAGCGCACTCAACAGCATCGACGACCATTATTCCGAAACACAGAGACGGGCTCGCTGCACAAATCTCCACACCGAGGACGGCGCCTCCCGTTATCAATGCGAGAAGAAGTTGTGCATCTCTTATGGTATCAAGGTCGCCCAGGTAGCCCGCATAGGCTTCTCGGTAGTTACCCATACACGTTTCCGCAGTCACTCCGTCACAGCGACGGCTTGAGTAATCTTGGTACCCCTTCGCAAAATCGAGATTTATTGAGAGCTGTTGCCAAGCTGAATTGCTCACGACATACGCGTTATTGTTAGAGAGGATGCTGGCCGCGACCGGGCTGACAGCATGAACTTCAGTGATAGCTTCATTGTAGCTGACGGCCGATGACAAAATGGCATCAATACACATTTGATCGAAACACGTTTGAGCAAGCACACGATCATTTTGAATGGACTTTTCCAGCCATACCTGTGCGATCGTGCGTTGCTCATCAGTTGAACAGCCGTCGCTTTCTTCAAAGCATCGTTCCAACTCTTGTTTCAGTTCGTACTGATCAGAATGCGTAAGGTAATTGTTCAAAATCGCAGATTGGCTGATCGTCCCTCCAAAGCTGACATTCACCGCCTCGCCATTCGCAAACGGGAAGGCAGTCAACGCTCCGACAAGCGGCGCAAGTTTGAGCTTTTGGGCATCAGACAGATTGGACCCTGCCAACAGCGACGAGCTGGCGCCGGAGAAGAAACCCGCGGCGCAGTTGCCGTCGAGCGCTTCAAGGGCGACACAGCCTACGCCACCATGCAGCAGAAGATGGCCGACAGAGCCTTCCCAGTTGGCATTGCCATCGCCAAGTTCACCGATACCGAACTGGGCGACAGCAAGGGTTTCGGTGACAAGGAAGGTCCGGCCCAGATCGTCGAAGCCTTCGAATGGGTCTTCGCCGTTAAGCACATTTGAAACGGTCTGATTGACGACCCGATTACCAAGCCGGTCCACAATGAGGTCTGGAGCGAAGTACTCCTGCAATCCACCAGCTTTACCAATGCTGTCTATAGCGTTGTCAAAGCCCAAAGTGGTGTTGATATGGCCTGCGACATAGGATGTGCCTCCGGCAATGATCGCCGCTCCCAGTGCGTCACCCAAATCGAAGTTACCCGTTATGGAACCGTCGATGACGCTGACCGTAAAGTTGTTGAACGCCTGTGAGGCTACGACTTGGAACGTACTCTGAGAACCCACAGTTCCGAACAGGCCAAAGCCGGTCCCGCCGCTTGCATAAGCGACTGCTGCGGTCAGCAGCGCCTGGAAGGCAGGGTTCAGGCGGACCTGTTTGTCGTACCATTCGTGATCGCGCAGCTGGATCGTGTGATAGGTCGCGCCATGGTCCTGGATCAGGGTGTCGAGGTAGGCAAACTGCTGACCATCGGACGCGCCGGGCAGATCATAGTCGCGCAGGTATTTCCGATCGACGTCCTGTGCGGCATTTGCCGCCTGTGCCTGATCCTCGGGGGTGTAAAGATTGACCAGCGCGTTGTCGAACTCCCGCCGTGAGATGGTGCGCAGAAGCGATGCATTCAGGTTCTTTCCACGCCATCCGGCAATATGCACGTCCCCGCCGATGTTGAACTCGGGCGCTTCGGTCGAGCGGATTTCAGGCAGGCTGACGCTTTCGGTGTCAAAGCCTTCCTGGATCGTGGTGATGGTGACGAAGTTCGTCTTTTCGGTGAACTTCTTCAGGCGGATCGAGTCGATCGCCCCGTCGATATAAAGGTTCTGACCAGCATCGAGCACGATCTTTTTAGCCTGGTATTGGCCGCCGATGATGCGGATATCGTTTTCCGCCTTCAGCGTAAGCTGGCTGTCCGTGCGGAAGTCATTGCCGGTGTTGACCTTTGCATCCACCGAGATCTTGATCTGTGAACCGCCAAGGTCGATCAGACCGCCAAAGGTTGACTTTTTCTTGGTGTATTTGCCGATGCGGCGGTAACGCTCTTGATAGGTGCCAAGCGTGATATTGCGCTGCGCCGATGCAATCAGCAGATCATCACGCGCCGTGATCTGTGTCCCGGCCGAAAGAATATCGCCTTCCGACACCAGGCTGATTTTACCGTTCTTGGCACTGATCTCAGGCGCGGTGTAGATGTCATCATACTGGTAGACCGCCCAGGTTTCATATTTGGTCCGGAGAAGGTTTTTGTCCTTCTTTGACCAGTCATGGGCATATTCGCGATAGCCAGAGGCGGCGGCAAAATTGATCCCCTGACCGGCCTGGATATAAAGATCACCGTTATGCGCCTTTAGATAGCTTCCCACAAAGGTTGCATGGCCACCGGCATAGATGTTGATGTTCTGGGTCGCCGTGAGGTGGTTCACATAGGCGCGGCGTTCCTTGATCTTGCGGCGGGTGTCACTTCGAACCGTTTCAGCAAGCCCACGATCCCCCTGCACACGGCCGCTCACATTCGACCCGGCAGACGGACGCCAGTTCCCCGCATCCCGATATTTGTTCGAGAAGGTCCAGCCCACATTGGCGGGAACATTGTTCTTGCCATTTTCCCAACCACGCCGATTGATCTTGTAGATCGGTTCGCTGGTGATGTTGCGTCCCGCGGAAAGGTTCAGATCACCGCTGGTATGGACTTTGCCCGACTTGAACTGCAGATCCTGACCAGCATAAAGCGTCATCCCGCCAAGCTGGGCCATCAATGTGTTGCCCCGCAGCCCCCCAGAGGTCACATCCCACCAGCTGGTGCCTTCCTCTGCCCCGGGATTGGCGGCGCGCCATACGAAGGGGTCAAAGTCGATCAGAATGTCATCGCCCGCGCTATAGGTCAGCTTGCGCGTTGAAATCACCTGATCGCGTTGTGTGATGTCGTTGGTGGCCCGCAGGTACAATTCCTTGTTCACAAAACGATGGCTGGAATTCACGACAATGGTATTGGCCTGAACAGTCAGGTTGTAATTGATATCGGTGTCCTGCAGCCAGTCGTCGGTGTAGAACCAGCCATAGTTCTGGACCAGCTGCACCTTGCGTGCAGAGGCCGGAGTCCACCAGCCGTCCTGCTTCAGATAACCCCGCCCTTCGAGATGCAGGATGTCGCCGATGTCGAAACGGATATCCTTGATGCCGGTGTTGCCGGCCGCAGCTTTGACAAACAGATCATCATCCGCCTGAATTCGGCCGCTTAGCAGGATGTTGCCCTTGTCCGCGATCAACGAGACCGACCGGGACACATCCCAGTTCACGGTTTCATAGACGTGGCCCGATCCATCAAGGCTGCCCCAGGTCCCAATATCCCCTGTTTTGAGGCGGACATAGATGTCGCCGCTGGCACGATAGATGGACCCAAGTTTGACATTCGTCGCATCTGTGTCGGTCCGCAAAATATCGTCTGCGATGATCTGGATCCGATCAGAACCTTGCAGGACATTTGCCGCGGCTTTCAAATCGCCCGCCGCATCGATGAAAAGCTCTTTCGTCTCGATACGCTTTTCCACCACGATATGGTTATCGGTGGTTTTCAGCGACACGGTGTCAGTCGCCCGGACCTTTTCCCGCAGGCCGATATGTTGGGCTTCAATCGCCAGCGATCCGCCCGACGTGATCGCAACCGGCGAATAAACCGCCCCGTTGCGGGCGATCAGCGCGATATCCCGGCTGGTCATCTTCCCGTTGTTGTAGATACGGCCATTTTCCGAATGCAGGCCAAGATGGTCAGACCCCAAAAGGACGCCGGTATTGTCGATATTATCGCCCGCGATCAGGCCAACTGTCGCGGCTTTGATTTCAGATCTGGTGGAGCCACCATCGCGGTTGGTGATCTTGCCGCCCGCGTCCACAACAATTTCCTGACCCGCTTGGACCAGCCGCTCGTTCAGAAAGTTTACCTTTGCCTCGACACGGATCGTATCCCCGCGCAGCACCCCGGTGTTGGAAATACTACTGGCGCTGGATTTGAGGCCAAGGAAATCGACCGCCTCAAGGCTGCCGTAGTTCCTGATCCCACCGTCCGAGATCACGCGAAGATCGGCGCCGGCAATCTGGCCATAGTTATCAGCGGCGGTTTTACCCGAAATGTTCACAATATCCGTGCCGGTTTTCCGGCCGATGACACCATCGTTGCGGAACCCACGCCCGCTTAGCAGCGCGATGGTTTTGCCGTGAATGGTCCCGGTGGCAGAATTGCGAATATCCCCCGCGACATCGGCCACATTCACCACTTCCCGGGCTTCGATTGCGCCGTTGTTGGACAAGGACCCAACCCGCAGATCGATGGTTTCGCCTTTGACCTGTGCTCCGGCATAATTCACCATGCCACCGTCGGTGGTCTTGACGTAAAGATGGCCGTCGGACAGAAGGCGCGCCTTGTCCCGGTTGTACAGCGTGCCCGCCTCAAGGCCGAAATAGGTCTGGGCGGTAATGGTGCCATAGTTGTTTGCGCTGCCGTTCACATCACCGAAGAAACCATAGACATCGATCTCGCCCCTGTTGGCGAACCCCGCAGAGGTCAGACCAAACGAAACGGCCGTCAGCTTGGCATCTGTATTGTTGGTAAAGCTTCCGTCGCTTTTCAGCGTCACGCGGCTGGCGGCGGCGATCTCTCCGACGTTGACCATACTGCCCGTAGAACGCGCATCAATCTCGGTCGAGGACAGCTTGGCCCCGGCGTAGTTGCTGAACCCACCGGAACTTGTGGTGATCTTGTCGCGCGCTTCCAGCAGGCCATAGTTGCTCAGGCTACCGTCCAGCGCGATGTCCAGGGTTTCCGTTGCAAAGATGTTGCCACGTGTATAGCCGCGCGATTGACCGGTGATCGAAACCCGTTCGCCAAAGGCATTGCCGCGCAGGTCGAACCGTTCCGATACCAGAACCAGATCGTCCCCAGAGGCAATCTCGCCCTGAAGGCTCAGACCTGTCTGCGCGGTCATACGGATATCGTCAGACGCGACAATCAACGATGTACCGGAACCCGCGATCGCGCCCGCAGACATGGTAATATAGTCGGCCGAAAGGTTGCCACTAAGAACCGCGCTATTGGCCACGGTGAAGGTCAGTCTTTTGCCACTGCCGATCAGGCTGTCGGCATAGGTGGACAGCTTGCCAGCATTCAGCCGGATGTCGCCATCCGCATAGGTCGTGCCATATTGATGCAGCGTTTCGGCAATCTTCCATTCGTTCCGGCCGTCCCCGGCAAGCGCCACAGCGCCCCGGTTGTAGAAACGATCCGCCGTCACATGCATCAGGTCGGCAGAAAGATAGCTGTCATCGCCAAGTGTGATCTGACGGCCCGTAAGCCGTGCAATAGCACCGACCGAAATGGTGCCCGTGCCCGAAATACTGCCGCGCTGTGTCGTAACCCATCGCGTTGCGTCCTGGCCCCTTGAATCTACATAGGCTTCCTGTTCGTATTGCTGGGCATTCAGCGAAAGATGGCCGTCGGTCTGCATATGACCGGAATTGGTGATATTGGCGGCGACAACGGATGTGGTTCCCGTAGTCTGGAACACGCCCGCATTCAGGAAATTACCATAAAGGGTGAACTTGCTGGTCCCCGAAGCGGCAATCAGGTTGTAGTTGGTGAAACTCCCGGCATTCTTTCCAAGCTGAAGCACACCATCCAGGCTGATCACCCCGCGGTTGGTAAAGCTCTTGGTCGCCGTCAGAACCCCGGTGCCACCCGCATTGATCTGGGCATCCGCCCCGACCGAGACAGAGTCGCCGGTCAGATAAAGGTTTTGTCCGGCCTGCAATTGATCGGTAATCGACAGCTTCGACTGACCAGAGATGTTCAGGCTACCACCCGCGGCCAGACGTCCGTCAACGGTCAGGGCGTTGAAGGAAATCGTTGTGCTTTGGCCGGTCAAAAGCTCTTGCGTCTCTCCGGCCCGAAGGCCCGAAACCAGCACGCTGCCCTCGCGGAAATACGCCCGCGCGCTGTCGTCCCGGCCCTTAAGTTGGATCGCCCCCTGCGCGGCAAAGACACCGCTGTTGTCGAAGAGGTCGAGATCGCGGCGGGTGAAGTTATCGATCAGGTAAATCTCGCCGGAGTTGCGCAGACTGGCCGAATAGATGCGCCCCGTCTTGGCACGCAGCAGCGCGCCCTCGCCCTTGTTGTCAAACCAGCTGCCCCGGATCTCGGCGATCCCGTCCGCCAAAATCCTGCCCTGGTTTTCCACCCGCGATCCGGCATTCAGATAGGCACGACCATAGCTGGCCAAAGTCCCAAGGTTCTTGATCTCGCCGGTCGAGCGCAGCGAAATCCGCTCCCCTGCCGTCACGGTTTCCTGGTTGATGATCGTATCGGCGATCACTTCGAACACGTTATTCACCGAAGCCACGCCTTTGTTTTCAAAGCGGCCGGTGGTCACTTTGAACGACGCAAGCGAGGCCAAGATGCCGTCATTGGCAAAGCTGCCGCTGGCCGTGATCTGGCCAGAGTCGCGCACACGCAATTCGCCATTGCCTGCGTTTTTCACATCTGGCGCCGTCAGAACGGCCCGAATGGCCTGGATATAGCCGTCATTGGCAATCTTCCTGTCCGAGGCCAGGGTAAGATTGCCTTCCGAGGTGATGGTGCCGCTGTTTTCCAAAAGGCCGGATGTGGTGATCCTGACCGACTTCGAAAGGATTGCACCCGTTTCGCTGTTGAAAAGCTGGGCAACATTCAGATCAATGCTGTCGGTGCCATAGAGGACACCCGCGTTGTGCACTTCGCCGGTGGAGGCCATCGTCAGAGCGGTATCTTCGATGATCCCGCCAAGCTCGTTATACAGATTTCCGGCATAGGTGATCGCCGCCCCATCAAGCCGCCGCAGATCGGCGCTGTTGCGGAAATGGCTGGTTGCATCTACCACCAGATTGGATGTGGCATCCGCAGTCAGCCCATCGACCACCACGCCCTCGCCAAGCTGGAATTCCCCGGCGTTGATCTGGACGTCCTGCGCGCTGAAAATCGCCGCGTTGCTTAGACGGAATATGCCCGCCCCATCCTGAAAGGTGACGCTGTCCGCCACAACGGTGGCAGCCTCGATGGCGACCTCGCGGCGGCCATCCAACGCGAACTTGCCCGCAGCAGAGCCATAGCCGGCAAAGGTCAGTTTCCGTTCGCCGTAAAGGCGGACATCCGCGCCAGACTGCAGATCACCCGCAAAGCTTAGCGCGCCCTTGCGTGCGGTAAGCTCGACACCGGTAAAGCCATACAGCCCGGTGCGGTCCGTGGTGTGCACATCATCGCGCGCATAGGCCACAACATTGGCGGTGGCCGAGGTGACATCACGCTCAAGGGTCAGATCCCCATAAGTCGATTGCACCACCGCCTGACCCTGCGCCGCGACCGAACGCACAGCCGTGTCGCCTTCGCCGACGATCCGCACATCATCGGCGCTGGATTGCACCGCACCCAGCGTGCGAACGCCCAGGCCCTGTTCGTTGCCGATGATCTGAATACGGCCCGCTTCCATAGCCCCGTATTCGGTGCCATCGACCACGAAATCCGGCGCAACCCCGGTGCCGTCCAAAGCCGCCGCGCGGCGCTGTTTGGTCCAGTCATAGCTTTGTGCGCCACCCTGAACATTGATGCCATCAATGGCAGTGACCTTGCCGTTTATGACAACGGTCCGGCCAATCAGATTGATATTGCCCACGCCGTTGGCAGCACCGTTCAAACCGGACCGGCCAATCGTGATCGCCCCTTGCGTCACGTTCAATTTCACACTGCCGCCGTCGATAACCGGCACGCCGGTTGTCAAGGTTCCGTTGCTGGCATTGATGAAATTGCACCCGTTACAGGCAATGCCATTCGGGTTGGCGATGATGACGTTGGCGCGGTCACCGGCGACTTCGATCGCGCCGTTCAGCGTCGATTTGGCCGTTGACGTCACCTCGTTGACGATGGTCGAGGCGGTGCCATCCGTCAGATTTGGGTTGCCCGCGACATTCCCGGCCACCTGTGTGTCCGTCGCCGTTTGCGAGTTGTTCAGAACAGCGCCCCTGGAAGTCACATTGAAGCGCGTGTATTGATTGTGCGACACACCACCCGCATTCGGCTTGGCGATGTCCACAACCTGAGGGCGAGCAGTGCGCTGCAAACTGGGCTTGAACCCGACATTGCCATTCGGATCGATGATGATGTCCTGCGCATAGGCCAATTCGACCATCATCGGTTGAATCGTTAGCATCAGACAGACGAAAAGCGTGAAAACCTTAGTAATTTTGCGATACAGCTTGCGAGCAAATGACTTTTCAAATCCAAAATTAGACGTAACTGGCACTGGCACAACCTTTGAATCACACAAACACGATACAACTTTAGCGTGCAACTATGTGCAACTCAAGACCTTAACATGCCAGCCCATATGCTTTTTTCGCCGAAGGTGCGAGGGCCTGAAATTTTACGGAATTATTTGGGGGCCCATACGGCAGGCCCCGGTCAGATGCGTCAGCAGATCCGGGGCAATTGTTCACCCACCAGCATATCCACGATGCGCGCGCCCCCGAACAAGGTGCGCATTGTCACCCGTCCCGCCAGCCCGGCAGAGGCCCGCCCGATCGCAACTGCGCCCTGCCCGGCCGGGGTTGCGCGCATCGCGGTCAAAGCGGCCTCGGCCTCGCCTTCGGGCACGAACAGAACCAATGTGCCCTCATTGGCCAGATAAAGCGGGTCCAGACCCAGGATTTCGCAGACGCCTTTGACCTCGGTGCGCAGGGGCAACGCGTCTTCGTCGATTTCGATGGCAAGGCCGCTGTCCTGCGCCATTTCATTCAGGCAGGACGCCAATCCGCCCCGCGTCGCATCACGCGCCGCGCGCAGGTTGGGCGCGGCGGCAAGGACGGCCTCCATCAGATGACCAAGCCCCTGACAGTCCGAGGTGATTTCAGCAGACAGTGCCATATCCCCGCGCGCGGCAAGGATGGCCGCGCCGTGATCGCCCAGCACGCCGTTCACGATGGCGACGTCGCCGGCCTGTATCCGGCCTGCGGCCAGATCGCGCCCCGGCGGGATCACCCCGACGCCCGAGGTGGTGATGAAAACCTTGTCGGCCATGCCCCGGCCGACCACCTTGGTGTCGCCGGTCACGATCCGGACCCCGGCCGCGTCGGCCTCGGATTTCATCGAAGCGACGATCCGGTGCAGCAGGGCAATGCTGGTGCCTTCCTCGATGATGAAGGCCGCCGACAACCACAAGGGCCGCGCACCGCCCACGGCCAGATCGTTCACGGTGCCACACACCGCGATCTTGCCGATGTCGCCGCCCGGAAATTCGACCGGGTCCACGACGAAACTGTCCGTGGTAAAGGCCAGACGCGCCCCGGGTTCCTGCAAGGCATCCGACGTCAGGCGGGCCTGATCCTCCATCATGTCGGGCTGAAAGACGCTGGTGAACACGCTGTCGATCAGGTCGCGCATCGCCTTGCCCCCGCCCCCGTGGGCAAGGGTCACTGTATCGGTGGGGGCTTTCATTCCGCAGGTTCCACGGCGCGGGCACCGCCATATTGGTAATAGGCCGCACAGGCCCCTTCCGAACTGACCATCAGCGCGCCCAAGGGCATTTCCGGCGTGCAGCCCTTGCCGAATTGCGGGCAGGCCACGGGTTTGATCCGCCCGGTCATGACCTCGCCACAGGCGCAGCCTTCGGGTTCGGCCACAACGCGGGCCCCGGCGCCATAGCCGATGCCGAATTTGGCCTCGGCATCAAAAGCGGCATAACGGTCCCGGATGCGCAGACCGGATTTGTCGATCTCGCCCAGACCGCGCCATTCGAATGTGGGGCGCATTTCATAGACATCCTCGATGGCGGCGATCGAGGCCGGGTTGCCCGCATCCGGCACGACCCGCGCATATTGGTTTTCAACCTCGGCCCGGCCATCGCGAATTTGTTGCAGCACCATCAGCACCGATTGCAGAAGGTCCAAAGGTTCGAACCCGGCCACGACGATGGGCTTGCCGTAATCGCGGGCGATAAAACGGTAGGGTTCGATCCCGATAACCATCGACACATGCCCGGGGCCCACGAACCCATCCAGCACCATATGCGGATCGTCCAGCAGGGCCTTGATCGGCGGCGGCACGATGATGTGGTTGCAAAAGACGGTGAAATTCCCCAGCCCTTCGCGCGCGGCCTGCTGGATGGAAAACGCGGTCGAGGGCGTCGTCGTTTCGAACCCCAGACCAAAAAAGATCACTTCGCGATCGGGGTTGCGCCGGGCCAGTTCCAGCGCGTCCAGCGGGGAATAGACCATGCGGATATCCGCGCCGTCCGCCTTGGCCTGGAGCAGGGATTTGCGCGTGCCGGGGACGCGCATAGCGTCGCCAAACGTGGTAAAAATCACCTCGGGCCGTTCGGCCAGTTCGACGCATTCGTCGACGCGGCCCATCGGCAGCACGCAGACCGGACACCCGGGTCCGTGGATGAACTCGATCCCCGGGTGCGTCAGCTTATCAAGCCCGTATCGGAAAATCGCATGGGTGTGACCGCCGCAAACTTCCATGATGTGCAGTGGTTTTTCGGCCGTCGCCCCGATTTCGTCGCACAGGTCGCCAATCCGCGCCAGAATGGCCTTGGCCGCCTTGGGATCGCGGAACTCATCTGCGTATTTCATGCCGCACCCCCAAGCGCCTGCTGTGTCATCGCCATCGCGTCCAGCTCTTCCTGCACCTCTCCAAGTTCCCGCAAAGCCTCAAGTGTCTTGGCGGCTTCGTCTTCGTCGATCTCGCTCATGGCAAAGCCCACGTGGATCAGGGCCCATTTGCCCACGACCGAGCCGATGTCATCGCCCATGATCGGGGCCACGTTCACTTCGCGGCGGACGCCGGAAATTTCAACCATGGCCATCATGCGATCTGGGTCGGTCACTTCTATGATCTGTCCGGGGATGCCCAAACACATGGCTATTCCTCCTCTGAGGTATTGGCTTTCAACGGTTCGGCGATGCCGTAGCGTTCGATCTTGGACCGCAGCCCCACGCGGCTGAGGCCCAGTTCATCGGCGGCCCGGCTTTTGTTCCATTTCAGACGCGTCAGGGTTTCGCGCAGGATGCGCACCTCGATGACCTCGATCCGGTCTTTCAGCGTGCCATCGGACACCAGCACATCGTCCACACTGTGATCGCCCCCCCGCGCTGCGGGTTCGGCCTGCAGGATATGGCGCGAAATCAATTCAGACCCCAAAACCGGGTCCTGCGAAAACACCAGCATACGCAACAGTTCGTTCTCAAGCTCTTTCAGGTTGCCGGGCCAGTCGTAGCGTTCAAAGAACCGGATCACGTCGTCGGACAGACCATGCACGATCTTGCCGTGGGCATGCGCCGCCTCGATCAACAGGTTTTCAGCAAGGATCGTCAAATCCTCGGTCCGTTCGCGCAGGGGCAGAACATTCAACTGTGCCGCCGAAATCGCGTAATACAGATCGGCGCGGAACCGCCCCGCGCGCATTTCGGCGCGCAGATCCTTTTCGCTGCCCGAAATGATCCGCACATCCATCCGCGATGCTTCATGCGCGCCGACCTGACGGTACTGGCCATCCGTAATCGCCCGCAACAGCATCAGCTGCAGCCGCGGCGACAGTTCCGATACGCCATCCAGAAACAGCGTCCCGCGATCCGCCTTCTGCAACAGCCCCATGCGGCTGGATTGCACCCCCGGCAGGGCGCCGCGTTTGACCCCGAACAGTTCCTGTTCGATCACGATGTCATCCACGCCGGTGCAGTTCAGCGTCTGAAACGCCCGGTCGGATCGCAATGACCCATAGTGCATCGCCCGCGCAATTTCGGACTTGCCGGTGGCGTTTTCACCCATGATCAGCACCGGCATGTCAAAGCTGGCGAATTGCCGTGCCTGCGAAATCACCGGGTTCAGCGGCGAGTTGGTCGAACGCAGCACATTTTCGAACCCCAGCCCTTCGCGCAGTATTTTGCGTTGACCGGCCAGCTTGGTTTCCACGCTGCGCGACAGATATCGCATTTCCAGCGAAATCTGTTCGTGTTCGCGGTTCAGCCGGAACAGATCGGTCGCGTTCTTGGCGACCATCAACAGGTGATCGGGATGCCAGGGCTTGGTCACGAATTGATAAATGCCCGCATCATTGATTGCGGCGACCATATCATTGGATTCGGTGTATCCGGTGATGATGATCCGCACGGTTTCGGGCCATTCGTCGCGGACCTGAGTCAGAAACTCTACCCCGCTCATGCCGGGCATCCGCTGATCGCAGAAAATCGCCTGAACGAAATGTTCCTGCATCAGCGCGCCCGCCTCTTCGGCATTGATCGCGGCAAGGCATTCGAAATCATCCTCCAACGCCATCCGCATGGATTCAAGCGAATGCCGTTCGTCGTCAACCAGCAGGATGGTGGGAAGCGACTGGACCAAAGCCTTTACTCCGCAGCGACTTTGGCCGATTTCGACCGCAGGTTTTCCTTCAGCCACCCGGTCCAGGCCGCCATCCCTTCGCCGGTGCGGGCCGAGACGCGGATGATTTGAATTTCAGGGTTCACGCGGCGCAGGTTGGTTTCGTAAAGATCAAGGTCCACGTCGCAATGGGGTGCCAGATCGATCTTGTTCAGCAAGGCCAGCCGCGATGCGGTAAAGATGTCAGGGTATTTCAGGGGCTTATCCTCGCCCTCGGTCACCGACAGGATCGCGACCTTGCAATCCTCGCCCAGGTCGAAACCCGCCGGGCAGACCAGATTACCAACGTTTTCGATAAACAGCATCGCACCGCTGGACAGGCCCAGATGTTCGATCGCGTGGCCCACCATATGGCCATCCAGATGACAGCCCTTGCCGGTGTTGATCTGCACCGCTTTGGCACCGGTTGCGCGGATGCGTTCGGCATCATTGGCGGTTTGCTGGTCGCCTTCGATCACCGCCAAAGGCTGATCGCCAAGCGCCTCGATGGTTTTGCACAGCAGGGTCGTTTTGCCCGATCCCGGTGACGAAACAAGGTTCACCGCGAATGCCTGCAGCCCCGTCAGCGTTGCGCGGTTGGCATCGGCATAGCGGTCATTCTTGGCCATGATGTCAGTCTCGATCGCGATCAGGCGGTCTTGCGACATGCCCGGCACTTCGGTGCCCGCAGGGCCGTGGCCAAAGTGGATATCCTGACCGTGATGGTGGTGGTGATGGCCATGTTCGTGTTCATGGGAATGCCCGTCAATCGTGGCCCCGTCTCCGTTGCAGCCGCATACGTTACACATCAGACAACCTCCAAATCCTTGATCCGCATTTCGTCGCCCGCCACCGGCATCAGCTTGCCACCGCCGCAATCGGGGCATGGCGCAAGACGATCGTCAATCTGCACCTCTTTCATGCAGTCATAACACATGGCCCGCCCGGGCAAATCGATCATTACAAGCTTCGCGCCCTCGGCCACCGAACCGCGCATGACCACATCGAAGGCAAAGCTGAGCGCCTGTTTTTCCACCCCCGAAAAACACCCGATCTCAACCCGGACGGTTTTGATCGCGGCGACGTTATGGGCCTGGGCCTGTTCTTCGACAATTGTGCGGATACCTTCGCACAGCGACATTTCATGCATCCGACACCTCGCGCAAAGTCAAAGGCACACAAGGGTCGAAAATATCCAGAACCAGCTGCGCATGCTGTCGCTTGCTGCGCGGCAACGTCGCCAGCGCGGAATGGATGGCGCCGCCTTTGGCCAGCATGGCGTCGGTGGGGGTCACTCGCGCAAACTGAGTGACGCGCCCGTCCAAAACCGCGGCCCGCATCGCATAATTGCCCCGCGCGGCCCGGACCACCGCCCAGCGACCGCGCATTTCAGGCGCCGCAAAGACAGGCCGGGCAAGTTCAAGATACCGGGCCAGCAACCGCCACAGCGGGCCACGCCCATAGCGGCGTTCCACATCGCGCATCAGCGGCTGGTGTCGCTGCGCCCCGGCGACCGAGTTTTCGTCACCGTCACCTGCGCAGACCGCTTCGCCCGGATCGAATGTATCGCGCACCGCCTGAATCAAATCCGTGTCTGGCCCCGCCATGACATCATCAAGGGTCATATCCCCCCGCACTTTGGTCAGGGCCCCCGCCCCAAATCCAAAACGCGCGGGCAGCAAGACGCGCAGCCGCAGTTCATGTTCGCGCAGGATCTCGGCCCGCAGGGCGATGTGATCACTCTCTGACACCGGTAACCCCAGCGCCATGCGCACCGCAACCGACTGCGCGGTTTTGCACAGGTTGAAAATCCGCGGCACCAATGCGGCCACATCCCTGACCGGTTTGCCGATCACCAGATCGGCGATTGGCAACGCAGGCGGCACCACCACCTGCAACCCGCATCCCCGATCTGGCAAATCCAGCATCCTAGCCCTCGTCCCTGGCAGGGTCTGACAGCCCTGCCGTGATCACCTCGCGCCGCGAGGGCGCATCGCCCAGAACTGGCGCCGCGTCGTCGGCCTGTTCCGCCTCGGCGGCCTCGGCGACCGCGATCTGTTCTTCACGCGCCGCACGGATGTCGCCCGCGCGGTCAGTTTCGGCCCGGTTCCCTTCGTCGAAAAGCGCCACCATCACGGCCTCGGCCACATCGACAGCCTGCGCCTGTGTTTTGAATTCATTCATAGGCGAGAACAACGAGCAAGCTTTATATCCGCCGACCATCTGACGGACGTTGTGAATGAACTCATACTCCCCGGATGCAAAATCCAGATGCTCTTTGGCGCCGGGGTTCAGGTCTGTCCAATCTTCGCCCTGCGCGGGCAGTTGCACAAGGTTCATGAACCAGGGCGAAATCAGAACGCCCAAGGGCCGCCCGTCGTGCATGCGAAACCCGACCGCCTGCACATGCAGCGCCTTGTTCACGATCGGCACGTCCCGCATCTTATCGTGCCAGACCTCGGTGAAATCCGTTTCCAGCAGCGTGGTGCGCTCGGCGATCATCCCGGCGTCCTGCGCGGCATCCGAGCCGGGATCCTCGCTGACCAGAAACTGCTCTTTCGGCGCGTCGCAATTGGGGCATTTCCAATCGTCCGGCAGCGCCAGAAACGGGGTGCCCGGCATCACCTGACGGGTGTCATCACCTTCGGCCGGATCGTAGGGCGTCCAGCAGATTTTACATTCCATGATGGCTTGGGGGCTGATCTTGTCATTCGCGCCCAGAAAGGAACCCTCGAACCTCATCGGATCGCCTCCAGCACTTCGACAATGCGGTCGGCGCTGTCGATCAGGTCTTCGGCCGCCGCGACAACCACTTCGGGCACGCCTGTCACCTCGAATGTATCCAGTATAAGCGTGTCCATCGAGTTGAAAAACTGCACGCGCCAGACATGCGCCTGCCCGGTCGCGGTGACGCGGCAATTGCCATAGCCGCGCGACAGGAAATCGACCGATCCTTTGCCAAGCGCGCTGTCCAGCCATACCAGATCCTCTTCGGTATGCGGCAACAGCGTCAGGTTCACCACATGCGCCTCGCACCCACGGGTCCAATTGGCGGATTTATCCATCAGCTCGACCACCAGGGGCGGGGCGTTCACGACCCCCGGCGACAGTTCGGTCAACACCCCCAGGGCAGGCGCCTTTGACATAAAGGCCCGGTCGCGCGCCACGGCCGGCACCGGGCCGACTTCGATCCGGTCTATACCGGCGCCCGACAGGCACCAGACCCCGGCGAACACGCTTTCCTGCGCGGCAATGGCGGGAATGCCCAAAATCCGGATGGCGACCTCGCCCTCGCCCATCGTTTCCGCGATGAGATTCCGGTTGGCGCGATCCAGTTGCGACAGATCGAAACTTGCATTCTCGCCCCCCTGTCCGGCGATCATGGCGGCCGCCGCGATCTCGGCCAACAGCGCCAGCGCGGGGGCAAGTTCGGGCACGGCTTCGACATCCGGGATATGCGCCGAATAGGCCCGCATATCCTGTGGCATCGGCATATATTCCAGTTCTTTGCCGTCCTCGGTATCGGGCTGGGACCCCGGGCCATACCCCATCGGGGGTAGTTGGAAGTTATTGACCACTTTCGCCTCCTTATTCCGCCGCAACCGGCAGCGCGAGTATCTGGTTGATCCGCGTGATGTATTCGTCCCAGTCGCGCACCTTGGGGATGCCGCCGATGACCTGCCCTGCGCGGTAAAAGATGATGCTGGGGGTTTTCAGAACCTTCGCGCTTTCGCGCACCTCGGCCTCGATCTCATCCGCGACCACCGCGCAGTCGAACCGGCCCTGAAAAACCATCTTCAATTCAGGCAGGATCACCGCCACATCCGCCGATTCAAGATTGCGTTTGAAATCGCCTGGCACGAACAGCACATGGATGCCCGGGCGCGACGTGAATTCGGCCACGTCATTGGCGTTGCACAATTCGGGCCAGCCAAGGTTGCCGGTCAGATTATCGATTAGCGGGTGGCTCATTGGGTCGTCCTCATGCTATTGTCTTGCCCTGTGCCACGGCCGCCTGCAGATGCGGGGGCAGGCTGGGTGGGTTTTGTTCCAGATCGGCAAAAGCGTCGCCCAGCGACCCGCCCGCCATCAGCGCCCGCAGCCCGTTCAGCGCGGCGGTGATCTTTTGCGCCTCGTCTGCAGAGATGACCTCGCGGGCCGCGCCCAGAAAGGTCAGGACCCATTCGCCGGGGGCCACCGGGCCGGTCAGCGACAGGTCGATCACCTGTTCCTCGGCCCCGTCACTGGCGCGCGCGGCGATGCCGTCGACCGACAGGATTTGCATCGGGATGCCCACACACATGCGCTAGGCCCCTTCGGGGAAGAAACGGTCATCCCCGGTGCGGCAGGCCTCCTGTTCGGACGGGCGCCCGGTTTCATAGGCGTCCCGCAGGATCGCCCGATCCGCAAGCAGGCTGTCGTCGCCATGTCCGGGCACGGGGGTGATCCCCCAGTCCTTCAGCTTGTCCAGCGCGATGGAGATCGCCGGATCGATCTGCGCCGCCGTGACATCGCGCAGGCCGCCGCCGAAATCCTCAAGCTCTTCGGGCTGACAGCCGATCAGGAACAGGTTTTCGGGGCAATATTCCATCAGCCGGGCGGTGGCGATGACCTCTTGGAAACCGGTCTGGTGCAGGCTCATTTTCTTGGCCCCAAGGAAGGAGGGCACCTCGTCCCCTTCCACGGTCTTCATCGTGCCGGGGCGCAGGCCATAATCGATGGCGTCAAAGACGATCAGACTGTCGGCCGCCTCTAGAAACGGCAGCAGATACAGCCCCTGCGTGCCACCATCCAGAACCGTCACAGTGTCGGGAAACGACCACCGGGCGGCCATGCGTTCTACGCAGCGCACGCCAAATCCTTCGTCTGCCCAAAGGACATTGCCGATCCCAAGGATCAGAACTGAATTTCCCAATTTCCCCTCCCTACGCTGGACTGAAACGGCATATTCACGCTGTTTCGATCTGGCTAAGGGTGACTGTATCCGGCTGATACCAAAGGAAAACAGATTTCGCGATCTGCTTAAGATGTTGTTTTAAAACAGTATTATGACGATCTCGCCGCCACTTTTGGAATGTTACTTTGCAGAAAACAAGAATTGTGGAAAGTTTTTAATCAGAAAATGGGCGGGGTGGTCCCCGCCCATTCAGATTTTCCCGAACTGGAAACCAATCAGTCGGCCCGGTCGTCCTTGAACGTGCGATGGCCCGAGATCATCGTCGAGACAATCGACTGGCGGCTCATGATATCTTCGCGGATCGCGACGTAGATGTGGATGATCATGAACACGATGATCCACCACATGCCCAGATGGTGATAGGTGTGCAGCACATGGCTGTTGCCGCCAACCAATGGGATCACCCAGCCGAACAGCTTGTCATAGAAACTGCCCTGCCCCGCCCCTTCGGCATAAAGCGCCATGCCTGTCACGATCATGAACGTCATGCCCAGCGTGATGAAACAGAACATGGCCAATTGCGCCAAAGGGTTGTGGCCCACGTATTTCTTGGGCTCTTTCGCGATGAAAAGATACCACTTGATCTCGAACCAGACCTCTTTCCAGAACTCTCCGCGCCAGAACGGGATATAGAACAGTTGCTTGGCGTGGTGATTACCCACGAACGCCCAATATATCCGCCCGATAAAGAACACGGTCAGGATCATGCCCGCCGCAAAATGGGCAAAACGGATATAGCCGAAAACGAACTGGTGGGTCGCCTCGGCGATTTGCATCGAAGGGGGCGGCGATCCGATGAAATACCCGGTGATACACAGCACGGTGATCGCCAGAGCGTTGATCCAGTGCCAGATTCGAACCGGAGTTTCATAGACATAGATACTGGTCTGGCGGCTGGCGCCATCCATCTCTGCATGAACAGAATCGGTCATTGCCCCCTCCTTATTCGCGGCTGCGAAGACGTGCGAGGACAAGACCGCCAACCACCGCCAGAACGATGAACCCGACGATATGATCACCGTGCGTCAGCCAATGCCCTGCGGGTTCGCCATGGCCGGGATGGGCCAAGGCGACTGTTGCGGTTGCGAAATAGGCGACGATAGCATTTTTCATGATGTGTCCTTTCCTTAGCGCACTTTGACGTCGGCCAGTTCGTCGCCGTCGGGCGACATGACATGCGTGGAACACGCAAGGCACGGGTCGAACGAATGAAGGGTGCGCAGAATCTCGACCGGCTCTTCCGGGCGTGCCATCGGCGTGTTCATCAGGCTGGCCTCGAACGCGCCGATATTGCCCTTGGTATCGCGGGGCGACCCGTTCCAGGTGGTGGGAACCACGCATTGGTAATTCTCGATCCGGCCGTCCTTGATGCGGATCCAATGGCCAAGGGCACCACGCGGGGCCTCGGTCGCGCCGACGCCGATCGCCTCTTTCGGCCAGGTGCTGGGGTCCCATTTTTCGACGTTCGCGGTCGTGCTGTCACCGTTCTTGATGTTCTGCACCAGCTTGTCGAAAAAGTGCCGCTGAAGACGCCCGCAATATTCGCTTTCCAGCGCCCGCGCCGCAGTGCGCCCCAGGGTCGAAAACACAGCTTCAAGCGGCAGGCCCATATCGCCAAGAAAGCGGTCGACCTGATCCTTGATGTCCTCGTGCCCCTTGGCGTAGCCGACGACATAGCGCGCCAGCGGGCCCACCTCCATCGCGTGGCCGCGCCAGCGGGGGGCCTTGATCCAGCTGTATTTGCCGGCCTCGTCCAGTTCTTCGATGTTGGTCTTGGTGCCTTTGGCATTGGGGCCAAGTTCGTACTGCGGTTCGGTGATCCCATCCCAGGGGTGCAGGCCCTTGCCCGGTTCGCCATAGGTGTACCAGCTGTGATCCACGAATTCCTGAACCTGTTCAGGGTCGCGCTGATCGACATCATGGACCTTGCTCAGATCCCCGTCGATGATCGCGCCGCGCGGCAGATGCAGGTTTTCGGCGCTGAAATCATTGGCGATTTCGGGAATATCGCCATAGGCCAGACAGGCCTGCGACGACAGCCCGCCGCCATACAGCCAGTTCTTGTAGAACCCGCCGATCGCCTTCACATCGGGCAGATAGACGTTCACGTTGAATTCGTGACATTTGTCGATGATGGAGCTGACCAGATTCAGCCGCTCCATGTTGATCGCGCCGACCGACCCCACGCCATCCACATTGATCGGGCAGGGCACGCCGCCCACCAGCCAGTTCGGATGCGGGTTCTTGCCGCCAAAGATCGTGTGGACCTTGACGATTTCCTTCTGCAGGTCCAGCGCCTCAAGGTAATGGGTCGTGGCCATCAGATCGGCCTCGGGCGGCAGCAGATAGGCCGGGTTGTCCCAATAGCCGTTCTTGAACAGGCCCAACTGCCCGCTTTCCACGAATTTCTTCAGCCGGTTCTGCACGTCGCGGAAATACCCGGGCGACGACATCGGATGCGACGGGCTGACCGCCTGTTGCAACTCGGACGTCGCCTTGGGGTCGGCTTTCAGCGCGTTGATCGGGTTCACCCAATCCAGCGCGTGCAGGTGATAGAAATGCACGACATGGTCGTGAATTTCCAGGTTCAGCTGCATGATGTTGCGGATCGAATTGGCGTTGTCCGGGATGGTGATGCCAAGCGCATCCTCGACCGCGCGGACCGAGGTCAGCGCATGCGTGCCGGTGCAGACCCCGCAGATCCGTTCGGTAAAGGCCCAGGCATCGCGCGGGTCGCGGCCTTTCAGGATAACCTCAAGCCCGCGCCACATGGTGCCCGTGGACACCGCGTTGCGGATGACGCCCTGTTCATCCACGTTCACTTCGCAGCGCATATGGCCTTCGATCCGGGTAACCGGATCGACAACGATGCGCTGGCCGGAATTGTCCAGCGCGTATCCGTTTGGCGTTTGGATCACCATCGTTTACGCCTCCTCTTTCTGGGATTTCCGTTGCGCCGCCTTCAGCGCGCTGATCGCGGCATGGGCAGCGACACCTGCACCGACGACACCGGCGGCGGTCATGCCCACCTTGTCGGCGTTCGCCTCGACCCCGAACTGGGTCAGATCGGTCACGCGGTCATAGAAAGACCCCTGATCCCAGAACCCGTCTTCGGAACAGCCGATACAGCCGTGACCGGACTGGATCGGGAAACTGACGCCTTCGTTCCAGCGCACCGTCGAACAGGCGTTATAGGTGGTCGGGCCCTTGCACCCCATCTTGTACAGGCAATAGCCCTTGCGCGCGTTTTCATCGTCCCATTGTTCGACGAACTGACCGGCGTCGAAATGCGGGCGGCGATAGCATTTGTCGTGAATCCGCTGGGAATAGAACATCGCCGGGCGGCCCTGACGATCCAGTTCGGGCAGGCGGTCGAAGGTCAGCATATAGGTGATGACGCCGGTCATCACCTCGGCAATGGGCGGGCAGCCCGGAACCTTGATGATCGGCTTGTCGGTGATCACCTTATGCACCGGTGTGGCGCGGGTCGGGTTGGGCTTGGCCGCCTGCACGCAACCGTAAGACGCACAGGCGCCCCAGCTGATCACGGCCTTGGCGTGTTCGGCGGCATGTTTCAGCTGATCGACAAAGGGTTTGCCGCCGACGATGCAATACATCCCGTCTTCGTTCAGCGGCGGGTTGCCCTCGACCGCAAGGATATAGTTGCCCTTGTATTTCTCGATCGTGTCCTGAAGCGCGGCCTCGGCCTGATGCCCGGCCGCGGCCATCAGCGTGTCGTCGTAATCAAGACTGATCATCGACAGGACCACATCCTTGGCCAGCGGATGCGCCGAACGGATGAAGCTTTCCGAACAGCAGGTGCATTCCAGCCCGTGCACCCAGATCACCGGGGTGCGGGGTTTGTTTTCCATCGCATGGGCGATTTTGGGCACAAAGCTGGGCGACAGGCCCAGGGCCGCCGCCGTCAGCGAACAGTATTTCATGAAGCTGCGGCGGGTGATCCCCTGCCGGCGCATCACGTCATAAAAGGTTTCAATCTCGCTCAATGCTGGGCCTCCTCCAAAACGCCAGGCATCCGTCGGACGGATGCAGTCAGGTTAAGGAAAGCGGCCCGTTCAATCGTATACAACGGTATTTAAAGTGATCGCTGATGGCGATATTTCGATTTTGTTACAATGAATTAGCGAGGTTTTCCCTTCAGGCCGCCGGTTGCCCGCTAACCGGAACCGCACGATGGGTGGTTAGGCACTATCCATGTGGCGCGCCGCGGCCACCAGCGCCTGACCAAGCGCCAGCCCACCATCATTCGCAGGGGTATGATGGTGCAGATGCAGGTCGTAACCCGGACAGTTCTGCACAACAAGCGTCTGCAAAAGGCTGTTCTGAAAACACCCGCCAGACAGGGCAATCGTGCGCGTGCCCGCCACATCCGCCGCCGCTTTGGCCGCCTGCGCGAAACTGCGGGCCAGCCCGGCATGGAACCGCGCGGCGATGGCGCCGGGGTCCTGCCCTGCGCGCAGATCAGACAGCAACTGCCGGAACATCGGTGCCGGGTCCAACCCACCGTCATCCCTGTCAAAGCCATAGCCCGCGCCGCCATCCTGCCCCTGCGCCAAAGCCTCCAGCCGCATCGCGGCCTCGCCTTCATAGCTTTGACCACCGGGGCAGATGCCCAGACAGGCGGCCACCGCATCGAACAGGCGCCCGGCCGAACTGGACAGCGGCGTGTTCAGCCCCGACGCGGCCACCTGCCGCAACAGCGCGACGGGCCTGTCGGTAAAAAGCCTGTCCGCATCCGCGTGCAACCCGGCGGCATCCAGCCGCATCACCGCATTGCGCCAGGGTTCAAGCTGGGCGCGATCCCCGCCGGGCAGCGGCGCGGGTTTCAGGTGACAGGCCCGGTCGACCGACCGATAGCCGCCGGTCAGAACTTCGCCCCCCCAGACGGTTCCGTCCGGGCCCAGACCCAGCCCGTCCAGAATCAACCCGACCGCCATGCCCCCCGACCATCCGTTTTCACCCAGACAGGCCGCCATATGCGCGTGGTGATGCTGGACCTCGGTCACGGGCACCCCCAACGCATGCGCATGGCGCGACGCCGCGAATTCGGGGTGCAGGTCACAGGCCGCCAGATCGGCCTTGTGATCGAAAAGCTGCGCATAGTCCCGGTCCGCCTGCAGGAACGCATCATGGCACAGCGCATCGTCCAGATCGCCCAGATGATGGCCCAGCAAGGCCTGCCCGCCCTTGATCAGACAGATCGCGCCCTTCATCTGCCCGCCATAGGCGGCAACCTGCGGCGCATCCTCAAACCCCGGCGGCAGCGGCAAGGTGCCCGGCACACGGCCCCGCCCGCGGCGCAGAACCATCGGTCCCGCCGGGGTGATCCGTTCGACACTGTCATCAAGCCTGCGCGCGATCTGGCGGTTGTGCATCAAAAAACCATCCGCAAAGGCGCGCAGCTTGTCCCGCGCCTCATCGTTGCCGATGACCTGCGGTTCGCCGCTGAGGTTGCCGCTGGTCATGACCAACGGGCCGCCAAAGCCCGCCACAAGCAGATGATGCAAGGGGGTCGAGGGCAGCATCCAGCCAAGCGCCCCCTGCCCCGGCGCGATGCCGTCGGGCAGGGGCTGACCCTCTGTTCGCAGCAGAACAATCGGCGCGGCCGGGTCCTGTAACAGCGCTTCTTCAGGCGCGGAAACGGCGCAATGCAGACGGATCATCGCCAGCGTGCCCATCAGGGCAAAGGGTTTGGCCGGGCGATGCTTGCGGGTGCGCAGGGTCTGGATCGCCGCCGCGTTCCGGGCATCGCAGGCCAAATGAAACCCGCCCAGCCCCTTGATCGCGACGACCTGCCCCTGCCGCAACGCGGCAATCGCCAACGCTATGGGGTCGCCTGACACGCGTTCATCGACCTCGAACCACAGCTCAGGCCCGCAGGCCGGGCAGGCCACGGGCTGCGCATGAAAACGGCGGTCCGCGGGGTTGTCATATTCGGCCCTGCAATCGGGACACAGCGCGAACTCCGCCATCGTTGTCTGGGCCCGGTCATAGGGGATCGCGCGAATGATCGAAAACCGCGGCCCGCAATTGGTGCAATTGGCAAAGGCATAGCCAAAGCGGCGGTCCCCGGGGGTCTGAACCTCGCGCAGGCAATCCGCACAGGTGGCCGCATCCGGCGTGATCCTTGTCTGCGCCCCAGCCCCCTGGGACCGGACAATCGCAAAGCCCTTCCGATCCGGCGGGACCACGCAGGGTTCAACCTCGATCGCGTCGATCCGCGACAGCGGCGGTGCTTTGGCCCTGATCCGGGTCTCAAGCTGTTCAACCCCCGGACCCTCGGCCAGGATCAGCACCCCTTCGGCGTCGTTCAGCACCTCGCCGCGCAGTCCCATGCCATCGGCCAGCGCCCAGATAAACGGCCTGAAACCGACCCCCTGCACCTGCCCGCGAACGCGAATTCGCAGCCCGGTCATCAATGCACCGTGCAGACCATGCAGGGATCATAGCTGCGCACGATATGCTGCACGCTCAGCGGTGTGTCTTCGTCGTCGCCAACCGCCGCACCGACCAGCGACCCCTCGACCGGGCCGGGAATGCCCGCGCTGTCACGCGGGCTGAAGTTCCATGTCGTGGGCGCAATGATCTGATACGAGGCGATCTTGCCGTCCTCAATCCGCAGCCAATGGCCCAACGACCCGCGTGCGGCCTCGACCAGCCCGACGCCCGTACCGTCATGTGGGATCGTCACCTGATCCATGAATTTTCCTGCCGGGTTGATGCTGGACAGCAGCTCCTCCAGCACCAGCTGGCTGCGCGCGATTTCCAGCAGGCGGCCCAGAATGCGGGCGCGTACGCTGCCTTCTTCGGCCAGCGACAGCGCCAGCGGATGACCATCCAGAATCTGCCGCGCCAATGCGCCAACCTCAACCGTTTCGCCGGCCAGACGCGGGGCTTTGCACCAGCTATAGGCCGGGCCCGACATCGCGGCGTCTGGCAGTGTCTCTGCGCGCGTGGGATGGGCGGTTTCGCCCAGCATCCAGGCGTGGCTCAGGTCTTCGGCGATCGCAGCGTGGTCAATGTCGTGGCGGGCGCCATCGCGCCAAAGCCCGGGCGCGAACAGCGGGCCGTCGCGCATCGGATAGGCCCCGAACGACATGTACCGCCCGCGTCCCCGGCCCAAAGCCTGCAGGTCCAGATCGGCGGCAATCGTCATGAAAAACCCGGCGTCGCCCGTGGTCCAGTTCGCGGCCTGATCGCCGGTGCCAAGCGACAGGAAAGCCTCCAGCGGTGCGCCGAAAAGCTGTTCCTCAAGATAGCGGCGAAAGGCGCGCAGGCTGGTGCCGATGCGGATCAGATCACGGGCCGAAGGCGCCCGCGTCACCCCACCCGGCTGGATCGCCAGCGTATGGGGCCATTTGCCCCCCAGCAGCCCGACGATGTGCAAAAGCTGGGCGCGCGCGTCGATGGCCCGGCGCAGCGACGACCCTTTCCCGGCGGTGAACCGCGCCACCGCCGCGTCGAACCAATCGCGCCCGGCGTATCCGGGTTTGGCGAAATCCGGCATGAAGAACAGGTTGAAATGGGTCACATGATCCGCAAGGTTTTCAACCGCATGCAGCAGCGCCGCGACCTTTTCACCTTCGGGCGTCGGACGCACCCCTGCGGCATCGGCCAGCGCGATCGCCGCCGCCGCCGATTGGCTGATCGAACAT
The DNA here is from genome assembly GCA_947500775.1 of uncultured Paracoccaceae bacterium. Taxonomy (GTDB): domain Bacteria; phylum Pseudomonadota; class Alphaproteobacteria; order Rhodobacterales; family Rhodobacteraceae; genus CANMTD01. The sequence goes on from CANMTD010000006.1 coordinate 149,477, forward strand.
ATCCCGCAGATGCGCGGTGTGATCGTCAGGGCATCCCGGGGGTCCTTGCCGATCATCATCCGTTCGAACCCGCGAAACAGCGGCGAATTCGCATAGGCCGCGCGCACCTGCCCCGCATCCACCTCTAGCCTGAGTTCCAGATCGCCTTCGACCCGGTTGAACGGGCCAACCAGCAAATTCCGTTCGCTCATGATTTCGGCTTTCGCAGGCTGGGCGGAACGACCAGCCGGTCAGCCACCGCATTTTCGCGCACCCGGCGCGGGGTCGCCGCCTTGGACAGGCTGGCCAGCGCCATGAACCACGCCTTGGGCATATCGGTGGGCAGCCCGACCGGAATCCCCGCGAATTTCGGGGTTTCGGTGAACCCGTGGCCCGGTTCTTCGAATTCCGGCGCGGTGCAGTTGATGCAGGGGTATCCGGCGCGGGTACAGCTGCCTTCGCCATTCCACGTCCGGATATTGCAATCGCCCACGGCCTGGGTTCCGACACAGCCCAGATGTTCCATCATGCAGCCGCCTTCGGACAGGTTGGTGGCGCTGGCCTTATATTCGTAGAATTCGTTCTTCGGACAGGCATGATGCACAAGGTGATCGGCATAAAACCGTGGTCGGCCATAGCCATCAAGCCCCGCCTGATCCAGCTGATCCGAAGCCAACAGCAACAGCGTTTCCGTCACCCAATCGGGATGGGTCGGACAGCCGGCCACATTGATCACCGGCATCCCCGAACCAGAGCGGAAATCGCGGCTCAGCGCGCCGCCCATTTCGACGCCCTCATATTGCACGCCCACCGCATCCGCCGGGTTTTCGCCCGCCGAGGTGACGCCGCCATAGGTCGCGCAGGTGCCCACCGCCACCACATGACGCGCTTTTGCGGCAAGGCTGGTGACCCAATCCAGCATCGACCGGCCCGTGCCCGACAGCATCTGAAACCGCCCCGTGCCATTTGGCCCGCGCAGAATCGATCCTTCGACGCATAGAATATCCAGCGGCAACGCCCCGCTTTCCACCTGCGCCAGAAGCGCGCGCACCTCGCCCCCTGTCGCCGCGCTCAGCGCCGGGTGCCACAGCAATTCCAGCCCCGCGCCCTCAAGCAGATCCAGAACGCCGGGGGATTCCGCGCACAGCAGGGACATGGTGCAGCCACCGCAGCCCGCCGATTGTAACCACAATATGTTCATTCGATTGATTTTGAGGGCAGCCGCATCTGGAAGCAAGCACCCGATTGATTTTCCTCGCAATACCGCAGTTGCCCGCCGTGTTCTTCGACGATCTTATGCGAAATCGACAGGCCCAGCCCCGTGCCACGGCCAACTTCCTTGGTTGTGAAAAACGGATCAAAAATCTGCGGAATCTTGTCACGGTCGACGCCGGGACCATTGTCGAGAATGGTCAGTTCCACATGATCGTCCGTGTTGCCAAATCGCAATTCAATCCGGGCCTCTTCCAGCGTCTCGGTCGCGTCGGCAGCGTTCTGGACGAGGTTCAGAAGAACCTGCTGGATATGCCCGATCCGGCCATAGGCATAACAGACCGGCGCGCCCTGAAAGCTGATATCAAGGTTGCGCTTGGTGCCCCGTTCGATCCAGCTGATGGCATTGCGGGCCGCCTCGACAAGGTCGAAACGCTCGAACTCACCGGAACCGTCGGCCGACAGCCGCCGCAGGTCCTCGATCAGATCGCGCACCCGTTTTGATCCGTCCCGCGCCCCGTCGATCGCCAGACGCAGATTGCGCATTTCGCGATCCAGCTTAAGCTGGCTGCGCAGAGCGACCAGTTCTTCGCGGGGGGCCCCGGCGTTGACGCGGTCAAAATAACTTTCGAACCTGTCGATGTATTTTTCCATCGCATGGGTGTTGGCATAGACAAAGCTGATCGGGTTGTTCAGCTCATGCGCCACCCCGGCCAGCAGGCGGCCCAACGAGGCCAGTTTTTCATTTCGCACCAGTTGGACCTGCGCCTGTTTCAGCTCATCATGGCTGGCCTCCAGCTTGGCATAGGCGCGTTTAAGTTCGCCCAGCGGGCGGGCGGTCAAAACCGCGCCGATGGCTTTGCGCCGCCGGTCCAGACGCGGCGCGATCCGCAGCTCGACCGGTTCGCAGACACCTTCACCGAACAGCTCGGCCTCGATCGTGACCTCTTTGCGCAACAGCACGACATCCGACAGGATCGCGTTCAGGTCCTGCCCGCCCAAGGCGCGAAACACCTCGACGACATTCAGCGTTTTGGCATGCTCCAGATCAAAGCCAAGCGCGGTACAGGTGGCCTGCCCGGCCTCGAAAATCTGCCCGTTGCGATCAATCACGACCAGATAATCACTGATCGACGCCATGACGGACGACAAAAACCGGCGCAGCGTGTTCAGCTCGTTGTTCTGCGCCTCAAGCCGTTCCTGATAGCTGACAAGTTCGGCATAGGTCTTGTCGACAGCAACAAGAACCTCGTTCCAGGTATCATCGTGGATATTGGCAGGCTGGTTGGCCAATGGCCCTGTCTCCTGAACGGGTTTTGCGGTTACACAGCGAAAGCGTCCTTGGCGTCAGCCTATCCAAAACAATCCGGGAATTCCATCTGGCTTGCGATGCGCCATCACCGGCGACGGATCAGGCATGGCTGACACTGACGTTGCCATGTCTGTGGCTGGTCGCCAGCCAGTCGAAAAAGAAGGTCTCGGCCAGACCAAGGTTGTGGTGGGCAGTGGCGCTGAGCCCTTCGGCCACTTCGCCGAAACTGTCACCGGCAATCCCCAGAACATATGCGTCCGGCGTCTTGCCATACAGCATATCCGCCAGCGTCAGCACCGCCTCGGGTTGCAGGCTGTGGCTGGCAAGATCGGCGGTGGTATCGGCCTGAACCTGCGTGAACCTGTATGGGGTGTCGCCCCCGATCATCGCATCGACAAACACGACAGTCTGCGCCTCGGCCACCTGCAGGGCGTGTTCGACCGTAAGCTGATAATCAATGTCGATCCGACAGCCGTTCAGCCCGGCGTTTGACATGCGTTCCGCAAAAGCGGGGCCAAGCCCGTCATCGCCGCGTCCCGCATTGCCATAGCCGATCAAAAGCAGGCTCATCCCTGTCCGCTCGTCTGCTGACGGCTGTCGATCAGCGTGCCTGCGGCATCGAAGATTTCGACCTGCAAAGGCATCTGTCCCAGCGCATGGGTGGCGCAGGACAGACAGGGGTCATAGGCGCGGATCGCGACCTCAATATGGTTCAGCATGCCTTCGGTGATCCGCTCTTGCCCGCTCAGATGTTTGACTGCAACATCCTTGACCGCCCGGTTCATGCCTTCGTTGTTATGGGTCGTGGAAACGATGAGGTTGCAATAGGTGACCATATCATTTTCATCGACTTTATAGTGGTGGATCAGGTTGCCGCGCGGGGCTTCGATGACGCCGATACCTTCTTCGCGCCGCACGCCGGTGGCCCGCAGATCGGTGCCCTGCAGGTCCGGATCGTGCAGCAGATCGCGGATTTTTTCCACGCAATGCAGCACCTCGATCATCCGCGCCCAGTGATTGGCAAGGGTCGAATTGTTCGGCGCCCCGGCAGTCACCGCTTTCAGATCATCAAGTGCGGCATTGGCCAGCGGCGTGTCGATGAAGCTGGCGGTGTTCATCCGCGCCAGCGGGCCGACACGATACCAGCCCGCCTCGGGGCCTAGCTCCTTGATGAAAGGGAACTTCATATAGGACCAGGACCGCACATCCTCGACCAGTTTTTCGTGATATCTGGTGTAATCCAGCTTGTCGAAAATCGTCCCGCCGTCCGAATTCAGGGCGCGCATCGTACCGTGATACAGGTCCAGCGCCCCGTCCGCTTCGCGCACAATCGACATATAGTTGGACGGGAAAGACCCGAACTCTGCCACCAGATGATCATGCTCCAGCGTGTACCCCCGCGCCAGCGCCAGCGCATCCTGCGCCCAGACCTGCATGTCGTCGATCACCGCCAGAAACCTGTCCCGGGTTTCGATCGGCAGGTTGCGGTTGATGCCGCCGGGAATCGCGCCGGTGCCGTGAATTTTCTTGCCGGCGGTCGCCTCGATGATGTCCTGGCCGAATTTGCGCATGGCGATGGCGCGGCGGCCAAGTTCCGGGTTTTCCTTGATCACCTCGAAGATATTGCGCTTTTCCGCGGGCGCGCCGAAACCGAACAGCAGATCGGGCGCCGCAAGGTGAAAGAAGTGCAGCACATGGCTTTGCATCACCTGCCCATAGTGCATCAGGCGGCGCATTTTTTCGGCCGTTGGCGGCAATGCATCAACGCCGCAGATGACATCCATCGCCTTGGCCGCGGCCAGATGGTGACTGACCGGGCAGATACCGCACAGCCGCTGCACGATCACCGGAACCTCCCACAACAGCCGCCCGCGAATGAACCGCTCAAAGCCGCGAAACTCGACAATATGCAGCCGCGCCTCGTCGACCTGATTGTCGGCATTCAGATGGATGGTGACCTTGCCATGCCCTTCGACGCGGGTGACCGGCGAGATTTCGATCAGTCTGGGTTCGGCCATGGCGATCTGTCCTAATCGAATTTGATGTTCTCACGCGCAAAGCCGTGGAACCTGCCTGCCAGAAGGCTGCTGAGCGTATTGAAAATGATGTCCCCGCTGGGGGCGCATCCGGGAATTTGATAGTCGATCTCGACCACATCCGAACAGGGGTATACCTCGTCCAGCAACAGCGGCAGCGCCGGGTCGTTGGGGATCTGGTGGGTGGTGTTGCGGATATAGTCGCCGGTGATATACGCCTCTTCCAGACATTCGCGCAGCGGTGCGTCGGAATGCATGATGGCGTTGCGCATCGCGGGCAGGCCGCCCATGATCGCGCATTGCCCAAGGGCGATCAGCACATCGCAGTTGCGTCGGAAATCCCGCAGGACATGCACGTTTTCTTCGTTGCAGCAGCCGCCTTCGATGATGCCGATATCGCAGCGGCGGGTGAAGGTTTTCATATCGGTCAGCGGCGAGCGGTCAAACTCGACCAGTTTCATCAGTTCGATCAGCCGTTCGTCGATGTCCAGGATCGCCATGTGACACCCGAAACATCCGGCCAGCGACACCGTGGCGATGCGTGCTTTTTCCAGCTCACTCACGGCGCTTTCCTTCGATATCGCTGCCGATCAGCCCGTGATCGAATTCACGTTCGCCGATCGGGGTGGCAAAGCCGACGCCCTTTCGGATGATACAGCCGACCGGGCAGACATCGGCCGAAATCGCGTGATCAGTGATATCGGCGTCGGTATGGGCAAGATCGCTGCCATTGACGGCGACGCGCCGGTGAATTCCGCGCCCGACATAGCCAAAGACCCCCTTGTGATCGACATCCTGCGAGGCGCGGATGCAGCGGCTGCAACTGATGCAGCGATTGGTATCCAGCGCGATATCGGGATGCGAGGCGTCGACCGCGCGGCAGGGTTCAAGATAGGGGAACTTCGTCGGCCCCGTCATGTCCAGCCGATAGGCCATCGCCTGCAATTCGCAATTGCCGCTGGCCTCGCAGATCGGGCACAGGTGGTTGCCTTCGTGAAACAGCATTTCGACCAGATCGCGGCGCAGCTTGTTGATGTGGTCGGTTTCGTTTTCGACCACCAGCTTCGGCGCCGCCGGTTGGGTGCAGGCCGCAACGCTGCGCCCGCCCGCCTTGACGGTGCAGACCCGGCATCCGCCCTGATGGCGCAGCCCTTCGTGATCGCACAGCCGGGGGATATAGACGCCCGCCGCATCGGCGGCCTCCATGATCGTCTGCCCCGGTTTGGCCGGAATCGTGGTGCCATCGATGGTGAAGGTGAAGTCAGGATCGCTCATTTGGTGAAATCCTTGTCGAAGATATAGGACCGGCGCTTGGCAAGCTTGCGCGCGTCATCAATCGCCGCCTGAACGTCAAAGGTGGCCCGGATACGATCCCGCGACGGTTTCACCAACGCCGAGTAAACCATCGGAAAATTCTCAAGGGTGGTCAGAATAGGATTGGGCGAGGTCATCCCCAGCCCGCAGCGGCTGGTTTCGATGATCGTGGCCGACAGGTCGCGCAGATAATCAATGTCTTCGGGGTTGGCCAGACCCTTGCGAAACTTGGCAATCGCCTTTTGCAGAAAGACATTCCCGACGCGGCAGGGCGTGCAGTAACCACAGCTTTCGTGAACGAAGAAGGACATGTAATATTCAACGATTTCAAGAATGTTCCGCTGGGCCGAAAAGACAATGATCGCCCCGCCGGTGGCCAGATCGTCAAAGGTCAGGCGGCGGTGAAAATTCGCGCGGTCCACCATGGTGCCGCTGGGACCGCCGACCTGCACCGCACCGGCATCCTCGCCCCCGACCCTTTCCAGCAGTTCCTGCAAAGACAGCCCATAGGGCAGTTCATACACACCGGGGCTGCGGCAATCGCCCGACACGCTGAACAGTTTCGTGCCGTGGCTGCCGTCGCTGCCCATGTCGAAGAACCAGTCGGCGCCGCGATCCATGATCCGCGCCACATGGCAGAAGGTTTCGACATTGTTGACGACGGTCGGAAAGCCAAGATAACCGCGGTTGACCGGGAACGGCGGGCGGGTTTTCGGTTCGCCCGGCAGACCTTCGCAGGAACTGATCAGCGCGCCCTCTTCGCCGCAGATATAGGCCCCGGCGCCGATCTGTATCCGCAGATCAAAATCAAACCCTTCGACCCCCAGAATATCTTTGCCCAGCAACCCGCGCGCGCGCCGGTCGGCAAGAACCTGTTCCAGATGTTCGCGCAGATAGACATATTCGCCGCGCAGATAGATCAGGCCTTCGCGGGCGCCGACGGCACGGGCGGCGATCGTCATGCCCTCGACCATCAGATGCGGGCGTTCGGTCAGCAGAACACGGTCCTTGAAGGTGCCCGGTTCGCCTTCGTCGGCATTGCAGAACACAAACCGCCGCGCGACCGGGTCGGCGGCGGCAAAGCGCCATTTCCTGCCGGTGGTGAACCCGGCGCCGCCGCAGCCGCGCAGACCGCTGGCCTCGACCGCGTCGATGATCGCCGCTGGCGCAAGGGCGATGGCATTTTCAAGCCCCGCCTCCGGCGAAACCGGGCCAAGCAGAACCTCGCCCGCCTGCCGGATATTGTTGGCCACCATGCGGGTGGCGCGTTCGTGGGGGGACAGATCGTCAAAGCCCGCAACCGCGATGTCCTGCGGCATCTGCCCGGCCTTCAACGCGGCCGCGATGTCACGCGCCCGATCCGCAGTCAGGCTGGTGACCACGACATCGTTGATCATCGCCGCCGGGGCCTGATCGCACAGGCCGATGCAGGGCGTATATTCCAGCGAAAACGCCCCGTCGGCCGAGGTTTCGCCGGTTTTGATCCCCAGCGCGTCCTCAAAGATCGCGACAATATCGGCAAGACCGGCGAACCGGTCGATGATATCGTCGCAGAACCGGATGGTGATACGGCCCTTCGGCACCTGCGACAGGAAGGAATAAAAGCTTGCCACGCCTTCGACCTGAATGCGCGACAGGCCGGTCTCATCCGCGACGATTTCCATGGTTTCGGGCGAAATCCAGCGAAAACTGTCCTGAATATCGCGCAGGATATCCAGCATCCGATGCGGGTCGTTGCCATAGGCCGCGCAGATCGCAACGACCGCGGATCGCGAGGCTGGCGCCGCACCGAAATCGGCCCCGGGCGTCGGGTTGGAATACCTGTCCATCGATCCTCCTACTGGCATGCTTCAACGCCTGCCACGTGGTCCGGAACGTCGCGTTCAGCTAACAACCAAACGCCAAACCTTGCAACCCCCGGGGGACCGCGATCACGGCATGCGACGTTGCCCCCTTTGCAATGGCCGGAATTATCGGCCTAAAGAACTATGACGATGTACATTTGGGCAAACTTGACAGATCGTCAGCAAATCACCGGGTCGTGCCGCGTTTCGCACGATCTTCTGAAAGCCAAACGGAGCTATCTTTCGGTATGAGCACCAACACAACCTCAGAACAAACCGCCTTTCTTCTGGACGAAAAGTGCTTTTGGCACGGCGGCGGCAACTATGCGATGCTTTGTCCGGTGGGCGGGCTGGTGCAACCGTTTGTGTCCGGTGGATTGCCCGAGGCGCCCGAAACCAAGCGGCGGCTGAAGAACCTTATCGACGTTACCGGGCTTGCGAATGAGCTTGTCCTGTCCGGGGCCGCACCCGCATCCATCGAGGATCTGTTGCGGGTTCATCCGCGCCCTTATCTGGACGAATTCAAAAGCCTGTCGGACAGCAATGGCGGTGAACTTGGCCTGCGCACCCCCTTTGGGCCCGGAGCATTCGAGATCGCGGCCCAATCGGTCGGGCTGGTGACGCAGGCCGTGCGGGGTGTTGCCGCGGGCCGGTATCGCAACGCATATGCGCTGTCCCGCCCGCCGGGGCACCACTGTTTGCCCGAATGGCCGAACGGGTTCTGCCTGATGGCCAATATCGCCATCGCCGTCGAAGCGGCAATCGCCGACAAGCTGGTAGAACGCGTGGCGGTCGTGGATTGGGACGTTCACCATGGCAACGGCACCGAGACGATTTTCTATGATCGCCCGGATGTCCTGACGATCTCGATCCATCAGGACCGCTGCTATCCCCATGATTCCGGGTTCGTGGAACAGATGGGCGAAGGCCGGGGCATGGGCGCGAACATGAACATCCCCCTGCCCCCCGGTTGCGGCCATCAGACGTATCTTGAGGCCATGGAACGGCTGGTCATCCCCAAGCTGCGCGCCTTTGATGCCGACCTTGTTGTCGTGGCCTGCGGCTTTGATGCGTCCGGTGTGGACCCGCTATCGCGGATGCTTTGCACCGCTGAAACCTTCCGCGAGATGACCAAAATGCTGATGCAGACATGTGACGGCCGGTTCGTCGCGGCGCATGAGGGCGGCTATTCCGAGCTTTATGTCCCCTTTTGCGGTCACGCGATTCTGGAAGAAATGTCCGGCAGCCGGATTCACGCAGAGGACCCGCTGAAAACACGTCTGAACAACCAGCAGCCGGATCAAAAAACGCAACAGTTCCAGTCGTCCGTGATCACCGAGATGGTTTCCCATTTTTCCTGATATCGGAACCCGCACAGAATGTTGTGCAACGCGGCGGCGGCCTATCGGCTGCTACGCGTTTCCTTGATCTTTTTGCGGGGCGCCGGGGCGTCCTGCACCAAAAGCTGGTCCTCCAGCATCTGAAGGCCGCGCGGCTTTTTCTCGCGATAGCGGATGATGCGTTTCAGTTCGGGATAGTGCTGCCAGTTCCAAGAGGAAAAGCTGCCGCCCCCAACCTTCGAAACCTGCCGCATCGAGAATCCGAACCCGTCTTCGCAGACCACTTCGACAATGGTTCCAACCGGCAGGGGACAGCCCTTGCCGTCATGCACAATCCACGGACCCCATTCTTCACCGTCCTGGCGCGTCCATTGCGTTGCCATCCCGAAATGTCCCCTTGTCGAAAATCCTCAACACCTAAAATTCACCCTCTACTAGGATATGCCGTGCGGGACATGTGGCAATGGGCTATTGTGCAACAATCCACAGAAGATTGCGAAACAGTTCTCAGTCAGCGTTTGTGCAGGTTCGGGCAAGGCGCGCCAGCGTGCGCTGTGCGGAACCCATATTCATCACCCCGTTCCCGGCCATCAGGAAGATCAGGCCGACATTGGGAACCAGTTGAAACAACAGGTGATTATTGGCCATCGCAAAGACGCAAGCCTCCAGCAGACCCCTGCCGTCGGAATAGGTATCGGCAAGAACGTCGCACGCGGCGATACAGGCGTCAGCGGCCTTTTTCACCTCGGTTTCATCTCCGGACAAAACCAGGCAATCGCTGCTGAAACCCGGCGCCAGAATGCCGACGCAGACCGCTGCGGGCAGGTCGCTGGCCGCGGCACGCAGCGCTGTCTCTGCCTCTGCGTTGAAGGCTGTCGGGACCGGTTCCGAAACGGGCTCGGGCGCGACGGCGGGGGCGGGTTCGGGAACCGGGGGCGATTCCACCACCGTGTTTTCTGGTGCCTGTTCCTGCTCCTGTTCCTGCTCCAGCATGTCGACATTTTCGTCGAGGTCATTGGCCTCATTGGTCGATACCAGACGATACCGGGCAAGATCGATAACAGCCGACCGCTTGACCGGAACCGGAGCGTTTTCTTCGACGTCGTCCGCAGACGTCGTGATCTGTTGGCTCAGCGTCTCAAGCAGCGCGACAAGATCGGTGCCGCCGGTTTTGGCCCAGGCCTCGGGCGAATTGGTTGCATTGCCGATTTCGCGATGCGACCCGCTGACGAAAACCGAATGCTGAAAAAATGCCGCGGTTTCGCGTTCCATACGGTCCTGCAGCTTTTTGCGATCGGCTTCGCTACGCAGCTTGTCAGCGCGGGTCAGGGCCAGAATCCCATGTGCGGGCCGGGCATCGCCCAGAACCTCAACAATCGTTTTTTCGGTCAGGCGCCAGGCCTGCGATGCGATGGTGACCCACACGATGACATCGGCCGAACGCGCCATTTCGATCTGTGCATCGGTCAGCTCTTCGGCCTTGGTCATCGGCACTTCGACCAGTTCGATGCCCGCCAGATGCGGCTGATCGGATGACAGCACTACCTCCCGGGCCTCGCGCAGCAAATCGGGATCGTCGATCCGGTCCGCCCGGTGCGTCCTGCCGTCTGCATAGACGATTTCGACCGCCGGGGCCGTGCTGTGGCGCACAAGGACCGTCGGACGGATCGTGCTGCCCAGATTGTCCGGCAGCAGCTTGGCCCGCAGGATCGTGTTCAGAACCGTCGACTTGCCGGAACTTACCTCGCCGCAGATCGCGACGCGTATACACCGCGCCTGCGCGCGCTCGTCGATTTCGATGCCCCTGGAAAACATTGACTGCCCCTACGCCACCCTGGCTTTTTGGTTCTCTGAACGCGACATCGCGCTGTCCATCGCCGACAGGTTCAGCAGACGGCGCTCCAGAACCTCCATCTGGCTTTGGATACGGTGCACCAGACGCTGCTGCACTGATGGGTCGTTTGCGATCTGCTCATATTCGGACTTGATCCGCTTCAGGCGGTGCGTCCGCTCGGTCAGCCCGACCTCGATCATGCGCAGCATCGTCTGAATCCGCGCCAGCCCGGCTGACGCACGTTCGACCTGCGCCTCGTTATAGGCTGCCAGAATCTTTTCGATCGGCGGGCGCAGTTCTTCGGCGGCGATGATCCGCAGGGCAACAAGCGACTTTTCGACATTGACCGAAGGCTTGCGCCAGAACGTCCATCCGCGATCCGAGATCAGATCGACCTTGAGCGACTGTTTGGCAAGGGTCAGGGTCGAATTGAATTCGTCGAAAGGCAGATCATCAAGCGCGATATTCTCGGTCGGGTCGTCAAAGTGATCCCGGATCGCCTGACGGCACGCGTGCATGCAATTGTTCAGCGCAATGTCGGTGGACGCCCGCGATTTATCAAAGCTCTTGATGATTTCCTGTTCCATCTCGGCCTGCAGCGGGACGGTGCTGATCTCAAGCGCCTTGCCGGTACTGCCACTGACCGACGAGCGGAAAATCCGTTCTTCGAAAACCTCTTTCTGATCGTCGACGAAAGCCTCGATATTCCCGACCAGCTTGGCTTCCAGGTTCGACCAGAACTTATTCAGGATCTTTTCGATCTGGGCATTCGCCGTGTCGACATGGGTTTCAAGGCTGTCGTGGATGTTCTGGATGCCGTTGATTTCCACTTCCATCTCGTCGACGGCCATGCTGGCCACATCGCTGTTGACGCTTTCGACCTGCAATTGCAGCGAGTCGCGTTCACGCTTGGTGACGAATTGCACCGCGTTCAGCTCGGCCCGGATATCACCCAGAAGCTGGCCCAGCTGACGGCGACCCACACCGTTGTCGATCACGGTGGACAGGGCGGATTTCACCTCGGCCAGACCCGACGCCAGATGCAGCCGATCACGGATGTCTTCGGGCACCTTGCCGTATTTGCTCGTCAGGTAATGCGCCAGTTCTTCGGTATCCAGCGCTTCGCGCATCGCCACGGCTTCGTCGTCGTCGCGCAGCGCCAGATCGGCCATGAAACCACTGCCTGCGACCATGGTGAAGTCGATATCAGGGATCGCCGTACGCAGTCGGCGCGACACGTCGTTCATCACCCGCGGCACTTCGACGTTATAGTTGTCAAGCTCGTCAATCCGGTTGACGAAGATCAGCACATCCTTCGAATCCTGCTTGGCCAGGATACGGATCAGCGCGATATCGACATCCGTCAGCGGCTGGTGCGCCGACAGAACGACAACGAATACGTCGGATTTATCAAGGCTGCGGCAGGTGAATTCGTCACGCACAAGGAACGGGTCGTTCACGCCGGGCGTGTCGGTCAGGATGGTTGGCACCTGGAACTCGGGCAGGCGCATGTAAACATTCGCGACCTTGGTCAACGCGGCATAACGGCCAAGCGATTCACGGCTTAGCCCCTCGTCCGACCCCGGGCCGGCGCAGACATAGCGTTTCAGAAGGTCCGCGGTCAGAAAGTCATAATCGTGATGGCTGCCCAGAAGGGTAGAGTAATGCTTGCCCAGCCGGCGCTCGGCGCGTTCGCGCATTTCTTCGCTCTGGCGGCGCAGCAACTCGGTGTCGAAACCCGGCAAAAGCTGTTCGGTCAGCTTGCGGATCTTCGAACCGCCGGAGATGATTTCCTGCCAGTCGGATTCATCGAAGAATTCGAACCGTGCCCCGGAAACCGGATCATTGGGCATGTTGATGCGGATATTCGTGACGACCGAGGTCCAGGGGTTCACATCCGACGGCAGAAAATCATGCTGGTGCAGAAAGGCGTTCAGAAACGTCGATTTACCTGCCTTGACCTGACCGATCACGGCAACGCGGGCGGCCCAATCGTCCAGCCGTGTGCGCAGGTTGCGAAAATTCTGACGCGTATCGCGACCCACAAATCCTTCGATATTGTCGAGCGTGTCGCGCAGGAAATCCAGTTCCTGCCGTTGTCCGGGGGCAATTTTCACGACGTTCTCCTACTCATAATATGTTGGACCTGCGCCTGTACTGCATCGGCGCTTTCTTCCGGGTCACTCACTACACTTGCTACACTTGAAACTTCGTCCTCTGTCTGGTCGAGCTTTTCAATCAGCCGGTCGACGCAGGCGCGCAGGGCGGCCGCGTCTGTCTGGTCGACATCGCGCACCAGATCCTGCCAGATCGCCCGCGCCGAACCGGGCGCGGCCTTTTCTTCGATGGCCACCGGGGTGAACTCGTGAACCGTGGCCATAGGTTCGTCGGTGGTGGAAACGGCCGGGGTTTCGGTCTGCGCGGCGGCGGCCTGTGATTTGACACGCCGGGGCTGCACCTTGGGTCCTTCTGCGGCGGCAACGCGCGGTTTCATCTCGGGGCCCGGGAATTCGCGCACAAGCTTGTTCGCAAGGCCATGCAGCGGGTCCAAATCGCCCGCAGAGGTGCGAAGATGCGCAGCGATCGTATCCAGATCGTCCTGCTTCAGCAGTGACCCCATCAGGAAGGACGAAAAATATTTGCCCGCCTCACGCCGCACACGGCGCAGCACCCGCTCGGACGAACGCGCATCGGTGATCCGGTCGGCATGGGTGACCAACAGCGTGGCGGTCCCCAGCAGGTGCTCGGGCATCTCGTCCCAGACCGATTTCTCGCTTTGCCGCCAGGCTTGGGTCGCGTTGGTGCACCAGACCACCATATCGGCGAAATCCAGCATCCGCTCCCAGCATTCGGACGGGATGTTGGGGTCAGAGTTGCCGGGCGTGTCGATGATATCGAACTCTTCCAGAAATGGCGCAGGGCACGAACGGATGCAGAAATGAGTATCTTCCACATTCACGCCGTCCAATGTGTCCAGGGGGCGGGTTTCGCCCTCAAGATCGACAGCGGCCAACGCGTCATGCCCACCCACCAGCCAGATCGGCGGCAGCGCGGTCGCCGTCACGTTCGACGGCAGAACGGTGTGGCCCAGCAGGCCGTTGATCAACTGGGTCTTACCCGCGCTGAATTCACCTGCGACCAGGATGCGTGGCTTTCGCTTGCCGGTCGTCGTGTCGGGTCGGGCATTTCTTTCGGATCTGGTCATGCGGAGAGTTTCCCTAGCGGCGTTTCCGTATCACGCAGCGTATCCCCGGTATCTTCGTACCGTTCCAGAATCGCCTTGCAGAAGCTGGCTTGGTCCATTGCAAAATCTTCGATGATCTCGCGCGTGTTGGCCGTGGCGGGATCGAAGAAGTCGTTCAGCAGATCGTCAATCAGGGGTGTGGTTTCGGCCACGATCAGCTCGCGATAGCGGTTTTCGGCGGCTTTCTTACCGCCAAAGCGCCAGAACTTGCGCCACCACGGCCCCTGCAGGTCCAGCGACAGGGTCCGCGCCAGCACCGTGGGTGCCTTGTGCTGCGGCTGTTCCGGAAAATCGATGCCGCTGCCTTCGCGGAAGATGCCCATCTCGTTCTGCAGCAGCTCCTGGATATCGTCCAGAACCGTGTCGAAGGCAGCTTCGCCTTCGCGGCGCAGCTTGGCGCAGGCCGAGGTGAAACCGGTTTTCATCATCATGCGCAACCCGGTGGGGTCATGATCCCACGATCCGGATTCGCCGAAGGTCTGGATATGCGATTGCAACGCCTCGACGGCCGACTCGACAAAGGTCATCTGGGCCCGTTCCAGCCGGTCGCGCAGCGCCACACGAAGTTCCGCAGCCTTGTCGTCGAAGACCTTGAACACACTGTCGCGAATATCGGCCAGTTTCATCGAAAGCTCGATCGACGTCATGTCGATCTTGTACTGACCACCACCCTCGCGCTGGTCGACCACATTTTCGACTGTCTCGCTCATCTCGATGATCGAGGCGATCTCGGCCTTGATATCATTCAGGAACGCCAGCCCCTGACCGCCGACCACCCGGTTGGCAATCGCGCGATGCAGCGCGGATACGCCCGAGGCCTTCATCGCGGCGGCGCGCAGCGCCTGCGGATCGCTCAGGTCCTGGCCCTCGGTCATGCGGTCCAGGGCCGCGCGGCTGGCAGGCGCCATGGCGTCGATGTCGCTTAGGGCGCAATTGGCCCAGTAACCGCTGCCAAACAGAATCTCGATGTCATCGCGAACACCAAGCCGCGTCAGGGTGCGGTTGATGGATTTGCGGATTTTGTCCTGTTCGCCCACGGGGTCGGGCAGTTCGTCGATCCGGTTGACGAAAATCAGCACGTCGCGCGCTTCGACGCTGCAGATGATGCGCAACAGCGCCACATCCATGGTCGACAGCGCCTGATGCGCCGACAGAACCACCACGCAGACGCGGCTGTCGGAAATCGCGTTCAGCGTGATCTGTTCGCGCATCATGAAGGTGTCGTTCACGCCGGGTGTATCGCGCAGGCACAGCCCGCGCGGGAAACCGGGCAGATCGACATACAGATCGGCCGACTTGGTCAGATCGGCATAGACCCCTTCGGTTGCGCCGTCTTCCATATCGTCGGGATCGCCATAACAGATATAGCGGTCGATCGTATCTTTATCGAACTCGGGGAACGCATGGCTGTGGCCCAGCAGGGTCTGGAATTCATCGCCCAGACGCGCCTCGGTCGTCTGGCGCATCTCGGTGACCTGGGCGCGCACCTCGTCGACTTCGGTCTCGAACCCGGCGCGGTCGGCCATTTCGCCCAACCGGCCGCCGGTGGCGACAAGCCGGTCCCATTCATGCTGATCGAAAAAGCGGAACAGGGCCCGTGTGTTTGGCGGACGGTAGCGGCTGTTCAGGTGCAGCGCAGTGATGACCGACGTCCACGGATTGACGTCCGACGGCAGCAACGCGGTTTCACCGATCATCGCGTTCAAAAGCGTGCTTTTGCCCGCTTTGATCTGGCCGATGATGCTGACCGAGGGTTCAAAGGACCGCAGCTTTTCAAGAACACGCTCGATAGGCTCTTCGACAAAGCTTAGCGCGATCTCTGAAAATTCCTGCAGTCTGGCTTCCAGATCGTCAAGCTCGGCCCAGAACGCGTTCAGTTCCGCGAAGCCTTCGCCATGATCTTTCCGCACAATATCTGCGTCATCTGTGTCCGACATTTGCGCCCCCATTGGCGTCAGACCAAGCTTGCTGCCTTTGCGTCCGCTCGACCCGCCACTCGATAAAACAACTTAGAATTTGCGGCCCAAGTTCGCGATTGGGCCGCAAAATTTCACACCGAAAGCCTTAGACTTTCAGCGTGCCTTCGACGTTTTTCACGTTCAGACGTGCCATGCCCAGGTTGGCCGATTTGCGGTCCAGAGCAACGTAGACGAAGACAGCCGGGTTCGACGTCAGGGGGCGGATCAGGTGCAGCTGGCTGCCCAGAGTGATCAGGATGTCTTCGATGTGATCATTCAGGCCCAGAGCTTTCATTGCGGCGTTCTTCGCACGCACAACTTCGGTGTTTGCAGCGCCTGCAGCTTCCAGATCGAACTTGCCGCCACCAGCTTCGCTGGCCAGCATCAGGCCGCTTTCACTGTCCACAAGGCAAGCGCCGATAAAACCGGCGATGTTCTTAAGTTCGGAGATGTTGGTCGACATGTTTAAACTTTCACTATTGGGTTAAGAATTCAGTTTTTCCGGTCTCGGTTTGTTTTAAATTCGTCACAATGTAGATGTTTTCGCGGCACGTAACGCTGCTGTGAACAGCGCCGGAAACCGGTCATTTTAACCTTTCTTTCAATAAGATGAACAAACTCGGTTGTTATTCGCTGTCGTGAATGTGGCGAATTGTGGCGCAAATTTCCGACTTGGCCGCCAATTTTGTGGCTGTTTGGGCAACAGAACACATTCGATCGGACAAACCGTAGAGCGATTCTGCATATTCATGCGGCCAGCCCAGCCCCTGCAGAGCATCATCTGCACAGGCAAATTTGCGCCCCGCGTGCGGGGGCGCGGCGCGGTTCACTTGCCGTAACGGAAACTTTCAAGCCAACGCCGAAGTTCATCAGCCCGCCCATCACGGCGATCATCCGTTCCTTCAAATCGAATATGAACAGCGACGGAAACTCTCTTCGGACACGTAGTATGATTTGGATCATTTCCCTACCCTGCCGATTGCACGATAGGGTGTGTGAATTCTTAACTGGACCGGAGCCGCTGTATGAACGAGACCCAACACGAGATCGAGGCCGCCCTTGGCGTCGGACATGCCAAACGCCGTCTTCCGATCTGGCTGGTATGGTTGGGCGCCGCGGTCGTTGTTGGGGCGCTGGGGCTGTGGTGGATGCAGGGCGCCGAAGAACGCAATCAGGTGACCTATATCACCGAAGCCGCGCGCCGGGGCGATCTGACGGTGACCGTCACCGCAACCGGTACGATCGAACCCACCAATCAGGTTGAAATATCGTCGGAACTGTCGGGCACGATTGCCCAGGTGCTGGTGGATTACAACGACGCGGTCACGGCGGGACAGGTGCTGGCCAAGCTGGACACGGTGCAGCTGGACGCGCAACTGTCGGTTCAGGCGGCCAGCTATGCAGCCGCCGAGGCGCAACTGGCCAGCGCCCGCGCCAGCCTGCTTGAGGCGGAAACCGATTACGATATCGTGCGGCGGCTGGACGAACGGGGCGTGACCTCGCACACCAATCTGACCGCATCCGAGGCCGCGCTAAGCCGCGCGCGCGCCGAAGTGGCCAGCGCGCAGGCCAATGTCGATCTGGCGCAGGCCCAGCTAGAGGCGCAGCAGGCCGTTCTCAGCAAGGCCACCATCATATCGCCGATCAATGGCATCGTTCTGGACCGTGCCGTGGATGCGGGCCAGATCGTGGCCGCCAGCCTGTCCGCGCCCGAACTGTTCACCATCGCCGAAGATCTGGCCCAGATGGAATTGCAGGTGGACGTGGCCGAGGCCGACATCGGCCGCATCGGCGTGGGGGACCGCGCCAGTTTCACCGTCGATGCCTACGATGAAAAACCCTTTCCGGCGCAGATTTCCATGGTGCGCTATGCCCCCGACAGCACCGATGGGCTGGTCACCTATAAGGCGATCCTGTCGGTCGAAAATGACAACCTGCTGTTGCGCCCCGGCATGACGGCCACGGCGGATGTCACGGTGGCGCAGTATGACGACGTGCTGCTGGTACCCAACGCGGCCCTGCGCTTTGCCCCACCACAGGTGGTCGAAGAGGAAACCGCCGATGACAATGGCGGCGGGGGTGGCCTGTTGGGTCTGATCCTGCCGTCGCGCAACCGGAACGATACTACCCGGGCGGTGTCCGACGGCACTCTTTGGGTGCGCCGCAATGGGGTCGCGGTCGAGATTGACGTCGAAAAGGGTGACAGCGACGGGTTGCAGACCATCATCGTCAGCGGCGATCTGGCGGCGGGCGATCAGGTCATCACCGATCTGATCGAGGATCGGTAACATGGCCGACGACACCCCCGTGATCGACCTTCGGGACGTCACTAAAATCTATGGTCATGGCGAGGCTGAAGTGCGCGCCATGGATGGGGTCAACCTGACCGTGGCGCCCGGCGAATTCGTGGCGCTGATGGGGCCATCGGGGTCGGGCAAATCGACGGCGATGAACATGATCGGCTGCCTCGACAGCCCGACCAGCGGCGATTACCTGTTCAACGGGGTGCATGTCGGCGCGCTGGATCAGACCCAGCGCGCGCTTTTGCGGCGCAACTATCTGGGCTTCGTGTTTCAGGGGTTCAACCTGCTGGCCCGCACCTCGGCGCTGGATAATGTCGAACTGCCGCTGATCTACAAGGGCCTGCCCGCCGCCGAGCGGCGCGAACAGGCGCTGGACGCGCTGGACAAGGTCGGGTTGAAAGGGCGCGAACATCATGACCCGTCGGAACTGTCGGGCGGTCAGCAACAGCGCGTGGCCATCGCCCGCGCGCTGGTCGGTGATCCGCAGCTCATTCTGGCGGATGAACCCACCGGCAATCTGGATACCAAACGCTCGCTGGAAATCATGGAGCTGCTGGACAAGCTGAACGCAGACGAAAAGATCACCATCGTCATGGTCACCCATGAAGAAGACATGGCCGCCTTCGCCCATAGGGTGATCTGGATGGTCGATGGCCGGGTCGAACGCAGTGGTTCGCATGACGAGGTGTTCAATCACGAAAGGCGCGGATCATGATCTGGGAAACCGTCCGTCTGGCGATCCAGGCGATTTTCCGCAATGCCCTGCGATCGATCCTGACCGTGCTGGGCATCGTCATCGGCGTGGCGGCGGTGATTGCCATGGTCACGGTAGGGCAAGGCAGTTCCGATCAGGTCACGGCGGATGTCGAAAAGCTGGGCACCAACGTGTTGATGGTCCTGCCCGGCGCCGGACGGATGGGACCGGGGAACAATTCGGTTTCGGCCGCGCTGGAGATGCGGGATATCAAGGCGCTGATCGATCAGCTGTCCAGCGTGCGCACCGCGGCCCCTTATAACCAGACCACCCTGAACGCCGTCTACGGGACCGAAGACACCCGCACCTCGGTCGCGGGCACGGATGCGCGGTATCTTGATGTGGTCGACTGGCCCGTGGTGCTGGGGCGCAGTTTTCTGCCGACCGAGGAAAACTCGGGCCGGGCCGTGTGCATCATCGGTGAAACCGTGCGGCAGGAACTGTTCGGCAATACCAACCCGGTCGGGGAAACCGTGCGGCTCAAGAACGTGGCCTGCGACGTGATCGGGTTGCTAGAGGCGAAGGGCGCATCAAGTTTCGGCACGGATCAGGACGATATCGTGCTGATGCCGATCAAGGCGTTTCAACGGCGGGTCACCGGATCGACAGACATATCGATGATCTATGTGGCCGCGTCAGAAAGTGTGTCCACCGACCGCGCGGTGGTCGATATCGAGATGCTGATGCGCGAACGCCGCCGGATCGGCGATGGCGAAGAGGATGATTTCAATGTGCGCGACATGAAACAACTGGCATCCATGCTGACGGGCATCACCAATGTGCTGACCGGGCTTCTGTCCGCCGTGGCGGCGGTCAGCCTGCTGGTCGGCGGGATCGGGATCATGAACATCATGCTGGTGTCCGTGACCGAACGCACCCGCGAAATCGGCATCCGCCTGGCCGTCGGCGCCACGGCCAATCAGGTCCTGCTGCAGTTTCTGGTCGAAGCGATCGTGCTGTCGATGATTGGCGGCATCGTGGGCATCCTGCTGGGCCTTGGGCTGGCTGCGGTCGCGGCCAACATCATGGTCATTCCGTTCAGCCCCAACCCCGCCATCGTGGCGATTGCCTTTCTGTTTTCAGCGGCGGTGGGGGTGATCTTTGGATATTTCCCGGCCCGCCGCGCCGCGCGTATGGACCCGATCGAGGCGCTGCGTCATCAGTAAGTGCGGCAAATCCGTGCCTTTGTCGGTTCAGCGTTTCAAACCGTCCATGAATATGTCTAGCAGGCGCTGCACGAAGAGGCGAAACACGATCCCAGAACCGGCCGGATCATGAACGCCGATTTCGCCGGTTACCACGTGCCGGTGAATGCCGATGTCTGCGGGCTTGAGGTCATCACGATCCACGAAGAAGACCCTTACGTGAACGCGCTTGGGATCAAGGGGGTGGGCGAAATCGGCGTGGTCGGCACGGTGGGGGCCATCGCCAACGCCGTCTGGCATGCAACAGGCACCCGCATTCGCCGCTTTCCCATACGGATCGAGGATCTGATGGCGTCATAGGGCGCGGCTGGCCCAGCCGGAAGCCGTGGGTTCACGCAATGCGCGGCATTTCGGCCTTTTCGGCGACCGCATTGCGTGCTGATGCCTTCTGTCTTGCCCTGCGGCCATAGTCGCGCGGCGTGCAGCCCATGACCCGCTTGAAGGCAGTGGTAAAGGCGCTTTCGGAATCATAGCCGATGGCGGGCGCGATGACCGAAATCGGCTGGCCCGAATTTTCAAGCTGTTCGCCCGCCAGCAACATGCGCCAGCGGGTCAGATAATCCATCGCCGTTTCGCCAGCCGTTTCCCTGAACCTTTGTGCAAAAACCGACCGCGACATCCCGGCCTCGGTCGCAAGCTCCTGCAATGTCCAGCGCCGGGCCGGATCGGCGTGGATAGCGGAAATGGCGGCGCAAAGACGGCGGTCGGTCAGCGCCGCGAACCAGCCCACGTCGTGAACCCCTTCGGTCAGATGCAGGCGCAGGGCCTGTATCAGCATCATATGCGCCAGATGCTGGGCGATCAGCGCGCCACCGGGCTGCGCGTCGCGAAGCTCTTCGCGCATCCGGGCGACGCACCAGCGCAGGGCCGCCTGATCCGCCTTTTTGCGGATATGGACGATGGGCGGCATCATTTTCAAAAGCAGTCCGGCATGGTGCCCGGCAACCGTGAACCGGCTGCCCACAAGGAACAGATCGCCGCCGCCGTTCACGGTGACCACGCCGCCGGGTTCGGCCGGGGGGAAAGCGGTTTTCGCGTCGGCGGGGTGCAGGCTCATGTCGCTGGTCAATCGAAAGGGGCGACCGCTTGGCAGCACAAAGCAATCTCCGGCCTCAAGCCATACAGGTTCGGCGATACCTTCGACCGCCAACCAGCATCCGCCCGCTTCGACCGCGTAGCATTTGATGATGTCGTTACGAAGCTGGAAATGTAGCGACCAGTCGCCACCGGCGTCGAACCCGGACGAGACATAGCTGCGGGTTCTGAGCAGCGACAGAACCTCGGAAAGGGGATCCATGGGGCACTTCCGGACGATTGCGAAGGTTTAATAGACGATAGCGCGTGGATCGTATGCCTACAAGCGCCTAATTTGAGGGAAACGAAGATCGGCCCAGCGGTTCTTCGCGGCAGTGAACACAATCAATCAGGAGGCCACGCCATGACAACCTTCACGATAAACGGCCAACGTGTCGAGGTCGACCTTGCGCCCGACACCCCGCTTTTGTGGGTGATCCGCGATCATCTGGGGCTGACCGGCACCAAATTCGGCTGCGGCATCGCGCAATGCGGCGCCTGCACCGTTCATGTCGATGGGGAGCCGGTCCGATCCTGCCAGACCTGGCTGGAGGATGTGGAGGGAACCAGCGTCACCACGATCGAGGGGCTATCCCCCGACGCGGCGCACCCGCTGCAACGTGCCTGGGTGGCCGAACAGGTGCCGCAATGCGGTTACTGCCAATCGGGGCAGATCATGCAGGCGGCGGCCCTGTTGTCCGCGACACCGGCCCCCACCCGGGACGAAATCGTCGCGCATATGGACGGCAATATCTGCCGCTGCGGCACCTATCCAAAGATCATCCGCGCGATCGAACGCGCCACAAAGGAGGGCTGACCCATGGGCCAGGTATTCAATGCTGCCAAACCGGCAATTTCCCGGCGCGGCTTTCTGATCACAACCGGCGCCGCCGGGCTGACCATCGCAATAGGCACCCTGCCGCGCACAGCCTCGGGCGCGACCATCGCCAGCGATCTTGGGCAAGGGGTGCAACCCAATGTCTGGGTGACCATCGGCGCGGATGGCGCGGTCACGCTGGTATCGCCAAGCGCTGAAATGGGACAGGGCGTGCTGACCGCCAGCCCGCTTCTGATCGCCGAGGAAATGGACGCCGACTGGGGCCGGGTCCGCGTGGCGCAGGCGCCTGCCGATATGGCCTATGGCAATCCCGAATTCGGCGGCGTGCAACTGACGGGCGGCAGCGCGACCACCTCGGGCTATTATCCGCTGCTTCGCCTCGCCGGGGCGCAGGCAAGGCTGGCGCTGGTTGCCATGGCGGCGCAGATGCTGGGCGTTCCAGCGGCGGAACTGCGGACCGAACCGCATCGGGTGATCCACGAGGCGACCGGCCGGACCCTGGATTATGGCGAGATCGCCGGTGCCGGTGCCCCGCCCGACAACCTGCCCGAAGCAACCGAGGCCGACCTGAAACCCACCAGCGCATTCCGCTATATCGGCAGTACCGCGATCCCGCGCATCGATGTGCCGGCAAAGGTCGATGGCAGCGCGGTCTACGGCATCGACGTCACGCTTCCCGATATGCTTTACGGCGCTGTCCTGCGCGCCCCGGTACAGGGGGAAAGCCCTGCAAGCGTTGATGATGCCGCCGCGCGCGCCGTTCCCGGCGTTCTGTCTGTCGTGACGCTTGACTACGGCGTGGGCATCATCGCCGAAAGCCATGACGCCGTGCGCCGCGCGAAAGAGCTGCTTTCCGTGACATGGACCGATACCGCGCGGGCGCGTGGCTATTCCAGCGACGCGATGCTGGACAGCTATCGGAACGTCGGGCGGGATCTCTACATCGCGGGCGGGGTGGATCGGGACGAAGGCGATGCGCCCGCCGCCATCGGCGGTGCGGCCCGGGTGATCACGGCGGATTACCTGAACGATCACGTTCATCACGCGACGATGGAGCCGATGACGGCCACGGCCCGAATCTCAGGCGACCGCGCTGAAATCTGGGCGCCCACCCAGGCCCAATCGCTGACCACCTGGGTTGCCAGCGGCATCCTTGGGATCGACCCGGCCAATGTCACCCTGACGACCACCCTGCTGGGCGGCGGTCTGGGGCGCAAGGCCGAAGGGGATTTCATCGCCGATGCCATCCTGCTGGCCCGCACGGTCGAAGGGCGCCCGGTCAAGGTGATCTGGAGCCGCGAGGACGATGTGCACCACGGCAAATACCGCCCGCTGGTCGCCCAGCATGTGCAGGTGGGGCTGGATGATGCGGGCGCGATCACCGGCTGGCGCCACCGGCTGGTGGCGGATTCGATCTATGTGCGCTGGTATCCCGATGCGTTCACCGAATCCGGCGGGATGGACGACACCGTCTATGGCGGGATGGACAACAACTATGCGCTGGACGCGCACAGGACCGAATACCTGCGTCAGGACGGCGGGCTGGATGTCGGTTTCTGGCGCGCAACGGCAGAGGGCTATACCAAGTTCGGCGTCGAAAGCATGATCGACGAGCTGGCCCTGGCCGCCGGGCGTGATCCGCTGGAACTCCGCCTTGCCCTGCTGGACCACGATCCACGGGCACAGGCGGTGTTGCAGGCCGTGGCCGACATGGCGGGCTGGGATCAGCCACGACCGAAGGGGCGCGCGCTTGGTCTTGCCTATTCTCTGGCATGGGGGGCGCATTGCGCGCAGGTGGCCGAAGTGTCGCTTGATCCGCAAAGCGGCGACATCACCGTGCATCAGGTCTGGTGCGTGGTCGATCCCGGAATCGCGATCCAGCCCGTGAACATCGAGGCGCAGATGATAAGCGCGATCACCCAGGGCATCAGCGCGGCGCTGTACGAGCAGATCAACATCGCGGGCGGCGAGGTTCAGGAAAGCAATTTCGACAGCTACCGCGTGTTGCGCATGTCCGAAGCGCCCGAAATCCATGTTCGGGTCACGCCCACGGACAACCCGCCCGCAGGAATAGGCGAGGTCGGCCTGCCGCCGATCGCACCGGCCATCGCCAACGCGGTGGCGCGACTGACCGAAGGGGTACGGCTGCGGCATATGCCTTTCCTGCCGGAACGGGTTCTGGCGGCGCTGGCCGAATGAGAAAACGCAATGGGATGCGGTGGCTGATCCGCAATCCCGCAATGATACGATCGGGTCGAAAAGGAGAGATCAGGATGCGGATATTTGTAACCGGAGCAACGGGCTTTGTCGGCGGGGCCTTGGTGCAGGATTTGATCGCGGCAGGGCATCAGGTGATCGGCCTTGTCCGCTCAGCCGGGGCCGCCGCCACGCTGACCGCCTTGGGGGCCGAGCCGCATATGGGCGACCTGCGGGACCATGAAAGCCTGCGCACCGGGATCGTCTGGGCCGACAGCGTGGTGCACACGGCATTCAATCACGATTTTTCGCAGTTTCCTGCAAACTGCGAAGCCGATAGCCAGACCATCGAATTTCTTGGCAGCACGCTGGCCGGTTCGGGGCGGCCGCTGGTCGTCACATCGGCCATCGGCGTCCTGCCCAAGGGCGGTCTTGTGACCGAGGCCTCCGATCCCATCCCCGCCGCAAGCCCCGGCAGAAACCCCCGCGCGGCCTCTGAAGATGCGGCGGCGCGGGCCGCCGATCTGGACGTGTCGGTGTCTGTCGTCAGGCTGCCGCTCAGCGTGCATGGCACCGGCGACCACGCCTTTGTCCCGACGCTGATCGGCATCGCACGCGAAAAGGGCGTGTCGGCCTATATCGGTGACGGCGAAAACCTGTGGCCCGCCGTTCATCGCCGTGACGCGGCGCGGGTGTTCCGGCTGGCGATCGAAAAGGGCGCGGCGCACGGCCGGTATCACGCCGTGGCCGAGGAAGGCGTGCCTTTCCGCGAAATTGCGGCGGCCATCGGCGCGGGTCTTGGCGTGCCGGTCACATCGGTCACCCCCGAAGCCGCGCCCGCGCACTTCGGCTGGTTCCACGATTTCGCGCGCATAAACATCCGCGCCTCAAGTGAGGTGACGCAGCGCACGCTGGGCTGGCACCCCAGCGGCCCGACGCTGTTGGAGGATCTTGCCGGAACGCTGTATTTCGATGCGTGATGCCGCCCGTCAAAGCTGATCAGCTTTGATAGGGCTCGTCGCAGGCCATTACGCGAAAACCGTTCTGGGGGTCGCTTACGACTGGGGGCGAAATAGTACGCTAAGGCAGGTGTCGCCCTGTTAGTGCCCCTCAATCCATGCTTCAGCACAACCAAATCGACCTTTTCGTAAGCCGCTCTCTGTGATCGTGACGTAGAGAGCGCCGACATCGCCCCACATCCATCCCATTGCCCCATCGCTAACAATCTGAAACAAAAGCTGATCGTCCTGACCAAGCGTACTATCTTGAACGGGATCAGGCAGCCCCCCCAAACGATGCGGCAGCCCTGATTCAATGTATCTTGCGCATTCGTCTACGGCTTGCAACACATCCGGCGGAAGTGTGGCTGGGGCTTTATTGCCGCAAACTGGGTGATTTCCGCATCAAAGTACTTGTAGGCCCTT
Source organism: uncultured Paracoccaceae bacterium (assembly GCA_947500775.1). Lineage (GTDB taxonomy): Bacteria > Pseudomonadota > Alphaproteobacteria > Rhodobacterales > Rhodobacteraceae > CANMTD01. Next base: position 175,344 of record CANMTD010000006.1, read on the forward strand.
TTGACCCATCCGGTGCGGCGTTCGGCGCGCAGATTGCCCTTGGCGCGCGCGATGGCCATACCTTCACGAGTCCGCATGCGGATCAGGATCGATTCTGGACTAGAAACCTAATGCAACAGTCCCCGTGACACCCCGGCACTGCACTCCGGCAAGGATTCAATCCTCCCGGAAGGCCTGCATCAACTGTTCCTGAAATGGTTTGATAAGATAGCTCAGCACCGTGCGCTCGCCGGTCTGGACGTAGGCTTCGACCGGCATGCCCGGAACCAGTTCCCGGTCGCCCAGCCGGGCCAGTTCCGTGGCCGGGGCCGTGACCTTGACGCGAAAGAAATGCATCCCCGTGACCTCGTCCATCACCGAGCTGGGCGAGATATCGGCGACCTCTCCGTTCAACTCGGGCGTGGTGCGGGCGTTGAAGGCCGGGAACCGCAGCTTGGCGGGCTGGCCGATGAAAACCTTGTCGATTGCGGCCGGGTCGATGCGCATCTGGAAAGCCACGCCTTCGTCGGAGGGGATGATCTGCAGGATCGTGGCGCCCGGAGCCACGACACCGCCCAATGTTGTGACCTGCATCTCGTGCACACGTCCGGCCGCGGGCGAACGGATGGTGATACGTTCAAGCTGTTTTTCGGTCGATTGGATCTGCTGGCGCAATTCGTGGATCGAGGTGGTCACCTCGCGCAGTTCGGTCACCACCTCCTCTTTCGTCTGTCGCTGCCCCTGAAGAACCTCCAGTTCGGTATCCCGGATCGAGTTTCGGATACGCGCCAGTTCCGAGCGGTGTTCGGCGATCTGGCCCAGAAGGTCGGCCTGATCGCGTTGCAGGTTCGACAGTTGCGTGGCGCGTGCCAGACCCTTTTCGGTCAGCGACTGCATCATGGCAATCTCGGGCTTCAGCAGGGCCAACTGTTGTTCCTTGGCCGTAATCAGCGCATCGACCCCGGTGATCTGATTGCCGAATTGACGGGTCTTTTCGGCAAGCTGTTCCCGGCGGCCCAATTCAAGCTCGCGCCGCGCGTGAAAAATCTCGGCCTGACCGCTGCGGTGCAGCGCATGGTCGATCGTGGCAACCATCGGGTCAAGCGGAGCAAACGAGACATCATCCCCGCTGCGTTGTTCGGCGATAAGGCGGTCGCGCAGGGCAAGCGCTTCGGACAATCGGGTGCGATAAATGAACAGGTTCGCGACCAGAACGGTGTCGTCCAGCCGTATCAGAACATCGCCGCGTTCCACCGATTTCCCGTCCGTGACCAGAATTTCCTCGGCCACGCCCCCGTCCAGATGCTGCACCGATTTCGGGTGGCCCGCGACCTCGACCGCGCCTTGGGCGATCACGGCACCGGCAATTTCGGTCAGGATCGCCCAGGCCAGAAACCCGCCGAACAGGACAGCCAACCCGGTGATCCCCATGATCGCGGGCAGGCGAAAGCCGGTTTTTACGCTGGGGTCCGCTTGCATCCCCTATCCCTTTCCCTCGGTATCGGCCAAAGCGCGTTTGCGCGACACTGCCGGGCGGACGGCCTGTTGCAAGACCTCTTCCTTGTCGCCGAATTCACCGACCCGGCCGGAATGCAGGACCAGCACCTTGTTCACCGCAGCGATCGCACTGGGGCGGTGGGCCATGACCACGACGGTCGTCCCCTGTTCGCGCAGATGCAGGATGGCGCGGCCCAGGGCTTCGTCCCCGCTGGAATCAAGGTTTGAATTTGGCTCGTCCAACACCACGTATCGCGGCCTGCCATACAGCGCACGCGCAAGGCCCAGCCGTTGCATCTGACCGCCTGACAGCGGTTGCAGACCATACCCCAGTTCGGTCATGTACCCCTGCGGCAATTGCAGGATCATTTCGTGCACGCCCGCGATCCGGGCCGCTTCGATGACATCCGCGTCATCCGCATCGGGATCGAAACGGGCGATGTTGTCCCGGATCGTACCCGCCAGCAGTTCAAGATGCTGCGGCAGGTAGCCGATATGCTGACCAAGCGCCGTTTCGGGCCATTGCTCCAAAGTGGCGCCATCCAGACGCACCTCACCCGCATCGGGCGCCCAGGCCCCGACCAGCAGGCGGGCAAGCGTGGATTTGCCCGATGCGCTGGGGCCGATCACACCCACGGCATCGCCCGGTTCCAGCTGGAACGACACCTGATCCAGGATCGGAGGACGTTCCCCGCCCGCTCCGGTGCCCGGCGCGAATTTGGTCAGGCCGCGTACCGCCAGATGCCCCTCGGGGGCGGGCAGTTCGGCCTTGAGCGCACTGGCGCGTTCCTCAGCGGCAAAGGTGGCGTGCAGGCGGCGGTTCGCCTCACGCGCGCGCAGGATCGCACGCCACTGGCCGATCACCTGGTCCACCGGCGCCAACGCGCGACCCGCGATGATCGAGGTGGCGACAATCATCCCGGCCGAAATCTCCTGTTGCAGTGCAAGATATCCGCCCAACCCCAGAAGGGCGCTTTGCAGCAGCATACGAAAGGCTTTGGCCCCCGCAGTAAACCCCTCGGCCCGGTCACCGCCCTGCTGACCCGTGGCCAGACCGCGACGATGGGTTTCCGACCAGCGCGATTGCAAACGCCCGGCCATGCCCTGCGGCACGATGCTTTCGGCGTTTCGCCGGGTCTGTTCGACAAAAAAGCTTTCTGCCCCATCCATCGCCATGGCCCGTTCATAGGGTTTATGCGTGGTCAACTGGTTCAAAAGCGCGACCGCCACCACGACCCCCAGACCGCCCAGCGTCAGAAACCCCAGCCAGGGGTGCACAAGGAATACGATGAACAGGTAAAAGGGTATCCACGGCGTATCGAAAAAACCCAGCATCGCCGGGCTGGGCAGGAACCCCCGCACCACCGACAGATCGTTCAGCGGGCGCGACGGCAGCCCGCCGGACCGAAGCCCCGACCGCATCCAGATATCATAGGCCTTGGCGCCCACGTCCTGATCCAGCCGGTAAGCCGCGCGCGACAAAAGCCGCGTGCGCAGGAAATCATACAGCCCGAGAAAGGCAAACAGCACCACGACAATCACGAACAGCCCCTGAAGCGTGGGAACCGAACCGCTGGACAGCACCCGGTCGTACACCTGCAGCATGAACATCGGCCCGGTCAGCATCAGGATGTTGACCAGCGCGCTGAACAGACCCACCAGCCAGAACGACCGCTTAAGCCGCCTCAGCGCAATGTCATAGCTGTTTTCAGCCTCGACCATGCGGCCCTGTCCCTTCTGCCTGCCCGGCGCGTTAGTAGAGCGTGAACTGATCACTATCCAGCGCCGCAAGGCGAGTGCCGGCCAGGAACAGTTCATCACCATTGCCGAAATCAAACAGAACGCCGCCGCCGGTGTCGGTCGCGACACCCAGAAGGTCATCGTAGGAGCCGATTCCATCCACCGACAGGCGCAACTGGTCGCCTTCGATAAAGGACCGGCGCGTGGCGCGCGACGCCTGGAAGCCATAGATCGTGTCGCGCCCGTCACCCGTTTCGAACAGGAAGGTGTCGCTGCTTGTGCCACCGAACAACCTGTCGCGCCCGGCACCGCCATGGATCACATCATTGCCCGACCCGCCAAGCAGCAGGTCGTTGCCCGCGCCGCCCAGCAATGTGTCGTCGCCCGATCCGCCGGACAGGATATCGCGGCCACGGCCACCATCCAGGTAATCGTCGCCTCCGCGCCCAAGCAACAGATCGCGCCCCCTGCCCCCGATCAGCAGGTCGTCGCCCCGCGAACCGATCAGGATGTCCGAACCATTGGTGCCGGTTTCGACCTCGCCACTGGCATCCTCGCCGACATACGGGTTATCGACCGTCACCGTGACCGTGGCTGTGGCCGTGTCAAAGCCGTCACTGACAGTATAGGTGAACTGATCCTCGCCCTCGAAGTCATAGTCGGCGAGGTAAGAAACGATACCGTCATCAAACCCGATCTGGGCATTGTCGCTTGTGCCCACGCCCACAACCGTCAGTGCATCACCGTCAAGGTCGCTGTCATTGGCCAAAAGTGCCGAAACGTCGATCAGGATCGGCGCGGGCACGGTGGCGGCAAAGGCATCGTCACCGGCCACAGGCAGCGCATTGCGTTCTTCGAACGTCATGGTAAAGCTGTCGGCCACCTCAAAACTGCCATCGGTCGCGCGCAGCTCGATCTCCCATGTACCGGCCGCAGCGCGGGGCGCGGTGCCCGACCAGGTGACGCCATCGAAGGACATCCAGTCGGGCAGGGCCGACCCATCGGCAAGCTGCGCCGCAAAGGCCAGCGGATCGCCATCCGGGTCCGCGAAGGCCGCGGTCTGAACATCGATCACGAAGGGCTGGCCGGTGGCCAGCGTCGCGCCATCGTTGTCAGTCACCACATCGACCAACGGAGATATCAGGACGGGGGCATCATTGACCGCTGTAACCGTCAACGTGAAATCGTCCGAAATCTGCGCCGTGCCATCGCTGATCTGCAACCGCAGCGCCAGATCGCCACTGAAATCCTGCGGCGGCTGGCCGGTCAGGGCAAAGCGGGCCGCATCGAAGCTGACCCAGTCGGGCAGCGGATCGCCGTTTTCCAGCGTCACGTCGAAACTCAGCGCGTCGCCATCCACATCCGTGATCAGGCTGCGCTGCAGGGTAATGTCGAACACTTCATCTTCGGCCACGTAACGATCCGACAGCGGCGCCAGCAGGATCGGCGTGTCGTTCACCGGGGTGATCTCCAGCGCGAATTCCTCGACCGTGGTCAGGCGCCCGTCGCTGGCGGTCAGTTGCAGGGCAATCGTGCCATGGAAATCCTGCGGCGGCTGGCCGGTCAGGCGCAGGGTGGCAGGATCAAAGCTCAGCCATGCAGGCAAGGCCGTACCACCGGCCCGCGCAAGCGTAACGGTCAGCGCATCGCCATCCGGATCGGTGACCGTGCCCGCAGGCAGGGTAATGTCGATCGCGGCATCCTCCGCGCCGGACAGATCGCCCGGCGACAGGACCACTGGCGCGCGGTTGGCCGAAATCAGGTCGATCACCACCTCGCCCGCGCTGCTCAGATCGCCATCCGACAGCCGATAGCCCACAGTGATCTGCCCTTCCAGTTCGGGCACCCGCGTGACCACCAGATTGCCCAGCCCGTCCAGCGCAGCGGTGAACCCGTCGCCCCCGAAGACCTCGGTGATGGTCAGCGCGTCACCTTCGACATCCAGATCGTTGGCCAGCAGTTGGTCCAGCGGAATGGTGATCACCACATCGTCGCCCGCGTTCACAGCGTCGGCGCCCGCAACGGGGGCATCGTTCACCGCATTGATCAACAGAACCAGCGGCGCATCGGTCTGATCGGTGCCGTCATCGGCGGTGATGACCAGATCCAGCGCACCGTTGAAATCCTGCGGCGGCGTGCCGGTAAAGCTGATACCGTCGAAGGACAGCCAATCGGGCAGCGCACTGCCATCGGCCATTCCCGCCGAGATGGTCAGCGCATCGCCATCCACATCGCTGAAGGCATCCGCAGGCAGAGCTGCCGACAGCGCCGTATCCTCGGTTCCCTCGATGGGTGCCAGCGTGGCGATCAGCGGCGCATCATTTACCGCGTCGATATCCAGATACACCGTGGCGCTGCTCTGCAGGCCGGTGATATCTGCCATCGTATAGGTGAACTGGGCAGGACCGTTCAGATCGGCATCCGGCGTGACCACCACGCGGTTGAACGCGTCCAGAACCACCGTGACCCCCACGGCGCCCGAGACACCGGTGACGGTCTTCGCCTCACCGTCGGCGTCCACATCATTGCCGGTCAGGGCCGCGAAGGGCAAGATCAGCACCTGATCCTCGACCATGGAAACGTGATCGTCCATGGCCACCGGGGCGTCGGGCGTGTTGCGGATGTCGATATCCAGATAGGCGCGCGCACTGCCGCCCTGCCCGTCCGTAACCGAATACCACAGCCGCGCGGTGCCAAAGGCATCAGGCAGCGGCGTGAAGGCATAGGTGCCATCGCCGTTGTCCGACAGGCGCGGATCGGCGTCGAAACCCGCGAAGGTGATCACATCGCCATCCGCGTCCACGTCATTGGCAATCAGCTGGGCGGGGTCCAGCAACAGCGTGCCATCCTCGTCCATTCCGGCCAGATCGTTCACCGCAATCGGATTGTCGTTGGCCGGCAGTACGGTCAGGCTGACATAACCCTCGCTTTCCGCGCCATGCGCGTCGCGCACCCGGTAATGGAAACCCGCATTGCCAAAGTGGTTTTCGCGCGGGGTAAAGACCGCCGTGTCGCCAACCATTTCGACCGTGCCGTTGTCACCGTCGAACACCTCGACCACACTAAAGGCATCGCCTTCCACATCCGTATCGTTGGCGATGAGTTCCGCGAATGTGATGGTCAGAGCTGTATCTTCAAGCGTTTCGAACCCGTCATCGTCGCGCACGGTCGGCGCGTCGTTGACCGGGGCGAAATCGACTTCGATCCGACCGGTGGTCTGAATCCGCCCGTCGGTGATGACATAGTCGAACACCACCACGCCGTTGACGTTGTCGTTCGGCGTCAGTTGCCAGGACCCGTCAGGCCGCTGGAAGGCATTGCCTTCGGTCCCTGCCGCATCGATCCGCACGAAGCTGACCGTATCTTCCGCGTTCGGATCGAAATCATTCGCCAAAAGCATGGCCGGATCGGCGATCAGGAGGGGCGTATCTTCGGTCCCTGCAAAGCTGTCGGTGCCAGCGATGGGGGCTGCGTTGTTTTCCTGCACCTCAACCGTCACGGTGCCGATGTCGGACCCGTCCAGATTATCCGTCACCTCATAGTCGAACGAGGCGTCGCCGAAGAAATTCACGTCCGGGGTGAAGACGATCATGCCGTCCACCAGTTCGACCGTGCCGTTCAACGCGTTCAGCACGCGTACGAAGGTCAGGGTGTCATTGTCGACATCGGTGTCATTGGCGATCAGCAACGCAGGGTCGATCGTTACGGCCTGATCCTCAAGCGTGTTCACCCAGTCGTCCGCCGCGACCGGCGGATCGTTGACAGGGGCGATGTCAAACCTGACCTGCGCCTGAGCGATGCCTTCGGCGTCATCGGTGACAAAATACTCTGTCGCGAACACACCATCCGCGCCCGCAGGCGGGGTATAGGTGACCGTGGCACCCTCATTCCCGTCGAAACACACGGCCCCGGTGACGCTGGCCTGCGAAATGCCATCATCAATGGTCCATGTGACCGACAGGTCCTGGAACACATCCAGCGGCACAGTGGCCGTGATCGCGCCGGTCAGCGGATCGACCGACTGCACGTAATCCGGCAACGGATCGCCGTTTTCCAGCGTCGCGGTGATGGTGCCGCCTGCCAACACGGGCAGATCGGCGGGGGCCTCGAACACCTGTTCGGCTAGGTTCACGACCAGCGTGCCGTCCGCGGGTTCTCCAAAGGCCAACACGCGCAGTGGATCGCGGTCCTCGTCCACATCATTCGCCAGAATCTCGGCGACCGAAACGGTGATGGGCGTGTCTTCCAGACCTGCGAAACTGTCGTTCACCGGATCCGGCAACTCGCGCTGTGGCGCCACGTTGACGACCAGAATGGCGGGCTCTTCCGACACCGCATCCTTTTCGTCGCGCGCCCAGTATTTCACGGCAAAGGCGCCGTTGAAATCCTCGGGGCGGAGAAAATCGATCGTTTCGGCGTCATAGGTACCACCGACGCCCTGCGCCCCGCCCGTCTCGAACGCCGGGTCGACGACAAGATCCTGAATGATCGCATAGGCAGGCGTGCCGCCATCGGCGGGCACATCCACCCGCGCCTGAATCGCCCCCACATATTCGGTGGGCGCCGTACCCTCAAACCGCAGAGTTTCGGCGTCAAAGCCCATCCAGTCGGGCAAATCCGCACGGTTTTCCTTGGCCGCCAGCAAGGTTGCCGGGTCTACGTTCGGCAGGGCGAACAGGCCCTGTTCCACAAAGAACGCCGTGTTCTGCAACAACGCGTTGACCGCCGGGTCGATGCCCACTGCGGGGTCGATCACGAATTCCAGCGCAAAGCCCAGATCGCTGGACAGGTGGATGTCACCCGGCAGGACCATGCCTTCGGGCATATCGGGGGTAAAGGCCACGCGCAGGCGCAACAGTCCTTCGTCCGCCGCAGGCGGTATGTCGGTGGTGACCAGCGACATGGTGTCGACATCGAAATCGATCCACGCCGGAAGCGGGTGGCCATTGGCCCCAGCCGCGCTGACCGAGAACCCCGCCGAACCGATGTTCACAACCGGCAGATCGGCCGCAAAACGCAGACCGTTTTCCAGCGCCGCAGCATCGTCCACAGTCAGATTTTCGATATGGGTCAGATCGCCCTCGGTCCCCGGCAGGGTCAAGGTCAGAACCAATTCCAGCGGCAAAGTTGCATCAACCGGCGCGATGCCCGAGACCGACAGAGTCTCGGCATCGAAAACCATCCAGTCCGGCAGCCCGCTGCCGTCGGCCAGGGTGACCTCGGCGATCACCTCGTCGGACAGGTTGTCGGCCAGACCAAGGCCGGTGACATGGGTATCGCGGGCGAATTCCTGCTGGGCGAAGAATTCATCCAGATCAATTCCGCGCGCCAGCATGTCCGCATCCCCGGCCCCGAAGGTCAGGGTCTGCGCGACGGCCTCTTGCTGGGTCTCCAGCCCCATCACGTCCCGCGCGTATTCCAACACACCCTCGCGATAATAGATCACCCCATCATCCGAAGTCGGCAGCGCGTTCGCCACCATGATATCGTCAAGGATCGTGCTGAACCGGAACATCGTGGCCCAGACATCCACCGTGATTTCGCCGTCGAAATCTTTGGGCATCTCGCCGCTCAGCAGCTTGGTGCCGGGGTCATAGCTCAGCCAGTCGGGCAGGTTGCTGTCGTCCAGCCCGATGCCGCTTGCCTCTTTGATATAGCTCGGCTCCAGCACGCCCATGATCTCGACGCGCTCGATGAAGATCACATCGCCATCCGCGTCGAAATCATTGCCAAATATTTCGCCCGGAATGATGGTGATGGGCGCGTCTTCCAACCCTTCGGTCACATCATCGCGCACCACAGGCGCATCGTTCGCTGGGATGACGTTGATGCTGACGAAAGCGGTATCGCTGTATTCGCCATCGGTGACCGTGTATTCAAAACCCGCGTTGCCGTTATAGTCGCTACGCGGCGTAAAGGCGATGCGCCCGTCCTCCAGCAGTTCGACCTTACCGTTCAGCGGGAAGCGTTCGACCGCGCTGATCATCAGCACATCGCCGTTCGGGTCGCTGTCGTTTGCCAGCAGATCGGCGGCATCGATGATCAGCACCTGATCTTCCAGCACCTCGAACCCGCCGTCGTCATTCGCGCGCGGCGGATCGTTCAGCGGGATAACGTCGATTTCGACCGTATGGGTGCTGCGCGCGCCGTGTTCATCTTCCAGATCATACTGGAAGCTGGCCGTGCCCAGGGCGTCGGCGACGAATTCCAGATAGCGGGACACAACCAGCCCAGATGCATCGGTGTTCTCGACCAATACCAGCGTGCCACCGACAACGGAATGCACCCCTTCGAAGGTAAACGCGTCGCCTTCGGGATCGCTGTCATTGCCCAAAAACTCGGACATGTCGATGATATTCGTCTTGTCCATGCGCAGGGTCAGATTGTCGCCGCCGCTGCGCGGGGCGTCGTTCACTGCGGTAAAGAACAGCTCGACTTCTGCTGTCGATGTCAGCCCGTCAGGATCGGCCAGCGTATAGGTGAACCCCGCAAAGCCAAAGTGATCCGGCACCGGTTCGAACAGCCAGCCGCCATCTGTGCCCTTGATGCGCCCGTTGGTCAGATCAAAGCGCAGACCGGCATACAGCGGATTGCCGTCCACATCGAAAAGCGGATCAAAGCCGGTCACCGACAGGGTATCGCCATCGATATCCGTGTCGTTGCCCAGAAGATCGGCGTAAGAGATGAACAGCGGCTGGTCCTCGACGCCATAGAACACGCCGTCGTCGTTGCCTTCCGGAGCATCGTTGACGGGGGCCAGGTTCACCTCGACCCGCGCGGTGCTTTCACGCCCGAACGGATCGCGCACCACATAGTCGAAGAAGGCATCGCCGTTGAAGTTCTCATCGCCCAGGAAGGTCAGCGTGCCGTCGGGCGCAAGCGTGGGCGTGCCGTTGGCCACCGGGATCACCCCGATGATTTCCAATTGCTCCGTGCCTTCGGTCGCATCGTTTTCCAAAAGCCGCGCCACGTCGAAGGTGAAAACCTCATCCTCGACCGCGAACAATTCTATATCATCGGCGGCGTTGAAACGGCCCAGACGCGCCAGCGCGTCGATCTGGTCGCGGTCCCAGTTGGTGCCGTCGGCAAAAACGATCTGTTCGATACCGCTTTCGGCGCCCAGGAAATGGCCGGTGACGCGCATGCTGTCAGTGACGATGCCCACTTCGCGTTCCAACTCGATCACCAGATCGTCGCCCTCGCGGACGATGGAAACATCGCGCGGTTCGACATCGGCGTGCAGCAGCACGCGGTCGGTGTCGGTGTCAGAGCCTGCCTCGGCCACCACATCGGTGCCGTCCCCAAAACCAAAGCGATAACTGTCCGAGCCACCCCGACCTTCCAGCGTATCGTGACCGATGCCCCCGGTGATCACATCGTCCTGATCACTGCCCTGAATCGTGTCATCCCAGTTGGTGCCGATCACCGCCTCGAAATGGGTGACGTGATCGCCATCGGCCGCACCGGCGCTGCCGCTGCCCGCCTGCAGGTCCACGGCGATGGCATCCGATTCACCGCTGTAATCCAGCGTGTCGAATCCGTCGCCACCATCCAGCGTATCGGCCCCACGTCCGCCGCGCAGGATGTTGTCGCCCGCATCGCCGGTGATCATGTCATCGTGGTACGAACCCTGAACGATCTCGATATCCTCGAACGTATCGCCCAAAGCATCGCCGCCCCCTGCAGAGCCGTCAGCCATGTCGATCACGACGCCTTCGGCCGACAGCCGGTAATCGGCCGTGTCCACACCCGCACCACCGCGCAGCACATCCGCGCCACGCCCACCGATCAGGGTATCGTCGCCATCGCCGCCGGTCAGCACGTCATCGCCACGCCCGCCCGACAGGATGTTATCCGCACCGTCGCCGTCCAGCGTATCGGCATGGTCGGACCCGGTCAGGTTCTCGATGCTGTCCAGACTGTCGCCTTCGGCCTCTCCGCCCGCGGCCGTACCCGTGGCAAGCGAGACATGCACGCCCTCTTCGGACTGCCAGTAATCGACCGTATCCCGGCCCACGCCACCTTGCAGTACGTCCGCACCAAGACCGCCTTCCAGTGTATCGTCACCTTCGCCACCCTTCAGAACATCGTCGTCACCCCGGCCCACAAGCAGGTCATTGCCACCCGCGCCCTCAAGCACATCGGCATTGGCCGCGCCATAAAGCTGGTCGCCATAATCCGAACCGCGCAGCTCTTCGATGCTGGTATAAAGGTCCCCCTGCGCATGGCCCCCCTGCCCCAACCGCGAGGCAAGATCGGCGCGCACGCCGGTGTTGGACCCTTCGAAGCTGACCGTATCGTGACCGGCCCCGCCGTCGATGTCGTCACCCCCGTCGCCACCGATGATCAGATCATCACCGTCACCACCACGGATCAGGTCGTCGCCTTCGTTCCCCGACAGGATGTCGGCGCCACCTTCGCCATACAGGTCGTCATCGCCTAGACCGCCGGCAATCACCTCGTCCAGCCCGTTGCCGATCATCAGATCGCGCCGGTCGGTCCCGGTCTGTGTGCCGTCATATTCGGGCGCCACCAGCGCCTCGATCCCGGCCTCGTCGGTCAGCCCGGTCGGGTCCATGATCTCATATGTCAGGTCCACCGGACCGGTGAACCCGGCATCGAAACGCACGATGGCGAATTCGTCGCTGTATTGTTCGATCACACCTGCCGAGGTGCCCAGCAACTGCGCAAAACTGACAGGCTCTTCATCCACATCGAAATCGTTTTCCAGCAGATCCGACATACGGATGATCAGCGGCACATCCAGCGGCGTCGCCCCCACATTATCGCGAATGGCGGTCGGATCGTCCGGAACCGGAACGATCTGGATATCGATCAGGCCGTAAACCGGATCGAACACATCGTCGGTCACCGCATAAAGGAAGCCATCGGAATCGGTCACGTTCAGGTTCGGCGTAAAGATGAAACCGGTACCGTCTTCGTTGAATTCCACGGTACCGTTCTTGTCAAAGAACCCGCCCCGGTTGGCCCAGCCGACCACGCGCAGCGGGTCGCGGTCGATATCGGTATCATTGCCGGTCAGCGCCGAGAACAGGATCAGCGTCGGCACATCTTCCTGAACCTCGATCACATCGGTCACGGCGACCGGCGGACCATCGTCCACGTTTTCAAACCAGATCGTCACATCGGCGGAATTCACCGCCCCGTCCGTGTCACGCACGTTATACGAGAACGTCGTCGCGCCCCAGAAATCGGGGTCCGGCGTAAAGACGATATCGCCGTCGTCGTTGTAGGTGATGTCGCCATCCACACCGGGCGAGGTGCCGATGAACTGAACCCCGCCATCCTCGATATCCGTATCATTCGCCAGCAGAAGCGCCAGCGGAATGACCATCGGTTCGTCTTCCAGCCCGTTCAGCGCGGCGTGGTGATCGTAATAGTCATTGGACGGGTTGGGCAGATCGTTGACCGGGTTCACGGTCACCGTGACCACGGCATCCGCCTGCCCGCCCTGCCCGTCATCCACACGATAGCTGAACTGGGTGGTTCCGAAGAAATTGCCATGGGAACGGAACTCGATGGTTTCGTTGTCCAGAAGTGTTACCCAGCCATTGCGGGCGCCAAAGGCGCTGACGATGGTCAGCGGATCGCCGTCGCGTTCCAGATCGTTCGCCAAAAGGTCGGCCGTCGCGATCAGGATGATGTCATCCTCGTCCACCGATACCGCATCGCCCGCCGGTTCCGGATCGTTGTTGACCGGTTCGACATAGAAGCTGACGGTTGCGGTGCTTTGCGCGCCGTCCGGGTCGGCAACGGTATAGGTGAACGAACCGTTGCCAAAAAAGAACGGCGCCGGCGTGACCAGAACATATCCGTCGTCGGTCAGTTCGACCGCCACATTGGCATTGCCCTGCACATCGCTGACCGTCAGCGGATCGCCGTCGATGTCCACGTCATCTGCCAACAGGTCGCCGGTCCAGATCTGGAAGGGCGTATCTTCAAGGGTTTGGAATCCGCCATCGTTCACGGCATGCGGCGCATCGTTAACGGCGGTGACATTCAGGGTCACGATGGCCTCGGCCCGCCCGCCTTCGGGCGTGTTCGCGGCATAGGAAAACCGCGCAAGCCCGTTGAAATCGGCGGTGGGTGTAAAGACGATATCGCCCGAACTGTTCAGGCTGACGGTACCGTTCACCGGGTCAAACACCTGACCCACGATCATGCGGTCGCCGTCCAGATCGTTGGACAACAGGCGTTCGGCCCGGATGGTGATAGAGCCGTCCTCTTCGACGGTGAACCCGTCATCGTCGCGCGCCTCGGCCAGCGGGCGGATACGCAGATCGACCGAGGCGGTCGAGATGCCGTTCTGCCCGTCACTGACCGTATAGGACATGCGGGTGGCGCCGGTGAACCCGGTCGCACCGGTAAAGACGATGTTCCCGTCCGCGTCGATCTGGGCGACACCATCATCGCCACCATCCACCGCAATGATCTGCAGCGACTGGCCATCCGGATCAAAGTCGTTTCGCAACAACTCATCCGCACCGATGGTCAGCGTACTGTCCTGCGTGCCAGTGAAATACCCGTCGTCCACCGCCACCGGCGCGACGTTTTCGATCTTTGCCAGGATGTCGGCAGGCGTCCAGACGACCCCATCCGAAAAGGTGATCTCTTCGATCCCGCTGCCGTCCGCGGCCAGCGCGTTGAACACCGTCAGCGTGTCAGCGGGCGAGGTGGCAAATTCGAACACCACCGTATCGCTGCCCTTGAACAGGCGGCGCACCGAAGTTTCCGAGGATACGAAATGGGTGAACTCAATCCGGTCGGTGGCGCCATCGGTACCGCCGTCCAGCACCTCGTCAAATCCGTTCCCGCGCGAGATCAGATAGGTATCGCCACCATCCTGCCCCTGCAGCATGTCGTCACCCGCGCCACCGCGCAGAATGTCGTCGCCATCGAACCCTTCAATCAGATCATCGCCGACGGTCTGGGCGCCCAGCAGGGTCACGACCCGCATGGTATCGCGGGTCCATTCGGTGCCATCGGCAAAGACGATGACGTCCACACCCTCGTTGCCCGTCTCAAGGGCACCTTCCAGCGTGACACGGTCGCGTTCGCCGCTGAATTTCAGGACCAGATCGGTTGAATTGCGGCCTGTGCGCGCCACCCAGACCAAGTCTTCGGGGTTATACTCCAACAGCACCAGACGGTCGCCCGCATCATTGCCGTTGTCGTTGATCCGGTCGTCGCCATCCCCTGCGGCATAGACATAATCGTCATCGCCGCTGTGGCCTTCCAGGCGATCCGCCCCCGCGCCGCCCTGCAACGTATTGTCTGCGCTGTTGCCGGTGATGTGATCGGCGCCTTCGGTGGCCGCGCCGGTCAGAATCTGGTCGCGGATATCGCCGATTGCCAGGGTCGTATCGCCATCGGCCAGATAGATGGTTTCGATCCGGTCATCGCCCGAACTGTTCATGCCATTGGTGATGGTGATACGGTCACCCGCATCCCCCAGGGTGATGATCAGGTCGGTGCCATCGCGCCCGTTGCGGGCAAAGCTGATCTGTTCGGCCGCATAGCCCGTGATCTCGACCCGGTCGGTGCCGCCGCCGCCGTCGCGGATCACATCCTGCCCATCGCCCGAGCGGAAGACATAGGTGTCGTTCCCCGCCCCGCCCGAGACGAAATCGTCGCCTTCCAGGGCGGTCAGCACATCGTCCGCATCGGTGCCGATCAAACGGTCCGCCCCGGCGGTTGCAGCCGGAACCGGTTCGCTGTCGCCGGCACCGTTGGCGATATCCGCAAGCTCGGCCCGGGTCCAGGTCACGCCGTCCGAGAAAATGAAGCTTTCGATGCCATGGTTGTCATTGTTGTCCAACTGCTGGGACAGGCGGATCACCTCGCCGTTGGAAAGCATCAGGATCGCGTCCGCCCCAAAGCTGCGCACCGTCACATCCGTAGAGGCCAGATCGGTGAATTCCAGGCTGTCGGCCCCACCGCCATAGCGGTAATCCAGAATCGTATAGCTGCCGTCACCGGCGTGATGGACATAAGCCTCGTCCGCCTCGGTACCCTGGATCAGACCCGAAGGTTTGGCCTGCGCCACCAGATGATCGCCCAGATCGCCCCGCGTCCATTCGCTGCCGTCGCCAAAGCGCAGCGTCTCGATCCCAT
The DNA here is from genome assembly GCA_947500775.1 of uncultured Paracoccaceae bacterium. Lineage (GTDB taxonomy): Bacteria > Pseudomonadota > Alphaproteobacteria > Rhodobacterales > Rhodobacteraceae > CANMTD01. Next base: position 190,695 of record CANMTD010000006.1, read on the forward strand.
AGTGGGGATCGCGTTCCAGTTGCCCCGCCAGACGAATTTCATCGCCGTTCGGCAGCGTCACAAACAGATCAAAACCGTTGCGCGATAACCGGACCTCGTCAGGCAGCGTATCGGTCAGATGCAGAACATCCGCGCCCCCGTTGTACCGGTAATCCTCGATCACATAGCTGCCGTCGCCCTGCGCGTGAACATAGGTCTCGTCACGCTCGGTCCCATGAACCGCGCCTGTCGGCTTGGCCTGTTCGACCAGCACGGCGCGCAGATCATCACGCGTCCAGCTGACGCCGCCGGCAAAGTCGAACCTCTCGATCCCGTCGTGCACGTCGAAGGTGAACTGCCGGTGAATTCGGATGGTTTCGCCGTTCGGCAATTCCAGCATCGCATCCGGGCCCAAGCGGCGCACCGATATGCTGTCGGCGTCATAGGCGGTCAGATCCAGCACGTCGAAACCACCGTTATAGGTATGGTCGGTGATCGCAAGACTGCCGTCGCCGGGTTGGTGGGTGTAAACTTCGTTGTGTGCGGTCCCGTGGATCAGACCATCCGCCTTGTCGGCCTCGATCACAAGCTGGCGCAAATCCACATGGGTCAGGGTTGTGTCGTCAAAGACGAACCGTTCGATGGTGCCCGAGCTGTCGGCAACCAGCTGATCCCGAATCCACAGCCGGTCATTGCCCGACAGATGGATGACCAGATCGTCATTCACCCGCGTCAGGGTGATCTGGTCCGAGGTCACGCCCGGGAAGGTGACCACATCATCGCCAAGGCGATAATCGTCATCGACCAGCGTCACCTGCCCGTCGCCGGGCAGAACTTCATAGCTGTTATCCTCTGTTCCGCCGGTCAAGAACGTGGGCTGCGTCGCCACCACACCAACCAGCGCGGCCAGATCTTCCGCGCTCCATTCCTCACCATCGGCGAACCGGACGGTTTCAATCTTCGTGGACGAACCGACCGCGAACTGGCGGTGCAGCAGGATCGCATCCGCGCCGCCGTTCAGCGACAGGATGGCATGCTCGCCCTGACTGTACACGGTCACATCCGTCGCCAGCGCGTCGGTCAGATGCAGCACATCAGCGCTGCCGCCCAGATCGCTGATCGCATATTCGCCGTCACCCACCGCATGGGTGATCAGGTCATCCAGCGCGGTGCCGTTGATCAGGCCCGCCGCTTTTTCCTGTGCAAAAAGCGCCTGTTTCAACTGCTCTGCGGTCCAGACAGTACCATCGGTGAACTGGAAGCTTTCGATCTGCTGTTCGGGGTAATTCGCGCTGAACTGATGTTCCAGGAAGACATATCTTTCCGTCCCGAAAGGCCCATCGTCCGGATCAGTCCCGAAGGCCATGACGATGCCGTTGTCCAGCGTGCCCAGAACCAGATTATCGGGTGTAAGTTCGGGCGCATTCGGATCAGAGGTGTCGATGTTGCCCAGATCGTCCAGCGTCAGCAGGACCGGCCAGCCATCGGCGTCGTACACTGTCTCGCCGGTGCTGAAATCAGCTTCGGCCATAGTGTAGGGATAGACGACCCCATCGGGATAGCCTTCGGCCTCCAGTGGCAGCCCATCGGCATTTACCAGACGCAAGCCATCAACCAGAATCACCTCGCCTGCCGGGCCGGTGACAGGGGCCCCCCACAGGTTGGTCAGCGGCAGCGCGTCGGGGATCAGCGCCGGGCTGCCGTCGGGATTGCGCTCAAGGAACGCCGGGCCCAACAGCGGGTTTCCGTCCGGGCCGGGCTCGAACAGCGTATTCCCGTTCGGCCCCCAGACCTCTGCACCGCTTTCGGCCACAACATAGGGGTCGAAAGTCTCTGCTTCGGGATCAAACGCACCAAAGATCAGGCGATCGGTACCGCCGTCGTCGCCGATGACCATGGCAGAATCGAAACCACGCGGATCGTAGACAAAGATGGTGTCACCCTCGTCCCCCCGCTGATAATTGTCGACGCCGCCGGGGTAAGTATCGCCCCAATACCGTAGTTCATCACCGCTGATGAAGCCCTCGATCAGATCATCAGCCGCTATTCCGTTCAGGACCTGTGCGTCGGTAAACGCAATCGCATCCCCGTTGCCGAAACGCAGCTGTATGCTTTGGGAAGTCTGGAAAATATATGCATCAGACAGCAAATGCCCCTGCAGCTCGACGCCGCGGTAGGCGGAGCCGAGCTGTGGCAGGCCGGGTTCATTCAGGATCAATACGCCATCCCCCGCCGTGAAGGTCACGACGTCAGAGCTTCCGTCCCAAAAGCTCAGGTTGCTGAACGCAGGCAGATCGGGTCCGTCAGGAAGCGTGATCATGGCTTGCAGTTCAGCCGCATTGATCGAGATTTCCTGGGCGAATTCGATGGTTTCGATCGTATCGCGATAATTGCCGCTGAACTGCTTCACCAGACGCAAAACCTCGCCGTTCGGCAAAATCAGCAGGGCATCATCGCCGTCCTGATGCACCACCAGATCGGCCTGATCCACATCTTCAAGCACCAGCCTGTCAGCGCGGCTGGACGCGGATTCGTTGGAATAATCGACAATGGCGTAGCTTCCATCGCCCTGCGTGTGGCGGTACACTTCGGGCAGATTGGTCCCCGTGACGATCCCGCTGCTTTTGGCGTCGGCCGCAACCCGGTCACGAATCCCCTGCATGGACAGCGACACATCGGTGAAGGTCAGCGTCTCGATGGCATTTCGGGAATCGTCGGCGAAATGGCGGACAATCCGTACACTGTCCCCGGCGGACCCCGTGATAACCAGATCAAGGGCCTGCCGCGCAAAATGCACGTCGCCCGATGCGATGTCGGTAAAGCGCATCGCGTCCGCCCGCCCGCTGGCATAGCTTGAGCTGCTGTGATCCAGAATGGTCAGTGCACCCTGACCCGACGTGTAGCTGTAGTTTTCGAAATAGCCGGTGCCAGCGGCAAAACCGTCATCCGCCGCATCGCTGGCCACCGCCTGGTCGCGCATCTGCTGGGTGTTCCAGCTGGCACCACCGTCGAAATACACCGTTTCGATCTGGAAATCCGTGTCAGTGAAAAAATGCGAGGCCAGCGTGACGCTGCCGCCACCGGCCACTTCGAACACCGCGTCCTGCCCCTGACGGCGCAGGGTCACCTCGCCCTCGGCGATACCGTCGAAGGTCAGCGAATCCTGACGGGACGACGAATAGGGGCTGGTGTTGATGTCGTGAATGATGATGTCGCCATCCCCATGGCGATAGACATACCCTTCGAACCCGGCCGCCCCGGCATATTTGCCATCCACGGCCAGTTGATCCGCGGCAAGGCTGTCGCGAATACCCTGAAGCGTGATCTCGGAATCATCGGCAAAGCGGATGGTTTCGATGGCGTTATAGTTGTTCCCGTCCAGATGTTCGGCAATTGTGATCTGTTCACCACCGGGCAGGTTGATGATCAGATCATTGCCCAGCCGGTTGAAACTAACCTCGCTTTCCAACACATCGGCGAGGATCAGAAGGTCCTGCCGACTGCTGGAAAAGGCCGACCCGTCGTAATCCTGGATCACATAGGACCCGTCACCCGCATTGTGGGTATAGACATCATAGGCGGTGGTCCCCGAAACGAAACCATCAGCCTTCTGCGCTACGCGCAGTTCGGTCAGCAGGCGGGCGGAATCCCATTGGGTACCATCCGAAAACTCGACAAGACCCACATGCAGGTCCGTATCGCTACCCAATTGTCCCAACAGGGTGACCGAACTGTCGCCGGGCAGACCCAGCACCAGATCGAAACCATCTGATGTCAGGCGCAGCTGATCCGGCAGGGTTTCGGACAGAATGACCTTGTCCACCGCATCGTCGGTGTCACGGTTGTCGATCCGGTCGTGGCCGTGGCCATAGCCGATAAGATAGGTATCCGCCCCCTGACCGCCTTCCAGGCTGTCATCGCCGCCCAAACCATTCAGAACATCGTCACCCGAGGTGCCGACGATCACATCATCCAGCGCGGTTCCTTCGCCGATCGACATGGTGAACAGCGCCTCGCGCGTCCAGATCGTACCGTCCGAGAACTGGACGGAGTCCACCCCCTGATCGCCGTTCGTGCCGGTATAGCGCAGGGTCACCTCGTCCCCGGTGCCATCGAAACGCAGCACGATATCGGTGCGATCCTGTACCGGACGCAGGACCTGAACCTCGTCCGAGGTATAGCCAAGGATGGTCAGCGTATCCGCCGCCCCGCCGCTGTCGGCGATCACATCGCGCCCGTCGCCACGGGTGAAGACATAGCTGTCATTGCCGCGCCCACCCTGAATGTCGTCATCGCCCGTGCTGCCTTCGATCACCTCATCGGCGTCCGTGCCGGTGATCAGATCGTCAAATTCGCTGGCTTCACTGGCAACCAGCGCGACCAGCAGATCGGCCTTGCGCCATTCGGTTCCGTCACCGAAGACCAGCGTCGGAATCTCGCCGACACTGCGTGCGCGGCCCAGAATAATCTGGTCACCCGTATCCGGGACCTCCAGCAGAAGATCCTGCGAAGCCCCATAGCGTACGCGCACCTGGTCGGGTGTGAAATCGGGCAACAGGATACGCGCGTCGCCGACCACGCTGGGCAGAACCAGCGTGTCCATGCCGTCGCCCTGCAACAGCTGCACCACCGTATCGCTGCCCATGGTCACATGGTCCGTGCCGGTGCCCGGCATGATGGCCCAGATCGAGTCGATCTGCCCGCCGTCGATCCGGTTGGACCCCTCCATCCGCTGCGCATGGAACAGCTGTTCGCGGATATCGGACATCGACAATTCCAGCCCGCTTTCAAAGGCGAACACCTCGACCACATCGCCAGCCGCACCGCCGATGATGACGATATTGTCGCCACTGTCGGTCAGCGTGATCAGCAGATCGCCATCCTCATCGGTAAAGCTCAGGTGCCCCGGTTCGATCCCCAGACCGAATTCCAGCCGGTCAATGCCGCCGGTGTCGATGATTTCGTCCTGCCCGCTGGTATGACCAAAGCGATAGGTATCATCGCCCGTGCCCCCGATCAGCGCATCGGTGCCCGCGCCACCATCCAGCACATCCGACCGGCCGTCGAAACCGACCAGTTGATCGTTACCGTCGGTGCCTTCGGTCAGCTTGTCGCGGATATCCTCGACGGTCATCACGCTGTTGTCGGCAAACAGGATGCGTTCCACCGTGGTATCAGCCAGACCGCCCACAACGGTCAGCACATCGCGCCCGTTGCCCAGATCGATCAGCAGATCGTCGCCATTGCGGCGCAGGATCAGATCCTCGGCGCGGACACCCTGCCCCATCACGATCGTGTCGATCACGCCGGGCGTATCAACGGTTTCCTCGATCCGGTCGAAATCATAGGCGATACCAAAGGCATAGGTATCTTCGGCCGTACCGCCCACCAATGTATCGTCGCCCTGACGGCCGTCCAGCACATTGGGCTGATCCGGATTGCCCGTGATGACATTGTCGCCTCGGTTACCGCCCTCGATCTGCAACTGCTCCTCGACGTCCGCAATGGACATCGTGCCGTCATTCACGAAGTCGAAGAATTCAACGCCATCCGTCACGTCGCGGAACTGGTTGCGGATGCGCAGGCTGTCGGGATGACCGTTCAGCGTGATCAGCAGGTCGTCACCGTCTTTGGTGAATTCGACCATCTCGCGGGTGACATCCGCACCAAAGGCGATACGGTCCTGGGCCTCGACCTCGCGACCTTCGCGCCCGGCCCAGGACGAGGCGACCTGCGTGTCGATCACCACATCCTGACCATAGCCGATGCCAAAGCGATAGGTGTCACCGTCGCTGCCGCCGATCAGCGTGTCGTCGCCGCCCAGACCGTCGATGATCTCGGCGAAATTGCTGCCCTCCAGCGTTTCGCCGGCCGAGGTCCCGATGCGGTCGATGTCTTCGGGGTTGATTTCGCGCCAGTCGACCACGCGGTCGGTAAATTCGAACACTTCGACCGCCGCGCCCTGCGCGTTGTCGCGGATATACTGGCCTTCGAAGGTGATCACCTGACCGGTGGTGCGGTGGGTCAGGATCAGGTCCAGGCCGGTGCGCGAAATGTCCACATCCGCCAGCGCGATACCGTCCAGCTTGACCCGGTCGCCGGCACCGCCCGCATCGAAGATCGTATCGTTGCCTTCGTTCACGCGCACGATATAGGTATCGCTGCCGCCCATGCCCTCCAGACGGTCGTCGCCCAGCCCACCGTCCAGCTGATCGGCGGTCAGGAAACCATAGATCGTATCGTCGCCATCCGTCTTGGCGATGTCGACATAATGCTGCAGCAACTGCGTATAATGCCATTCGGTGCCGTCACCGAAGGTGATCTGCTCGATCAGGTTGATGAAGCCCTGAAAGGGGGCGACTTCCAGATAATCGGTCAGGATCACCCCGTCGGTCGTGCCCTTGACCTGCAGGGTCAGATCGTCGCCCGCCCCGTCGCGCAGAAAGTCGAAATCGGTCCAGCGCAGATCGTCGGTGAATTTCAGATAATCATCCGGCGCGCCGAACAGCTTGACCGAATAGTCGCCATCCTTGATTTCGTCCAACCCATAATCCGCGCCATAGATATAGGTATCCCCGCCTTCGCGGCCGACCAGATAATCGTTGCCCGCGCCGCCATCCAGCGTATTGGCGTGCAGGAAACCATAGATCGCATCCTCGCCGTCGGTCCTGGCCTCGTCCAGCACGCGCTGCGCGACCTGTTCGAAATCCAGCGACGATCCATCCTCGAACAGGAAGCGTTCGATGATGTTCGGCGCGATATAGTCCAGCTCCAGCGCCGGATCGACGTTCTGGGACAGGAAACCGGTCAGGTTCAGACGCAGACCGTCGAACATATCCACGATCTGAATCGTGTCGTCGGTCAGGTTGCCGTCTTCGTCCTTAAGGGTGATATGAAGGTCTTTGCCTTCGCCATAGCGGCGCAAGGACAGGTCATCCGCGCTCAGATCCTCGCCCAGGAACTGCACGAAATCCAGACCCGCCTTCAGCGGGTTTGTGGCGCCCGAGTTGTCCTCGGCGATAACATCCTGCCCGTCGCCCCGGCGGAAGATATAGAAATCCCCGCCCGCGCCACCGCGCAACACGTCATTGCCCTTGCCGCCGTCCAGAACATCCAGATCACCCGACCCGATGATTACCTGATCGCTGTCCTGCGGGTCCGACACCGCCATGGCGATTTTCACCCGGTCCCAGATCACGCCATCGGCAAAGACGATGGAACTCATCCGGGTTTCCTGCGCGCTGTTGCCGAAGGACGGGTTCAGTTCGCCCAGGAAATGGTTGCGCACGGTCAGAACGTCATCGCTGCCTTCGGTGGTCAGGATCAGGTCCTGCCCATCCCGGATCGCCACGACCTCGGTCGATTTGATCGCGGTAAAGCGCAGCTCGTCCGCAGCACCCGTGTCGACGTCGGCAATGATGTCGACGCCGAAATCACTGCCGACCACATAGGTGTCGCCACCCCGCCCGCCGGTGTAAATCTGATCCCCCGCAGACAGATAGATCAGATCACCGCCATTCGTGCCGGTGACTTCGGTGTCCGCCTCGCCGTGCTGCACAAGGCGTGTTTCATCCATCGACAGCGCATTCATGATCGCCGGCAGGTCCACGTCCAGCGGATGGGCCTCATAGGCCGGGATCACCATCTGCAACAGGAACTTCTGATCGACCGACACGGTCGCCTCGAAGAAGTTGCCGGTGCCGTCCAGTTCATAGTCGGGATAGATCTGCCACAGGATTTCGTTCCACCCGGCTAGATAATCATAGGCCTCGTCATAGCCTGCGGGCGCCTCGGCGAAGATCGCCTCGAACATCGGCGCCAGTTCGCGGTCGCCAGTCGCTTTGTAAGTGTTGCTGTCGATGTCATAGGTCAGTTCGGCCGCGAAACGGGACAACCCGCCCTGCAACGCCATCCGCACAGCGAAGGCGCGGCTTGAGACGACATAATGATCCATCATCAGGCCGACCAGATCGATCATGTCCGGAATGCCGCTGTCGAACCCGCCGTCGGTGGCAAAGTTCGTGGTGCCCTCGTCGTTCAGCGCGTAAGTGATCGTGCCGGTCAGAGGATCGATATCGCCTGCCAGCAGCGCGGGCTGGAATTCGACCCCGATCAGACGGGTGGCAAAGTTGAATTGCGCCGGCGTCATGACTTCGACCCGCACGTGGCTGTCGTCGGTCGACCCGACCTCGTCCAGTGTGTCGAAGTCGATTTCATAATTGCGCAGGTTGAAATCGCGCGGCGTGCCGAACTTGTGCTGCAATTCCAGCGCCCGGTCCAGATTGCGGGCCCAGACGTGGAACGTGCCGTCGCGGTCGGTCAGTTCGACCGTGTAATCCACCGCGACCCCGTCGATGAAATAGACGCCCAGCTCTTCGACCTCGATCCCGGCCAGCGGGTTGTGGCCCAGATTTTCGGCGCGCCATTCGCGCCCCTCGGGCGGGGTCTGGGCAAGGATGTCTTCCAATGTCGGGTTCGCGATCGCGACACCGCCCGCATCCAGCACATCCGTACCGCTGGCCAATTGCCAGCTGCCATCGGGCTGCTGAATGCCATAATCCTCGACCACGAAGCGGCCATCGACGACCTGCCCCATATAGGGCGCGGCATCGCGGTGCGTCACCGCCTCGGCTCGGGTCGACGGCGACCACATCTGTTCCAGCGCCCATGTCTGGTTCGCGCCCGATGCCTGCGCAAGGATATCCGTCATGGTGGGGCGAACGATCACCGCACCGTCGCCGTCCAGAACATCCGCCCCGGATTTGAGCGTCCAATAGCCGCCGGTTGCGTCTTCGACATAGACCGCACGATCCACCAGCGTTGTGACACCGTCCACAGTCTCGGTCAGAACCGGGGTCAGTTCGCGGGTCAGCGGTTGGCCGAACCCCCATTGCCCCAGCGCATCGCCGGACAGCGCACGTATCTCTTTCAGATCGGGGTTCACCATTGTCGCCGCGGCTGCGACGGTCTTTTCCGCAATGTCGAAATCGTTCGACATCGCGATCGCAAAATCCGTGACCTCTCCCAGGCCGCGGCTGTCGATGATCTTGCCATCCAGCCAGGCCGGTACGCCGTCTTCGCCACGGTAACGCGTGGCGATGTCGTTCATTTCAAAGATCGCCTCGAAGGCGCGGGTCAGCGTGCCGTCCTCGAACTCCACATCCCCGAATTCCCGCAGGAATGCGCCCTGCGGCGTGGTGTGATTCAGAGCAACCCCGTCGACCGAAATCGACTTGATCCCCAGCTCTTCCAGGCTGAACAGCTCGCCCTCGTCCGTTTCGGTATCGCCGTCGATGTCACGCCAGACCTGCAATTCGGAATAGATCAGGTCGGCCTTGTCGATCTTGCCGTCGCCATTGGCATCGTAAAGCGCCAGTTCCTCGAACCCGAACTGTTCGCGGTTGCCGAACAATTCGTTGATATCATCGATGATGCCGTTGGCGTTCTTGTCCAGAACCAGAAACCCGTCATCGCCCGACAGCCACCCGGTCTGTTCGGCAAAAAAGTCACCGTCGACGTCGAAATACAGATCACCTGACAGTTCGATCGTCTCGATCCCGTCGCCGTCCAGATCGATGACCAGCGGGTCTTCACCCGATGACCAACGAAAGTTCTTGATCGCCAACGCCGCAGTCCCGGCAAAGGTCAGAACCGAATCGATCATCGGCAGAAACCGGTTCACCCCGCCCGGAAAACCCGGAATCAACCCCGCGATATAGATCGCCGGATGGGTCTGTTTGAAAATCATCCCCATATCGCCGATCAGATCGGTGTTCAGCTCACTGCCGTATTTGAACAGGTTTCCGAGCCCCCCCTGATCCCCTTCGCTTTCGACTTTGAAGAACGCCCCGCCCCAGAACACGGCGTTGGCCTCATCGAAGTTCTTGAAGACCATCGGACCGGTGTCGGGCAGAAAAGCCTCCAGCAGCAGATTGCCGACCCGCAGCTCACCGGTTTCGGAGTCGATTTTGTAGACAAAGGTCGGATTGAAGTAGTCAAAGAATATCTTCTGTTTCCAGAAAACCAGCGAGGCCAGAGCGTTCAGCGGCGCCAGGCTGCTAAGGAAGTTCAGGATCGGCAGATCGGTCGCCCCGCCCACCATCGGAATACCGAAAAACGCCAACCGGTCGGCCTTGTGCGGATCCCACATGGTGACATCCGGCCACCACCAGATCTTGTCCGAATTCTCGGGCTTGTCCAACGCGTCATGCTCGGCCCATGTCCGGACAGGCTCACCTTCCTGGATCAGCAGGCCGTCGATGGTGTCCCCGAAAATATGCCCGAACCGCGAGGTGTTAAAAATCCAGTCCCTGCCAAGACCGCCAATGGTTATGGCCCCCTCACCAAAACCCGTGATGACCCAGTCATCTCCGTCGCCACCATCAAGCCTTAACCGATGTTCTTTTTCCGCAACTGGGCGTTCGTCTTCAAAACCTTCAGCGGGCGCACTGCCAATTCTTTCACCTTTCTTAATAATGTCTGGCAATAGGCCAATTAGAACGTCGTTGCCCCCAAGACCACGAGCCTCTCCGGCGCCCAAGTGAAAAATTACATTAGACTCTGAATTTCCCTCAATTTCCGCGACTTCATCGCCAACAACCCAAGACCCGTCGCCGTCAGAAATTTTGGTTACACCTTCGCCGCCGGCTGTCTTGATTTCCGGCGTCAGGTATTCAAAAACTGGTTGAATGGTGTTTTCAACTACAAAGGTAACGACTTTGGAAATATACTCGTAGGCCTTTGTACTCTCAAACCACTCCATTCCGCTGAGCAGAACACTTGCGGTTTTGAAAAACACCCCATCGGGATAAGCCGTCTGATAGTTCTTTAGAAATTCTTTTAGCGCAGGCCACCCCGATACTGCGCCAAGCACCGCCGCGCCAGCCCAGCCAACCGGCCCTGATATCGCGAACAAACCCCAGACAAGGCCACCAATACCCGCCGTAACAACAAGCCCAGCAGGCAAAGCTGCCAATATCTCCGGAGTCTTGGACGCAACCCACTGGGCAAAACTCTGGTCAGTCTCAACGGTTGCAGCGTCATAGGTAACTTTCAGCGTCAGGGCTGCGATCAAGAAACTGGCAATACTCGCCCGCGCCACTGCCTTACTTTCGGCAGACATGGTGCTGGACTCATTTACGGCGTCGGCCGCGTTCACCTGCTCTCTTGCAGCCTCAAAGAGCTCTCGAACGCCCTCGCTCGTATTCGGGTCATCCAGGATATCCTGGATTTTCTGACGGCTGTCTTCAATAGTTTCGTCGGTGAGTCTTTTATCCGCGTCGGTATGTTCACCTCGCCGCAAAGTCGCAGGAAACAGCTTTTGGTAGTCAGAGAAGCTCTTTGGTTTTTCTAAATCATCGAGTGTCTCCACGTTTCCGAGAATATTTGACTTCCTTTGTTCAAACTCGGAAGAGCGCTGAAAAGACCTCAATTCCTCAACAATCGCCCTTTTCTCTGCCTCACTTCCCCCCGCAAAATTCGCGGCGATAGGTAGTTGCTTGCTATGCGTGGCCAACCACTCCGACAAGATCTCATCTGGAATCTCGAACGTTGCGCCGAACAAGCGTACAAACTGATTGTTATGGTCGTATAAATCGCGACTGATATCGGACTTTGGATCAAAGTTCGGGGAGTCAAAATCGATATCCCCTCTCAACCGTTCAGCTAGTTGATAGTCTGCGCGCGACTTAACTCCTTCATACGTTTCATTTTGAGCGATTTCATTCAGATACCCATTGAGATCAGTCGGCGTACCATCTGAAAGTTCTAGCTCGCCTGCTAAAACCCGAGGGTCAGTATTGTTAATAACCAGGCTCTTGACCTGCCCTTCACCAAACACATCATCCAGCACTTCCTGGTACATGTACCGCATTATGATCGTGTCTTGGTAGTTGAGAAGTTCGACGGCGGCCTGCTTTGCCAACCTCGCCTTCTGCGTCGGATCACTTTCCGATCGCAATGCCACGTTCAGTTTTCGGTGGAGAGCATCGAGGAACTGATCGCCGTTAAGGCCGCCAGTCAGAACAGCGTCGAACGCATCAACGTGATTGCCATGGGCGGCGACCTTTTGAATCAGTGAAGACAGAACGCCATTGGTTTTCCGCGCATCTGCCTCGCGGCCATTCCCCGGAAGAAGAGCCTGATTCGACGGATCTTGGTCTGAAAGTTGAAAATCCACACCTTGTTTATCCAAAGTATCATTGATCAGTTTGACAATGGGAAGATCTTCATAATCGTTAAAATCGCTAGTATCGGGATTTCTGACTTTGTTCCCAATCCCGTGCGCCACATCATGCGAGTCTTTATAGGTCGTATTGCCATCCGCATCTGTGCCACTTCTACGCCACAGAAACATTTGGCTCCAAAGAGGGTTATCTTGGCCGAAACTGATCATCAAAAATCCCCCAAAATACTACTTGTTACGAATTTCTACTAGACGACCGGATGAGGGCCGACTGCTTTGACCCCGACCACCCCCGCGGCCTCGAAGGCTCGTTTCAGGCGATCCGACATAAAAATCTGTCCGGAATGCTCGCCATCGCAGAACAAGTCTCGGTCGCCGATTTTATCCGCGCGAAAAACGGGCGCCCAAGTATCGGAGCGCTGTGTCTGATCAAACATCATCGCTGGCCGATCTGAATGCGGGTTGGTCCATTCAGGTCCCTCGGGATAGGGCAGCATCGGCGGGTTGGTGCGATCCGCATCCAGGGCAAAAATCCGATGGCCAGGGGCGAACCAGAAATAGTCGCGCTCAATCGCACCGCCCTTGGCATCCTCGACCTGTACCGGAACAAACTGATGCACGCCGGGATCATGCGCCTCGACCACGTCGCGGAAGGCGGCGGAAGCGAGTTGATAGCCGCCCATTTGCTGTGTGTAGTCCTTGTAATACGCTGGCCTGTCTTTACGGCATCCTATGGCCTTGACGCTCAGGCGCGTGGGCAACTTCGCCGTGTCCATATGCCGCCCAGAGCTCCAATATTCAGTGATCGGTATTGGCCAATGTCCAATATCCACACTCAGATCGACGGGCGTTACGTTCCTCAGATCACCATCCAGTGGCTGGATATCCCATCCGCACCCCTTCAGCTCATCCTCTGGAAAGGTTGCTCTTAGCGACCAGATCATGCCGATTCCTCCTCCTGCGACACTTGCGCTGCGCCTATCTTCTTCAGCGTCTCTTTATCCACCAAGCGCCCGATGATCGGATGCAGGCGCAGGTCGCCCTGTTTTACCACCTGCTTGAAATTCGCCAAAACCGAGGCCGTCGTTTTCTGATCCGGCGCGATCACGTCGATCAGCCAGTTGATCTCGCCGCTGGTCCAGTCGTCGGGCTTCAGCCGCAGCGGCCAGGTTCCGGCACGGATCTGTTCGCGAATCCTAGCGTCGGCCTCTTCCGACACGCTAGCCCAGATCGCCAGCCCGGTGATGTCGGTCAAAGCGCCACGTTCCGTCCCGGCCGGGTGGGCGATGGCCACGCGGTCGCGGATCAGCGGTTCCAGAACAAGGTGCTGCAGATCGGCCAGCGTCTGGTGGCGATAGCGCGGCAGCGCCATCATCGCCATAACCACCTTGCCAAAGCTTTCCCGCACCTGCGCGCGCAGGGCGGCGATCTTTTTCAGAACTTCCGGATCAATTTCAGGGGAGGCGTTTTCGGGACCCTTCTGGGTATCGGAATTATTGGTCACAAAGTCTCCCAAAAAAACTGGTTAAGCGTATATTCATATTCCTCAATACAACCACCGGCTGTCAACAGCATTCAACTCTGGGAAAACAATGTTTCTTGTAAGGTCTTATAGGAAAGGACGACTGTCACTGTGCTCCTGCTTTCTGGACGTAGCCACTTTCGAGGAGAAAATTCCGGATCTTGCGCCCTTAATTGCTGGATATCCACAGGTTGCTGTCGGGCGTTTCGAAGCATGCTTTCCGCACGCCTGAACACCTCACTGCGGTCTGCGGGTTCACGATCTCCTGGTTTCCCTGTTTCCTTCGCCAAGCGCCGTCGCCTATCCAACTTATCCACAAAGCAGACCGTCCGGGAATTTAAGGCACCACGACAACAGCCTTTGTCTCGCAACAAGAGCGCGGCGCGCATTCACAGTTTTTCCGAATTCACGGTTCAGCACATAAACCGGAATCCATCAGCTGCTCTCGGTCCGGCAGATCGCGGAGTGTCTTCAACCCGAACGCCATAAGAAACGTTTCCGTTGTCACAAAGGTATAGGGCGCGCCGCGGCGCGGGCTGCGGGGACCGGTGGCGATCAAGGTCCGGGCATGCAGCCGCCCGATCAGGTCGCGGCTGATCTCTTTGCCGAAGATATCCTTCAGCCCGTCGCGCGTGATCGGCTGATGATAGGCGATGGCGGCCAGCACCGCGACGTCGAATTCGTTCAGGTCCAACACCTGTCCGCCCACGTTTGCCGCCGCGCGGACGGCGGGGGCATAGGCGGGGCGGGTGCGCATGAACCAGCCATCGGCCACGGTCACCACCTCGAAGGCCCGCCCTTCCAGGTCGGCGCCAAGATCCGCGATCAACAGGTCGACCGAGACCCCCTGCCCCACCACCCGCGCCAGATCCTCGCGCGGGACCGGCGCGGCGCTGGCAAACAGCACCGCCTCGATCCGGCGCATCCATTCGCGCCAGCGCAGTTCGGGCGGCAGGTCTTCCAGCTCTCGATCCATTTCGGTGTCTGCGCGATCCTTCGCCATGTCAGACCCCATACAGCCGGAAACTGTCCCGCCCAGTCAGTTCCCGCACCGCCCCCAGGTCCACCAGGCGGTCACACAGCCGCCGCGCCGCGCGGTCGGACATGAATGGCGTCAAGGCGACCGCAGGTGACAGCGCATCACATGAAAGGAACCTGTCGATGGCCTTTCCCGCCGCCTTGGCGCGCAGCTTTGGCGCGACGGCCCGAAGGCGACCCGCCCGATCAGCCAGATCACCGGCCATACGCGCCGCCTCGTTGGCCGATATACACAAGGCCCTGTGACAGGCGCGCCGCAGATCGTCGCCGGTTTTGCGCAGGTCCCGGGGGGTCAGGCCCGCCGCCAACAGCGGCACAAGATGCCCCCACCCCAAGCTCTGGGCCAGCGCGGCATCCCCAAGCATCAAAGCGGCGTTTTCGGCGCGCGGGTCAGTCGCCAACACCGCCTCGATCACCGACGCGGCCCTTTGCACCGCCGCGCCCCGCGCCGTGTCAAGCCAGACGGAAATCTCTTCTGCGGTCCGTTCCGGCATGGCCTTTTGCAACGCGCCGACAGTGACCGGCCGGGCCACCGCACGCCGCCAGCACAGGTAAACCTCGCCTGCGGGTCCGGGCCGGTCGCCGGGCCGCAGCAGATGCACCTCGTCACGCAGATCCCCGGCCCGCTCGATACGTCCGGCAAAGCCGACACAGGCCTCGGCGGCCCGCAGCGCCAGACGCTCGCGCAGCAAGGCCTGAGGCACCGCAGGGTGACCAACCACAAGATGAAGATGGCCAAGCGCCGCCCCCGATAAAAAAGCCACATCCTCAAGCGTTTCCGCGCGGACGGGCGTCGTGACCCACGATGCCATGCGCGGCATCGTATCAACATCGCTGGCAGGGGTTGGTCGGGCATAGGTCATGCCACAACATTATCCAATCGCGGCGCTTTTATCTACCATATACTGTGCTAACCGCCGTGCCTTGTGAGTCTTTATCATGTACAATGATTAGGGGAACGCGACACCCGGGCGGGACTGTTGCGTCAATATTGTCAGCGAACAAAGGACGCGGTTCAAACCGCAATTATACGGCGGTTTTGAACAGGGTTTTCACAAGGCCCATCTTCCCCTGAATGCCGGGATCAGGAAATGGATGACATTCTACAATCACAAGCGCCCCTATTCCGCACTTGGCGACAGACCGCCAGCCATCGTCAAACCTCCTTCATCTTGTAATGCTTGGGCAGACGGCGGTCGCGCCACAGATGCGCCCTGCCAGGCCCTTTCCGCTCCCTGTAGGTCACATTCACATTCGGGCCTTTGCTTCTGTGCAACAGGAATATTCGCCTGCAAAGCGGGCTATCTTTGCTGAAACTGATCATCAAAAATCCCCCAAAGTATTACTTGTTACGAATTTCTACTAGACGACCGTATAGGGCCCGATTGCCCCGACCCCGACCACCCCCGCGGCCTCGAAGGCTCGTTTCAGGCGATCCGACATAAAAATCTGCCTGCGAAATTCGCCATCGCAGAACAGGTCTCGGTCGCCGATTTTATCCGCGCGAAAAACGGGCGCCCAAGTCTCGGAACGCTGTTTGCGATCGAACCTCATCGCTGGCCGATCTGAATGCGGGTTGGTCCATTCAGGGCCCTCGGGATAGGGCAGCATCGGCGGGCGGGTCCGATCCGCATCCAGGGCAAAGATCCGGTGGCCCGGGGCGAACCAGAAATAGTCGCGCTCAATCGCACCGCCCCTGGCATCCTCGACCTGTACCGGAACGAACTGATGCACACCGGGATCATACGCCTCGACCACGTCGCGGAAGGCGGCAGAAGCAAGCGTGTCACTTCCCATTGAGGCCGTGAAGTCCTGGTAAAGCGCCGGCCTGTCTTTACGGCATCCTATGGCTTTGACTCTCAGGCGCGTGGGCAACTTCGCCGTGTCCATATGCCGCCCCGAGCTCCAATATTCAGTGATCGGTATTGGCCAATGTCCAATATCCACACTCAGGTCGACGAGCTTTACATTGCTGAGATCACCATCCAATGGCTCGATATCCCATCCGCACCCCTTCAGCTCGTCCTCTGGAAAGGTTGCTCTTAGCGACCAGGTCATGCCACACACCCCTTGGTTGCAATCAACTCGGGCATCAGAAAATCCCGTGCTCTGATTTCTTGAACAAGCGCGTCGGACAGGCAGATATAAGGAACTGTTACCCCCTTCTCGCGCCAAATATGTTTTCCAAAAACCACACCGCTGTTGAAGGCCATGCCCTTTAAGTCTGAGGTATAGACATTGAATTTTTGGGAACGCTCGGACCACTTAATGCAATCCGGGTCACTCCCCTCCGGATCGAACCCATTCAGATTCTGACCTATTGCCATGACATGATAGTCGCCGGGGTAAACCTCACCCGTCCGCGTCAAAAGCCGGAGCGGGCGGAAGTGATGCACGCCAGGCTCCAGCGCCTCGATCAGGTCTTTTAGGGCGCTTTCCACCCACATAATTCCGTTCTGGGAATTAGAGATCGACCCCAACCGCTTATAGTCGCGGTCCAGGTGATATTCCTGCGGCCATTCATGATCTAAAATAGGGTCGGTGGTCGAACTGAATTTTTGGGCCGCAATTGAAGCATACTTTGCATATCTATTGTCATAGGTTTGCCGGTCTGCTTCGCTCAGCTCTTGCATGTAATACCGTTCAAGCGCCTCTTCCCACCCGACATAACCTCCGTGTGGAAAGAACCGTCCGAACTGTGCTGGAAATTCCAGACACCAAACCATTTTTCGTGTCGCTTGGCGCACGTTATTCATTTTTTCCCTCCCCCTGCGTCGCGCCCATCTTCCCCAACGTCTCGTGATCCACCATGCGCCCGATGATCGGATGCAGGGCGGCGATCTTTTTCAGAACTTCCGGATCAATTTCAGCAGAGGTGTTTTCGGGATCCTTCTGGGTATCGGAACTGTTGGCCACAAAGTCTCCCAAAAAACTGGTTAAGCGTATATTCACAGTCCTCAATACAACCATTGGATGTCAACAGCATTCAACTTTGGGGAAAAATGTTTCTTGTAAGGTACTTATGGGAAAGGATGACCCTTGGCTCAAAGGCTGACATATCAACACCTCAAGCTTTGCTGCGCGACCACCTGACTTGGCAAACACCGCGCCTGACAAAAAGGCAACATCCTTATGGGTTTTCCCCGGCGCGGGCATGACCCACCCCGGCATCTTGGATATGATGTTCAGGTCGTCCGATGGTTTGATCCGCATGAATTCCGTCACGCGTACCACACCCAAAGACGGCGCTTTCAACCAAAATACACTGCTAAAAGCGCCGTTATCTTCTGTCTATTATTATGTCCAATAAGTTTGCATTATCGGACGTATTAACACTAAGCTCCCACACATGACAGAAAAGCAGACCCCACGGCCTTCGGCCCCGCCGGACCAGCACCCAGATCGTCAGAACGACGAGAGGTACCAGATCGCCCTGCCCGCGCATTTGGCGGGGTCCGGCACGCTTGATCAACTGGTCGAAACCGCCCGTGATTATGCCCGCAACGCCGCGTCCGAAAATACGCTTACGGCCTATGCCAGGGACTGGGCGCATTACGCACGCTGGTGCCGGTTGCGCGGGGCCGACCCCCTGCCCCCGGCACCCGAGCTGGTCGGGCTTTACCTTGCCAATCTCGCCGCCCCGGACGGCAAGGCCCCTGCCCTGTCGGTCAGCACCATCGAGCGCCGCGTTTCGGGTTTGGTCTGGGGCTATCAGCAACGCGGGCTGAGCCTTGACCGCAAAGACCGCCACATAGGCTCTGTCCTGGCCGGAATTCGCCGCAAACACGCCCGCCCCCCGGTTCAGAAAGAGGCGATTCTGCCCGAAGATATCCTTGCCATGATCGCCACCCTGGATTTTGACCTGCGCGGGTTGCGGGATCGCGCGATTCTGCTGATCGGCTATGCCGGCGGGCTGCGCCGGTCTGAGATCGTCAGCCTTGACCACGGCAAAGACGACACCCCCGACAGCGGCGGCTGGGTCCAAATTCTTGAGCCCGGCGCCGTGCTGTTCCTGCGCGGAAAAACCGGCTGGCGCGAGGTTGAAATTGGGCGCGGGTCCAGCGATCAGACCTGTCCGGTACATGCGCTGGAACAGTGGTTACACTTTTCCAAGATCGGCTTTGGCCCGCTCTTCACCCGCACCTCGCGCGACGGCAAGCGGGTGCTGGAGACGCGGCTGTCCGACAAACATGTGGCCCGCCTGATCAAACAAACCGTGCTGAACGCGGGGCTGCGCGCCGATCTGCCCGAAAAGGCGCGATTGCGTCTCTATTCCGGCCATTCTTTGCGTGCCGGGCTGGCCAGCAGCGCCGAAGTGGATGAACGGTATATCCAGAAACAGTTGGGCCACGCCTCGGCCGAAATGACCCGCAGGTATCAGCGCAGGCGCGACCGGTTCCGCATCAACCTGACCAAGGCCGCCGGGCTGTAGGGCCTGATGTTCAACAAAGTTGTAAATTGTTGAACATTGCTGTATTCAACAAAAAATATCTTTGTTGAACATATACCCATGATCGCACGTCACAGCCCCGTCGCCCATGCCGCCTATCAGGATTTGCTGCGCAGTTTGCAGGACGCGCGCCTGTCCGATCTGCGCGGCACACCCACGCCCGTCACCCGCAACGGCCGGACCTATTGGTACGACAGCTATCGCGTGGGATCGGACGTGCGCAAGAAATACATCGGCGAAGACAGCCCCGAATTGCAGGCGCGGCTGGCCCGTCACGCCGACATCCGGGCCGAGGCCGAGGCGCAGCGCGCCCATCGCAGCCGCCTGATCCGCCTGCTGCGGGCCGAGGGGTTTCTGCGTCTGGACGCCGCCACCAGCAGCCTGCTGGCCGCGCTGGCACGCTCGGGCGTGTTCCGGCTGGGCGGCACCGTGGTCGGCACCCAGGCGTTCCGGCTGTACGAGGGCGAACTGGCCGTGCGGCTGAGTTTCGACCAGATGGCGCAGACCAACGATATCGACATCGCCAGTTTCGAACGCCTGTCGCTGGCGCTGAACGACACCGCCGCGCCGCCGCTGGATGCGGTGCTGTCCGATTTCGATTTCGCCCCCGCGCCCAGTCTGGACCAGCACAAGACCTGGCGCTGGCGGCAGACGCGCGGCGAAACGCTGGTGGAATTCCTGACACCTTCGTTCGACGAAGACGAAGGCCTGCGCCCCCTGCCCGCCCTGGGGGTCGAGGCGCAGTCGCTGCATCATCTGAACTATCTGATCGCCGATCCGATTGCCGCCGCCCTGCCCTATCGCGATGGCGTATTGCTGCAAATCCCGCGCCCCGAACGGTTCGCCATTCACAAGCTGATCGTGGCCGACCGGCGCCGCGACGGGCCTGACCGGATGAAATCCCGCAAGGACCGGCAGCAGGCGGCCTTCCTGATCGAGGTTCTGGCCGAGGATCGCCCCGACGAACTGGCCGAGGCGCTGGCCGACGCCCGCGCCCGCGGGCCGCGCTGGAACATGCGGATCGACAGCACGCTGAAACGGATGCCGGACAGCGCCGAACTGTTGGCCGGGCTGTAACCCCCCGCCAGTTTCGCGGCGAAACCGCCCTTAGCTGAGCAAACGGTCGATCTGTTCCAGAATCCGCCGGGCGGTGTCGGCGTTGATCTTGCGCCCCTGCAGGTCGATCCGAAGCGTATCGCCCGAAATCTGCGCCCGGGCATTACCCCCGCCGCGCAAGGCCAAGGGCGGCACTTGCGTGACCGTGGCAGGCCGCCCGCCACGCGCCTTGTCCCGTGGCGCCGGAGCACCCGACAGAACCGCCTGCAACAGCTTCCATTCCGCCGCCGCATCGCCCGCGTCGCCCGCATCCAATGCCGCCCGCAGGTCGGGCTGTGCCCCGTCGCGCAAGGCCGCCGCCAGTTGCAGCCCGGCCTTTTCGGTCAGCGTCGTCGGGAACCGCAGCAGATCGCCCAGCCCTTCGTGCACGGCGGCAAAGCTGCGCACCTTGGACCGTTTCGCCTTGGAGGCCGCCGAAAACAGCGCGTCAACCGCAGCCTCGACTGATGGGAACACGCCTTGTGCGGCGGCCAGCACCGCGATGCGGCCGCGTTCGTAATGGGTCAGGTTGGCGCGCACCTCGTTTTCTTCGACCATGCTGACATAGGCCGCGGCCCCGGCATCCGCCGTACGGACAAAGGCCGGGATCACGGCAAACCCCGGATCAGCGGCGGCCAGGATGCGAAACGCCTGAACCCGGCGATAGCCCGAAATCAGCCCGAACCCGTCATCTGTCCTGGCCAGTTCGACCGGGCTGCGCAGCCCGTGTTGGCGGATCGATACACAAAGCTCGTCCATCGCCTCGGTATCTTCGACCAACCGGTCGCGGCGGATGAAATCGCTGTCGATCTGATCCAGTTGCACCGGTTGCGCCACCAGACCGGCACGGTCGGCGCTGCGGAACCGGTCGGCATCGGCCTTGTCCCGTGCCGCTTCGGCCCGGTCGGTGACGCCTGCCAATCCGGCCAAGGCGGCGGATTCACCGGCGACCTGGGCGATGGGCGGGGTCATGGATTTGGTTTCCAGCGGTTTCGCCGCGAAACCATCCTCCAATTCGCGCAGGGCATCGGCGTCGGGGGCGATCAGTCGTTTACGCTTGGCCATTGTCGGATCCTTCCATATTCACGTCGCGCCACCAGCAGCCGATCAACAGTTCCTTGAATTCGGCATAAGTCCGGTCGAAGGTTTCACGCCCACGGACATAGGTATCGCGGTTGAAATCGCGGTAGTCGGCCTCGTAAATGCCGTTGACCTGTTCACCGGCCTGACCGACCAGCGCGGTATATTCCTGACGGTACGCGTTCATGAAATCCCCGAAATAGGCCTGTATCACATTCGCCATATCGGTCTGCTGGGCGGCGTCGAACCGGGTGACGATGGCCCGCACTACATCCCATTCAAACTTCATTTCCGGTAAACCCGCCGCACGCAGAGCCGCGTTTTCGCCATCCTCGATCGACGCGAAGGTGGTATAGAGCATGTCGAAGAAACGCCCGGTGGAATCGAATTCCAGAAACGAGGCGCCAAGCGGCACCAACAGGATATCGGCAGCCGCCAGCGCGTTGATCGTCAGATAGCCAAGGGCAGGGGGCGTATCCAGCATCACGATGTCATAATCGTCCAGCACGCCTTCGTCCGACAGGAAATTGGTCAGCCCGTCCCACAACGGCCAGCTGCGCAGCCCCATCCGCCAGACGGGAATCTGAAACTCGGCCCAGTACAGGTTCAGCTGCGCCCCGATCAGATCGATATTGGGCCAGTGGGTTTTCTGGATGACGTTTCGCGATGAAACCTGCAACGCCTCTTGCAGGGTTTCGTCCAGCGGCAGTTCGGGCTGGCCACCGGCGCGGCGGATCTCGTTTTCCGCCGTTACGGTCTTGGCGTAATCCTTGGCGATCAGAGGGAACACGGTCGACCATTCGTCCGGCACCTGTCCGCCCATGATCGAGGTCATAGACCCCTGGCTATCCAGATCAATGACCAACACTTTGTAGCCATCCAGCGCCGCCGACATCGCCAGATGCGCGGCCGTGCTGGTCTTGCCCACACCGCCCTTGAAATTGGCAACCGCGACGACCTTGGCCTGTGCGTCCTTGGGGCGGTAGGGCAGGTATTCCTTGGTGCTGGCGCCCTCGGCCGCGAAATGCTGGCGCAGGGTCAGCACCTCTTCCAATGTGAACCATTTCGACCGGCCGTCGCCTTCGCCCTGGGGCAGGTCGGGGTTGGCCTTCAGCACCCGGCGCAGATGCGCGGGCGCGACCGGGATCAGGTATTTCGTGATTTCCCAGATCGAGAATTTGCGCAGCCGTTTCTTGCCATCGGGGGCATAGCCGCGCTTGGTCAGATCATCGCGCCCTTTGGCGCAGAAAGCGGCCGCTTTGGCGAATCGGCCGGTGTCTATAGGATCGGGTAAACGCTTGGCCGCTGCCGCCGGATCAAGATTCAGATAGGGGGGCAGGGGAGGAGTGGGGGTTCTGCTCACTTTCGACGCCTTATGTTATGTGTGGCGAATTCTGGTATATGGCAAAGAATAGCGAACATGCGGTTTCGTTTCCAGCACCTTCATCCGCCGCACCGGGTTTATATTGCGCAAGGCTGCGGTTTCGTGGCGAAACCCATTGCAGATCAAAGAAAGGCACACTGAATAAACTGTTTCTTTTCTTTAGTATCTTTATAAGATTTGGCTAAGAAAAATAATTTTTTTTCAATGGGTTAGGTCATCTTTGGGACCCGTGCCCGGTATGGGGGGTACCAGAATGCGGGCCGAAGGGAACCCGTCTACAGGCGATGGGGGACCCGTTTGCAGGATCACCGGAACCGATTCGCAGGGGCGCGAAAAACCCCGGTTTTGGGCGGATTTTCCACCATATTCGCCCTTAAAACATGGGGAATTCGCGGGTTTTCAGGGGTGGAATCCCGCGTCGCACGGTCAGCTTACGCTTTGGGTACCCAAATACGGGACAATGAGGGGAACCTGAAAATTCTTTCCACAGGGTACCTTTTGTGCCATGACTTTGGGTCAGAGCAGATAAGAAAAGAACATGGCCCAGGCGCCCATTGATATCGACCAGCTGACCGGCGCGTTGCGTCGCGAAACCGTGCGCAAGAATGTCGCCGCGATTCATATCAGCGGCAAGCTGACATTGTTGCAGCGCAAGCTGTCGAACGTGCTGTTGCTGAATGCCTATGACGCGCTGACCAGCGCCGCCACCCACACGATCGACGCGCGCACGCTGGCGATGATGGTGGGATATAATTCCAACGACATGGACACATTGCGCGCCAGCCTGCGGGCGCTGGCCGAAACCGTGGCCGAATGGGATATGCTGGATGAACAGGGGCGCCAGGAATGGGGGGTGTCGTCGCTGTTGTCATTCGCGCGCTTGCGGGGCGGGGTGTGCGAATACGCCTATTCCCCGGCGCTGGCGCAAAAGCTGCACGATCCCAAGATTTACGCCCTGATCAACATCAATATTCAGCGCAACTTTACCTCGGGGCACGGGCTGGCGCTGTATGAAAACTGTTATCGCTTTGTGCGCACCGGCTCGACCGGGTGGTGGCCGCTGGATGTGTTCCGCAAGCTGATGGGGATTGACGGCAGCGCCTATTACGAAAGTTACAAGCAGCTGAACGCCAAGATCATCAAGCCCGCCGTGGCCGAGGTGAACAAGAATTCCGACATCCTGATCACGCCTGAGGTGCGCAAGAAGGGCAGGGCGGTCAGCGACATCCGGTTCCTGATCGCCGAAAACCCGCAGCTGGCGATGTTCAGCATCGACGACAGCGACGGGTTGCGCGGCACCGATGTCTATCAGGCGCTGGTGGGGCAGGGGGTGTCGGACCGGTTGGCGCGGCAATGGATCGCCGAACATGGCGAGGCTTATGTGACCGAAAAGCTGACCTATCTGAAACAGCAAAGCGGCGTGAAATCGCCCGCCAGTTACCTGTCGGTCGCGATCCGCGAAGATTACAAGCCGCGCACAGCCCCCGAACCCAGCCCGCAGGCCGTGCAGATCGTGGCCGAGATGCGGGCCGAGGCCGCGCGCGAGGATCAGGCATTCGCAGAACGTCAGGCGCAGCGGGCCGAACGTGCCCGCCGGTTCGACATCGTCGCCACGCTGGTGGCGCAGCGTAACCCGACGCAGCGCGATGCCGACAAGCGGCTGTTCATCGCCTCGCTTGACGATGATCTGTCGCGCGAAGATTTCCGCACCCACGGCTGGTCATCGGCGCTGAACGCCTCGGCCATTTTCGCCTTTTGGGAGGATCTGAGCCCCGGTGCTTTTGACTGACGAAGCGGGTCAGATAACAAAGTATTTTTGTCAGGCATTGAAGTTCCCGCGATTTGATGGCATCACCCTTAAAAGCCATCAGAGTCTTCCCGCCCTGTAGCCAGTCGTTTTACGTCAACACGGTTGGAGACTGATCCGGATGATGGCCCGCATACTGGCATTCATTACATTCACATTCTGGGGGCTGACCGCGGCCTTGGCGCAGGACCCAATCGGGCCGCGCCTGTCGGTCGAACTGAACGCCGCAGACCCCGCGCATGGCGGCTGCAAACTTAGCTTTCTGGTGCTGAACGGGCATCAGGCCGATGTGTCCCGCGCGGTGTTCGAGGCGGTGCTGTTCGACACCCAGGGCCGGGTCGATCGGCTGACCCTGTTCGATTTCGGGGCGTTGCCTGCCGGGCGCCCCCGCGTGCGGCAATTCGTGGTGCCCGATCTGAGCTGCACCGATCTTGGTCAGGTGCTGTTCAACGGCGTTGAAAGCTGCGAGGCGGGCGCGCTTGGCGCGGCCGCCTGCATGGACGGGCTGGAGCTGAAATCGCGCGTCACGGTAGAGGTGATCGGATGATTGGCGAATTGATCGACGCCATTAACCGCATCGCTGATCTGGGCGGGCCGGTCGTTCTGGTGCTTGTCGGGTTTTCCGTGCTGGTTGTGGCGGTTGTCATCTACAAACTGTGGCAGTTCGCGGCGGCAGGCGTCGGGCGGCACGCCGCACTGCGCCGCGCGGTCGCCGCCTGGGACCGGGGCGATCGCGCGGGCGCGCGGTCCGAACTTGAACGATCCAAAAGCTATTTGCGCCCGGTGATCGACATGGCGCTGTCGGGCGTCGGCGATGCCAAACGGCTGGAGGCCGAGGCCGAGGCCCGCTTTGCCAGGTTGGAATCGGGGTTCCGCATTCTGGATTCGGTGGCGCAGCTTGCGCCGCTGCTGGGGCTGTTTGGCACCGTGCTGGGCATGATCTCGGCGTTTCAGGCGTTGCAAGAGGCGGGTGCGCAGGTCGATCCGTCGATTCTGGCGGGCGGCATCTGGGTGGCGCTGATGACCACCGCGGTCGGGCTGGCCGTGGCGATGCCGACCGCCGTGGTGCTTAGCTGGTTCGAGGCGCGGATGGACGGCGAACGCGTGCTGGCGCAAAAGGCGCTGCGCACCATTCTGGCGCCGGGCTGGACCGTGGATCAGGACCCCGCGACAGGGGGCGTGCCGCACCATGCGTAGCATCCGCCGCCGCAGACGCCTGTCGATGACATCGCTGATCGATGTCATCTTTCTGCTGCTGCTGTTCTTCATGCTCAGTTCCACTTTCACCCGCTTTGCCGAGGTCGAATTATCCGCCGCTGCCGGATCGGCGGGGCAGGGGGGGGACCGACCGCTGTTCCTGCAGCTTGGCCCGGATGCGGTGCGGTTGAACGGGGCGGACCTGCCGTTGGAAGGTCTGGCCGCCGCCCTGCGCGCGCAGGCGCCTGAAAGCGGCGATCAGGCGGTGCTGGTGTCGCTGCGGGATGCGGTCACGGCGCAGCGGCTGACCGATCTGCTGGTGGTGCTGCGCGGGGTGGATGGCATGCGGATCACCGTTCTGGGGGCGGCATGATGCGGGCGCGCAGGCAAAAGACCGAACGCGAACCGACGATCGCGCTGATCAACATCGTCTTTCTGATGCTGATCTTCTTTCTGGTGGCGGGCACATTGGCGCGGCCGCTGGATGCAGAGCTGAGCCTTGTGCGCACCGCCGATCTGGACGGCAGCGCGCCGCCCGACGCGCTGGTGATCCACGCCGACGGCAGGATGCAATATCGCGGCGCGGATCTGGCCGAGGCGGCAGAGATGCTGGCCGATGCAGAGGGGGACGCAGGCAAATCGGTGCGGATCGTGCCCGACCGCGACCTGCCCGCCGCGCGTCTGGTCGCGATTGGCGCGGCGTTGCGCGGGGCAGGGGCGGAACAGGTGCTGATTGTCACGCAAAGGGGGGTGGAATGATCGCGTCGTCCCAGATTGCCAAGCTGGCGGCATTCGCGCTGGCCGCGACGGCCCATGCGGTTCTGGCGCTGTCGCTGACCCCCAATGCGCCGGTGGCCATCGAAGGGGCAGGGGCGTCCGAGGTGCGGCTTGGCAATTCATTCGCCGATATGTCGTCGGGAACCCTGCAGCCGGTCGCGACCGAGGATCACGCCGAAACGGTTGACCCCACCCCGGCCGAAACCGCGCCGCCCGCCGAACCGGTGAAAGCCATGCCCGTCGAAACCGCGCATCCGGCAAAGGCTGCGCCGGTTGAAAAGATCGAATTGGCGGCGCTGACCCGGCCCGAACCGGCCCGGCCGGTGGTCGCGGCCCCTGCGCCCGCCCCGGTCCCGATGGCGGCACCGGCCCCCGCGCCGTCGCCCCCGCCGCCCCCGCCGGACAAGATCGTGGCTGAAGACCCCACAATGGCCCCGTCACAGTCGATGCGCCCGGTGGCGCGCAGCAAGCGGATCGAAACCGCGCAGAAAACGGTTCAGAAACCCACACAGACCAACACACGGGCCAAACCGAAACCGGCGGCCAAAGCCCCGGTGAAAACCGGCAACAGCAATCAGAACACCCGCGCGGGCGCCGCTGAGGGCACCAAAAAGGCAAAGGCGCAAAGCAAAGGCGCGGGCGGCAAAAGCAAGGCGGTCGGAAACGCGGCGGTCAGCAACTATCCCGGTCTGGTGATGCGCAAACTGTCGCGGGCGCGCAAACCCCGGATTCGCGCGCAGGGGGCGGCGGTCGTGGCCTTTGCGGTCACCGGCAGCGGCGGGCTGTCGGGGGTGTCGCTGGCGCGCAGTTCCGGCTCGGCCGAGCTGGATCAGGCCGCGCTGTCGCTGGTGCGCGGCGCCGCCCCGTTTCCGGCCCCGCCCAAGGGCGCGCAGCGCAAGTTCTCGATCCGGATCAAGGGGCGCTGATGATGCGCAGGCCCCCCGAAGTCGCGCCCTATATACAAGTTTTCTTGGAGTTAATTTTCTGATCACCTATTCTTGACAAAAATAATCAGAATATGTAGGCAGCGCCATACACAACGCCAGCTCCCCCTCACGGACGCCAGCCGAAAAGCACCTTCGAGGGGACATCATGAAATCACGCACAAGCCTTTTGTCGCTTATGGCCGCCATGACGGCGCTGCCTGTATCGACGGCACCGCTTTGGGCACAGGACGCGCCAGCCGCGCCCGACAGCACGTTTATCGGCACCGTTCAGCTGGAAAGCCGCCGGGGCGTTGCCACCGACACCGCCACATCCGAAACCACCCTGACGCAGGAAGAACTGGACGCACGTCAGGCCACAAGTTTCGGTGAATTGCTGGATACGGTGCCGAACGCCACGCTGGTCAACGGCAACCTGCCGCAGGGGTCCGGAATCTCGATCCGCGGTCTGGGCGCCTATGGCGGCACCTATGGCACCGACGGCAAGGTCACGGTGGTGATCGACGGCGTGGCCAGCGGCGCGGAAGAGATTTACCGCAACGGCTCGATGCTGGCGCTGGAACCCGAACTGTTCCGCGAAATCACCGTGACGCGCGGCCCGGCGGAAAGCTTTCGCTATTCGTCAGGCGCGATGGGCGGCACGGTCGAGGCGCAGACCAAGGACGCCAGCGATTTTCTGGAAGGCGACGATACTTTCGCCGTGCGCCAGAAACTTGGCTATGAAAGCAACGGCGACGGGTTCCTGAGCACGACAATCCTGGCCTTTGCCCCGGATGATCGTTTCGAAGTGCTGGCCTTTGCCGGGTATCGCACCATCGACGAACGCAAGGACGGCGACGGCAACCGGCAGGATGCCACCGGATTCGACTCGCCATCGGGCCTGTTGAAAGCCAGTTACCGCCTGAACCCCGACAGCAAGCTGACCTTTTCGGTCGCCTATACCGAAATCCCGGAAAACGACGTTCCCTATAACGCCTATGATCCGGCCTGGACCGATGTTCTGATCGATCGCTACACGCAGGATACGACCGCCTATATCGGCTATAACTTCAACCCCGCCGACAATGAGCTGATCAATCTGGACGCGCGGCTGACCTATAAGAAAGAGGCGATCGAGATCTCTTCGCTGGATACGTCCAGCAATATCTACAACGCCGATCATGAAACCGAAACCGTGGGCCTGAGCCTGAGCAACGAGGCGATCTTTGCCACCGGCATCGCCCGCCACACGCTGAACGTGGGCGCCGAGGTCAAGCGGCGCGAACGCAGTTCCACCAGCCGTGTCGGTGACAACAAGGGCAACAACGATACATCGGCCCCCGGCGGGACGGATGAATCCATCGCGCTGTGGCTGGTCGACAAGATCGACATCGGCGAACGGCTGACCATCACGCCGCAGCTGCGCTATGAACATCAGACGCTGACTTCGCAGGACAATGTCGATTCAGAGCAATGTTTCGGCCCGTTCTTCTGCATGGTCACGCCGGGGCTGCCCGATGGCACCAAGTTTGAAAGCGAAGCCTATACCGGCGCGCTGTCGACCCGCTATGCGCTGACCGACAGTTTCGCGGTCTTCGGCACGGCGGCCTATAACGAAAACCTGCCGATCCTTGACGATCTGCGGAACGAAACCTATCGCACGCAGCCCGAAAAGGGCCGCACGGTCGAGCTGGGCTTTTCCTATGACGGGTTCGACGTGCTGACTGACAACGACGCGCTGAAGGCCAAGGTCACGGCCTTCGAAACCCATATCTGGGACGGCACCACCTATTCGGGTGTGGATACTGTTGATCTGGAAGGGGTGGAATTCGAACTGTCCTATGTGCACCCCGCGTTCTATGCCGATTTCAACGTGGCGCGCACCCGGGGCAAGATCAACGGCACCAACGATCCGTTCAACTGGGCCCCGGCCGATAGGGCGCAGCTGACGCTGGGCAAGCGGTTCATGGAGGATCAGCTGGACCTGAGCGTCGAGGCGATTCACGCCTGGTCGAACAGCCGCACCAGCGCGATCGACGGCGCCACCGGACCCAGCGACAGCTATTCGCTGTTCAACATCGGCGCCGGGTACACGCCGAACGCCGGCTGGGCCGAGGGTGTCGAGTTTCGGGCCGCCATCGAAAACGCCTTCGACGAAACCTATCGCCCGTTCCTGAGCACCCGCAACGGATCGGGCCGCAACATCAAGCTTTCGGTGGCCAAGACGTTCTGATCCACCGATCTCTGGCCCGGTGCAGCGCTCCCTCATATGCGCCGGGCCTTCATTTTCAAGACTGCCAGCCAAGGGACTGAAACCGACATGACCACATCCATGACCCCAAGCGATATCCGCGCGGCCAAGGCCGCCAACACCGACAAACGCGACCGCGATCTGGCCTATGAGCTGGGCATTTCGGAAGCCGCCCTTGTGGCCGCGCACACCGGACACGGCGTCACCCGCATCAGCGGTGATCCCGATGTGGCAATGCCCTGCATTTCGTCGCTGGGCGAGGTCATGTCGCTGACCCGCAACGCATCCTGCGTGCACGAACGGGTGGGCACGTTTGAAGAATACCATTCCGGCAAACACGCCTCGATGGTCTTGGGCAAAGAGATCGACACGCGGATTTTCCCGTCGCACTGGACCTTCGGCTTTGCGGTCGAAACCGAAACCGACAAGGGCACCCGCCGGTCGCTGCAGTTCTTTGACGCCTCGGGCGACGCGCTGCAAAAGGTCTGGCTGCGCGACACGTCGAATGTGTCGGCCTGGGCGCCATTGGTCGAAAAGCTGAAGATCGACGATCAGTCGCCCGAAATCACGGTCGACCCGCGCCCGGCCACCGAAGGGCCCAAGATCAACATGGCCAAGCGCGATGTGCTGATGGACGAATGGGCGCGGATGACCGACACCCACCAGTTCAACCGCATCGTCAGCAAGCTGGGGATGAACCGTCTGGGCGCTTACCGGATTGCCGATTACCGCTGGGTGCGCCGGGTGGCAACGGATGCCGTGGGCGGGTTTCTGGAGGCGGTGCGCGACGCCGGTCAGCTGGTGATCCTGTTCGTCGGCAACCGCGGCAATATCCAGATCCACTGGGGTGGGCTGGAAACCATCAAACCGATGGGCCCGTGGCTGAACGTGCTGGACCCGCGGTTCAACCTGCATCTGCGCGGCGATCACATCGCCGAGGTCTATGTGGTCGAAAAACCGACGAAACGCGGCCCCGCGATTTCGCTTGAGGCATTCGACGCCGACGGCGGGCTGATTTTCCAGTGCTTCGGCCAGCGCCAGGGTGACGACGACGATCTGGCCACTTGGCACGGCATTCTGGATGCTCTGCCCGAAATCGAGGAAGCCGTGGTATGAAACGGTTTGCCCTGACCCTTGCGGCGCTGGCCTTTCCGGCGGCGCTGTGGGCCGAAAGCTATCCTGATGCGCGGTCCATCGTGTCGATCGGCGGGCCGGTGACGGAAATCGTGGTCGCCTTGGGTCAGCAGGATCGGCTGGTGGCGCGCGATACCACGTCGCAATACCCGCCCGAAATCGAAGCGCTGCCCGATGTCGGCTATATGCGTCAGCTTTCGGCCGAAGGCGTGCTGAGCGTGGCGCCAGACCTGATCATCACCCGCAACACCGCGGGCCCGGTCGAGGTGCTGGATCAGCTGCGCGCGGCCGCCGTGCCGATTGTCGAGGTCGAGGACGGCTTTACCCCCGAGGCGGTCGTGAATGCGATCCGCGTGGTGGGTGCCGCACTTGGCACCCATGACGCGGCCGAGGCGCTGGCCACCAAGACCGAGGCCGACTTCGCCGCGCTTGCCAGCGAACGGGCCAAGGGCGCCGCGCCTGCCAAGGTGCTGTTCATCCTGTCCAACCAGAACGGGCGGCTGAACGTGGCGGGGCGCGGCACCGGGGCCGATGGCATCATCGGGCTGGCGGGCGCTGAAAACGTGATGGGGGCGGAATTCGAAGGATACCGCATCCTGAATGACGAAGCACTGGCCGCCGCCGCCCCCGATGTGGTGCTGATGATGGACCGGCAAGAGGATCACTCGGCCGATGCCGACACCATCCTGTCGCTGCCCGCCCTGGCGCAAAGCCCTGCCGCCGCGCGGCACGGGTTCGTCAAGATCAACCCGGCCGCACTGGGGTTCGGGCCGCGCACGGCGGAATTCGCCCGCGTGCTGCATCTGGCGTTTGCCGACGCCATGCAGGCCGAAAACTAGGGCGGAACCGATGGTGGCATTGTCGCAGATGGACGAAGGGGGCGCACCAGCCATCCGCCCCGGCGACCGGCGCGCCCGGGCGCGGGGGCTGCGGGCCGGGCTGGCGGTGCTGCTGGGGTTCGTGATGCTGGTCAGCCTGGGCTGGGGCGCGGCGGACGACACCCGCGTTCTGGCCGCGATCGGCGCGCGGCTGGGTCTGGCCGAGGCCAGCCTGCGCGACATCACCATCATCTGGGACATCCGCATGCCGCGCATGGTGACCGCCGCGCTGGTGGGCGCATCGCTGGCCGTGGCGGGGGCGGTGATGCAGGGGCTGTTCCGCAACCCGCTGGCCGATCCCGGCCTTGTCGGGGTCAGCGCGGGCGCCGGGCTGGGGGCGGTGGCGGCCATTGTTCTGGGCGGGTTCCTGCCCGCCGCGCTGGCCGCGTTCACGGGCGCCTATCTGGTGTCTTTCGCCGCCTTTCTGGGGGGCTGGGCGTCGGTCATCGTGCTGTACCGGATCGCCACGCGCGGGGGGCATACCTCGGTCGCGACGATGTTGTTGGCGGGGATCGCGCTGGGGGCGCTGACCGGCGCGCTGACCGGGTTCATCGTCTATCGCGCCAATGACGACCAGTTGCGCGACCTGACATTCTGGGGAATGGGGTCGGTCGCCGGGGCCACATGGGCCAAGCTGGTGGCCGCCGGGCCGATCATCGCCTGCGCGCTGGTCGCGGCGCCCTTTCTGGCGCGGGGGCTGGACGCGCTGTCGCTGGGCGAACCGGTGGCCGCGCATATGGGCATCCACGTGCAGAAACTGAAACGGATCGCGGTGCTGACGGTTGCCGCCTCGGTCGGGGCGTCGGTGGCGATCACTGGCGGGATCGGGTTCGTGGGCATCGTGGTGCCGCATCTTCTGCGCCTTGTGCAGGGGCCGGAACACCGGACGCTTTTGCCCAATGCCGCGCTGCTGGGCGCGATCCTGTTGCTGATCGCCGATATCATCAGCCGTACCGTCGTCGCGCCCGCTGAACTGCCGATCGGGATCGTCACCGCCACGCTGGGCGGGCCGTTCTTTCTGTGGATCCTGCTGCGCAACCGCGCCATTCTGGAGAGCTGAGATGCTGAAGGCGACAGGCATATCCGTCCGCTTCGGTGCCAGCACCGTGCTGGAGGGC
The DNA here is from genome assembly GCA_947500775.1 of uncultured Paracoccaceae bacterium. Taxonomy (GTDB): domain Bacteria; phylum Pseudomonadota; class Alphaproteobacteria; order Rhodobacterales; family Rhodobacteraceae; genus CANMTD01. The sequence goes on from CANMTD010000006.1 coordinate 223,512, forward strand.
GTCGATTTCACCGCCTCGGCGGGCCAGATAACCGCCATCGTCGGCCCCAACGGATCGGGCAAGACGACGCTGTTGAAGGTGATGACGGGCGAAATTCCGGGGCAGGGCAGCACCCATCTGAACGGCAGCGATATCGCGGCGCTGTCGCCGGTGGACATGGCGCGCAAACGCGCCGTGCTGCCGCAGGCGGGCAATGTCGCCTTTCCGTTCACGGTGCTGGAACTGGTGCGGCTTGGCCTGACCTCGGGGCTGGCCACGAATGACGCAGACCATCTGGACCATCTGCCGGAACGGGCCCTAAGCCGGGTCGGGCTGGACGGGTTCGGCGGGCGTTACGTGCAGGACCTGTCGGGGGGTGAACGCCAGCGGGTGCAGCTGGCCCGCGTTCTGGTGCAGATATGGGAACCGATGCTGGACGGCGAACCGCGCTGGCTGTTTCTGGACGAACCGGTGTCGGCGCTGGACATCGGGCACCAGCTGATCGTGATGCAGATCGCGCGCGACTATGCCCGCGCGGGCGGCGGGGTGGTTGCGGTGATGCATGATCTGAACCTGACGGCGATGTTCGCCGACCGGGTGACGCTGTTGGGCGAAGGCCGCGTCCGCGCCGAAGGCAGGCCCGCCGAGGTGCTGACCGATCACGCGCTGTCGGCCTGCTATGGCTGTGTTCTGCGCACCAACACCCTGCCGCCGGCCGGTGGCCCGTGGATATTGCCGCAGGCAACCGGTATCCACCCCTAGGCGATCCGGCCCCATCATCGGGGCCCTGCGCATCGCCAGAATGCCCCGGTTCGCGCTGTCCGGTCAAAACAGTCCACATTTCAACCCCAGATAGAGCAACCGCCCGGTTTCCGGTGCGAGTTGGAAAAATTATGGCCAGCAAGCTATAAAACTGCGGCCTCGGCACAGAAAATTGTTCCTATATGCGGACCGACGTCCCATTGACGTTCCGGTCGAACGCTCCCTAAATTGCAAGAGTGGGAGGAAAGGGAATCTGCTTCGGTTTACGAACCCAAGCTGCGCGCACATCGCTGCCCGCAAGCAATGATAAAAACCACCGGATTCAGCGGTTCACCTCGACCCACCAAGACTATGCCCATGCGGCAAAAGAATATTAGGGAGAGAGAAAATGAGACGACATATCCTCAAAGCTCTGGCTATTGGTATGCTTGCGACGGTTTCCGGCGGCATTTCCTCGGTCGCGCAGGCCGAGACGGCGGCAGAATTTTACAGCGGCAAGAACATCAAATTCATCGTGCCCTACAAACCCGGCGGCGGGTATGACGAATACGCCCGGCTGATCGAACCCTATCTTGAAAAACACTCCGGCGCCCGGGTCGATATCGTGAATATCTCGGGGTCGGGGGGCATGAAGGGCGCAAGCGAAATCTTCAACGCGCCGACCGACGGGCTGACGATCGGCATCATCAACGGCGCCGCGATGGTCACAAGCGAATTGGCCGAAATCGAAGGCGCGGCCTATAAGGTTGCGGAATATAATTTCCTGGGACGCGTCGTTGCCGATCACCGCGTGCTGGCCGTATCGACCAAAAGCGGTCTGGAAACCTATGCCGATATGCTGGCCTCTGACAAACCGGTCCTGCTGGGGGCGACCGGGCTTGGCGGGTCCACATATGTCGACGCTGTGATCCTGGCAGAGGTCATGGGCAACAACCAGAAGGTCATCCACGGCTTCACCGGATCGTCTGAGGTGCGTCAGGCGCTGTTGCGCGGCGATATTCACGGCATGTGGGGATCCTGGGGATCGGCGCGCAAGGGCGTCAAATCCGGCGATTTCCGCATTCTGGTACATGGCGACCGCAACGGGAACCCGAACACCGCCGACGTGCCGACCGTGTTCGAATTCGGCCAAAAGACCGGCAACCCCGACCATGCCGACGAAGTTCTGGGCGCATGGGAAGCACTGTCGCTGGTGGGCCGCCCGGTGGCCGCACCTCCGGGTGTGCCGGAAGACCGGATCGCCTATCTGCAGACCGCATTCGAAAACGCGATGAAAGATCCGGAGTTTCTGGAAAAAGCCAATCAGGCGGGCCGCGACCTTTCGTTCCTGGACGGTGCCGGGATGAAGGCGATTGCCAAATCGGCCACCGAACTTTCCCCGGACATCAAGGCCCTGTTCGTCGCGGCAATTCGTGGGGAGCTGTGAGCCGACAATAGCATTTGCTGGCGGCGGGATTCCCTGCCGCCACTGCTGTTTGCCGATCACGCTTTTGGGGAAAAATAAATGACAATAGTCGATGGCATGACCAGTGGCTTTTTTCAGGCGATAAGCATTGGAGTTCTTCCATACCTGTTTTCAGGCGCCATATTCGGGCTGGCCATCGGGATCATCCCGGGGCTGAGCGGCCATTTCGCAATGGCGATGGCCGTGACCTTTCTGTATTCGATGGAACCCGGCGCCGGGATCGCGTTTCTGCTGGGCGCGCATTCGACGGTTGCGCAGGGCGGCGGGCTGACCGCGATCCTGTTCAGCACGCCGGGCACCGGCCAGAACGCGGCGACCCTGCTTGACGGGCCGCCGATGCGCGACAACGGGCAGGCCGGGGTCGCGGTGGGTGCTGCGCTTGCCTCGTGTTTTCTGGGGGCCAGTTTCGGCGCGATCGCGCTGGCCCTGCTGATCCCGGTGCTGAAGGATGTCGTGCTGTTCTTCGGGCCGCCGGAAATCTTCGTGCTGGCCTTTCTGGCGCTGACCTTCGTCGCCGTGCTGGGCAAAGAGGACATGACCCGCAGCCTGATCGCGGCCCTGTTCGGGTTGCTGCTGGCGATGATCGGGGTCGATAACGTCACCAATACCGAACGGTTCACGCTGGGGTCCTCTGATCTGGCCGATGGCCTGTCGCTGGTGCCGGTCATTCTGGGTCTGTTCGCGGTTGCCGAAATGGTCGAGCTTTGGCTGCGCGGCGGATCGCTTGCCAAGGGCACGACCATTGCCCTGTCGGGCCGCGAGACGCAGAAACAGATTTTCTATGGCATCGGGCTGGCGTTCCGGCGCTGGTGGCTTGTCCTGCGGTGCAGCGCGATCGGAACGGTCATGGGGCTGATCCCCGGGCTGGGCAGCGCGCCCGCGGCCTTTGTCGCCTATGGTCACGCCAAACAAACCTCGAAGGACAAGGAAAGCTTTGGCAAGGGCAACGTCGAAGGCGTGATCGGTGCCGAGGCCGCCAATGACGCGGTCGAGGGCGGGGCGCTTGCCTCGACCATCGCCTTCGGGATTCCGGGGTCGTCGTCGATGGCGATCCTGCTGAGCGGATTGTTCATCCTGGGCTTGGAAACCGGGCCCCAGATGCTGAACGACAAGGTCGATATCGTGTTCATCATGATCTTCACGATCATCATCGGGAACCTGATCGGCACGATTTTCGGCATGTTCCTTGTGAACCCGCTGTCGCGTGCCACATCGATCCGGGCGTCGATGATGGTGCCGGTGCTGTTGTCGATCATCGTCACCGGGGCCTATGCCTCGGAAAGTTCGCTGTTCGATGTCGGGATCGCGCTGGTCTTCGGGATGATCGGGTTTCTGATGAAAATCCTGAACTATTCGCGGGCGGCGCTGCTGATCGGGTTCGTGCTCGGGTTCGCGGTTGAAAAGAACCTGTATCTGTCGCTGCTGATCGACGGTCCGCTGTTCTTTCTGGAACCGATCCCGCTGACGCTGTGCCTGATCACGATCGGATTTCTGGCGATCAACATCTACGGCATCATTCGCGATCGCCAGAGGAGCAAGGCATGACCGACAAGACGGTGGATATTTCGCATACTGACAGCCCCCGGCACACACCGGCGGCCGATGATCCACGCGCGGGCGCGCGCAACATGCAGGCGCTGGAGCTGTGCTTCGTGCTGGTTCTGTGCGTGGTTGTCGCCGCCGCGTTCTGGGAGGCCACGACATATCAACTGGTGTCGTCGCGCACCCCCTTCGTGATCATCGTGCCGCTGTTTGCACTGCTGGTGTTTCAGGCCTTTCGCCTGCTGGGCAAGGGCGACGCGGTGCATGTGAAGGGCGCCCTGTCGCAGGCGATGCAGGGCCGGATACCCATGCTGAACAAGCTGATGGTGCTGTCCGGCTGGCTTGTCGCCTTGCTGGCCGCGATCATCGTGGCCGGGCACTATATCGCGATGGCGGCTTTCGTTTTCATCCTGACCCGGCTGATCGCGAAAGAGCGGCTGATGCTGTCGCTGATCACCACGGCCGTCATCACCCTGATCATCTATGCGGCGTTCGAGATTGGGTTCGACATCGAGCTCTACCGTGGCCTGGTTTACCGCTACTGGGCGGGCTACCGGATCTTCTGATACCACTCATTCCAAGGAAATAAGATGCACGACGAAGTAACTGGCAAAGTCCACTGGCACGAACCCATTTCAGAGGAACGGGCGGGTCATGGGCGGTTCGGCCAGCCGATGTCCGACTATGACCGTTTCATGGAGGCGGACGGTATCGGAACGTTTCGCGGTCTTGGGTTCAACAGCATCCACGATCTGCCGCTGAACGACTGGCCCAGAATGGGTGGGCGCGGGCATTACATCCAGTTGCACGGGACCGAGGGCAAGTGGGGCTGCTATGTGGTCGAGGTTCCGGCCGCCGGGGCGCTGATCCCCGAAAAGCACATCTATGAAGAGATTTTCATGGTCGCCGAAGGCCGCGGCACAACCGAGGTCTGGCTGGAAGACGGCGGCCCGAAACATGTTTTCGAATGGCAGAAGGGGTCGCTGTTTTCGGTGCCGGTGAATGCCTATCACCGGATCGTCAACGCCACCAACAAACCCGCCCTGCTGATCGCGGGCACCACGGCGCCGAACCTGATGGACCTGATCGGGAACACCGATTTCATCTTCAACGCGCCTTATAATTTCAGCGACCGCTATTCGGCCTCCAGCGATTTCTACAAACCCTCGGAAGATGTGGAGCCGGACCCCATTCGCGGTCTGGCGATGCGGCGCACCAATCTGGTGCCCGATGTCGTGAACTGCGAACTGCCGCTGGATAACCGCCGTTCGCCGGGATACCGGCGGGTCGAACCCTTCATGACCGGCAACAAATTCTATCTGTGGCTGGGCCAGCATGAAACCGGGCGTTATTCCAAGGCGCATGCGCATACATCGGCCGCCGTGCTGATCGGGCTGAAGGGGCAGGGCTATACCTATACCTGGCCCGAAGAGCTGGGCGTGAACCCGTGGAAAGACGGCAACGGCGATCAGGTGCAGCGGATCGATTATGGCCAGTTCGGCATGGTCAGCGCCGCGCCGGGCGGGTCGCGCTGGTATCACCAGCATTTCAACGTTTCCAGCGAACCGTTCCGGATTTCCGCATGGTTTGGCCCGAACCACCCAAGCCTTGTGACCGGCCTGCGCCCCGGCGCCGAGCAGACCGATTACACCGCGATGGAAATTCAGGAAGGCGGCACTGCCATCCCCTATTGGATGGAGGACCCGTTCCTGCGCGAAGAATTCGAAAGTCAGATCAAACGCAATGGCGGCAAGGTCCGGATGGAGCCGTCCCGCTATGAGGTTCCGGAAGGGATGGACTGGCCGCGTGACTGATCTGGGGGCCACAGAACCAGCCCCGGGCGGGCGGATATTCTTTTCCGGGGCGGGACGCAGTCTTGTCGAAGAGGATGAAATCCGCCTGACCAGCGTCGGGGTGGATATCGGATCGTCCACCGCGCATCTGCTGTTTTCGCGGATCACGCTGGAACGTCTGGACACGCGCTATGTCGTGTCGCAGCGCGAGGTTCTGTATGCCTCTGACATCTTTCTGACGCCCTATCTGGACAACGGCGATATCGACACCGGGGGGCTGGCCACCTTCATCGACCGCGAATATGCCAAAAGCGGCGTGCGCCGCGACGATGTGGATTCCGGCGCGCTGATCCTGACCGGGGTCGCGGTGCGCCGCCGCAACGCCCGCGCCATCGGCGAGCTGTTCGCGGCCGAGGCCGGGAAATTCGTATCGGTCAGCGCCGGGGACAACCTTGAAACCGTCATGGCGGCGCATGGGTCGGGCGCTGTCGCGGCATCCGAACAGGGGCGGCGCGTGCTGAATATCGATGTGGGCGGCGGCACGACCAAGCTGGCGCTATGCGTGGGGGGCGAGATTGAAACCCTTACCGCGGTCGAGGCTGGCGCGCGGCTGGTCGTGACGAATGGCGCGGGCGCGATCATCCGGCTGGAAGATTTCGGCGCACGGGCCCTGGACGGCGGGGGCGCAATAGGGGATGTGCTGACCCCCGCCGAAAAGGCAGAACTGGCCGGGCTGTTCGCCGACCGGATCATGGCCGCGATTGCCGGGACATTGGACGATGAATTTCTGCGGCTGGCGGGGTTTCCGCAGGCGCTGGATTATGACGCGGTCATCGTTTCGGGCGGCGTGTCGGAATATTTCTACGGCGACGCACTGGCGGATTATGGCGATCTGGGGCCGGAACTGGCCGCGCGCCTACGCCGCCATCTTGAAAGCACCGGCGCCGAGATTTTGCCGAACCGCGACGGTATCCGCGCCACCGTGGTCGGCGCGTCGCAATATACGGTTCAGGTCAGCGGCAGCACCGTTTTCCTTGATCCGCTTGAGACCGTTCCGCTGCGCAACATCGCCTCGATCCGGCCCGATCTGACGCTGGACGAGGTGATCGATCCCGAAACGGTCGCCGCCGCACTGCAAAAAGAGCTGCGGTTTTTCGATCTGGCGGATGCGGAACAGCCGGTGGCGGTGTCGCTGCCGTGGCAGGGGTCGGCCTCTTACGCGCGGCTTGACGCGCTGTGCAAAGGGCTGGTGGCCGGGATGCAGGCGCTGCTGGCTGCGGGCCATCCGCTGATCCTGGTGATGGACGGCGATATCGGTGGTTTGCTGGGGATGCACCTGCGCGAAAACGCGATTACGGATAATCCCATCGTCTCGATCGACGGGATACGGCTTTCCTCTTTCGATTTTATTGATATCGGTGAGGTCATCCGGTCAACAGGGTCGGTCCCGGTTGTGGTCAAATCCCTGGTCTTTCCCGGAGAAAACGAACAGCGCAGTGCGGAGGGTGCGGTATGAGCGACGAAAGCGGTCTGGAAACGCCGGGATCGGTGAAATCGATCTGGCCGGCGGTCGTCATTCTGGGTTTTGCGGCGGCGATTTATATCGTGGCGCAGGGATACAGCGAAACCGCGCGGCGGTTCCCCAGCATGGTGGCGATTTCCCTGATGGTTCTGGGGGCGATTGATCTGTACAGCCGCACCGGGTTGCCGGGGCGGGACGCGGTGAATGCGTTCTGGGGCAGCGGGTTTGACCGGCGCGAAATGGTCAAGGTCCCGCCATTGGGCAAGGAACTGGCGCTGTTTGCATGGATTGCGGCGGCCTTTCTGGGCATGGCGATTTTCGGCATTCTGATCGCCGCCCCCCTGTTCGTTTTCCTCTATGTCTGGCGCCGCTCGGGGCGGTCTGTGGTGATGGCCTTCGCGGCCGGTTTCATCGTGTTCGCCTTTGAATACGCGGTCTTTGAATGGGCGCTGGATTACACCCTGTACAGGGGTCTGATTTTGAATGGAGAAGGGTTCTCGGCTTGGTGAGGCCCCACATAAGGGAGAGAGACAATGATGAATAAATTCTGCGCGGGGATCGCCGCCTTGGGCGTTCTGTCGGCCGGTATGGCATTGGCGGAGTTCCCGGAAGACAAGCCGGTCAAATTTGTCGTGCCTTACAGCGCGGGCGGGGGATTTGATACCATCGTGCGGACCTTTGCCCCGGCGGTCGAGGAAACGCTGGGCGCGACGGTCGTGCCCGAGAACATCAAGGGCGCCTCGGGTACCCGTGGCGGGCAGGCCGTCGCGCGGTCCAAACCCGATGGCTATACCATCGGCATCTACAACATTCCGGGGCTGACGGTGTCGCAGACCCTTGGCCGCGATCTGGGGTTCAGCCTGGATGACGTGTCCTGGATCGCCAATCTGGCCCAGTCCAAATACGGCATCGCGGTCAAGGGCGATTCACCGGTCAACACGATCGAGGATCTGTGCAACCTTGGCCATGCGATCAAACTGTCGGATACCGGCAAGGATACCACATCCTCGATCACCTCGGTCATCGCTTTCAACATCATCGGCTGCGATATCGTCAACGTGACGGGTTACAGCGGATCGAACGACACGATGATCGCGGTGATGCGCGGCGAGGTGGACGCGACGCTGAAACCGATTTCGTCGCTGGCGAAATACACGGCAACCGATGACCTGAAGCTGATCGTCACCTTCACCGACGACACCGTCGTCGAAGGCGTTCAGAACACCACAGAGCTTGGCTTTCCCACGCTTGCCAAGTTTGGTCTGAACCGGGTTGTCGGCGGACCGCCCAACATGCCCGCCGATGTGATCGAAACCCTGGCGGCAGGATTCAAGGATGCGGTTGCAAGCCCGGCGATTGTCGAATGGGCAGCGGGCACCAGCACGGATCTTTCCTTCATGGATGCGGCTGAGACAAAGGCGATGATGGACGAGCTGTCCGAATTCTATCTGCAGTACAAAGATCTGCTGCAGTAACCCACACAGAAAAAGACGGATGCGCGCGGCCATGTGCGCATCCGTTCAGGAACAAGGAAGATTTGAATGGGATTTGAAGCGCTCCTTGGGGCCGTCGCCGAAGTCGCGAGCGGGGGAAGCATTCTTTTCCTGCTGGCCGGGGTGTTTTTGGGGCTTTGTTTCGGCGTGATCCCGGGGCTGGGGGGCACAACCGCGCTTGCGCTGCTGATCCCGGTGACGTTCGGCATGGATTCCCTTGATGCGATGTATCTGGCGGGCGGGGTCATGGGGGCCACATCGTTCGGCGGGTCGATCACGGCGATCCTGTTGAACACACCGGGCACGGCGCCGAATGCCGCGACCACCTTTGACGGTTATCCGCTGGCGCAGCAGGGCAAAGCCGGGCTGGCCATCGGCGCGGCGGCCTGTGCGTCGTCGATGGGCGGGCTGATCGGCCTTGTGACGCTGATCATCTTTATCCCGCTGGCCAAGGAAATCGTGCTCAGCTTCGGCCCGGCCGAGTTTTTCCTGCTGACGGTTCTGGGCCTTGCGGCCATCGCCGTATCCGTGCGGGGCAAGCTGTTGCGCGGCCTGATCGCGGGGGGCGTGGGCCTGATCATCGCCTTTATCGGCGCCGATACCATTACCGGCGACCTGCGCTTTACCGGGGGGATCAATTACCTGTGGGACGGGGTGCCGCTGGTGCCCGCGCTGACCGGCATGTTTGCGATTTCCCAGATGATCGAACTGGCGCTGAAGGGCGGCACCGTCGCCACATCCAGCGGGCAGGACGAGGCCGCGAACATGAAAATCAGCGGCGTCGGCGAAGGCGTCCTGTCGGTGTTCAAGAACTGGGGGGTGCTGTTGCGCGGGTCCGTCATCGGCACGTTGATCGGTGCGATCCCGGGGCTTGGCGGCACGGTCGCGTCTTTTCTGGCCTACAGTTCGACGGTGCAGACCGACAAGGACCCCGAGAGTTATGGCAAAGGTAACATTCGCGGCGTGATCGCGCCGGAATCGGCCAACAACGCCAAGGACGGCGGATCGCTGATCCCCACGGTGGCCTTCGGGATACCGGGCAGCGCCGAAACCGCGCTGTTTCTGGGGATACTTGTGCTGCACGGCATCGATCCGGGCCCGACGATCCTGTTGTATCATGAGCGCGAGATTTACGGCCTGATCGTCGCCATCACCTTTGCCGCGGTTGCCGCGTCGCTGATCGGTCTGGTGCTGTCGCGGTTCCTGGTGCTGATCACGCGCATTGATGTGGGCATCGTCGTGCCCGTCGTGGTCGCGATATCCCTGACCGGGGTCTATGTGCTGGACGGGCGCATGGCCGATGTTCTGCTGACGGTGATCATGGGGGTGATCGGATATCTGATGATCCGCTTCGATTATCCCCGGCTGACGCTGGTGATCGCGCTGGTGCTTGGGGAAACGGCGGAACGGTCGTTCCATCAGGTACAGTTGATTTCGGATGGTCAGCCGCTGGGGTTCATGATGACGCGGGGCATTTCGGTTCTTTTGATCGCCGCGATCATCATAACCTTCTTCCTGCCGATCGCCCGGAAGCTGTTTCAAAAGAAAAGCGCGGCCTGACACCAAAAAGCCGGCGGTTGTGCGTACACAATCCGCCGGCTTCCCGGGAGGAGTTCCGGTGTTTCGTCAGGCCAGCTGAATGACCACCTTGTCGGCGTTTTCGACGACCTGATAGGTTTTCAGCGGGATCATGCAGGGCGGGGCGACGACTTCGCCGTTGCGGATATCAAAGCAGCCATTGTGAAAATCGCATTCGATCGTGTGCCCGTCCAGATAGCCTTCGGACAGGGAGCCGGGGCCATGCGTGCAGGTGTCGTCGGTGACATAGAACTGGCCCTGAACATTATAGACGGCAAGTTCCAGGTCCGCTTTTTCGACCTTGATCACCTCGCCTTCGGCCACATCGGATTTGTCACAAAGTTCAAGTGTTTCTGGTGAAGCAGTCATTCTTTTCTCCGCAGGAATCTTCACTTTGCTTTTATCGGAACGCCGTTCCATATGCAAGAAATGAGTGGAAAACCCGCCCGGCAAAAATCCGTGCTCTGGGCGCTTGAATTTCGCGGGCACCCGCGGGTCAGTGCATGCAGGACCCGCCATCGACGACCAGCGTCTGCCCGGTGATGAAATCACTGTCCGCCGAGGCAAAGAAAACCACCGCGCCGGTCAGGTCATCGGGGCGCTGAACCCGTTTCAGCGCGCGGGTGCCCACCGCGCGGGACCGGTTGGCGACGGTCGCGTCATCGGGGTTTTCTTCGGCCAGCGTGTTTCCCGGTGCCACGCAGTTGACGCAGATGTTGCTGTCGCCGACCTCTTTCGCAAGGGTCTTGGTGAAGCCCAGAATGCCCGCCTTGGAGGTGACATAGTGAATCCGCGTGGGCGCGCCCTTCAGCGCCGTGCCCGAGCTGATGTTGATGATTTTGCCATAACCCTGTTTGCGCATCTGCGGGATGACCGCCTGACTTGCCAGCCAGGGGCCTTTCAGATTGACCCGCATCATCGCGTCCCATTCGTCTTCGGCAATCGCGTCAAACCCCACCCGCGACATTGGAACGGTGGCAAAGATCGCGGCGTTGTTGACCAGGATGTCGATGCGGGTGAATTTTTCCAGCGCGCGGCGCGCCATTTCGGCAACCGAGGCGCTGTCGCTGACGTCGGTCTGAACGGCCAGCGCATCATGCCCGGCGGCGCACAGCTCATCGGCCAGCTTTTGCCCGGCGGGACCGTCCAGTTCGGCGATGACGACTTTGGCGCCTTCACGCGCCATTGCGATGGCATAGGCCTTGCCGATCCCATGCCCCCCGCCGGTGACGATGGCTGTGCGGTTTTCCAGTCTTTTGGTCATGGGATTTCCTTTTGTGGAAATGTTGGGGGGCGGCTAGGGCGCGGGGGCCACGAAATTGACCGCCTGAACCTCGGTATAGCTAAGCAATTCGTCCAAGCCCTCTTCTCGGCTGACGCCGCTGTTTTTCAGGCCGCCATAGGGGACGTTGCGGAAATGCGTGCCGGTGCCGTTGATCCAGATATAGCCGGCCTCGATATCATTCGAAAAATCCATCGCCTGTTGCAGGTCCCTGGTCCAGATCGACGCGGTCAGCCCATAATCCACGTCATTGGCCATGCTGACCGCCTGATCGTAGCTGTTCCAGCGCAGCACGCTGAGGACGGGGCCGAAGACCTCTTCGCGGGCGATGCGCATCGACATGTCGACATCGCCAAAGACCGTCGGCGATACCCAGAAGCCTTTTTTGAAGGCCGGGCCCTCGGGCGGGGTTCCGCCGGTAAGCAGGCGCGCGCCTTCGTCCTTGGCCAGGTCGATGTACTGCTTTGTCTTTTCGTATTGCTGCACCGAATTCATCGGCCCCATCGTCGTCGTTTCATCCAGCGGGTCGCCGATCCGGATGTCGGCAATCCGGGCCAGGACCTTTTCCAGAACAGTGTCGTAAATATCGTCATGCAGCATCAGGCGGCTGGTCGAGCCGCAGGATTGCCCCTGCCAGCCGAAATTCATGCCCCGGACGGCCGCGGCCGCCGCCGCATCAAGGTTGGCATCGGGGCAGATGATCATCGGGTTTTTCCCGCCAAGTTCCAGCGTCACATGTTTGACCGCAACCTCGGCGGCATCGCGCTGAATGCCCATGCCGGTGGCGACCGACCCGATAAAGGCCAGCCGTTTGATTTTGGGGTGGCGGGCAATGGCGCGACCGGTGGCGGCGTCGCCGGTGACGATGTTGATCAGCCCCGGCGGGGCAAGCTCGGCGCAGATTTCGGCCAGGATGCAGGCCGACAGCGGGCTTTGTTCCGACGGTTTGATGATGATCGAATTGCCCGCCATCAGGGCCGGGGCCAGACGGGAAGCGGCAAAACCGATCGGGTGGTTGAACGGAATGATGCGGCCAATGACGCCGTAAGGCACGCGTCTGGTGAAATGCAGCCCGCCGGGCGAGGCGGGAATGGTTTCGCCCTTCAACTCATACCCCAGCCCGGCGGCAAGGCGCATCCGTTCGACCGCAACGGACACATCGCGCCGCATCGGTCCAAGGGTGTTGCCGGTGTCGCGTGTTTCCAGTTGCGCGATTTCTTCGCTGCGTGCCTCGATGGCGTCGGCGATCTTGTTGATAAGGGCCGCGCGGGTGGAAATCGCCGTGGTTTTCCACTGCTTCTGCGCCCGGATCGCGGCCTCGGTCGCGGCGTCCACATCCACCGCATTGCCAAGGGGCACCTTGCCGATCGGCATTTCGGTGGCTGGATTGACGGACATAATCCATTGTCGGCCACTGCTTTTTACCAGATTGCCGTCAATCAGCATGCGTCTGGAACGGAACAGGTCATCAGGTTGTTCGGTCATCCCACCCCCCTTTGGTCCGTATTGTTGTCATACGCGGCCAAGAGACATCAACAAGAATTCAATATAAAAGACCGACATTCTATATAGCGGAATTCAACTATTGCTGAACGGGGGTTGGTTTGTTCTACTTGCACAAGAATTTCGTGGATCAACCAAGGCTGTCGAAACCTGTCTGGCCGTTGATCCCACGATCAGTGCGGAATTCTTTGGGAGGACAGTCATGGAAGATCAGGGAAACGACAATTCGGCGTTGGGCCACAACTCCGAAGGGCCGGTCGGGTATTACCACAGCAAGAAGGACCGGATTTTCGTCCGGGCGGTGCAGGGTGAATACAATCTGACCGAAGAACTGAAAACGCTGCGCTCGATGCCGCGGGTCCGCAAGGCCAGCGAGCTGAATTTCGTCGATGGGCCGCAGGCCTATAGCCGTCATTATGTCGAACCAAAGGACGGCATCAGCCAGCTGTTCCATATCCATCTGGAAGAATACGGCCCCGGCGGCAAGTCGCAGAAACACGGCCACGTCAACGAGGCCGCCTTTTATATTCTGGACGGCGATGGATATGAAATTCACGACGATATCCAATACGATTGGCATGCCGGCGATATTGCCATCGTCCACAACAATTGTGTTCACCAGCATTTCAACGCATCGGATTCAAAACCCGCGCGGGCGCTGGTTCTGAAAACCAAGCCGATGTTCGTTTTCATGAACATGCTGTTCCAGAAAACGGTCGAGGCGCGCGAAACCACTCCGGCCCCCGGGGGCGAGAATTTCGTGGTGCGCGAAGCCGAAGTTGATTTCAATCATCCGGAAGAGGATTACTGACATGGCATGGGGTGAAACCAAGACCTGGCTGGCGGGTGACGAAAACCGCGCGCTTTATCAGCAACTTCTGGATGATGCGGAAACGGCGCCGGAACGCAACGCCGAGCGTAAGAAAGTCGTGCGTCCCGATGAAATGCCCTGGGAAATGGCGCGTCAGGGGCTTTTGAAGCACATGATCAACGAAGGGATGAACACCCGGATCGAAACCATGGACGTCTATATGCAGATCGTGCCGCCCGGGTCGAAATCTGGCCGCCACCGGCATCTGGCCGAAGAGGTCCTGTATGTGCTGGAAGGCGAAGGATACGATCTGCATCAGGATTGCGACGCCGAAATTACCAACCGGCTGTATTGGAAACCGCAGGACGAAGTGCAGAAATTTCCCTATGAATCCGGCGACGTGATTTATGTGCCGCCCAACACGATCCATCAGCATTTCAACGCCAGCCCGGACAAACCGCTGCGTCTGATTTCCTGCATCAACCGTATTTTCAAACAATGCGGGTTGAATGATCTGGAACAGCTGGATAACGCGCCGGAGTATCAGGAAGGCATGATCCTGACGCCCGAAATCATTCGAAGTTATCTTCGCGGCGGGGCCTGATCACAGGTCCCGTTCGGGCCCACGCGGGCCTTTGCTGAATCCCTTATTTCCGGAGTAGCGGCATGTTTGGTGCGCTCATGGCTTTGGCCTCGGCTGCTTTTTTTGGCCTGAACAATGCGACCGTCCGGCGGGGCGTTCTGAAATCCACCGTGCTGCAGGGCATGGCGATCACCGTGCCGCTTGGCGTGCCGATTTTCCTGGTCTTCGTGCTGATATTTGGCGGGGTGGACAGCCTGATCGGCTGGTCCCCCGTCGATTGGGCGTGGATGGCGCTGGCAGGCGTGGTGCATTTCGTCATCGGGCGCTATGGAAATTACCGGGCGACCCAGGCCTTGGGGGCGACGCTTTCGACCCCGGTGCAACAGATCAGCATAATCGTGTCGCTTGTTCTGGCGATCATTTTCCTGGGCGAGACCATCAATCTGGTGAACCTGCTGGGCATTGCGCTGGTGATGTTCGGGCCGATGTTGCTGATGCGGCGGCGCAAGCAATCCGAAACCGCGGCCAAGGCCAAAGGGTTCACCCCGGATTTTCGCGGCGGGTTGATCTGGGGGCTGGTCTGCGCGGTCGGCTATGGCGCAAGCCCCCTGTTCATCGCCTTTGGGTTGGGGGGTGATGCGACGATTGCCGATGGGTTGGTCGGTGTTCTTATATCCTATGTCGCAGCGACGGTGGTGGTTGGGGGGCTTGTCATCGGGCTGGGCGGGCGCAGCTATATGGCGACGCTGGACCCTAAATCGGGGTTCTGGTTTTTGCT
>CANMTD010000007.1 GCA_947500775.1 uncultured Paracoccaceae bacterium
TAGGTTCAAATCCTACTCCCGCAACCAAAATAATAACATTAATATCAATATGTTAAACGCCAGAGGGCGGGGCCGCCTTTGTGACCCTACAGCGCGGTGCTGCTTTTGATGGCTTCATCAGCGAAGAGAAGGCGCTTTTACTGTGCTCACAACATTCATACTTCTGGTGGGTGGCAAGCACGTAGCTTCAAGGGTAAGCATGTCTTCATGAAACAGGTCCCCAAAAAAACTACGGATGATGCGCTTATTCAGGAGTTCCTGGATAAAGGCGGTAAGGTCAGCGTTGGCAAAACCAAACCCCTGCCAAGCGAGTTGGGTCTGAGCAACAATGCCTGGAACAACAAACTGACCAAAGAAGAAAAGGCCGCCCGCGATAAGAAGTGATCTTGCAAGGTGAGTTCTGGCCTGCCTGTGTGCGCGCCAGACAGTTTCCTGACAGCAGGATGTCGCAGGTTGATTGAAAGCCGGGAGTCTTCAGATGAAGACCCTCATTTCCTTCGATCCGAACCTTATGGACAGTTTTCAGCGACAAGAATTTAACCGCTGATACATTCGTTTTGGTGACAAAGTCACCGACAGGGCGGCCTCAAACCTCCAAGTTGATCGCAGGTTTTTGGAGGAGCCTTACCGTGACAGCAAATGTTGGGACGCATGATCGTCTGTTTCGTACCGCTTTTGGTATGATTCCGGCTGGTGCGGCCTTTGCCTTCTGCCCTTTATCTTGGCGTTTTGGCATGCGGACCTGCGATGCCACATAGCACGGCGGGACTCTATACCCTGACATTCCATCCGGGGCGGGCCCTGACCCGCGACGGGGCGGGTGGGTATTCAGCTTTCGGATACCTGCCTGCCGAGAGGCATCTTTGAACAGAAGACCCAAATGAGGCTGCGGCCGCCCACGCCAAAGCACAACCATGATGTACCGAAATAGGAAAACTACATGACTTATCCTGTCGATATGACCATCACGCCCGAGGTTTCCGCCCATTTTGACGAGGCGACCAACACGATCAGCTATATTGTCAAGGATCCCACCAGCAACCATTGCGCCATTGTCGACAGCGTCATGGACATCGACTATGCGGCAGGAAGGATCACTCAGGATCACGCTGATGCGCTGATTGCCGAAGTTCGGGCCAGGGGCCTGACGCTTGACTGGATCATTGAAACCCATGTCCACGCCGATCATCTGAGCGCCGCGCCCTATATCCAGCAGGAACTGGGGGGAAAGATCGGTGTCGGTGAGAAGATTCTGGTCGTTCAGGACACTTTTGGCAAAGTCTTTAACGAAGGCACCGAGTTCCAGCGCGACGGTTCGCAGTTTGATGCGCTGTTCAAGGATGGCGATACCTACAGCATCGGGAACATGCAGGCCTTCGCGATGTATACGCCGGGCCATACACCCGCCTGCATGGTCCATGTGATGGGCGATGCGGCCTTTGTGGGTGACACGCTGTTCATGCCGGATGGCGGGTCGGCGCGCGCCGATTTCCCCGGTGGGGACGCGGGTGTGTTGTATGACAGCATCCAGAAAGTTCTGGCCCTGCCAGACGAGATGCGCCTGTTCATGTGCCATGATTACGGCCCCAATGGCCGCGACATTCAGTGGGAAACCACCGTCGGCGATGAAAAGAAACACAACATCCACGTCGGGGGTGGCAAGACCAAGGAAGAGTTCATCCAGTTCCGCACCGAACGCGATGCGCAACTGGACATGCCCAAACTGATCATCCCGTCGTTGCAGGTCAATATGCGGGCGGGTGAGATTCCGACCGATAAGGATGGTAATCCGATGCTCAAAGTTCCGGTCAACACGCTGTAAAGAAGAGAATATTCATGGAAATCAAAACCCTTACCGCCGGTCTGTCCGTCAGCCCGCAGATCACTCAGGCGGATCTTCAGACCATCAAAGACAATGGCTTTCGGTCTGTTATCTGCAACCGACCGGACGGTGAGGGCGCGGATCAACCAACCTTTGAAGAGCTTGCAGAAGCGGCCAGAAGTCTTGGGCTGGAGACCGCCTATATCCCCATCGTTGCGGGCAAGGTGGCCGACGAGGATGCAGCCACCTTTGGCGATGCGCTGCGCGATTTGCCGGGGCCGGTGCTGGCGTACTGCCGCACCGGGACACGGTCGGCGACATTGTGGTCGCTGGCGCAGGCCGAAACGCTTAGCGTGGCCGATATCCTGACCACGACCAAGGCGGCCGGATATGACATGGGCGGGGTGGTCCGCCGCATCACGAATGGCGGCAAGACACCGACGGACCGCGCCGACGCAAGTTACGACACGGTTATAGTGGGCGCCGGGGCCGCGGGTATTGCGGTTGCGGCCAGCCTTCGGTCGCGCAGCCCGGATATGGAAATCGCGATCATCGATCCGGCGGATATCCATTATTACCAACCGGGCTGGACCATGGTGGGCGGCGGTATCTTCGACGCGCAGGACACCGCCCGCACGATGGGATCGCTGATCCCGAAAGGGGTTCACTGGCTTAAATCGGCGGTTGCTGCTTTTGAGCCGAAAGAGGATGTCGTCATCCTGGATGGGTGCCGCGTGGTAAAATACAAGCGTCTGATCGTCTGTCCGGGGATCAAGCTTGACTGGCACAAAGTCGAAGGTCTGGTCGAAACGCTGGGCAAAAACGGTGTGACGTCGAACTATCGCTATGATCTGGCGCCCTACACCTGGGAACTGGTGCAGAACATGAAACGTGGCCGGGCGATCTTTACCCAGCCGCCCATGCCGATCAAATGCGCCGGTGCGCCGCAAAAGGCGATGTATCTGTCCGGCGACGCCTGGTTCCGGCGCGGGGTGCTGAACGACATCGATATTCAGTTCAACAACGCCGGTGGCGTCTTGTTCGGCGTCAAGGATTATGTTCCTGCGCTTGAGGAATACGTCAAGAAATACGGGGCTTCGCTGAATTTCTTTCACAACCTTGTGGCGGTTGACGGCGAAGCCAAGAAGGCGTGGTTCGATGTGGCCAAGCCGGATACGCCGGTGGAGCGCGTCGAGATGGAGTTTGACATGATGCATGTCTGCCCACCGCAAACGGCGCCTGATTTTATCCGTGTGTCGCCTTTGGCGGATGCGGCAGGGTGGGTCGATGTGGATCAGGCCACGCTGCGGCACAAGACCTTTGAAAACATCTGGTCGCTGGGCGATGTGATGAACGCCCCGAATGCCAAAACGGCCGCCGCCGCCCGGATACAGGCCCCGATCGTGGCCGAAAACATCATGGCGGATATCGGCGGGCGGGCGCCCGTGGCCCAGTACAATGGCTATGGGTCATGCCCGTTGACGGTGGAACGCGGCAAGATCGTCCTGGCCGAGTTCGGCTATGGCGGCACCATATTGCCCAGCTTTCCGAAGGCGCTCATCGAAGGGACCAAACCATCGCGTCTGGCATGGATCCTCAAGGAATGGATGCTGCCCCCGATCTATTGGAAGGGGATGCTGAAAGGCCGTGAATGGATGGCAAAGCCGGAAAAGGTTGTCGTCAAATCGTGACGAAGGCCCCGTCATTTACCGCTGCTTTGACAGGCGGCCCAAACTGACCAGCGGCCTGCCCATCCTGACGATGGGCAGGTCGTATTTTCATGCGGTGCTGCCCCTTGGCACCATCCGGCAATGGGACGTCAGGGGGTCAGTGGCCGAAGGAGGCAAAATATATTCCGAAACAGCCAACGGCGATAAGGCTGAGCGCCCAGACAATATCAAGATTGAACCAGGTCCGGGACAGAAACCTGAGGCCCAGCCAGAAATAGATGACCGTCGCAATCGCGCCACCTGCAAAGGTCATCGACAGCGTGTGAACCATCGCGACCGCGAAGGCAGAGCCGATATTCCCTGTCATCAATGCCTGGGCCGCACTGTGGCTGGTGTCGCCGGCAGAAATTTCGCAGATGCCCAGAAAGATCGGCACCAGCATCAAACCCGCACCGTGCGCCATGGCTGCCAGAAACGACCACAGCGCCAACCGTGCCGGGTGAACGCGGGCCAGGTATTTCGGGTGCCTGCGATTGATCAGAAGATAAAGACCCATGCCGATGACCAAAAGCCCGGCCGCAATGCGGATTTCGACCTCCCATTCGACAAGAAACAGCATCAGGGAAAACGGCAGCAGGATTGCGATCATGGCCAGGAAATGGCCAAAAGCCAACATCGCAAGCGCCCCCGCCAGGGCGCGGTGTTTTCGTTCCATCAGGGCCGCTGAAACAGCCAAAGGCCATCCCATGCCTGGGTTGATGCCGTGGTACAGGCCCGAAAAAATGACGGCCCACCAAAGGGCCGTCAATGACGTGACATCAGCCATCATCTAGACAGATGGGTAGCAGAAGCTGTCTGTGGAACAATCGCCGCCTTCCAATCGGATCTGATGCGATCGCAGGCCTGTGGGGAAGTCGACGTAAAAGTCTTTGTCCAGCGCAAAACTGCCGTCTTCGCCAACGGTCGCCATGACCATCTGACCGCCTTCGTCATTCGGGTAAAACTGATCATCCCATGTCGAATACAGTGAATTGGTCCAATAGACGCGTTTGCCATCGCGGCTGATTTCGACCATCTGCGGCCCGAAGGCAAAGTCCTTGCCGTTGGGGTGCTTGTGGTGCGCCACGATCCCCCCCAGTTCGACCTTTCCGGCAAGCACCGGGTTCATCGGGTCGGAAACATCGTATTGATGCATCTCACCAAGGCCCCAGCAGGCGACGTAAAGATATTTGTCGTCAAGGCTAAGGTCGATGTCCGTGACCAGCGGCGGGACCGCGCCAAACCCTTTCAGCAGGTCGGGCAGATCGTCGGGGTCGGCAGGCACGGGGTCAATCGTGATCGTCTTTTTCGACTGCCAGACACCATCGTCATCACGCCACCACGTAAAGACCGCGCCCTGCAGATTGGTGGTATCGACCACAACCCCGCAAAACCCATAGGATTTTGTCGGGTCATGCGCGGGCCGGATTTCAAGCGCCATCTGATAGTTTTCGCCAAAGTCCATCGTCTGGATGTTCTTGCGCGCGCGCAGGTCCCAGAAGTGGATGGAATGGCCGTATTTGTTGGACAGCAAATCCTCGGGCACCAGCCCGTTTTCGTATTGCGGCGGCAGGCCCCATTCGGAACTGACCATGTAATCCTGCGGCAGGTTCCACCAGAAATCATAGTGTTTGTCCTGCTTGCCGCGATCCATCTCGTACCGACCGATGATCTCGAAGGTTTCGCAATCCATGATGAAGATGCCCGGAGGACCGTCTGTCCCGTCTTCGCCGCCGCCGCCAAGGCATGACACATAGATGCCTTCGGGGCCGCAATGGATTGTATGGGGCCGCGAATAGCCGGTCTTGGCGAACAGCTCTTCAGGTTCGACCGTCTTGTGAATATAGGCTTTCAGCGGGTCTTTCACGTCGATGATGTAAATGCGGGACGACCGAATGCCCGGCACGATCAGATAGCGGCGTTCCAGAAACGCATGGCCCGACAGGGGCGACAGGGACGACGAACAGGCGTTCCAGCCAAAGTGGTGGAATTCGTCGCCTTTGTTGGGGACGATCACCTGATGGACGATCTGCCCATAGGTGTCGGAATCGGGTTTCAGATCGACAACCGCAATGCCGTCGGATTGCGATCCATCCGAGCTGAGCATAACGGTAAAAGCGTAATTTTCGACCGGCGCTTGCATGGCAAGCTTGGGCGAGGCGTGAAATGTTGGATCAGGCCTAAGGTTCATATCTATCCTCCCAGATTGAATTATTGCCCCAGTTTCGGGGTCGTCTTTTTGGGCCCCAAGGGGCCGGGAATCAGAAGGTGCTCCTCACACCTCCGCAACATTGCAAAGCTGAATGGCTCCGCTGATTTTTCCAGCGAGATCAATCAGTTTCTCGCCAATTTCGTTTCGATACTCTTTGCCAAATCGGCGGATAGGGCCAACCGCGCCGACGCTGAAGGTGGCGCCAATGTTGCCGATGGTAATGGGCGCGGCGACGCTGGCGATGCCAAGGTCGATTTCCTGATCACAATCGGCAAAACCACGTGCGACGATCTGGGCGAATTCTGCACGCAGCTCGCTTTCGGTGGTTTTGGTGTGTTCGGTGTATTGCTTCATACTGCACGACACGATGCTGTCCTGAAATTCCGGTTCCGCAAAGGCGGCAATCGCCTTGGAACACGAACAGGCATGCATGGGGCGCACCCCAAGCCCGGGATGAATAAACGCCCGGGCCGGATCGTTGGGTGTGGCAACGTGGATGATTTCGACCTTGCTGTCGCGAAAGCGGGACAGGAAAACCGTTTCGTTGAACTGCGCCGTCGCCGCCTTCAGCAGCGGGGCCGCGCATTTGCGCACATCCACGTCGGATTTCCCCAACAGCGCGATGCGGATCATGCGTTCGCCGACCACGTATTTGCCGGCTTCGCCGGGTTGATCCAGCAGGCGCTGTTCCAGCAATGACTGGATCAACCGATAGCAGGTCGGTTTGGGAAGGTTGGTCGCTTTTTGCACCTCGGCCACGGACACGGGGCGCCCGGCGACCGCTACAATTTCCAAAAGTGACATCAACCGATCAAGATGCATGGCGAATAAATTCTCTCATATAGTGAGACTATGTCTTGAATAATGATAATATCGGAAAAGCAAAGCAAGCCAAATTTTGTTGGCGTTCCGAAAATGCGGGCAGGTGCGCCTGCAACCTGTTGCTTGGCCATAACGGCGGCGCGGCTAGACGTAGATGCGCTCTTCCATCGGGGTCGTCTCGATCTTGTCCAGCAGATCGGCAAGCAGGGTCGCTTCGGCGCGGTTGGTTCTTGCGCTGGGGTTCCAGACGACATGCACATCGACATGCGGCGGCGTGTCGAACGGTGGCAGGCGCCACAACCGCCCCATTTCGACATCTTCGCGCACCACGTGAATGGGGAGCGGTCCGATGCCAAGCCCCGCCACGATCATCCGGCGCACCTCTTCCAGATTGGGCGAGGTGCCGACAACACGCGCATCCAGCTGCGCCTCGGTGCGCATCATCGTGACGGCCCGCAGCGCATCGTTCATCTGATCGGTGATGAAGCTGACCGAGGATTGCCCGGCCAGATCCGCCATTTCCACGCCGGTCTTTCCGAACAGCGCATGGGTCGGGCCGCAAAACAGACCAAAGTATTCGCGAAACAGGCGCCGATATTCCAGTCGCGGGCTTCGATCCTTGACCAGACAAACCGCAAAGGACACGCGGCGCGAGGCGACGGCGGCAAGGGCTTCTTTGCTGGCCATCGCCTCGATCGACAGGGTGGCGCGCGGGTGGCGCGCGTGGAAATCGGACAGGGCCGCATCCAGAAGCGGGCAAACGACGTGGCTGGCCGTTGCGATCCGCACAAGCCCCTGCACCTCGTTCTCGACATTGCGCATCACCGTGCCCAGCCGTAGGATTGCGCCGTGGATGTCTATCGTTTCTTCATACAGCAGCTTTCCCGCGTCGGTCAGGGCAAAGCGACCGGGTTTGCGTTCGACCAACTGCTTTCCCAGGCGATCTTCCAACCGTTTCAGCGCACTTGAAACCGTCGGTTGTTTCAGGCTGAGCCGGTCGGCGGCATCGGTGATCGACCGCGACGTCGCGATCACCAGAAAGGTGCGCAGAAGATTCCAGTCCAGTTCGCGGGCAAGCCGTTCGGCGGTTGTTTCGTGATGCATATAGGCATTGATACAATCTATACTCAGAATATCAATTATCTATTGGATCAATATATATATTCGCCCCATGCTGCCCTGAACAAAGCTATCTGCCTTGGAGAGGTCCGCCCCAATGAGCATTGAGGCCCGCGAAGCCCGCCAGCCATGGATATTACTCGCGCCGGCTTTGTCGGCAATTTTTCTGCTTTTGATCGTTCCGCTGCTTTTTATCGTGGTCTATTCCTTCTGGCTGCGCAGTGCCGTGGGCGCGGATACGCCGGGGTTCTTTCTGGACAATTGGAAGGCGGCGCTGACCGATCGGTTCTATCGCGACATTTTGCTGAACACGCTGAAAATCGCCGCAATCACAACGGTTGCCTGTGCTTTGCTGGGCTATCCCGCCGCTTATTTCATTGCCCGATCAAAGGGCAACAAGATGATCCTTTTGATCATGCTGATGCTGCCGTTCTGGATCAGCTATATCATCCGCACGATGAGCTGGATCAACATTCTGGGGGTGTCCGGCGCGCTGAACTCTGCGTTGATCTGGGCGGGGATCATCTCAGAGCCGATCCAGATGCTTTACAATGAAACCACCGTGATTCTGGGGCTGACGCATTTCCTGCTGCCGTTCATGGTTCTGAACATCTTTGTCAGTCTCGATGGCATCGACACCAGTCTGGAGGATGCGGCGACATCGCTGGGGGCCACGCGCTGGCAGGCCTTCCTGCAGGTCACGCTGCCCCTGTCGCTGCCGGGGCTGGCGGCGGGCGGGTTGCTTTGCTTCGTGCTGGGCGCGGGGACCTATATCACGCCGGTGATACTGGGCGGTCCGCGCGACGCGATGTTTGCCAACCTTGTGTTCGAGGCGATCATCCGGCAGCTGAACTGGCCTTTGGGGTCCGCCTTGTCGCTGCTGCTGCTGATGGTGCTGGGCGTTCTGGTCGCGATCTACAACCGGTATCTGGGTATGGCCCAGCTTGCGAAGGGGCTGGGATAATGGGCCGTCGAGTGAACCTGGGGTGGGGCGCCATCCGCCTGTACACGATCCTTGTGTATATTTTCATGTTTCTGCCGATCGCCGTTGTGGTGCTGTTGTCGTTCAACGCCAACCAGTTCGGCAGTTTTCCGATGACGGGGCTGTCCACACGCTGGTTCGAAACCCTGTGGCAGAACGAAACGATCATGCGGGCCTTTCGCACTTCGATTGTGTTGGGGCTGATGACCGCGATCATTTCGACCACATTGGGGGTTTTGGCCAGTCTTGCGCTGGTTCGCTATAACGTCCCGGGCCGCAATCTGATCACCACGCTTCTGATCGCGCCGATCCTTGTGCCAGAGGTCGTTCTGGCGGTCGCCTTGTTGTTGTTCCTGAATTTCCTGCAGATCGGCAAAAGCTTTACCCTGTTGCTGATGGGGCATGTGATTTTCACGCTGCCGTTTGTCATCCTCGTGGTGCAGGCGCGTCTGGTCAGCATCAAGCGCGATGTCGAAGAGGCCGCGCTAAGCCTTGGGGCCTCGCCGCGACAGACGTTTCTGACGATTACCCTGCCGCTGCTGATGCCCGCGGTTGCCGCCGGGGGGCTCTTTGCCTTCACGATCAGTTTTGACGACATCACCGGCACCCTGTTCTGGAAACCGGGCGGGATCGAAACCGTTCCGACCCAGATTTTCTCGATGCTGCGCAATTCGATTTCGCCTGAAATCAACGCCCTTGGGACGGTCATCATCGTGATGACGGTCGGGTTGCCCCTGCTGGGCATGGCGATTGCCAGACGCATGAACAAAACGAGCGGCGGATGAACCGCCCGAACCACCAATGAACCAACATGGAGACTGCTAAAATGGATGACACAAAACGTTATGAACGCTTGCGCGACCGGTTTCAGGATGGCGACATCAGCCGCCGCAAATTCTTTAGCCTGCTGGGCGCGGTCGGTGCGGCCTATGGGCTGCAGACCCCCTTTGCCAAATACGCCAACGCGCAATCCGTTTCGCAGGTCCGGTTCGACGGCTGGGGCGGCATCGTCTCCGAAGCGTTCCGCAAACACGCCTTTGACCCCTACACTGCAAAGAGCGGCGTCAAGGTTGTCGACGGCACTTTCCCGGGTGGGGATGAATATCTTGCGCTGGTCCGCGCCAGCAAGGAAGGCGAATATAACATCGCGCATCTGTCGGGCGTTTTCGACTATGCCCGCTATGAAGGTTTTGGACTGGCCAGCGAGCTGAACCTGGACAATATCCCGAACATGAAACTGGTCATGCCCGCCCTGACCAACGCGTTTTCCTCGGTAACGCCCGGCAGCCTGAGCGCGGTGCCCTATGATTACGGCACCACGGGCCTTGCCTATAACCGCAAATACATCTCGGACGAGGAGATGAAAGAGAAGGGCGCGAAGATCCTGATCGACGCCGCCTATAAGGGCAAGATCGGCGGCTGGAGCGACTGGCGCACCCGCATCTGGTACGGCGCGCTGCAAACCGGGCAGGACCCGAATAACATCACCGACATCGACGCCGTCTGGGAAGCCGTGCGCACGCACCGCGATCTGGCACTGAAATACTGGGGATCGGGCGCCGAGCTGATGAGCCTGCTGGCCGAGGAAGAGATTTACGTGACCGAAGCCTGGTCGGGCCGCATCTATGCCCTGCAGGAACAGGGTCACGACATCGGTTATTACGATCCGCCGAACGGCTTTGGCTGGCAGGAATGCCTGTTCGTCATGAAGGGCAGCCCGATGGGGGCGTGTGAAGAGCTTTTGAACTTCATGCTTGATCCGGCAACCTCGATCGCCGTGGCCGAGGGGCAGAACTATCCGCCGGCGCTTGACCCGACCAAGGTCGATCTGGGGGCCAAGATTCCGACGCTGCCGGCCTTTGACGCGACCGGTACCCTGTCGGGTCTGACCTTTGCCAATCCGGGCTATTGGAATGGCAACGAGGCGGAATGGTCCGAAACCTTCAGCCGCGTCCAGCGCGGATACTAAGGTCGCACTTTCCCGACCCTGCGGTTCGCGCGGGGTCGGGGCACCAGTTTCATACCCGGAGGTGAGCCGCCGTGAGCGCAGTATCCCTAACCAATATCGTCAAGAAGTTCGGTACGTTCACCGCCGTTCACCGTATGTCGCTGGACATCGCAGAGGGCAGTTTCGTGACGCTTCTGGGGCCGTCGGGATGCGGCAAGACGACGACGCTGCGGATGATCGCGGGCCTGCTGGACGCAACCGAGGGCGAGATCGCGATCAACGGCAAGCGCATGAACGATGTGCCGATCCACAAACGAAACCTTGGCTTGGTCTTTCAGAACTACGCGCTTTTCCCGCATAAGACCGTGGCCGAAAACATTGCCTTCGGCCTGAACTACCGTAACGTTTCGAAAGAAGAAACGCAGCGCAAGGTGACAGAGGCGCTGGAGCTGGTGCAGCTTCCCGATGTCGGCGGGCGGTACCCAAAGGAATTGTCCGGTGGACAGCAGCAGCGCATCGCGCTGGCCCGCGCCATCGTCATCGAACCGGACGTCCTGTTGCTGGATGAACCGCTGTCGGCGCTGGATGCCAACCTGCGCGAAGACATGCGGGTCGAATTGAAGAACATTCAGCAACGCATCGGCGTGACCACGGTTTTCGTGACCCACGACCAGACCGAAGCCCTGGCGATGTCGGACCAGATCATCGTGATGTCCAAGGGCCGCGTCGAACAGGTCGGCTCGCCCGAAGAGGTTTACAACAGCCCCGCCTCGGAATTCGTGGCCCAGTTTCTGGGCGCGTCGAACATCCTTTCGGGACAGTGCATCGGCACGCAGGGCGACGCGATCGGCCTGGACATCGATGGTTTTCCGCATCTGAAAATCCCCCGCAGCCGCGCGCCGCAGATCACGGGCCCAGGTCCGGCGAAACTGGTGATCCGCGCGGAAAAGCTGCATCTTATGCCTGCGGATGCCCCTGACGACGGTCGGCTTGCGGTCGCAGCCACGGTGGAAAACGTGGATTATCAGGGACAATCCGCCCGGTATTTCCTGCGGGTTGGGAATCACGCGTTGCAGGCGATCAACATGATCGAGGATCACCCGTTTGAAACCGGCGCCGCGGTCTGTTTGCGGTTCCGGGCAAAGGACTGTTCGGCCCTTCCCGGAGGCACGCCCGATGGCCCGCAATAGCCACCTTTTTTACCAGACCCGTGCCCGCCGCCCGATGTTGGCCGAGGCCAAGGGCGTTTATATGTGGGACGTGGATGGCACGCGCTATCTGGACGGATCGTCCGGCGCGATGGTCAGCAATATCGGCCATTCCGACCCAAGGGTGATCGAGGCGATGCGCCGCCAGATGGACAAGTCCACCTTCGGATATCGGCTGCATTTTGAATCGGAACCGGGCGAACATCTGGCCGCGAAAGTCGCCAGCCTGTCCCCCGAAGGCATGGAAAAGGTGTTCTTTGTCTCTGGCGGGTCCGAAGCGGTGGAAAGCGCCATCAAACTTGCCCGCCAATACGCGGTGACCGTGGGGCAGGCGTCGCGCTGGAAAGTAATCTCGCGCAGCCCCAGTTATCACGGCTCGACCCTGGGCGCGCTGGCGCTGACCGGATATGCGCCGCTGACCGATCCTTTCCTGCCGATGATGCAGGCGATGCCGAAAATCCCCGCCCCGCGCGCCTATCTTGACGGGTTGGATCTGGAGGACCCGGCGACGGGCGCGCATTACGCCGCCATGCTGGAGGCGAAGATATTGGAGGAAGGCGCAGACAGCGTTCTGGCCTTCATTCAGGAACCCATCGGCGGCGCCTCGACCGGCGCTTTGGTGCCACCTGCGGGCTATATGCAGGCCGTGCGCGACATCTGCGACCGGCACGGCGTGATCCTGATCCATGACGAGGTCATGTCGGGCGGCGGTCGCACGGGGCGGTTTCTGGGCGGCGAACATTGGGGCGTCGCGCCGGATATCATCGCGATTTCCAAAGGCTTTGGCGCGGGCTATGCGCCCCTGGGGGCGATGATCGCCCACGAACGTTTCGTCGAACCGGTTCTGGACGCAGGCGGGTTCATGCATGGCCACACCTATGCGGGCAACCCGCTGGCCTGTGCCGCCGGTCTTGCCGTGCTGGACGTGATCGAAACCGACGGGTTGATGCAAAACGCAGCACAGGTCGGGGGATTGCTGAAATCGCGGCTTCAGGATCTGATGCAACGCTTTCCCTTCATCGGGGACGTGCGCGGCGAAGGGCTGTTGCTGGCGTTCGAACTGGTCTCGGACCGTCAGACAATGACGCCTCTGCCCAAGGAACTGTCGGCCTATGTCGAACTGGTCGAACTGGCCTATGCGCAGGGGCTGATCATCTATTCGCGCCGCACGCGTGACGGGGTCGAGGGGGACCATTTCCTTGTCTGCCCGCCAATGATCGCGACCGAAGAACATGTCGAGGAAATCATCGGCAAGCTGACCATCGCACTGGACCAGTTCGCAGCCAAAGTCGGTCCCACGCTTGCGCGTTGCGGGTAAGAAAGAAAAGCATGTCCAAGATCATCATTTCCTGCGCGGTTACGGGGTCCATTCACACCCCGTCCATGTCGCCGTACCTGCCGATCACAGGCCCGCAGATCGCCGAACAGGCCATTGGTGCGGCAAAGGCGGGGGCCGCGATCCTGCACCTGCACGCCCGCGATCCGGAGAACGGCAAACCCTCGTCCGAGGTCGACGATTACATGGGGTTTCTGCCCGGGATCAAGGCGGGCACCGATGCCATCGTGAACCTGACCACGGGCGGCAGCGCGGTGATGTCGATCGAACAGCGGTTGGCAGGCCCCCTGAGGGCCGAGCCCGAAATGTGTTCGCTGAACATGGGCACGATGAATTTTGCGCTTTATCCGATGCTGGGCAAGCGCACCGAATGGCTGTTCGACTGGGAAGAGCCGTTTTTGCGTAACTCTGACGATCTGGTGTTCAAGAACACCCCCCGCGACATCGTTAGCGTTCTGCAACTGATGGGGCAGGACCGTGGCGCAAGGTTCGAACTTGAATGCTATGACGTCGGGCATCTTTACATGCTGCGCCATTTCGTTGATCGCGGGCTGATCGACGCGCCGATCTTCATCCAGTTTGTCATGGGGGTTCTGGGCGGCATTCCCGCCGAGCCCGAGCATCTGACCCATCTAAAGAAAACCGCCGACGGCCTGTTCGGTGACAGCTACACATTTTCGGTTCTGGCGGCCGGGCGCCAGCAAATGGCGATGGCCGCGATGGCGGCGGGCATGGGCGGCCATGTCCGCGTCGGGCTGGAGGATAATCTGTATATTTCCCGCGGGCAGCTTGCGGAATCGAACGCGCAGCAGGTGGAAAAGATCCGATCAATCGTCGAGGCTTTGGGCCGCGAGGTGGCAACACCCGATGAGGCCCGCGCGATGCTGGGCCTCAAGGGGCAGGCCGGGGTGGCGTTCTAACCCATGGCTCAGGTGACTTTCAGGCAGGCCCGGCCCGAGGATATCGTCCGATTGAATGCGGCCCTGCGGGACCTGTCGGACAGCATGGGCGATACCCACCGGACCAGTGATGCCGATCTGGCGCAGGCCGCTTTCGGCGCGATGCCCGTAATTCACGCTGAACTGGCTGAAACGGACGGTGCTGTGGTCGGCGTGGCGGTCTATTCGCCGCTGTTTTCCACGACACGCGGCATGACTGGCGCCTATGTTTCGGATCTTTGGGTGGATGATACGCTGCGCGGCCAGGGGCTTGGCGCGCGCCTTTTGGGGGCGGTTCGGGACCGGACAAAGGCGCAATGGGGCGCGGGGTTCCTGCGGCTGGCGGTTTACGACGACAACCCCCGCGCCATCGCGTTTTACACAAGGCTCGGGTTTTCAACGGCGCCGGGCGACATCTACATGACCCTTGAAGGCACGGCACTTACCGCTGTGGGAGGAGACCTATGAAAGCGATTTTCGACGATCACCAATGGGCCCACGATCCCAAGAATTTCATGGCGAACGGTCAGCCTCTGCCGAACCCCGAACAGCCCCGCCGGATCGAGGTGCTGACCGCCGGGGCCAGGGCCGCAGGTTGCGATTTCCACGTCCCGCACGATCACGGTGCCGGGCCGATTGCCGCGATCCATTCGCCGGAATATCTGACGTTCCTGTCGACCATTCACACAAGGTGGCGCCGGATCGAAGGCGCCTCGGACGAGGTGATCCCCAACATCCACCCGGACCGGCGCACCGCCAGCTATCCCCGTTCGGCCGCGGGTCAGGCGGGGTTTCATCAGGCCGATACCGCCTGTCCAATCGCCGCCGGAACATGGGAGGCGGCCTATTGGTCGGCGCAGACCGCGCTGGGCGGCGTTGATGCGATCCTTCAGGGCGAGAGCTCGGTTTACGCGCTGTGCCGCCCGCCCGGGCACCATGCCTTTGGCGATCTTGCGGGCGGGTTCTGTTTTCTGAACAATTCCGCCATCGCGGCCGAGGCCTTGTTGAAAGCCGGGCGCAGACCGGCGATCCTGGATATCGACGTGCATCACGGCAATGGCACGCAGGGTATTTTCTACAACCGCCATGACGTTCTGACGGTCTCGCTTCATGCCGATCCGATCCGGTTTTACCCCTTCTTCTGGGGCCATGCCGAAGAACGCGGCGCGGGCGATGGGATGGGGTATAACCTGAACCTGCCGATGCCGCGCGGTACCACGGATGACGCGTTTCTGAAGGGGCTGGAAACCGCGCTTGAACGGATCGCGCTGTTCGGCGCGGATGTTGTGGTCGTTGCCCTTGGGCTTGATGCGCACGAAAACGACCCGTTTCAGGGGTTCAAGGTCACGACCCCGGGCTTTGCCCGTATCGCACAGGCGATCGCCGCGCTGGGTCTGCCGTCGGTCATCGTTCAGGAAGGGGGCTATCTGTCCGATGACCTTGGGGCCAATCTGACCAGCTTTTTGTCCGGGTTCCAGTCCGCGTGACTGCGACCTGTGATGTGATGGTGTGGGGCGATACATAGTTTTACCATTCATGCCCTGCTAAGCTGTTGATATTGAAACAACAGATTTTCTTTGGCGCATAAGTTTTGGCTTCTACGGCCCAAAGGTTTGCGATCACGTGGAACAATCTGGAAGCAGCCATTGGTCTCTTGTGCAAAGAAGGTCCGGTCTGAGCCCGGACCTGCCGGAGGAAGAATGTGAAACGATCCCACCAGCGGCGCTCAACGCGCGGCTGCAAGATCTGCATGCAGCCGGGTTTGTCCATAAGGGCGAGGGCGGTTATGCGGCAACCGATTTGGGCCGCCGATTATATCAGCAGCTTTGCCCGCTTGGGGGCTTTCGCAAGGAATGGGCGCAGGACCCATAGCCAATAGATGAGGGTTACGGCGGTTATAACGACGGTCGTCTTACGCTGCTTATGGCCAGGGATGCAGGCGCGTATCCCTTTGTCTTCCATTGTCTGACAGCAGCTTACCAAGATTTTGACGCAATTTTTGCACGATCAGAGATTAGCGATACAGGGAAGTCGATCTGGTGGTGAAGTGAAAGTGTCCGTCACATAACACACGTCAAAGTATATTGTGGCTTACTGCGTTCGCGCCCTTGAACGCAAAACCGTGTTCGCCTACCAACTATTACAGTGGCCTTATTAGGAGTGTTTTTCATGGGTTTCAAAGAAGCAATTCGCACATGTGTCCGGGAAAAATATATCACGTTCTCTGGCCGTGCGTCGCGGTCTGAATACTGGTATTTCATACTCTTCTACTTTCTTGTATCAGTTGCGTTTATTGCGCTTGGCGTGCTGCTTGGCGGGACGTCGTCAGTCGAAACCGGTGAAATGTCGACCGGTCTCATTCTGACTCTGGCACTTGGTACCGTGGTCTCTCTCGCGCTGTTCCTGCCGATGATTGCCGTTGTGGTTCGTCGTTTCCACGATCGTAACCTGTCCGGATGGTGGTATCTGGTCAGCATCATCGCTGGCGCGGTTCCCTTTGTCGGCATTCTGGCCAGTATCGCGGTGTTCGTGATCACAGTGCTCAAGGGGACTGACGGCGAGAACAAGTTCGGTCCCGATCCGCTGGTTGCACAGAGCGGCGCGGAAGTCTTCGCCTGAGCCCGGGGTGCGTCACGGCATGCCGCCGCGCATCGCCTTTCGTGGTCTTGGAGTTGCACTTTTCCTGTGCCTGGGTGCCGCCGCCACGGCGCAGGAGCAAAAAGGCTATACCGTTACGTCCGAGCGTGCCGCGCCGCGCTCGGATCTGTCAAAAGCATATGACGATGCGACGGCCCGCTATCCGTTGGATCGCCAGGCCATCTATGCCGCGGAACTGACCGGTGATCTTTCCAAAGGCGCCGCAGCCCCCCGGCAGCGCCGGGACCGGGCGGGGGACGAAGGGATCCGTCTTGGCGGCGGCGGGGGTGGCGTTTTGGCGGTCATTCTTGCGCTGTTAATTGCTCTTTTACTGTGGATGAAGTTTGGCGGGGCCGGAATATTGCTGTCGGGTGAACCGCGCGAAATCAGGCAAAAGCAAAAAGCACCTGAAAGCTGGAAGATCGCGGGGGATGAGGCCGATCTTGATGCCCAAACCCTGTTGCAGCGTATTTCGGCCATGGCCGACCGGCGCGACGCGCTGGTGCGGCTGCTGCGCCATTGCCTGTTGTTTGCGGGCGAAGACAGCGATACCCGTTTTGCCCGCTCCGATACCGAGCGCGAGGCTTTCAGGCGCCTGCCCGAGGGGTGGCAGCACCGTCCAGCGCTGGCAACGCTGCTGCGGGATGCCGAACTGGCGCATTACGGCGGGCGCGACGTCGGCGATGAGACCTTTGCCCATGCGCTGGAGCTTGGGCGCGGGATGCTGATGGGCCAGAAGCGGAGCCGTCATGCGTAACATGGCCCCCATGCTTATTGTTCTGGTGCTGCTTGCGGCGGGGGTCATGGGGTTTATGGCTTTGCGCAACGCTGCACTGGACCGCCGCCTTGACGGGTCCGTGATCGGGCTGGGCGGGTTGCCGATCTGGCTGAAGGATGGTGACATCGCTGTCAAGAAATCTCACCCGCGCCTGTCGCCGAAACTCAGCGATCTCAGCCATCGGCTGCTGCCGCTTTATGACATCGATCTCAATGACGACGCCGACGATCCGGAAACCTCGCAAGAGGTGATCCGGCAGGCCACGCAGCGTAACATCCGTGCCAAGGATTATTGGACGAAACTTGACGATCTTCCCAGCCTGGTTCTGCTGCCTAAATGGACATCAGGGATGATGCTGACCAAGGTCGCGCATGACGAAACCCTGATCAACCCGGCGTTCTTTCCATCGCTTTTCCGGCAGATGCGGCTGAGCGGGCTGCGGCTTGACAGGGCTGGCGCGGATTTCGTGACCGATAGGCTTGGCACCGGGGAAAAATACGAGGTCGCGCTGTTTCAGGCGCAAACCTTTGCACCCGACAGCTTACCGACGGCATGCCGGGAACATACAAGGTTCGGGGATGGCGTGCTGATCGTCGCCTGTAACTGGAGCGACATAAGCCACGAAACGCTGATCGTGTCCGATCCGGATCTGATGAACAACCACGGCCTGTCGCTGGCACAGAATGCCGGATTTGCCCGGGCTCTGATCTCTGAACTGACCGCGGATGACGCCCGCCCGGTCTATGTGGATACCAGCCCCGGGCTTCTGACCTCGATCGACAAGGGTCAGGCAGAGCGGCGCGACTACACCAGATCAAGCTCTGATCTTGCGCGGTTCTTCGACTATCCGTTTTCCGTGCTCTGGTCGATGCTGATGCTTGTGTTGGCCCTGCTTCTGTGGCGCGGCGCAAAACGGTTCGGCCCGGTGCTGTCCGAAGACGACCGGCGCATTGAGCAATCGAAAACCGCCGCCATTGCCGCCAAGGCACGGCTCTTGCGGCTTTCGGGCAATGACGGGCAGATGGTCGCCGATTTCGTGCGCGGTCAGGTGCTGGATCTGACCACTCGCACCTTCGGCCCCAATCTGGGCGAGGCGGGCCAGAAACGCTATTTCGATCACCTTGCCCGGCGCGACGCGGGCCTGGCATCTGCCTTTCACGCTTCGGTCGATGAACTGATTACGAGCGGCCCGAACATGCCGCGCGCGGAACTTCATCGCGCGCTGGAAACCTATAGACATCTGTTGGAAAGAGTTGTGGACACACATGAACCTGCAAGAATTTCAGAAACTCGCTGAGAACATCCGATCCGAGATCGGCGCCGTCGTTCAGGGTCAGGACACCCTGATCGACTTTCTGCTGGTCTCGTTGTTTGCGCGCGGCCACTGCCTGTTGGAGGGCCCGCCGGGCACCGCGAAAACCCTGCTGGCGCGGTGCCTGTCAAAGGTCACCAGCCTGGATTTCGGGCGGGTTCAGTTCACCCCCGACCTGATGCCGGGCGATGTGCTGGGCGTGAACCTGTTCAACTTTCAGACCAATGAATTTCGCCTCACCCGCGGACCGGTCTTCACCGATATCCTGCTGGCCGACGAGATCAATCGCGCGCCGCCGAAAACGCAATCGGCGCTGTTGCAGGCGATGAACGAACGCGAGGTCACCATAGACGGCACCAGCCACCCCTTGGGGGGAGAGTTCTTTGTTATCGCAACGCAAAACCCGATCGAACAGCACGGCACCTATCCGCTGCCCGAGGCGCAGCTTGACCGGTTCCTGTTCAAGCTGATCGTGGATTTCCCCGATCGTGACGCCGAAATCAGCATCCTGTCGCGCAATGCCGGACTGCCGCTGGAGGCAGACAGCGGGCGTGCGCAGATCACCCAGATGATGGGCCGCGAAGAGCTGCAGGCCGGGCACGATCTGGTCAACAGTATCCGGCTTGATCCGACGATCCTGACCTATATCGTCGATCTGGTCCGCGCGACCCGCAGCGACGCTGAAATCCTGCATGGTGCTTCGACACGCGCTGCCGATGCCATCGCCGGTGCTGCCCGCGCGCGCGCGGCGCTTGACGGTCGCGATTACGCGATCCCCGACGATGTGCAGGCTCTGCTGCTTCCCGCGCTGCGCCACCGGATCGTTCTGGGTCCCACAGCCGAGATCGAAGGCCGCACCGCCGATGACGTGCTTGGCACGATCATCAACCGGCTGGACGCGCCGCGCTAGGATGCGGCCCGCGCGCCTTCTGATTGCCCTTGTGCTGGGGCTGACGGCTGTTTCGGTCGTGCTGATCGTTTCGGTCCATGACAGCGCGCGGCCGCTTGCGATCCTGTGGGGCGTGCTGGTCGTGGTTGCGCTGGGTGATCTTCTGACCTCGGTTGGACGCCGCAACATCGCGATCCGTATCGATGCTCCGGCCAACGGCTTCAACGGCATGTCTGTTCCCTTTGCGGCCCATATCGCGGCGCGGCGCGGGGTGCTGCCGCGGCGGATCGAACCCCGCCTGACGCTGGATAAGGGGCTTGAGGCAACATGGGACGCGCCAGCGGTTCTGCCGCCCAAAACACGCGAGGTGACGCTGGAAACGCCTATCCAACTGACCGAACGCGGCGAAAAGGCAATCTCGAACCTGGCGCTGAAATACGCGTCGCGGCTGGGGCTTTTCGACATCATCCTGAACTGGCGGCTTGAGCGGACCATTACCGTACTGCCCAACATCAACCCGATCCTCAGCGGCGATATCCATACCCGCATGCTGCCGTTGATGGATGGGATGAAAGACATGAACCTGCGCGGTGAGGGGTCCGAACTTCACCAACTCAGGGAATTCGTGCCGGGCATGGACCCACGCTCGATCGACTGGAAACGGTCCGCCCGGATGCGTTCGCTGACGTCACGCGAAACCCGGGCCGAGCGTAACCACCAGATCATCCTCTGCGTCGACAGCGGGCATCTGATGGGCGAACGCGTCGGCAAGCTCCTGAAACTCGACCATGCGATCAACGCAGCCCTTGCCCTGACCTGGGCCGGAGGGCTGGGCGGCGACAGCGTTGGCTTCTACAGCTTCAGCAGCCAGCCGCAGCACTTCATCCCGCCGCGCCCCGGGCGCGCGGCTTTCGGGCGGGTCCAGGTGACTTGCGCCGACCTGCATTACGACGCCGCCGAAACCAACCACACGCTGGGGCTTTCGCATCTGAACGGCAAGCTTTCGCGCCGGTCGCTGGTGGTGATCTTTTCCGATTTCGTCGACAGCGTGACGGCAGAACTCTTGATCGAAAACCTCGCGGTTATGACCCGCCAGCATCTGGTGCTTTACGTCGCCATGCGCGATCCGGCGCTGCAGGATACCGCCCGCCCCGGCGAGCTTTCGATGGACGCGATCTCGCGCTCGGTTTCGGCCGCGCAGGTGCTGCAAGAACGTCAGGCGGTGCTTGATCGGCTGCAACGTCTGGGTGTGCTTTGCCTTGACACCGACCCCGGGTCGCTGACCTCGGCGCTGATCTCACGCTATATCGATATCAAAGCGCAGGAGCTGATATGACCGATCCTGCCCAGACCCCCGACAACGTTTCCGATCCGATCCGTTCGGCACGGTTCCGGCAAGAGCGCGAACCGGGCTGGCGTCGGCTGGAAGATCTGATCACGCGGGCCGAAAAGGGCGGGGTGCACGGGTTTTCGTACCAAGAGGCGCTGGAGCTTTCCAGCCTCTACCGGCAGGCGATGAATTCGCTCAGCGTGGCCCGCGCAATCTCGATGGACAAGGCGCTGTTGACCTATCTCGACCGGCTTTGCGCGCGCGCCTATCTGGTGGTCTACGCCCCGCAGGAAAGCGTGCGTGGCGCGCTGACACGGCTTTTCACGCAGTCCATCCCGCAGGCGGTGCGCCGTTCGGGGTTGGCGCTTTTTATCGGGTTTCTGGCAATGCTTCTGGGTGGCTTCACCGGCTACGCGCTTTTTCAGCAGGACCCGTCCTGGTATTTCACCTTCGTGCCAGCGGAGCTGGCCGATGGCCGCACGCCCGAAGCCTCGGCCGATTATCTGCGCAGTACGCTTTACGATACCTCGGTACGCTCGGGCGAGGGTCTGGGCGTCTTCGCCTCGTTCCTCTTCTCGCACAATACGCAAATCGCGATCCTGATCTTCGCGCTGGGTGTCTTCGCAATGCTGCCCAGCTTTGTCCTGACCTTCTATAACGGTGTCCTGCTGGGGGCGTTTTCGGCGACCTTCATCGATGCGGGGCTGGGCTATGACGTCCTTGGTTGGCTGTCGATCCACGGCGTGACCGAGCTTTCGGCGATCTGCGTTGCCTGTGCGGGCGGCGCAAAGCTGGGGCTTGCCGTGCTGATGCCCGGAAACCGGACCCGCCGCGCCGCCCTGCACCATAACGGCAGGGATGCGGTCAAGCTGATGATCCTGGCTGGGCTGATGCTGATCGTGGCAGCACTGGTCGAAGGGTTCCTGCGCCAGCTGGTCCAGTCCACCGAGTGGCGGCTGGCGATTGGTTGGGGGCTGGGGCTGATGTGGCTGGCCTGGCTGATGCTGGCTGGACGCGAGGGGGCGGCCCGATGACCACCACAAGCCCCGCCAAACGCCGTCTGGAAAACTATCTGCCGCCCGAAGGCGTGCCGATCATGTTCGACCTGGCCTCGCTTGGCACGCGTCTGGGCGCGCAGATCGTCGATGTGCTGATTACTTTTGGCGGGGTCTTTGTGGTGATCCTGCTGGTCGTCTGGTCCGGTCTTCTTGCCGGATCCGCGCTCGTTACGCTGTTCCTGCTGCTCGTCTTCTTCGTCCGCATTCCATACTATATCTTTTCCGAACTGGTCTGGAACGGTCGCACGCTTGGCAAGCGGATCACAAAGATCCGCGTCATCAGCACCGATGGCCGCCGCCTGACCCCGCACCAGATCACCGCCCGCAACCTGATGAAAGAGATCGAGGTTTTTACCCCCATCACCACGCTGATCGGGGCCAGCGCGATGACCGGCCTTGAGCAGACAGTGCTGATCCTTTGGGTGCTTTTGGTGCTGATCATCCCGTTTACCAACCGCCGCCGCCAGCGCCTTGGCGACATGATCGCGGGCACCGTCGTCGTCGATCAGCCGAAGACCACGCTGCTGCCGGATCTGGCCACAGCGCCACTGGCCTCCAGCCGCGGCTATGAGTTCCATCCCGAACATCTGGAAATCTACGGTCGTTTTGAGCTGCAGACGCTTGAAACCATCCTGCGCAGCCCGCCAAAAGGCCCCGAAGAACGCAAACGCGTCCACGACATCGCCCGAACCATCATCGGCAAGATTGGCTATCACGAAAAGGTGCCGCAGAATCAGGAATGGGAATTTCTGGTGGATTTCTACCGCTACCAGCGCGAATACCTTGAGAGCAGGCAGCTGTTCGGTGACGCCCGCGAGAACAAGTTTCACGCCGACAAAACCGATGACGCGTGATCGCCGTCTCGATCCGTTTGATGGCCCAAGCGGTCATGTCTTGGAAGCGGGCGCTGTGGCATGGTTCACCCAATACCCTGATTGTTAGGGGGCTTGGGCCCGGCGGCCTCCAAAGCCTTTGGCACGGCGGCTTTGAAAGATTGTTCCGGCCTCGGGAAGGACCCAGCCAGCCTTTGGTGCTGATCTGCAAATCAGTCCTAACTTTTACGAAAGAGAAGGTTAGGACTATTGAAGCCAGATGGGATACGAGATGGCGGGGCAACACATGAAAAAGGAAAGTTCCTGTCGCAAATGGAAGAACGAAGTGTCGCCTGACAGCGGGTCATCGGAGGCATCAGTGTGGTGGCGCGGATGCCATTGCCTTATCCAGAAGTTCAATAACAATCAAAAGGACCAAACACGTGAGTGATATCAAGCGAATAGAGCCGGGCGCCCGAATGAGCCAGGCAGTGGTTCATGGCGGCCTTGTTTGGCTGGCCGGACAAGTGGGCACTGCCGGCGCGGATGTCGCGACGCAGACCAGAGAAACGCTGGCCAGTGTCGAAAGGCTGTTGGCCGAGGCGGGTTCGGACAAGTCGAAAATCCTGCAAACAACCATTTGGCTGGCCTCGATGTCGGACTTTGCCGAAATGAACGCAGTATGGGACGCGTGGGTTGATCCCGCCAATCCACCAACGCGTGCGACGGGCGAGGCAAAACTCGCGACACCTGACTACAAAGTCGAAGTCATTGTTGTCGCGGCGGTTTAAACCCCCAGCGGCGTAGGGCGGGGGCGATTATCGCCCACCGCCCTTATTGCTTTTGGCCTTGCGAATTCTTGTTTCAGATGAAGCATTTCCATTCGGAAAAACAACCAGCCGCTTGCGCAGGTTCGGTGCGGTGCTGCAGGCGCGGGCCTAGATCGAAATCAGGTGGTTGTCCCAGGAAACCGGGTGTCGCGAGACGTTTTGGATCACGTTCTTGCGGATGTCCAAAACCTCGCCCAATCCGGTGGTGGCCAGGAACCCCTGTTGGGTCCCGCTGAGGCCACTGACATCCGGCGCGGTGATAGCTGTCGCAAAACCGGCGCTGGCCACATCATAGAAATGGGCGGTGTTGCCGCGCGATGACGAAATCCCGGCGCTTTGCCCGTCGCCCGAAAAGGCCACGCTGGCGCCGTATCCCTTCATCGTGGGCTGAAGATCGCCCGGCGCTGACAGCAGCACCGGCGCGGATCCGATCTGATGCAGCCCCAGAAGCGGCGGATGTTCGGCGGTATCGCCCTGCCATTGCATGGCAAAGGCCACCAGCCCATCGTCGCGGATCGCCAGATGCCGGATCGAGTTGTGGTGAAGCGCGGGATCAAGTTCGACCTGTTCGATCAACCGCCCGTCCAGATCCACGTAACTCAGGTTCGGGCGCATCGTGGGCAGGTTCAACTTGGTGCGGCCAGAGTCGGGGTGGGTATCGATCCCGCCATTGGCGACGACCAGAATATCCTGCCCCGGCAGGCGGACGACATCATGTGGCCCGACGCCATGGGACGAAAATTCGCCCACGCGGGTGTATCCGGCATCGCAATCCCAGATGCCAATGCGGCCCTGGCCCACCTCATAGTCATTTTCCGGCGTGAACATCAAACTGCCATCCACCGAGAAAATGCCATGCCCGTAAAAATGCCGCCCTTCGGGGGCGTCCAGTTGGGCCACTGTTTTTCCGGTCATGCAGTCGATGACCAGGGCAAAGGTCCCCGGGCGGCGGGCAAAGGCCACGACCTGCGGCCGGCTGGGGTGGGCGGCGGCGGCGTGGCCCCGGTCCGGCAATGGCACCGAGAACAACGTGGCCCCCGCCGGGTCCAGCCCGAACAGATGAAAGCCGCCCTCGGGCAGTTTCGCCGCGGCCAGAAATGCGGGGCCGCCCACATCCGCCCAGCCGGGTTTGGGCACAAGGCCGGCTGCCAAAAGACCGGCAAGAAATCCTCTGCGTGTGGCCATGTCAGTCTCCGTCCAATGCGTTGAAACCTGCGGAGACGCCCAGATGCGCCCCCAGGTTTGCGGCGTGAATTTCGCGAATTGCATCAATGTGCTGTTGCAGGATTTCCAGACGCAGCCGCGCCTGCGGGTCATTGATATCCGCAAAGCTTGGATCGCTGATCACATCGGCACGCGCCAAAGCTTCGTCAAAGGCGGCCGACACGGTATTTGTCAGGTTCTCGTCCTCTGCGGCCAGATCGCGGGCCAGATCGCGCAGGTTTTGCAGCGACAGCACCACATGGCGCAGCGACCGGTTCGACCGGCGCGCCTCGGCCCGGCGGGGGCGCGGTTTGTCGAAGGTGCCCAAGGGGCGGCCCACACGGGCGTCCGAGGTGAATTGCAGGCCGGTGGTCAGGGCCTTGTACAGTTCCTGTATCGCCTCTTCGCGGGTCTGATAGGTGGCATTCCCGTCCGTGCCTGCGGTTTTCAGCAATGCGGCATAACGGTCCGACCAGTCCTGCCAGATGGCATCGGCCGTCTGGTCGATATCGTCGGCAATCGCCTGAACCAGTTTGCAGTGATATTCCGGCGTTCCCGCCACCATGATCTGATCGTCGAACAGCATAAATTCCAGCGCGTAAAACCCGCGCCCGGCAATCGACACGCTGGCAAAGCTGGCGTCGTCGTCGACCACGGGGTCGCTGCCCGACAACAGTTGTGACAGCACCTTTGGCGTGGCGCCGCGCGGGTCCGGCCAGAAGGCCAGCGCAAAGGCGCGTTCGCCGGTCTCGGTCGGGCCAAAGCGCAGGTGGCTGGCGGCAACCCAGGCGTCAAACGCAGCATGATAGCTGCCCCGCAGCTCCGCCGATTCCGGATCGCAGTCGGTGGCCGCGACCTTGGCAAGCTGATCTGTGGTGGCCGCCAATCTTTCGAACCGCGGCAGGATGTGGTCATCGACGATGGCCGATACATCGGCTGCGACTGCTTGGGTGCACAGCAAGAACGGGATGGCCAAGAAGGCTCTCATATTACAGGCTTTCCAGATATTTGATCAGGGCATCCCGATCGGATTTGGGCATGGCCACGACACTGTTTCTTGGGCCTTCAGCCTCGCCGCCGTGCCACAGTATAGCCTCTAGCAGCGATCGTGCACGCCCGTCATGCAGGAAATAGGTATGGCCGCTGACCTGTTCGGTCAGGCCGATCCCCCACAGGGGCGCGGTGCGCCATTCGCGCCCGTTTGCGCGCGCCTCGGGGCGGTTGTCGGCCAGACCTTCGCCCATGTCATGCAGCAGCATGTCGGTATAGGGCCAGATAAGCTGAAAGCTTTGTTCCGGCTGATCCTGCAACCGGTGGGTCACGAATTTCGGGGTGTGGCAGGATGTGCAGCCGCTGTCATAGAACACCTGTTTGCCGTGCAGAACCTCGGGGTCGTCGGCGTTCCGGCGGGCGGGCACGCCCAGATTGCGGCTGTAGAATGTTACCAGATCAAGGCCTTCGGCGTCGATCTCCAGCCCGTCCTGCCCGGCATCGTTGCCATGCGGGGCGGCGATACAATCGGTTTGCGCACCGGTACATTCGCCCCATGGGTTGGGGAACAGCGGATTTGAAATGCCGATATCGCCAGCAAAGGCCCCGGCACTTTGATGGCGCACCGTCGGCGCCCCGGCCTTATGCCCGAACCGTCCCAGCATGGGCTTGTCGAATTCTTTGGACCAGACGATGTTGGGGCGGCCCGAAATGCCATCGCCGTCCAGATCGTCAGGATCGGCACCGGCCAGAATATCCGCGGCTGGGATCGCTTCAAGCAATCCCAAGCCGATCATAGTCGGCGCCACCCGCGGGCTAAGCATCGCGTCCTTGTGCAATGGCCCGTAGCCCAGATTAAGGGCCTCGTAGGTCGGCGCGCGCAGATGCACGGTTTCGCCGTCGGACAGGGGCACCTCGATCTCGGTATAGGTGATGCCCAGTTTATATTCCGCAGCCTGACCCGCGACCCCGAAATCCTGCAACTGTTTGCCATAGACCGGGTCGGGCACTGTGCCGATATAGCCTTCGATCTCGGCGATGCGGTCTTCGACGGTTCCGGGGATCGAGATGCGCAGGAACATGGAAATCGCATTGTCATCGGGGCCTTCGGGTGGGTGGCCGCGCCCATCCTTGAGGTGGCAGCGCTGACAGGAGCGGGCATTGTAGATCGGGCCCAACCCGTCCGAGGCCAGCGTGGACGACGGTGACGATACCCAGATTTTGCGGAACAGCCCGTTGCCGACCTTGAAATCCAGTTCCCGGTCAAAGCTGATATTGCCCGAGGGGTCGGAAAAC
The DNA here is from genome assembly GCA_947500775.1 of uncultured Paracoccaceae bacterium. Classification (GTDB taxonomy): domain Bacteria; phylum Pseudomonadota; class Alphaproteobacteria; order Rhodobacterales; family Rhodobacteraceae; genus CANMTD01. The sequence goes on from CANMTD010000007.1 coordinate 27,232, forward strand.
GCATTCGCATCGGTCCGCGCCCGTACCGTGGCGGCCCCGGCGGGCAGGTCCTCGAACCGTTCGATTGTGGTGAAATCCGTCGGCGGGGCCAGCACATGTTCGATCCGCGCCGCCTCTTCGGTGGTGCGGGCGATCACGTTCAGATGCGGATCACCCAGACCTGTGTCGGCATATCCGCCGGTGGGGAAAGCTGTGATGGAAAGAAGCGTCAGATGACAGAGTGTGACCCATTGTCGTGGCGGTAAGCTGCGCATGTTGTTTTGGCCTGTGGTCGTGCCGAATTTTGGTGTCGGAGGCTGTGGCGAGGCAGGAACCGCGCCACAGCTTTGATTGTTACTGGAACACGGCACCCGGGTTATCAAGGCTGTCCGAGCCTTCGAAGGCAATCTGATCCAGTTCAAGAGCGGTTACAATGCGCTCTATTGTCTTGGTCTGGTCGATCAGGCCGTTGACCCCGCCCATCACCAATGCCTCGCCCGGTGCGTTGCCGCGTTCCAGCATCTGGTCATAGGAAAAACCGGCCTCTGCCGCGATCTTGATCCGCCCCAGCGCCATCATGGTCGCGCCCAGCTTGTCCCGCATCTGGGCGTCCAGTTCAGGGTTCTGTTCGGCCACGAGGTCCGACAGCGACGGCCCCGAAACGACAGTGCCGTCAACGCGCACATATTCCCCGAGATAGACGTTCTGAACGCCCAGCCCGTCGAAATAATGGCTGTTGTGGGTGTTGTCAGAGAAACAGTCATGCTCTTCCTCGGGGTCGTTCAGCATCAGGCCAAGGCGCATACGTTCGCCCGCCTGTTCGCCGTAAGACAGCGATCCCATGCCGGTCAGCATGGCCGACAGGCCTGCGTTTTCGCCGCCGATCACAGCGGCCCGCGCGGCGCCGCCTTCGGCCCATTGCCCGGCCATATATTCAAGATCAGACACCAGCAGGTCGGTGGCGGCCTTCAGATAGGCGCCCCGGCGGTCGCAATTGTCATTGGTGCAGGCATCGCCAGCGGCATAGTCGGTCCAGGGACGATTGCCCGCGCCCGGCTGATGGCCGTTCAGATCCTGCCCCCACAGCATGAATTCAATCGCGTGATAGCCGGTGGCGACATTGGCTTCGATCCCGTCGGCCTCTTGCAATGTGTCGGACAGCAGCGCGGGGGTGATTTCGGCCGCATCCACGGTTTCACCGGACAGGGTAAAGCTGGGGTTCGCGACTACGTTCAGCACGGCAAAGGCGTTTTCGTCCGACGCCCCGCCATAAGAGGCATCGACATAGTCGATCAGCCCTTCGTCCAGCGGCCATGCGTTCACCTTGCCTTCCCAATCGTCGACGATCGGGTTGCCAAAGCGGTAAACCTCGGTCTGCTGATAGGGAACGCGCGCGGCCAGCCATGCGGATTTCGCGGCTTGCAGGGCCTCGGCCGAGGGGGTGGCGATCAGCGTTTCAACGGCGGACTGCAGACGCTGCGCGGTGATCAGGCTGTCGGCGTATTTCGCTTCGGCGATGTCTGCGTAATTGTCCAGAACGGCGGCTTTGTCCGCAGCCAGTGCAGGGGCTGCCAAACCAAGGCCAAGCGCTGTTGTAACAAGGTAGAGACGTTTCATGTAGTGAACCTTTTAGTGAAGTGTTGGATGGGTGGAATGGGTGTCATGCACGGGTCCGGAGTGCCGCAGGGCCATCTGTTTCAGCGCCAGTCCGACGTCAGACGCCAGCGACGTGATCAGCGGGGCAAAGTCGGCCCGCACAAGCAGGGTCGCGATCAGCAGGGCGTCTTCGTGTTCGCCCTCGGTCGCCGCCCGGACGAAATTCGCAAAACAGCTTTCATCGGCGCCCAGACATTTGCAGTTCACCGAATGGCGCATCATCGGGCGGCGCCCGTGTTTGGCGCACAGGCCGAACAATTGTTCCAGCGACCCGATCGCCTTGCGGCCACGGTCGGTGCCCAGATTGGACGCGAAATCATTCCACACCGCCTGTTGCGCGGCTTTGCCGTCGCACCACAGGCGCATGTATATGACGACGCTTGCCTCGATCTGAGACAGTTCGGACAAAAAGCCCACCGGCGCGCCGCCACGGTTCACATTCTGCACGTTCATTTTGTCAGGATCAACTTTCCCGCCCGCGTGATACGCAGGGTGTAAATCTGATCGCCCAGCACGATCTGAGCCAGGTCGCCGCCCTTTGTCAGGTCCTGCGCGCTGTACGAGGGCAGGTTGTTGTTGGGCATTTGTGCGGTTGTGGGGGTTGCGAAATGCAGGCTCATGGCTGTCGCGCCTCGCGGTGTTCCAGGCTGTCGAAATACCATTCAAGGCAGAACCCGCGCGGTGCGCCTGTTTCGCCCAGAAGTTCGACAATCTCGGCCCGTTTCAGCACAGGCAGCGCGATCAGCCGCACTTTCAGAAAATCAAGGATACCCTGCATCATCGAAGTCCTTTCATTTGACAATATCGGGCTTGCCCAGTGCGCTACGGTTCGGGGTGGCTAGAAGTTGGTTTATTCTTGAGTGAATAAGTCGGATAAGTCAATCTGACTTTTTTACTCGGATATATTCGGCGCGCAATACCGCCCGATCGGCCAATGGTTCAAACCGCTAAAAAGGGTGCCTGCATCACAGATTGCCGCTGCCGGGGGGATGTGGATCAGCTGCGGACCGCTTTGGTCGCCGCGCGGGCAATGACCCGTTCCTCATCCGTGGGCATGACCAGGACATCGACAGGGCCGGTGCTGATTCGGTGGGCGTGTGCCGTGTTGGCGGATGGATCAAGCGCGATGCCCAGCCATTCCATTTCGTCGCAGATCATCGCACGGATCGGCGCGGAATTTTCCCCGACACCACCACAAAAGACCAATGCGTCTATCCCGCCCAGACTGGCGGCCATGGCGCCAAGTTCGCGGCGGATGCGGGAGGCGTAATAGTCGATCGCCTGCGCCGCCTCGGGCCGGGCCGAGGCCAGCAGGTGCCGCATGTCATTGCTTTCGCCCGACAGCCCTTTCAGCCCGCTTTCGGTGTACAGCAGGGTTGTGATTTCCGGGGCGGTCATCCCTTCGTTTTCCATCAGATACAGCAGGACGCCGGGGTCCAGCTGTCCGCATCTTGTGCCCATCGGCAGGCCGTCCAGCGCGGAAAACCCCATGGTCGAGGCGATGCTGCGCCCATCGCGCACCCCACACATCGACGCCCCGTTGCCAAGATGCGCTATCACCACGCGCCCGGCGGCCAGCCCCGGTTCGCGATCACGCAGGGCACCGGCGATGTAGTGATAGGACAGCCCGTGAAACCCATAGCGCCGGACGCCTTTGTCATAGTACCGGCGGGGCAGGCCGAAGGTGTCGTTCACCCAAGGGTGGTTGCGATGAAAGGCGGTATCGAAGCATCCGACCTGCACGGCATCGGGGAAGGCGGCAATCGCGGCTTCGATCACCTGCAGATTGAAAGGTTGGTGCAGCGGCGCAAGCGGCACAAGCGTGGTCAGTTTGTCCACGACATCCGGGGTCAGGATCTGCGGCTCGGCGTAGTCGACCCCGCCATGCACGATCCGATGTCCCACAGCCACCGGCGCCCGCCCGTTCAGGATGGTTTCGCAGTGTTCCAGAATCGCGCGCATGGCTTCGCGGTGGTCGGCGGGGCCCAGATCGGCCTTGATCTTATCCACGCCGATCCGCGCCTTCAGTTCGGCGGCGGGCCCCAGATTTTCGACTTGTCCGACGGCGATTTCAACCGGTTCCGCCTCTGCCCGGTAGACCGAGAATTTCAGCGAAGAGGAGCCCGCATTCAGGGTCAGGATAAAACGGTCATCGCTCATCGTTTGGCCCGCCATGCTGCGTAAAGGGCGGCCACCGCGCAGGAGGCAAGCCGCGCCTTGTCGTCATCGGCCCGGCTGGTCAGGATGACCGGGCATTGGGCGCCGACCACCAGCCCGCCCGCTTCGGCATGGGCCAGAAATGTCAGTTCCTTGGCGATCATATTGGCAGATTCCAGATTGGGGGCGATCAGGATGTCGGCCTGCCCCGCAACCATCGATTTGATCCCTTTGGTGCGGGCCGCTTCAAGGTTGATGGCATTGTCCATCGCCAGCGGGCCGTCAACCGCGCCGCCGGTGATCTGCCCGCGATCAGCCATCTTTGACAGGGCGGCGGCATCCAGTGTCGATGGGATTTTGGGGTTTACGGTTTCAATGGCGGACAGGATTCCGGCGCGCGGCGTTTCAATCCCCAGCGCCAGCGCAAGGTTGATGGCGTTCTGCACGATATCCACCTTTTCCTCCAGACTGGGGGTGATGTTGATCGCCGCGTCCGAAATCAGCAGCAGATGGTTCAACCCCGGCACATCCATCACAAAGACATGGCTAAGCCGCCGGTTGGTGCGCAGCCCACCATCGCGTTTGATGATGTGGCGCAACAGTTGATCAGTATGCAGATGCCCCTTCATCACCGCCTTTGCCCGCCCGTCGTGGACCATCGCGACCGCCCGTGCGGCGGCGGCGTCATGGCTCAGTTCATGAACCAGTTCGAAGCCCGTGATATCGACACCCGCCTCTTTGGCGGCGGCCTGAATCTTGGCGCTGTCCCCGATCAGGATCGGCCGGATCATGCCGTGTTCGGCCCCCAGCACAGCCCCGGCAAGCGCATCCGCCGTTTCCGGTGCCGCCACCGCCGTGGGCAGGGCCTCCAGCATTGAAGCCCGTTCGATCAGCCGGTCAAAATGAACATGGCGCTGCAAGGTCAGGCCGGGCACGTCGCTGGCGTCAAAGCTTTGGGCGGTGGTTGGCGGGATCACCTCGGCGGTGCCCTCGCAGATGCGCAGGCCGTCGGCCCGTTCCACCCAGGTTGCAAAGGTGGCGGATCCGTCCGCGCCTTTGGCATCCAGCCGTACCGTGGCCGTCAGCTCGTCCCCGGCCTTGGCGTGATCCAGAAACCGCAGGGTCTGACTGCGATACAGCGTGCCCGGCCCGGGCAGACGGTTGCCCAGCACCGCCGAAATCAGCGCGCCCAGCCACATCGCCGGGGCCACGGGTTCCAGCGCATCCCACCCGTCGTCATCCTGCAGGTGCAGCGGGTTCAGATTGCCCGAGGCATTGGCAAAGACGTAAAGTTCGTCCGCCGTGCACAACCGGGTCGATGAGGCCTGCATCCCGATTTCAAGCTGATCAAAGGGGGTGTTGCGGAACTGGGTCAAGATATGGCCTCCGTTGGCTTAAACCCGTTTGCAGCATAATCCGGGCGGCAAGTACATTGGTTTCTGTGCACATCCGTACCGGCGCGCAGATTCCTGAATGGTGGCGGGGTCACGTTGCCTGATACCGGGGGAAATAGCGCTGCGGGTCGGACAAAAGCCAATCGCGCACCCGGCCTGCGGCGGTGCTGCCGGGGCCATCGCTGGGTGCCAGCAGGTACCATTTGCGCACGACCGGCGTGCCTGGCACCTTAAGCGCGACCAACGTGCCGCTTTCCAGTTGTTCAGCGACCGTATGGGCCGAGATGAGCGCGACGCCAAGTCGGCTGAGCACCGCCTGCTTGATGGTTTCGTTCGATCCCATCTCGACGGTATTGGCATCGCGGCCCTTGCCGAAGTCATCCAGAAAGCGGGTCGCCAGAATACGCGTGCCCGACCCCGGTTCGCGCAAAACGATGCGTTCGGCAAACAGCCTGTCGGGACAGACCAATGGTTCAGAGGCCAAAGGATGATCGGCGGCCGCAATGAAGATATGGGGGTGGTCGACCAGCGGCAGCGCCTCGAATCTGGGATCGCGCGGGGGGCGGCCCATGATGCACAGGTCGAATGCCCCCTGCGACAGGGCGTCGATGGTCGCCGCCCGGTTTGCGATCTTCAGGACCACTTCGATTTCGGGCATTTCGTTCTGCAGCAGGGCGACGATTCTGGGCGCAAAATACTTTGCCGTGCTGACGGCACCCAGCACCACGGTGCCTTTTTGCCCGCGCTCGATCGCGTTGAGGTTGAGAATAGCGCGCTCTATTGACGCACGCATCTCGGCATAGGTGGCAATCAGGACCTTGCCCTGTTCGGTGGGCGAGTTGCGCCAGCGACCTTCGCGAACCAGCAATGGCGCGCCGACGGTTTCCTCTAGGGATTTCAACTGGTTGTGTATGGCCGGGCCGGTCAGGCCAAGGGTCTCGGCAGCGGTGGAGATATTGCCCGTTTCAACGACCGTAAAAAGCGCCCTGAGTTGCCGTAAAGTGATCTGATCAAGCCGTTTCAAAGTTTTCCTTACATTTGTGTTCGTATTTTTAAATTTATTTATCACCAAAAACCCTGATCTTCAAAGGCAATCACAACCGGGGAAGGGAGGCCCTGTGCTGATGGCTCAGATGATCGCACCGACAGGTGCCCAGATACCTACCGCACTGACAGATGTAATGGACGCGCTTTGCCGCGTTTCTGCCTCGCTATCGGATACGATTTCGCAGGGGGCGCTGGGCAACCAGTTGGGCGTGGACGTGGGCGGCAACGCCGATGGCGACACCCAGAAAGCGCTGGACGTCATGGCCGACGAAGCCTTTGCCGCCGCGCTGAAAGGGTCCGCCATTCGCTGGTACGCCTCGGAAGAGCAGGAAGAGGTTGTCGAACTGAACCCCAAGGGCGATCTGGCGCTGGCGATCGACCCGCTGGACGGATCGTCGAACATCGATGTGAACGTGTCGATCGGGACGATCTTTGGCATTCAGCCGGCGCTGGACGAAGGCGAGGCCACGTTCCTGCGGGCAGGCGAACATCTGATCGCCTCGGGCTATTTCGTCTACGGTCCGCAGACCGCGCTGATCGTGACCTTTGGCGCCGGTGTCCGGCTGTTCGTGATGGATCGGTCGGACGGTGTGTTCCACGAAGTCGCCGACGCCCCGTCGATCCCGGACACCGCGCAGGAATATGCGATCAACGCGTCGAACTATCGTCACTGGCCGCAACCGATCCGCGCCTATATCGACGATTGCATCGCCGGTGCCGACGGTCCGCGTGGCAAGAATTTCAACATGCGCTGGGTCGCGTCGCTTGTGGCGGAAACCCACCGGATCATGACCCGCGGCGGGATTTTCCTTTACCCCTCTGACGACCGCGAAGGTTATAGCGCGGGCCGTCTGCGGCTTGTCTATGAATGCGCGCCGATTGCCTTTCTGGTCGAACAGGCCGGGGGCAAGGCGACAACCGGCACCGAGCGTATTCTGAACCGCGTGCCGGAAAAACTGCACGCCAGAACACCGCTGGTTTTCGGCTCTGTCGAAAAGGTTGACCGGGTCATGAGCTATTACGATCTGCCCGATCAAGAAGCTGCAGCACTTTTTGGAAATCGCGGTCTGTTCCGCGCCTGAACTGGAAATTCCCATGTCTAAGAAACATCCCATCATCTCGGTCACCGGGTCGTCCGGTGCTGGCACAACGACGGTCAAAAGCACCTTTGACCAGATCTTCCGCCGTGAAGGCGTTTCGACCGTGTCGATCGAGGGCGATGCGTTCCACCGTTTCGACCGGTCCGACATGAAGGCCGAACTGGAGGCCCGCAAGGCCGCCGGCGAAGAGACGTTCAGCCACTTCAGCTATGACGCCAACGAACTTGGCAAGCTTGAAGAGGTGTTCCGCACCTATGGCGAGACCGGTCAGGGCACCACGCGCCACTATGTGCACGATGAGGAGGAAGCCGAACGTTATGGCGCGCCTCCCGGCACCTTCACCGACTGGGCGCCGTTCGACGATGGCTCGGACCTGCTGTTCTACGAAGGTCTGCACGGGGCCGTGGTGAACGACGAGGTGGACCTTGCCGCATTGGCCGATCTGAAGATCGGAGTGGTGCCGGTGGTCAACCTTGAATGGATCCAGAAAATCCACCGCGACAAGGACAAACGCGGATACACGACTGAGGCCGTCACCGATACGATCCTGCGCCGGATGCACGCCTATGTGCATTGCATCTGCCCGCAGTTTTCCGAAACGGACATCAACTTTCAGCGGGTGCCGGTCGTCGACACATCCAACCCCTTTATCGCGCGCTGGATTCCCACGCCCGACGAAAGCCTGGTGGTGATCCGGTTCAAGGACCCGCGCGGCATCGATTTTCCCTATCTGATGTCGATGATCGCCGACAGCTGGATGACCCGGGCCAATTCGCTGGTGATCCCGGGCGGCAAGATGGATCTCGCCATGCAGCTGATTTTCACACCGATGATCCTGCGCCTTGTTCATGAATCAAAGCGCACCTGAGGAGACGTCCCATGAATGTCCAAGCCCCTGTCACAACTGATGAAACACTGATGGCCAATGCCATTCGCGTGCTGACGATGGACGCGGTGCAGGCCGCCAATTCGGGCCATCCCGGCGCGCCGATGGGGCTGGCCGATGTGGCGACGGTTCTGTTCAACCGTTTCATCTCGGTCGACCCGTCCAATAATAAATGGGCCGACCGCGACCGCTTTGTCATGAGCGCGGGTCACGGGTCGATGCTGGTCTATGCGGTTAATCACCTGCTGGGCTATGACGACATGGATATCGACCAGCTGCGCAATTTCCGCCAGATGGGGTACCGGACCGCCGGGCACCCGGAATACGGGCACGCCAAGGGGATCGAAACCACCACCGGCCCGTTGGGGCAGGGGGTGGCCACAGCCGTGGGCATGGCCCTGGCCGAGCGGATGCAGAACGCGCGGTTCGGCGACGATCTGGTGGATCACTGGACCTATGTGCTGGCCGGGGACGGCTGCCTGATGGAAGGCATCAGCCACGAAGCGATCGACCTTGCCGGGCATCTGGGCCTTGGCCGCATGATCGTGTTCTGGGACGACAACAGGATCACCATCGACGGCGCCACCGATCTGTCGACCTCGATGGATCAGGCCAAGCGGTTCGAAGCGGCGGGCTGGCATGTGCAGGCGGTGGATGGTTACGACAACGACGCCATTGCCGCCGCGATCGAAGCCGCGCGCGCCGATGGCAGGCCGTCGATGATCGCCTGCCGCACGGTGATCGGGCAGGGCGCGCCCAACAAGGCGGGCAGCCACAAGGTGCATGGCGCCCCCCTGGGGGACGAAGAAATCGCCGCCACCCGCGATGCGCTGGGCTGGGGATACCCACCCTTTGAAATCCCGGGCGACGTGAAAGCGGCATGGGAAGCGGTGGCCGCGCGCGGGGCCAAGGCCCGCGCCGCATGGGACGCCCGCAAGGCCGCCCATCCGCGTGCCGCCGATTTCGACATCACGCAGGCCGACCCCGATGCGCAGGCGTTGAACGCCGCCATCACCGCCTATAAGGCGCAATTGTCCGTAGACAAACCCAAGGTGGCCACCCGCAAGTCCAGCGAAATGGCGTTGGAGGTGGTCAATACCACCCTGCCCAATTCGGTCGGCGGCTCGGCCGACCTGACCGGATCGAACAACACCAAGACCACCGAGATGCGCCCGGTGTCCCGCGACGATTATTCCGGCGATTACATCCATTACGGCATCCGCGAACACGGCATGGCCGCGGCGATGAACGGCATCGCGCTGCATGGCGGGTTCGTCACCTATGGCGGCACCTTTCTGGTCTTTGCCGATTACTGCCGCCCCGCGATCCGCCTGTCGGCGCTGATGGGGGTGCCCGTGACCTATGTCATGACCCACGACAGCATCGGCCTTGGCGAAGACGGGCCCACCCATCAGCCGGTGGAAACCATCGCCAGCCTGCGCGCCATTCCCAACCTGTCGGTCATCCGCCCGGCGGACGCCGTGGAAACCGCCGAGGCGTGGGAACTGGCCGCAACCTCGGACAGCACACCCACGCTGTTGTGCCTGTCCCGTCAGGGGCTGCCGACCGTGCGCGACATCCATACCGACGACAACATGGTGGCGCGCGGCGCCTATGTCCTGCGCGACACCGATGGCCCGCGCGACGTGACGCTGATCGCCACCGGGTCGGAGGTCGAGCTTGCCCTGAACGCCGCGGACCTTCTGGCCGCCGAAGGCATCCAGGCCGCCGTCGTCTCGGCCCCCTGTTTTGACCGTTTCGCCGCCCAGGATCCGATCTATCGCGCCGCCGTCAGGGGCAGCGCCCCGCGTGTCGGGATCGAGGCTGCCGTCCGTCAGGGATGGGAGCTGTTTCTGGAACGCAATGACGGGTTTGTCGGGATGTGCAGCTTTGGCGCCTCGGCGCCCGCGCCCGCGCTTTACCAGCATTTCAACATCACACCCGAGGCCATCGTGGCCTCGGCCAAGAACCGGATCGGGAAGGACAAGTGAAGATGACCAAAGTTGCTATCAACGGGTTTGGCCGGATCGGGCGCAATGTATTGCGCGCCATCGCGGAATCGGGCCGCAACGATATCGAAGTCGTGGCGATCAACGATCTGGGCCCCGTGGAAACCAACGCTCACCTGCTGCGCTATGACAGCGTGCATGGCCGGTATCCCGGCGATGTCACCGTTGCGGGCAACACCATCGACGTGGGGCGTGGCCCGATCGAGGTGACCGCCCTGCGCGACCCAAGGGAACTGCCTTGGGATGGCGTCGACGTTGCGCTGGAATGCACCGGCATTTTCACCGCCCGCGACAAGGCCGCGCTGCATCTGGAAAACGGGTCCAAACGCGTTCTGGTATCGGCGCCCGCCGCCGGGGCTGACCGGACCGTGGTCTTTGGCGTGAACCACAAGGAATTGAAGCCGTCGGATGTGATCGTGTCGAACGCGTCCTGCACGACCAACTGCCTGTCGCCGGTGGCCAAGGTGCTGAACGACGCCATCGGCATCGACAAAGGCTTCATGACCACGATCCACAGCTATACCGGCGATCAGCCGACGCTGGACACGATGCACAGCGATCTGTACCGCGCCCGCGCCGCCGCGATCAGCATGATCCCCACCTCGACCGGCGCGGCCAAGGCGGTGGGGCTGGTGCTGCCCGAGCTGAACGGCAAGCTGGACGGCGTTGCCATCCGCGTGCCCACGCCCAATGTGTCGGTGGTCGATCTGGTGTTCGAAGCGGGGCGCGACACATCGGTCGACGAGGTCAACGAAGCCATCCGCGCCGCTGCCAACGGGCCGCTGAGCGGCGTGCTGGGATATACCGACAGCCCCAATGTGTCGGTCGATTTCAACCACGATGCGCATTCGTCGATCTTTGCCACCGACCAGACCAAGGTGATGGACGGCCGGATGGTGCGCATCCTGTCCTGGTATGACAACGAATGGGGCTTTTCCAACCGGATGGCCGATACCGCCGTCGTTCTGGGGGGGCTGATCTGATGGCCGTCACCCCGATCTCCGAGATGAACGTCTTGGGCAAGCGGCTGGTGGTGCGCGCCGATCTGAACGTGCCGATACAGGACGGCAAGGTCAGCGACGATACCCGTATCGCCCGCTTTGCCGAAGGGATGCGCCCGCTGATCGCCGAAGGCGCCCGGCTGATCATCCTGACCCATATGGGGCGGCCCAAGGGCGTTCTGGAACCAACCCTGTCCGTCGACAAACTGCGCCGGTCTTTGTCCGAACACCTGGGCGTGCCGGTCAAATTCTCTGATGTCAGCGCCGATCCGGCGGCCGAAATTCACGCCAAGGGCCTGCAGGACGGCGAGGTGCTGTTGTGCGAAAACGTGCGCTTCAATCGTGGCGAAGAGGTCAACGATCCCGAACTGGCGCGCCGTTACGCCGCCCTTGGCGATTTCTACGTCAATGACGCGTTCTCCTGTGCGCACCGGGCCCATGCCTCGACCGCCGCGATCACGCAGTTTCTGCCCGCCTTTGCCGGGCCGCTGCTGATGGCCGAAATCGCCGCGCTGACCAAGGCGCTGGAGGCGCCGCAGCGCCCTTCGGTCGCCATCGTCGGCGGGGCCAAGATTTCGACCAAGATAGCGGTGCTGAAACATCTGGTGCAGAAACTGGATGCGGTGATCATCGGCGGCGGCATGGCCAATACCTTTCTGTTTGGCCGTGGCGCGCCCATGGGATCGTCGCTGCACGAGGCGGATCAGATCGAAACGGTCCGCGAAATCGAAGCGCTGGCCGAAAAATCGGGCTGTGCGATCCATCTGCCGGAAGATGTCGTCGTATCGCGGGAATTCCGCGCTGGCGCCGATGGCACGACCGTGGCCTGGGACGCCTGTCCCGAGGATCAGATGATCCTGGACGCGGGGCCCAAGGCGCTGGCCGCGTTTCAGCAGGTGCTGGAAGGCGCGCGCACGATCCTGTGGAACGGGCCGCTGGGCGCCTTTGAAATTCCGCCCTTCGATCAGGCGACCATGGCGCTGGCCCGAACGGCGGCCGAGCTGACCCGCGCCAACCGCTGCGTTTCGGTGGCAGGCGGTGGCGACACGGTTGCCGCGCTGAACGCCGCCGGGGTGGCGGATGATTTCACCTATGTCTCCACCGCCGGTGGGGCCTTTCTGGAATGGCTGGAGGGGCGCGAGCTTCCCGGCATCGCGGCGCTGCAAAGCGCCCAACACGCAGCCTGACGGAGGATCGGATGGCACTTATCACGCTAAGGCAACTTCTGGATCACGCGGCCGAGCACGGCTATGGCGTGCCCGCCTTCAACATCAACAACATGGAACAGGGGCTTGCGATCATGCGGGCGGCCAAGGCCACCGGCAGCCCCGTCATCCTGCAGGCCAGCCGCGGCGCGCGGTCCTATGCGGGCGACATCATGCTGCGCCACATGGTCGAGGCTTTGGCCGAAATGTTCCCCGACAATCACATCGTGCTGCATCAGGATCACGGCAACAACGACGCCACCTGCCTGTCGGCGATCCGCCACGGGTTCACATCGGTGATGATGGACGGATCGCTGGAAGAGGACATGAAAACGCCTGCCTCTTACGACTATAACGTCGACATCACCCGCCGGGTCACACGCGCCGCCCATGCGGTCGGCGCCTCGGTCGAGGGCGAATTGGGCGTGCTGGGCAGCCTTGAAACCGGCGAGGCCGGCGAAGAGGACGGGTCCGGCGCGGTCGGCAAGCTGAGCCAGGATCAGCTTTTGACCGATCCCGATCAGGCGGTTGATTTCGTGCTGGAAACCAAATGCGATGCGCTGGCCATCGCCTGCGGCACCAGCCACGGCGCCTATAAATTCTCGCGCAAGCCCGACGGCGATATCCTGTCGATGGAAACGATCCGCCGGATCAACGAAAAACTGCCCAACACCCATCTGGTGATGCACGGCAGCAGCTCGGTCCCGCAGGACCTGCAGGATCTGATCAACGCCTATGGCGGCGAGATGCCCCAGACCTATGGCGTCCCCGTCGAAGAGATCGAACGCGGCATCAAGATGGGTGTGCGCAAGGTCAATATCGACACCGATTGCCGGATGGCGATGACCGGCATGTTCCGCAAGGTCGCCACCGAAAAGAAGGCAGAATTCGACCCGCGCAAGTTCATGATCCCGGCGATGGATGAACTGCAGAAACTTTGCCACGACCGTTTCGAACGTTTCGGAACAGCCGGGCAGGCCGACAAGATCAAACCTGTGTCACTCGACGAAATGGCGGCGCGCTATGCCGCCGGGACGCTCGATCCGCAGACCGCCGCGGTCAAGGCCGCTTGAGACCCGAGGAGGAGGTCAAGACATGAACGATATGAACAATCCTACCGAGATTCAGGACAAGAAAAAGCGCTATGCCGCCGGTGTTCTGAAATACGCGCAGATGGGCTATTGGGATGGTGACTATGAACCCAAGGATACCGATCTGCTGGCCCTGTTCCGGATCACGCCGCAGGAAGGTGTGGACCCGATCGAAGCGGCCGCTGCGGTTGCGGGCGAAAGTTCCACAGCCACATGGACAGTGGTCTGGACCGACCGCCTGACCGCCTGCGACCAGTACCGCGCCAAGGCCTATAAGGTCGAACCGGTGCCGGGGCAGGAAGGCCAGTATTTCGCCTATATCGCCTATGATCTGATCCTGTTCGAAGAAGGCTCGATCGCCAACCTGACGGCCTCGATCATCGGCAATGTGTTCAGCTTCAAACCGCTGCGCGCCGCGCGTCTGGAAGACATGCGTTTCCCCGTCGCCTACTGCAAAACCTTCAAAGGCCCGCCCACCGGTCTGGTGGCCGAACGCGAACGTCTGGACAAATTCGGCAAGCCGCTTCTGGGGGCCACGACCAAGCCCAAACTGGGCCTGTCGGGCAAGAACTATGGCCGTGTGGTCTATGAGGGCCTCAAGGGCGGTCTGGACTTCATGAAGGACGACGAGAACATCAACTCGCAGCCCTTCATGCACTGGCGCGACCGGTTCCTGTACTGCATGGAGGCCGTCAACAAGGCCACCGCCGAAACCGGCGAGGTCAAGGGCCACTATCTGAACATCACCGCCGGCACCATGGAAGAGATGTACGCCCGCGCTGAATTCGCCAAACAGTTGGGCAGCGTCATCGTGATGGTCGACCTGATCATCGGCTGGACCGCGATCCAGTCGATCAGCGAATGGTGCCGCCAGAACGACATGATCCTGCACATGCACCGCGCGGGCCACGGCACCTATACCCGCCAGAAAAACCACGGCATCAGCTTCCGCGTGATTGCCAAATGGTTGCGTCTGGCCGGTGTCGATCACCTGCATTGCGGCACCGCCGTGGGCAAGCTGGAAGGCGATCCGCTGACCGTTCAGGGCTTTTACAATGCCTGCCGCGAAACCCATAACAAGGTCGACCTGCCGCGTGGTCTGTTCTTTGAACAGGATTGGGCGGATATCAAAAAGGTCATGCCGGTGGCCTCGGGCGGCATTCACGCCGGTCAGATGCACCAGTTGCTGGATCTCTTCGGCGACGATGTCGTGTTGCAGTTCGGCGGCGGCACCATCGGTCACCCGATGGGCATTCAGGCCGGGGCGACGGCAAACCGCGTCGCGCTGGAGGCGATGGTGCTGGCCCGCAACGAAGGCCGCGACATCAAGAACGAAGGTCCCGATGTTCTGCGCGCCGCCGCCAAGTGGTGCAAGCCGCTTGAGGCCGCGCTGGAAACCTGGGGCAACATCACCTTCAACTACACCTCGACCGACACGTCGGACTTTGTTCCGCAAGAAACCCCGGCGATGTAAGGAGACACAAGATGCGTATCACACAAGGTTGCTTTTCATTCCTGCCCGATCTGGACGATGTCCAGATCACCGCGCAGGTCGAATATATCCTGCAGCGCGAATGGGCGGTGAGCCTGGAATATTCCTATGACCCGCACCCCCGGAACACATACTGGGAAATGTGGGGCCACCCGATGTTTGATCTTCGGGACGCCAAGGGCGCGATGATGGAGCTGGACGAGTGCCGCAAGGTACATCCCGACGCCTATATCCGCGTTCAGGCCTTCGACGACACCCGCGGGTTCGAAACGGTGATGATGTCCTTCATCGTCAACCGCCCGGCGGAAGAGCCGAAAGTCCACATGCAGCGCACGGATTTCGAAGGACGTTCCCAGAAATACGCCTGGGACCCGCGCTAAAGACCCCAGGCCGGGCCAAACGATTGGCCCGGCCATCTTTCCCTTGGGATGAACAGAAGGACGAATGGTGATGACTGACGATGCCCCCGGCGACACTTTGAAAACCATCGACCTGGCTGCCGAATACGAAGCCTCCGGCGTGCGCGAGGTGTTGGAAGAGCTGGAACGCGACCTGATCGGGCTGGCCCCGGTCAAGCAGCGCATTCGCGAAACCGCGGCGCTGTTGATGGTCGACAAGGCCCGGCGCGACATGGGTCTTTCCAGCGAAACACCGACGCTGCACATGTCGTTCACCGGCAATCCGGGCACCGGCAAGACCACGGTCGCCAATATGATGGCCGGGCTGCTGTATCGTCTTGGCTATGTCCGCAAGGGTCACCTTGTCACGGTCACCCGCGACGATCTGGTCGGCCAGTACATCGGCCACACCGCGCCCAAGACCAAAGAGGTCCTGAAAAAGGCGATGGGCGGCGTGCTGTTCATCGACGAGGCTTATTATCTGTATAAGCCCGACAACGAACGCGACTACGGTCAGGAAGCGATCGAGATCCTGTTGCAGGTGATGGAAAACAACCGCGACGATCTGGTGGTCATCATGGCGGGCTATGCCGACAAGATGGATCAGTTCTTTTCCGCCAACCCCGGTTTCCGGTCGCGGATCGCCCATCACATCGATTTCCCCGATTACACCGATCAGGAACTGCTGCAAATGTCGAAACAGATGCTTGCCACGCAGAATTACGAACTTGATCCGGCGGCCGAAAAGGCGATGGCCGAATATATCGCGCTGCGTCGCGAACAGCCGCATTTCGCCAACGCGCGGTCGATCCGCAACGCGCTGGACCGCGCGCGGCTGCGGCAGGCCAACCGGCTGTTCACCGAATCCAGCGGGCCGCTGGACGGCAAGGCGCTGTCGACCATCGGCGAAAGCGATATCCGCGCCAGCCGCGTCTTCAGCGGCGGGCTGGACGTCGATCACCCCGTTCAGAAGGAGGCCGCGGAATGACCTTCACCCGCTCAATCAAGATCGCGCCGTCGATCCTGTCGGCGGATTTCGCCAACTTCGGGCAGGAAATCCAGGCCATCGAAAACCAGGGCGCCGACTGGGTTCATGTCGACGTCATGGACGGGCATTTCGTGCCCAACCTCACCTTCGGCCCCCCCGCGGTCAAGGCCTTCCGCCCGCATGTCAAAACCGTCATGGACGTGCATCTGATGATTAGCCCGGTCGATGCCTATATCGACGCCTATGCCGATGCGGGCGCCGATATCCTGACCGCGCATCTTGAGGCCGGGCCGCACATCCACCGCACGCTTCAGGCGATCCGCGGGGCCGGCATGAAGGCGGGCGTCGCGCTGAACCCCGGCACCCCGGCCGAGGCGGTGACCCATCTGCTGGAGCTGACCGATCTGATCTGCGTGATGACGGTGAACCCCGGCTTTGGCGGGCAGAAATTCATCGACATGACCGCCAAGATCCGCGCCCTGCGTGCCATGATCGGCGACCGCCCCGTGCATATCGAAATCGACGGCGGCGTCACCCCCGACACCGCGCCCCTGGTCGCAGCCGCCGGGGCGGACGTGCTGGTCGCCGGATCGGCGGTGTTCAAAGGCGGCTCTGTCGCGGACCCCGCGCCATATGGTGCCAATATCCGGGCCATTCGCGACGCGGCCCAAGGCGCGCAAGCCGCCGCCTAGGCGGTGCCTGTGCTTCACAGCGTTTCCCGAACCGAATGGCCAAACCTGGCGGATTTCGGTTCGGGGGAACTGTCTTGGCCTGTCACGATTACATCTTGTTGCTCAGATGCTTGTCCTTCACTTTCATCAGAGAGTCGGATTTTTTGGCAAGCCGCCAAAGTTCCTTTTCCAGAGCGTGCAGTTTGACGTCGAGTTTCGTGACGGTGTTGTTGATTGTTGTCGCGCGCATCAGCCGCCCCTTGAGGGTCATTGTGTCGAAATCGGATTGCAGCTTGGCCACCTGTTTCGACTGCGACTCCCAGGCGGGCAAATCCTTGCAGAAATTCTTGTAGACGTTGTCCCAGACCTTCAGGATTTTCGCGAGCTCGCGTGAGCCGTCGTTCTGAACGTCGCGGGCGTGGACGAAATCCGCGAAAATGTTTTTCTTCATCGCCTGGAATTGCTTGGCGTATTTCTGGCGACGCCTGTTCCAATCCTCGACCAGCATTTCCGGCCTTTTCCTCTTCGGAAGCCTTATAACCGCATTCAGCATCGTTGCCGTTTTTTTGCCGACAACACCGTCCTGACTTAGAATATGCAGCTTTTGAAAGTGCTTTACAGCCTGTTTGGTTTTGGGACCAAACGCCCCGTCGATTTTCAGTTTGGGCCGTGCGCGGACATCCCCGAGCATGATTTGCAACATCTCGACGCCTGGGCCCTTGTCGCCGATTTTGAGTATTTTGCCGATATCCAATTTTTTCATTTCAAACTCTCCAATCTGGTCAACCCATTGCGCTTGATTGGCCAAGCCTGATGGGGCGCAGTGAATGAAGGGTTTGTTAGTGGGGCGGTGTATCTGGGGTTTGTCCGGGAAACGTCATTTTGTTTCAGACATGTATCAGTCTTCGGCGGGTGAAATTGAAGGCGGGGATGGCGGGGTTTTGTGCCGTCTTTGCCCAAAGGGACGATCCCGCGAAAACCGGCAGGCGCGATTGGCCTGCCGACAGTGCATTCTGAAATGCAATGTTAGTTTTTGGCGGGATAGGCGGTTGCGATCATGTGATCGGCGATGGTCCCATAGACGCTGGTCCAGGCGCGGATGCCCGCGTCGTCACAGTCAAGGGTCTTGAGTGTTGTGATCAGCGCTTCGGCAACGTTGTCATAGTCCGCCCGCGTCACGCCGTAATTCAGGTGCCGCCGGGCCAGGGATTCCAGAACCGGGGCAAGTGTTTCCCAATCGGTCAAAGTGTTCACCGCGACGGCAAGGGTCGCGGAAAACTTGCGTCGCTGATCCGACATCTGCTCGGGAAAGAGTTCGCGATATTTCGGGTTCTGTTCAAACAACGTCTCATAGAAAATCGTCGCCGCTTTTTCGCTTTGGCCATGTGCCAGCAAAGGTGTCCCGCGTAATAGGACAATTTGTTCTTTTTCCAGTGTCATTTCGCGTGTCATTGCCGTGACTCCCCTGAAGAATTCGATGCGTTTACATCGAAATTCAGATTTCAGAACGACCCGCGCGTTTCAAAACCACGCCTCAGGCCAAATATGTTGACGGTCGGGTGGCCCGTGAAAGCCCAGTATCCCGACCTGGAAATACCTGCCGGAGGGATGTTTCCATCGTTTGTCCGAAAGTCCTGAGATATGTTTCATTTGTCGTGGCGATCATCGGGTTTTGCGCAATTATGTACCAAAGCCGAAGCAATTGCCGGATTATTTGCCGCTTGATACAATTGATACAACTTAGTGGAATTCAGACACAAATCAGACCAATCCGGCCTTCAGCATGTTGGAAAATGCGACGCCCGATCGGCTTTTCGTACATGTGACATTAAGAGGGTTGGAATTGGCATTGTGTTAAACGATCTTGGACATTCGGCTCAGGAAAAGGCGGCAATCGTGCAGGACGCGATGGACGCTATGGAGGATGGCTTGGTCGTCTTCGATGAGGACGGTCGGTTCCTGACGGCGAACGCAGGGTACAAGGCAATGTTCTTTGATCCGGGCGAAGAGCCGCAAGAAGGCGATAGCGCGTTGCGGGTTGCCAGACGGATTGTCGCGAGCCGCCGTGTTCTGGCGCTTAACCAGATGGACCCTGATCAGGCGGCGCTCAACTGCATGATCGATTGCTACAGCTTTGTGCGAGGTGCCGAGTTTTCCCTGGTTGACGGGCGGATCATCCAGGTCACCTCAAGCCCGACGGATTTGGGGGGTATCCTCATGACCTTCCGGGATACCGGTCGTGATCGTCTGGGGGAACGTCGGGCTGCCGAACTGCTGAGCGAGGGGCTGGGGTCCGTCGATATGGGGATGGTCCTATGGGACGCGGGCCTCAAGGTTCAAATGTGCAACGAGGCCTGGGGCAAGCTGATCCGGCCGCTCAAGGTCGGGGATGACGTACGCGATGTGGCCCGTGGCATCCTTGGGCGCGCAGTAATAAGCCCACCGCAAGGCGTGACAGAAGATGCGTTTGTTGCCGAATGGATCGCCGAGATTCACAGCCAATCGGTACAGTTCCAGATCGAAACCCGCGCCGGTCATAAAATCCTGATTTCGACCTTTCGGATGCAATCCGGCGGCATTCTGGCAACCGCCATCGACGTCAGCGCGCAACGCGATGCCGAAGAGATGGCGCGCACACTTTTGCGCGATGCGGTCGAGGCATTGGCAATCGGCGTCATGCATTTTGATGCCGACCTCAGGTTGTTGATGTACAACCGCGCAAGCAAGGATATCCTGTTTCGCGCTCTGCCCCCGCCGGACACCGGGTCCAATCTGCATGATATTCTGGAAAGCCTGGTGGACGCAGGGCAATTGCTGCCCTCTGACGGTCAGACTAAAACCTCGGTCCTTCAGCGGTTCATCGAACAAGCCACATCTTTTCAGCAGGGTTTCAGACCGGAATGGAGCGATGGGCGCACGCTTGAGATTTCGACCTATCCTACTGACCTGGGCGGGTTTTTGGTGTCTGTACAAGATCTGACAGAACGCGTGAACGCCGAACGTGCCACGCGCGAGGCAAATGAACTGGTGCGCACCATCGTGAATGCCAGCCCAACGACGTTTCTGGTGTCGAAAGTTGAAACCGGCGAAATCGTGTATTCGACAAGTTCGTCGCGTGAACGGTTTGGCGAGATCGAAAGCACCTTGTCGTTCTTTCTGGATCCTCAGGACAGGGTGGATTACCTTGCGGCCCTGCTTCCGACAGGTTCGTTGACCGACTATCCGGTCCGCTTTCGGCGCGCGGATGGGTCTGTCATGAATGGCCTGACGTCGGCACGGGTCATCACATATCAGGGCGAGCAGATGATCGTGTCGTCAACGCGCGACATCACCGAGTCGCTGGCCATGCAAAGGGAACTGGAAACGCAACGCCAGATCGCGCATCAGAATGAAAAACTGTCTGCGCTGGGCGAATTGCTGGCAGGCGTCGCCCATGAACTAAGCAACCCTTTGTCGGTCGTTGTGGGCTATTCTCTGATGCTCAGGGATCAGGTGCAGGACGAAACACTGCTGCGCCGGGTCGAACATATCGCCAATTCGGCTGACCGATGCGCGAAGATCGTGAAGATGTTCCTTGCCATGGCGCGCCAGCATCCGACCCATGTCGCGGCCTGCGATCTTCGGGATATCGTGGAAACGTCGCTGGGTATCTCAACCGGTGCGCTGCGTTCGCATGGGGCCCGGATCATCTTGGACTTCGAGGACGGGCAATCGCTTGTGAATGGTGATGCGGATCAGTTGTCACAGGTTTACACCAATCTGATCACGAATGCGGGCCACGCTTTGGCAGGCAAGGCAGGCGCGGGCATTTTGCGGATCACCTGCCGGTCATCGCCGCACGGTGACAAGGTGATCCTGGATGTTTGCGACAATGGTCCCGGCGTGCCTTTTGAAATTCGCCAAAGAATTTTTGAACCTTTCTTCACGACCAGGGAAACGGGCGTGGGGACGGGGGTGGGGCTTGCATTCTGTCACCGCATCATCACGGCCCACGACGGCACGCTTACCCTTCATGACGCACCGGGGGGTGGCGCGATTTTCCGCATTACTTTGCCCAGCGTCTCTGCCCATGAGGTTTCGCAGGATATCCTTGTTGACCCGGCACCGCCAGAAGGCCGGAACCGGCGTATTCTTGTGCTTGATGACGAAGAGGTCCTTGGCCAAATGCTGAACAGCATTCTCAGCGAGGCTGGCTATCGCGTAGAGGTTTTCACCAAGGCCGAAGACGCGGTGCGGCGATGCGCAGAGACGACGTTTGACATCATCCTCAGCGACATCCGGATGCCCGGAATGGACGGCCAGGCGTTTCAGCGTGCCCTGGGCACCGTCGCGCCCCAACAAGCCGACCGGCTGATCTTTTTGACGGGGGATGCGCTGAACCCGGGGCTGGTAAGGTTCCTGGAAAGCTGCGGGCGACCATATCTGGAAAAACCGGTTGCCCCCGAAACGCTGCTGAATGCCGTCGATCAGATCATCGGCGGCGGTCCGCGATGAGATCTCCCCAAATCCTCATATGCGATGACGAGCCTTTGCTTCGCGAGATGGTGGCAGAGTATTTCGAAGAGCGTGGTTATGGCGTGTTGCAGTCTGCCACAGGGGCCGAGATGCGCGCGGTGGTGGAAGATCTGGCGCCCGACATCGTGATACTTGACCTGCGCATGCCCGGCGAAGATGGTTTGACCGCCTTACGGCAATTGCGCGCCCAGAATGATATTCCTGTCATTATGCTGACCGCCGCCGCCGAAACCATTGACCGCGTTGTCGGGCTGGAACTGGGGGCGGATGATTATGTCGGCAAACCCGTTGATTTGCGCGAACTCGAAGCCCGCGTAAAGGCGGTTCTGCGCCGTCGAACGACAGATCAATCCGGTGCCAGACAACACAGAGAGCCCGCAGTTCAAATCGTCGAATTCGGACCGTGCAAACTGGATCTTGCGGCTGCAAAGCTTTACGGACCGGACGGCGTGGAAATCACCGTCACGGCCATGGAGTTCGCGCTGTTACGGTTGTTCTCGGAAAACCGGGGGCGCATTCTTACGCGGGACAACATTCTTGAAAAAGCCCACGATCGTGATTGGGAGCCCTATGATCGCTCGATCGATCTGCGGGTTTCTCGCCTGCGGCGTAAAATAGAACCGAACCCAAGCAAGCCCGAAGTGATCCGAACGGTCCACGGGCTTGGGTATATCTTCGGCTGAACAGCGGACAGCGGCTTTCTTTCCCGACCTGGGGAATGCAAAGCGGGCGGGGTACAACGCGACGCCGCGGGGTTGTGATCTTCTGGCGCAATCAGCGGAACTAAGGCGCCTGAGGTCGAGTGGGAACGGCGTTCGCGAACCCGTCGTGGTATCTGGGCGCCATGTTTGATCTTCTTCATAGCGGGCATTGCTTGAAAGAGGCCGGAACTGAACCGCAACAGGATCAGCGCCGCTTGAAGGTTCATGTGGTCAACGCGTCCTGCGGTTTTGATTTGCCACCTGATTTTCGGCCAGAGCCAGCAGGATCGTTTCTTGTGTTTCTTTCCAGACCACATCAAGTGCATCCAGTTCGGCAGAGAAACTGGCGTATTCAAGCGCCTTTCCACAGTCTTCAAGGCGTTTCAAACTTTGCCAAAGGCTGGATGCCCCGACCACCGCCGCCGATCCCGCCAGATGGTGAACGGCCTTAACAGCGGTCTGTGCGGCGTCCGGGGTATTCGGGGGGGAAAGCTTGGCGATCTGCTGACCGGTTTCGGACAGGAAACGCTGCAAGATCGTCTGGAACTTGTCGCCGCCCAGAGCATCCTTCAGATCACTTAGAACAGTGTGATCAAGCATTTCAGACGGCGCATCATCCGGAGCGTGGGGAACGGGCACGTCCGTTTCGACGTCCAATTGTGCCAGCGCGGCCATGAATTTCGTGCGGGTGATCGGCTTGGTCAGGCAAAGCTGCATGCCGGCCTGTTCGAATGTCTCTTGCTCGGAAACCCCTGCGTGCGCGGTAAGTCCGAAAATAGGCGCGCCAGAGCTGGCACCGTTCGATTTCCGGATTTCCCTGGTCGCGGTCAGGCCATCCATGTTGGGCATGCTGATGTCCATGATCACAAGATCGAAGCGTGTAGCATTCGCCAGGTTCAGCCCTTCGAGCCCATCTTTCGCTTCCGTGACGGTGTGCCCGAGGCCTTCCAGCAGTTCGTGCGCCACGAACCTGTTGATCTCATTATCTTCAACAAGAAGAACCGACAGGCCAGCCGGAAGTTCATCCATGCTCAGATCGTTTTCGATCTGCGCGGGGGGGGGAGCCGCGCCATCATCAACACATGAGGTATCGGCTTCGCGCCACGGAATGCGCAGCCAAAAGGTGCTGCCCTCGCCAAGCGCGCTTTTTACTCCGATGCTGCCATGCATCGCCTCGGCCATGCGTTTGCTGATGCCAAGCCCCAGCCCCGTGCCCTCGGCGCCGCGGCTGTAAGAGGTATCGATGGTGACAAAATCATCAAAGACACGGGAAAGGTTCTCTTTGGCGATCCCGATGCCGGTATCCGTGACGCGAAATTCCATCCAAGAGCTGCCATCCTCGTCCACGACATGCGACAGGGAAATCAGCACCTCGCCGTCCGAGGTGAATTTTATGGCATTTCCAACAAGATTGAACAGGGACTGTTTGATGCGAAACGGATCGCCCAGCAGGACAACAGATTGCGGCAGCGTGTTTTCCAACACGATCTGCGTCTTACGGCTGGTTGCGGTCGGGCGGCTGACGTCGGCGACCTCGTGGGCCAGTGCGATGGGCGCGAAAGGCGTGTCCGCCAGTTCAAGCTTGCCCGCTTCGACCTTTGTGATGTCCAGAACATTGTTGATATGGTGCATCAAAAGCGTGCCCGAGCTTCGCATGACATTCAGATATTGGGCCTGCTTTTCCGACAGGGGTGTGGCTTCGAACAGATCAAGCGTGCCGATCAATCCGTTCAGGGGCGTGCGCATTTCGTGGCTCATCACGGCAAGGAAGGTCGATTTTGCCTTATCGGCGGCCAATGCGCGGTCGCGGGCATCGGTCAGGTCAGCCTGTGCCTTCAGCCGGGTTGAAATATCGCGCATGAAGGAAACGAAGATCGTGCCATGCGGCCCCTCGGTTGAGGCGACCGAGACTTCAAGCGGGAACTCTTCGCCATTCCGGCGCATTGCCACCACTTCGACAAGTCCGGCATCAACGATATCGCTTTCGCCGGTGGCCACGAACCGCTGCATGCCTTCCTTATGTTTGGCACGGACGTATTCGGGGGTAAGCAGATCAACAAGGTGTTGGCCAAGAGCCTCTTCGCGGCTGTATCCGAAAATCTGGGTCGCAGCCGCGTTAAAGTCGAGTATCTGACCTTCGCTGTCACCGACCACGATACCGTCCAGCGACGCGCCGATCATTGAACGGAGACGCGTGTTGCTTTGTTCTTTCGCGCGGCTTTCGCGCGCAGCGATACCGAACTGACGGAACAGGATCAGCAGTGCACCGCCAAGGGCAAGAAACATTGCCCCTGACAGCACGCTTATCTTCAACAGAAGTGACGATAAGAACGCCCGTTGTTCGGTTGCGATATTGGCGAATACACTGATCCCGTTGATGGCCACAACGCGGGCCGCCGTGCGTAGCGCGGGCATTTGGGACTGAAGCGGCAAAAGTGCCTGTTCCAGCCCGCTGTCGGGGCCGTCGATTATCGGCACCGTGTCTGACAAGAAACTGTTGATCTCGGCCAGCGCGGCGGTTGCTTCGGTTTCTTGACGGATCGTGTGATAGGTGGGCCCATCGGTCAGCACATTCACGCGGCTGAACAGCACGTCGAACCGTTTGCGCACATCGGACAGGGCTGTTTCCGGCGCGCCGGGCTGTGCCGCATCCGACAGCGCAAGATTGAAAACCAGCAGGTCCACCTCAAGCTGCGACAGGTTCCACTGGACGTTATCCTGCGAAGTGGTGCGCAGCAGGCGCAGTTCCATGCGGACCTGATCGCCCAAAACGACCAGCATGGCCAAGCCGCACAACATCACGGCAGACAGAAGGGCGATCCTGTAACGTCTTATCTGCCGGATGATGAACAGGGCTGATCGTTTCACGTATTACGGCCTTTGGTTTCGGGACAGCTATTCTACGACGATACGGTCAAGTTGCCAGATACTGCGCGAATAGATCACCTCGTTGCGATAGTCTTCTTTTGCATCATAGGGATAAACCACCCAAAGCGGCCCTTTTTCGCGCACCGACATGGGTGCGTCGTTCAGGAAATACGCAACGATAGGGGCGTCATCGGCAAGGCTGTCGATCGGAATTTCAACTGCGTAGTCGTTGATGGCGGTCGCGCGAAGCGTGGTCCCGGTGGCATCGACATGGGCCATAAGCGCCTTAAGCGGCACGCCGGTGAATTTCTGCGCGCCTTCGGTCCAGATTGTGGTGGTCGTGAATGCCCGGGTATCCAGATCCTGAAGCATCTGCATGTCAAACACGGTCGTGTCGTCCTGATTGGTATGCGCGACCGCCCCGCTGATGGTCAGCAGGATGTCGCCCTGGGGCAGGGGCAGGTCGTCGGCAACAGCACAAAGCGTGCCCGAAAGATACAGCGCGGCTGCGCAGGCGAAAGCGGTCGAGGGCCGTGAAAGCAAATCTCGCATATTGGATGGTCTCCTATGCTGTCGGTTAGACAATGGGTTTGTGAGTGGTGGCTTGCGAATTAAAACCGTCTGTCTGCGGTATTAAGAATATCTAACCATCTTTGGGAGGAGCGCGCATTTGCGCATGGGTATAGCCGACTATCCTTTTGTATAGGGAATCTGATCGAACGGCATGTATACTTATGAAGTGTTGCAAGGTTTATTGAACAGCCAGAGGGAGCATCCCGACCAAAAAAGGGGGCACGGCCAACAGGATCAGTTCTGCAATGGCCGGGTTTTCGTGGGACAGTTTGTAAACAGCAAGAAGGTGCGCAATGAGGATACTGGTTGCCGACGATCACGATCTTGTCCGAGAGACAATCGCCGCGTTTCTGGAAAAGGAACAGCGGGTAAGCGTCACGCAGGTGTCGACACTGGATCAGGCGCTTGCCGAGATCAAGAAGGCGGGCCCTTTCGAACTGGTGCTGCTGGATTACACAATGCCGGGCATGAACGGTTTGTCGGGGCTGGAACGCGCGCTGACGGCAAATGGTGGCAGCCCGGTCGCGCTGATTTCGGGGACGGCAAACAAAGAGGTCGCCGAAAAGGCGCTGAAGCTTGGGGCCGCTGGTTTCCTGCCCAAGACGATGGCGGCAAAGTCCATGGTAAACGCTGTGCGGTTCATGGCGGTGGGTGAGATTTACGCGCCGCTGGATTTCATGACCGCAGAAGAGGAAATCAACAGCGCCAGCAATCTGACGCCGCGTGAAATGCAAGTTCTCAAAGGGCTTTGCGACGGCAAGGCGAACAAGGAAATCGCCCGCGACACCGAGCTTCAGGAAGTCACCGTGAAACTCCACGTCAAGAATTTGTGCCGCAAGCTTGGGGCCAGAAACCGCACCCATGCCGCAATGATCGGTCGGGACCGCCAGTTGATCTGAAACCCCCGGGCCCGATCTGGGCCTTGATCCCCACCTGCCTTGGAATGATGCACCCCGCTTGCCATCGCTGCCGCATGGGGCCGCGGGGATTTTGGGCGTTGATCTGTCCTGTTTGTTGATCAAGGCGCCACGAGTTGGGGGGCGATACTATGCAAAAGGCGATGAACCTATCCCTCTTGATATAGATACTCCCCTTTTCCCCAAATGAAGCGCAGTTGGACACCTGTCAACGTCTCTCCATAGCGATTTTTCCGCAGGCTTCATCCTTCGGAATAGTGAAGGAGAAAACTATGCCCCATTTGGTTCCGAAAGTATTTGCGCTGGCACTGTCGTTGACCCTGCCGTGCGCGGTAGATGCCATTGCTGCGGATTGGGGACGTCATGGTATCGCGGGGCTTCCCAAATCCTGGACCGCCCCTTCCCGGGAAGTCGGCCTGTTTCACAACGGTGAACGCCTTGCGCTGGGGTTGCGCGAAACGCGGCGTGCGTCAAATGCGCAAAAGCTCGCCAAGCTTGACCGAAGCGGCGACAGGATCGGGCGGCTCAGAAATTTGATTGCACATGCCGAGGCCGGTCCCAAAGGCTATGATGCGGTGCATTCTTCGGCAAAGGTGCTGCCGCCCGCGCCTCCGACGTCGCTGACATTGGGACAGGTTTTCGCCTGGATCAAGCGCACGCCGCAACAGAACCACGCGATTGGCCGGTATCAGTTCATTCCCGCGACACTGCGCGATCTGGTGCGGCGCGGTGGCGTACCGCTGTCGGCGCGGTTTACGCCACAGCTTCAGGATCGGCTGGCGGATATTCTGCTGCAGGATGCCGGTCTTCATGCGTTTCAGTCCGGGCGGATCAGCCGCACGCGGTTCATGAATAATCTTGCGTTGATCTGGGCGGGCCTGCCGACCAGCTCTGGAAGATCCGCCTATCATGGCTATGCAGGCAACCGAGCCACGATTGACTGGGCGACCTACAACCAGGAGATGGCCGCGATCTTCCGCTAAGCCGTTCCGTTACCCGGCCATCTTGCGCCTTTCGCGTTCCTTGCCGCATTTGCGGTCCTGATCAGAGACATCCCGATATGACCCTCCGCGCCCACATCGTTCCGCATCATTCCCGCCGGGTACTTGGCACGATTGCTGCGCTTTGCACGCTGCCCGCCGCGCCGCTGGCTGCGGAAACCTGTTCCGTTTCGCCCGATTTCGTGGAATGGGTGACGCCCGGAACGTTTGGCGGAGCCAATATCGAACAGTCGGCGACGCTGGAATGGGGGTCCGCGTCGACCACGGTCAGCATGAACGGACCGCTGTTCATTTTCGGAACCGAATCTTCGATCATCCGTATATCGGAATATGCGGCAGGGCGCGGCGTCTATGCTGTAGATTTCAACTCGCCGGTGATTCACGATCTGAACATCTTTGTTGGCAACGTCGGGCGAAACGGCTTTGACGCGCTGAGTTCGGGCATTGTCGGTGACTTCAATTTCGGTCTGTCCAGCGGGGCGAATGCGACCAACCTGTTCGGCACGGTCTCGCCTTTGGACAACCAGGGATACTACGCGATCTTCAGTTCGGACACCGAAGGCATTGGCCAGACGAGCCTGTTCGGTACCGGCGCCGACGGTCTGCCGCTGGATGGGCGTTTCTGGGTTCATGACCCCAACCTGGTGCCCGGCGATATCAACAATGGCGGCCAGGATCAGGCATACGGCATGGTCGATTTGGCCTATACCGCCCCGTCCGTCGTCAACAGCACCTCTGACACCATCTCGACCTTCAGTTTCCGTCAGGTCGGCGAAGGCGTCGGCCCGACGGTCGCGATCGGTATTGAGGCGCGAATCCGTTCGTGCATCGAAGCCATCGACGATGATTTCAGCACTGCGCCCATCCAAAACACGGCAGGTGGCACCACCGCCAGCGTTCTGACCGATGACCGGCTGAACGCCACCCCCGTCAGCGCCGGGTCAGGCGGCAATGTCACATTGGCGACAGTCACGCCCGCCGCACCCGCCGCCGGCTCGGTCGTGCTGAACACCACGACCGGCGAAATCGAGGTCACACCCGGGACCACCGCAGGCACTTATACCATCGAATATTCGATCACCGACCAGCCCATCGGCGGCGTGGCCAGCAACACCGATCTTGCCACCGCGACTGTGGTGGTCGAAGCACCGCCAGGCAATGTCATCATCGCCGATGACGACGATTTTTCGGCCACTCCGGTCAACGGGTTGCTGGGCGGCGCGGCGGGCAATGCCTTTACCGGCGACACGCTGAACGGAACCCAGGTCAACGCGAACGAGGTTACGGCCACGGTGCTGGCACCCGCGACCCCGCGCAATACCGGCGATCCGGTGCCGCAACTGACGCTGTCGGGCTTGGGCGAGGGCATCGTGACGGTGCCCAGCAACACGCCCGCCGGGCTTTACACCATCGTGTATGAGCTGTGCGAGGATGCGGCCCCCGGAAATTGCAGCACGGCGACCATCACCATTTCGGTGATCAATGGTATCGGGTTTGATTTCGGCGATGCGCCGCTGACCTATCTGACCCCGTTCCATAATGTGGGCGCGGTTCCGACCGTGTATCTGGGCGCGGTCCCGCCCGATACCGAAGCTTTCGAACAGCCGAACGCCGCCGCCACCGGCGATGACATCGCCGATATCGATGACGAGGAAGGCGTGGTTTTCCCGCTGCTGACGCAGGGTGTCGTCACCACGGTGTCGATCAACGTCACCGGCGATGGCCTGCTTCAGGGCTGGATCGATTTTGACGGCGACGGGGTGTTCGTGGATGCGCTGGGCGAACGGATCGCCACCGATCTGGCCGATGACGGCACCGGCGACGACACGCTGGCCGGTGACGGCGTGATCGACGTGGATGTGGCCGTACCCGACGATGCCACGCTGAACCTGACCTATGCGCGGTTCCGGTATTCGACCACCGCCGGGCTGGATGCACAGGTTTTCGCAGCCGATGGCGAGGTCGAGGATTATTCGCTGCTGATTGCCGCCGCCGATCTTGTGGACCGGGGCGATGCGCCGGTCAGCTATGGCGACCCGCGTCACGTCGTTGTACCCGAGATTTACCTGGGTGCGGGCCTGCCCGATACCGAAACGACGGTCTATGGCGGTACCAATGCCGATGGCGACGACACCTCTGGGATCGACGACGAAGACGGCATCGCGGTGATGCCGATCTTCACCGCCGGCAGCAGCAGCTCTGTCACCGTGCAGACTCATGAGACTTTAAGCCTTCAGCTTGAACTGCCGCTGCCGCCTCTGGGACTGGTCGGGATCACCAATCTGCAGATGTGGATCGATTTCAACGGCGACGGGGCGTTCGATCAGTCCGAACAGGTCGCCACCGATTACCGCGATGGTGGCACCGGCGACACCGACGGCACGTTCAACAATTCGATCAGCTTCAACGTCGCTGTACCGGCCTCGGCCCCCGATCAGACGACCTATGCGCGTCTGCGCTGGTCCACCACCAGCGGGCTGGCGGCGGATGCCTTCACCGGCACGAACCTGGATGGCGAGGTCGAGGATTATCTGGTGACCATCGTCAACCCGAACCCGCCGCTGGTCTGCGATTCAAACTTCTACATGGTTGCGACCGACTCCGGGACGAACCTGCCTGCGCTGACGCGTCTGTCGACCAGCTTTGACGGAGCCAGCTACAACCTCAGTCAGTCCCAGTTTCCGCCCAGTGATCCCGGCACCTATCTGGTCACCGGCTGGGGCTATAACGAAGTTGACGGCTATATCTACGGCGTGGGCCAGTCGCCGCGCAATCTGTGGCGGATTGACGGGAATGGTGAACTGTCGGTGGCGGCTGATATTTCCGGCCTGACATTGGAATCGCCCGATACCACCAGTGATATCCTGCCCAACGGCATTCTGATCTATAAATCCGGCACTTCGAACAACCTGTATCAGCTGCTGGATATCTCCGATCCGGCCAATCCGGTGGCGCTTGGCGTGCTGGATGCCGGGGCGGGTGCACCTTATGGCCGCGACATAGCCTATAACCCGCGTGACGGACTGATCTATTTCTACGATCCGGCGCGCAACCTTTATGCCTTCGATCCCAACGGCGGCGCTCCGGGGGCGATCACGATCCAGCTTGTGCAGGCGACGGTGCCGCTGCCCCCGGGCATTTTCGCGATGGATTTCGATTCCGTCTGGTTCGATGCGCAGGGCTATCTTTATGCCTTCGACAACCAGTCGCGGCAGGTCTGGGCGCTTGATGTCGGGGTTGATGGCAACCGCCCGGCAAGCTGGGACCTGATCGAGATCGTGGGCCAGGTGAACAACATCACCTATCAGGGCAACGATGGCGCCTCGTGCCGGGGTCCGGGGCCGTTTGCCCCCGCAGCCCCACTGGGGGGCATTTCGGGCAATGTCTATGTCGACGCCAATGCCAACGATCTGCGCGATAGCGGCGAGACCAATCTTGGCGCAGGCATCGCGGTCACGCTTTATGCAGACAATGGCACGCCGGGTGATCCGGGCGACGATACGCTGATCACCTCTGTGGATACGCTGCCTGACGGGACCTATGCCTTTGCCGATCTGTCGCCGGGCACCTACCGGGTAGAGGTCGACACGAATGATCCCGATCTGCCCGCAGGGTCGGCCATCGGCACCTCGAACCCGCTGACCGGGGTGACGGTGACGGACGGCGTCGAAACCACGGATCAGGATTTCGGGTTCGACCCGCAGCAAAGCGACCTGTCGATCACCAAGACCGCGCTGAGCGTGGCAACCGGCCTGCCGGTCACCAGCGCGGCCGAAGGCGATGTGATCGACTGGGTGATCAGTGTCACCAACAACGGTCCCGGTTCGCCCTCTGGTGTTCAGGTGTCGGAGCAGATCCCCAGCGGGTTCAGCTATGTCTCGGACGACGCGCCCGCGACCGGCGATACCTATGACCCGGCCACCGGCATCTGGTTCGTGGACGAAATCCTGTCGGGTGCCACCGAAACCCTGACGATCCGCACCACGGTTCTGGGGGCGGGCGAAACGACAAACGTGGCTGAAATCATCGCAAGCTCTTTGACCGACACTGACAGCGATCCGGCCACCGGCATTCTTGTCGATGACCTGTCCGATGGCATCGCCGATGATGACGAGGCCAGCTACTCCGTCGTGCTCAATACAGGCACACGTCAGATCGCGGGCCGCGTATTTCTGGACAATGGCGTGGATGGGGGCACGGCGCATGACGCCATTCTGAACGGCGCCGAGGTGGGAACCAGCACCGCAGTTCTTGAACTTTATGACGATGGCGGCGCGCTTTTGGCCACGCCCGAGATCGCGGCGGATGGCAGTTGGAGCTACGCCCTGGACGAAAGCTATAGTGGTGCGTTGACCCTGACGGTTCAGCCCGGCACCGGGCTGCGCCCGATATCCGAGGCGGTCACCGGCCTGCCGGGGATCGTGAATGCCGACCCGCATGATGGGAGTTTTACATTCACACCCGCCGCAGGCACCGACTATCCCGGGCTGGATGTCGGGACGATCCCGCTTGCCCGGCTTACACAGGATCAAAACGCGACGATCGAGGCCGGGCAGATCGCCAATCTGCGTCATGACTACCGGGCGTTTTCGACCGGCGTGGTAAGCTTTGCCATCGAACAGACGGATTCGAAACCCGACGGTGCTTTCGCGGTGACGCTATACCGCGATGTCGATTGCGACGGCACACCGGATACGGTGATCACGGCACCGGTCGCGGTCATTGTGGGGGATCAGCTTTGCGTCATTTCGCGCGTCACGGCGAACTCGGGTATCGGGCCGGGCAGCAGCCTGTCCTATCTGCTGGTGGCCCGCACGGCCTATGATGGCACAGGCGTCACCGACGCCGCGTTGAATTCCGACCGGGTGATAGCCGCACTGGCCGGCGGGCGGTTGGAGCTTGCCAAAACCGTGCGCAACGAAACCCAGAACACCCCCGAAGGCGCGTCGAATGGCGGGACGGTCGGCGATGTTCTGGAATACCGGATATACCTGACCAACCCGGGCGCAAGCGCCGCCAGCAACGTGATCATCTATGACAAGACCCCGTCCTATACCTATCTGGCCGCCCCGGTCCCAAGCCCGGTCGTGCTTGGGTCGGGTCTGACCTGTACCCTGGGTGTGCCGGCCAGCAATACGGCGGGCTATGCCGGGGCGCTGCGTTGGGATTGTGCTGGAAGCTATGCGCCGGGCGACACCGGGTCGGTGGGGTTCCGGGTGCAGATCGCCCCGTGACAAATCCCGGTTTCCGGCACTGCGCGCATCGCCCGTCCCGACCAGCGGGCGGTGCGCGATCACTTGGGGTGATCACACATCCTTGCGCCGCTTCATTTCCCGGTAAAGCGCTTCGGGGCTGACGCCGATTTCAGCGGCGACAAGGTGCCATTGGCCCTTTGGCGGCATTGGCCCGCCCAGCATCAGCCACATGTCCAGACGCGCGGAGACGGTTTTCAGCCCCCGGATTTCGGCCCTGATGCGGGCGATCTGAATGCCCTTTGCCAACCGCCGCATCCAATCCTCTTGCAATGCGGGATCCCGTTTCAGATGGGCCGTAAACGCGGGTTTGAGCATCGTGCGGTATTCGGTATCGGTCACCGAAACGCCATCGCAATGATAGGTATCGGAATAGGCCGAAGCCTCGGCCAGAATGTCGCCCGGCCGCGCAAGCTGTAATATCATCTGGGTGCCGTTTTCCGAAACGCGGCGCAACGACAGGCAGCCGGATACGACATAGTGGATGTTACGCACCGGGTCCCCCGCGCGAAACAGCGTGGTGCCGCCCGGCGCGCGGCAGGGCGGGCTGGACAGAAAAAGGCGGCTTACCTGATCAGACGTTATTGTGATCTCGGACATGATTGTGATCATGTAGGCGGGTACGGGCCTGGGGCAAGGTGCCAGCGCGAACCAACGGAGTCCGACATGATACGCACCATCGCCCTATGCCTGGCCATTTCGATCCCGATCTCTGCATCGGCTCAGCACGCGCAGCACACGGAACACCCCGCACCGGGGGCACAGCGACCGGTCGAGACCGGCCAATCGGCCTTTGCCGCGATACAGGAAATCGTCGAACTGGCACTGGACGATCCCGAAACGGATTGGACAAAGGTGAACATCCCGGCGCTGCAGGCGCATCTTGTCGACATGGACAATGTGACGCTGCGGGCGGGGGTCGAAACCCGGATGCAAGAGGGCGGCGCGATGTTCACCGTCACCTCTGACGATCCGTCGGTCATCGCGTCAATTCAACGGATGGCACCGGCGCATGTGGCCACGATGAACGGTGTCCGGGGATGGCGGTTGACGGCGGAACTGATTGACGGCGGGGCCGTTCTGACCGCGGTGGGGGATGCCGCCGCCCAGGATCAAATCCGCGCACTTGGGTTTATCGGCGTGATGACCGTCGGCATGCACCATCAGGATCATCATCTTGCCATTGCCCTGGGCCAGCCGGTGCATGGACACCACTAAGCTATGCCAAGGCGGCGGTGTTGGGGGCGGCGGTGGTTGCCCCCCGACAGCTCAGCGCGCGCCAAACCCCTGCAACCGGTCCCACAGCGTGTCATCCAGCAGCAGGCGCATCCGCAGGAACACGCCTTCCTGATACAGCGTGGTGTCGCTTGGACGGCGCCCCGCCGAGCGGTTGTAGCCGACCGACAACAGCGATCCTTTGTTCAGCACATAGCCCAGCTCGGTGCCGACTGCGTTGGTGGCGGTCCCCTGATTGTCCCAGAAACGCATCGCGTTCAGCCCGAAACGCATCCGGTTGTCGGCGAAGTCATAGGTCAGACCGCCTTGCGCCAATTGGGTCAGCGTCGTGTCGGAACGTCCGTTGGGCAGGCCCACGCGTTGTGACAGGCCCGCGTATTTCGCATTCAGATTAAGCCGCGCGCTGGCCTGATAGCTGGCATCGACCGACCACATATTGCTGTCGACGCGCACCGTGTTCTTGTCCATGCGGTTTTCATACCAGGCAAGAACCGCAAAGCGCGGGTCCGCCGCCGGTCGATAGGCCAGCCCGATCCGCGCGCGATGGCGTTCACGTTTGGTCGCACCGCGATCATCACGCGCATAGCGGCTGCGCCCCAGAAAGGTCAGATCGGGGGAAATCCGGCCCGCCACCCCCAGGTTGGCATAAAGCGTATTGCCAGAGTCTTCGAACGTCTGGTCAAGATCGGCCTGCGCGATCCAGCGGTCGTCCTCGGTTCCCCATTTGCCGCCGATGCTGAGGCTGGTCAGCGCTTCGCCGGTTTCGGTAAGCGGCTGGGAATGTTCCAGCCCGAAGTTCAGCGAAAGCCTTTCGGTCATCTTGAAATCGGCGCGCAGCCCCTGAATGACACGCGATTGCATCTGCGCGGGTCCTTCGTCGGCGGTGAATTCCGAGGTACCGGTCAGCCAGTCGTTCAGGTCATAGTCCAGCCCAAGGCGCAGCCGCCTGAGCCGTTCGTCGTGATCGTTGACGGCCAGTTCCGCTTCGCCATTCAGCGAAACACGCGGGGAAAAGCGATAGTCGACCCCGATCGTCACGCTGTCCCCGTCATCCCCGACAACGGAATGCCTGCTGTCGAAACGAAACGCGACCTTCGGGTCCGACGGCAGAGTCCAATCCGCGCCCTGCGTCAGGCGCAAGGTGCTGCGGTCGGCATCGTTCAGATCGTGGTCGACTTCCACACCAAGGCGCGTGCGGATGTGATCGGTCCGCTGCGTTTCAAGATCGACGCTGCCAAACAGGGTTTCGGTCCCGGCGACCCGGTCGGACAGGTAATCCGCCTCGGCGCTCAGCCGTTTCCCGTTCTTCAGCTTCAGCCGATACGCCAATGATACGCGGTCGGACCCGGGGCGGGTTGTCGTGCCGGTGGGGGCGAAATGCTGGCCGGTGTGAACCGCCTCCAGCTCCAGCCGCGACCGGTCCCCTTTCCGCACCAGCAACAGGCGCCCGGCGGCCCCGGTGTCCCCGTCGCTGTTTTCGGCCTGCGCCAGTTCCAGCTCCAGCGTCGTGCGTTCATCCAGACGGGTTTGCAGATAGGCCGCGTGCACGCGTTCGCGTTCCGCGCTCATGCGCTGGGCATCGGCATGGACCACGCGCGCGCCGATCCGGGTGTCGTCATCGATCTGAACGTTCACCTCGCCGCCATACAGCCAATACCGCTTACCGCCGTCGGCCGTCGTCTCATAGGTCACGCGAATGCTGATCGGGTTCCCGTCGAAATCGGCCTGCGGCACGGGCGCGTTGAAGATCAGCGCGTCGCGGAAATAATCCAGCGTGTAATGGGTCAGGCGGCGCTGTGGCTGTTCGGACAGGATTTTGCCGGTGTCGCGGTCGCGCACCAGAATTTCGACCTTGTCCGAACCTTCGACATAATCCCCAAGATCAAGGTCATAGGGCCCCGAGACGCCGCGCCCGGGGATTTCGACGATCCGCTGGGCCTGGGCGATATGGGCCGCGAAGACCGAAACCGAAACCCGGTCGTTCTGCCATCCGGCCTTGGCCCCGGTGGTGACGCGGGAATAGCCGCCCAGTTGAAAGGCTTCGGATTCCGGTTCGATCGCGATATCGCCGTACAGGACATATCCGCTGCCCTTTTCGACCCGGATGTAAAGGTTCGAAGACGATTGCGCGTCGGACCCGCGTTCCGAGTTGTCGCCGTAAACCGGATAGTATTCATCGCTGCGGATGTCGCGGAACAGGCGGTCTTCGGTGTCGCGGTCGGAACTGTAGCGCAATGTCAGCAGGGCGTCGCCCCGGATGCGGCCCTTCAGATAGACCTCGCCACGCGACCCGGTGGCGGTATCCTCGAACGGGCTGACCCTGTCATTTTCGATCAGATCGCCGCGCCCGTTCAACGCAACCGCGCCCTCGATGACCCCGACCATGATACGTTCCTCAAGATCGGCGGTGAATTTGATGCGGGCGCTGGCCGT
Source organism: uncultured Paracoccaceae bacterium (assembly GCA_947500775.1). GTDB lineage: Bacteria > Pseudomonadota > Alphaproteobacteria > Rhodobacterales > Rhodobacteraceae > CANMTD01. The sequence goes on from CANMTD010000007.1 coordinate 63,802, forward strand.
GCCGAAGGTGCTTTTGACGTCGATCCGCTCTTCCCCGGTGGTCTGGGGCGCGATCAGCCCGAAGCTTGCCTCGCCATTGTCGATGAAGGCCTGCACGCCGGGTTGATCGGGGCGGATATCGGTCACGTCCCATTCGCTGCGGCCCGCGCGCAGGGTCACGGTGCCGGAGGCCAGAACCGGACTGCCCGCCGCATCCAGAAAACGCACCACCACCGGGACCACCGTACCGGCCGAGGCCGGGGCGCTTTGCGGTGCGATAACTTCGATCCGGGCGGGTTCGCCGGGGGCGGTCACCGTCACGGATTGACGCGTGCGTTCGTTTCCGAACGGGTCCTTGCCGGTCAGCACAAGGCTGTTCTGCCCCGGGCGCAGCTTGATCGCGACATATTCAAGCGCCTGAACATTGCCCCCGGCCCAGACCGATTTTTCACCGATGCGGCTGGCCGAAAGCTCCGTGCCATTGACGCTGAGCGTCAGGTCAAGATCGGCGGGCCCTTTGACCCGCAGGGTCAGCGTGGCGTTCCGCGCGATGCTCCCTTCGGGCAGGTCGATGAAACCGGCCGTGGGGGTCAGGTCGCGGATCAGGCTTTCCAGCGGCGTTCTGGCCTTGGTTTGCGCGGCGGCCTTCTGCGCCAGATCGGCTGCCGGGGCGGCGCCGGGGGTCATCGTTTCGGCATAGATCTGGGTGGTGGTGGCGATACCGGCTTCGCTGCGGACACTGCGGGTATCGGGACGGCTGGCCTCGATCGGCAGATCCGAGCGCAGCAGGGAACTGGGGTCGCGGCGATCGGCAAAATTTTCGATGCGCGCGGCGACTTTTGCCATCACCTCAGGGGTGCAGCCCTGCAAAGCAAAAGGCTCATCGCGCAATTCCCCGCGTTTCAGATCCACCAACCGCGACCCGCCGCGCATCAAATCGGTGGTGCGTGTGACCATCGGTGTCGTGCCCGCAGGCAGGGTGCGGGTCGTCAGGGCAAGGGCGTGGCTTTTGGGGCGCAGACCGATCAACGAATATTTGCCGTCGATGTCGGTGACGACGATCAGGCCTTCCTGGGTCACGATCTTGACGCCGGGCACACCGGGTTCATCCGCTCCGCCGCGCAACCCGTCGCCGTTGCAATCCATAAAGACCGATCCGATGATCGTGGCTTCGCGGGCAAACACGCCGCCGCTGTTGTCAAGCTTGACGAAGGTGCTGACGGCGGTCGAGGTGCGGACCTGCCCGGTTCCCGCCTGCCGCCCGCTTAGCACGGCGGTGTTATAGTTACGGCCCTCACGCGCGGCGGGCGAATACCGCAGGACATAGGTTAGGGTCTTTGACTCCAGCGGGCGCAACAGGCCGATATCAAACCGGAAATCGCCATTTTTGTCGCGGTCCGGGTCGGCCACGGGCCGCCCGTCAATCGCCACTGAGCCCGAGATCAGATTGGCGCCATAGGGTGGCCGGTCAAGGATTTCGGCCAGCACCAGGGCCTGATCCATGTTGTTATGCGCGGTCAGGGTATAAACGACCGGTTCGCCGGTCATCACACTGGATTTATCGGCCGATTTCTCAAGCGCGACGGGGATGCCGTAAGCGGGGTCCACGGGGATATCTGTCTGATACAGCAGCCCGCCGTCGTGGCTGAACACCTGTCCGTAGGCAGAGTTGATATCGACGTTGCGCCCGAACCCTTCGAAATATTTGCGTCTGGACGTGAAGGCAAAGCCGCCGCGGGGATCGACATGAAGACGGTAAGACCCCTGCGGTACAGCCCCCAAGGCAAAGAAACCGCGCTGATCGGTTGTTGCGGTCGCGATGGGCGCACCCGCCCGGCGCAGGGTGACCTTTGCATCCGGAACCGGGGCGTTGGTCACACTGTTGAAGACGAAGTTGCCGGGATTGACCGGCAGATCGGCGATTAGGCTGACCCCGGCGCAATCGGCCATCGCCTGCAGGGTGTCGCCCTCTTCCGAAGCCAGAACACCGTCGCCGGAAACCGGTGCCGCCATTTCGGACAATGGCACCGGGGCGGTGACGAAGATGCCGGTATTCGGGCCGGTTTCACGCGCGGTCAGGGTTTCGGTATCGCCGGTGAACAGGCTCCAGACGGTGATGCCCACAGTGTCGCGGTCCGGGCTGGCGTTGCAGGCGCCTGCGGTGATCGACAGGCCGGTATCGGTGCCCAGTTGCCCATAGAAGGCGGGGCTTTGGTCGGCGGGGTCCACAAAGCTAAGCCGCGCCGGGCTGGCGGCGCTGTGCCTTAGAACGACCTCGTTCGATAGGGCGCGCTGGGTGTCACCGGCCTGGTTGAAATAGGCCCAGCCGGTATTGCGCACGGTCACATCGCCAAGCGCGCCGGGCAGAAGCACATCGAAAGAAAGATCCGAGGATTTCCCGACGGGATAGTCACCGGGCCAGAAAAAACCGACCGTCTCGACGCTGGAAAGATCGGCGGGCGGTTGCGTGACATAGCTTTGGGGGGCAGAGCCGCGCAGATGATAAACCGCCTCAAGCCCGCCGGTTTCGCGTGTCGCGGCAAAGCGTGTGTTCAGCGGCACCGGGTCCACGACCAGAATACCGGAACGGGGGGAGCCGTCGATCAGCAGCGGATCGCCGTCAATCGTGTCATAGGCGGCAATCGCCAGTTCGGAATTGTTGCGCAGGCGCAGGGTATAGGTCAGCACCTCGTCCCCACCGACACTGCGAAGCGCCACGGATTTGTCGATCTCGAACCCGCCTGCGACGATGTTCACCCGGCCGCTTGCGACGCGCGTGGCGGGGGCGGTCGGATCAAGAACGCCGGGCAGCACAGGGGTTGCGCGCAGATCGGATATGGCGACCGCGCCGGGGGTGGCGGCACCGGGGTCCACCTCGAAGCGATAGATCACCTGCGCGCGCTGCCCCATGGCCAGCGAAATCTGATCGCTCGGCAGGAATTCGGGTTCGCCCGCATCCTCAAGCCCGTTGGCGTTCAGATCGTGGATCAGGCGGGGGCGCCGCAAAAGCCCCTGTTCGCCTGCTGTATCAAGGTCGATACGCACCTCGATATCGATATTGCCGGTGTTCTCGAGGGCGAAATGATGCTGGTCACGGGCGCCGCGCGACAGCCACAGTTCGGAATACCCTTCGACCTCAAGCGCGGGGACGGCGGCGACGATGGCTTCGACCCGGTTTGACTGGACGGATTCCATGATCCCGAGGGTTTCGTTGAAAAACGTCGTGATCGCCATGTTGGTGATTTTGGTGCCGGATGGGGCGGGGGCCGCGAATGCAGTTGTCGTGACAAAGGTCAGAATAAGAATCTGGGCAAGGCAGGCGCGAAGGAAGCGGAGTGCGAAGCTGCGAAACATCTGAGTGACCTCTGGGTGAAACTGGGAAACGGGGAAAATGGGGGAGGGCGCCTCCCCCCGGAGTACAATCCGGAGGGAGGTCTGTTTGCGGGTAGCGGTACTTACGGATCGACCTTCACGGTGAACTCAAGCGAGGCCGAAGACCCGGGATCAAGCGCACCATGGGTGCTTTCGATCCGTCCGGGGTTGGCGGTGGAAACGGCGCTGGTGGCGGCGGGTTCGACTGCGGCGTCACAGGCCGATCCGCAGGTTTCCAGTGCCGTGTAGGCGGGGATCAGATCCTTGATCACCACATCGGTCACAGGGGCGGTGCCGGTATTGTCGGCCACCACGCGGTAACGGATGCACTGACCCGGTTCGACGTTCTGACGCTCTTTGGTGAACGCGCCGGTGGCCCCGGTGCAGCCCGGATCGATCGCCTGAGTCTTGATCAGGGTCACATCGCCAGAGACGATCACGATCTGATCGGACACCGCGTTGTTGGCGGTATCGGCGTCGGTCTTGGTCGCGCCGTTCAGGCTGTCGGCCAGGGTCAGCGTGCCGATCTCGGACATGCCGGGGGTTGCCGCGACCTGAACACGGTAGATCAGGGTCGCCGTGTCGCCCGCCGCCAGGCCGCCGATATCATCGAAGTTGTCGATGACCAGATCTGCGCTGTCCAGCACACCATCGCCGTTCTGATCCCAGTAGATCGTGCCGCTGAACTCGGTCAGGCCGCTTTGCAGGATCGCACCTTCGGTGATGTCCACGTTACCGCCGTTGGTGACGGTGTGAAGGATATCCACGACGCCGCCGGGGGCTGCTTGCGCCGACTGGCTGGCAACGATCGATACGTCGATGATTTCGTTGACGGTTACCGCGTTGACGATGCTGTCACCCTGACCGGATACCGGCGATACCAGCGCGACCTCGACAAGTTCGGTCAGTGGCGGCGCATCTGCGCTGGGTGTGACGACGACCAGAATATCGGCGAAATCACCGCTGGGGATGGTGCCCGTGTTGGTGACAACGGTGCCATCCGCCAGCTGGAACTCTACCGTCCAGCCCGCAGGCAGCGGCTGTGCCAGCGACAGGTTATAGCTGTCCGAGGTCGGGCCAAGGTTTTCGACCTTCATCGGAAAGCTGACCGTTTCGCCGGGATCGGCTGTCTGGGTGACCCATGGCGCGCCGCCATTGGTCGGGGCCGCACCGTCGCCTTCGCTGCCGGCCACGCGGTTTTCAAGATCAACCGCTGCTGCCAGAACCGCACCGGCAAATTCCGCCGACGAGGTGTTGACCGCACCGCCCTGATCGGACGTTGCTGAAACCGAGGCCGTGTAGTTGGTGGCCCCCGCCGCGGTCGGCGCGACATCGGTTGGCAATGTTGCCAGCAAGGTCACCTTGGTGGCGTCACCGGCCGCCAGCGGACCGACGCTGCCCACGATCGGGGTCGCGCCATCGGCACCGACAAAGCGGAAAGTCGTGCCCACCGGGAAATCGCCGTTGGTCACGTTCAGCGCATAGCTGTCGGTCTGGTTGCTTTCGTTGCCGATCACGAATTCAAAGGCGATGACACCGCCCTGAGAGACATCCGAGGTTTCGCTCACCACATCGTCACCCGCCGCGCCGTCATCGGTCAGCGACCGCACGACGGTGGTGTCGGTCTGGGTGAAGGTGTCGTCGATTACATGGGCGAATTGTTCGTCCACGATCACCGATGCCGTGTTCGACGGCGGGAAGACACCATTGTTGTCGGACTGGGTCGCAACGTTTTCAATGCGGCCTGCGTCGGCGGTCGCGCCGATGGTCACCTCGAAGGTCACGCTGCCGGTGCGGCCTGAGCCGACGTTGGACACCGCGAAATCGATGGTGTTGGTGGCAGGATTGACCTGATAGGCGATGGTTTCGCCCGATCCGTTGGTGGCATCCACGCCGGTGCCGTTGGCCTCATCCAGACCACCGGCCACGATGCGGTCCGACCATTGCGCTGTTCCCGCCGTATAAGGCAGGCGCAGGTCCAGCACATCTTCGACCGCATAGTTGGTCGAGGGGGCAAGACCGGTGTTGGAGTAGGTCAGGGTAATCTCGACCGTATCGCCCGCGTCCACGATGTTCGGATCACCGGCGCTTTTGTCGACGACCATCGATTTGACCAGTTCCATGATCGCGCCGTTGGCTACGGTTAGCGTATCGGTGTTGGTATCCGTGATCGTGCCGTCAAGCGCGCTTGTGGTGGTGATCACAAGGGTTTCCGCCTGCCCCGCTGTTGCCGTCGAGGGCGCGGTGGCGTCGATGACCACACCGAACTGTTCGCCGGGGGCCAGGGTTGGCGTGCCGGTGATCGGGGTGGCCGAATCCGCGACACCGTTCATGTCGGCATCCGGATAGAAAGTGACCGAGGCGAAATCGAAGTCGCCCGTGCCTTCGACCGCCGCCAGCGCGAAATTGTCGGGCCCGTTACCTTCGTTGGTGATGATATGGGGCAGGAAAGCCTTGCCGCCGGGGGCGATTTCTTCGGTGTTGTCCGACGTCAGGCTGACGCCTGCGACCTGCTGAACGATGGTTTCCACCTTGTTCGAGGTCACCGTGATCGTATCACCGGCCCCGTTGGTATAGGTCGCGACCGCCTGGTTGCCGATCACCGAGTTTGCCTCGGGCGCGGCAATGGCCATCGTGCCGATCAGCGATACAATCGCCAATGTGCTCGCCGTGGCCATGAAGTTGTGAGAATGTTTCACCGTTTATTACCTTCTGTTGGGTTGGGGTAGTTCCGCCCTGACGAAGCCGGGCGGGATGGCTTCGTTCAGTCGACGACCACCCGGTAGGAGTTGAGCGCCGTCTCGCCGCTCGTCAGAGCCGCGTCGAGGTTCCAGCGGACCGCCGCGATGGCGTCTGCCGGCACGGGTTCCCTGCGCTCAGAGCCATCGGCATCGACGATGGTTCGGAACGCGGGCAGGGAAGACCATTCAAGTCCGGGGTTTTCAGGCTCCATCTCGGCCTGGATTTCGAAATGGGCGGAGAGCGAGCTTGTTTCCGACCCCAGTTTGATCGTGCTGCCCTCGGGGATGGGTGCTGTGATGGCCAGACCGGACATGTCCGCCTGGGTCGCGTTGGAATGGGTCAGGTTGTATTGGATGATTTCGCCGGGGCGCACGGTGGCGCGTTCTACAAGCTGTTCTTCTCCGGCGTCGGTGAATTCAACGATCTGAAAGGCAACCGTGCTTGCCAGACTTTCGGCCTGAACCGGATTGGCCAGAAGAAAAACAGAGCTTGCGGCAAGAAGACTGGAGAAACGGCATAGGTTTGAGGACAGCATTTTCTTTCCCTTTTTGTTCAATTGGCGCGAGGCCGTGCTTTTGAGCGCTGGGGTGTTCCAAAGGCTGGAAACCACCCGTGATGACCAAGGAAATGACAAAAAAGGGGGGGGAGGATTGGTGTGCATAAGAACAATCGGGCGCACTTTCGAGCGTCCTGTAGTCAAAAGTATAGGGTGGTTTTCCATCTGGATCGGGGACGCCTGCGCCGCGAAAACCTGTCGGCCAGACAAAAAAAGACCCCGAGTAAACTCGGGGTCAGGTGGAGGGGGGGGTAGGTCGTTCCAGGTATTGGGCGTGAGTGGTCGTTGTGCGATCAGCTGTTTCGATCCCAGACCGCCAGAACCGGGCGGTAGGACGTGGCGGCGATCATGACTGTGGAGCCAACGAAGCCATATGTGCTCAGTATGATCAGCACTCCCAGATCTGCCTGCCAGGCGCAAAGCGCCGATGCTACCCCAGCGATAATTCCGGCAAGAACCGAGCCGAGGAACGACGATGTCGTCAGTAGTTCTTCAGCATCTAGGGCAGTGCGGTCGATATCGAACATTTGAACATCTCCTGGTTGCTGCGGATTTATTTTTCATCCGTCTTGCCCAGTCAGATTGCCCGAATACGCAACAAAAGCCGCCCGTTCCAACGGATAAACATCGGCAATTTCGTATGTTGTGCGCCCAAAAGTATAGATTGGGTGCAGTTCTTCGGTGGAGGCGATTCCCGCTGTGCGGCAACTCAGCATTGATTGCACAGCAAATGAGGCGGCGATCATATCGCCTTCTGGTTAACCCTCTGGGACAGTTCGGCGGCGCTTTCCTTCCGCGTCCATCAATGGTGTGCCGTCCTTTTTCGCCATTGGGCCAGGCGGCAGGTGGTCGAGACAATTGATCATGGACTTGCTTGGCGCCTTGTCGATCGCGGGGACGTTGCACGCGGTGCCGCAGTCGGGGTTGTGATGGATGGCAATGCTTACGTCGTGCCATCTTCGGTTGGAAACCAGTGTTTCGTCCGGTTGGCGAAGGCCACGAGCGAAAGCATCACCGGCACTTCCACAAGGACGCCTACGACCGTCGCAAGGGCCGCGCCCGAGCCAAGCCCGAACAGGCTGATCGCGACGGCGACGGCCAGTTCAAAGAAATTCGACGTGCCGATCAGGGCACAGGGGGCGGCGACGTTGAACGGGATGCCCCAGGCGCGTGCCGCGCCATAGGCCACGAAAAAGATGCCATAGGACTGGATCAGCAGGGGAACGGCGATCAGTGCAATGACCAGCGGACGGTCGAGGATGACCTCGCCCTGAAACCCGAAAAGCAGCACCACCGTTACCAGCAGCCCGATGATCGAAAACGGCTGCACGCGGGACTTGAACGCATCGACCGCCGCCTCGCCCCCGTTTTCAACCAGCCTGCGGCGGGTCAGATACCCGGCCAGCAGCGGCAGCATGACGTAAAGGCCCACCGACAACAGCAGCGTGTCCCAGGGAACGACGATGTCCGTCACACCCAGTAGGAAGGCGACGATGGGCGCGAAAGCGAAAACCATCACGACATCGTTCACGCTGACCTGCACCAGCGTGTAGGTCGCATCGCCGCGCGTCAGGTTCGACCAGACGAACACCATCGCCGTACAGGGCGCGGCGCCCAGCAGGATCACGCCCGCCAGATAGGCCTGCGCGTCGTCCGGCGGGATCAGGCCCGCAAAGACGTGGTTGAAAAACAGCACACCCAGCGCGGCCATCGTGAAGGGCTTGATCAGCCAGTTCACCACCAGCGTCACCACCAACCCCTTGGGCTTGTTGCCGGCTTGGCGCAGCGCGCCAAAATCAACGCCGACCATCATCGGATAGACCATCGCCCAGATCAGCACCGCGACAGGCAGGTTGACCGAGGCGATCTGAAGCGAGGCCAGGAAGGAAAAGAGGTCTGGAAAGAGATTGCCAAGCAGCAACCCCGCGCCGATGGCAAGCGCCACCCAGACGGAAAGCCAGCGTTCAAAGGTTCCCAGACCCGCAGCGGCGGGAAGCGATGTATCGGTCATGTCGGACTTTCGGGATTTGGCGATCAGTCGGCGTTGACGGTGGTCTTGCCGATGTCATCGAGGTTGCGTTGCAGCGCCATCCGGTCGGGCGATCCGAAAGGCTGGCTGATGAAGGGCGAGATGGGGCTAAGCAGCATCCGGCAGGTTTCCGAAAAACCGACCCGCCGAATGGCTGCGGCCATGATCGACCGGGCAGAATGTCCGGTGCTTGGAAACGGAACGATATATGTGTCTTTGGTCACGGCAGCCTCTTAACACGCGCAGGCGAGTTCTTTGATGACAGGCTGGCAAAGTTCGGGACGCCCGCCGCAGCAATCTTCCATCAGGAAAACAAGCAGGCCGCGCATCCCGTCCATGTCAGCGAAATAGCGGATACTGCGTCCTTCCCGTTCGTTCCGGATCAGACCAGAGCGGGCCAGAACCCCAAGGTTGGCCGACATCGTGTTCTGACGAACCCCGAGGGTATCGCTGATGTCGCCAGCCGACATGCCTGCGTCCCCGGCCTTGATAAGCAAACGAAACACATCAAGGCGGGTGGGCTGACTGAGAGCGGCGAAGGCGGCGGTGGCGCGATTCTTATCCATATATCAACGATTATGGATATAACGGGAAATGGTCAAGCCTGTTGATTCAGGTCAAGGCGCGCATTTCCGCTTATGCGGATAAGCGCATGAAAGGGGGCCCTTATGATTTTGACCATCCTGTCAGCTTTGGCCGAACCAACACGGCTTGCGGCGATCCGTCTGCTTGCTGACGGCGACGAACACTGTGTCTGCGAATTGATGCGGGTGCTTGATGCGACGCAAAGCCGGATGTCGCGGCATATGCAAGTTCTCAAACACGCGGGGCTGGTGATCGACCGGCGCGACGCGCAATGGGTGCGCTATCGGCTGAGCCCCGACCTGCCCCAAAGCATCGCACGGGTTCTTGAAGCGGTGCTTGAGGTTGAAGCCGAACAGGAAAGGGCGGCCGCATGACAACCGAAACCCATGATATCAAGCCGCAGCGCGCGCATGCTGATTGGCTCTGGTATGCTGGTGTCGCCATGTGTGGTGCTGTCTGGCTGGTGCTTTATCGTCAGTTGATCCCGTTTTCGGAATGGGCGACGGCGCTGTTTCCGGTGGCGCGTGACAGCCATACCGGCGCGGCGGTCGCCTTTTTTCTTTACGACGTCCCGAAAGTGCTGCTGCTTCTGACACTCATCGTTTTTGTCACGGGTGTGCTGCGCAGCTGGTTCAGCCCGGAAAAGACGCGGGCGATCCTGTCTGGCAAACGCGAAGTTCTGGGCTACCCGCTGGCTGCGGCGCTTGGCGTGCTGACGCCGTTCTGCTCGTGTTCATCCGTGCCGCTGTTCATCGGTTTCGTTTCAGCGGGTATTCCCTTGGGCGTGACCTTTTCCTTCCTTATCGCGGGGCCGATGGTCGGGCCGGTCGGTCTGGGGCTTTTGTTCGGCTTGGTCGGATGGAAGATCGCAGTGATATATCTGCTGTTCGGCTTTTCAATCTCGACAGTGGCGGGATGGGTCATGGGCCGGATGGGCCTTGAACGATACCTGCAGGACTGGGTGCGCGAACTGAACGCAGGCGTGGCCAGCGGCGTGCCCGAAGAGCGTCTGTCGATGGTTGACCGCATCAAGATCGGGCTGGGGCAGGTTCAGGAAATTCTGGGCAAGGTCTGGATCTGGGTCGTGATTGGGATTGCCATTGGCGCGCTTATCCACGGCTATGTGCCTGAGGCCATGATGCTGCGGATCATGGGCGGCGAGGCATGGTGGTCCGTGCCTGCGGCCGTGGTGGTCGGGGTTCCGATGTACACCAATGCGGCGGGCGTTATCCCGATTGTAGAGGCCCTGTTGGGCAAGGGTGCGGCGCTTGGCACGACACTGGCCTTCATGATGTCGGTCATCGCGCTTAGCCTGCCAGAGATGATCATCCTGAAACAGGTGCTGACCCTGCGCCTGATCGCGATTTTCATCGCGGTCGTGGCCTCGGGCATCCTTGCCACCGGATTTCTGTTCAACGCATTGCTCTGAAGGAGAAGGCATATGAAAATCGTCAAGGTCTATGGGCCGGGCTGCAAACGCTGTGAAACCACCGAAGAAATGGTGAAAGACGCGGCCACGCGGTTGGGTGTCGATGCTACGGTCGAAAAGGTCACCAACCAGCGTGACATCGCCATGGCGGGGATCATGTCTACCCCCGGCATCACCGTCGATGGAAAGCTGGTTCACGCAGGCGGTTTGCCCGACAAGGCCAAGCTTGATGAATGGTTGTCCGCATGAGGCGGTTTTTTGGACTTGCCGCGATTTGTGCCGCCTGCCTTGCGCCAGCGCAAAGCCACGCCCAGAGCCTTGAGGTGGAGCCGGTCACAGACGGGATTTGGGCCATCGTCGGCGAAAAGGTGCAGCGCAGCCCCAGGAACCTTGCCAATAACGCAACCTTCGGATTGGTGGTGACACCCGAGGGCGCCGTTCTGATCGACCCGGGCGGGTCGTGGCAGGGTGCCGAGGCGCTTCATGGGGTGATCCGGACAGTGACCGACGCCGACGTCAAATATGTCGTGAACACCGGCGGGCAAGACCACCGGTGGCTTGGGAACGGCTATTGGCAGGCGCAGGGGGCTCAGATCATCGCGTCTTCAGATGCCGTTGCGGATCAGCAGGATCGCGGCTCGATGCAGATGTCGGCGCTGGCCCAGTTGATAGGGGCGGGGCTTGAGGGAACCGACCCGCGCACGGCAGATACAGTTTTCGACGACCGCCACGCGCTTGAGCTTGGAGGGGTGCATATGGAAATCGTGCATATCGGTGCGGCCCACACCCCGGGTGACAGCTTTGTCTGGATCGCCGAAAAGGACACCGTGTTTACCGGCGACATCGTCTATGTAGAGCGTATTCTGGGCATCGGGGATCAAAGCTCGATCACCGAATGGCCCGCAAGCTTTGAGGCCATTGCCGCGCTTGAACCTGCGCATGTGGTGCCGGGGCATGGCCACGCTACGACGTTGGAAACCGCGACACGAGACACCTATGATTACCTGATGAACCTGCGCGCGGGCATCGGCGCGCTGATCAACGAGGGCGGCGATATCATGGCGGCCCCGAAAGTGGACCAATCGGCGTTTGCGTATCTTGAACAATTCAAGAGCCTTGCAGGACGCAACGCACAGACCGCCTTTCAGCAGATGGAATGGGAATGATGCGTTTGCGGAGGGCGTGGGCCTGATCGCATCCTGACGTCTGCAAAGCTAAATCCAACGTGTCGGTCGCATCCTAAGCTCTCATGTCAGTGCGTCGTTTCTACGACGACGCCACTCAGCATTGGGTTGGAAAAGCTCGGTCGCTTTCGAACGGAAAGTGGCCTAAGCGAGCACTTGGGGCGGCACGAAACCGTGACAGGTCCAAGTTCAATACTAGTCCCCTAACAGGTAATCAGAAAGCAGCGAAGAAAAATGTCAGTGATGTTCTGGAGGTCAGTAGAACTAGTAACGATACGGTTGGCGATTTAGCTAGGTCTGGTACTGCTGGGGCTGCTCAGGCTGCAAAGGATGACGATCAAGGGAATGAGCACCTGTCTCAAACAGCAACTACATCCACGCCATAGGTTGCGAAAACAATGCCAAAATTAGACTCAAAACATTTCGAAGTTTCTAAATGCATCGTCGCGGCTATGGATGAGCTTGTTTTACCCGTCTTGAATGAAGTTGAATTCTATAAATCTCCCTTCTCAGCACATATTAATGGCTGGGAGGGAAGGGACCATGAATACACTTATTGCTGCCTACCCGAACATGACATATTGGAGATACTGAGGTTTCAAACAATCTTTAAAAACGATAGTGTGCAGGCGTACTACTATAGGTTGAAGCTGTCTGAATCTGTAGGGGATTTGTCGGCTTTTTCTGGCAAGGTGGGCATAAAGTTATTTTTGCCCCCGTTTAGTAAAAACCGAAAAAAGATACAGCGAATGTGGCCGATCCCATTTCTACATTTGCCACAGGCATACAGTGCTCGTTGGTATGCTGACCCAGTAAAAATGAGACAGGAAGCGTTGCGTAAGATTCAGAGATTGGCGAGTGATATCGCTTATATTGAGATAACTCGCGCCGAGTGGTTGAGAGAAAATCAGCCGTTTGTAGTAGATGTCAGTGATTTGTGACCAACCCATTGTGGATCGCTCAATATAAGCACCTACTTAATAGAAAACATACTACTACTATCAAAATTGGGAACTGTCGCAATAGAGCCGCGGCTCTGTCACAGTTTACCGGTAGCTGAAAGAAACCCTCACCTACCCGTACCCCAACGAGCGACCCAACATGGGCATCGGCGGCATGACACCCGCCATGAAACTGAAAACAGCCGCCTGAATTCTACGGCTGGGCCCCATTAAAAATGGGGGATTACCGACGCAACGACTGTAATCGTCCTGAGGTAGACTCGGCGCTGACGGCGGACACTCCCTATCTTGATTTTTCTCAAAGAAGCTAACCTTTAACTTTCGCCCGATCGCGGGCGTCAGGTAAGTCTTTGTTTCTAATGGGAGTTGGCGGGAGTGCGATATCTGCGTGCTGTCAGAATTATAGCTTTCTACCCCTACCCAGATAGTTATCCTTCAACATATTTTTTCCAACAAACAACATAAATTCTCTTTCTGAGAAAGTATGTGCGTCATTGGTCCCGGCCCCGCGATTCCTCGGGTAGTCTAAGATCAGAAGATTTGCAAAAAGATATCCGCCGGAAAACTTTATTCCAGAAACCCAAACGTCGTAAAATCTAAAGATGTATTTCTCGTCAGGCAGGTCAACATACCTAACATCCACGCCAGATGGCCCTTTGTGCGCAGGTAAGGTCGTACCATTAGTGTGAAATGGCTCCCCTAAGTGAGCACGTGCCATTTCATAGTTGAAATTGGAAAAATTTGTATCCCATTCAGTTGGCACATTTCTCAAATAAAGAAAGCTGCCCGCACATGCCGCGATAGTTGAGACCGCAACAAAGTACTTTACGCTGCTGTTTGTCATCGTTTCGAGCACCTCAGAGAACGAGTTGTGGGAGCGAAAGACGAGAAGTTAGTCATCGAAAGTATAGCCTTTGACCTGCTCCTTCAGAGTTGGTGCAGATTCTACTAGCGATAACTCGGTTGACACCCCCTGTTAGTCAATTTTTTGCATCTTATATTCAGAGATATCTTCGGGAAGCGGATCTGCAAAATATGGTACAAACTCCACTGAAAATGGTATGCCGTTCACTAAGTCGACAGTAACATCGATAATGTCACCGTTTTCAGGGTGGACTAGATAATAAACGCCCCCAAGCAACGAAAGAGCTTCGATATCGCTGACATCCTGATCGTGAACAAAATTAATGATCTTAGCATAGCAAGTATCTAATCGTGAGGCTACTTTCAGTGCCACAGCATCTAAGCCAATCGAATCCACGCTGTTGTCAAACAAAAACTGAAGCACTTCTCTTTCAAAATCACTTAGCTTCATGGTACGCGCATCCTTGATGCATTACTTAGCTTGAACGCCCAAGCCGAATTAGGGTTCAGTCACTGCGGTAACAATGGAGCGGTTACAAAGAGCCGACCCCTAAATCCTTCAAATCTGTTGGAAGTTGCGTTTTTACCCGACAAAAGTTGCACCTCTCGCCGGACAAGTCTCGATTCACGCCGGACGGCATAATTGGGAAGTGACTGGCTGGGGTGGTAGGATTCGAACCTACGGTACACGCTACCAAAAAGCGTTGCCTTACCACTTGGCTACACCCCAACTGTGGGCGGGTAATTACGCCGGACTGGCGTGCTCTTCAAGCCCCATTTCAACAAAAAGTGGCTTATATCGTCTGGTCGTAGTCCCCCACTGCGGGTTCGGTGCGGATCACGTCGTCCATCTCTTTGAAAATCGTGTACAACTCGGCGTTGCTGTTCGAACTTTCACAGACGACAACCAGATTCGGGGTGTTTGACGAGGCGCGTACCAAAGCCCAAGACCCGTTGTCCAGGATCACCCGGGCGCCGTTCACGGTGACGATGTTCGCGATCTTGCGGCCTGCGAATATGTCGCCAGCCTTGGCCTTCGCCTCCAGCCTGTCGACCAGACGCGCCAGCACGTCATATTTGTCGGAATCGGCGCAATAGGGGGACATCGTGGGGGTGGAATAGGTCTTGGGCAGGGCCTTGCGCAGGTCCGACATCGATTTGCCGGGGTTGCGGTCCAGCAGCTTGCAAAGCTCGACCGCGACGCGCAGGCCACAGTCATAGCCGCGCCCGATCGGTTCGGCCAAATAGTAATGCCCCGATTTTTCAAAGCCCGCCAGCGCGCCCAAATCCCGGACCCGGCGTTTCATGTGGCTGTGGCCGGTTTTCCAGTAATCTGCCTTGGCGCCCGATTTTTGCAACTCGGGGTCGCTGGCAAACAGGCCGGTGGATTTCACATCGGCGACAAAGGTGGCGCCGGGGTAAAGCCTGCTGAGGTCGCGGGCCATGATCACGCCGACCTTATCGGCAAAAATCTCTTGCCCCTCATCATCGACGACGCCGCAGCGATCGCCATCGCCGTCAAAGCCAAGCGCCAGATCGGCACCGCTGGCGTTCAGCGTGTCGGACATATCGTGCAGCATGCGCATGTCTTCGGGGTTGGGGTTGTAGTTGGGAAAGCGGTAATCCAGCGCGGTGTGGCTGGGCACGACCTCGACCCCGATGCGTTTCAGAACCTGCGGTGCAAAGGCCGAGGCGGTGCCGTTGCCGGTGGCGCAAACGACCTTAAGCGGGCGGGACATTCTGAAATCGCCGACCAGATCGTCCAGATAGGCCTTCATCACGCCATCCGCAAAGTCATAAGACCCGCCGTCACGGGCCACGGTTTCGCCGTTCAGCACGATATCGCGCAGTTCGGCCATCTCATCCGGGCCGTGGGTCAGGGGGCGGTCAAAGCCCATTTTGACCCCGGTCCAGCCGTTGGGGTTGTGGCTGGCCGTGACCATGGCCACGGCAGGCACGTCCAGATGGAACTGGCTGAAATAGGCCATCGGGGACAGGGCCGGGCCGATATCCCGGACCTGGATGCCCGCCCGCATCAGCCCCAGCATCAGGGCGTTTTTGACCGACAGCGAATATTCGCGGTAATCATTGCCGACGGCGATGACGGGGGCGATACCGTGTCGGTGCATCTGCGTGCCCAGCCCCATGCCAAGGGCGGTGATGCCCGGCAGGTTGATGGCATCGGGGTATTTCCAGCGCGCGTCGTATTCGCGGAACCCGGCAGGGTCGATCATCGCGTCGCGCAGGAATTCCCACGTGTTCTGGATGACTTCGGGCAGGGGGGGCTTCACTGCCGGTCTCGCTGTTTTGTCTGGGTCAAAGTGTTATGGGGTTGGCTTTCGCCAGTTTGTCGAAGGCCATCAGCGTGTCGATCAAGGCGGGCATCTGGTTCAGATAGATCATGTTCGGGCCATCGCAGGGGGCGTTGTCCGGATCCTGATGCGTTTCGGTGAAAACGGCGGCGACACCCGTGGCGACGGCGGCGCGGGCCAGAACGGGCGCAAATTCGCGCTGGCCGCCCGACGCCCCGCCCAATCCGCCGGGCTGGGCCACCGCATGGGTGGCGTCCATCACCACCGGATAACCTGTGCGCGCCATTTCCGGCAGGGACTGCATGTCGACCACCAGACGGTTATAGCCAAAGCTGACCCCGCGTTCGGTCAGCAGGATGCGCTTGTTCCCGGTGCTTTCGATCTTGGCGACAACATTCGGCATGTCCCACGGCGCTAGGAACTGCCCCTTTTTCACGTTGATGGCGGCACCCGTCTGGCCCGCAGCCTTCAACAGCGCGGTCTGGCGGCACAGGAATGCGGGGATCTGCAGAATGTCGCAGACCTCGGCCACGGGGGCGCATTGTTCTTTTTCATGGATGTCGGTCAGGACCGGCACGCCGATGGTTTCCTTGACCGACTGCAGCACGGCCAGCCCCTTTTCCAGCCCCAGCGCGGGGGCGGCATTGACCGAGGTGCGGTTCGCTTTGTCATAGCTGCCTTTGAACACGAACTGCGCGCCCGCGGCATCGCAGGCCTCTTTCAGGGTGCCGGCGATCATCTGGGCGTGATCGGCGGATTCCAACTGGCAGGGGCCAGCGATAAGGGTCAGGGGCCGCGTGTTGGAAACGGTCAGCCCGCCAATGTTTACGTCAAGCATGTCAGCCGGATACCTGTTCTCTGAGGATGGAGGCGGTCATTGATATCATCAGGTATATGCCCGCGAATATCAGCATCGCCAAGAGTGTGTTTTCAAATGCGCGGGGATACGTCGGTTCATCCGGGGCAACCGGGATCACGCCCAGCGACAGATAACGGACCTGCCGGTTTGCTTCGACCCGCGCGGTTTCCAGCTGTTGCAGCGATTGCTGCAACATCATCTGCCGCGTTTCCAGATCAAGTTCGGCAATCCGCAATTCGCCCGAGATATTGGCCAGCGACGTGGCCCCATCGACGGTTTCGGTCATCGAGGCGCGCAGCTCGGCGATCAGGGCCTCCAACCGCTGGATGTCGCCCCTGATCCCATCGACGCGGGCCTGATTGGGGCGGGCGTTGTCCAGCAACCCCTGCAATTGCAGGTTCTTTTCGTTCAACTGGGTTTCAAAGTTTGAAATCTGGCCCATCAGGGCGGCGGTTTCGCTGGCGGGGTCCAGAACGCCCAATTGTTCCTGTAGTGTCAGCACACGTTTCTGCGCGTCGCGCATCTTGTTTTCGGCATCTTCAAAGCTTTCGCGCGCACCGCTCATCTGATCTTCGCGCAGGCGCTGGGTCAGGCCGTCCACCCGTTCTTCGGCATAGGAAATCAGCGCGCTGGAAAAGGCCTCGCTGACCGCAGGATCGGCTGCGATCACCTCCATTTTCAGGATGCCTTCGGTCGGGTCATAGCCGATTTTGACGTTGCGTTTGTAGGTCTTATAGGCGCGTTCGTCGGTTGAATCCGCTTCCAGCCGCTGGATCGGGTCGATCTCGGGCTGGCTGAAATGGGCCTTGAACCCCAGATCGGCATCCAGCCGCCGCATGGCGTCGCGCGATTGCAGATACCCCTGCACCTGCGTTGAATCCTGTTGCACCGCAAGCCCGGTGCCCGAGAACAGGCTGCCCAGCCCGCCTGCGGCCTGACTTTCGGCCTGTTGGATCACAAATTCGGATTTCGTGGCATACATCGGGGTCGCCATGACGAAATAATAGTACCCTGCCAGCAATGTCGGCAGCATCACAAAGGCGACCAGCCGGGCCAGCATAAGCGCCATTTTGCGGCGGCGGCGGCGGGCGATGTCCTGCTGTATCTGGATGATCTCGCGGGCATGCGTGCCCGATCCGCCCTCGGTCGAGGGCAGTTGCGCCGGGCGCTGTGGCACGGTTTGCGGCAGTTGTGGCGGGGTGGGGTCCGCTTTGTCCCCGGCGGGGTTCCCGTCGACCACCAGTTCCAGCATATTGGCGCGTTTGAACGGATCGATGCCCCGTTTGCGCAGCACCCGCACCGCGTCAAAATCCGAGGTCGCCGCCAGCCCGTGTTTCTGGGCAATTCGCCGGGCCATGCGCAGCTGTCGACCTGTCAGCCCCTCTTTGCGAATCTCGGTTATGTCCAGTTGCGGGTTGGGTGCCGCCGCGTCAGGGGCCGTATCGGCCGCAGGCGTCGCCGCCTGTGCAGCGGTGGCATCCTGTTCGGGGACAGGTGGCACGCCCGGCGATGGGCTGTCGGTCCCATTGCGGCGAATGCGGAATTTCTTAGCCTTGGGTTTCATAGTCATACAGCCTTTTCGCCTCTTCCAAGGTGTCGAAATGATACATCTGCCCGTCTTTTAGCACAGATGCCGAGCGACAGAATTTTTCCAGTGTCGCGGGCTGGTGCGATACGATCACCACTGTGGTTCGTTCCAGCCGTTCGCGCAGGATCGATCCGGCCTTGCGGTTGAATTCGACATCGGTGGATGATGGCATGCCTTCGTCGATCAGATACATGTCGAAATCAAGCGCCAGCATCAGTGAAAAACAAAACCGCGACCGCATGCCCGAACTGTAGGTGCCCAGCGGCATGTCGAAATATTCGTCAAGCCCGCACAGCCAGCGTGAAAACGCTTCGACATAGTCGGGGTCCAGACCATAAAGCCGGGCGATATAGCGGGCGTTTTCAGTGCCGGTATGGCGGCTGACCACGCCCCCCATGAACCCCAGCGGAAAGGAAATGCGGCACCCGCGGTGGATGGACCCTTCGTCCGGCTTTTCCAGACCGGCCATCATGTTGATCAGCGTGGTCTTGCCGGTGCCGTTGGGGGCCAGAATGCCCAGCGAATTCCCCAGTTCCACGCGAAAGGACACGCGATCAAGGATCACCTTGCGCTGCTTGCCCGTCCAGAAGGACTTACTGACATCTACAAATTCCAACATCTACTCGTCCTGACACGGCTTCACACGCCGTGTGGGTTGCGCGGTGCCACCCTTTTCTTGTTGCCGAAGCTTATACCGCTCATCTGGCCATATTATGTCGGGTCAGGCGCCTAATTTACAATGAAGATTGTCGAACCCGTGATCCAGATTACAAAGAAACCGGCCTGATTGGGCCGGTTTCTTGCGGGGAATTTTTATGATCTGGCGTCAGGCGTTCTGTTTTTCGACCTTCAGAAGCTTGCCCGCGACAATCGCGATGATTGCGGCAAAGAAGCTGAACAGCGCGCCCATCTTGGCGGCATCCTGTACTCTGACACCTTCCAGCTGCACGCTGCCGTCAAAGGCGACAGAGGCGATGAACAGCGACACGGTAAAGCCGATGGCGGCCACGCAGCCGATCACGAACAGGTCCACCGTCCGCATTCCGGCGGGCAGGCCCAGCCGCATCGGATGCGCCGCAAACCAGCCAAACAGCAGCACGCCCACCGGTTTGCCGATGATCAGACCGGCCAGAACCAGCCATGTGGGCGATCCGATCGACGAAAACTCGACGCCCGCGTTCAGCAGGCCGAAGAAGAACAGGATCACCTCGACCGGGTGCTTCAGCATATGTTCGATGTGGTTCAGCAGGTCAGTCAGATATTGTTCGGCTTCCGAGAAGATACCGAAGGCGCGATCCGCGTGCGGGATGGTCGGCACGATGGGCAACAGCCCCAATGCGGGGTGCAGCCCGGCCTCTTGAAAGCCGTACCAGCTCAGCGCGCCGGCGACCAGATAGGGCCAGAACGACAATGTCTGGCGCATCCACGAAGATTTCGGGCGCAGCTGATCGCCGCGGTCCATCTTGCGGGGCAGCCAGTTGAACAGCAGATAAACGGCAATGGCCGAGGCGAGCGACAGCAGCAACCATTCGGGCGCCAGTTCGCCGCTGGGGTAAAACACCGCCAGAATGATCAGCCCGGCCGCGTCATCCGCGATGGCCAGCAACAGCAGGAACCGCACCGCCGGGTGCCCGGCACCAAAGACGACGCGCCCGACAAGATAGGAAAACGCGATGTCGGTGGCGGTGGGTATGGCCCAGCCGCGGCTGACCGCGTCATAGGTTTCCGATCCCAGGATCATCGCCAGCCCCAGATATACCGCGATCGGCCCGATCATCCCGCCCAGCGTGGCAAACAGCGGGGTTGCGGCTTTTTTACCGCGCAGCGAGCCGTTTTTCAGGATGATCGCTTCCCAGACCTCTTTCGCCGCGATGGCAAAGAAAAAGGCCATCAGGACGTCATTGACCAGATAATGCAGGGTCAGCGTGCGGTGGATATGGCCATGTTCGTCGGCATGGGCGTGGCCGATGATGAAATCGTCGATCAGTACGAATTCGACGAAGTCATGATAGGAATGCGCATCGATATTGGCCCAGACCAGCGCGATCAATGCGCCCGCGATCAACAGCAGGGAATAATTCGTTACAAAATTCCAGACCCGATACATAGCGTACTCCCAGTTTATTTTCCCCTGAACTAATCGAAGTCAGGAACTGGGGCAACCACTGGTGCAATTCAGGCAATAAGGTTCCAGATGATCCCGGCGATCAGTGACCCAGAGAAGGCAAATCCAAGATAGGCCGCGAATACCCGGGGTTTGACCAAGGCCCAGACCGCGATGGCGGCCGGGATACAGCTGACCCCGCCTGCGACCATAAAGGACATCGCGGCGCCATTGCTCATGCCCTGCTGCAACAGCGTATCGACCAGCGGCACGGCGGCATAGCCGTTCAGATAGGCAGGCCCGCCCACCAGCGCCCCCAGCAGGATCGGGCGCAGCCCGTCGCCGCCCAGAACCGTCGCGACCATTTCGGCGGGCACATATTCCAGCATCAGCGCCTCGAACATATAGGCCAGCAACAGCCATTTCCCCAGAAACAGGGCGTTTTCCACCACGGTTTCGCGAAAGATGCCGCGCCGGGGGGCTTCGTGCCAGAAGGCCCAGACGGGTTTGCCCGAAAACGCCGACGGGCTGCCACAGCAGGACGAACAGGATTTCTTTTGCGGTTTCAGCGGGTCGGCAAAGACCGGCGATTGGGCCAGCGCCATGGTGGCAAAGCCGCCCATCATGCCGATGCCAACCGCTGCCATGGTTTTGGCCACGGCGAATTCGATCCCCAATGTGCCCGAGGTGATCAGGAACATCGCCGGGTCCATCAGAGGCGAGGCCAGCCAAAAGGCCATGACCGCCGCCAAAGGTGCCCCGACCGCCAGAAGGGCGGCGATAAAGGGGATCACCTCGCACGAACAGAACGGCGACAAACCGCCCATCAGTGCGGCCAATATGATCATCCGGCCGGTGCGCCCCTCAAAGGCTTTGGCCAGCAGGGTCTCGGCCCCCGAAGCCTTGAGGTACCCGACCGCCAGCACCGCAAAGACGATGAACATGCCGGTGTGCAGCAACGCGCGCGCCGCGAAATCCAACGTCGGCCAGACCTGAGCCGGATCGAACAGCGCCAGCACCAGCGGGATCAGCAGGATTGCCAGCCACGCCTTGTCCAGACGTTTCCACAACAGTGGCAGGCGGGGCGGGGTCAGGGGCGTGTCAGTCATGGCTATGGCCTTTGTGTGTGTGATCGGCATCGGCGCAGCATTCGGACAGCAGGAACTGCGACAGCTCCTCCATCTCGTCATAGGCTGCCCCGACGCAGATGATGGAGCGGCCCTGTTTCAACTGGCTGACCAGCCCGGCCTGCGTCAGAATCTTCATGTGATGGGTCAGCGTCGATCCGGTGATCCCGCTGCGTTCACCCAGCTGCCCGATCGACAACCCGTCCGGCCCCGCCCGCACCAGACAGCGCAGCACGCTGAGCCGCTGTTCAGACCCAAGGGCCGCAAAGGTCGAGGCCGCGCGGGCCAGACTCAGATCATGTGTGTCATCATGTTTCATATTTCTATATTTCTAATATTCTAGAAATATGGCAAGAGAAAAATTGGCACAGGCCGGAATTTCTTCTAAATGATGGGAATGACCGAAGAAAATCCCGCCTTCTCAGAGCTGACCACTGCGATGTCGGCCTGCACCCTGTGCGCCGATCGCTTTGCCGCAACCGCCACCGGGCACAGACCGCGCCCGGTTCTGTGGTTCCGCCCCGGCGCGCGGATCGTGGTGGCGGGGCAGGCGCCGGGGATGCGGGTGCATAAGGCGGGCAAGCCGTTCTTTGACCCCTCGGGCGACCGGCTGCGCGACTGGATGGGGGTGGACGCGGCCGCGTTTTACGACCGCGACCGGGTGTCGGTCCTGCCAATGGCCTTCTGTTTTCCGGGCTATGACGCCAAGGGATCGGACCTGCCGCCGCCGCCGATCTGCGCCAGAACATGGCATGGCGATGTCATGCGCCACATGGGGGATGTGCCGCTGACCCTGTTGGTGGGGGGCTATGCCCAGAAATGGCATCTGGGCAAATCCGTAAAGGGGGTGACCGAAACCGTGGCGGCCTGGCGCGATCACGCCCCGCGCGTCTTTCCCTTGCCGCATCCGTCGTGGCGCAATACAGCCTGGTTGAAGAAAAACCCGTGGTTCGAGGCAGAGGTCCTGCCCGCGCTGCGCGCCCGTGTCCAAAAGGTGATGAATGCCCGATCAGACGGTTCTTGACCACGCCCATACCGCGATGCAGGCGGCCCCCGGGGACGATGCCGCCCGGTTGCGGTTTTACGAACGGCTGGCCGACAGCGAACTGTTCCTGCTGCTGGCGGAAGAGGCCGCAGGCGACAATATCACCCCACAGGTCTTTCCGCTGGAGGGCGGGTCCTTTGTGCTGGTCTTCGACCGCGAGGCGCGGCTGGCCGAATTCGTGGGCGCAACCGCGCCCTATGCGGCGCTGTCGGGGCGGATCGTGGTGCAGATGCTGGCCGGGCAGGGGATCGGGCTGGGCGTGAACCTTGGTGTCGCGCCTTCGTCGATCCTGATCCCGGCCGAGGCGGTCGGCTGGCTGTCGGACACGTTGCAACAGGGCCCCGCGCAGGTCGAGGCGCGCGTGGACGAGGTGCGCGCGCCGGGCGGTCTGCCGGAACTGTTGTTGACCGCGCTGGACGCCAAACTGGCGGCGATGGCCGGGCTGGCGCGGATGGCCTATCTTGCGGGCGTGACATATGAGGGCGGGCAGATGGGCCATATGCTGGCCTTTGTCGATGCCACCCCCGGCGCGGAATCTGCGCTGGCGACGGCGGCGAACGAGGCGCTGACCTTCAGCGGGATCGAGGCGGGGGCGATGGATGTGACGTTTCTGGCGGCCTCTGACCCGATGTCGGCGCGGCTGGCGCGGGTCGGCCTGCGCTTTGACCTGCCCGAACCGCCCCGCGCCGAACCGGCCCAGCCGTCGGCCCCGGGGATGGACCCGGACAATCCGCCGAAACTGCGATAGGCCTCAGTACCCTTTGTCCCGGTCCACCAGAAACAGAAACGGCGTGCCCGCCTCGCCCCGGCGGATGTTTTCGGCGATGACCTCGGCCGCAGTTTCGGCGCGGGTTTCCGAGGCGATGTGCGGGGTGACGGTCACGCCCGGATGCGCCCAATAGGGGTGGGCGGCAGGCAGGGGTTCCTGCCGGAACACATCCAGCGTGGCGTGGCCGATCTGGCCGCTGTCCAAGGCTGTCAGTAGCGCCTCATCGTCGATCAGCGCGCCCCGCCCGGGGTTGATGATCACCGCGCCCTTGGGCATCAGCGCAAGGGTTTCGGCGTTGATCACATTCTCGGTTTCCGGCGTATGTGGCAGTAAAAGAACGATAATTTCCGCCTGTTGCAAGGCGCTGTGCAATCCGTCCGGCCCGTGGAAGCAGGCCAGACCGTCCACCTTTTTGGCGCTGCGGCTCCAACCGATGACGTTGAACCGAAGCGCCGACAGCGCCTGCGCACAGGCCTGCCCCAAGGCGCCCAGACCCAGGACCGCGACGGTGCGGTTGCGGGCAAGCGGGGGGACCTTGGGGGACCAGATGCCGCTTTGGTTCAGGATCTGGGCGTCCATTCCCAGATGGTGGCGCAGCACGTGGCCGGTGACCCATTCGACCATGCCTTCCTCAAGCCCGGCATCGACCATCCGGCACAGCGGCTGTGTCAGGGTGGGGTTGCCGACGATGGTTTCGACCCCGGCCCAGAGGCTGAGTACCGCCTTGGTCCGGGTGAAGGGCGTGAAATCGCTGACCGGTCCGTTGGGGGCATAGACGATGTAATCGACCGTTTCAGGATCGGGATCGCGGGTCAGGTTGACGTCCAGATCAAGCGCGGCAAAGGCGCGGGTCAGGGCGGGGTGATACATGTCCCAGCGTTCGGGGCGGGCACAGAAGAAAACATTGATCATGCGGCGAAGATACCTGAGGTTCTGGAGAAGCCTTTGATTTCGATGGGGTTTCCGGATGGATCGCGAAAGAACATCGTGCTTTGTTCGCCGGGTTCACCCGCAAACCGCGTGGTCGGCGGCAGCACGAATTCCACCCCTGACGCCTGCAGTTTTTCGGCCAGCGTGTCCCAGTCGGGTTTGTCCAGTACGACCCCAAGATGCGGCATCGGCACCATGTGATCGCCGACCTTGCCGGTGTTTGTGGTTTCAAACGGTGTGCCCAGATGCAGGGAAATCTGATGGCCGAAAAAGTCGAAATCGACCCAAGTTTCGGTACTGCGCCCTTCGGCACAGCCCAGCAGATCGCCGTAAAATTCGCGGGCGGCGGTCAGGTCGGTGACGTGATAGGCAAGGTGAAAGACGGACATGGCGGCTCCTTGGTTTGAGGGTTGGATACCACCTTGCGCCGCCAAGTAAAAATCGTGATTTTACGCTTTTCTTTAAAGAAGGCGCCCAGGGTTGCAGGTTTTCTTTGAAGTCTTGCAAGCGCCCGGCACTGGGGCAGAGGGCTAGCGGGCGCGGTGGACATGCGCGCTTTGGACCAGTCCGAAGGCCGCCAGCAGCACCAGCATCGCCGACCCGCCATAGCTGACCAGCGGCAGCGGCACGCCGACCACCGGCGCCAGCCCCATGACCATCGACATGTTCAGCGCATAGAACAGGAAAAACGTGGTCGCGATGCCAAAGATCAGCAGGGACGAAAACCGGTCCTTGTTCTTCAGCGCCGAGGCGATGCAGAAGACGATGATCAGCGCGTAAAGCGCCAGCAGGGAAAAGCCGCCGATGAAACCGAACTCTTCGGCCAGGGTGGTAAAGATGAAATCGGTGTGTTTCTCGGGCAGGAAGTTCAGCCGGCTTTGCGTGCCCTGCATGAACCCGCGCCCGGCCCAGCCGCCCGATCCCAGCGCGATCTTGGACTGGGTGATGTGATACCCTGCGCCCAAGGGGTCCGAGGCCGGGTCAAGAAAGGTGTCGATCCGGCGATACTGATAATCCTTAAGCAGTTGCCATGGCGTGCCACGGGTGGTGAAAACGGCGGTGATCAGCCCGACCCCCATCGCGATCACGGCGGCAAAATAGGCCCAGTGGACCCCTGCCACGAACATCACCACACCGCCGCCGATCACCAGCAACAATGCCGTGCCCAGATCAGGCTGTCCCAGCACCAGCGCCGTGGGCAGCAGGATCAGGAACAGCGGGATCAGGATGAACTGCGGCCGCGATACCTTTTTGATGTCCAGCCAGTCGTAATAGGCGGCCAGCATCATCACCAGGGTGATCTTCATCAACTCGGACGGTTGCAGGCGCATGAAGCCCAGATCGATCCAGCGTTGCGCGCCCATGCCGACCGCGCCGAAGAATTCCACCATCAACAACAATACGATGGACAAAAGATAGGCCAGCGCGGCCATGTTGCGCCAGAACCAGATCGGGACGAAGGCGACAAAGAACATCACCGTCATGCCCATGGCAAAGCGTTTGATCTGCGGTTCGGCCCAGGGCGAAAACGACCCGCCCGCCACGGAATACAGCATCAGGAACCCGAAGCCCGCCACAGCGGTCAGCAACAGCACCAGCGGCCAGTTCACGAACAGGATTTTGCGCCAGCCCGTGGGGACGGTTTTGACGTTATATTCAAGATAACTCATGCGCGGGTGCGCCCGTTTTTCGGCGGCTCCGGCGTGCGCAGGTCAAGGCCTTTCAGGACCTCTTCGACCTTGGAGCGTTGATTGGCGGGATAGGCGCTGAGCGGGGGCAGTTCGCCCGACAGGGCGCGCACCACGATATCGCGGGCGATGGGGGCGGCGGCCGTGGACCCGCCACCGCCGTGTTCGACCACGACCGACACGGCAATGCGCGGCGCGTCATAAGGGGCGAAACAGACGAACAGCGCGTGGTCGCGCCGTTCCCACGGCAGATCGCTGTTGCGGAACACGCCGCGCGCGCGTTCGGCGGCGGTGATGTTGCGCACCTGACTGGTGCCGGTCTTGCCCGCCATGGTCATCGTGTCGTCGACCACGCGCGAGCGATAGCCGGTGCCGCGCTGGCTGTTGGAGACCGAATACATGCCGCGCCGGACGCGAGCCAGATGGGCGGGGTTGATGTCCAGCGCTGTACCCGCGCCGCTGGGCTGTTCCACACCATCGACGGATTTGATCAGCCGCGGGGCGACGCCGTTGCCGGTGGCCACGCGCGAGGCCATGACCGCAAGCTGCAGCGGCGAGGCCAGCACAAGCCCCTGACCGATGGCCGCGTTCAGCGTATCGCCCACCACCCAGTCGGCGCCGCGGTGTTCGCGTTTCCACGCCTTGTCGGGCGCGATCCCGGTCGAGACCGCCGACATCGGCAGATCGTGGCGCACGCCGATGCCCAGCCGCCGCGCCATTTCGGCGATCTTGTCGATGCCGACGCGGCGGGCGATTTCGTAATAATAGACGTCGCAGGATTGTTGCAGGCTTTCGTTCAGGCTGACGTGGCCGTGGCCGCCGCGTTTCCAGCAATGGAACCGCCGCCCGCCGGTTTCCAGATGGCCGGGGCACCAGACGGTTTCGTCGGGCTGGATCACGCCGCCTTCAAGGGCGGCCAGCGCGGTGACCATCTTGAAGGTCGATCCCGGCGGATAGGTGCCCTGCACCGTCTTGTTGGCCAGCGGGACATATTTGTTGTCGGTCAGGTCGCGGTAATCGGCGACCGAAATGCCGCGCACGAATTTGTTGGGGTCGAACCCGGGGGCCGAGGCGATGCCAAGGATATCGCCGT
This sequence comes from uncultured Paracoccaceae bacterium, assembly GCA_947500775.1. Lineage (GTDB taxonomy): Bacteria > Pseudomonadota > Alphaproteobacteria > Rhodobacterales > Rhodobacteraceae > CANMTD01. The sequence continues at coordinate 91,019 of CANMTD010000007.1, forward strand.
CGGTCACATCCATCACCACGGCGGCCGCACTTTCGCCCGCCAGCCGGGCCTGCATGAAGTTCTGCAGCCCGTGGTCGATGGTCAGTTGCAGATCGGCCCCGGCGGTGCCGGGGATGCGGTCAAGTTCGCGGATCACCCGGCCGACGGCGTTCACCTCGATCCGTTTGCTGCCGGCCTTGCCGCGCAGATCGGTTTCCATCTTGGATTCGACGCCCGATTTGCCGATCTGAAAGCGGGGGATCTGAAGCACCGGATCGGGATCGTCCAGCTTGGACAGATCATAGTCGCTGACCGGGCCGACATAGCCGACCACATGCGCCAGATCGCTGCCCATGGGGTAACGGCGGGACAGGCCGACCTCGGGGGTGATGCCGGGCAGGGCGGGGGCGTTGACGGCCAGTTCGGCCACGGCTTCCCAGCTTAGCCGGTCGGCGATGGTGACGGGAACAAAGGCGCTGCGGCGTTTGACCTCTTTCAGGACACGGGCCAGATCGTCGTCGGACAGCGATATGATCCGCGCGACGCGGGCCAGCACGGCCTCGACGTCGCCTGCGTCTTCGCGGACGATCACGGCGCGGTAGTTCTGTTCGTTTTCGGCCAGCGGCTGGCCGCTGCGGTCGAAGATCAGGCCGCGGGTGGGCGGGATCAGGCGGAAATTGATGCGGTTTTCTTCGGCCAACAGGCGGAACTGATCGGCCTGATTGACCTGCATGTACCGCATCCGCAGCGCCAGCGCCGACATGAAGGCCACCTGCGCACCGCCCAGAACCAGCCCGCGCCGGGTGATCCGGCGGGCGCTTTCCTCGATGTCCTTGGGCGACTGTTTCATCGCGATCCTCCGCGCGGGTCCTGTTCGGTCAGCGTCAGGCGCCGGATGCCGAAGACGCTGCGTGATAGTACAACAATCACCGGATAGAAAAAGATGGTCATGACGGCCTGAATCATTGCCGACAGCAAGCTGCCGTGTGGAATGACAAATATCTCGCCGATCACCCATTTCAATAGCGCGATGGCCACGATGACCACGGCGGCAAAGGCCCATTCGGCGGGAAACGGCAGTTCGCTTGACGCCGTGTGACGGCTGCGCAGAAATTCGGCGCCCAGCAGGGTCAGCGCGGCGGCCAGACCCGGCGGGCGCATCAGCAGGAAATCGGCCAGCAGCAGAACCGTCGCCAGCAACAGCGGCGGCACGTAATCGGGGCGGCGCTGGACCCAGGCGAAGACCAGACAGATCAGCAGGTCGGGACCGGGCAGGCGGACCGGCGTGGTGTGCAGCGGTACCAGCAGCAGGAACACCAGCACAGCGGCCAATGCGCAGAACAACAGCCGGTGCAACCAGCGCTGAGAGGTGGCCGGATCAATCACCGGCGGGCTCGGCTTCGCTGACGGTCTGGGGGGCGGGCAGGGGCAGCGGCGGCACGACCAGCGCGCCGGGGTCCTTGATCACCTCGTTGTCGTGGCTGCGCAGGACGCGCAGAAACTCCAGCCGTTCGTAATCCGCCGACAGGATCACCCGCATCCGCCGGTCGGGGCCAAGCGCCACCTGCCCCACCAGCAACCCCGCCGGAAACACGCCACCATCGCCCGAGGACACGACCCGGTCGCCGGGGCGCACCAGATCGGCGTTTTCCAGAAACTCGATCGGCGGGGCGGCGGTATTGTCGCCGGTCAGCATCGCGCGCTGGCCCGAGGGCTGGATGGTGACCGGAATGCGGCTGTTGGAATCGGTCAGCAGGATCACCCGCGACGAATTGCGCCCCACGCCCGAGATGCGCCCGGCAAGCCCCAGCCCGTCGGTGGTGGCCCAGCCGTCGATGATCCCGTCGCGGGCACCGACGTTCAGCAGCACCGACTGGCGAAACGGCGATCCGCTGTCGGCCAGCACCACGCCGGTGATATAGGTCAGCTGCGGGTCCAGCCGGACCTTGTTCAAATCCAGCAGCTTGGCGTTTTCCTGTTCCAGCTGCAGTGCTGCCTCTTTCCACGCTTTCATCTGGCGCAGTTCGCGGCGCAACTCCTGGTTCTGTTCGTAAATCCGGGTGTAGGATTGGAACCCATCCGCCATTTCGGCCAGTTTGCTGGCCGGGATCAGCGCCCAGTCGAACGAGGGCACGACCCGGTCGACCAGCGCCGCGCGGAACCGTTCAACGCGCGGGCTGTCGATCCGCCACAGCAGGAACAGCCCGAACAGGAACAGCACAATGCCGCCGATCAGGATGCGCCGCACGGGGCGGGCGTAATCCAGATGGTTGTTTCGGTCCTTGGCCACGGTTGCCTCTTGTCAGATGCGGGGCGCGCGGGCGTATGGGCGGGGTGTCAACTGTCGTAGTCGATGACGTGCCGGAGCTGTTTTTCATACTCCAGCGCCTTGCCCGTCCCAAGCGCCACACAGTTAAGAGACTCGTCCGCCACCGAAATGGCAAGCCCGGTCTGTTCGCGCAGCGCCAGATCAAGATCGCCCAGCAGCGCGCCGCCGCCGGTCAGCATCACGCCGCGGTCGACGATATCGGCGGCCAGATCGGGCGGGGTCGCCTCCAGCGCGATCATCACCGCTTCGCAGATTTGCTGCACCGGTTCGGCCAGCGCCTCGGCGACCTGCGCCTGATTGATCTCGATTTCCTTGGGCACGCCGTTCAGCAGGTCGCGCCCCCGGATCTGCATCGAGGCGCCGCGCCCGTCGTCGGGCATCCGGCTGGTCCCGATCGAGGTCTTGATCCGTTCGGCCGTGCTTTCGCCGACCAGAAGGTTCTGCTGGCGGCGCAGATAGTTGATGATCGCCTCGTCCATGCGGTCGCCGCCGACGCGCACCGAACGGGCGTAAACGATATCGCCCAGCGACAGGACGGCCACCTCGGTCGTGCCGCCGCCGATGTCCACGACCATGTTGCCGGTGGGATCAGTGATCGGCATGCCCGCGCCGATGGCCGCGGCAATCGGTTCGGCGATCAGCCCGGCCCGGCGGGCGCCCGCGCCCAGCACCGACTGGCGGATCGCGCGTTTTTCAACGGGGGTCGCGCCATGGGGTACGCAGACGATGATTTTCGGTTTGGTAAAGGTGGTGCGTTTGTGGACCTTGCGGATGAAGGCCTTGATCATTTCCTCGGCCACGTCGAAATCGGCAATCACGCCTTCGCGCATCGGGCGGATCGCCTCGATGCTGCCGGGGGTGCGGCCCAGCATCAGCTTGGCATCCTCGCCCACGGCCAGAACCTGTTTGCGCCCGTCCTTGACGTGATAGGCCACCACCGACGGTTCGTTCAGAATGATCCCCTTGCCCTTGACATAGACAAGCGTGTTCGCTGTCCCAAGGTCAATCGCCATATCTGACGAAAACAAGCCCCCAAAAGCTGCCATATCCGGCCTTCCCGTAATCTACCTGCAAAACCTGCGATTCTTTTGTCGCGGGCTGTTAGCCCTTATACGGGGACGGGCGTATAGGGGAAAGGGGCTTGCGCGCAGAAACCGGCGTGATGTTGCCGCCGATACGCGCGGTCACGGGGCAAATACGGGGCAGATGGTCAAAGCGCGGGCTTTCTGATCTATAGGGATCGAAGGACCCGGGGGTTGCGAAACGCGCGGGTGGCACAGCAATCGGACCTTGACCATGATCGCCTATCTTGCCGGATGGACACGCAAAAAAGACAGTTTGTTCGCCTCGGTCGTGCAGGCGGCGGGCGGCGGGGTGCGGTTGCAGATGATCGGGCTGTCGCTGCGCGGTTTTGCCGAAAGTGCCGCGCGCGCGCAGGCGGCTTTGGCGGTGGCGAAACGACAGCCAAAGGGGCCGGTGGGCCGGTGGCTGAAATACCGGCTGATCTGGGCGCAGTACAACTGGGCGCGGCGGTATTTCACGCGGTATCCTGACCGGGTGGCGATGTGTTGGAACGGGCTGACCGGATCGCGCCGCGCCTTCATGGAGGGCGCGCGCGATGCGGGGGCGGCGCGGCTGTTTGCCGAGCTGGCGCCGTTTCCGGGGCGTGCCACGCTGGACCCGGTGGGGGTCAACGCGCTGAACGGGCTGCCGCGCGATCCTGCGTTTTATCTGGACTGGGCCGGGGATGATCCCGCCCGCACCGGCGATGGCTGGCGGGCGCTGGGCGCCGGTCTGACCGCGCGCGCCTCGCGCCGCGCGGATGTGGGGCAGGGCGATGGCGCGGCATTGACCGGGGCCGGGCCGTTCCTGTTCTGCCCGCTGCAGGTGCCCAACGACAGCCAGATCACCCTGTTCGCCGGCTGGGTGCAAAGCGTCGAAGGCATGCTGGCCGCGCTGGCCGAGGCGGCCGAGGCCCTGCCCGATGGCTGGCACATCCGGATCAAGGAACACCCGTCGGCCCGCACCTCGATGGCGCAGGCGCTGGATGGGGCGGTGGCCCGGGCCGGGGGGCGGCTGGTGGTGGACAACCAGACCGACACATTCGCGCAGGTGGCCGCCAGCGGCGGGGTGATCACGATCAATTCATCGGTGGGGTTGCAGGCGTTTTTCCATGACCGGCCGGTGATCACGCTGGGACAGGCGTTTTTCGCGATCCCCGGACTGGTGAACCGCGCCGATGGGCCCGAGGCGCTGGCGGGGCTTCTGGCGGCCCCGGAAAACCTGGGATACCGGCCCGAATGGCGCGCGGCGTTCATGAATTATCTTGATCAGGTCTATTACCCGAAGACGCAGACGGACGCCGATGGCCGTGTGTCCATTGATCCCAAGGCGGTGCTGCGCATTCTGGATCAGGCCAAAGCCGCAAAATAAGGCCCCGCCGCCCCTTTCCCCGGCCAAGGCTTTGGGGTAAAGCACGCGCCAGTCATCCAGACTATGTAGGAGAAGCCGTTATGGGCTATAAAGTCGCCGTCGTGGGCGCCACCGGTAACGTGGGCCGCGAAATGTTGAACATCCTGGCCGAGCGCCAGTTCCCCGTTGACGAGATCACCGCGCTGGCATCGCGCAAATCGCTGGGAACCGAGGTGAGCTTTGGCGACACGACACTCAAGACGAAGGATCTGGATACGTTCGATTTCACCGGCTGGGATATCGCGCTGTTCGCCATCGGTTCGGACGCGACCAAGATCTATGCGCCCAAGGCTGCGGCTGCGGGCTGTGTGGTGATCGATAACAGCTCGCTTTACCGTTATGATCCGATGGTGCCGCTGATCGTGCCCGAGGTGAACCCCGACGCGATTGTGGATTATTCCAAGAAGAATATCATCGCCAATCCCAACTGTTCGACCGCACAGATGGTTGTCGCGCTGAAACCGCTGCACGACCGCGCGCGGATCAAACGTGTGGTGGTCAGCACCTATCAGGCGGTGTCGGGCGCGGGCGCCGGCGGCGCGGATGAGCTGTGGGATCAGACCAAATCGATCTACAACCCGGTCGATGAGAAACCCGCGACCAAATTCACCAAGCAGATCGCCTTCAACGTGATCCCGCATATCGACGTTTTCCTTGACGACGGGTCGACCAAGGAAGAATGGAAAATGGTCGCCGAGACGAAAAAGATCGTCGACAAGGATATCAAGGTCACGGCCACCTGCGTGCGGGTGCCGGTCTTTGTCGGCCATTCGGAATCGGTGAACATCGAATTCGAAGAGTTCCTGGACGAAGACGAGGCCCGCGATATCCTGCGCGAGGCGCCGGGCGTCATGGTTGTCGATAAACGCGAAGACGGCGGGTACATCACGCCGGTGGAATGCGTGGGCGACTATGCCACTTTCGTCAGCCGCATCCGTCAGGACAGCACCATCGACAACGGCCTGAGCCTGTGGTGCGTCAGCGACAACCTGCGCAAGGGCGCCGCCCTGAACGCGGTGCAGATCGCCGAAGTGCTGGGCCAGCGGTGCCTGAAAAAGGGCTAAGCCCTGACAGTTGAAATTTGAAACAGGGCTCTGCTTCGGCGGGGCCCTGTGTCGTAGAGGGCACAAGCCACCTTGGGTTTTCTGGCGCCAGTCAAGGGCCGGTTGATGCCTTGGGCCCAGAGACAGCTCAATGGTTCGCTATTGGGATGGCAGCCAAACGGCTTTGCAGCACCTTCTTCCGGGTCTTGGCGACGGGAATCTCAGAACCGTCCAGCAACTTAATAACCGGCTTTTCATCACGCCCCGTCTTCAGATCGGTAACCGCGTTCAAGTTGACCCAATGCGAGCGATGTACCTGTATTCCATCGGATTCAGCCAGCATTTCAAGCGCTGCGGAAAACTTGAGACGAACATGGGCTGATCCACGAGAGGTCTTTATGTTCACGTAGTGATCATCAGCGGAAACGGAAACAAGTTCACCACGTTTGCTGAAAGGCAACAACGCAAACAACTTCTGCTCGCCACTCGCTCTCGTGAATAGTGGATGACCATGCACGCCCCAGAAAGCAGTACAAGAAACCGCAGCGATGAAGATAAGCGTGGCCAACAAGACTATTAGCTTAAAATGCGGCAAAGGCGGTAGCGATCCGAAGGAAGGAATAGGGAATACCATCGTAAGCGCCATTAGAAGGACCATTGCAGAGAAGGTGTAGAACCCGACAATGGAGCCAATCAGCGCATGATATCCGAATCTGAAATAGAAATAGTAGAGTAAGGATTTGAGCGTATAGCGAACAAAAAAATAGTGAATTCCGAAACCGATCAACCAGTATACCCGAGCCAGAACTTCATATGCGACATGTCTGGCGGGATCTCCAAATGGCGGGCTAATAGTCAGCGCCAACATGATGACGCAGTAGGGCACCAAAAATTCCAAGGATTTGGTGCAATAACTCGCAAACGCCCGGCTTGCCTCCCATTCTCGTTGACGCACGTCGCCGCCCTGCACCCTAGCAAGTTCGAGCATCACGGCAGAGTGCCTTAGGTGTTCATGGTCTTGCTTCAGCTTGTAGGAGAATTGTTGAAGTTTTCGCATCCGAAGAGTCTGCCGTTGTTGTGCAACTCGACAATGTCTTATTGGGAGCAAATCAACAACAACACACCTTTAGCCTATCCAACACGGATTGCGGAAGCCCAGCCAAGACAAAGAGAGGGATAACTATCCAACTATAGTACCTCTGAATCACCGTTGTGCCTAGCCCCCGGTCTCTGGGGCACTGATCGTAGCATTTCTCCAATGCGGTTTCCGGAACTGCTGAACCCATGTTGAGCGACTGTAGCGGGGTGAACGGCAGGTTTGGGCCGTGAACGCCATTTTGACCGCACTGCCCGAAAGACAACTTTGCCCTGCAATAGCGGAGCTTGATGGGTCTTGGCATCAGTCTGGCGGTCAGCACGGCTCCCGAAGATTTTTCGAGAGCCACTAGGTTGCTGGCGTTGGCAGGGCCCTGTTTTTCGTCAGACCGGAAGAAACACGTCCTGCGCCGCGTCGTAATATTCCAGGCCGCCCTCGCCGATGTCATTCCACAGCCCGTGCAGCGACAGGTCTTCGGCTTCGACCGCCTTTTGCACGAAGGGAAAGGTCATCAGGTTGTTCAGCGACACCAGCACGGCCTGTTTTTCCAGCGCGCGCAGGCGTTGGGTTTCATCCGACACGTCGGCCAGCTTGTCATAGCTGGGGCGCAGGATATCCATCCAGCGGCCGACGAAGCTGGTTTTTTCCTCAAGCTCGGGGGCGTGGCCCGCGCACATGTCGTGGCAGCCCTTGACGCCGCCACAGTTGGAATGGCCCAGCACGATCAGGTTGGCGACCTTCAGCGCGCAGACGGCGTATTCGACCGCGGCCGACGTGCCGTGATAGTCGCCATCGGGCGCATAGGGCGGGACCAGGTTGGCGATGTTGCGGTGGATGAACAGCTCGCCTTCGTCGGCGCCGAAGATCGAGGTCACATGCACCCGGCTGTCGCAGCAGGAAATAACCATGGCGCGCGGGCGCTGCCCCTCTTCGGCCAGACGGCGATACCAGACTTTATTCTCGGCATAGGTGGTTGCCTTCCAGCCGTGGTAACGTTGCGAAAGATAGGTTGGCAAAGGTTTCGCGCGGTGCATCAGGTTCCCCGTCGTTGATTGGCCAGACTGTTTAGGACGCATTTACAAGAATTTCGAGAGGTTTTTGGTATTTTAGGCAACACTTTCTTGAGGACGATGGCGGAAACTGTAAAACGCATAGGGGTGTGCGTGAAGAGTGGAGGGTGACGTGGTTTCAGCAATAACGGTGCTTCGGCAGGATGAGCCGCTTTGGCTGGACCCTGAGCGTCTGGCAGAAATCTATGTGGAAATGGGCGAGGATCGTGCGCAGATCGTTGTCAGCCGCGCGACCGATGACCTGACTGTCGCGCTGACCCGATTGCGCGGATATCGACGGGTGGGCCAAGGGGATGCGTTGTCGCGTTCCGCCAAACGGATGGCCACGATCGCCGAACCGCTGGGCCTGTCGCATCTGGCGCGGGTGGCGCAGGATGTGGCGGCGGTGGCCCTGACCGGGGACGACACCGCGCTGGCGGCGACATTGGCGCGGCTGGAACGTGTGGCCGGACGGTCCCTGAAAATAGTCACCGACCTGCAGGATGTTTCCGGCTGAACCCGGTTTCCAGTGGTGTGCATTCTGGGTAAGCTTGCCGAAACGCACTCAGATCAGAGACCGGAATGCCCCCAAGCTTTGCCCCCGATACTGCCACCACGATCCCTGTTCATGTGGTGCAAGAGCCTGACCTTGCCTCTTGGGTACAGACGCTTCCGCCTGCACAGGCGCAATGGCTGCGCGCGACCGGGTTCAAGGCGGCGCTGGGCGAACATCAGCTGATCGCGGATGCGCAGGGCAATCTGGCGGCGGTTGTCGCGGGATACGGGACGGCCCGGGCGCGGGCGCGTGGGCGGTTTCATCTGGCGGGCATTGCGGCGCGTCTGCCCGACGGCACTTACCATCTGGAAACGACACTAGGCGGCGACGATCTGGCGCAAGAGGCGCTGGGCTGGTTGCTGTCGGGGTATCGGTTCGACCGGTATCGCGCGCAGCCCCGGACGCAGGCGATGCTGAAAGCCCCGGGTGGGGTCGATGCCGCGCGGGTACAGGCGATTGCGGCGGGCGAGGCGTTAAGCCGCGATCTGATCAACACCCCCGCCGCCGATATGGGTCCCGAGGCGTTGGAGCAGGCGCTGCGCGATCTGGCCGGGCAGCATGGTGCCGGGGTTCAGGTGGTGCAGGGCGAGGGATTGCTGGACCAGAATCTGCCGATGATCCACGCGGTGGGTCGCGCGGCGGCGCAGGCGCCCCGGTTGCTGGACATGCGCTGGGGCGAGGCGGGGCCCCGGCTGACGCTGGTGGGCAAGGGCGTGTGTTTCGACACCGGCGGGCTGAACCTGAAACCGGGTTCTTCCATGGGGCTGATGAAAAAGGATATGGGCGGGGCGGCGACGGTGCTGGGGCTGGCGCATATGATCATGGCGCTGAAGCTGCCGCTGCGGTTGCGGGTGCTGATCCCGGCGGTGGAAAACAGCGTGGCGGGCAATGCGTTCCGCCCGCAGGACATCCTGACCGCGCGCAACGGGCTGACGGTTGAAATCAACAACACCGATGCCGAAGGGCGGCTGGTGCTGGCCGACGCGCTGGCGCTGGCGGATGAGGAACCGGCCGATTGCATCGTGTCGATGGCGACGCTGACCGGGGCCGCGCGGGTGGCCGTGGGCCCCGATATCGCGCCGTTCTATACCGGTGATGACGGGGCGGCGGGGGCGATTGCGGCGGGCGCGGTCCGGTCCGGCGATCCGGTCTGGCGGATGCCGTTTCATGATCCTTACGAGGCGATGATCGAACCCGGGATCGCCGATCTGGACAACGCGCCAAAGGGCGGGTTTGCCGGGTCGATCACCGCCGCGCTGTTCCTGCGGCGGTTCGTGGCGAACACCGACAGCTATGTTCATTTCGATATCTACGGCTGGCAACCCACCGCCGCCCCCGCCCGGCCCAAGGGCGGCGTGGCGCAGGGTGCGCGCGCGCTGCTAGAGGCGTTGCCGAAAATGCTGGAGCTGTAGGATGGACCGCAGGTTGACCCCCGCCAATGACCGCGTGGCCGCCAGCTCCTTGCAGGGGCAGGTCGCGGCGACGACCTTCACTGATGGAACGCCAGCGCAGATCGGCCAGCCGGTGGCAGACCTGTGTCGCGCCCCGCAGGGCGCGCGCGACCGGCAATTGCAATTCGGGACGCCGGTCACGGTGTTTGAACGGCGGGACGGCTGGGGCTTTGTCCAATCGGGGATCGACGGCTATGTCGGCTATGTGCGCGAGGCTGCGTTGATCGCATCGGCGGATGCGACTCACCGGGTTTCGGTGCCCGCGACGCATCTGTATGCGGCAGCGGACCTGAAATCCCCCGACCGGTTCTGGCTGTCCTTTGGCGCACGGCTGCGGATCGTTTCGGCGGAGGGCGCATTTTTCGAAACCGATCAGGGGCTTTTCGTGCCCAAACCGCATGTCAGGCCGCTGAACGCCCCGATGCACGATCCGGTGACGGTGGCGCAGATGCATTTCGGCGCGCCTTATCTGTGGGGCGGCAACTCGATGCAGGGTATCGATTGTTCGGGGCTGGTGCAGGCGGCGTGTCAGGCCTGCGGGATCGACTGTCCGGGCGACAGCGATCTGCAGATGGCGGAGCTGGGCACCGCATTGCCGCCCGAAACCCCGCCGCAGCGGGGCGATCTGTTGTTCTGGAAAGGGCATGTCGCAATGGTGGTGGACGCCGACACGATGATCCATGCCAATGCGCATCACATGGCCGTCGCCTATGAGCCGATCAAGGCGGCCATCCTGCGGATCGAGGAACAGGGCGAAGGGCCGGTTCTGGCCCATAAGCGCCTGTAACAGCGTGGCTCAGTCGACCGCGCGGATCAGTTTCTTTTCCAGCACCCGCAGCACGGTTTTCAGGTCGTGACCGCGTTTCAAAACCTGGCCGTCCATCCCGATCACCGCATATTGCCCCTGTTTGTTGCGCAGCTTGGGGCGTTTTTCGATCCGGTAGAGCGGGTTTTCCGCAGAGCGCCGAAAGACCGAAAATACCGCCACCTCGCGCAGACAGGAAATGCCATAGTCGCGCCATTCGCCTGCGGCCACCATCCGCCCGTACAACGCAAGGATCGGACCCAGTTCGGTGCGGTGATAGCTGACCTGTTCCGGTATTTTTGGATGATGTGGGAACGGAGAGGGCGTCTGAACTGTCATGTCTGAAAACTGGCCCTGATTGAGATTTAAATCAAGAGTTGCCCCAGTTTTGCCGGAAAAAGACCCTTAGAAAAGCCTGCGCCGACCCTTCGGAAGCCCGTATTTGACGCCAGATTGGGATCATAGCGACAAGACGCTAACCCGGTGCCGTGGATTTCAGCCCCCACCCAGCCTGCGGCACCGGGATCGGTTTTTACGAATATTGGCCCTGGCATGTTTGCCGGGGCTTTTTTTTGTCGGAAGGACCCGTTGGGGAAGGCCGCTAGCCGTTTTCGCGCAGGATGTGCCCGGCCAGATACAGCGATCCGCAGATCAGGATGCGGGCATTTGGCGTTTGGGCCACGATATCGGCAACGGCGGCCTGCGCGCTGTCGGCGGTCTGGGCGGCCAGTCCGACACCGGTTGCGGCGGCGGCGGTGGTTTCGGCGGGCAGGGTGTTCACCTCATCCGGGATCGACACCGCATGCAGCGATGCGGCGACCCCGGCCAGCGGGCGCAGGTATCCCGCGATGTCCTTGGTGTTCAGCATCCCGCAGATCAGATGCAGCGGACGGGCGGGCAGACGGCCAAGCGCCTCGGCCAGGGCCAGCCCGGCGGCGGGGTTGTGCCCGCCATCCAGCCACAGCTCGGCCCGGTCTGCGGCGTCGACCAGCGGGCCGTGGCGCAGGCGTTGCAGCCGGGCGGGCCATTCGGCGCGGGTGACGGCAGCCTCGAACGCGGGGTCCTGAAACCCCAGCGCGCGCAGGGTGGCCAAAGCGATGCCCGCGTTCTGCACCTGATGCGCCCCGATCAGATTGGGCAGCGGCAGGTCCAGCAGGCCGTTTTCATCCTGAAAGATCAGCCGGTCCCGTTCTTCCCAGACGTGCCAGTGCTGACCATGCACCAGCAGGGGCGCGCCCAGCCGGGCGGCGTGCGCCTCGATCACCTCAAGGGCGGCGTCCTGTTGCGGGCCGACGACGCAGGGCACGCCGCGTTTGATGATCCCGGCCTTTTCGGCGGCGATTTCGGGCAGCGTGTCGCCCAGAAACTGTTGGTGATCGATCGAAACCGGGGTGATCACGGTCATCGCGGGGCGGTCCACGACATTGGTCACATCCAGCCGCCCGCCAAGCCCGACCTCAAGCAGGGTGTAATCGGCGGGGGTGCGGGAAAAGGCCAGAAGGGCGGCAATGGTCGTGATCTCGAAATAGGTGATGCTTTGGTCGCCATTGGCGGCATAGCATTCGTCCAGAACGGCCGTCAGCGCGGGTTCCGAAATCAGATCACCGGCCAGCCGGATCCGTTCGTGAAACCGCGCCAGATGGGGCGAGGTATAGGCATGGACGCGCTTGCCCGCGCCTTCCAGCCCTGCGCGGATCATGGCCTGGGTCGATCCCTTGCCATTGGTGCCCGCGATATGGATGACGGGGGGCAGCGCGCGTTCGGGATGGTCCAGAATCGCCAGCAGGCGCCAGACCCGGTCCAGCGTCAGGTCGATGATTTTCGGGTGCAGGGCCATCATCCGGTCAAGGATGATGTCAGAGCCGACCGTCACGCAGCGCTGTCCTTGGGATCGGGGGCGTCGGCCTTGGGCTCGTCTTCCGGAGGGGGCAGATCGCCACGCACGGCAGGCGGTTGGCCCAGCAACATGCGGGTGATGGTGATCAGCTCGTCCCGCATTTCGGTGCGGGGGGTGACCCGGTCCAGCATCCCGTGATCCAGCAGGTATTCGGCGCGCTGGAACCCTTCGGGAAGCTTTTCGCGAATGGTCTGTTCGATGACCCGGGGGCCCGCGAAACAGATCAGCGCGTTGGGTTCGGCGATATGCACATCGCCCAGCATCGCATAGCTGGCGGTGACGCCGCCGGTGGTCGGATGGGTCAGCACCACGATATAGGGCAGGCCCGCCTCTTTCAGCATTTCGACAGCCACGGTGGTGCGCGGCATCTGCATCAGGGACAGGATGCCTTCCTGCATCCGCGCGCCACCGGCGGCGGAAAACAGGATCAGCGGGCGGCCCAGTTCGACCGCGCGTTCGGCGGCGGCCACGATGGCGTTGCCGACATACATGCCCATCGACCCGCCCATGAAGCTGAAATCCTGTGCCGCGGCCACGATCGGGGTGCGGCCCATGTCGCCTTCAGCCACCAGCATCGCCTCTTTTTCGCCGGTGGTTTTCTGCGCGGCCTTCATCCGGTCGGGGTATTTTTTCTGATCGCGGAAATGCAGCGGGTCGGCCACCGGTTGCGGCACTTCGACCTCGGCGAAGATCTCGCCGTCGAACAGGCCCGCGAAGCGTTCGCGCGGGGTGATGTTCATGTGATGCCCGCAGCTGTTGCAGACATACAGGTTTTCACTGAGTTCCCGGTGGAACAGCATGGTTCCGCATTCGTCGCATTTGGTCCACAGGTTTTCGGGCACCTCGCGCCGCGAAAACAGCGAGTTGATCGTCGGCCGGACGTAGTTGGTGATCCAGTTCATTTATCGGCGCCCATTCCTTCGTGGTGTCGCGACCGAGATAAGCGGCTGCGCGTCGAATTGCAATCTAGCGTACAAGCACAAACCGCAGCAATCGCCAGATGATCAGCAACATGATCAGATCAATCGCCAGCCCAAAGCCCAGTGGCCCGCCGTCCGACACGTCGAACGGGGTGATATACAGCGACAGACCGGTGATCGTGCCCTTGACGCCGACAAACAGCAGCGCAAACAAATTGTTGGTGAAATGCAGCCCGATGGCCGCACCCAGGCTGCCGGTCTGTTCGGTCAGATCGGTGGCAATCAGGGCAAAGGCAAGCGTGGCACCGACGATCAGCCAGGCATTGCCGCCGGCCTGCGGGTTATAGTGCAGCATGGCAAAAATCACCGCAGGCACCCCCATCCAGACCCAGCGCGCGGCAAAGCGCGCGGCCAGTTGCTGTGGCAGATAGCCCCGGAAAATCAGCTCTTCCGCGGTGACCTGGATCAGGACCAGCAGGACGGCGGCGGGCAGATAGCGCAGCCAGCTGTCCAGCGGCAGGTTCGGGTCCGGCGGGCTCATGACCCAGTTGGCGGCCCCCAGCGCCCCATAGACCGGAAACAGCACCGCCAGCGCCAGAAAAAAGCCGCGCAGGGTTTCGCCGCGTGGCCCGAACAGCGTGCCCGGCCCGCGAAAATGACAGGCGGCCACGGCGATCACCGGGGCCAGAAACATGCCGATAAAGCTGATCAGCAGAAACAGGGTGGGGCCCGGCTCGGTCGGGTTTTGCAGTTTCAGCAGCCAGCCGAAATATTCGATCGGGCCGACCAAGGGGTACAGCACGACCAGCATGAGCGCGAAAAAACCGATATAGATGAAAAGGATCAGCAAGATCCCCAGCAACAGCCGCCAAAGCTGCGGATACAGTCGCGCGGGGCCGATCATGGCCGCGAATTCAGGGGTGCGCATGGGATGTCCTGTGTTCTGCATGTTGGCCGCACGCTAGCCTGTGGCGGCGCGGGCCGCAATCTCAGACCCGCAGGGCCACCCGCGCGGCCAGCCATGAAACCAGTATCCAGGCCAGTTCGACGGGGAATTCGGATACTATCAGAGGCGAGCTTGCATCAAACGGATAGGTGTAAAGCGCAAGGCCCGACATTTCCCCCGACAGGGACACCACGAACATTGCCATGAAATTGTTGAAGAAATGCAGGGCAAGCGCGGGCCCCAATGTGCCGGTGCGGGCGGTCAGATCGGCCGCGGCCAGCCCGAACACGCCCGCGCCAACCGCCATGACCATCGCATTCGCCTGCCCGTAGAGCGGATCGTAATGCAACGCCCCGAACACGACCGAGGGCACAACCATCCAGATCAGCGGCGTAGAAAATCGCGCGGCCATCTGTTGTTGCAGATAGCCGCGGAACAACAGTTCTTCCGATCCGATCTGGATCAGCAGGGCCAGCAGGCCCAGCGGCAACCAGCCCAGCCAGATCGAAAAGGGCAGATTGGCGATAATTTCGGTGTCGTCCGGGATCAGCACCCAAAGCACCGCGTTCAGCACGATCAGCGCGCGCAGGGTGCGCCAGAAATCGCGCAGCGCAGGTTTTGGCGCACCGATCATCGACATCATCCCGCGCCGGTGCATCTTGCGCGCCGCGATCAGGGTTGCGGCGGTCATGGTGGTAAAGGACAGCAGGACCGCGATCATGGAAAGTGGGGTGTTTAATTCAGCCCAGCTATCCTCTCGGGCGATCAGCCTGTCGGATGGCGGCAACAGGGCATCGGCCAGCAACAGATAGGTGATCAGCAAGGTCGTGTAGAAGACCCCGACAATGACAATGGCGACGCCCAGCCGCCACAGCTCTGGCCGGGCCCGTGCCGGGGCAACAAGGCTTTCATGGGGGTCGTACTGCATCGATGCCACCTGTTGTTTGACGCGACCTTAGCGGGCGGCAGGCAGGGCGGCAATTGTGCGGGGGGCGTTTCCACCGCAATCGCGCTTGTGCATCCCCGGGTGCGGGTTTATTCAATTGCGCAGCCAGAGCCCCGGGAGACCTCTTGATGAAAAACACCCGTTTTGACAAAGCCAACCTGCCCAGCCGTCATGTGACCGAGGGGCCCGAACGCGCGCCGCACCGGTCGTATTTCTATGCGATGGGTATTTCCGAAGAAGAGATTCACCAGCCGTTCATCGGCGTGGCCACCTGCTGGAACGAAGCCGCGCCTTGTAATATCGCGCTGAACCGTCAGGCGCAGTCGGTCAAGATGGGCGTCAAGGCGCAGGGTGGTACGCCGCGCGAATTCACCACCATCACCGTCACCGACGGGATCGCGATGGGCCACGAAGGCATGCGCAGTTCGCTGGCCAGCCGCGAGGCGATTGCCGACAGTGTGGAACTGACCATGCGCGGCCATTGCTATGACGCGATCGTGGGTCTGGCGGGGTGCGACAAATCGCTGCCCGGGATGATGATGGCGATGGTGCGGCTGAACACACCGTCGGTGTTTTTGTACGGCGGGTCGATCCTGCCGGGCCGGTTGAACGGCAAGGACGTGACCGTGCAGGATGTGTTCGAGGCCGTGGGCCAGCATCAGGCCGGAAACCTGTCGTCCTGCGAATTGGAAAAGCTGGAGGCCGTGGCCTGCCCCTCGGCGGGCGCGTGCGGCGGTCAGTTCACCGCCAACACCATGGCCTGCGTGTCCGAGGCGATCGGTCTGGCGCTGCCCAATTCGTCGGGCGCACCGGCCCCTTACGAAAGCCGCGACGCCTATGCCGAAGCCTCGGGTGCGGCGGTCATGAACCTGATCGAGAAAAACATCCGCGCGCGCGATATCGTGACGCTGAAATCGCTGGAAAACGCGGCCCGTGTGGTGGCCTGCACCGGTGGATCGACCAACGCCGGTCTGCATCTGCCCGCGATTGCCCATGAGGCGGGGCTGGATTTCGATCTGTTCGATGTCTGCGATATTTTCCGCGACACGCCCTATTTCGTCGATCTGAAACCGGGCGGCGCTTATGTCGCCAAGGACCTGTACGAAGCGGGCGGCGTGCCGGTCGTGATGAGGGAACTGCGCAAGGCGGGGCTGATCCACGAGGACTGCATCACCGCCACCGGCAAGACCATCGGCGAAGAACTGGACCTGGTCACCCGCGAAGCCGACGGCAAGGTGATCTATCCGGTGGAAACCCCGTTGTCGGCCACCGGCGGGGTTGTCGGGCTGAAGGGCAATCTGGCCCCCGATGGCGCCATCGTCAAAGTGGCGGGCATGACAGAAGATCAGCAGGTGTTCTCGGGCCCCGCGCGGGTGTTCGAATGCGAAGAGGATGCCTTTGCCGCGGTTCAGGCCCGCACCTATAAAGAAGGCGAAGTGATCGTCATCCGCAACGAAGGCCCCGCAGGCGGCCCCGGCATGCGCGAAATGCTGGCCACCACCGCCGCGCTTTCGGGGCAGGGCATGGGCAAGAAGGTGGCGTTGATCACCGACGGCCGGTTCTCGGGCGCGACGCGCGGGTTCTGCGTGGGCCACGTCGGCCCCGAGGCCGCGCACGGCGGTCCGATTGCGCTGTTGAAAGATGGCGACGTCATCACGCTGAACGCGATCACCGGCGAAATCTCGGTCGATCTGAGCGATGAGGAACTGGCCACGCGCAAGGCCGCATGGACCGGTCCGCGCGACACGATCTATGCCACCGGCGCGCTGTGGAAATACGCCCAGCTTGTGGGGAACACCCGGCAGGGCGCGGTCACCCATCCGGGCGGAACGCAGGAACAGCATGTCTATATGGACCTGTAAGAAAACAGCGGCGCTGGGCCTGTGCCTGGCGCTGCTTTCGGGGTGCGACGCCCTGGGGCCAGAGGCCGCAGCCGGTGCCGGAGGCTTTGCCTTTACCCGCCGCGCGCCCGAACGTCTGGCCGTGTCTGGCGACGCCGTGATCGTGGCGGGGCCGGCGGGGTATTGCATCGACAAGGGCGCCACCCGCGATGGCGCCGAGACAGCCTTTGTCCTGTTGGCCAGCTGTGCCGCGATCACCCGCAACCAATCGGTGCCGCGCCCGCCGGTGCAGGCCCTGCTGACCGCATTTGTCACCGGGCGCGACGGCGGCGGGGATCAGGTGCAGGATCAGGCGCGCGCGTTCGAGGCCTTTTTCGGATCAGAGGCCGGGCGCGCGGCGCTGGCGCGCAACGGGCAGGCCGACAGCGTCCGGATCATCCAGATGTTCCAGCGGGACGGCGCGTTTTTTGTCCATGCCAGCGACAGCAGCGACGGCGCGGGGTCCCGTCTGAAACAGGATTACTGGCGCGCGATTTTCGATGTGAACGGGCGCACGGTTTCGGCCTCGGTCGTGGCGTTCAAGGATCATCCGATCAGCGACGATGCCAGCCTGGCCACCTTGCAGGAGTTTTCCGGCACGATCCGTCAGGAAACCCGCAAAGCAGTCGCCGCGACACAACGGAAGAACAGCGAAACGGCAACGGGCGGTTGAACTTGTTCATTTGTTCGACCTAGAGCATTGTTCGAAGATAGGAAACAAACAAACGAACAGGGCAGGGCTGAATGGCCAAAAGCACCGAGACTTACCTTGAGCGCCTGATCCAGCGACGCAGCCTGCGCCATTGGGCCAGGGCGGTTCGGCAGGCCGAGACCCTTGATTTCCCCGCGTTGCGGGACTTGCGCAGCCGGGCAAAGCAAACACAGCGCCACCTGAACCAGCTGATCAGCCTTGCCGACAATCGTCTGATATTGCCGGTGATCGGATCGAATGCCATCCGCAAATTTCCGGGGTCCGACTGGGTGTATCGGCCCGAACTGTGGCGCGTGGCGCTGGACAGGCCCGGGCAGGCGGCGGTTGCCTCTAAAACCAAAATCGGCGACGAGGCCATGGTGTTTCACGATTGCACGGTGTCCGAACTGACCCTGCGCCAAATTCGCAACTCCGGCGAAGGCGATCTGGCGCCCTTTGGCGTGCATATGGATGTGTTCCGCTTTGACGGCAGCTTTCTGTCCATCGTGATCGATCTGCGGCCCGCTGCGTCCGACGGTCTGAAGCGACGCCATATCGTGCGATTGGATGCCAAGGTCGAAATGGAAAAGCCGCTGGAAATTTTTGCGCGGCTGAACATTCGTCACGGGCCCAATACCGAACAGATCGTGCGCGAATTGCCGCTGCTGGCCGATGAGGTGCATGTCGAATTTGATCTGGCCTATACAAAGTTGAATGAGAAACGGGTGGACAAGATGTGGGTCGACCTGATTTTCGAAGGTACGGAAATGAACCGGATCGTCCTGCGCGATATGGTGCTCAGCCGCAGGCCGCGTGCAGAGTTGTAACTAGGGGGGCAGGTATGGCCGAAATGACACTGACCAAATTGCGGCTGCGCGCGGGCCTTTGGCAAGGCGCGCTGACGGGGGTGCCCAAGGGGGCGGAACCCCCGGCAATCGACGCGGTGCATCTGGAAACGCCTGTTGACGGGGTGAGCGTGACCGAAGACGCGGAGGGCAGCTTTCTGGTGTCGGTCCCGGTGCCGGCCTCTTGTCTGAGCGACGGGGTGCAGACCGTTCTGATCCGCGACGCCGGCACCGGCACGACCCTGTCCAGTTTCACCATCGTGACCGGCGAGCCGCTGGAGGATGACATCCGCGCCGAGGTCGATCTGTTGCGGGCCGAGCTGGACTTGCTGAAAAAAGCCTTTCGCCGTCATTGCGTTGAGACAAGCTGACAGGATGACGCCGCGTTCGGCGTGACAAGCCCCGCGTGTCTGGCCACAGTCCCGCAACGGAGGACAAGATGACAGATTACCCGCATTTGCTGACGCCGCTGGACCTTGGGTTCACCACGTTGAAAAACCGCGTTCTCATGGGCTCGATGCATACCGGTCTGGAGGAAACCAAGGACTGGAACCGCGTCGCCGAATTTTACGCGGAACGCGCGCGGGGCGGGGTTGGCCTGATGGTCACGGGCGGTATGGCGCCCAGCCGCGAAGGCGGGGTATTTCCGGGGGCGGCGGGGTTGTTCTCGGCCGAGGATATCGCCAACCACCGGATCGTCACCGACCGGGTGCATGACGCCGGTGGCAAGATCGCGATGCAGATTTTGCACGCCGGGCGCTATGCTTACGGGCCTGAATGCGTGGCGCCATCGCCGGTGAAATCGCCGATTTCGCCCTTTCCGCCGAAAGAGCTGGACGAGGCCGGGATCGAAAAGCAGATCACCGATTTCGTCACCGCCGCCACCCGTGCCCGCGAAGCAGGTTATGACGGGGTCGAGGTGATGGGGTCCGAAGGGTATTTCATCAACCAGTTTCTGGTGACCCATACCAACAAACGCACGGACCGCTGGGGCGGGTCCTATGAAAACCGGATGCGGCTGGCGATCGAGGTGGTCAAACGGGTGCGCGCCGCCGTGGGCGATGATTTCATCATCATCTACCGGCTGTCGATGATCGATCTGGTGCCCGATGGATCGACCTGGGACGAGGTCGTGCAACTGGCCAGGGAAATCGAAAAGGCCGGGGCCACGATCATCAACACCGGCATCGGCTGGCACGAGGCGCGCATCCCCACGATTGCCACATCGGTGCCGCGCCGGGCGTTTTCATGGGTGACGAAGAAACTGATGGGGCAGGTGGGCATTCCGGTGATCACCTCGAACCGGATCAACACGCCTAAGGTGGCCGAGGCCGTTCTGGCCGACGGCTGCGCCGACATGGTGTCGATGGCCCGCCCGTTTCTGGCGGATTCGCATTTCGTGGCCAAGGCGGCGGCGGGGCAGGCCGATCAGATCGCGCCCTGCATCGCCTGCAATCAGGCCTGTCTGGACCACACGTTCAGCGGCAAGATCAGCACGTGCCTTGTCAATCCGCGCGCCTGTTATGAAACCGAACTGGTGCTGGAACCGACCGCGCAGGCCAAAACCGTGGCCGTGGTCGGGGCTGGCCCCGCGGGTCTGTCGACGGCACTTGCGGCGGCGGGGCGCGGCCACGCGGTCACCCTGTTCGACAAGGCAGACATGTTGGGCGGCCAGTTGAACATGGCCAAACAGGTGCCCGGCAAGGAAGAGTTTCACGGGCTGGTGCGCTGGTTCGAAACCATGGTCGCAAAGTCGGATATCACCCTGCGGCTGGGCACCGAGGCGACCGCGCAGGACCTGCGCGATTTCGACGAGGTGGTGATCGCAACCGGGGTTCTGCCGCGCGATCCGGGGATCGAGGGGCAGGACGGCCCGAATGTGCTGGGCTATATCGATGTGCTGCGCGGCAAGGCCAAGGTTGGCCCGCGGGTGGCCATCATCGGCGCGGGCGGCATCGGGTTCGACGTGGCCGAATATCTGGTGCACGACGGTCCCAGCCTGACCGAAGACCTGAGCGCATGGAAAGAGGAATGGGGAATCAGCGATCCCGAAACCGACCGGGGCGGTCTGGCCCCCCAAGGCCCGCACCCCGACGCCCCGGTCCGCGCCGTGACCCTGTTGCAGCGCAAGCCGGGCAAACCGGGCAAGGGTCTGGGCAAGACCACCGGCTGGATTCACCGCGCGACGCTGAAGATGAAGGACGTGCAGATGATCGGCGGCGTGAATTATGAACGGATTGGCCCCGAGGGGCTGCATATTTCGTTCGGCGAGGCGCGCGAAAACCCGACGGTGCTGGATGTTGATACGGTCATTCTGTGCGCCGGGCAGGTGTCGGAACGGTCTTTGGCAGACGCTTTGGTCGCGCAGGGCATGGCGCCCCATGTCATCGGTGGGGCCGATCTGGCCAGCGAGTTGGACGCCAAACGGGCCATTGATCAGGGCACCCGGCTGGCCGCGTCGCTTTAACTATATGCAGATATCCACAGGGTGGGACCGCAAAATGTGGCCCTTCCCGTCGTTTTTTCGTTTGTTTCCAGCATTGCGCCTGTTTCCCGCCCCGGAACGATCCCAGCAATACCGCAGTATTGTCGGGCAGTTTCCCCATTCTCGCCAGAATTGAAAGAGATACCAAACCGGGGGCAAGAATAAAGGCGTGAAGGTAGCGGTATGGATCGATTGACCGAAATGGAGGCGTTTGCCACAGTTGTGGACCAGGGGGGATTCACCGACGCTGCTAAGAAGATGGGAATCTCCAAATCTGCTGTGTCCAAACATGTCTCGTCACTGGAAGCGCGCCTTGGCGCACGGCTTTTGAACCGGACAACCCGCCGCGTCAGCCCAACGGAAATTGGACTTGCCTATTATGACCGTGCCCGCCGTGTCCTGAACGATGCGGGCGAGGCCGACGCGCTGGTCACATCCATGCAATCCGCGCCCTCGGGGCTGTTGCGAATCTCGGTTGCGACCGATTTCGGGGTGAACCACCTGTCGCCGGTTCTGGGCGAATTCCTGCAGGAATATCCGGAAATCACCGTGAACATGGTGCTGAACAACCGCTATGTCGAACTGATTTCCGAAGGGTTCGACATGGCCATCCGGGTCGGAGAGCTGGAGGACAGCACCCTGCGCGCCCGCAAGCTGACCGATACCACCAAACGGATGATCGGATCGCCCGAATATTTCGAAAAATTCGGCCGCCCCCAGAAAATCGACGATCTGAACGAACACAAGCTGCTGCATTATTCCAACCAGTCCAGCGGCAATGTCTGGAAAATCACCGCCCCCTCGGGCGAAAAGCGTCAGGTCCGCACCGCGGGCTGGCTGACGGTGAACGACGGCCAGTCGCTGCTGAACGCGGCGATTTCGGGCCTTGGCATCGCCTATCTGCCCAGCTTTCTGTACACCGACGCCCTGAAACAGGGGCTGGTGCAAGAGGCGATCCCCGATCTGCCACAGGAAAACCTGGGCATCTATGCGGTCTACCCGCCGGGTCGGTTCACCCAGCCCAAGGTCCGCGCGTTCATTGATTTTCTGGTGAACAGCTTTGCCAACAAGGGGCCGGACGTCTGGTAAGACCGGCCTTGCGCCACGCCACGAAGATACAGTTTAGCGGGTCGATGTGAGGATCACTTCGACCCGTCTGTTTTGGGTGCGGCCGTCATCGGTCAGATTGCTGGTCAGGGGCGCCAGATAGCCCACCCCCTGTGCCGCGACCTGTTGGGCAGGTATGCCAAAGGATTTGATCAACCGCTGCATCACCGATTGCGCGCGCCGTTTCGACAGCGCGATGTTGTTGTCCAGCGCGCCTTCGGCATCGGTGTGACCGACCAGCACGATCTTGCGGTCCGGGTTGGACAGCAAATAATCGGCCAGCACGGCCAGCGAGGCAAACTCAGCCTCGCCCAGATTTGAAGACCCGGTTTGAAAGGCCAGATCAGCCAGAACCGCCCGGCCTTTGGCCTCCAGCTGGGCACCCAGCGGGCCGGTGGCCGCAACAGCGACCGTTCCGGCCGTGGCCGAATTCTTGGTCGAGGTCACAGTGGTCGGCGTGGCGATATCCTGAGCCGGGCCAATGCGCACGATCTGAACGAACCCGCGGGTCGAGGATCGGCTGACCATCAGGCACAGGTATTCGGGCTGTTCCTTGCCCATCCGCTGGGCGGTCAGGAACCGGTAATCGCCCAGATCCACATGCATCGCCGGTTCCGGCAGGACATCGGTGGCATAGCGGAAATCGAACCCGCCGCAATCGCTGGCTTCGCATTCGAAAATGGTTTCGAACCCGGCCTGCGCGATCTGATCGCGCAGCGGCTGCAATATCTGCAGGGTGGTCATGGTTTCGCCCGGCAGTTGCCAAGCCTGTTGCACCAGCGCGCCTTCGGCCCAGATCGTCTGAACCTCGCCTGCGTCCCATGTGCTGATCGGCAGGCGAAAGCTGGTCATCTCTTCGACCCGCTCAGCCGTCTGCGTGGCCGGGCCGGGAAAATCCAGCGCCAGAGGCTGTGCTGACGTCGCCGCGATTGCCAGGGCGGGGCCCAATATGAAGGCGCGTATGTTCATCTGTGGGCGCTATGATACTCCGGGTTGGGTTGCATATCTACGGCCGAGGCAACGCGGTTGGTCATGTTGAAAAATCCGACGACCGAGGCGATGTCCCAGATATCGCGATCCGAAAACCCTGCATCGCGCAGCGCCTGCCGGTCCGCATCGTCGATCTTTGCACTAGACTCGGTTAATTTTGCGGCAAAATCCAGCATCGCGCGTTGACGTGGGTCAAGGGCGGCGACGCGGTAGTTCATCACCATCGCTTCGCCCAGCACCGGATCGCCCGACAATTCGCGCACGGCGGCGCCATGGGCGACCTGACAATACCAGCAGCGGTTGATGGACGACACCACCACCGCGATCATTTCGCGTTCCAGCTTGGTCAGCCCGCTGTCGGCCAGCATCAGGTCGTTGTACATCGCGGCAAAGCTGTTCAGCTTGTCGATGTCGAACGCATAGGCGCGCAGGACATTCGGCACGAGGCCAAGCTTTTCAACGCAGATATCGAAATATTTCTGCGTGGCTTCGGGCAGCGGCTGAACCATAGGCAGGTCCAGCGCCGTTGGGGGCGTGGTGTCTTGTGTCAACTGCTCAGGCCTCTTTGGGCTGTTTTATTCTATAGTGATAGTGTCCCACACTCTGCATGTTCAGGGAAGCATAGAGCGCGCGGGCGCCTGTATTTGCCTGCGTCACCAGAACCGCAAGCGTTTCGGCCCCCTTATCTTGCGCCCAAAATGCCGCCGCACGCATCATGTTGACGGCGGTTCCTTGCCGACGTGCCCTTTTTGCAACCTCAAGTGCATGGCAAAAGGCGATTTTTTCGTGGATCGCGGCAAATCCGACCCCGGCGGAATGGTCCAGACTGCGCCCGAACAGGGCGGTTTTCGGCCCTTTGACCCGCGCCATGACGGCCAGCCGGGCAGGGCCGATCCCGCCTTCGGCCCAAAGCTCTTCCATGATTTTCAGGGGCGGCCACGGCGTAAAGGCCGAGACCGGCGGCGGCGGGGTGGTGGCGACGGTGGCAACCGGCGCGGCATAGATGATGACCGGGTCGATCACCGTGTATCCGGCATCGGCCAGCAGATCGTCCAGCAATCCCTCGCCCTCGCGGATCATGAATAGCGGCGGCTGGCCAAGCTGGCGCATCGCGGCCTCGGCCACGGGGATGTCAGCGGCGGTCACAGGCCCCGACGCGGTGGCGGCAGACACGCGTTTGCCGCCGCCCTGACCGTCGCGGATGGTCCAGGGGCCAATGGTCTGGGTCCGGGCGGCGGGCCATGTTGCTTCGGCCGCGTCAAAAAATGCGTCTGTTGTCATTCCACATCATCCGGGAACAGGTCCGACAGACGGGTCATCGCGCCGTCGATCCGGGCAGGCTCGGTCCCGCGGATCACGATGTTCGACCCATAGGCCCCGTCGCGCTGAAACGGGTAGGACCCGATCGACAGGTCGGGGAAATCATCGGCCAATGCGGCCAGCGGCCCGGCAATCTCGCCCTCGCCGCGATTGATGCGCAGGGTCTGGCTTAGCACCGGGGCGCCGCCGGTCAGCGTCGGCAGGACCGAGGCGACCATCGCCTGAAAAATATGCGGAACCCCGGCCATCACGTGGACATTGCCAAGGGTGAACCCGGGGGCGACACTGATCGGGTTGTCGATCAGCGTGGCGCCATCGGGGATACGGGCCATCCGCTGGCGGGCCGCGTTGAAATCGGTGTTCGAGCGTTCGTAATGCGCCGCCAGCAGGGCGCGGGCATCGTCGCGGATCGAAATCCCCACGCCAAAGGCCGCGGCGATATTGTCGGCGGTGATATCGTCATGGGTGGGCCCGATGCCGCCCGAGGTGAAGACCGTGTCAAATTCCGCGCGCAGGGCGTTGACCGCGCTGACGATCGCATCGGGATCATCGGATACGATCCGCACCTCTTTCAGGGTGATGCCGTGTTTGGTCAGCTCACCCGCCAGAAAATACATATTGGCGTCACGGGTGCGGCCCGACAGAATTTCGTCGCCTATCACCAGAAGTGCAGCGGTGGGGTTTGCCATGGCACGCTCCTTGTTGTTGCTTGAATAGCGGTATAGGTCCGGGCCATGCGCTTTCAAACCCCTCTTGTGCCGGGGCGGCTGATCCGCCGCTATAAACGGTTTCTGGCCGATGTCCGGCTGGACGACGGGCGCGAGGTGACGGCCCATTGCGCCAACCCCGGGTCGATGATGGGTCTGGCCGCGCCGGATTTGCGGGTCTGGCTGGAACCCAATGACGACCCCAGGAAGAAACTGAAATTCGGCTGGCGTCTGGTTGATCATGAAAACGGGCATTTCACCGGGGTCGATACCTCGGTGCCGAACCGGGCGCTGCGTGCGGCGCTGGCGCAGGGGCAGATCGCTGAATTCGCCGCCTATCAAACCGTCCGGCCCGAGGTGAAATACGGCCAGAACAGCCGGATCGATTTCCTGCTGAGCGAACCCGGCCTGCCCGACGCCTATGTCGAGGTCAAAAGCGTGACCCTGCGCCGGGCCGGTGATCTGGCCGAATTCCCCGACAGCGTGACCGCGCGCGGGGCCAAACATCTGGCCGAACTGGCGCAGATGCGCGCCGCAGGCCACCGGGCGGTGCTGTTCTATCTGGTGCAGCGCACCGATTGCGCGCGGGTTCAGGTCGCCGCCGACATCGATCCGACCTATGCCCGCGCGCTGGAGGCGGGCATCGCGGCGGGGGTCGAGGTGATCGCCTATGACACGCGGATCACCCCGGAGGGGGTGACATTGGGGCAAATGATGCCCTTTGTGCACAGGCCTTTGCCCTGACCCTCTGGCGTTTTGCCGCGTTCGGCATTATCTGTCCCGCAAGAACCCATGGAGAGTACATTGGACGATGGCACGCGCGGCCGCCTGACAAAGGACGGCATCAGAATATATGAACCGTCGGATTTCGCGGGGATGCATGCGGCCGGCAGGCTGGCGGCACAGATCCTTGACGATATCGGGCCGTTGGTTGTGCCCGGCCAGACCACCGGCGAACTGGATCGCGTGATCACCAAGATGGTTGACGATGCGGGCGCCAAATCGGCCACCATCGGGTATCGCGGGTATCAGCACGCCTCGTGCATTTCGGTGAACCATGTGGTGTGCCACGGCATCCCCGGCGACAAGAAGCTGAAAGACGGCGATATCCTGAACATCGACGTCACGGTGATCGTGGATGGCTGGTTCGGCGATACCAGCCGGATGTATGCCGCCGGTAAAATGAACCGCAAGGCCGAACGGCTGGTTCAGGTGACCCATGACGCGCTGTTCAAGGGGATCGAGGCGGTGCGCCCCGGCAATACCTTTGGCGATATCGGCCATGCCATCCAGTCCTATGCCGAAAGCCACCGCATGGGCGTGGTGCGCGATTTCTGCGGTCACGGGCTGGGGCGGGTGTTTCACGCGCCGCCCAACGTGCTGCACTATGGTCGCCCGGGCACCGGCCCGACGCTGGAAGAGGGCATGTTCTTTACCATCGAACCGATGATCAATCTGGGCCGCCCCGAAACCAAGGTGCTGGCCGATGACTGGACCGCCGTGACCCGCGATAAATCGCTGTCGGCGCAGTTCGAACATTCGATCGGTGTGACGGCGGACGGGTATGAGATTTTCACCCTGTCACCCGGCGGCAAGTTCTTCCCCAGTTACGGGGAATAGGCGCCCGGTTTTCCCCGGCATCCGGTGAGAACCATTATTTATCAGTGGGTTGAGGTGTCGGCCCGTTCGCGGGTCTTGCGGCATAGTTGCGAGTCGTTTGCAATTTCCGCCAAATCACCATATCTCACGGCTGTCGTCCGGGCCTCGGGCGATATGATTTTCGGCTATATGGAGGTTCCACACATGAACCGCATCCTGAAATCGGCAGCTTTTGCCGTTCTGACCGCAACCGCCGGCACCGGTGCCGCCTTTGCCCAGGAGGTGACGCTGCGGTTTCAGCATTTCGTGTCGCCACTTTCGGCGAACCCAAAACATTTCATCGAACCCTGGGCCAAGAAGGTCGAGGCAGAGTCGAACGGCCGGATCAAGGTCGAGATTTACCCCTTCATGCAATTGGGCGGCAAAGCCCCCAGCCAGTACGATCTGATCCGCGACGGCGCGATTGACGGCGGCTGGGTGATCCCCGGCTATCAGCCCGGCCGCTTCCCCGAGGCCGAGGCGCTGGAACTGCCGTTCATGGGCACCAAATCCGCCGAAGAGGCCAGCAAGGCCGCCTGGGTCTATACCCAGAAACACCTGATGGATGATTTCGCCGATGTCCATGTGATCGCCGCGCATATGCACGGCCGCGGGCTGGTCCACAAAAAGGGCCCGGCGATTGCCACGGTCGAAGATTTCAAAGGGTTGAAACTGCGCGGCCCGTCGCGCCCGGCCACCCTGTTGCTGAAAAAACTGGGCGCCACGCCGGTGGGCATGCCGGTGCCGTCCTTCCCCGAGGCTTTGTCGAAGGGTGTTGTCGATGGCGGCGTGATCACATGGGAAATGTCGCCCAGCCTGAAACTGGACGAACTGACCGACAGCCATACCGATGTGGCCGGTGACCGGTCGCTCTATAACCTGTATTTCATCTGGGCGATGAACAAGGCGAAATACGACAGCCTGCCCGATGACCTGAAAGTGGTGATCGACGCGAACTCGGGCTTTTTCGCCTCGGCCTGGGCCGGGCGCGCGCATGATACCGGCGATGTCGAAGGCCGCGCGGCGATGGTCGCCTCGGGCAACGAAATCGCCGAGCTGAGCGCAGCCGAAACCGACCGTATCAAGGCGCTTGGGGCCGAGGTGACCGCCGACTGGATCGCCGAGATGAGCAAGCGGGGCCTGGATGCCGCGGCATTGGTCGAGGATGCGCAGGCGGCGGTTCAGGTGACGCGGGCCGCTGTTCCGGCCGCCAACTGATCAAAGTCATCAAAGCTTTGGAAAGCCGTCCCTTTGGGGGCGGCTTTTTATTGTGGGGTGTGGCGCAGAATGTTGATCCAGGTATCCCCGTATTTGCGCTGATCCAGCAGATCAAAGCCTTCGGGGGCGTCCTGCGCAGTGTTTTCTTCCCAGACGATCAGCGCGTCCCCGGCAATCCATCCACCGTTCAGCGCGGCGGACAGCGCCTTGCCGCCCAGCCCCTTGCCATAGGGCGGGTCCAGAAAGATCAACTCGTACGGGGGCCCCTGCACCTCGCCCAGCCGGGTTGCGTCGCGGCGGATGAAGGTGGTCGCCTCTTGCGCGCGGCATTTGTCGATGTTTTCGCGGATCAGGTTGCGGGCTTTGGTCCCGTCATCGACGAATGTCACATGGGCCGCGCCGCGCGACAGCGCCTCCAGCCCCAGCGCGCCGGTGCCCGCGAACAGATCCAGCACCCGCGCGCCCGTGACCGGATCGCCGTAACCGCCGTTCAGCAGCAGGTTGAACAGGCTTTCGCGGACCCGGTCGGTGGTGGGGCGCAGATGGGCGCCCGCGTCGCCCTTGCCGACCGAGGCAAGGGTCAGCCCCCGATGCTTGCCCGCGATGATCCTCACGCGCGCAGCAATCCTTTGAGGTCGGTTGCGGGATCGGCAATCAGATCGGGTGCGGGGGATTTGCCCGCCTCAAGCAGCCGCTTGCCGATCATGTAGGCGCGCGGATCGTTCATCGCGTCGACAGCCAGCAACTGGTCCCCGGCGTAATACCAATGCGACAGCGATCCATCCTTGTCGCCGTGCCGGATCACCACCTTGTCGTACCCGGTGTTCAGCCCGGCGATTTGCAGTTTCACGTCATATTGGTCGGACCAGAACCACGGGAAGGGGGCATAGTCCTTGTTCGCGCCCAGCATGTTGTCGGCCACCAGTTCGGCCTGATCAATGGCGTTCTGCACGCTTTCCAGCCGGATACGCGCGCCCTTGTAGGGAAACGAGGCGCAATCGCCCGCCGCCCAGATCGCAGGGTCCGAGGTGTGCCCCTGCGCATCCACCGCGATCCCATTGTCCAGAAACAGTCCGACGGTTTCGGCCAGTTCGGTCGCGGGCGAAATGCCGACCCCGACGATGACCATATCAAGGTCCAGTTCGGTGCCGTCGGTCAGAACCGCGCCCGAAACATCGCCTTCGCCCAGCAGTCGGTCCAGCCCGACGCCTTCGCGCAGGTCGACGCCATGCGACCGGTGCAGATCGCGGAAATAGGCCGAGGTTTCGGGGGCCGCCACCCGTTGCAGGATGCGCGGCGCCATTTCCACCAATGTGACCTGCATCCCCAGCTTGGCGCAGACGGCCGCCGCCTCCAGCCCGATATAGCCGCCGCCGACGATCAGCACCTTGGCGCCCTTGACGCAGGCCGGGGCCATTGCATCGACATCCGACAGGGTGCGCACCACATGCACGCCACCCAATTCGCCGCCGATGGCGCCGGGCAGACGCCGGGGCACCGATCCGGTGGTCAGGGCAAGCTGGTCATAGGCAATGGCCTTGCCACCCGCGATGACCATCTTGTCGGCCCGGTCGATGGCCACCGTGGTTTCGCTGAGATGCAGGTCGATGCTGTTGTCTTCGTAGAATGCGGCGGGGCGCAGATACAGCCGCTCTTCCTCCATGTCGCCCAGCAGATAGGCTTTTGACAGGGGGGGGCGTTGATAGGGGGGGACCGGCTCTTCGCCGATCAGGGTCACCTGCCCGCTAAACCCCTGGCTTCGCAGGCGTGCGACCAATGCGCTGCCGGCCTGTCCGGCCCCGACGACGACGATATGAGACATTGAATTGCGCTCCGTTGACTGGCACGTTCCCGCAGGGAGCCTATATCTGGTGAACACTGAAACGCAACGCGCGAAAAGGGACGGATATGACAATTTCTGTAGGAGAGACGCTGCCCGAGGCCAGCTTTGTAACGCTTGGGGCCGAAGGACCGGTAGAGGTATCGCTGTCTGACAAGATCAAGGGCCGCAAGGTCGTGATCTTTGCGGTGCCGGGCGCCTTTACCCCGACCTGCCATTCGGCCCATGTGCCCAGCTTCATGCGCACCATCGGCCAGTTCACCGACAAGGGCGTGGACGAGGTGATCTGCGTGTCGGTCAACGATCCCTTTGTGATGAAATCCTGGAGCGAGGCAACCGGTGCCGGGGCCGCGGGCATCACCATGCTGGCCGATCCCGAAAGCAGCTATACCACCGCGATCGGCATGAATTTCGACGCGCCGCCTGCGGGGCTGATCGCGCGGTCGAAACGCTATGCGATGCTGGTCGAAGACGGCGTTGTCACCGTGCTGAACCAAGAAGAAAGCCCCGGCCAATGCGAAATCTCGGCCGGTGAATCCCTGCTGGGCGCGATCTAAGGGGTTTCGGGCATCCCCGGCGTGGGGGTGCCCGGTTTGCCTTATGCCTCGGCGCGGATGACGGTTTGCGTGGGGAACGGAATGTCGATCCCTGCGGCGTCGAACCCTTCTTTGACGGCGCGGGTCAGGGCGAATTTCAGGTCCCAGTAATCGGCGGCCTCGCACCAGACGCGGACGGTGAAATCAACGGAACTGTCGCCCAGATTTGTGACCTTTACGAAAGGCGCCGGATCGCTGTGCGCGCGGTCGTCATCGGCGATACAGCCCTGCAGGATGGTTTCGGCCTTTTTCAGATCCGCGCCATAGGCCACCCCGAACACCAGATCGACCCGGCGGGTGTCGTGGTAGGAATAGTTCACGATAGCCGATGAAAAGACATCACCGTTCGGGATGATGATCTGAACGTTGTCCGGTGTGGTCAGTTCGGTGGTGAACAGGGTCACGGCGGCCACGGTGCCGCTTTTGCCTGCGGCTTCGATGTAGTCACCCACCTTGAACGGGCGGAACCCGATCAGCATCACGCCTGCGGCCACATTGGACAATGTCCCCTGCAGCGCCAGACCAACGGCCAGACCCGCCGCACCGACCAATGCGGCCAGCGATGTGGTTTCAATACCGAACCGGCCAAGGATAAAGATGATGGCAAAGGCGATGATCGCATAGCGCACCATGCTGCCGAAAAACCGGGTCAGCGTCAGGTCGAACCGATCGTCCCGTTCGCCAATCTGTTCGATTTTCTGCTTGGCGAACCCGCCCAGCCACAACGCCACCCCGGCGATGACAAGGGCGGTCACCACATTCATCAAAAGATCCATCATCGGGCGTGCTCCAATTTGTTCTGCGTTGCCGCGCTCAGGCGGCCAAAGCGTCCAGTTTCCGGGCCAGCTTTACGTCCAATGGGCCAAGTCCGCCAGCGTCATGCGTGGTTAACGTGACGACCACGGTTTTGTAAACATTCGACCATTCGGGGTGATGGTTCCATTTTTCGGCCCAGATCGCGGCGCGGGTCATGAAACCGAAGGCCTCGATGAAATTGGCAAAGGCGAAAGTCTTGGTGATGGCATCGCGGCCTTCGACCATCTGCCAGCCCGCGTTCAGCAGCGGCGGCAGGTCGGTGTCGCGTTCGGCAGGGGTCAATGGGTCGCTCATTGGTCTTCCTCATTGGTTTTGCGGAACGGACCATAGGCGGTCAGCACCTCGATTTCCTGATCGACCGCGTTGCGTTCGGCGCACAGGTATTCTTCGATCGCCTTGGCAAATCCGGCGTCGGCCACCCAATGCAGCGAATGGGTGGTGACCGGCAGATAGCCGCGCGCCAGTTTGTGGTCGCCCTGTGCGCCCGCCTCGACCCGGGTCAGCCCGTGGGCAATGGCAAAGTCGATGGCCTGATAATAGCACGCTTCGAAATGCAGGCAGGGGTGATCTTCGCTGCAGCCCCAGTATCGGCCATAAAGCGTATCGCGTCCGATGAAATTCAGCGCGCCCGCCACATAGCGCCCGTCGCGTTCGGCCAGCACCAGCAGGATATCGTCGCGCAGGCTGTCCTGTGCGATGTCGAAAAACTGCCGCGTCAGATAGGGCGCGCCCCATTTGCGCGCGCCGGTGTCCTGATAGAAGGTCCAGAAGGCATCCCAGTGTTCGGGTTCGATCTGGTCCCCGGTCAACGCGATGATCCGCCCGCCAAAGCCCTGCGCGGTCGCGCGTTCCTTGCGGATATTCTTGCGTTTGCGCGACGACAGGTTGCCCAGAAAATCGTCGAAATCGGCATAGCCGTCGTTTTCCCAGTGAAACTGCTGGGTCACGCGGTGCATCAGCCCCATCTGGCGGCCTGCTTCGGCCTCTTCTGCGGTGCAAAATGTGATGTGCAGCGATGACAGTTCGTTTTCCGCGGTCAGTTGCACCGCGCCCTGTACCAGCGCCGCCTGCGCGGTTTCAAGGTGATCGGGATGGGCCAGCAACCGGCGCCCGGTGGCGGGGGTGAAGGGCACGGCGATCTGCAGTTTCGGGTAATACTGGCCGCCCGCGCGTTCGTAGGCGTGGCTCCAGTTGTGATCGAAGATGTATTCGCCCTGGCTGTGGCTTTTGGCATAAAGCGGCGCGGCCCCGATCATCAGATCGCCCCGCCATGCGGTCAGATACTGAGGTTGCCAGCCGGTGCCGGGACCGACCGATCCGCTGGCCTCAAGCGCATCCAGAAACCGGTGGGTGGTGAACGGGTCATTCGGTCTGCCGCCATCGGCCGCTTCGGGGCAGGCGCAGGCATCCCACTGGCTGGCAGATATGCCGGACAACGTGGGTATGATCCTGATTTCGATCGTGGTTTCAGACAAACATTCAACCCCTGTTCCGCCCGCAGTAAGATGGGCTTATCTGGGCGCGGGTCAACCACCCGGGTGGTCTGCGGCATAGCCTTCGAAGGTGATATTGTCGGCAATGCGGCGTGCGTCGGCCTCTTGTGCCTTGGACCTGATCGTCCAGCACAAGATTGCAGCACCTTGTGCTTTCAGCTCGGCCACCCGTGCGCGGGTCAGATCGCCCGCCTGATGGCTGATGAAACAGGCGCCGGTGCGGTCATAATCGGGGATGGCGCGCAGGTCGTCGCGGCGGGCGTCACTCAGCAGCGACCAATCTTCGGCGTTGTAATCGCAGGTGATCAGCCCGCGCGGGATATCCGGCGCGGCCTGTGCCAATGCGGTGACCGAATGCGGGTTGAACGACATCACCGCGACATCGCCGCTATAGCCGCGCAATGCGTCCGCCACCGCCTGTTCCAGCGCATGGGTATTGGGGCCCATGTTGCCGTCCTGATCCTTCACCTCGATCAACAGGGGCACCTGTCCGGCCACCTGTTTCAGCACCGCCGCCAGTGTCGGAATGCCCGCGCCGTCCCCATACAGCAATGGCAGGGATTGCAGGGCATCGGCGGTGCGCCCGGCAATCGGGCCGCGTTCCCCGGTCAGGCGCCCCAGATCATAGTCGTGAAACACCATCGCCACGCCATCAGAGGACCGCTGAATGTCGATCTCGATCCCGTATCCGGCGTCAATCGCGGCCTGAATGGCCGCGATTGAGTTTTCCGGGCGTCCGGCGGTTTTGTCGTGATACGCGCGATGGGCCAGCGGCAGGCGCAGGAAAGACCGGGGCAGGGCGGTCATCGGATTTCAAAGATGCCTTCGATTTCGACCGCAACCCCGAATGGCAAAGAGGCCGCGCTGACCGCGGACCGCGAATGCCGCCCGGCGTCGCCCAAAGCTTCGACCAGAAAATCCGAGGCGCCGTTGATCACCTTGGGCTGATCGCCGAAATCGGGGGTGGAGTTCACGAACCCGGTCAGTTTGACGACGCGGACCAGCCGGTCGATGTCGCCGCCGCAGGCCATTTTCAGCTGGGCCAGCAGGCTGACGGCGCAGGCTTTGGCGGTCTCGGCGCCTGCCTCGGTCGCCATGTCGTCGCCCAGTTTGCCGGTGATGAAGGCGCCATCCTTCATCGGCACCTGACCCGAAACAAAGACCAGATCGCCCGAGATCACATAGGGCACATAGTTCGCGGCGGGGGCGGGTGCGTCGGGCAGGGTGACGCCCAGTTCGGCCAGCCGGGTTTCAATTGCGCTGCTCATATCCGCATTCCTTTGTCCAGTGAATCGCCCGCAGGCTAGCGGGGGCGGGCAGCCGGGGAAAGCCCGGAAATCACCCCTCGCGGAACGCCTTGTTGAAATAGTCGGACAGCGGTTTGACAAGATAGCCCATGGGCGTGCGGTCATTGGTGCGCATGAAGGCCTCGACCGGCATGCCGGGCAGGATTTTCAACGCGCCCAGCTTTTCCAGCTCGCCCTCTTCCAGAACGATTTCGGCCCGGTAATAGGTGGCCTGCGTGCGGTCATCCTGAAACGCATCCGCCGATACCTGCACGACCTGACCGTTCAATTCGGGGGTGGTGCGGCTGTCGAAGGTGGAAAACCGCAGCACCACGGTCTGCCCGACATAGACCTGATCGACGTGGATCGGTTCGATCCGTGCCGCGATCACCAATGGCCGGTCCTGCGGCACCAGATACATCACCGGATCGGCGGCGCGGATCACCGACCGGGGGGCAAAGACCGTCAGGTCATAAACGATGCCCGACACCGGCGCCCGGATTTCCAGCCTGTCCAATTGTTCCAGCAGCGACTGGCGCCGTTCGGCCAGTTCCAATTCGCGGTATTGCAGGTCGCGCAACTGGGTGATCGCCTCTTCCCGCCGGGTGGTGCCCAGTTTCAGAATCTCGATGTCCAACTCGGTGATCCGGCCTTCGGCCTGGGCGGTGTTGGCGATCAGCTCGCCCACCTGCCCGCGCAGCCGCGCCTCTTCGCGTTGCAGCGACAGCACGCGCGAGGCCTGGGCCAGCCCCTTGTCCAGCAGGTCCTGCTGGCTTGCCAGTTCCTCTTCGATCAGGCTGAGCTGCTGCACCAGCGCCTGTTGTTGCGACAGGATGCCTTCGATCTGGTTTTCGGTCTGGCCGCGCCGTTTTTCCAATTGCTGGGTTTCATTGACCATCGAGGCCGCGCGCGCATCGAACAGCCGCGTTTGGCCGTCCATCAGATCAAGGATTTTCGGATGATCCCCGGCCAGTTCGCGCAGCGCTTCGTCGAACACCACGGTCCCCGCGTCGTCGCGTTCGGCCTGCAGCCGCCCGCGCCGGGCCATCAGTTCGAACAGCTGTCCTTCAACAATCGCCAGTTCCGACCGCAGCAGTTTGGCATCCAGCCGGATCAGCACATCGCCCGCCAGCACCGGTTTGCCTTCGTCGGCCAGCACCTCTTCGACAACACCGCCATCGGGGTGCTGGATGACCTGCCGGTTCTGGTCGACCTCGACCTGACCCGTGGCGATCACAGCGCCCGAGATATTGGCCAGAACGCTCCATGTGCCGAAGCCGCCGACCAGCAGGAACAGGGCCGCAAAGCCGATGAACAGCGGTCTGCGGGCAGACCAGCCTTTGACCTTAGCGGTGCTCATGTCACGCCTCCGACGCCTTTGGATTGCTGAATGTCGCTGAAGTTCTTCACCGTTTCGCGCAACACCTCGTCACGCGGGCCAAAGCTGCGCCGCGCGCCGCCGTCCAGCACCAGCAACATGTCGCATTCCTGAATGGCGGCGGGGCGGTGGGCCATGATCAGCACCGATTTGCCGTCCTCTTTCATCTGGCGGATCGCCGAATTCAGCGCGGTCGATCCGATGTTGTCGAGGTTCGAATTCGGTTCGTCCAGCACCAGCAGCACCGGATCTCCATACATCGCCCGGGCCAGCCCGATGCGCTGGATCTGTCCGCCTGACAATTGCCCGCCCGAGGCCGACACGCGGGTGTCATAGCCATTGGGCAGCTTGACGATCATGTCATGGGCGGCGGCCTTTTTGGCGGCTTCGACCACCAGTTTGGGGTCCGGGTCCAGCGCCAGTTTGGCGATGTTTTCGGCGATTGTGCCATCAAACAGCATCACCCGCTGCGGCAGGTAACCGATGTGCTGGCCCAGAACGTCGGGATCGTATTGATCCAGTGCCGCGCCATCCAGCCGAATTTTCCCGCCCGCGGCCCGCCAGACCCCGGTCAGGGCACGCGCCAGGGTGGATTTCCCGGCCCCCGAGGCGCCGATCACGCCGATGGCCTGACCCGGCAGAACCTCGAACGACACCATCCGCAGCGACGCCTGACTTTCACCGGGCGGCACGATGGTCAGCTGTTGCACATCCAGTTTGGCCTTGGGTTTGGGCAGGGGCATCCGTTCGACCTCGGCGGGGACCTCGGCCAAAAGTTCGCCCAGACCACCCCAGCCGCGCACGGCGCTTTGCAGCAGTTCCCATTGACCGATCGCCTGTTCGACCGGGGCCAGCGCGCGGCCCATCAGGATGGACGAGGCGATCATGGCGCCCGGCGTCAGCTGGTTCTGCAGCACCAGATAGGCACCAAGCGCCAGCATGGCCGATTGCAGGAATAGGCGGAATGTCTTGGACATGGTGGTGAAGCTGCCCGCGCGGTCGGCGGCGTCGATCCGGGTGTCCAGGGCGGCGACGCGGGACCGTTCCCAGCGTTCAAAGGCCGCCCCCTGCATGCCAAGGCTGCGGACCATTTCCGCCTCGGACCGCAACTGGTCGGCCAGTTGCCCGGCCTGTGCGGCGCGTTGGTTGGCCTGCATGGTGGGGCTGCGGGTCAGCCATTGGTTCAATATCGCAACAATGACCAAGACCAGCCCGCCAGCGATGGCCAGCGCGCCCATGTAGGGGTGAAAGACGAAGATGCCCAACAGGAAAAACGGCGTCCAGGGAATGTCGAAAAAGGCCAGCAGCACCGGCGAAGACAACAGCCGCTGTACCGATTCCAGATCGCGCAATCCGGTCTGCGGTTCCTGCGGACCTTTCTGGATCGACGCCTTGCGCAGCACCGCCGAAAAAACCCGTTTGTCCAGCAGGGTCTGGAACCGTGCCCCGGCACGGGCCATGATGCGGCCGCGGGAATAATCCAGAAACCCCATGGTGAAATACAGGAACGCCACCAGCGCAAACAGGGCGACCAGCGTTTCCTCGGACCGGCTGCCCAGCACCCGGTCATAGACCTGCAGCATGAAAAGCGGCCCGGTCAGCATCAGCAGGTTCACAAAGATACTGAAAATAAAGACCGAAATGAACAATCCCCGGCTGGATTTGCGCGCATCGCGCAGTTCTTGCAGCCCGGTTTCAAGTTGGGATCGTCTCATTGCCATGCAGGGTGTCCTTCCAAAAAGCGTCCGAAAATCCACGAATTGTCGCTGAGCGGCAACAATGGGAATGCTTTTTTTATGTTCCGATCTGGGTTTATTTTTCGACTCGCCTATGTTGCACGCACAGTAAGAACTCTACGTATGGATTTCCATCCTTTCTGCCCGGAGCAACTTTTTTATGAGTAGCATGACACGTATCGTTGCTGTTTTGGCGGTTTTCGCCATTGCAGGGTGTACCCCGCCTGACGGGTCGGGTGAGATCAATGATCCATTCGAGGCCCAGAACCGCAAGGCGCATGCAGGCAACGTCAGCCTGGACCGCAACTTGGTGCGCCCTGTTTCGCAGGGGTATGGCAAGGCATTGCCGCAGCCCGTGCGCACAGGTGTCAGCAATTTTTCATCGAACTTGGGACTGCCCGCCGCTGTGGTGAACAATCTGCTGCAGGCCCGGCTGGAGGATGCCCTGTCCAATTCGGCGCGGTTCCTGTTCAACAGCACCATCGGTCTGGCGGGTCTGTTCGATCCGGCCGGCGGCATCGGGATTACGGAACGGTCCACCGATTTTGGCGAAACCCTGCATGTCTGGGGCTTTAACGAAGGCGCCTATATCGAAATTCCGGTGCTTGGCCCGTCGACCGAACGCGACGCCGTTGGCAAAGTGGTGGATTTTGCGCTTGATCCGGCGCGCGCCCTGTTCCCGCGCGATCTGAGGACGGCCGACACGGTTGCCGGTGCTGGCGCAGTTTTGGGTGATCGGTATCAGTATTCCGATACGATCGACTCGATCCTATATGAAAGCGCGGACAGCTACGCTCAGGCGCGTTTGCTATACTTGCAGAATCGCCGATTCGAACTCGGTGAGGGCGAAGATGACGACTATTCTGATTTGTACGAGGACCCTTATGACCAGTAACACCACCCGCCGCAGCCTGATGGCCGGCTTTCTGGCCGGGACTGCCGTTTTGGCCGTTCCGACCAGTGTATTTGCCCTGAATACCGATCAAGCCAAATCCCTGATCGACAAGCTGGTGAACGAGATCAACGCGATCATCAATTCCGGCCGTTCGGAAAGCGGGATGATTGGCGACTTTGAAAAACTGTTCGCGCGCTATGCCGATGTTGCGATCATCGCACGCTCTGCCCTGGGTGTGGCGGCACGTTCGGCCAGCGCCAGCCAGATGCGCGCCTTTACCGAGGCGTTTCGCGGCTATATGGCGCGCAAATATGGCAAACGCTTTCGCGAATTCATCGGTGCCCGGCTTGAGGTCAAAGAGGCCCGGTCGATCAAAAGCTTCTACGAGGTCAAGACAACCGCCTTTCTGCGCGGCCAGTCGCCGCTGGATGTGACCTTTCTGGTGTCGGACAAAAGCGGACGTGACCGGTTTTTCAACATGTACATCGAAGGTGTGAACATGGTGGCGACCGAACGCTCTGAAATCGGCGCGATGCTGGATCGCCGCAGGGGGAATGTCGATCTGCTGATCCAGGACCTCAAGGCTGCGGGCTGACCGTTTGCGGATAGGGATCACAACACTTGCGGCGGTGGCGGGGATTGCGATCACGCCCGCCGTCGCCGGTGAATTCGACGGTCTGTATAAACAGGGCCCTGACGCCGATTGCACCCTGATCGGGGTGGATGGCGGCGCGTTGAAAATCGAAGACAACGTGTTTTTCGGCGTCGAATCCATCTGCCGGATGGAACGCCCGGTCGATGTGGTCGGCATGGACGCCTATCTGTTCGATATGGACTGCAGCGCGGAAGGCACCAACTGGTCCGCCCGCGCGCTGTTCATGCACGCGGCGGACGATGGTCTGATCATGGTCTGGAACGGCTATGCCTTCAAATACGACCGCTGCCCGGTGGTGCCGGACACGTCGGCGCCTGCGCCTGCCGAGGCGACCGAAACCCCGGCGTCGCAGGATCGTTAATTCCGGTTCCCGCCCAGCAATTTGCCCAGAACATCCAGCAACACCCGTTCAGCGGAATCGTTGCGTTTTTTCTTGGTGCGGCGTTCGGCGGTTTTCGGAGCTTCGCGGCGGGGCGGTTCGGGAACGGTCATCGGCAGGGCATGTACCGGCAGGCCTTCGTGCACGCGCAGCATGGTTTCGCGCCAGA
Organism: uncultured Paracoccaceae bacterium; assembly: GCA_947500775.1. GTDB lineage: Bacteria > Pseudomonadota > Alphaproteobacteria > Rhodobacterales > Rhodobacteraceae > CANMTD01. The sequence goes on from CANMTD010000007.1 coordinate 130,632, forward strand.
TGTCCGACGGCAGACCGCTGCCGGTGACGCCGGTCAGGGGGGTGTTGTCGTCATAGCCCATCCAGACACCGGTGACGTAATCGGCGGTGAACCCCAGAAACCACGCGTCGCGCGCCGCCGAGGTGGTGCCGGTCTTGCCCGCTGCCGGGCGCCCGGGCAGGGCCGCGCGCCGTCCGGTGCCGTTTTCGATCACCTGGTTCATCATATAGACCAGATGTTTCGCGGCTTTTTCGGTGATCACCCGTTCGCCCATGCCGCCCTCTTGCCCGATCAGCGGGGTGTCGTCGCCCTGAAGCTTCAGTTCGACCAGACCATAGGGGGTCACCGACCGCCCGCCGTTCAGGATGCCCGCATAGGCGCCCGTCATTTCCAGCAGCGTGGATTCGGATGCCCCCAGTGCCAGCGCCGGACCGGCGGCCAGATCGCTTTGGATGCCGAAATCGGCGGCGATTTTGCGCACCGCATCGCGCCCGACCTCTTCCGAGACTTTGACCGCCGGGACGTTCAGCGATTTCATCAGGGCTTCGGTCAGGGTGACACGGCCGCGGAACTTGCGGTCATAGTTCTTGGGGCAATACTGGCCCGATCCGGGCACCTGCAGGCAATATTCATCGTCCACCACGGTGGCATTCGGCGAAAATCCCAGATCAAGGGCCGCGGCATAGACAAAGGGTTTGAACGACGATCCGGTCTGGCGTTTGGCCATCGTGGCGCGGTTGAAGGCGCCGTTGACCTTGCTTTTGCGCCCGCCGACCATGGCCCGCACCGCGCCGTCGGCGGACATTACCACAATGGCCGCCTGCGCCTTTGATCCGGCGCGCACCTTGGTTTCGAACACCTCTTTCAGCGCGCTTTCGGCGGCGCGTTGCAGGCGCTGATCCAGGGTCGAGCGGATGATCACATCCTCGGTGGTTTCACTGGTCAGGAAAGCGGGTCCGCTGTCCATGACCCAATCGGCGAAATAGCCCCCGGCGCGCGCCTCGGCCGCATCGGACAGCTGGGCGGGGTTGGCACGGGCGAAATCCGCCTCTTTGTCGGTCAGATACTTCTGGTCCTGCATCAACCCGATGATCAGGTTGGCCCGGTCCTGCGACCGTTGCAGGTTATTGGTGGGCGCATAGCGCGTGGGCGCCTTCAGCAACCCGGCCAGCATCGCCGCCTCAGAGGCGTTCACATTGGCCGCCGATTTGCCGAAATAGCGTTGGGCCGCCGCTTCGAACCCGCGTGCGCCCGCACCCAGAAAGGCCCGGTTCAGATAGATCGTCAGGATGTCGTCCTTGGTGTATTTGGCCTCCATCGCCAGGGCATAGGTCGCCTCTTTGATCTTGCGCCACAGCGATCCTTCGCGGCAGGCGGCTTCGTATTCCTGTTCGGTCTGGCCCGAGGCCGGATCGAACGGGGTGCCGATGCACAGCAGTTTCGCGGTCTGCTGGGTGATCGTGCTGCCGCCGTTGCCCGACAGGGGCCCGCGCCCTTCGCGCAGGTTGATGCGCACCGCACTGGCCACACCGCGCGGGCTGACGCCGATATGGCGGTAGAACCGTTTGTCCTCGGTCGCGATCACGGCGTTTTTCAGGGCAGGGGCCACGGTCCCCGCACGGATTTGCCCGCCAAACTGATCCCCGCGCCAGGCAAACACCTTGCCCTCGCGGTCCAGTATCGTCACCGACCCGCGCGCGCGCCCGTCCAACAGCGCCTCGACCGGGGGCAGGGTGGAATGGAAATACAGCACCCCGCCGCCCACCAGCAGGGCAAGGATGACCGTCAGGCCAACCCCGATGCGAAAGGTGATGCGGAACAGCCAGGCAAAGATCGACCGGAAAAAGCGCACGACCACATTGCCCGAGGCTTTGCGCCGGGGCGATTTGCGCGCGGGTTTGCGGCGGGCCGCTGGCTTGGGTTTTGCCGCGGCTTTCTTTCTGGGTTGGCGCCGCTCTGCAACCAGAGGGGGCTTTTTGCCGCCGGTCCTGCTCATGATGACCTCGAAACTTGTACTGCTCTTTTTCCTTAGGATACCGCGCCCGACCCGAAATGTGGAGCGGCAAGGTTACCCGCGCAGAATTTTGTAACTGCACAATATTTAATCACATTGCACAATTTGTATAAAAAATGGGCAGAAAGTCTATGTCTTGATCCCTATTGCAACGCGCATTCCCTTGTACCTGCCGGTCGAACCTTCCCTTCATGCCCGCATGACATCCGCAGGGGGACCTGCCAAATCCGAAGGGGACAGACGTGAAACTCATCATCGCAGCAATCAAGCCGTTCAAGCTGGAGGAGGTGAGGGAAGCCCTGACCGCCATCGGTGTGCGGGGCATGATGGTGACCGAGATCAAGGGCTTCGGCTCTCAGTCCGGACACACCGAAATTTATCGCGGCGCGGAATATGCCGTGAATTTCGTACCAAAGGTAAAACTGGAAATCGTGGTCAGTGCCGCGATGGCAGACCAGGTGGTTGAAACCATTCAAACCACGGCAAAAACCGACAAGATCGGCGATGGCAAAATCTTCGTCCTGGATGTGAACCAGGCGGTGCGCGTGCGGACCGGCGAGACGAATGATGACGCGCTGTAAGCGTAGCGGTATCGGGAAAAAGGGACTGACCAAGATGAAACTACACAGAATTCTTCCGGCCGTGGCGATGGTGGCTTTGCTGCCCTCGATCGGCCTTGCACAAGAGGCGGATACAACGCCGACAAACGAAGATATCGGCTTTATCTTCACCACCTTCATGTTTCTGGTTACCGGTTTTCTGGTGTTCTGGATGGCTGCCGGTTTCACCATGCTCGAAGCGGGTCTGGTACGCGGCAAGAACGTGACGATGCAGCTGACCAAGAACGTCGCGCTGTTTTCGTTGGCGGCGATTGCCTATTACGTAGTCGGCTATAACCTGATGTACCCCGGTGACGGCTGGTCGATCGACGGCGTTCTGGGCGCCTTTGGCCCCGCAGTGCTGGAACCTGTCGGTCTTGAAGGCGCAGAGCCTGATCTGACCTACGCATCGGTCGGGTCTGATTTCTTCTTCCAGTTGATGTTCTGCGCGACCACCGCGTCGATCGTGTCGGGCACGCTGGCTGAACGGATCAAACTGTGGCCGTTCCTGATCTTCGTGATCATCCTGACCGCGCTGATCTATCCCATCCAGGCAAGCTGGAAATGGGGCGGTGGTTTCCTGGACGGCATGGGCTTCCTTGATTTCGCGGGCTCGACCGTTGTGCACTCGGTTGGTGGCTGGGCTGCTTTGGCCGGCGCGCTGATCCTTGGGCCGCGTATCGGCAAGTACAAAGAAGGCCGTACCGTGCCAATGCCGGGTTCGAACCTGCCGCTGGCGACACTGGGTACGTTCATCCTGTGGCTGGGTTGGTTCGGTTTCAACGGCGGTTCGCAGCTGTACATGGACACCGCGGGCAACGTTGCCGACATCAGCCGGATTTTCAGCAACACCAACACGGCTGCGGCTGGCGGTGCGATCGCGGCACTGATCCTGACGCAGGTTCTGTACAAGAAGCCTGACCTGACCATGGTGCTGAACGGCGCATTGGCCGGTCTGGTGTCGATCACGGCCGAGCCGCTGACACCGTCGCTGGGTGCTGCCACCCTGATCGGTGCCGTTGGTGGTGCGATTGTGGTCTTTGCGGTTCCGATGCTGGACAAGCTGAAAATCGACGATGTCGTCGGCGCGATCCCGGTTCACCTGATGGCGGGTATCTGGGGCACCATCGCGGTTGTTCTGACAAACGGCGACGCGTCGCTGGGCACTCAGATCTACTCGATTGTGGTTGTGGGTATCTTCACCCTGGTCGTGTCGGGCGTGGTCTGGTTCATCCTGAAAGCGATCATGGGGATCCGTGTCAGCGAAGAGGATGAAATCAACGGTCTGGATATGGCCGAACTGGGGATGGAAGCCTACCCCGAGTTCACCAAAGGCTGATCCGCCAACCAAAAGACAAAAGAAAACCCGGGCTGTTCTGCCCGGGTTTTTTTATGCGTAAATCATGTTGAGCCCAAGATGTTGCAGCACTGCCTGCGCAAGGCTCAGGCGGTGCCCGAACCGCCCTCACGGGGCGGGCGCGGCGTAGATTTCAGGGGGCAGTGGCTGCTAGGGGCGCGTCAGATACCTGCCGCGATGATGGCATCGGCCAGAATCGGCACCGTCTGTGCGTTCAGCCCGGCAATGTTCATCCGGCTGTCGCCGATCATGTAAATCCCGTGGGTCTCGCGCAGTTCGGCCACCTGTTCGGGGGTCGCCCCCAGACGCGAAAACATGCCGCGGTGCTGTGCCAGAAATCCGAAACGATCCGATCCCGACCGTTCGCGCAACGCATCGGCAAGCTGTTGCCGCAGCGCCAGCATTCCGTTGCGCACGGTTTCCAGCTCGGCCATCCACTGCGCCTTGAGCGTGGGATCGGTCAGCACCATCGTCACCAGCCGCGCGCCGTGGTCGGGCGGGAAGGAATAGTTCAGGCGGTTCAGCGTGGCCAGGTTGACCTGCGTCAGCCCTGTTGAGCTGGGATCAGCCGAAACCGCCATCACCAGCCCGGTGCGTTCGCGGTAGATGCCGAAGTTCTTGGAACAGCTGGCCGCGATCAGGGTTTCGGGCAGCCGGGCCGCCAATGCGCGGGTGGCCGCGGCGTCATCGTCCAGTCCGTCGCCAAATCCCTGATAGGCGATGTCGATCAGCGGGGTGGCGCCCTTGCGTTCCAGCAGGTCGGCGACCGCGGCCCATTCGGGCGCGGTCAGATTGGCGCCGGTGGGGTTGTGGCAACAGCCGTGCAACACGACAACATCGCCCGCCGCAACCTTTTCCAGATCGGCCATCATCCCGGCGAAATCGACACCCCGGCTGGCCTCGTCAAAGTAACGGTATTCGCCCATGGGCAGCCCGACATGGCGGATGATCGCCGGGTGGTTGGGCCAGGTCGGCGCCGACAGCCAGATCGTGGCGCCGGGGTTGGCCATCTTGATCAGCTCAAACGCTTGATGCAGCGCGCCCGTCCCCCCGACCGAGGCGGCGGCCGCGACCTGCGCGCGCGGCACCGCATCGCCCAGCACCAGCCCGATCATCGCATCCAGAAACCCGGCATCGCCCGCCAGCGCGGTATAGGATTTGCTGGTTTCCTGCTGCCACAGCTTTTGTTCGGCATCCTTGATGGCCTGCATCACCGGGGTGGCGCCGCTGGCATCGCGGTAGACGCCGACGCCCAGGTCGATCTTGTTGTCGCGCGGGTCGTCGCGGTACATCTGCATCAGAGCAAGGATTTTATCCTCGGGTTGCTGTTTCAGATTGCCCAGCATTGTCCTAGCCTTTCGCGATTTTCAGATCGTCATACATGCCCCATTCCGACCACGACCCGTCATAGATCGCGTGATCGGATTTGCCCAAACGTTCCATCGCAAGGTTCAGGATCGCGGCGGTGACGCCCGACCCGCAAGAGGTGATGGCGGGTTTCGACATATCCACCCCGGCCGCGTCAAAGGCGGCCTTCAGCGCGGGCAGGTCTTTCATGGTGCCGTCGCTGTTCAGCAACTCGGCGAAAGGCAGGTTTTTCGAATTCGGAATATGCCCGCTGCGCAGGCCGGGGCGGGGCTCTTCGACCTCGCCGCGGAACCGTTCGGGCGCGCGGGCGTCGATGATTTCATAATCCCCAAGTTTTGAGGCCGCCGCGACCTGCGTCACATCCTTGATCATATGCGCCTGACGCTGGACCGTCATGTGGCGGTCCTTGATGATCGGCGGCATATCTTCGATGGGGCGGCCTTCGGCCTGCCATTTGGGGAAACCGCCGTCCAGAACGGCAATGTCGGTCTTGCCCATCAGGCGGAACATCCACCAGACCCGCGCGGCAGAAAACAGCCCGGCGCCGTCGTAAACCACGATCTGGTGGCCGTCGCCCACGCCCATGGCGCGCATCCGGCTCATGAATTTGTCGATCGGGGGCACGGTATGGGGCAGATCGGACCGGTGGTCGCTGATCTCGTCAATGTCGAAATAGCGCGCGCCGGGAATATGCGCTGCGGCATAGTCGACCCTGGCGTCGCGTTCGTCGGCGGGCATGTACCACGACGCGTCCAGAATACGCAGATCGGGGTCTTTGAGGTGTTTGCCCAGCCAATCGGTCGAAACCAGTGTTTTGGGATCGTCTTGAGCCACTGCAGCCTCCTCATATACACGCGTTTCCGTCTTAGTGCGGTGCCGTGCGGGAGGCAAGGCCGGGGCGCGATGCGGCGCCCCGGTCAGGCAATCTTACTTGGCCATCATGTTCTTGATGATGCCCACAACGGCCAGCAGAACGCCGCCGCCAACACCGCCACCCGCGACCTGGCTAACGATCGCGCCAATATCCATGCCGCCCGTGGCCGCGCCACCAGCACCCAGCGCGCCCAGAATCTGGCCGCCCAGACCGCCGCCGACAACACCGGCCAGCGAGTTGATAAGTGTGCCCTGGTTCAGGTTTTTAAGCAGACCACCGGCAACGTTGCCGCCCACGGCGCCCGAAAGCAGGCTGATAATTAGTTCCATGTTTTTTTGTCCCTCGTTCAGAAAGGGGACGAAAAACAGCGCCGAAAGTCGTCCCCAACCTTTCGGCATGGGGCAGATTGACGCATCCGATATCTAAAGTAATGGAAAAAAATGCGGGATTATTCCCCGTGGCGCAGCAACCGCTGTTTCTGGCGGCTCCAGTCGCGTTTCGCCTCGGTCGCGCGTTTGTCGTGGTTTTTCTTGCCCTTGGCGATCCCGATCTTCAGCTTGGCCATGCCGCGGTGGTTGAAATACATCACCAGCGGCACCAGCGTCATGCCCTTGCGCTGGGTGTCGGACCACAGCCGCGCCAGTTCCTTTTTGGACACCAGCAGCTTGCGCTTGCGCCGTTCTTCATGCCCCCAGGTCTTGGCCTGCAGATAGGGCGCGATATAGCTGTTGATCAGCCACAGCTCGCCATCTTCGACCGAGGCATAGCTTTCGGCGATATTGGCCCCGCCCTGACGCATGGATTTCACTTCGGACCCATGCAGCATGATGCCGCATTCTATGTCATCCTCGATGGCATAGTCGTACCGCGCACGCCGGTTTTCGGCGATCACCTTATAGTTGGGGGCTGATTTCGTGTTGGCCATAGCGGCGTGAATATAGGAACCCGGACCCGAGTGTCCATCGGGGCCGGGCGATTTTAATTGTCGGGGTCGGGTTTTGGGGACCGATCATGGGTATTGTGTAGAACGTCAAATAACTTTGACCTTCAAGTCACATATCTGACCCAATGTTGGCTGTGAGTCCTTGGCGTAGGCCATCGAAGTCGTGCCTCTTGCCTGAGCCTTGGCTCAGGCAGCGCCCGAACCGCCCCCACGGGGCGGGCGCTTCTCGCCCACCCCTCGGTTCGGGCGCGGCGTATCAATTTGGGGGTAATGGCGGCAAGTTCCGGACAGCCGACATTGGATTAAGTTTGCATGGGTACTGGACCAGGACTGTCTGGCATTGCTGCATTTGTTGATTCAGAAAATCATTGTTTTGATATGATGATGGGCGCCCTTCTACACATTGTGATCTGGTTCCTGCGGTGAGCCGCTACCACCCAACGCGCTGGGTCACACGCATGAAAAAGGCGGCAGAGAATCTCTCTGCCGCCCTTCGTTCAAATCAAAGGTATCAGTTCAGCAGCCCGGCGTGGCGCATCGCGTCATCGATCTGGGCCTGCACGCCTGCGGTGACCGGGGTCAGGGGCGTGCGTACCTCATTCTCGCATTTGCCCAGCCGCGACAGCGCGTATTTCGCGCCGGCCACGCCGGGTTCGGCAAAGATCGCCAGATGCAGCGGCATCAACCGGTCCAGACAGACCAGCGCCTTGTCATAGGCCCCGTCCAGCGTCGCCTGCTGAAACTCGGCGCACAGCTTGGGCGCGACATTGGCCGTGACCGAGATGCAGCCGGTGCCGCCATGGGCATTGAACCCCAGTGCTGTGGCATCCTCGCCCGACAACTGGATGAAATCCGTGCCGCAGGTCAGGCGCTGTTTGGGCACCCGGCTCAGATCGCCGGTGGCGTCCTTGACCCCGATCACGCGCGGCAGTTTTGCCAGCTCGCCCATGGTTTCGGGGGTCATGTCGACAACCGACCGGCCCGGAATATTGTAGATGATGATCGGCAGCTCACAGCAATCATGCGCGGCGGTGAAATGCGCGATCAGCCCGTCCTGCGTCGGTTTGTTGTAATAGGGCGTCACCACAAGGGCCGCATCGGCGCCCACCTTATGGGCATGCCGCATCAGCCGGATGGTTTCGGCGGTGTTGTTCGATCCGGCCCCGGCGATCACCGGAATCCGGCCTGCCACGGTTTTGACAACCTCTTCGACTACTAACTCGTGCTCAGCATGGCTGAGTGTCGGGCTTTCGCCGGTGGTACCGACCGGCACCAGACCGTCAGAGCCTTCGGCGATATGCCACTCGACAAGCCGTTTAAGCGCGTCGAGATCCACTGAGCCGTTCTTAAACGGCGTCACCAGGGCTGGAAGGGACCCTTTGATCATGACACGCTCCTTTTCTTTTCTGCGTATGGGGCTGAGTCGCCCGATGGAAAACACGGCGGACACTAGCCGCGTTGCCCGGCGTTGCCAAGTTTGTGTCTTGCAGCCGGGCGATGGCGGGCTACTCTTTGCCCTGCAATCAGAGTGAACTGACAATATGCGCTGCCTTTTAACCGCTGCATTGCTGGTCTTGACGGGGTTGCCGGGCATTGCCGGGCAGGCCCCTTTGGTCGATGTGATGGCTGCCGTGCGCGCCGACAAATGGGATGTGGCGCGCAATCTGGCCCGGCCCGCGGGGCAGGTCGCGCTGGATGTCGTGGAATGGCGGCGGTTGCGCGCGGGGCAGGGGACGTTTCCCGAATATGTGTCCTTTCTGAAACGCAACCCCGACTGGCCGGGGCTGGACCGGCTGCGCATTCGCGGCGAAGGCACGATCAGCGCCCGCAGCGACCCCGAACAGATCATTGCCTATTTCAGCGATCACAGCCCCGAAACCGGTAGTGGCGGCGTGCGTCTGACCGCCGCCTATGCCGCATTGGGGCGCGATGGCGACGCGCAGGCGCAGGCGGTTCTGACATGGCACACGTTGCCGTTGTCGGCGCGCGGCCATGCCGATCTTTTGACCGACTATGGCACGCTTCTGGCGCCGCATCATCAGGCGCGGCTGGATGAAATGCTGTGGCAGGGGGCGGCCGGATCGGCGCGGCTGATGCTGCCGCTGGTGCCTGAGGGATGGCGCACGCTGGCCGTGGCCCGCATGACCCTGCGCGACACCGGGCCGGGTGTGGACAAGCTGATCGCGGCGGTCCCGGCAGAGCTGGCCGATGACGCGGGCCTGGCCTGGGAACGGTTCAGCTGGCGGACCCGCAAAGGGTTGCAGGACAGCGCGATCGCGCTGATGGACGAACGGTCGATTTCGCCGGACCGGCTGGGCCAGCCCGACCGCTGGGCCGGATGGCGCCGCACCTATGCCCGCCGGATGATGCGCGATGGCAAGGTCGAACTGGCCTATAGGCTGGCGGCGAACAATTTCCTGACCTCGGGGTCGGATTTTGCCGATCTGGAATGGCTGGCGGGCTATATCGCCTTGAGATTCCTGAAAGAACCGGCTGTGGCGCTGAGCCATTTCCAACGCTTCGGCGCCGATGTCAAAAGCCCGATCAGCCTTGGCCGCGCGGGATATTGGGAAGGCCGCGCGCTGGCCGATCTGGGCCGCGCTGACGAGGCGCAGGCGGCCTATGCCCGCGGCGGGGCGTATCAGACCAGTTTCTATGGCCAGCTGGCCGCCGAACAGGCGGTGCTGGCACCCGATCCGGGGCTGGCGGGGGTTGAAAGCTATCCTGACTGGCAGCAGGCGGCGTTCATGTCGTCATCGGTGATCGCGGCGGCGCAGATGTTTCAGGCCGCGGGCGAACGCAACCTGACCGAATGGTTCCTGACCCATCTGGCCGAAGGCGTCGATGCGCAGGGGCAGGCGCAGTTGGCTGGCCTCGCGCTGGATTGGAACGAACCCCATATCGCGCTGCGCATCGCCAAGGTCGCCGCCGGGCAGGGCAATGTTCTGCCGCGCGCCTATTTCCCGGTGACCGAACTGGCCAAGGGCCGCCATCCGGTGCCGGTGGAACTGGTCCTGTCGATCGCGCGCCGCGAAAGCGAATTCGACCCTTCGGTTTCCAGCGGGGTGGGCGCGCGCGGATTGATGCAGTTGATGCCGGGCACGGCCAAGGATGTCGCCCGCACGCTGAACGTCGATTACCGGCCTGCGGCCCTGCTGACCGACCCCGACTATAATGCCCGGTTGGGGGCCGCCTATCTGGCCGGTCTGATTGATGAGTTCGGACCGAATTACGTGCTGGTCTCGGCGGCCTATAACGCAGGCCCCGGCCGCCCGCGCCGCTGGATTACCGAACAGGGCGATCCGCGATCTGCCGGGGTCGATGTGATCGACTGGATCGAGATGATCCCCTTCTCCGAGACCCGGAATTACGTGATGCGGGTGACCGAATCACTGATCGTCTATCGGGCGCGCCTGTCCGGGCAGGCCGCCCCGCTGGCCCTGTCGCGGGTTCTGAAGGCGAATTAGCGGCCGGAGAGTTCCCCGGATATGACCGGCGCCGTGATGGGCGCAAAGTTACCGTTGCCTGACGAAAGCTGCGGCGGCATTGTGCAGGTGCAGAATATTATGAAAACGCGGGAATGCCCGATCGCGTTTGCGCGCGACCTGCCTATGTGGCTTGCCGAAAACAGAACCGGGTCCATGAAACAGTTCAAGCCGGAAATTTCCGAAGAAGTCATCGCCAAATGGCAACGGGTCGTCGATCTTATTTCCGAGCTTGCCGACGTCCCTGCCTCTTTGATCATGAGCACGATCGACCAGCATCATTCGGTTTACGTGGCGAACACCTCGGATGCGAACCCATACAAGGTCGGGCAATCCTTCCAGCTTAACGAAAAACTCTATTGCTTTGGCGTCTTTCAGAACGATGGCGAACTTTGTGTCGAGGACGCCACCTGCGATCCCCGGTGGCATGACAATCAGGATATGGAACACGGCATGTCATTCTATGTCGGGCTGCCGCTGAAGTGGCCCGACGGAGAGATTTTCGGAACGATATGTGTCCTGGACAAACGCCGCAACAAGCGCGCGCTGATGTTTCGCAAAGGCCTGCGGGAATTCTGCCGGATCGTGGAGGATGACCTTGCGCTTCTGGCCGAGGTGGAGCGCCGCAAACAGGCGCAGCTGCAGCTAAGCCACGAATTGGCGAACCGGGAAACCACGATCCGGCAAAGAACGCAGGATCTGGAGGATGCCAATACCGCGCTGCGTGTTCTGCTGAAAGGTGTGGAAACCTCGAAAAGTGAAATCGAGGATCGCATTCAGAAACAGATCAAGGGGCTGGTGCTGCCGCATATCAGCAAGCTGCGGCATTTGCTGTCCGACACAGAGGTGTCGACCTATCACCTTGAAATCGTGGAAACAAACCTTAGAAACGTGACCTCGCCCCTGTCAACGCGCATGGCCGAAGCATTCGAGGTTCTGACCCCGGCAGAGGCTGAAATCGCGCAGATGATCATTCACGGGCGCAGCACGAAAGAGATCGCAGCCACCCTGTCGCGTGGCACCAGCACCGTAGAGTTTCACCGCAACAATATCCGCCAGAAACTGGGCCTGACCAACGCGCGCAAGAACCTCAGACAATATTTGATGTCATTGGGGTAACATTGGGGTTTCCCCCATATTATCCCCACAGTCTTCTGCCGCTACGATGCGCTTTCATATCGCCTAGGCTTTTGTTGCCGACCTTTTGGCGGTGCAACAACAGTGAGGGAAAAATGGATAAGAAAGATCTGAAGCCAACACTCCTTGACGGCAAAAAAGGTGACCTGGCACCGGGGCTGTCGCGACGTTCGTTCTTTATGGCAGCCGGGGCGGCGGGGGTTGGGGGCGCTGCCAGTTTGCTGAAGCCCACTCAGGCCCAGGCGCAATCGACGGACTGGACCCAGCCGGGGAACAACAATCACGTTATCGATCTGCAAAACGCGGGCAGTTTCCCCGACGGTGCCGTCGGGATCGATTTCTACGGCCACTGCGCGCTTAAAATAACCTCGCCGGGCGGCGCGACGGTCATGTTCGATCCGTGGCGCGATGATCCTTCGGGGGCGTGGGGGCTGTGGTTCAAGCAGAAATTCCCCGAAACGGTGGCAGACATCACCATGTCCACGCATACGCATTTCGACCACGATGCCATCGACCGTCCGGTGTCGACGATGGTGCTGGACCGCATGGTCGGCACGTTCGAATTCGCGGACCTGAAGATCACCGGCTTTGCCGACAAACACGCCTGCGTTGCCCCCGGCTGGTATCAGTGGACGGATGCTTTGGCCGAATTCGGCGTCAATGCCTGCCCTCCGAACAATGTGGGCCACATGGATATGGTGACCTATGTGATTGAAACCGGCGGGATCAGAACGCTGATCTGGGGCGACAACCGTCCCGATCCGGGGCCGGGGTTCTGGGACGCGATCGGGCAGGTTGATGTGCTGACGCTGCCGGTCGACGGGTCGCAGCATATCCTGTCCTACGATCAGGGCAATGCGATCATCGACAGGCTGAAGCCGAAAGTCGTGATCCCGACGCATTACCTGAGTGAAACAACGACCTATACCCTGTCCACGCTTCAGCCTGCGGATGAATGGGTGAAGGGGCAGAAAAGCTATCAGATGCTGGACAGCGCCAGCCTGCAGCTTGATGCGGCCTCGGTAACGGGCATGGATCGTGAGTTCCTGTATTTCGGGCACAACGCCCAAACGTCCTGATTTCGACCTTCGCCGGAGGCCCTGAAAACCGGGCCTCCTGCTTTGACCCCGAAACAGCCCCCCGGCCTTCATGCCGTTACCGCTGCCGTTCGCGCCACAGGGTGAACAGCCCCGCCGCGATCACCACCGCGGCCCCCAGCACCACATTGGGGCGTAGGGTTTCGCCGAATATGGTCAGCCCGACCGCAGTGGCGAACACCAGTTGCAGATAGGCAAAGGGTTGTACTGCGCTGGCCTCGGCCACCTCATAACAGCGGATCAGGCACCAGTGCCCCAAGGCCCCGGTGACGCACAGCGCGGCCATCCAGCCCCAGTCGGGCCCGCTCATCGGTTCCCAGAACCACAGGCCGATCGCGGTCAGCATCACCGCCCCGGTGACCCCGGTCCAGAAGAAACTAGTCGCCGCTGTATCGCGCCGGGCGGCATAGCGGGTCAGCAACCCGTACAGCGCGAACATCAGGGCCGCCGCCAGCGGGATCAGCGCGGCCGGTGAAAACACCCGGAACCCCGGTTGCAGGATGATCAGCACACCGACGAAGCCCACGCCGATGGCGACCCAGCGCCGCCAGCCCACGGTTTCGCCCAGCACCGGCCCCGACAGCGCCGCGATCAGCAGCGGATAGCTGGCAAAGACCGCGTGGCTTTCGACGAGACCCAGCGCCACGAACCCCGCGACCATCACGCAGATTTCCAGCGACAGCAGCAGCCCGCGAAACATCTGCAGCACCGGCTGGCTGGTACGCGCCGCCGCCCGGACGCCGCCGGATTTGCGCGCGGCGACGACAATGACGAACGCCGCAAAGAACCAATAGCGGATCATCACCACCATCAGCACGTTGTACTGCCCCGCCAGATGGCGCGATATCCCGTCCTGAATGGCAAAGACCAATGTGGTCGCCACCATCATCCAGATGCCCAGCCGGGTGTTCTGATCGGTCATGCGGGCCACCGGGCCACGGTCATGTGGCGTTTGCGACCGAAGCCGGGAATCCGTTCGACCGTAAATCCGGCCTCTGCCAGTCCGCGCCGCACAAAGCCTGCGGCGGTATAGGTGGCGGCGGTGCCGCCGGGGCGGGTGTGGCGGCCGACCTGTTCCATCAGCGCGGCGTCCCACAACTCGGGGTTCTTGGCGGGCGAAAACCCGTCCAGGAACCAGGCGTCGGCCTGCCCGTCCCATCGGGGCAGGGTGGCGCGGGCATCGCCGACGATGATCTCGGCCCGCAGGTCGCCGGTTTCGATGATCCGCTCGCCGTGCGCCCAGTGTTCCAGAAACGGGGCGGCGATGGCCTCGGCCTCGGGGAAGGCGGCCAGCGCGCGGCGCATGTCGGCGGCCTGCATCGGATAGGCTTCGAAACTGGTGAACCGCAGGGGGCCGGTGGTGCCACTGTCGCGCCAGGCGATCAGCGCGGCCAGCATGTTCAGCCCGGTGCCAAACCCCAGTTCGGCAATGTGAAACCCCGGCGCGAACCGCGTGGGCAGATCGTTGCCCGTCAGAAACACATGCCGGGTTTCCGCCAGCCCGTTCTCAAGCGAGAAATAGGGATCGTCAAATTGCGTCGATACCGGAATGCCGCCGGTTTTCCATTCAAGCTTTGCGTGCTGGTCTGTGATCATGGGATGGCCTAAACGGGGGCGAATGGCGCGAGAATGGGCAAGGCGGGGGCGAATGGCAATGGCCGATGTGACGGTGATGGGGGCGGGGGCCTTTGGCCTGTCGATCGCCTATGCCTGCGCGGCACGCGGTGCGCGGGTCCGGGTGATCGATACGCAAGGGATCGGCGCCGGATCGTCGGGTGGGATCGTCGGTACGCTGGCGCCGCATACGCCCGAAAACTGGAACGAGAAGAAGGCGTTTCAATTCGACAGCCTGATCATGGCGCAGGCGTTCTGGCAGGGGGTTCAGGACCGCGCGGGGCGGGATGCGGGCTATGCCCGGTCGGGGCGGTTGCAGCCCATCGCCGATGACCGCGCGCTGGGTCTGGCGCGGGATCGCGCGACGCAGGCCGCAACCCTGTGGCAGGGACAGGCGGTCTGGCAGGTGGTGCCCGCCACGGATCACACCGATTGGGCGCCGCACAGCCCCACCGGGTTTCTGATCCACGACACGCTAAGCGCGCGGTTGCACCCGCGTCAGGCCTGCGCGGCTCTTGCCGGGGCGGTGCGTGCGCTGGGTGGCGAGGTTCTGATCGGCGATCACGCGCCTGCGGGCCCCACGATCTGGGCCACCGGGTATCGGGGGCTGCTGGCCCTGTCGCAGGAATTCGAACGTCCCCTTGGCAATGGCGTCAAAGGTCAGGCGCTGTTGGTGGAGCATGATGCGCGCGACCTGCCGCAGCTTTTTGCCGATGGGCTGCATATCGTGCCGCATGGCGATGGGACGGTGGCCATCGGGTCGACCACCGAACGCGATTTCGATGCGCCGGACACCACAGACGATCAGCTAGGGGCGGTTCATGCCCGCGCCATCGCGGCCTTTCCGATCCTCAAGGATGCGCCGGTTCTGGAACGCTGGGCCGGGGTGCGCCCGCGCGCCAAAAGCCGCGCGCCGATGCTGGGCCCCTATCCCGGCAAACCGGGGCAGTTCGTCGCCAATGGCGGGTTCAAGATCGGTTTTGGCATGGTGCCCAAAGTGGCGCAGGTCATGGCCGATCTGGTGCTTGAGGGGCGTGATGCCATCCCCGCGCCCTTTCGGGTTCAGGCGAATTTCTAGGCCGGGTCCGCCGTCGCCTCCATACATTGCCGCCCGTCCGGGCCGCGCACCCAAAGCGTGCGGCCCTTCCGGCACAGCGTCGCCGTTTCGGTGTCGATCAGCGGCGCCGTCGCCCGGAACCGGAACCGTCGCAACGGGCCGATCTGCCGGGTCGCCATCAGCATCAGATATTGCGCCAGCAACGGGCCATGCACCACCAGCCCGTCATAGCCTTCGACCTGTCGGCAATAGTCGCGGTCATAATGGATGCGGTGCCCGTTGAAGGTCAGCGCGGAATAGCGAAACAGCAGCGTCGGGTTGAACAGGGCCTCTTCGGCCTTTTCCTCATCGGTGCGGGCCATGGGCGGCACCGGTTTCGGGGCGTCGGGGGCGGGGTCCTGACGATAGACCAGATCGTGCAGCTCGGTCAGGCACAATTGCCCCTGCTGGCGTATCTCATGGCGCAGGGTGACAAAGCCCAACGGCCCGCTGCGCCCCTGTTTCTTGTGGCTGGCCTCGATGCTGGATGTCTTTTCGGCGGCAACCCCGGCCCGCAGCGGTGCGACGAATTCCAGCGTGCCGCCCGCCCACATCCGGCGCGGCAGCCCCATGTCGGGGATCAGGCCGATGCCGGTTCTGGGGTGCCCGTCGCGGCCCAGATCGCCGGGATGCAGCGCCTGCCAGAAATACAGCTGATGAAAGAACGGCGGCAGCGGATCACCGGTGCCGGGCGGCGTGCCCGCAAGGTCCAGCGTGGCATAAAGTGCCGCCGCCCGCGCGGGGTCAAGCGGGTCGGTTATCGTTTGCGTTCGGGGTGTTTTGTCCTGCATGGTCGGCACGTTAGATTTCGCAGATGCAAGAGGCAATGCCCATGGCCCCCAAAGTCACAGCACTGGATCATCTGGTGCTGACGGTCACCGATATCGACCGCACCGTGGCGTTCTATACGGCGGTGCTGGGCATGACCGCCACCCGGTTTTCGCCCGCCGATGGCACCACCCGCACCGCCCTTGGTTTTGGTGCGCAAAAGATCAATCTGCACCGCGCAGGCCATGAGTTTGACCCCAAGGCCGCCGATCCCCGGCCGGGCACGGGCGATCTGTGTTTTCTGTCGGAGATGCCTATTGCCGACTGGGCCGCGCATTTTACCGCTCAGGGGATCGCGGTCGAAGAGGGGCCCGTGCCCCGCACCGGGGCGACCGGGCCGTTGATGTCGCTGTATATCCGCGACCCCGACGGCAATCTGATTGAAGTGTCGAACCGCGTTTAGGGCTCAGCGCGCGATTTCGGCGCGCAGAGTGTCCATCAGCGCGTCCAGCGTCTGGATCGACCGGTCGTCGGTCAGCCGCCCGTCATTGTCAAAGCCCGCGGCCCCGCCGCCGATCATCACCCCCGGGCCGTTCAGCACGCGCGGGCCGAACGACACCAGACAGTGACGCAGGCTGACTTGGGCAACCTCGCCGCCTGCGCGCCCTGCCGTGGCCGACAGGATCGCCACCGGTTTGTCGTGCATCGGTCCGGGTTTGATGCGGCTGACCCAGTCCAGCGCGTTCTTCAGCACGCCGGGGATCGCCTTGTTGTATTCGGGCGTCGAAATGACGATCGCATCGGCGGCGGTGATCTGATCGGCCAGCAGACGCGCGGCGGCGGGCATGCCCTCTGCCGCCTCAAGATCGCCATCGTACAGCGGCATGTTCAGGTCGGCCTGAACAAAGGTTTCAGGATCGAACCGCCGGGCGGCTTCGTGGATCAATTTGGTGTTCAGCGACGCCTTTCGCAGCGATCCCGATATCCCCAGCAATACATGTGAGCCCATTGTCGTCCCCTTCCGCAGTCCGTTGGATCGTTTGTAAGTGAATGGACCCGCTTTGCAACGCGGCATCCTTCGGGATGACGCAAGGTCGTGGTTAATCGGTTGTTAACCCTGTTTGCGCAGCATGGGGGCGGAAACATACGGGGTCACATGCGCAGCTTTGCCATCATCAGCCTTGTCATACTCTCGGGGTGCAGCGCGCCCAGCTTGGGCATGCGCGGCGCCGAGAAAACCGAGGTGACCGTCGGGTCCAGCCATTTCGTGGTGCACCGGCTGGGCAATCGCGCCGAAGCCGTGCGCACGAATTTCGAGGCGGGGCCAGCCGCGCGCGGCGTCATGGCGCGCGGGCGGCGGGCGATCGAACTGGGCACCGGCTGTCAGCTGGTGCCGGGCACCTTCGATGGCGATCCGGCCCTGATGCGGGCCAAACTGTTCTGCCCGCCGGTCAGTTGACCAGCGCCCCCACGGTTTTTTCCAGAAAGGCGTTCGAGGCGATATCGGGATAGCCGCCAAAGGCCGGACAGTCGCGATAGCCCATGCCGCGATACAGCGCCATCGCCCCGGTCAGCGCCTCGCCCGATTCCAGCCGAATGCAGCAAAGGCCGATATCCCTGGCCGCATTTTCCAGCTCCTGCATCAATGCCCGCGCCAAACCCAGACCCCGTGCTGCGGGCGTCACAAACAGGCGCTTGACCTCGCCATAACGGCCCTGATCCACCAGCGCCACACAGCCCATGGCAATGCCATCGACCCGCGCCACCAGAAACTGGGTGTTGCGCGTCGCCAGTTCGTCCGCGGAAAAGCTGAACACCTCGTCTGCCGGAAACACCTCCAGCAAGGCCGCCTGACTGGCGTCAATCAACCGATGCCCGTCCGGCGTCATCGGATTTTCAGTACGAATCGTTATGGTCATCCCAATCCCCATCGGTAACCCCGCAGTATTTCGACAATCCGATTTTGCGTCGTCAACCTTTATCGGGGAAACATCCTGTGGCCCACCGGGAACCACATAATGGGCAATATGACGCAGGATTTTGTGGATAACTCGGCCAATCGCGCAATATACGGTGTGAAACGCTTGACTCACAGCCCGTCGCGACAAAGGATTTAAGACCCTTGGAATCAGGAACAGCAGGTTTTGCGTTTCACACGGCTCAGATTGAACGGCTTCAAAAGCTTCGTTGACCCGACCGATCTGGTGATCACCGACGGGCTGACCGGGGTTGTCGGGCCCAATGGCTGCGGCAAATCCAACCTGCTGGAGGCGTTGCGCTGGGTCATGGGCGAAAACCGCCCCACGGCCATGCGCGGCGGCGGGATGGAGGATGTGATCTTTGCCGGTGCCGCCACCCGGCCCGCGCGCAATTTTGCCGAGGTCAGCCTGCAGATCGACAATACCGAACGGCTGGCGCCTGCCGGGTTCAACGATCAGGACATGCTGGATATCGTGCGCCGGATCACCCGCGATGCAGGCTCTGCCTATAAGGTGAATACCAAGGACGTGCGCGCCCGCGATGTGCAGATGCTGTTCGCCGACGCCTCGACCGGGGCGCATTCGCCCGCGCTGGTGCGGCAGGGGCAGATCTCGGAACTGATCAACGCCAAACCCAAGGCGCGTCGCCGCATTCTGGAAGAGGCGGCGGGGATTTCGGGCCTGTATCAGCGGCGGCACGAGGCCGAGCTGAAACTGCGCGGCGCCGAAACCAACCTGACCCGCGTCGACGATGTCGTCGAACAACTGGCCGGGCAACTGGCGCAACTGGCCCGGCAGGCGCGTCAGGCCGCGCGCTATCGCGAAATCGGCGACAGCCTGCGCCGCGCCGAGGGGCTGTTGCTGTATCGCCGCTGGAAAGAGGCGGATGAAACCCGCGCGCTGACCGATGCCGAACTGACCGAACGCACCACGCTGGCCGCCCGGGCCGAGGCCACCGCGCGGCAGGCGGGCAAGGAACGGCAGGCCGCCGACGACCGGCTGCCGCCCCTGCGCGAGGAAGAGGCGATCGCCGCGGCGGTGCTGCAACGGCTGGCCGTGCAGCGCGACACCCTGAACGATCAGGAAGAGCGCGCGCGCCAGACCATCGACACGCTGACCTCGCGGATCGAACAACTGGGCCGCGACATGGAGCGCGAGGCCGGGCTGAACCGCGATGCGGGCGAAACCGTCGAACGGCTGGAATGGGAACAGCAGCAATTGGCCAAGGCCGGCGAAGGCCATGACGAGGCGCTGGAAGCCGCGGCAACCGCGTCCCGCGATGCGGCGGGCATCCTGCAGGATCGCGAAACCGCCCTGTCGGAAATGAACGAAGATGTGGCCCGGCTGGCCGCGCGCCACCAATCCGCCCACCGCCTGCTGGAAGACGTCAGCAAGACCCTGACCCGGAACGAGGCCGAGGCCGCCCGCGCCCGCGCCAGCGTGGACGAGGCGGGCGTCGCCCTGCAGACCCATACCGCCGATGTGGCCACCGCCGAGGCCAATCAGGCTCAGGCGATCAAGACCGCCGAAAACGCCGAGGCCGCACTGGTCGAGGCCGAAGCCGCCCGCGCCGAGGCACAGTCGCGCGACGCCGACGCCCGCGCCGAACATTCCGAAGCCGAAGGCGAGGCCAGCGCCCTGCGCGCCGAGGTTGCAGCCCTTGCCCGGCTGGTCGATCGCGACACCGCCGAGGGCGGCCAGATTCTGGACCGCCTGCGGGTGGAACCGGGGTTCGAAAAGGCGCTGGGTGCGGCGCTGGCCGATGATCTGCGCGCGCCCGAAGTGGGCGGCGACGCGGCCTCGGGCTGGGCCTTGCTGCCCGATTACAATCAGGTGCAGCCCCTGCCCGAAGGCGCGACCCCGCTGACCAAACACGTCAAGGTGCCCGGCGTGCTCAGCCGCCGGATGAGCCAGATCGGCATCGTCGATGCCGCCGAGGCGCCGCTGTTGCAGCCGCGCCTGAAACCCGGCCAGCGGCTGGTCAGCATGGCGGGCGATCTGTGGCGCTGGGACGGGTTCCGCGCCGGGGCCGAAGATGCGCCCTCTGCCGCCGCACTGCGCCTGCAACAGCTGAACCGTCTGGTCGAACTGAAACGCGATCTGGAAGAGGCCGCCGCCCGTGCCGCCGGGGCCGCGCAGGCGCATGAGCTTCTGACCCGGCGGCTGGCCGATCTGACCGAGGCCGACAAACTGGCCCGTCAGGCGCGCCGCGATGCCGACCGTCTGGTGGCCGATACCGGCCGCGCCCTGTCGCGGGCCGAGGCCGACCGCTCGATCGCCGAGACCAAGCTGGAAAGTGCACAACTGGCCGTCAGCCGCCATGAAGAAGAGGCGCTGGCCGCCCGCACCCGCCTGAAAGAGGCCGAGGCCGCCGTGGCCGATCTGGGCGATCTGGACACCGCCCGCGCGCAGGTCGAAGACGTGAAAATGACGGTCGAGGCGGCCCGCATGACCATGCTGGCCAAACGCTCGGGCTTTGACGAATTGCGCCGCGAGGGCGAGGCCCGCACCAAGCGCCGCCAGGAAGTGACCAAGGAAATCAGCGGCTGGCGTCACCGGTTGGAAACCGCCGAAAAACGGATCGGCGAACTGGCCGAGCGCAAGGAAACCTCTGAGGCAGAGCTTGAACAGGCCGCCGCCGCCCCCGATGAGATCGCCGCCAAACGCGCCGAACTGGCCAACGGGATCGACGAGGCCGAGACCCGCCGCCGCGCCGCCGCCGATGCGCTGGCCGAGGGGGAAACCGCGCTGCGCACCGCCGAACAGGCCGAACGCGATGCCGAACGTCTGGCGTCCGAGGCGCGCGAGGCCCGCGCCCGCGCCGAGGCCCGCGCCGATGCCGCCCGCGAAAACGTGGCCGCCGCCGCCGCCCGGATCGCCGAAGAACAGGACACCACGCCGCAGACGCTGTTGGAAACGCTGGAGGCCGACCCCGAGAAAATGCCGGGGGCCGAGGCGATCGAGGCCGATGTGAACCGCCTGAAACGTCAGCGCGACGCGTTGGGCGCGGTCAACCTGCGCGCCGAGGAAGACGCCAAAGAGGTGACCACCGAACACGATACACTGGTCGCCGAAAAGCAGGATCTGGAAGAAGCGATCCGCGCCCTGCGCAACGGTATCGCCAGCCTGAACAAGGAAGGCCGCGAACGCCTGCTGACCGCGTTTGAACAGGTCAATTCCAACTTTTCGCTGCTGTTCACCCATCTCTTTGGCGGCGGCGAGGCCAAGCTGGTTCTGGTCGAAAGCGACGATCCGCTTGAGGCGGGGCTGGAAATAATGTGTCAACCGCCGGGCAAGAAACTGTCGACCCTGTCGCTGTTGTCAGGCGGTGAACAGACGCTGACCGCGCTGGCGCTGATCTTTGCGGTGTTCCTGGCCAATCCCGCGCCGATCTGCGTGCTGGACGAGGTCGACGCGCCGCTGGACGACGCCAACGTCACCCGGTTCTGCGACATGCTGGATGAAATGACCCGCCGCGCCGACACGCGGTTCCTGATCATCACCCACCACGCTGTGACGATGAGCAGGATGGACCGGCTGTTCGGCGTCACCATGGCCGAACAGGGTGTCAGCCAGCTGGTCTCGGTCGATCTGAAAAAGGCCGAACAGCTGGTCGCCTGATCCGCGCGCGGTATGGTTAGGATGCATTAACCAATATGCGCTAGAACGATTCGTGAACATAGAGTTTCAGGAGAGTTCGATGCAAGAAGTGCTCGCGATAACGATGGTGGTTTTGGTTCTGGCATTCGCCGATAGCGTTGCCGATGCGGCCTCGCCCGGCAAACAATGTCGGATCGGGTCAGCAGTGCATTTTCTGAAGGGCTGTTAAAGCCTGCCCAGCAGGGCGGGCGTCGGCCAGGCATCGGCGGGCAGGCCCAGCCGTTTCTGTTCGACCTGCACGGCGCGGCGGGTCTTGGCGCCCAGGATACCGTCGATCTTGCCCACGTCATGGCCACGCGCGGCCAGCTTTTTCTGCAGGGATTTCATCTTGGCCCCGCTCAGCCCCGGTTCGGGCGCACCGGCGTTGTAAACCGGCCCTCCCTCCAGCCGCGTGGCGAAATAGGCGGCCGTGGTCACATAGACGAAGCTTTTGTTCCATTCGAAATAGACGTTGAAATTCGGATAGGCCAGAAACGCCGGTCCCTTGCGCCCCATCGGCAGCAGGACCGAAGCTTTCAGGTTGCCGGGGCCCAGCGTGCCGGCGCGCGGTTTGACACCGGCCTTCGCCCAGTCGCTGACCGACATGCTGTGATCCAGCCCGGTCTTGGACCAATCCAGATTGCCGGGCACCACGATTTCCTGCAGCCACGGCTCGCCCTTGCGCCAGCCCAGCCCGCGCAGCATCCGCCCGCCCGACATCAGCGCATCGGGGGGAGAGGTTTTCAGGCTGACCTTGCCGTCGCCGTCGCCATCCACGCCATTGGTCAGGATATCCTCGGGCAGCATCTGCACCATGCCGATCTCGCCCGCCCAGGCGCCGGTGGTGCGCGCCGGATCGAAATCGCCGCGTTCGAACAGTTCCAGTGCCGCAAATATCTGCGGCCGGAACAGCGCCGGGCGGCGGCAATCATGCGCCAGCGTCACCAGCGCGTTCAGCGTGTTGAAATTGCCCTGCACCGCGCCGTAATCGGTTTCCAGCGCCCAGAACGCCAGCAACACCCCGCGCGACACGCCGTAATCCCGTTCGATCCGGTCGAACACCGCATCCCATTTCTTTGCGTTGCGGCGGCCGTTGTCGATCCGGTTCTGGCTGATGATCCGGCGCGAAAACGTGATGAAATCCAGCTGGAACACGCCCTGCGACCGGTCGGCCTTGATCACCTTGGGGTCCTGCCGAACCGAGGCCAGAAACCGGTCGACGGTTCCCGCGGCATGACCCTTGGACACGGCCTCGCGTTTCAGACCGTTCACGAAACTGCCGAATTTGCCGCCGCAGGGCGTTTTCGCGGGGGCGGCGGTGGCAAGACAGATGGCGGCAAGGGCAAGGATGGAACGCATAACAAACTCCGGACCTGATTTGCCCGGACCTTATCAGCCCTGCCTGATCTGACAAGCTCAGGCGGCGATCATCCGCGCGCGGCCATGCGGGGCGGTCCAGTCCAGCACCGGGTTTATCGGCAGGATGCGATTGGGGTTTATGGTGTCGTGGCTGAAGTGATAGTGGCGCACGATATGGTCGAAATGCGTGGTCTCGGCCACGCCGGGCCATTGATACAGCTCGCGCGCATAGGCCCACAGATTGGGATAGTCGATCAACCGCTTCAGGTTGCATTTGAAATGCAGGTGATAGACCGGGTCGAACCGGACCAGCGTGGTGAACAGCCGCCAGTCGGCCTCGGTCACGCGGTCGCCCATCAGATAGCGGCGGGTGGACAGGCGATCCTCCAGCCAGTCCAGCGCCTGAAACAGCGTGGTGACGGCCTCGTCATAGGCGGGCTGCGTGGTGGCGAAACCGGATTTGTAGACGCCGTTGTTCACCTCGCTGTAGATGCGGGCGTTGATGTCTTCGATGGCGTCCCGCAGGGGGGCAGGCCAATGGTCGTCGGTGTTGCCGGTCAGCCCGTCGAAGGCTGAATTGAACATGCGGATGATTTCCGACGATTCGTTCGACACGATGGTATTGCGGGCCTTGTCCCACAGAACCGGTACGGTGACGCGGCCCGAAATGGTGGGGTCCGCGCGGGTATAAATGTCACGCAGGAACGGCAGATCGAACAGCCGGTCGCCGGTTGCCCCGTCGAAATCGCGTGAAAAGGTCCAGCCTTCGGACAGCATGTCGGGATGCACCACCGACACGTCGATATGCGGCGCCAGACCCTTCAGATTGCGAAAGATCAGGGTGCGGTGCGCCCAGGGACAGGCGTAGGATACATAGAGGTGATAACGCCCGCTTTCGGCGGCGAAACCCCCGTCGCCACTGGGCCCCGGCGCCCCGTCCGGCGTGATCCAGTTGCGAAACCCCGCCGTCGATCGCACGAATTTTCCACCGCTGGATTTGGTATCGTACCAAACGTCCTGCCAGACACCGTCTACAAGCTGTCCCATTGCGTCCTCCCTGTTGATCCACAGCTAAGCGTTCGGCCCCCCGCTGCGTATCCGCGAATTTCAAACAAAGTCTGAGCGCAGGCGCACGAGCCCCCGAAACGCATTGTTGCAAAAGGTTTTCTTGACCTTTGGTAGCTGTTGACCAACCATTAACTATAGGGATGGATGTATTGATGATGTCTGATTTTCTGCCGAAAGAAGTGCGTGAAGGGCTGGAAATGGCCCGCAAGAACGCCTTGCGTAAAAAGAACCGGCTGCGGGTCCGCGCCGGGGACGATGTTTATCCCGTGCTGCGGTTCTGGCACAGCGGCTTTGCACTGGACGCGGATGAGGCGCCGCATCTGCGCGGGCTGGTCGATGTCTATGACGGTGCGCGCCACATGTATCAGGCGCTGATCGTCGCCTCGTCCGAAGAGGGCGGAGAGCTGATTTTCGAATTCAAACGCAACACCGCCGCCGTCGACAAGGCCCCGCTGGATTTCTACCGGGACGAGAATGCGCCGATCGCGCTGTTGCCCCGCTGATCCCCGTTCAGGGGCGAATTTCAACCTCGGTTCCGATGGGCGTCACCGCCCACAGCTCGGCAATCTGGCTGTTTGACACGGCGATGCAGCCGGCGGTCCAGTCGTGGGTCAGCGTGACACGCTGCCCCAGGCCGTTGGGTTGCCCGTGGATGAAAATATCCCCGCCCGGCGACACGCCAGCGGCGGCCGCGCGGGCGCGATCTGCGGCGCGCGGATAATCCAGCCCCAGCGACAGGTGATAGCGGCTGTTGGGATTGCGCCGGTCGATCCTGAACACCCCTTCGGGCGTCTTGCCATCGCCTTGGGCGGTCTTGTCGCCCGAAGGCGCAAAGCCAAGCGCGATGGCATAGCTGCGCAGCGGCTGGCCTTTCCGAAAGACGGTCATCAGCCGCGCCGATTTCTCGATCACGATCCGGTCGATCTGCCCGGTCAGGGGTGGCAATGGCGCGGGCGGGATGGCGGGGCGATAATACAGGGCAAGCCCGCCCGCCACCATCACGACCAGCAGCGACAGCGTCGCAAACAGCCCCGCCAGCCGCCGGATCATTGCAGATCGTCGAAGGCCGCCTGCATCCGTTCGACCGCCTCTTGCACCAATGCGCGCCGGGTGCCGAAGTTGAACCGCAAAAAGGTTTCGCCGCCGGTGCCGAAGCTGGGGCCAAGGTTGACCGCGATCTTCGCGTTCTCGTTCACCCGGCGGGTGAATTCTTCGGCGCTCATCCCGGTGCCCGCGAAATCGACCCAGGCCAGATAGGTCGCTTCCATCGCCATGGATGTGACGCCGGGAATCGCGTTCAGCCCCGCATCCAGCAATTTGCGGTTTTCGTCCAGATAGGCCACCACCGCATCGACCCAGACCGCCCCTTCGGGGCTGTAGGCCGCCGTGGTCATCGCCGTGCCGAAGGTGTTTCCGGCAAGGCTCAGCGCGCTCATCCGTGCCTTGAACCGCGCGCGCAGGTCGGGGTCCTGAATGATCACGTTGCCGGTGTGGTTGCCCGCCACGTTGAAGGTTTTCGAAGGCGCGGTCAGCATGATCAGCCGGTCGATGATGCCTGTGTCGACCAGCGGCATCGGAATGTGCTGCGATCCGGCAAAGACAAGGTCATGGTGAATTTCATCCGACACGATCATCAGATCGTGCCGTTTCGCGAAATCGGCCAGGCCCTGCAATTCCGCGCGGGTCCAGACCCGCCCGCCGGGATTATGCGGCGAACACAGGATCAGCATCGTCTCACCGCCGGTCATCTGCGCGTCATAGGCGTCGAAATCCATTTCATAGCGCCCGGCGGTGTTGACCAGCGGGCATTCCGCAACCCGGCGTCCGGCGGCGGTGATGGTCCGGGCAAAAGCATGATAGACCGGGGTGAAGATCACCACCCCGTCGCCGGGTTTGGTATAGGTATCAAGGCACAGGCCCACCGCATTGACCAATCCGGTGGTGGTGAAGATCCAGTCGGGATCGATGGTCCAGCCGTGGCGGTTCTGCATCCACCAGCAGATCGCGGCGCGATAGGGGGCTTCGTCATCCATATAGCCGAAGACGCCGAAATCGGCGATCTCGCGGGCCGCGCGCACGATGCAATCGGCGGACCGGAAATCCATATCCGCCACCCACATCGCCAGCCCGTCGTCGGCGGAAACGCCATACAGACGCTCCATCTTGTCCCATTTGTTGCTGTTCGTGTTGCGCCGGTCGATGACCTGATCGAAATCTATATGCTGTTCCGCCGGGGATTGCGGGGTTGATCCGTCCATCCGAATTATCCTGCTTGCCATTGCGATTTGACAGACCTTCGCCTAAATCCCGTGGCATGACAATACGACCGATCCTGATCCATCCCGACCCGCGTCTGAAAAAGACCGCCGAACCGGTGTCCGACCTGTCGGACGCCCTGCGCACGCTTGCCGACGACATGCTGGAAACCATGTATGATGCACCGGGCATCGGGCTGGCCGCGCCGCAGATCGGGGTGCTGGACCGGCTGATCGTGCTGGATTGCGTCAAGGAAGAGGGCGCCACGCCGCGCCCGCTGATCATGTTCAACCCCGAAGTGATCGAAAGCTCGGACGACAAGAATGTCTATGAAGAGGGCTGCCTGTCGATCCCCGACCAATACGCCGAGGTCGAACGCCCCGCCGAGGTGCGCGTGCGCTGGATCGACCGCGACGGCAAGCTGTGCGAAGAAGGGTTCGACGGTCTGTGGGCCACCTGCGTGCAGCATGAGATCGACCACCTGAACGGCACATTGTTCATCGATTACCTCAAGCCGCTGAAACGCCAGATGATCACCCGCCGGATGCAAAAGCTGAAACGCGAACGGGCCCGCGCATGACGGGGCGCGCATGACCACGCGCGCCTTTCTGCCCTGGCCCGATCCGCGCCTGCGGGCGGCGGCCGACCCTGTCGCGGCTGTGACCGATGATATCCGCGCGATCTGGGACGATATGATCGACACCATGGATGCGATGCCGGGCTATGGTCTGGCGGGGCCGCAGATCGGCGTGATGCAGCGGCTGGCCGTGGTCGATTGTTCCGATGCGCGCGGACAGGCGGTGCGCCTTGCCAACCCCGAGATTCTGCACGCCTCGGCCCAGTTGCGCACCCATGAAGAGGCAAGCCCAAACCTGCCCGGCGTCTCCGCCGCCTTCGACCGGCCCCGCGCCGTGACCGTGCGGTTTCTGAACGCCGATGGCGCGGTCGAGGAACGCGATTTCGTCGGGCTTTGGGCGACCTCGGTGCAGCATCAGATCGACCATCTGAACGGGCGGATGTATTTCGACCACCTGTCGCGGCTGAAACGCGACCGGCTGATCAAACGCGCCGCCAAACTGCGGGGGGCATGATGCGCATCGTTTTCATGGGCACGCCTGAGTTTTCGGTGCCGGTGCTGCGCGCGCTGGCGGCCGCGGGGCATGATATCGCCTGCGTCTATTGCCAGCCGCCGCGCCCGGCCGGACGCGGCAAGAAAGACCGCCCCAGCCCGGTACAGGCCGCGGCCTCCGAACTGGGCCTGCCGGTGCGTCACCCGATCTCGTTGAAAGACGCGGGCGCGCAGGCCGAATTCGCCGCGCTGAACGCCGATGTAGCGGTGGTGGTCGCCTATGGGCTGATCCTGCCGCAGGCGGTACTGGACGCACCCGCCAAGGGATGCCTGAACATCCACGCCTCATTGCTGCCGCGCTGGCGCGGGGCCGCGCCGATTCACCGGGCGATCATGGCGGGCGACGCGGAAACCGGCATCTGCATCATGCAGATGGAGGCGGGGCTGGACACCGGCCCGGTGCTGCTGCGCCAGGCCACCCCGATCGGGGCCGAAGAAACCACATCCGATCTGCACGACCGTCTGTCCGGCATGGGCGCCGATCTGATCGTTCAGGCGCTGGCCCGGCTTGAGACGCTGCGCCCCGATCCGCAACCCGACACAGGCGTCACCTATGCCGCCAAGATCGACAAGGCCGAAACCCGGATCGACTGGACCCAGCCCGCCGAACAGGTCGCCCGCCTGATCCGGGGCATGTCGCCCTTTCCCGGCGCGTGGTGCGCGCTGGGCGACGAACGGCTGAAACTGCTGCGCGCACAGGCGGTGGCCGGGCAGGGCGCGCCGGGCACCATCCTGCGCGATCTGGTGGTGGCCTGCGGCGAGGGCGCGGTCGACATCACGCAGGTCCAGCGGCAGGGCAAACGCCCGATGGCGGCGGCCGAGTTCCTGCGCGGGTTGCAGGCCCCGCCCGCGCGGCTGGACTAGGCCGCCATATCCGGTCATCCTGTGGTCGAATCCGAACCCAAGGGGGCCAGAGGCCGACTATGCATTTTATTTTTCTTGTCATCATCGGGGCGGCAGCCGGGTTTCTGGCCACGCGCATGATGAAGGTTGAAACCGATGTGGTGACCACCGTCGCCATCGGCGTCTTCGGCGCGCTGATCGGCGGGCTGGTGCTGCGGTTCCTGCTGGTGCTGACCGGGATTGCCGCGGGCTTTGTCGGCGCGGTTCTGGGGGCGGTTCTGCTGATCTGGCTGTATCAGACCTATATCGGCAAACGCTAGGCCGTTCAGACCCGTGGCGGGCGGCTTTTGTAAACCGGCAGGCGCCAGCCAAAGGCCATGCTGCCCGCGCGCAGCCCCCATGTGACCCCGGCGCAGATCATCAGTGCGATGGGCAGGTCCAGCGCCCAGTACCGCGCCGCCACCGCCGCCGTGGCCCCGGCAAAGGCGGCTGTCACGTATAGCTCGCCCTGTTTCAGGACCAGCGGCACCTCGTTACAGACGACATCGCGCATCAGCCCGCCGAAACAGCCCGTGGTGACGCCCATCAGCACGATGATCACCGGATGCTGGTCCAGCCCGATGGCCACCGCCACGCCCGCAGGCACCGCCACCGCCAGCGCGCAGGCGTCCAGCCACAGGATCGCCTTGTACCGGCTTTCGATCAGATGGGCGGTGAAAAACACGATCACCGCAGCCAGTGCGGCCAGCAGGATAAGCTGCGGCTGCGCCATCCAGAACACCGGCACCCGCCCCAGCAGCAGATCGCGCAACGTGCCGCCGCCGACCGCTGTCAGGCTGGCGATGAAGATGAAGCCGACGATATCCAGCTGCGCCCGGCTGGCGGTCAGCGCGCCGGTCAGTGCAAAGACAAAGACCGAGGCCAGATCCAACAGCGTGACAGCCGTCATTCAGGCGCTCTTTTTCGGTTTGAACGGGGCCATTCCAGCGCGGGCCAATTCGTCGGCGCGTTCGTTTTCGGGATGGCCCGCATGGCCCTTGACCCATTCCCACGTCACCTGATGATCGGCCCGTGCGGCGTCCAGCCGTTGCCACAGTTCCACGTTTTTCACCGGTTTCCGGTTCGAGGTTTTCCAGCCGTTGCGCTTCCACCCGTGGATCCAGCCGGTGACGCCGTTTTTGACATAGGCGCTGTCGGTCACGATGGTCAAAGTGGTGGGGCGGGTCAGGCTTTCCAGCGCGGCAATCGCGGCCAGCAATTCCATGCGGTTGTTGGTGGTCAGCGCCTCGCCCCCCGACAATTCGCGTTCCTTGACGACGCGGTCGCCATCCTTGGCCTGCAACAACACGCCCCAGCCACCGGGGCCGGGATTGCCCGAACAGGCGCCATCCGTATA
This sequence comes from uncultured Paracoccaceae bacterium, assembly GCA_947500775.1. GTDB lineage: Bacteria > Pseudomonadota > Alphaproteobacteria > Rhodobacterales > Rhodobacteraceae > CANMTD01. The sequence continues at coordinate 160,632 of CANMTD010000007.1, forward strand.
TGCAAAAAGATCAGGCATGGGCCCTGATTATGACAAAGGGATCGGATGCGCCAGACAAACCTTTGCCGGTTCCGCGCCGGGTGGCGGCAGGGGTGAATCCGGCCCCGGTTAACAGCGTGGTCAGCTCGTCTTCTTCGTAATAGGCATAGAAGCGGCCGATGCTGTCGACGCGTTCGCCAGTGCCGGTTTTCATGCCCAGATGCAGCACGCCGCCGGGGTTCAGCGCGCGGTGGATGCGCGCCAGATGGCCGGGGAAATCGGCCTTGGGGGCGTGCAGCAGGCTGAAATTGGCCCAGATGCCGTCGTATTGCGCCACCGCGTCCAGATCGTGGAAGGTGGCCAGCGTGACCTCGATCCGATAGGTGGCGCGTGCCAGTTCCACCATTCTGGGCGCCGCATCCATCGCATCGACCGCGAACCCCGCCGTTTGCATCACCGCCGCCGAATTGCCCGGACCGCAGCCCAGATCCAGCACCCGCCCGCCGGGGCTGACGGCGGCCATGAAGGCGTCCAGATCGGCGTCGGATTTGCCGCGCGTCACAAGGGCCGCGTATTCTTCGGCTTTGGCGTCATAGACCTTTATGGTGGGATCGTCGCTCATCCGCGCTCGAACGCCAGACGCAGGCCCAGCCCGGCAAAGACGGCGGCGAAACCGCGCCCCATCCACCGCAGCACCCGTTCGCTGGACAACAGCGTGTCGCGGGCCACGGCGGCGAAGATACCGTACAGCACGAAGACGGCGAAGGTCATCACCATGAACACCGCGCCCAGCGTCACCATTTCGGCGGTGGCACCGGCCGGATCGCCCGACAGGAACGGCGGCAGCAGCGCCAGGAAAAAGATCGACAGCTTGGGGTTCAGGATATTGATCAACGCCCCGCGCCGGACGACCCGCGCGCCTGCCTCGGGGGGGCGGGTGCCGTCGATCTTCAGCGCGCCGCCTTCGGCCAGCGCCTGCCACGCCAGATACAGCAGATAGGCGACACCGGCGAATTTCACGATCTGGAACAACAGCGCGCTGGTGTGCAGCACCGCCGCCAGCCCCAGCACCGCCGCCGCCAGATGCGGCACGATCCCCAACGTGCAGCCAAGCGCCGCCAGCACCGCCGCGCGCCGCCCCTGTCCCAGCCCCACCACCAGCGTGTAAACCACGCCCGTTCCGGGGGCCACGACGACGACCAGCGCGGTCAGCAGGAATTGAAAAGAGATCATGCCGTTTCCTCGCGCAACACGCGCGGCACCTTGAATTCAACGTTCTCGGTCGCGGTTTCCACCACCTCGCGGGTCATGTCGAACCGGTCGCCAAAGGCCGCGATCACTTCTTCGATCAAAACTTCGGGAGCAGAGGCCCCGGCGGTCACACCGACCGACCGGATGCCCTCCAGCGCGCGCCAGTCGATATCGGTGGCGCGCTGGACCAGCTGGGAATAGCCGCAGCCCTTGGCGCGGGCCACTTCGACCAACCGGCGCGAATTCGATGAATTCGGCGCCCCGATCACCAACAGCGCATCCACCTTGGGCGCAATCGCCTTGACCGCCTCTTGCCGGTTGGTGGTGGCGTAGCAGATGTCTTCCTTATGCGGGCCGACGATGGCGGGGAACCGCGCCTTCAACGCCGCCACGATCCCGGCGGTGTCATCGACCGACAGGGTGGTCTGGGTGATGAAGGCCAGCCGGGCCGGATCGCGTGGGGCCAGATCGGCGACATCCGCAACGGTTTCCACCAGCAGCACCTCGCCCGGCGGCAACTGCCCCATGGTGCCCACGGTTTCGGGATGGCCGGCATGGCCGATCATCACCATCTGCAAGCCGCTTTGGTGATGGCGCTCGGCCTCGATATGGACCTTGCTGACCAGAGGGCAGGTCGCATCGACATAGATCATCTGCCGCCGGGCGGCCTCGGCGGGCACGGCCTTGGGCACGCCATGGGCGGAAAAGATCACCGGCCGGTCGTCGGGGCAGTCTTCCAACTCCTCGACAAACACCGCCCCCTTGGCGCGCAGCCCGTCGACCACATATTTGTTGTGCACGATTTCGTGCCGCACATAGACCGGCGCGCCCCATTTTTCCAAAGCAATCTCGACAATCTTGATGGCGCGATCGACGCCCGCGCAGAACCCGCGCGGCGCGGCCAGATAAAGGGTAAGGGGGGGCTTGGTCATCGGTACGCTCCTGTTCCGGTCAACAGGTAAGGCGTAGGGGCCGCATCGTCCAGCCCGGCGCGGGGGTGGCGGCTGTCGGCAGGTCAAAAAAAACGGGGCCATCGGCCCCGTTTATCGTTTATTCGTCTGCGGCGTATTCCATCGGCGCATCTGCCCGCGGTTCGCGGGGTGGGCGTCCGATCACCTCTTTCAGCTCGTCCAACTCGATGAAGTTGTCGGCCTGACGGCGCAGTTCATCGGCGATCATGGGCGGTTGGCTGCGGATGGTCGAAACCACCGAAACGCGCACGCCCTGCCGTTGCAGGCTTTCCACCAGCGGCCGGAAATCCCCATCCCCTGAGAACAGAACAATATGATCGACATGCGGCGCCAGCTCCATCGCGTTGACGCTGAGTTCGATGTCCATATTGCCTTTGACCTTACGGCGCCCCTGGCTGTCGGTGTATTCCTTGGCCGGTTTGGTCACCATGGTGAAGCCGTTGTAATGCAGCCAGTCCACCAGGGGTCGGATCGGGGAATACTCGTCATTTTCCAGCAGTGCGGTATAATAAAAGGCGCGTAGCATTTTACCACGGCGCATGAACTCTTGACGCAGAAGCTTGTAGTCGATGTCAAATCCAAGCGCCTTGGCGGCGGCATACAGATTTGAACCATCTATGAACAGCGCGAGCCGTTCGTCTCTGTAGAACATTTAATTTCCTTCCGGTAATGCGTTCTGCGAAATCGTTCGTGAGTGAGTGAGTGGGTAGTAAAGTACCTTGTGGGTGTTGAGTGCGCAGACCGTGCGCCGGAATTTAGGGATTATAAAAATTGTCGCAACCCACCGGTCGTCATGTAATTGATACAAAAGTGCTCCTCGCACTAGGAAGTAACGTAACGTCATTTGTTGGTGACCCGGCTCGAACTTTGAAAATGGCTCTCGCCGAAGTTCCGAACGAATCAGTTCAATTATCAGGTGAAAGCCGATTTTACACAACGCCTTGCTTTCCCAAGGGGTCAGGACCCGACTTTGTGAACGCCGCGGCGGTGCTGACGACCACGCTGGATGCGACCGCGCTGCTGCAGCATCTGCATGCCATCGAACAGCGGTTTGACCGGCGTCGTGACGTCAGATGGGGCCCTCGCACGTTGGATCTGGATCTGATCGCCTTCGGGGATCAGGTGGTGCCGGATGTGGCCACCGTCCGGCACTGGATCGACCTGCCGCCGGACCGGCAGGGGGTCGTTGCGCCGGACCAGCTGATCGTGCCGCATCCGCGTCTGCAGGATCGCGCATTCGTGCTGGTGCCGCTGTGCGATATTGCGCCGGACTGGCGTCATCCGGTGCTGGGGGTCACGATTCGGGAAATGCTGGCGGCCTGTTCTGACGCCGATAAAGCCGGGATTAAGCCGATTTAAAGCTGTTTTTGGTCGATTGCGCCCTTGTCAAGGGCTTTGCGAGTCAATAGATATTGCTTTCCATCTCCCAGAAAGAACGGAGACTCTGATGGCCCGCGTGACGGTTGAAGATTGCGTTGATAAAGTTCCCAACAGGTTTGACCTGGTTATGCTTGCCGCCCACCGGGCGCGCGAGATTTCGGCCGGCAGCCCGCTGACGATTGACCGCGACAATGATAAGAACCCGGTCGTTTCCCTGCGTGAAATCGCGGAAGAGACGCAGTCGGCGGATGAGCTGCGCGAGCGCATGATCGAAAGCCACCAGACCCAGATCGAAGTCGACGAACCCGAAGAGGATTCGATGGCGCTGTTGATGGGCGGCGAGGCGGACAAACCTGTCGATGACGACATGTCCGAAGAGAAACTGCTGCGCGCGCTGATGGAAGCGCAGGAACAGCGTTAAGGGGCGCGCCAGTCGCCCAAAGGATTTGCGGACCGGATGCAAAAGATCGACGTCGAAGACCTGATCTCGCTGGTCCGCAACTATAACCCCAAAACCAACGAAGCGCTGATCCGCAAGGCCTTTGACTATGGCGAACGGATGCACGAAGGGCAGACCCGGCAATCGGGGGAACCCTATTTCACCCACCCCGTTGCGGTGGCCGCGATCCTGACCGAACAGCAACTGGATGACGCCACGATCATCACCGCGTTGCTGCATGACACCATCGAAGATACCAAATCCACCTTTACCGAGGTGTCCGATCTGTTCGGGACCGAAGTCGCCGAACTGGTCGATGGGGTTACCAAGCTGACCAACCTTCAGCTCAGCTCGTCCGAAACCAAACAGGCCGAAAATTTCCGCAAGCTGTTCATGGCGATGTCCAAGGACCTGCGGGTGATCCTGGTGAAACTGGCCGACCGGCTGCACAACATGCGCACCATCAAATCGATGCGCGCGGAAAAGCAGGTGCAAAAGGCGCGTGAAACCATGGATATCTACGCGCCGCTTGCGGGCCGCATGGGGATGCAATGGATGCGCGAAGAGCTGGAGGATCTGGCCTTTCGCGTGCTGAACCCCGAAGGCCGCAGCTCGATCATCCGGCGGTTCATCACCCTGCAGCGCGAAACCGGTGACGTGGTGCATCAGATCACCAATGACATCCGGCTGGAACTGGATAAGGACGGCATCGTTGCCGATGTGTTCGGCCGCGCCAAGAAACCCTATGGTATCTGGCGCAAGATGCAGGAAAAGGATCAGGGCTTTTCGCGCCTGTCCGACATCTACGGGTTCCGCGTCATCACCGAAAACGAGGCTGATTGTTACCGCGTTCTGGGCGCGATCCATCAGCGTTGGCGCGCCGTGCCGGGCCGGTTCAAGGATTATATCAGCCAACCGAAATCCAACGGTTACCGGTCGATCCACACCACCGTGTCGGGGCGCGACGGCAAGCGGGTCGAGGTGCAGATTCGCACCCGCCAGATGCATGAGGTCGCCGAAAGCGGCGTGGCCGCGCATTGGTCGTACCGCGACGGCGTGCGCGCCGAAAACCCCTTTGCCGTTGATCCGGCGAAATGGCTGGCCTCGCTGACCGAACGGTTCGAAACGGCCGAGGATCACGATGAATTCCTCGAACACGTCAAGCTTGAGATGTATTCGGATCAGGTGTTCTGCTTCACCCCCAAGGGTGATGTGGTCAAACTGCCGCGCGGGGCGACGCCGCTGGATTACGCCTATGCGATCCACACCCGGATCGGTGACAGCTGCGTCGGCGCCAAGGTCGACGGCATCCGCGTGCCGCTGTGGACCCGGCTGAAAAACGGGCAATCGGTGGTGATCATCACCGCCGAAGGCCAGCGCCCGCAAGCCACCTGGATCGACATCGTGGTCACTGGCCGCGCCAAGGCCGCGATCCGCAAATCCCTGCGCGAAGAAGACCGTGAAAGATTCATCAAACTGGGTCGCGAACTGGCCCGCGTGTCGTTCGAACATGTCGGCAAGAAAGCCACCGAAAAGGCGCTGAAAACCGCCGCCAAACAGATGGGCCTGCCCGATGCCGCCGAGGTGCTGGCCCGCCTTGGCAGCGCCGAGCTGCGCGCGCAGGATGTGGTCGAAACGCTGTATCCCGATCTGGCCTCCAGCCCGGCCGATGAAATCGCCGCTGATCGCGCGGTTGTCGGCCTGTCGCCCGAACAATCCTTTGCCCGCGCGCCCTGTTGTCAGCCGGTGCCCGGCGAACGGATCGTGGGAATCACCTATCGCGGTCGCGGTGTGGTTGTGCATGCCATCGACTGTCCCAACCTGGAAGAGCTTGAAGATCAACCAGAACGATGGATTGATTTGCATTGGCACAGCGGAAAACACCCCGCAATGCATACTGTCAGCCTGAATCTGACCATTCGTAACGATGCCGGTGTCCTGGGGCACATATGTACGTTGATTGGCGAACAGAAAGCCAATATCTCGGACATGCACTTTGCCGACCGGAAACCCGATTTTTACCGTTTGCTGATTGATGTCGATCTCAGGGATGTCGAACATCTTCATACGGTTATGACCGCGCTGGAAGCAGAAAGCGATGTCGCCGAATTGGAACGGGTCCGTGACCCGGACCGCAAACAGAACTGATACGCCGAAAGGACTGAAGGCTTGGTATTCAAGCGCCGCGATAAACGCCCTCTGGGCCAGCTGCTGCTGGACTTCGTTTATCCGCGTGGGGGATGGACGCGGGCCTTTCACTATGTGCGCCACCGTCTGCACCGGTTGCCCGACAGCCCGCATAAGATCGCGCGCGGCATCTTTGCCGGGGTGTTCACCACCTTTACCCCGTTCTACGGGCTGCATTTCGTGGTGGCCGCGGTTCTGGCGCGCATCCTGCACGGCAATATTCTGGCCGCCATCCTGGCCACCTTCTTCGGCAATCCGCTGACCTATATTCCCATTGGTGTGATCGCGCTGAAGGTCGGTCATTTCCTGCTGGGCAGCGATTTTGACGAAGATGTCGACAAATCTTTGTTCGATAAATTCTATGGCGCCGCGCAGGACCTGTTTCACAACGTCTGGGCGCTTGTCTCGGACGGGGACGCGAACTGGATCCACCTGTCGCGCTTTTACGACGAGGTGTTCTTTCCCTATATGATCGGGGGCATCCTGCCGGGGATCATTGCGGGGTTGATCGGCTATTATCTTTCTGTTCCAGTGATCACGGCTTATCAGAAACGCCGACGCGGAAAACTGGCCAAGAAACTGGCCGAACTGCGCGCCAAGGCGGCAATGAAGACCAAGACAGACGACGGGGTTGGATAAGATGTGCGGGCTGGCGACAGGCCGCCAGTGATGAGGCGAACAGATGACAGGTGATGCGGTCAACTATGCGGGGCGGCTTCGGCTGGGTGTGAATATCGATCATGTGGCCACGGTGCGTAATGCCCGTGGCGGGGCCTATCCCGATCCGCTGCGCGCGGCCAGAATGGCCGAAGCGGCGGGTGCCGACGGGATCACCGCCCATCTGCGCGAAGATCGCCGTCATATCTCGGATGCTGATATCGACGGGCTGATGCAGGTGCTGTCGGTGCCGCTGAATTTCGAAATGGCCGCGACCGACGAGATGCAGAAAATCGCGCTGCGCCACCGGCCGCATGCGGTCTGCATCGTCCCCGAAAAGCGCGAGGAAAAGACCACCGAAGGCGGGCTTGAGGTCGCGCGCGAAGAAAACAAGCTGGCGCATTTCATCGCTCCGCTGCGCGACGCCGGGTGTCGCGTGTCGATCTTCATCGCCGCTGACCGCCGTCAGATCGAAGCCGCGCACCGGATCGGCGCGCAGGTCATCGAGTTGCACACCGGCGCCTATTGCGATGCCCATGCCGAAGGCCGGTTGGATGAACGCGACGCCGAACTGGAACGCCTGCGCGACATGTCGGCCTTCGCCCATGCGCTGGGGCTTGAGGTGCACGCCGGGCACGGGCTGACCTATGACACCGTCGCCCCCGTCGCCGCCTTCCCCGAGGTGATGGAACTGAACATCGGCCATTTCATCATTGGCGAGGCTATCTTTCGCGGCATCACCCCGGCCATCGTCGAAATGCGCCGCCTGATGGACGAGGCGCGGGCATGACCGGGGTCGAACTGGCCCTGTTCTGGGTCGCCTGGCTGGTCGCGGTCGGGTCGCCCGGTCCCGCCACCCTGTCGATCGCCGGAACCTCGATGAACGCGGGGCGCCGGCTGGGGGTGATCTTTGCCTGCGGAATTCTGGCGGGCGGCGCCTTTTGGGGCATCGCCGCCGCATTGGGGATGAGCGCGCTGATGCTGGCCAACGCCTGGGTCTTTACCGTGCTGCGCTATGCCGGGGCCGGCTATCTGTTCTATCTGGCGATGAAATCGCTGCGCTCGGCCATGACTGCGAAACCCAGCCTGATGCGCGCAGGCTATGACGGTCCGGCGGCGCGGGTCTTTACCAGGGGGGCGCTGATCCATCTGACCAACCCCAAGGCGATCCTGTCGTGGGGGGCGGTCTATTCGATCACCCTGCCGTCGGGCGCGTCGGTCTCGCAGGTGTTCCAGATGTTCGCCTTTCTTTACGCAGGCTCCATCCTGACTTTCATCGGCTATGCGTTCCTGTTTTCGACCGACCGCATGGTGCGCAGCTATGCCCGGATGCGCCGCGGGTTCGAAGCGGTCTTCGCCGTCTTCTTCGGGCTGGCCAGCCTCAAGATCCTGACAACCCGTTTGGCGCCGTGATCTGTCAGGTGTATGTACAGCCTGTGTACAGGTTCTGTACGCGTTCTGCATGGCCGTCGCAGGCGGTTTCGCACGGTTCGGACGTTTTTAGGGGAAAGGCGCACATATGATCGGGGCAACCACATTGCTGGCCGTCGGATTGGCCTTTTTCGTCGTGGCAGGGCTTGGCCTGATCCGATCGGCCTGCGCACGATGATCCTTGGCATCGGCACCGACCTGGCCAATATCGACCGAATTCAGGGCACGCTGGACCGGTTCGGTGATCGGTTTCGCAACCGGGTCTTCACCGAGCTTGAACAGGCCAAGGCCGAACGCCGCGCCGATGCCGCGGGCACTTATGCCAAACGCTGGGCCGCGAAAGAGGCCTGTTCCAAGGCGCTGGGCACCGGCCTGCGCATGGGAATCGCCTGGAAGGATATGGCCGTCAGCAATCTGCACACCGGCCAGCCGGTGATGCAGGTGACCGGATGGGCGGCCGAGCGCCTGTCCGACATGACCCCCGACGGGCACGAGGCGATCATTCACGTGACCTTGACCGACGATCACCCTTGGGCACAGGCCTTTGTGGTGATCGAGGCGCGCCCGCTGGCTTGACACCTTGGGCGCGCCCGCTCATGTAGCGGAGGTCAAAACCAGAGGCAGGACCAAGATGGCCAGTGAAAAACACGACGGCGGCGTCGTCGAAACGATCAAGACGGTGGTCTATGCGCTGTTGATTGCGGGCGTGTTCCGTTCCTTGTTCTTTCAGCCGTTCTGGATTCCGTCGGGGTCGATGAAGGACACGCTGCTGATCGGCGACTTCCTGTTCGTCAACAAGATGGCCTATGGCTATTCCAAACATTCCTGCCCGTTCTCGATGTGCCCGTTTGAAGGCCGCATTCTGGCCTCGGAACCCACACGCGGCGATGTCGTGGTGTTCCGCCACCCGGTGAACGGATCGGATTTCATCAAGCGGCTGATCGGCCTGCCGGGCGACCGGATTCAGATGAAGAACGGCGTGCTGTTCATCAACGAACAGCCGGTCAAACTGGAGGATGTCGGAACCTTTGACGAGGTCTTTGCCAAACAGGGTCCGCTGGGCCTGTTGCCGCGCTGTGAAAACGCCCCCGTGGGCGAAGGCGGCACCTGCACCAAATCCCGCCAGATCGAAACCCTGCCCAATGGGGTCAGCCATGCGATCCTGAACATCAACAAAAACGGGTTTGCCGATAACACGGCTGAATTCACTGTCCCTGCCGGTGAGTATTTCTTTATGGGTGACAACCGCGACAACAGTCAGGACAGCCGCTTTGCCAAGGCCAATGGCGGGGTGGGCTATGTGCCTGCGGAATATCTGATCGGGCGCGCCGACCGGATCATGTTCTCATCCGCCGGGCGGTCGCTGTTTTACTTCTGGACGTGGCGCGCGGACCGGTTCCTGAAGGCGGTCGAGTGAAGCTTTCGTCGGAACTCATATCGTTTTCTGCCCGATTGGGGTACAGATTTTCCAAACCGGAACTGATCCTGCGCGCGCTGACCCATTCGTCGATTTCATCGCCGACCCGGCCCGACAATCAGCGGCTGGAGTTTCTGGGCGACCGGGTGCTGGGGCTGGTGATGGCCGAGGCGCTGCTGGCTGCAGACACCGATGCCGCCGAAGGTCAGCTTGCCCCGCGGTTCAACGCGCTGGTCCGCAAAGAGGCCTGCGCCGATGTGGCCCGCCAGATCGATCTGGGCGCGGTTCTGAAACTGGGCCGGTCCGAAATGATGTCCGGCGGGCGCCGCAAAGAGGCGCTGCTGGGCGACGCGATGGAGGCGGTGATCGCCGCCGTCTATCTGGATGGCGGATTCGATGCGGCGCGCGATGTGATCCGGGCCCTGTGGGGCGCGCGCATCACGGCGGTCGAAGAGGACGCGCGCGATCCCAAAACCGCGTTGCAGGAATGGGCGCAGGCCCGCGGCCAGCAACCGCCCCGATACGACGAACTGCGCCGCGAAGGGCCCGATCACGCGCCTGTTTTCACCATCGCTGTCCGGCTGGACAGTGGCGAAGAAGAACAGGCCAGCGCCGGGTCGAAACGATACGCCGAACAGGCCGCCGCAAAGGCGCTGTTGCAACGCATGGAGGCCACGGATGGCTGAGACAAAGGCGGGTTTCGTCGCCCTGATCGGCGAACCGAATGCCGGTAAATCAACGCTTCTGAACCGGATGGTCGGGGCCAAGGTGTCGATCGTGACCCATAAGGTGCAAACCACGCGCGCGCGGATTCGCGGCGTCGCGATCGAAGGCGATGCGCAGATCGTGTTCGTCGATACGCCGGGCCTCTTCCGCCCGCGCCGCCGGCTGGACCGCGCGATGGTCGCGGCTGCCTGGGGCGGGGCCTCGGACGCGGAAATCGTGGTTTTGCTGATCGAGGCGCACCGCGGCCTGACCGACGGGGTCGAGGCGATTCTGGAGGCTCTACGCGACCGCATCTCCGAAGGCCAGACCGTGGCGCTTGCCATCAACAAGATCGACCGGGTCAAGGCCGAGGTCCTGCTGGCGCTGTCGGAAAAGATGAACGCGGCCTATCCCTTTGCCCAGACCTTCATGATCTCGGCCGAGAAAGGGCATGGGGTGGATCACCTGCGGCAATGGCTGGCCGATGAGCTGCCCGAAGGTCCGTGGCTGTACCCCGAAGACCAGATCGCCGATCTGCCGATGCGGATGATCGCGGCGGAAATGACGCGTGAAAAACTGACCCTGCGCCTGCATCAGGAACTGCCCTATCAGATGACGGTGGAAACCGAAAACTGGGAAGAGCGCAAAGACGGATCGGTGCGGATCGATCAGGTGATCTATGTGGTGCGCGACGGGCACAAGGGCATCGTTCTGGGCAACAAGGGCGAAACCATCAAAGGCGTCAGCCAGGCCGCCCGCGCCGAGTTGAAAGAGTTTCTGGGCCGCGAGGTGCATCTGTTCCTGCAGGTCAAGGTGCGCCCCAACTGGTTGGAGGAATCCGAACGCTATTCGGAAATGGGGCTGGATTTCAAAGACGGGAATACATGACCCGGCTGACGGCGGATTTCTGGGTTCAGGCCTATCTGAACCGGTTGCGGCTGGCCAATATCCCGGCCTTTGTCACGGCCAAGGGCGATGCGACCGCCGGGGCCGTGATGGTCAAACTGAACACGCTGGACGGGCAGGCGCAGGTGTTTCAGCGCAGTTTCGATCTGATGACCGGTGCGCGGGAATGGGTGGTTCTGGCCGCGGGGGATGAGGCCGAGGTCGATGCCTCGATCGCCCGCCAACGCGGCTTTGACCCCGATCTTTGGGTGATCGAGGTCGAGGATCGGCAGGGCCGGCATTTGCTGGACGAACCGGGGTTGTCTGACTAGGTTCGCACCATGGAATGGCGCGATCAGGGGGCGGTGCTAAGCGTTCGGCGGCATGGCGAAACCTCGGCAATCATCGATGTGTTCACCGCCGCCCACGGGCGGCATGCGGGCGTTGTGCGCGGCGGCGCCAGCCGCAGGATCGCCCCCATCCTGCAACCCGGCGCCCAGGTCGATCTGACCTGGCGCGCCCGGCTGGAGGATCATCTGGGCAGCTACGCGGTCGAACCGCTGCAATCGCGCGCCGATGTGATGGGCGACCGCGACGCGCTGGCCGGGTTGAACGCGGTAACCGCGCTGTTGGGGTTCGCCTTGCCCGACCGCGAGCCGCACCCGCTGCTGTATACCCGCAGCATCGCGGTGCTGGACATGCTGGGTAAATCCGAGCTGTGGCCGCTGGCCTATCTGCGCTGGGAACTGGCACTGTTGGAGGAGATGGGCTTTGGCCTTGATCTGTCGGTCTGCGCGGTTACTGGAACGCATGACGATCTGGCCTATGTCTCACCCAAATCGGGCCGCGCGGTCAGTGCCGAAGGTGCCGGAGAGTGGGCCGACCGCCTGCTGCCCCTGCCGCCCGAGATGCTGGGCGGTGGCGACGGATCGCGCGCACATGTGTTGGAGGGTTTGGCCACAACCGGGCATTTTCTGACGGGGTGGCTGGCGCCCGCACTGGGGGACCGCCCCCTGCCCGAGGCCCGCGCGCGGTTGCTGGACCGGCTGAAACGCTCAACAGGAGGCTGAGATGAAATCATACGCGGAACTCCGGGACATGGCCGCGGCGCGCAAAGGGGCCGCCGAACTGGAGGCCGCCTTGCCCGGCCCGCCCGACCGCAGGCTGGCCGATCAAAGCGACGACCGCCTGCTGTCGCAATTCACCAAATCGGTGTTTCAGGCGGGGTTCAACTGGCAGGTCATCGAAAACAAATGGGACGGGTTCGAAGCGGCGTTTCACGGGTTCGACATCGGGCGCAACGCGCTGATGTCGGACGATGATCTGGACCGGCATCTGCAAAACACCGCGATCGTGCGCAATGCCACCAAGATCCTGACCGTGCGCGACAATGCGGTGTTCCTGTCCGAACTTGCGGCGGAACACGGGACCGCCGCCGCCTGTCTGGGGAACTGGCCGAACACCGATACCGTGGGGCTGTTCGATCTGTTGAAGACGAAAGGATCGCGGCTGGGCGGGGTGACCGGGCAATATGCCTTGCGCACGTTGGGGTATGACAATTTCATCCTGTCGAAATCGGTGGTCTCGGCGTTGAACATGGCCGGTGTGATCGACGGGGCGGCGACCTCGAAATCCGCGCTGAAAAAGGTGCAGGCGGCGTTCAATACCTGGACGGATGAAAGCGGCGAAAGCCTGACGCGCATCAGCCGGGTTCTGGCGATGTCGGTGCCCGATTAAGGGGCTGCGCGAAACAGCATTTGTCGGCCCGCATCGTTCGACAGGATCAGCGTATCGCCGCTGACCTCGGCCAGTGTCATGTCGCCGAGGGCGGCAAAAAACCGGGCCTCGGCGGGCAGGTCCGGACAGCCCCGTTTCGTGGCCGCGATCGGGTCGGCCCCGAACCACGGATAGGGCAGGGACTGGACCCCGTGAAAGCTGTTGCAGGGGGCTTGGCCCGTGATCTGGCCGGGTTTGGGGAATTGCACCGTGGCCTTTGCGTCAAAGGCGGCGCCGTCGATTTCATGCAGCCTGAAAACGGTCGCGGGATCGACAAAGGCCGATATGGTTTCATCGCTGCTGCAGGCAGAGGGCAGTAACAGGATCAGGCAGGCAAGACGCAACATGCCGCCACCCTGACATCGGGGGGCGACCGTTGCAATATACCGCCGTCAGGGCATCAGCCCAACAGCCGCCGGGCGATGACCTGCGCCTGAATTTCCGCCGCCCCTTCAAAGATGTTCAGGATGCGGGCGTCGCACAGGATGCGGCTGATCTGATATTCCAGCGCGAAACCGTTGCCGCCGTGGATTTGCAGGCTGTTGTCGGCGCAGGCCCAGGCCACGCGCGCGCCCAGCAGCTTGGCCATGCCTGCCTCCAGATCGCAGCGTTTGTCGTGGTCTTTCTGCCATGCCGAATGATAGGTCAGCTGCCGCGCCACCATAATTTCAACCGCCATCATCGCCAGCTTGCCGCCGACGCGGGGAAAGTTGATCAGCGATTTGCCGAATTGCTTGCGGTCGATGGCGTATTGCATCCCGACCTCCAGCGCGTTCTGCGCCACGCCGATGGCGCGGGCGGCGGTCTGGATGCGGGCGGATTCGAAGGTCTGCATCAACTGTTTGAAGCCCTGACCTTCGACCCCGCCCAGCAGGTTTTCGCCTTTGACCTTGAACCCGTCAAAGCCCAGTTCGTATTCCTTCATGCCGCGATAGCCCAGTACCTCGATCTCGCCGCCGGTCATGCCGGGGGTGGGGAAGGGGGCGTCGTCGGTGCCCGGCGTCTTTTCCGCCAGGAACATCGACAGCCCCTTGTAATCGGTGGTGTCGGGATCGGTGCGCGCCAGCAGGGTCATCACATGGGTGCGGGCGGCATGGGTGATCCAGGTCTTGTTGCCGGTGACGGTGTAATCGTCGCCGTCCTTGACCGCGCGGGTGCGCAAGGCGCCCAGATCGGACCCGGTGTTGGGTTCGGTAAAGACCGCCGTTGGCAGGATCTCGGCACTGGCCAGTTTCGACAGCCAGTTTTCCTTCTGCGCGTCGGTGCCGCCGCAAATGATCAGCTCGGCCGCGATCTCGGACCGGGTGCCAAGCGAACCGACACCGATATAGCCGCGCGACAGTTCCTCGGACACCACCACCATCGAGGCTTTGGACAGGCCGAAGCCGCCGAATTCTTCGGGGATGGTCAGGCCGAACACGCCCATTTCGGCCAGTTCCTCGATGATCTCCATCGGGATCAATTCGTCCTTCAGGTGCCAGTCATGGGCGTTGGGGGCGACCTTTTCATCGGCAAAGCGGCGGAACTGATCGCGGATCATTTCCAGTTCTTCATCCAGACCGGTGGCGCCAAAGGTGGCGTGGCCGTGGTTGTCCTGCATCAGCTCGACCAGCCGCATCCGCGCGGCCTGGGTGTTGCCGCCGTTGCACAGGGTCATGACCGCCGGGTCCATCAGCGCGCGCTGGTCGTCCTGGGTCAGGCCGATATCTTGCAGGCGCGCAACTTCGCCCTGGCTCATCGGGATGCCGCCGTAGATCTGCCACAGGTATTCGCCAAAGGCGATCTGGTGGATCAGCCCTTCCATTTCGCCGAATTTGCCCTCGGCGCTCAGCCGTTCGGCCCAGGCCTGCATCTGGCGCAGCGCCTCGGCATAGGTGGCCAGCCACGCCAGCGCATGGGCCGCGAACTGGTTCTGTTCCAGCGCCGCGCCCGAGATTCTGCCATCGACGGAAACCTCGGTGCGCAAACGGTCCGTGGCGGTCGTCAGCAGGGTTTCAACCGGTGCAATCGCGGCCTTGGTCAGGGTCAGCAGATCGGGCAGAAGGGCGGGGGTCAAAGGCATATCCTGTCCATCATGGGGCATGAGTCGGCTCCGATTATCTCAGTTCAGACCGCAATAGTCATTTCGCAGTCGCAGCGCAACAAAAATTCAACATTACCTGGTATTTTGAAGCAATATGTCGCAAAGATTTTTGCGGTGCGGCACGCCCCCGATTGCGATATAGCGCATGGATCACAAAGGGTTCCGCATGGACGCATCATTTCTGGGGCTATCGCTGACGTTCTTCATCATGGCCTGCGCCGTTACTGGAGTGGCGGGCTTTGTCAAAGGGATGGTCGGATTTGCCATGCCGATGGTGATGATTTCGGGATTGTCGACCTTTCTGCCCGCCGAAGTGGCGCTGGCCGCGCTGATCGTGCCGACCCTGCTGACCAACGGGGTGCAGGCCCTGCGGCAGGGGGTGCGGGCGGCGGTGGGATCGATCCGGCGGTTCGGCCTGTTCATGGGGATCGGGCTGGTGCTGTTGCTAAGCAGCGCGCAGCTTTATGCGCTTTTGCCGCAGCAGGTGCTGTTCCTGGTGATCGGCATTCCGATCCTGACGTTTTCGGTGCTGCAGCTGATCGGCTGGCGGCTGGAGGTGCGCCCCGAACATGAAACCCGCGCGCAGGTTGTGATCGGCAGTGTCGCGGGCATATGTGGCGGCTTGTCCGGGGTCTGGGGCCCGCCGACGGTGGCCTTCCTGACCGCGATCAACACGCCTATGGCCGAACAGATGCGGGTGCAGGGGGTGATCTATGGTCTGGGGGCGGTGGCATTGTTGGCGGCGCATATCCAGTCGGGCGTGATCAACGCGCAGACCCTGCCGCTGTCGGCGATGATGGTTGTTCCGGCGATGGCGGGAATGCTGGTCGGGATGCGCGTGCAGGGCCGGTTGGACCCCGCGAAATTCCGCCGCGCGACCCTGATCGTTCTGGTCGTGGCTGGTCTGAACCTGATCCGCAAGGCGCTGATGGGCTAATGAAAAAGGCCCCGCTATTGAACGGGGCCTTTGATCTGTCAAAGCGGTGGGCTTAGCCGATTGCGGCGGCTTTCACGTCTTCGTCGATGAAGGGTACGTATTGTGCGAAATTATCGGCGAACATCTGAACCAGCTTCTGGGCCTGCGCGTCATAGGCGGATTTGTCTTCCCATGTGCGGCGCGGGTCCAGCAGAACCTCGGCCACGCCGGGGGCGGCCATCGGAACCTCGAAGCCAAAGTTCACATCCTTGCGGAATTCTGTCTGGCTCAGGGACCCGTCCAATGCTGCGGTCAGCAGGGCGCGGGTGGCGCGAATCGGCATCCGCGATCCGTGGCCATAGGCGCCGCCGGTCCAGCCGGTGTTCACCAGCCAGCAGGTCGCGCCATGTTTGGCGATCTTTTCGCGCAGCAGGTTGCCGTAAGCTTCGGGGCGGCGCGGCATGAAGGGCGCGCCAAAGCAGGTCGAAAAGGTCGGCTGCGGTTCGGTCACGCCCCGTTCGGTGCCCGCAACCTTCGAGGTGAAGCCGGACAGGAAGTGATACATCGCCTGCGCCGGTGTCAGCCGCGCGATCGGGGGCAGGACGCCGAAGGCATCGCAGGTCAGCATGATGATGTTCTTGGGGTGCCCGCCCAGCGAGGTTTCCGACGCGTTCGAGATATAGTGCAGCGGATAGGCGCAGCGCATGTTGGCGGTCAGGCTGTCGTCCTCGAAATCCAGTTCCTTGGTCTCTTCGTCATAGACCATGTTTTCGATCACGGTCGCGAATTTGGTGGTCGTGGCATAGATTTCGGGCTCGGCCTCGGCGCTCAGGCTGATGGTCTTGGCATAGCAGCCGCCTTCGAAGTTGAAGGTGCCCCGATCCGACCAGCCATGTTCGTCATCGCCGATCAGCACGCGGCTGGGATCAGCCGACAGCGTGGTCTTGCCGGTGCCCGACAGGCCGAAGAACACGGCCGTATCGACCGGGTTGTCGATGGCGTGGTTGGCCGAACAATGCATCGCCATGATGCCTTTGCCAGGCAGGATATAGTTCAGCAGGGTGAACACGGATTTCTTGTTCTCGCCCGCGTATTCGGTGCCGCCGATCAGGATCAGCTTTTTATCAAAGTTCAGCGCGACCACGGTCGAGGACCGGCAGCCGTGCTTTTCGGGGTCGGCCTTGAAGCTGGGGCAGTTGATGATGGTGAATTCGGGAACGAATGTATCCAGCTCGTCCCGGTCGGGGCGGCGCAGCAGGTGGCGGATGAACAGCCCGTGCCAGGCCAGTTCGGTGACCATGCGCACGTCCAGACGGTGTGCCGGGTCGGCGCCGCCGAACAGATCCTGCACGAAATAATCGCGGCCCTTCATATGGGCCAGCATGTCGGTGTACAGCTGATCGAAGGACGCCGGGTCCATCGGTTTGTTGTTTTCCCACCAGATGCTGTCTTCGACCGACGGGGTGCGTACCACGAATTTGTCGTTGGGGGACCGGCCGGTGTGTTTGCCGGTTGTCACCAGCAGAGCACCACCATTGCCCAGTGTTCCCTCGTCGCGTTTGAGCGCCTGTTCGACAAGTGCGGGCTCCATGAGGTTGTAATAGACGTGTCCCAGCTCTGAGATATTCTGATCTTCCAAGCGCTGTTTTGGGTTCACCCGTCCAGTTGTCATCTGCAAGCTCCTGACGCCGTCCACCAGCCGGGGGACGTATTCAATTCTTAAACGACACCGCATAGGCTAGGGCCAACGCGGCACCGGCCCGGGCCTGATCGCCCGGATGTGGCCCCTATAACATGCCGTTTCTGAATAGGAACAGGCGCGGGCCCAGAGTTAGCGCAACCAAGTGACGATAAATACAACCCCAGTGATCGGAAGTGATGTATATTCGCCATCAGAGGTGTTTTTTGAGGTGTTTTCGCCTCACTCAGCCCCCCTGATTCGCAGTTAGTGGTTGATTCTATGGGGCGAAAAGGGGAAATGTGGCAAAAAACAGGCGATGAGCAGAACAAAAGGAATTACTCCATGTCAAGGATCGCACTCGTTGATGACGACAGAAATATCCTGACGTCGGTTTCCATGACCCTCGAAGCAGAGGGGTTTGAAGTGGAAACATATAATGATGGCCAGTCAGCGCTGGATGCTTTTAACAAACGGCTGCCCGATATGGCCGTACTTGATATTAAAATGCCGCGTATGGACGGGATGGACCTGTTGCAGCGCGTGCGCCAGAAAACCAATATGCCGGTCATTTTCCTGACCTCCAAAGATGATGAGATCGACGAGGTTCTGGGGCTGCGCATGGGCGCGGACGATTATGTGAAAAAGCCGTTTTCGCAGCGGCTGTTGGTAGAACGCATTCGCGCCCTGTTGCGTCGGCAAGAGGTGATGGACGCGGATCTGGCGGGCACCCCGGTCGAGGAAGCCAAGGTTATGGTGCGCGGTTCGCTGTCGATGGACCCGCTGCGCCACGCTGTGAACTGGCGCGGCAGGGATGTATCGCTGACAGTGACAGAATTCCTGTTGTTGCAGGCACTTGCCCAACGTCCCGGGTTTGTGAAAAGCCGTGATCAGTTGATGGATGTCGCCTATGACGATCAGGTTTATGTTGATGACCGGACCATCGACAGCCACATAAAACGCCTGCGCAAGAAAATGCGCCAGTCTGACCCTGAATTTGCCGCGATCGAAACATTATATGGCATCGGGTATCGTTATAACGAAGAGTAATATGAAAACTGGGATAACCTGTGCGTGACACCCGAACATCATATGATGCGGATGTACTGCTTGGCGAGGATTGGGTCGCCCCCGAGGCCGCCGGCGACTCTGAGATCATGGAGCGCCGCCAGAAGCGTGGGCTGATCTCGTTGAACCGATCGCCTTTGGCGCGCAAGATTATCACGTTCAACCTGTTGGCCCTGATCGTTCTGGTGGCCGGGGTGCTGTATCTGAACCCGGGTCGCGACAGCCTTGTGCAACAGCGCGAGGCCGCGTTTGTCACCCAGACGGAATTGATCGCTGATGTGGTCGAGGCGAAACTGCCGGCCTTCGGGCCGGTCAGCTTTGTCGGCGGCGATGGGATCGATGCCTCGGCGACACTGGAAAAGCTGGAACTGCAGGACGGTCTTGAGGTGTATCTTTTTGACACCTCGGGGACGCTGATCGCGTCCACCGAAGGGCTGCAAGCGCAGAACGAGGCGCCGTTTGAAACAGATGGCCGTTCCACGCTGATCACCGATTTTCTGAATTCGGTATGGGAGCTGATGTCGCGGGTGCTGACACCAAACGCGCCGGAACAACAGGGGTTCAACTCTGCCGTTCTGGCACAGGATCTGGTGACGCAGGCCATCGACCGGGCCGGGACCGCGGTCGATACCGGGCATGACAGCAATGGCATGACCTTCTTTTCGGTGGCGGCACCTGTGGCGCGGGACGGCACCGTTCTGGGGGCCATCGCGCTGGTCAGTGCGGCGGGCGAGATCGACTGGCTGGTCCGGACCGAACGCGAACAGGTGCTGCAGATGTTCGTGATTGCCATTCTGGTGTCCATCGGGCTGAGCCTTGTTCTGGCCAGCACCATCGCCAATCCGCTGTCCGATCTGGCGGCAGCCGCCGAAATCGGACGCGACAAAAACGCCCGCAAGATGAGCCCCAGCCGGGTGCGAATCCCCGATCTGACCGCCCGCCCGGATGAAATCGGGCGCCTGTCCGGCGCGCTGCGCGGGATGGTGACGGCGCTGTATGACCGGATCGACGCCAACGAACAATTCGCCGCCGATGTGGCGCATGAGATCAAGAACCCGCTGGCCTCGCTGCGCTCGGCCGTCGGCACCCTGCGGGTGGCCAAACGCGACGATCAGCGCGACAAGCTGCTGGATGTGATCGACCATGATGTGCGGCGGCTGGACCGGCTGGTCAGCGATATTTCCAACGCGTCGCGGCTGGACAGCGAGCTGGTCAAGGAAGAAGAAGAAAGCTTTGACCTGCGGCAGTTGCTGGACAATCTGGCGCAGCATCTGGGCAACGACGCCCGCGCAAAGGGCGTGGATTTCATATCGGACCTGCCCTCTGACAAGATCGAGATTCAGGGGCTGGAGCCGCGTCTGGCGCAGGTGTTCGTGAACCTGATCACCAATGCGATTTCCTTCTGTGAAGAGGGTGACGCGGTGCGCATCTGGACCCGTAAACGCGAAAACCGCGTGCTGGTCGTGGTCGAAGATACCGGCCCCGGCATCCCCGAAGAGGCGCTGAACAAGATTTTCAACCGGTTCTATTCGGAACGCCCCGAAGGACAGTTCGGCAATCACTCGGGCCTTGGTCTTGCGATTTCGAAACAGATCGTCGAAGCGCATGGCGGGGTGATCTGGGCTGAAAACATCCGTCCGACCGATGCCGATGTGACCTCGGACCCGCTGGGGGCCAGATTTGTTGTGGGTCTGCCGATCTGATTCGCCCACGCGGGGCGCGGAACGGAGGGCGGTATTGTGACCGCCGATCAGGACAGCACCATTCTTCATGCCACGACCGTTGCCTTGGGGGCGCGTGCGGTCGTGATTACCGGTGCCTCGGGCACCGGCAAATCCGCGCTGGGGCTGGAGCTGATCAGCCGGGGCGCGGTTCTGGTGGCCGATGATCGCACGCGAATCGACTGTCGTTCTGGCGCGTTGATCGCATCATCGCCCCCCGCGATCCGCGGCATGATCGAGGCGCGCGGCGTCGGATTGCTGACCGCCGACACCGTCGCACAAGCCATGGTTGTGCTGGCCGTCGATCTGGACACGCCAGAGACAGAGCGCCTGCCGCCGATGCGGGAAACGCGTATCCTGAGACAGAGTGTTGCCTTGCTTCACCGGGTTGAACATGCACATTTCCCCGCAGCGATTGTGCAATATCTCAAAGGCGGGCGCCGCGCGTGATGACGTCAGACACTTCCTCCAAACCTGTGACAACCGGCTACCGTGTGGTGCTGGTGACCGGGCCGTCGGGGGCAGGGCGGTCGACCTCTTTGAACGCGCTGGAGGATCTGGGGTACGAGGTGATCGACAACCTGCCGCTGACGCTGGTGCCCCGGTTGCTGGAAGGGCCGCCACTGGATCAGCCGCTGGCGCTGGGCGTCGATACCCGCAACCGCGATTTCAGCGCGACCCTGCTGGCCGATCTGATCGAACAACTGCGCGGGCGCCCCAATATCCAGACCGAGGTTCTGTATCTGGACTGCAGCGCCGATGTCCTGTTGCGCCGGTTTTCCGAAACCCGGCGGCGGCATCCTCTGGCCCCCGCCGAAAGCCCGGTCGAAGGCATCGCCCGCGAAATGGACCTGCTGGCCCCGATCCGGGCGCTGGCGGATGTGCTGATCGATACATCGGAACTGACACAGCACGACCTGCGCGCGGATATCGCCCATTGGTTCAGTCAGGAAGGCGGCGCCCGGCTGGCGATTTCGATCCATTCCTTTTCCTATAAACGCGGTGTGCCGCGCGGGGCGGATATGGTGTTCGATTGCCGGTTCCTGCGAAACCCCTATTGGGAGGCATCGCTGCGCGGGATGAACGGGCAGGACAGTCAAGTCGCGACATATGTCGCCGAAGACCCGCGTTTCGCGGATTTCTTTACAAAAGTGCTTGAACTGGCGGAATTGTTGTTGCCCGCTTATATCGAAGAGGGCAAATCGCATCTGTCGATTGCCTTTGGCTGTACCGGTGGACAGCACCGTTCGGTCACAGTGGCCGAAAAACTGGCCAATGCGCTTGCGGATGCAGGATGGCGGGTGTCTAAACGACACCGTGAATTGGAGCGGCGGGCCCAGGGCGGGCCCGCAACAG
Organism: uncultured Paracoccaceae bacterium; assembly: GCA_947500775.1. Classification (GTDB taxonomy): domain Bacteria; phylum Pseudomonadota; class Alphaproteobacteria; order Rhodobacterales; family Rhodobacteraceae; genus CANMTD01. Next base: position 182,532 of record CANMTD010000007.1, read on the forward strand.
GATCGGGGAAGACTGCTTGATCGGCATAGTGATCGTTGCACATGGTGGGCTGGCCAGAGAGTATCTGTCCGCGGTTGAACATGTTGTCGGCGCCCAAAGCGGCATACGCGCAATTTCGATTGCGCCGGACCATGACCGCAGCATGAAACAGCAAGAAATTTGCGAGGCGGCGGATGCCGTTGACACCGGGGATGGCGTCGTTGTCGTGACCGATATGTTCGGCGGGTCGCCTTCCAATCTCAGCCTGCGGGCCTGCGGGCCGGACAATCGGATGATCCTTTACGGCGCAAATCTGCCCATGCTGATCAAGCTGGCGAAATCACGCAGGGTGCCTGTGGATGTCGCCGTCGAAAATGCGCTGGCCGCAGGCCGGAAATACATCAACAGCTTTGACGGAATAACCGGATAACCCACTGAATGAGCAGCACTATCACCCGCCATCTTGATATCATCAACGTAAAGGGGCTGCATGCCCGTGCTTCGGCCAAATTCGTCGAGACCGTCGAAGAGTTTGACGCCGAGGCAGAGGTCATTCGCGACGGTATGACCACATCGGGCGATTCGATCATGGGGCTTTTGATGTTGGCAGCTTCGAAAGGAACCTCTATTGAGGTCCGAACCAGCGGCCCAGATGCCGAGCAGCTTGCCAATGCGCTGGAAGCGCTGGTCGCCGACATGTTCGGCGAGGGGATGTGAGCCATACGTCGGAGGACGGGCTGGAGTGGTAGACAGCACTGAACATAGAACCGGGCCTTTGCAGAACGCAGCCACGCAGCTGCGGGGACAGGGCGACGGTGGGAACCTGGCGGATCAGCCCTATGATCGGCGCCGGCTGTCCTATGCGGGAACATTCGACAACCCGTTTCAGGTCAAGGCCATTCAGACGCTTGAGCTGCTGACCGGCAAAATCCGATTGCTGCGCCTGATCCGCAAATTCGAAGCCAGCGGCGTGCCGCATGGTCAGGGGTTCTGGAAACTGGCGCTGGATGTCATGGGGATTGATCTGGCCACCCCGGCCGAGGAAATCGCCAATATTCCGAAAGAGGGACCTTTGATCATCACCGCCAACCACCCGCATGGGTTGGTCGACGGGATGGTGCTGGCCGAACTGGTGGGACGGGTCCGGACCGATTACAAGATTTTGACCCGATCCTTGCTGACCGGCGTGGGCGAGATCGAGCAATTCATGATCCCGGTGCCCTTTGCCCATGAAACCGACGCGCTGCAGCAGAATCTGGAAATGCGCAGACGGGCGATGGATCACCTGAAACAGGACGGCGCGATTGTGCTGTTCCCGTCGGGGGTTGTCGCGACCTCGCAAACCATGTTCGGCCCCGCGATCGAGGCGGAATGGAACCCCTTTACCGCCAAGATGATCCAGCGCTCGGGCGCGCAGGTCCTGCCGATCTTCTTTCCCGGTCAGAATTCGCGCTGGTACCAGATCGCCAACCGCCTGTCGCCGGTGCTGCGTCAGGGGTTGCTGCTGCACGAGGTGGTGCACGCGTTGAACAAGCCGCAGGCGCCGCGCGTCGGCCCGGTGTTCGACCGTGATGAAATCGCGCAATGGGCGTCTAACCCACGCGGGTTCATGAGCCTGCTGCGCGAACGCACCCTGTCGCTGGGCGGGACCTGATCCCTAGCGGGTCGGCATCGGCGTCTCGCCGCGATAATCGTAAAATCCGCGCTTTGTCTTGCGGCCCAGCCAGCCGGCTTCGACATATTTGGTCAACAGCGGGCAGGGGCGGTATTTGGTGTCGGCCAGACCGTCGTGCAGCACGTTCATGATGGCCAGACAGGTGTCCAGCCCGATGAAATCGGCCAGTTCCAGCGGCCCCATCGGGTGGTTCGCGCCCAGCTTCATCGATTCGTCGATGGATTTCACCGATCCCACACCTTCGTACAGCGTATAGACGGCTTCGTTGATCATCGGCATCAGAATGCGGTTGACGATGAACCCGGGGAAATCTTCGGCGCTGGCGGCGGTTTTCCCCAGATTTTCGACGACATTCAGGCAGGCCTGATAGGTTTCATCATCGGTGGCGATACCGCGGATCAGTTCGACTAGCTGCATCACCGGTACCGGGTTCATGAAGTGAAACCCCATGAATTTCTCGGGCCGGTCGGTGCGCGATGCCAGCCGCGTGATCGAAATCGACGAGGTGTTCGAGGTCAGAATCGTATCGTGTTTCAGATGCGGCAGCAGGTCTTCGAAAATCGCATTCTTGACGGTTTCGCGTTCGGTCGCGGCCTCGATGATCAGGTCGCAGGGGCCCAGATCGGGCAGGTGCATCGTGGTTTTGATCCGGCCCATGGCGGCGGATTTTTCGGCCTCGGTGATCTTTTCACGGCTGACCTGACGGGCCAGATTCTTGTCGATCAGCGCGATGGCCTTTTGCAGCCCCTCTTCGGAGATATCGTTCAGCAGAACCTCATATCCCGCCAGCGAACACACATGCGCAATCCCGTTGCCCATCTGCCCCGCACCCACAATTCCGACCGACTTGATATCCATCATACGTTCCTTGATTGACGGGCCGACCATAGGCCCGCGTTTGCGGCAGAGGCAACCCCGAAGGGACGATCCAATTCGTCTCAAATCCTGTGTTTAGCCATTTCGTAAGTCACCGCCGCCAGATTGATCATGGCTGAGTCGAAAATGAAATGGGTGGACCAAATGTATGAACATCACGCCGATACCGCGTTAAGCTATCATCCCTGTCGCTATGGGAAATCGAAACTTCTGTTCCGGGGGCCCAAAAGGGCGTTGAAAGGCGCCTATTGCGCCATGCTGGGCGGCACTGAAACCTATGGCAAGTTTCTGGAACGCCCCTATCCCATGCTGGTCGAGGAAAAGACCGGCCTGCCGGTTGTCAATCTGGGCTGCGTCAACGCAGGCGTCGATGTCTTTGCCTCTGATGCCGAGGTTCTGAACCTGTGCACCCGCGCCCGGGTCACGGTCGTTCAGGTCATGGGCGCGCATAATATGTCGAACCGGTTCTACGCGGTGCACCCGCGCCGCAACGACCGGTTCCTGCGGGCCTCGGCGCTGATGAAGGCGATCTACCGCGAGGTTGATTTCACCGAATTCAATTTCACCAAGCATATGCTGGGCGCGCTCAGGACCTTATCGCCGGAAAGATTCGAAACCGTTCTGGACGAGTTGCGCGCGGCGTGGTGTGCCCGCATGACGACGCTGGCCGACCGGATCGACGGGAAAACCGTGCTGATGTGGCTGTCGGACCGCGCGCCGACCCAGCGGGAAAGTTCCGGCAGTCTGGATCATGAGCCGCTGTTCGTGGACGCCGAAATGCTGGACAGGGTGCGCCCGCTGTTCACCGATTACATCGAAGTTGTGGCCAGCCCGGCGGCCCGGTCGACAGGTGTGGACGGGATGATCTTTCCCCCGATGGAGGAACCCGCAGCGGCGGAAATTCCGGGCCCCGCCGTGCACGAAGAGGTCGCCACCATGCTGGCCCCGGTTGTCGAACGGCTGATGCGATAAAAAAGGCCCGCCGGATAGGCGGGCCTTTGTCGTGGGGTGATCCGGTGTTACCGGATCAAAGCTTTTCAACCAGTTCGGGCACAGCGTCGAACAGGTCGGCAACCAGACCGTAATCGGCAACCTGGAAAATCGGCGCCTCTTCGTCCTTGTTGATCGCGACGATGATCTTGCTGTCTTTCATACCGGCCAGATGCTGGATCGCACCGGAAATGCCGACCGCGATATACAGGTCCGGGGCCACGACCTTGCCGGTCTGACCAACCTGCCAGTCGTTGGGGGCATAGCCGCTGTCCACCGCCGCGCGCGATGCGCCAACGGCGGCACCCAGCTTGTCGGCCAGTTTCTCGATCAGGGCAAAGTCGTCTTCCGACCCGACGCCGCGACCGCCCGAAACGACCACGCCCGCCGAAGTCAGCTCGGGCCGGTCGCTTTCGGCAACCTTGTCTTCAACCCATTCCGACAGGCCGGGGGCGTCTGCCGCACCGATGGTTTCGACCGGGGCCGACCCGCCGTCGCCCGCCGCATCGAAAGTCGAGGTGCGGAAGGTGATGACCTTTTTGGCGTCCGAGGATTTCACGGTCTGGATCGCGTTGCCCGCATAGATCGGGCGTTCGAACGTATCGGCATCGACCACGCCAGAGGCGTCCGAGATCACCATGACATCCAGCAACGCGGCCACGCGCGGCATGATGTTCTTGGCGTCGGTGGTGGCGGGGGCGACGATGTGGTCGTAATCCCCGGCCAGGCTGGCGATCAGCGCGGCGGTGGGTTCGGCCAGACGGTGGCCATAGATCGCATCCTCGGCGCACAGCACGCGCGCCACACCGGCGATTTTCGCGGCCTCGGCGGCGGCATCCGCCGCAGTTGCGCCGACGCACAGCGCGGTGACATCACCCAGCGCCTGTGCCGCGGTCACGGCCTTTGCGGTTGCATCCAGCGCCAGCGCGCCGTCGGTCACTTCTGCCAAAAGAAGAACAGCCATTATACCGCCCCCGCTTCTTTGAGTTTCGCCACAAGCTCGTCCACCGAACCCACGACTTCACCCGCCTTGCGGGATTCGGGTTCGGTTGTCTTGATCACCTCAAGCCGCGGGCTTGCATCGACGCCGTAATCGGCGGGTGTCTTTTCATCCAGCGGCTTTTTCTTGGCCTTCATGATGTTGGGCAGCGAGGCATAGCGCGGTTCGTTCAGGCGCAGGTCCACGGTCACGATGGTGGGCATCTTGACCTTGATGGTCTGCAGGCCGCCGTCGACCTCGCGGGTGACGGTGGCGTGATCGCCATCCACATCCACGGCCGAGGCGAATGTCGCCTGGCTCCAGCCCAGCAGCGCGCTCAGCATCTGGCCGGTGGCGTTCATGTCGTTGTCGATCGCCTGTTTGCCAGCCAGAACCAGCCCGGGCTGTTCTTCGTCGATCACACCCTTCAGGATCTTGGCCACGGCCAGCGGTTCGATGTCCTGATGCACATCATCGGCGGCAACCACCAGAATGGCCCGGTCAGCCCCCATCGCCAGCGCCGTGCGCAGCGTTTCCTGGGCCTGCTTGACGCCAATCGAAACGGCGACGATTTCATCCGCCTTGCCGGCTTCTTTCAGACGGATCGCCTCTTCCACCGCGATTTCGTCAAACGGGTTCATCGACATTTTGACGTTGGCAAGATCGACACCGGAACCGTCCGCTTTTACACGAACCTTCACGTTATAATCGATCACGCGCTTTACAGGCACCAATACCTTCATAAGCGTGAGTCTCCTTGGTCTTTGCCCCGGACAAATGGGGCATGTTAATGCTCTCGGGGGTTTGTTACCGGGTCGCGCGCCGGGAAAACAGAGCAAAATCGACGCGACATCTTGTTTCGACGTCGCGTTTTAATCTTTTCGGATGTTTCGCAGGGGGATCAGCGGTTTGCGCCGGGCACCCAAAGCACATCGTCCTTGCCGCCGTTGTTGGCCATGCGCGAGGCGACGAAGAACCAGTCGGACAGGCGGTTCAGGTATTTCACGGCCTCGGGGTTGACCGATTCCATGGTGGCCAGTTCGACGCTCAGCCGTTCGGCCCGCCGCGACACCGTGCGGCACAGATGCAGATGGGCCGCCAGCGCCGATCCGCCCGGCAGGATGAAGCTGCGCAGCGGGTCCAGTGCGGCGTTCATCACGTCGATCTCGGCCTCCAGCCGTGCGACCTGCGCCCCGGTCACGCGCAGGGGGGGATATTCGGCCTCGGCATCTTTTTCCATGTCGGGGCGGCAGAGGTCCGCGCCCAGATCGAACAGGTCGTTCTGGATGGCGGCCAGCTGCGCGTCGGCCTCGCCCGTGGCGTGCAGCCGGGCCATGCCCACCGTGGCATTGGTTTCATCGACGGTGCCATAGGCGCTGACGCGCATGGCGTGTTTGGCCACACGGGCGCCATTGCCAAGCGCGGTTTCACCGTGATCGCCGGTTTTTGTGTAGATCTTGTTCAGGACAACCATGATCAGCCCCCTTTGCCACGCAGGTAAACAAACAGCAGAATCAGAACCACCGCCAGCGCCTGCGCGCCGATCCGGTACCGCATCAGCCGATTGGCATGTTTGCGGTTGAATTCACCGCCCTTGGCAAAGCCGCCGACACCCACCAGCAAAATGGCAAGCACCGCCAGAACGGCAATCGCGACGAGGATGAACAGCGGGTCATTGGCCATTGGGGTATCCTTTCATATCCGTCGGGATGTAGCGACCCGCGCGGCAAAAGCGAACTGATATTTCGTCGCGCCCCCGGCCGGTCGCAGAGTTCACCCCTTGCTGAAGACCCGGTCCAGCACGCGGGTCGGCACGAACCGGCGCATGAAATCGGCGACATAGGTCGGCGTGGTCACGAAATAGCGCGGTTTGGGGCGCGGATGCTCCAATGCGCGGATCAGTTTCGCCGTGACCGCAGAGGCGGGCAGTTCGAACCGGTCCGAACTGGTTTCATCATACAGCCGTTTCAGCAGGCTGTCGCGGTATTGTTCGGCGCGGGCCGAGGCCTGCCAGTCGATCCACTGTTCGAACTGCCGGGTGGCGTTGCGGCGAAAGGCGGTGCCGATGGGCCCCGGTTCGATCATCACCACCTTGATCCCGGTGCCGCGCATTTCCAGCCGCAGGGTATCTGTCAGCCCCTCCAGCGCGAATTTGGTGGCGTTATAGGACCCGCGCCACGGCATCGCGGTCAGCCCCAGCACGGAAGAGCAATTGACGATCCGGCCATGCCCCTGCGCCCGCATCACCGGGATCACCCGGCGCGTCAGATCGTGCCAGCCGAACAGGTTGGCCTCGAAATTTGCCTGCAGGGCGGCGCGGGGCAGATCTTCGACCGCGCCGGGGATGGCATAGGCGCCATTGTTGAACAGCGCGTCCAGCGTGCCGCCGGTGCGGGCCAAGATGTCGGATAGGGCGGTGGCGATGCTGGCCTCGTCGGCGTAGTCCAGAACAAGGCTTTCCAGCCCTTCGTCGCGCAGGCGGGCGCAATCCTCGGCCTTGCGGCAGGTGGCAAAGACGCGCCAGCCGCGCGCGTTCAGCCTGTGCGCGGCGTCATGGCCGATGCCCGTCGAGCATCCCGTGATCAATATTGATTTTCTGCTCATGTCCTGCCCGTTGCCCGGTTTTGCCGGACGCTAGGCCAAATGGGACGGTTCGGCAATCGCTGCCTATTCGCTGGGGGCCAGAAATTTCGAGGACATGAACCCGGTGGCGCCATTGTCTGCCACTTTGATCTGGAACCAGCCGTTTTCGCCGGTGCTGATCACCTCGGCGCGGGTGCCGCGGGTCAGCCGCTTGACGACGGCGCTTTTTGTGCTTGGGGCGGCCCGCAGGTTGACGGTCGATCCGGTGACAATGACGATCTGCGCCTCGCCTGCCTCGGCCTGGACGTGCTCGACCGGGGTTCCGTGTTTTTTGGTATAGCCTTTGGGAGCATCCGATTTGACGACAGGTGGCAGAACCTTGGTTGCCGTTGCCGCGCCAAAGGTAACGGGCGTTGTTTTGATGCCTGCCTTGGTTTCGGCGACCTCAATAACGCGGGCTTTGGGGCGCGGAGGTGCGATCACCTCGGGGGTAAAGCTGGCGTTGAGCAACAGCGCGGGTTGCGCAGCCTCAGGTGTCGGCGCCGGGTCGCGGGCCACAAATGCCTTGGCGGATGTCGCATGGGTTTTCTCACCCAGAACGCTCATCGTTCCAAACAGTGCGATGCACAGCATTGCCGTCAATCTGATCATAACAAGTCCCCCAAGAACCAACTGGGGCCTTCTTAAATTATGACCGTCGCAGCGTTAGGGGGAAAGAAACCGCATTTGGCCCCCTCTGTCCGCTTGTCGCTGGTCGCGGGCTTGGCTATCACAAGATGCATGAGTGACCAGACAGACGACCCCAACATCCAGCCCGCTGACCTGTCCGAACCGCTGCGCCGCGCGATCGGCGAACGGTATCTGACCTATGCGCTGAGCACGATCATGGACCGCGCGCTGCCCGATGCGCGCGATGGATTGAAACCGGTGCACCGGCGGATTCTCTATGCGATGCGGCGGCTGCGGCTGAGCGCCTCCAGCGGCTTTTTGAAATCGGCCAAGATCAGCGGCGACACCATGGGGGATTTCCACCCGCATGGGGATGCGGCGATCTATGACGCGATGGCGCGTCTGGCGCAGGATTTCAACGTGCGCTATCCGCTGGTCGACGGGCAGGGCAACTTTGGCAATATCGACGGCGACAACCCCGCCGCCAGCCGGTACACCGAGGCGCGGCTGACCCAGGCCGCCGAGGCCCTGATGGAGGGGCTGGACGAAAACGCGGTGGATTTCCGCCCCAACTATGACGGGCGTCTGGACGAACCGGTGGTGATGCCGGCGACCTATCCCAATCTGCTGGCCAACGGCTCCACCGGGATTGCCGTGGGCATGGCCACCAATATCGCGCCGCATAACATCGAAGAGCTGATCAACGGCTGTCTGCATCTGATCAAATCGCCCAATGCGCGGGACGAAACCCTGCTGGAACATATCCCCGGCCCCGATTTCCCCACCGGCGGGGTGATCGTCGAGCCGAAAGAGAATATCCTAGAGGCTTATCGCACCGGGCGCGGATCGTTCCGCCTGCGCGCGAAATACGAGGTCGAGGATCTGGGCCGCGGCCAGTGGCAGATCGTGGTCACCGAGATTCCCTATCAGGTGCAGAAATCCAAGCTGATCGAAAAGATCGCCGAGCTGATTCAGTTGAAGAAGATCCCGATTCTGGCCGATGTGCGGGACGAAAGCGCGGATGATATCCGGCTGGTGCTGGAACCACGCTCCAAGAATGTGGCGCCCGAGGTGCTGATGGGCACGCTGTTCCGCCAGTCCGATCTGGAAACCCGGTTCAGCCTGAACATGAACGTGCTGATCGACGGACGCACGCCCAAGGTCTGCAGCCTGAAGGAAGTGTTGGGTGCCTTTCTGAATCACCGGCGCGACGTGTTGCAGCGGCGCAGCCGGTACCGGCTGGAAAAGATCGATCACCGGCTTGAGGTGTTGGAAGGGTTCATCACCGCCTTTCTGAACCTCGACCGGGTCATCGACATCATCCGCTATGACGAAGACCCCAAACTCGCGCTGATGCGCGAGGATTGGTCCGGGGATCACCGCCGTGCGACCTCGGAAGCTGACTATGTGACGCCCGCCCCGTCCTCGGCCGAAGGGCTGAGCGAGGTGCAGGCCGAGGCAATCCTGAACATGCGCCTGCGCAGTTTGCGCAAGCTGGAAGAGATCGAGCTGCGGCAGGAATATGATGCCCTGCTGATCGAACGCGCCGCGCTTGAGGATCTTCTGGCCGATGAGGGCCTGCAATGGGGCCGCATCGCCGAACAATTGCGCGAGACCCGCAAGCTGTTTGGCAAATCCACCGCCGGGGGCGGGCGCCGCACCCAGTTCGCCGAGGCGACCGAGGTCGAGGACGTGCCGCTTGAGGCGATGATCGAACGCGAACCGGTGACGATCGTCTGTTCAAAGATGGGCTGGATTCGCGCGATGAAGGGACATATCGCGCTGGACAGCGAGTTGAAGTTCAAGGACGGCGACGAAGGCCGGTTCATCTTTCACGCCGAAACCACCGACAGGCTGCTGCTGTTTGGTGCCAACGGGCGGTTCTATACCCTGTCGGCGGCGCAGCTGCCCGGTGGGCGCGGGATGGGCGAGCCGGTGCGCCTGATGGTCGATCTGCCGAACGAGGCCGGGATCGTCGATCTGTTCGCCCATGTGGCGGGTGCCAAGATTCTGGTCGCCTCGACCGCCGGGGACGGGTTCGTCGTGCCCGCCGATGATGTGGTGGCCCAGACCCGCAGCGGCAAACAGGTGCTGAACGTGCGCGGCGATGTCACGGCCAGCGTCTGCCGCTTCGTGCAGGGCGATCACGTGGCCTGTGTCGGTGAAAACCGCAAGGTTCTGGTCTTTCCGCTGGCCGAACTGCCGGAAATGGGGCGCGGCAAAGGGGTGCGGTTGCAGAAATACAAGGACGGCGGTCTTGTCGATGCCACGACCTTCAACCTGGCCGACGGGCTTAGCTGGAAAGACCCCGCCGGGCGCACCCGGACCGAGGTCGAACTGGGCGAATGGCAGGGCAAACGCGCCAGCGCCGGACGTATGGCGCCGCGCGGCTTTCCCCGTGACAACCGGTTCACCTGAAGCAGTAAAAGTTGCGTCGCAACAGGTGCTGGGGTATCGGTTTTAGGGGGAAGTGGGGGATCATGATGCGAATGAATTTGCCGGGACGCCGGGTGCTGTTGGCCTTGGGGGCCGCGTTGTTTCTGACCGCCTGCGGTGCGAAAACCGATCTGGATGCGCCGCCGGTGGCCTTGGGCGATTTCAAGCTGGGCTATAATATCGTTGTCGCCAAGAACGCGCAAAAGGTGCCGCCCTCGCGCAATGCCACCACCGAAGAATGGGAAGCGAAACTGAAAGAGGCGCTGGATCGCCGGTTCCGCCGCTATGATGGCGACAAGCTGTATCACCTTGGCGTCAACGTCGATGCCTATTCGCTGGCGATCCCCGGTATCCCGATCATATTAGCCCCGAAATCGGCGCTGATCATTTCCGCCAATGTCTGGGATGACGCCGCGCAGACGAAAATCCACGAAGAGCCCGAACAGTTGACGGTCTTCGAAGGGCTGAACGGCGAAACCCTGATCGGAACGGGTCTGACCCGCCGCAAAGAAAAGCAGATGGATGCCCTGGCCGCCAACGCCGCGCAAGCCATTGAAAACTGGTTGCTAAAGAACCGCGAAGCCTGGTTCGGCGAAACCGGAGTGGCCGCTGCGGAAACATCTGTGGATGCGACACCAGAGCCGCCTGTCAACTGACGCTTGATTTTCGGCTCAGCAACCAATAATTAGCGCGCGATGTTGAATCGGGCCGCGGTGGCCCCCAAAACATGAGGCGCCACGAATATGGCTAAGGAAAAGTTTGAGCGTAACAAACCGCACGTTAACATCGGCACAATCGGCCATGTTGACCACGGCAAGAC
>CANMTD010000008.1 GCA_947500775.1 uncultured Paracoccaceae bacterium
GCAGCGTTACTGGCGGTCCTCTGCCTTTATATCTTGCTTTCGCCGGGCTTTGCAGCGGCTCTTGCCGCCGGCGGGCCATCGCTGGCCCGCTTTCTGAGGCAAGTTACGACCAACGGTCTGCCCGTAGTTTTTGCCATAAACTATGTCAGTTTTTTTCTTTTCGCGGTGATACAGAAACCAAAGGTCGCCCGCCGAGATACGGCGTTTTTCGTGCTGGTGGATATCTTGCTCAGAGCCATTCTCTTTCCAAGCCTCCACGCACTGATCTACGTTTTGTCTGCCGACTGGTTCGAGTCATTCGGGGGCAGTCGTGCAACCGCGTTGTCGGTCGTTGCCCCAACCCTTGCGCGTTCGGCGTTTTTTGAGAACATCTCCGGAGTTTATCTTTATGCGACAATGATCAGCGCGCTGCCGCTATATGTTTCAGCTTTCGGGCAGTCGGAATTTCTTGGACCGACCGTTCGTCGCTTGCCAATAAAAGCGGGCTTGATGCTGCTCGCCTTGTTTGCGTTTGCCCTGTCGGTCGGATTGATCGCAATCGGTGCACAAGGCATCGCATTCCTTCAGGGCTAAATGATGGCTGGCTATTCACCGTGGGAATGCGCGGCCTGAGGTGCCAACCATCGCGACAAGTAAACGCGCTCGAAAGCGAAGACAGCGATCATTCCGACAGCCGCATACAGAACGATCATCGGGTCGCTTTGAAGCTTCATCACGGTGAAAGCTGCCAGTACAACTACATCGAGCGCCAGGGCAGTCAAAAGCACGATACCTGAGGCGCCGACGTCTGCTCGACGATAGTGGAACACGCCCCAATGTATGATCATGTCCATGACGAGGTAAAAGAAGGCACCGAGGGATGCGATCCGGCCTAAATCAAAGAGCACGGCCAACGTCGCTGCGATGACGACAGTATAGACCAGGGTGTGGCGTTGGATGGGACCTGGCATACCGAAGTGGCTGTGCGGGATCATTTCCATGTCGGTCAGCATCGCCAGCATACGCGACACCGCGAAGACGCTGGCCAGAACGCCGGACGCCGTTGCGACAGCGGCCAGGATCACCGTGAGTATGAAGCCGGTTTGTCCAAGGGCGGGCTGCGCCGCCTGTGCCAGCGAATAGTCACGCGCTGAGATGATCTCCTCGATCGTGAGACTCGAACCGACCCCGTAGGCGACCAACAGGTAGACGACGACGCAGATTCCGATCGAGAACATGATCGCTCGGCCAACATTGCGATTTGGTTCAGTGATCTCGGCCCCGCTGTTGGTGATCGTGGTGAACCCCTTGAACGCGAGGATGGCCAGCGCCGTAGAGGCGATGAACCCCGTGAGCCCGTAGGATTGAGAGGTCTCGGACGCAGCGGCGAACGCAAAACCACTAGACCACAGGGCCGCGATGCCAAACAGAGCTATGCCTCCAATCTTGATCGCTGCCATGATCAGCGAGAACAGCCCGACCGAGCGATTTCCGGCGATGTTCACCAGAAAGGCGAAAACGATCACGGCCACGGCCAGGGCGGGGACCAGTGGGCCGCCTTCGATATCGAAAGGGCGCAAGACATAGGTGGCGAAGGTTCGCGCGACGAGGCTTTCCGCGATCACCATGCTGAGCGCCATCAGCAGCGCGGCACCGCCCGCGATGGCTCCGGGGCCATAGCACTTCTGCAGGATCATGGCGATGCCACCCGAGGACGGCCATTTGTTCGACATCCTGATGTAGCTGTAGGCGCTGAAGCTTGTGACGACCGCGCCGGCGATGAATGCAAGCGGGAAAAGCGGGCCGGCGAGCTGCGCGATTTGCCCCGTCAACGCAAAGATTCCGGCGCCGATCATCACGCCTGTTCCCATCGCAATGGCTCCGCCCAGACTGATGGAATCTTCGCGGTACGTTTCTTTTTCGCTCTGCATAAATGGTCCCCTTTTAATTTTGGTTCGTCCGAATGCTGTTGCGCGCTTCTAGATACGAACGCCGCGAAGGCGCAGCGAATTGAGCACCACCGAGATTGACGACGCGCTCATGGCGAAGGCAGCAAACATCGGACTGATGAGGATGCCAAAGAAGGGAAACAGAACTCCCGCCGCGACCGGCACGCCGGAGGCGTTGTAGATCAGCGCGAAGAACAGGTTCTGGCGGATGTTGCGCATAGTGGCCCGGGCGAGCCGCCGCGCACGCACGATACCGTCGAGGTTGCCCTTGACCAGCGTGATGCCCGCGCTTTCGATGGCCACATCGGCGCCAGTGCCCATGGCGATGCCGACATCGGCTTGTGCCAAGGCCGGCGCGTCGTTGACGCCATCCCCGGCCATCGCGACCCTGTGACCCGCCTCTTGCAATTCACGGATGATCCGCGCCTTGTCCTCCGGCAGCACGTCGGCCCGGATCTCATCGATGCCGAGCCGTGCGCCGATGGCGTTGGCAGTGCGTTCGTTGTCTCCGGTCGCCATGATGACGCGGAACCCCAGTTCATGCAGGTCCTTGATGGCCGCAGGTGTGCTCTTCTTCACCGGATCGGCGACAGCGACAAGACCTGCAATGTCGCCATCCAGCACCACGAACATTACCGTCTCACCTTCGTCGCGGCGGGCATTGGCCTTGGCGGTCAACGCGCCTGCCTCGAGCCCTAGTTCGCGGATCATCGCCAGATTGCCGAGCGCCACCGCTTTGCCGCCCACAACACCCTTGACGCCCTTGCCAGTGATCGCCTCGAAGTCCCGAGCATTGTCCATTTTGACATCTCGCTCCTCCGCACCCCTGACGATCGCTTCGGCCAAGGGGTGCTCCGATCCGCGCTCAAGCGATGCGGCGAGACGCAAGACCTCGGCTTCGTCGTGGCCGGGTTGCGGGAGTACGTCGACAAGCCGCGGCTTGCCTTCGGTCAACGTGCCGGTCTTGTCGACGATCAGGGTATCGACTTTCTCGAACCGCTCCAGCGCCTCGGCGTTCTTGATTAGGACCCCTGCCTGAGCGCCCCGTCCTGTCGCCGTCATGATCGACATCGGTGTCGCCAGGCCAAGCGCACAAGGACAAGCGATGATCAGAACCGCCACTGCCGAAATCAATGCGTAGGAAAGCGCAGGCGCGGGCCCCCAGATCGCCCAGGCGATGAAGGACAGGACCGCGATACCGATGACGGCCGGAACGAAATATCCCGCCACCTTGTCGGCATATTTCTGGATCGGGGCGCGCGAGCGCTGCGCGTTCGACACCATCTCGACAATTTGAGCCAGCATCGTGTCGGACCCGACACGCGTCGCCTCCATCACCAGACTGCCAGTGCCGTTGATCGTCGCACCAGTTACCGGGTCGCCTTCGGTCTTCTCGACCGGCACAGGTTCACCGGAGATCATGCTTTCGTCGATCGAGGACCGGCCGTCCAGAACCACGCCATCGACAGGAACCTTGTCACCGGGCCGTACGCGCAGCCGGTCGCCGACCTGTACGTCCTCCAGCGGGATCTCCTCTTCGGAGCCATCGTCCCGCATGACCCGCGCGGTCTTGGCGGCCATATCGAGTAGCGCACGGATCGCCTTGCCGGTTCCTTCACGTGCGCGCAATTCCATCACCTGACCGAGCAGCACGAGCGTCACGATCACCGCCGCCGCCTCGAAGTAGACGCCGACATGGCCTTCGGAGTCTCGGAACCCATCAGGGAATATGTCCGGTGCGAGAACGGCAACGACGCTGAAGAGCCAGGCGGCAAGAACGCCCATGCCGATCAGGGAGAACATGTTGAGGTTCAATGTGCGGAACGAAATCCATCCGCGTTCCAGAAACGGCCAGCCGCACCACAAGACCACTGGCGTTGCCAGGATCAATTCGATCCATTGTGTGGTGCCTTCGCCAAAAAAAGTCCGGACTGCGGGGAAACCGACGAATGGCCCCATCGTGAGGACAAGGAGCGGGATCGTCAGGACTGTGCCGACCCAGAACCGCCGTGTGAAATCCACCAGTTCGGGATTTGGACCTTCATCGCCCGGCACACCGGATTCCAGTTCCAACCCCATGCCACAGATCGGGCACGCGCCCGGATCAGGCTGCCGCACCTGAGGGTGCATCGGGCAAGTGTAAATGGGACCATCATGCCCTTGGGGAACCAGATCATATCGTCCATCCGCCGGCGCGGCACCTGCTTGGTGGTCGTGATGATCATGTGCTGAATGGACCTCGAGCTCCGATTCCGGCACGAGATGCATCCCGCATTTCGGACAATTGCCGGGCTCAACCTGCCGCACCTCAGGGTGCATTGGGCAAACGAATACCGAAGAAGCTGCTGTGGTTTCAGAACTGTCGGGGGTGCTCATTTTGCGGTCCTTTCCGAGAATGCTTCTCTTGCCTAAGGCTTCCATCCACAGGAGGGTCAAGAGAGATCAGTATGGTGATTACATTGCGGATCTGCGGGGTGGCGCTGTCCGGCCCCGTTCCCGTCGGGCGAGCACGATCAACGCCAGCCCGACCAACACCATCGGCATGGAGAGCAACTGGCCCATCGTCAAATCCCACTCACCAAAATGGAGCGCATGGCCAATCGGGTTGTCCGCCGTCACAAACTGTTGGTCCGGTTGCCGGAACATCTCGACGAAACTTCGGGCAAGACCATAGCCGGTCAGAAACACGCCAGCCAAGGCACCGGGCATTTTCAGCCAGCCCCGGCCCCAAGCGAGATAAATGAGCAGCATTCCAAGAATGAGCCCCTCCAATAGCGCCTCGTACAGCTGGGACGGGTGTCGGGCGCAGAGGCCGCTAATCCCTGGGCAGGCCTGCGCGACTTCGCCGGGAAAGATCACCG
The DNA here is from genome assembly GCA_947500775.1 of uncultured Paracoccaceae bacterium. Taxonomy (GTDB): domain Bacteria; phylum Pseudomonadota; class Alphaproteobacteria; order Rhodobacterales; family Rhodobacteraceae; genus CANMTD01. The sequence goes on from CANMTD010000008.1 coordinate 4,790, forward strand.
CCCAGGGAACGTCCGTCGGCCGCCCCCACAGCTCGTTGTTGGTGAAGTTCGCCAGCCTCCCAAGAAACAAGCCTGGTGGTGTTGTCAAAGCCAGCAAGTCGCCAGTGCTGAGCAATGACGCGTTTTGTCGAAGGCAGAACAACAAGGCCGCGATGACAACGCCCGCGAAGCCCCCGTGGAAAGACATGCCGCCTTGCCAGACCATCAGAATCTCCAAGGGATTGGCGAGATAATATGCGGGCTGGTAGAACAGTACAAAGCCCAGGCGACCACCAGCAATCACGCCGATGATGATCCACGTCAGAAGATCTTCGATCTGCGTCCGGTCAAGCGGCGGTCCAACTGATGTCCAGAGCGCGGGACGGCTTATGGCACTCAAACAAATGCGCCAGCCAATCAGGATACCGAAGATATAGGCTAGCGCGTACCAGCGGAGTGCGAATGTGACCCCCCCGATGTCGAAGGAGAAGAGGTCGGTTCCAATATCCGGAAATGGCAATCCCGCTGGCAGCACTGGGTCAGTTCCTCATCAGGAATTTACGTGGGGATTAGATGGCATTAATCGAGCACCGCCAATGGCGCTGGCTCTGCGACAGGGCATCCAACGCCCATCCCGCCATCACGCGGTGTCGAGGGCGTCCCGCAGGAGATCGCGGACTTCGCCGGCGACCGCGTCCAGGTCTTGGTTCTGCACCGCCTGCATCGAAGCGACAGGATCGACCGCGCTGACCTCGGTGTCGCCGTCCACTTGCCGCAGGATAACATTGCAGGGAAGCATCGCACCGATGCGAGGCTCGATCTCGATGGCTTTGTGCGCCATGCCCGGATTACAGGCCCCCAAGATGCGGTAAGGCGGCATGTCCGCATCAAGTTTCTTTTTCATCGTCGCTTTGACGTCAATCTCAGTCAAAACGCCGAAGCCCTTGTCTGCCAAAGCATCCCGAACACGCATCTCTGCGTCATCGATTTTGGTGTCTTTCAGGACGCGATCATAGGTATAGGCCATGGGAATTTTCCTTTCAGTGTCTCTATTTGTTGGCATACCGAGGCTAAACGGTTCAGGTCGCGGTTCGGTTCAATGTCCCGACCGCGAATGGTTTTGGCGTTGTGAGGACGGGTGCCGGAAAATAAACCGGCACCCATTGGCTCAGTTGTCCTGCATCATGGAGCCGTTGCCCATGCCCTGACCGTTGCCGGGCCGCGCAGGCGCATCTGCCATATTCGACCGCATCATCTGCATCCGCTCCATCCTATCGGCAGGAGCGGCCATCTCTTCCGGCGTCACCGCGCCGTCGCCATCGGCATCGAGGTGTTGGAAACGATCCACCATCATTTCGCGGATCATTGCGCTGTGGAGAGCTTCAAACTCGGTAATCGAGAGGTTTCCATCCCCATCGCTGTCAAACTCGGAAAGCTTGGCCTGAAGCCGCGTGCGCATTTCTTCCGGCGTGGTTGTGCCGTCTCCATCAGTGTCGAACATTTGCATCATGCCGGCACCCATGCCTGGGCCCATCATACCACTGCCCATGCCTGCGCCCATCATGCCGCCGCCCATCATGTTCCCGTGCATGCGCTTCATCATGTCCATCATTCCGCCCATGTTCGCCATCATGCCCGGACCACCGTTCTGCATCATGCCTGCCCCACCTTGGGCACCAAGCTGCCCACCGTGCCCATGGTTGGCATCCGCGAAGGCCGCGCCACCAAAGGCGGTTGCAGCCAGGGTCATTGCAGCGAGTAAAGTGTTGCGTTTCATTTCGATCACCTCGTGTCAGTGTTGCGATACCCACTATATGGGATGCACCTGCAGATGCGGAATAACACGCGAGCCGGTGTTTTGTATCGCGAGGTCACAAAGGCGGGGTCTGTTACAAACTGCGACAAATCAATTCGGGGCGAACGCTCCTCTTCATCTAAGACATGCGATATCCAGAGAAAAACCTGTCGAGGAGTCGTGTACCAACTGACACCGAAACCATGTTTCGGTGGAAGTGAAATTCGGAAGAGTTGGTGTCGAGAGTGGCAGAGGCCCTGATGTTCCCGAAAATTCAGTCATTCAACCCATGGCAGGAGGCTGCAAGTTGCTCTTTTTGAACCGCATTTTCTTGGTGCTTGCCTTGGTGATTTTGGCGGGGTGCGGTGCAGGAAACGACATGCGCCCTGATGCTTCAGCCGAAGTCATCAGTAGTGCATCCTACAGTCACGACGGACCGGCCGCGTTGACGCTGTACACTATGATCAATAACAGGTCCGGGGCGGGTGCGCATACCAGCGTCATGATCAATGGGTCGCAGCGCGTTATCTTCGATCCGGCAGGAACGGTCCGGCTGAGCGCGGTACCGGAACGGGGAGATGTGCTTTATGGCATTACTCCACAAGTGGCCGATTTTTACGCACGGGCTCATGCACGGGAGACCTACCATGTCGTCATACAAGAGATCGATGTGTCCCCCGAAGTCGCGGAGCGCGCCTTGCAACTTGCATTGGCAAACGGTCCGGCTGCTTCAGGCTTTTGTAGCGTCAGTACTTCTGCGATCCTAAGGCAATTACCAGGATTTGAATCCATTGGACGCACATTTTTTCCAAAGCGCCTGATGGCGGATTTTGGCAAGTTGCCGGGCGTGCGAACCACAAAGCTGTTCGAGAACGATGAGGACGACAAATCCGTAGCGATCGCACAGTTCGAAAATTCACTTGCGACGCGGCCTTGAGTGTTCGTCCAACAATTCGTTGCAAGTTGTCCCTGCACGACGCGGTACTCGGCGTGTGAGCCAAAGATTCTCTGTCCTACGAATAGGTCAGCTTCGAGCGGTAACGCTGTCTTCGGCCGAGTAAAGGAACGCCGTCGATCCGACAGCGACATTCGGATAGAGATCATTGATATGGGCCATCACCATGCGCACGCATCCCGAACTGGCCCGGCCGCCAATGCTGCGAGGGCTCGGCGTTCCGTGAATTCGAAGGTACGTATCCCGATCTCCGACGAATAGATACAAAGCCCTGCTGCCCAAGGCATTGTTGGGGCCGGGCTCCATACCGTCGGCAAACCGCTCGTAAGCCTCCGGATCGCGTTCGATCATTGACTGTGTTGGCGTCCAGTGCGGCCATTCGACCTTTCGGCGGATCGTATAGGTGCCGGGTTCATAGAGATCGCCCTTGGCAATCGCGACCCCGTAGCGCATCGCGGTGCCATCTTCCTCGATATGGTACAGATAGCGCGCGATCGCATCGACGTGAATGTCACCCGGGCGCAAACCGTCATTCGCCAAAACGCGTTGCGGCAGCAGCCTGGGATGCAGCCCCCATGGGTTGGTTGTTGCCGGGTCATAGTTGGCGGGCGTGACCTGCGCATCCCAAGCTGCTTTTTCGGCTGTTGTCGGCCAGGTCTTAGCGAATGCTGGCGAACTCAGAGAAGCTGAAAACAGCGAGCCGGAAAGTGCAAGGAAGTGTCGTCTTGTAACCATGAAGCGAAGCCCTTTGTTTGTTTTCGATGAATGCGAGACGATTCAAGAAACGTCCGCGACCCCATGCCATCGACCCTTTTGATGTCTTGCGATCGCGACCAACCAGAGGCAAGCAAGGACACCGCTTAGGATCGCGTTCCAACTCGCCATGGACAACGTCAGAAATTCCCAGACAACCTCATTGCACAGAACAAGAGTGGACGCATTTGAACTCGCAGAGGGCAGCAATTCCGATACCGACATTTGGGAAACATCGAGGCCGGATCCCGTGCAAGAAGTCGGTCCCTCCCACCAGCCGCGCTCGACACCGGTATGAAACATTCCCAACGCGGATGTGCTGAGTGCCGACAGGGCACCGATTATCAGGATTGGCAAAATCGGCAGAGCAAAGAGCAACAGAGCGCCCATTCCAATGGCGATTGCGTGTGGGTAGCGTTGCCAGATGCACATTGCGCACGGCGCGTACCCAAGAGCCTGGAAAACGAAGGCCCCTAACAGCAAGGCGGCTGATCCTGCCGCCGCAGTCATGCCGAGAGATTTTGGTGTCAGGGTCAATGAACGCTCCCGTTGGCAATCGATGGACCTGTTTCTCGCTTGTCAGGTTACGTAGACGGCAAAAGGCCTGTTATCATTCAGAGATTTGTAACGGTATGTATCCGTCTCGACCCTCAGCCGACTCTGATCCACGTTGCCATACCGTCGGCTTGGTGGCTCAACATGTGGCAATGCAGCATCCAGGATCCCGGATTGTCCAGGACGACGAGAATATCCCGCGTCTCGCCGATATCCAGGAAGGTCGAGTCCCGGTATGGACCGGCTTCCCCCGCCGCATCGAGTTCCCAGAAATGGTGGCCATGCAGATGCATGACGTGTGGAAACCCGGTTTCGTTGCGGATTGAAATGCGCACGGTCGTCCCCCGCGCGACGGATAGGAAAGGGGTTCGAGGCAGTCCAGATACGTCATTGAGCGCCCATGTTCCAGTGCCGTTATGGGACGCGCTTCCCGCACCTCCCTGGAGCACCAGCTCCGCGGTTTGGCCGGGGTCTTGCGGGGCGGGCATTCGGTTGGCGGGCAACGCGGTGATGGGCACTTTCGCAGGGTCACGAGAGCCGGAAACAGCGATTTCGCCAAGGCTCAACGTCCACTCTCCAAAGCTGTCGTCGAATCTAATAGGCCCGGTCGCATCACCAATCACATCGCATCTTTGCCCCGGAGCTAGGAGGATGGGTTCGAGTGTCTGTGGCTGCGCCAGGGGCATACCATCCAGTGCAACGATCTTGCCTGCCAGACCGTCCAGCCCGACACGGTAAACCCTGTCGATAGAGGGATTTATCAGGCGCAAACGCAGGCGGTCGCCTTGTCTCACATTCTTGCTGGTTCCATTGGAAACAAGCGCCGTGACCGTATTGCCGATACGGCCCTCGGTCGCGAAATGAGCCGGGTTGAACCCTTCGTCGTACTGTCCGGACTGATCCAACAAGACATCGAAGAACTGAACAACAATGTCATGGTCGACAGCCGGCGCATTTTGCTCCTCGACGATGAAGGCGCCGAAAAGGCCGCGGCTGACCTGATCGTAAGACAGGTAATGCGAGTGATACCAATACGTGCCGGCATCCGGGACGCCGAATTGATAACGATACGTGTCGCCCGGAATGACCACATCCTGAGTGAGAACGTTGACACCATCCATCCGATTTGGAACCCGCAACCCATGCCAGTGAACAAGAGCGCCCTCCTCCAATCGGTTATCGAGGGTAATGCGGGCGGTTTGTCCTTGTCGCATTCTGACTTCTGGGCCCGGCAGACCACCGTTGAAGCCCAACATCGACACGTCGTACCCAGCAAGGCGCGCCTTGATCGATTGGGGCGCGAGGATCAACTCGCGTGTCGCTGCTGGCAAGCGGGTACCAGCCAGCGCAACGGTCATCCCGCCAAGGAAAGACCTCCGGCTCAAAGACAATTCCGTCACCTCATGAATGATGGACTGGCTTTCGCCAACTGCCGCACTTGTGCCATTTCCGGAAGAGGAACTTCAAGGCGACAGAACGCTCCTCACGCCGTTGTCACTTTGGGATACAGGAAGACGCGGGCGCCAATTTCTACGCGATCATACAAATCTTTTACGTGTTCATTCGTCAACCGCGCGCATCCATTCGACACGGCCGATCCAATGGTTTCCGGAGCGTTGGTTCCATGAATACGAAGATAGGTATCGCGTCCCTCATCATCATAGAGATACAGCGCGCGGGCCCCGAGCGGGTTGTTTGGCCCGCCTTTCAGCCCATCCTTGTACTTCGCGTATTTGCGTGGCTCGCGCCGGATCATGGCGTTCGTTGGCCGCCACCATGGCCATTTGGCCTTGCGCGCTACCGTGAACTCTCCGGGTTCGTACAAACCTTTGCGCCCTACCCCGACCCCGTAGCGGATCGCCATCCCGTCCTCGAGCATGAAATAAAGGAAAAAATCGTCGGGAACGACGTGGACATCGTCTTTAACCCAGTCACCACGACGGGTGTTTACCAATTGCGGTTCGAACCGTTCGGGCAATTTGACTTTGTGGGCCCAGGCAATTGTGGGCAGAAAGCAACCCATCGCTCCGGCACAAATCAATTCTCGTCTCGTGAAATTCTGCATGGCGCGATCTCCTCGGACCCATGAAAATTCAGTGCGCGTCAGGGGCAAAGAAAAGAAGCCGTGAACCGGGGCAAACGACGCGCCTTTGTTGCCTTGAAACTACGAAAATTCGCGCTTTTGGAACTCTCCAGCGCTGGAATGTTGTTGTTTTACAGAGAACTGCAAGGAGGTGACTGGAAATGCACTACTCACGGTTCTTTATGATGATCGGAACATCGACCGTGGTCATGTTCGTTCTGATGTACCTGAACACCTATCTTTGGGGCCATATCTTCTTTTCGGAGACACGCCTTTACATGGCCATCCTGATGGGGGCGACCATGGCCGTGATCATGTTGGCGTACATGTTGTCCATGTATCAGAACACCAAAGCCAACATCGCGATCTTCGGGGGCGCCATACTTGTCTTTGCGGCAAGCCTCTGGCTGGTACGCGGGCAATTTACGGTGCAGGACAGGTCCTACATGCGCGCCATGATCCCGCACCACTCGATCGCCATCATGACGTCGACTCGTGCCGAGATCACCGACCCGCGCGTCCGGGGGCTCGCAGACGACATTATCTATGCGCAGGACAAGGAAATCGCCGAAATGCGCTACCTCATTGCTGACATTGGCGCAAACGGTGAGGCATCGGCCACGCCGACCGGAACGCCGGTACAGGTCGTGGATGCGCAACAGGCGCTTCAAACGGAGGTCGTGTCAAAAATCGATCCCGAGTTTCTGACGGAAGACGAAATCGCAGCGGTGTTCCCGAATGGTGGAGACTGCCGATTTGCCTACACCTCGGACAGTCCAGCCGTGCTGGTGACCGGTGAGACCGGCGAAGGGACTGGGGCCGCGATGAAGATCAGCGGTGACCTGGTGCGCCTGGATGCGCAGGGCGAAAATGCGTTTTCTCAAGGCCCGCTATCGGCCGAGATCGTAGAGACAGACGGTGACCTGACCGATCTGATCGTCAGCGCGGAACCGACTACGAAGCCGGGTTCCGTGGTCAATTCACCTGCGCCGGATAAGGAGGAAAGCATATGCCCCGGGACACAGACAGTAAATCCGCGCAGCTTTATCGCATGGTCATGCCGGGCCATGTCTGCCCCTACGGTCTGAAATCGAAAGACCTGCTGGAGCGGCAAGGCTTCGAGGTGGAAGACCATCCGCTTGAGACCCGTGAAGACACCGATGCTTTCATGGAGAAGCACGGGGTCGAGACGACGCCGCAGACCTTCATCGGCGGAGAACGGATCGGCGGCTACGATGATCTCAGGGTGTTCTTTGACATCGACCCACCCGAGGAAGAGCAAAGCGACACGACCTACCAGCCGGTCATCGCGATCTTTTCCGTCGCCGCGCTATTGGCACTGGGCCTGTCTTGGCACCAGTACGGGTCGGTCTTTACCTTGCGCGGGTTCGAATGGTTCATTTCGCTGTCCATGACCATTCTCGCGATCCAGAAATTGCAGGATGTCGAAGGGTTTTCGACGATGTTCCTCAACTACGATCTGCTGGCGCGCAAATGGGTACGATACGGCAAGCTTTATCCGTTCGGCGAAGCGTTGGCAGGTGTCCTGATGACTGCCGGCGCGCTGCTGTGGCTCTCGGCGCCTGTCGCCCTGTTTATCGGCACGGTCGGCGCTGTCAGCGTATTCAAGGCTGTCTACATTGACAAGCGGGAGTTGAAATGCGCCTGCGTCGGCGGTGACAGTTCCGTCCCGCTGGGGTTCATTTCGCTGACGGAAAACCTGATGATGATCTTCATGGGTATCTGGATGCCGGTCCGCGCAATTTGGTTCTGAAACGTGCCGAACCGGCATCGATTATTCGGACATTCGTACAGGTGAGAGATCTGCGAGGATCGGGCAATCCGGACGATGATCCCCGGCACATTTCTCCACAAGCTCGGTAAGCGTCGTTCTCATGGATTGCAGTTTCTCTATCTTCTCCTCGATCTGGCGAAGATGGTCTTCCGCAACCGTTTTCACCTGAACGCTTTCGCGGTTTTCATCCTCGTAGAGAGCCAGAAGCGTCCTGCAATCTTCGATGGTGAACCCCAAGGCCCGTGCTCGACCGAGAAACGCCAGCTTGTGAACGTGGTTCTCGGTGAATGCGCGATAGCCGTTCTCACTTCGGTTCGGGCGGATCAGCCCGATTTCCTCGTAGTAGCGGATTGTTTTTGGGGGCACACCCGATTGTCGGGAAACGTCTCCGATGTTCATGTCGAACCTCCGTTATTCTGCTGGAGCAGGAGTGACAGCTGCCAGCTCTGCCGGGATTGCGCGCTGCTCGTCCATCGCCGGCGCGATACCTCGCAGGCGCAGGGCATTGGTTAGAACGAACACCGAGGACAACGCCATCGCGCCCGCCGCGAGAATTGGTGACAGGAGCAGCCCAAAGGCCGGATAAAGCACCCCGGCGGCGACCGGAATCAGCGCGACATTGTAGGCAAAGGCCCAGAACAGGTTCTGCCGGATGTTTCGCATGGTTCGCCGCGACACTTCGAAGGCATTCACCACGCCGCGCAAATCGCCGGACATCAGGACGACATCCGCGGACTCGATGGCCACATCAGTGCCGGTGCCAATGGCGATACCCACATCGGCATGCGCCAGCGCCGGGGCGTCATTGATCCCGTCGCCGACAAAGGCGATGCGCTTGTTCCCTTCGCGCAAACCGTCAAGCGCCGCGACCTTGCCGTCTGGCAGAACGCCGGCAACGACATGGTCGATGCCGGTTTCGCGGGCGATGGCTTCGGCGGTTTCGCGTTTGTCCCCTGTGATCATCGCAACCGCAAGACCCTTCTCGTGCAGCGCTGCGATGGCTGCGCGGCTTGCCGGTTTGACCGGATCGGCGACGCCGATCACGGCGGCGACACGTCCATCTATGGCAGCGTAAAGCGCCGTGCGACCCTTGCTTGCGATCTTCGTTTCCTCTGGAGTCAATGCCGAGACGTCAATGCCTTCGCGCGCCATGTAGCGGTCGGCCCCAACCAACACCTCCACGTCTTCGACCACGGCGCGCACGCCGTAACCTGTGACCGATTGAAAGCCTTCGGCCCCCGCAAGAGGTGCGCCCTCGGCCCGCGCGGCACGGACGATGGCGTCCGCGACAGGATGCTCGGAGAGCGACTCCACGGCGGTGATCTTCGAGAGCGTTGTTGAACGATCGAACCCTTCGGCCAGCACCAGGTCAGTCAGTGCGGGTCGCCCCTCGGTCACCGTGCCTGTTTTGTCGAGGGCGACCACATCAACGGAATCAAGTTGCTGCAAGGCGTCGCCCTTGCGGAACAGGACACCCATTTCCGCAGCACGTCCCGTCCCGACCATGATCGAGGTCGGCGTCGCAAGCCCCATCGCGCAGGGGCACGCGATGATCAGCACCGACACACCGGCGATCAGCGCCATTGTCAGGGCCGGATCAGGCCCGAAAACCAGCCAGACCAGCACGGTCGCCGCCGCGATCGCCATGACGGCAGGTACGAACCAAAGCGTGATCCGGTCGACCAATCCCTGGATCGGCAGCTTGGCGCCCTGGGCCTCTTCGACCATGCGAATAATTTGCGCCAGGGTTGTGTCGGCGCCGACCCGGGTGGCGCGGAATTGCAGACTTCCGGCACCATTGACCGTCCCGCCGGTCACCGGATCTCCGGCACTTTTTTCAGCGGGAATCGGCTCGCCTGTCAGCATGCTTTCGTCGACGCGGCTGGTCCCCTCGATGACCTCGCCATCAACCGCGATGCGTTCACCAGGGCGCACGATGACGATGTCACCCTGAACTAGCGCATCGATCTCGATCTCTATGCTTTCACCGTCCCGCATCACGCGTGCGGTCCGCGCCTGAAGCCCCAGCAGCTTCTGGATGGCCGCGCCCGTTCTCCCCTTAGCGCGCGCTTCAAGAAAACGCCCCAGCAAGATGAGGACGACGATGACCGCTGCCGCCTCGAAGTAGACAGAGCGCAGCGTGTCAGGCAAGGCCGATGGTACGAATGTCGCAACTACGGAATAGAAGTAAGCCGCCCCGGTGCCGACCGCGACGAGGCTGTTCATGTCGGGCGCGCCCCGGAATAGGGCCGGGAAACCCTTGGTGTAAAACGTCCGGCCCGGGCCGAAGAGAACGATTGTCGTGAGAACGAATTGAAGAAGCCAACTCGTCTGCTGACCAATCGTGGTCTCGATAAGCATATGAACGGCCGGAATGACGTGGCCACCCATCTCGATCAAAAAGACCGGCAAGGCGAGGATGGCTGCAAAGGTGACCCGTTTGGCAAGCGCCAGAGCCTCTTCCTCCTTGCGCGCAACCCTGTCGTCACCGGCTTGGGCCGTTGCCACGGTGGCCGGATACCCTGCCGCGCCGCTTGCATCGATCAGATCGGATGTCGTGACAAGACCTTCGACGTAAACCACCGTCGCCGTCTCGGAGGCGAGGTTGACGTTCACCTCGACCACCCCGGGCACCGCGGCAAGCGCCTTGTCGACCCGCCCGACACAAGAGGCACAGGACATGGCCGCAATCGTGAGTTCGGCCCTGACCGTCCGCGCAGGGTAGCCCAGCTCGCGGAGAGTTTCGATGACTTCCGGAACGCGCTTGAGCGCGTCCACGCTCATACGCGCGGTTTCGGATGCAAGATTCACCGACACATCCTCTACGCCGTCGATTGCATTCAATGCGCGATCGACCCTGCCGACACAGGACGCGCATGACATGCCTTCGATCGGCAGGCTGATCTGTTTGGGTTCGGGCATATGTTTCACCTGTTTTTCCATTCGAGGTGGAATGTAGGGCTTCCAGTAACTGGAGGGTCAATGGGAGGGCGCCAAATAAATTTCTTCTCTTGACCTTCCAGCGCGGGGAAGCCCCATGTCACCGGCAGAAATCAGATCAAGGAGTGGTTCCGATGAAGTTCAGCGTTCCGGACATGAGCTGTGGGCATTGCACCGCAGCAATCGAAAGCGCAGTGAAAACCGCAGATCCGAATGCAGGCGTAGAATGTGACCTTTCTGCCCGACAAGTGCGTGTCGACAGCGTGTTACCAGCCGATCAGGTCCAAGCGATCATTCGGGATGCGGGCTATGACGTGGAACCTGCGGCCGCTTGATGCAGTGCCCGGACCACCCAGGGGCGGTCCGGGCAAGAACTTTCAGTCTTCGTCTTTGCGGGCTTCTTCGACCAAGTCGGCAAGCTGCGCCTTTTCGACAAAGCCAGGCACCAGCGCGTCACCGATCACGAAAGACGGCGTGCCGTTGAAGCCCAGAGCTTGGGTCAGTTGCATGGATGTCGCAATGTGCTCTTCGACCTCGGGGGCCTCCATGTCCTTGCGCAACTGCGCGATATCCAGGCCGATCTCCTCGGCAACGCGCAGCACGGAGGCCTCTTCCGCGCGGCCTTCCAGCCCCATCATCGCCCAGTGAAACTCTTCGTATTTGTCCTGCTTGCGCGCTGCCAAGGCCGCTTTCGCGGCGAACACCGATCCGTCTCCGAGAATGGGCCATTCACGATAGACGAGGCGAATGTTTGGATCCTCTTCGATCAAAGCCCGCACCTCGGGTTTGACCCGCCGACAATAGGGACAGTTGTAGTCGAAAAATTCCACAACGGTGACGTCCCCTTCCGGGTTGCCGAGAACCGGCGCATTCGGATCGTTCTCGATCAGATCGCGCTGGTCATTCAGAACTTGGGCCTGACTGAGCTCCTGCGCTTGCGCCTGCCTCTGTTCGAGGATCGCCACGGCCTCCATGACAATCTCCGGGTTCTCGCGGATTGCCTCGAGCACAAGTTCCTTGACCCGGGACTCTGACAGTTCGTCGGCGAGTACCGGTATCGGAAGCAAGGCAGCTATCGCGACAGTCGTGAAGGCTTGTCTGAAACGCATTTTAATTATCTCCCCGTTGTTCGTCGGCTTCTGTCCGCGCGGCCTGGACTTCGCGAACGCGGTCTGGCCAGGTGGACCGGATGAAGGCCAGGATGTTGTGAATTTGCTGGTCGGTCAGCACGTCTGCGAAACCCGGCATTCCGCTGTCGTATTCGACACCCTGACGCGCCAGAAGCGCCGCACCCCCCAGTTTTGTGTAATCGAAGAGCAGGCTGTCAGGATGATGCCAGGTGTGACCCGTCTCATCATGCGGTGGTGCTGGCAGGCGCCCATCCGCGCCGGGCGTTCGCCATTCCGGCTGGCCTTCCAGATTTGCGCCATGACAAGACGCGCAGTTGTCTGCGTAGAGCAACGCGCCTTCTTGGATGTCGGAGCTCTCCGCCTTGGACGCGCTGCCGACATCCGAGGATGCACTGGTCGAGAGCCAATAGGTGAAAGCGGCTGCGACAACAGTGATCGGAACGGACCAAACGAGATACCTCATGTGACCCGCATCCAGGTTGTCATGCCGGACGCGGCGTGGCTGAGCATGTGGCAATGGAACAGCCACTTGCCGGGATTGTCCGCCGTAAAGGCGATCTCGCGGGACTCGTTGCCAGCCAACAGGATCGTGTCGCGCATCGGTCCGAACGCGCCGTCGGGGCGCAGCTCACGGAAATGCATTCCGTGCAGGTGCATCGCATGTGGGAACACGGTCTGGTTCTCGATCTTCAAGCGCACCGGCTCGTTCAGGGATAGATCGGCCAATGGCGTGTCGGTCATTTCGGCGACATCATTCAGGGCCCAGAACTTGCCCGCCTGGGCAAGCTGACGAAACCCAAGGCGTTCCCCTCCGAGCATGGCAGACTGCATCCGCCCCATTGCTCCACCGGACATGACCAGTCGCAAATCACGCGCTTCGGCAAGGTCCGGCGCGTGTGCCGCGGGATTCGGCGGCAGCGGCAGCGGCTTGTCTCTCGGTACTGAACTGGTTGTGCCATCGACGGAAAAAGTCACCAGCGGGGTCAGTTGATCATCATCGCCGATGCGCAGCACCTCTGCGGTTCCGCCTTCGTCTGCGGTCACATCGACGATCAGGTCCACGCGCTGTGCGGGACCGAGGATCAATTCACCGTCAACCGGCTGGGGTTGGCCGATAGGCATCCCATCCAGGGCCATCGTCCAGCCACTCACCCCCGATAGCCTCAGCGGGAAAATCCGCGCGCTAGCTGCGTTGATGATGCGCAAGCGAATGCGTTCGTTACGCTTCGCGGGCAAGGTCAGGTCATAGCGCCCATTGGTCGTGATGAAGTTGCCGGTACGTCCACTATGGCTCATCATCATAGGCTGTTCGAAATTGTCGAACAGCTGCCCGCTCTCAGGGTCGAGCAACCAGTCCTCCAGAACGATGACTTCCTCGCTGTCGATGTCCGGCCCATCGGCCTCTTCGACGATCAAGGCACCGCGCAAACCACGCGCGACTTGCTCGTATGAGCGATTATGCGCGTGATACCAATAGGTGCCCGCGTCTGGTACGACGAAGTCGTAGTCAAAGGTTTCACCCGGTGCCACGGGCTCCTGGGTCAGCCCTGAAACGCCATCCATCGCGTTGTCGATCCGGATTCCGTGCCAGTGAACCGAACTGGGGTCAGGAACCTCGTTGCGGAACCTGCGGCGCACCCGATCGCCTTGAGCGACCCGAATTTCCGGAGCCGGAACGAGGCCGTCATAGCCCCAGATCTCTGTTCCCGGGTAGGTGTCCGGAAGAAGCTGTTGACGCGCAACCTTGGCAACCACGTCCTCGAACGGGGTTGCGGCATAAGCCGACCGCGGGATGGCCGCCGCGCAGGCCGCCAGTGTCGCATGGCGCAAGAAATCCCGACGTGTTTGTTTCATTTCGATCCTCGATAAAGCGAGGGCTTGTTGCCCCCGCGTGATGTTAGTTCGAAGCGGGGTTCTCCGCCTCGACCGTGTCCTTGTTCAGCAGGAAAAGCGCCATCGCTTCGCGATCGGCAGGTGTCAGAAACCGAGTTCCCTCGCGAACCACTTCCGCCATGCTGCCGCCGAAAGCATCGCCCGAAGGGGTGATGCCGGTCTGGAGCGCATAAGCGAGGTTTGAAACCGTCCAGTCGTTTTTGGCCAGGTCTTTTGGCCGTATCGCGGGTGCCTTGCTGCCACCGGGAAGCTGGGCGTTGCCTGCAAAGGAAGCACCGATATCGCGACCTCCTGCAAGATTGCGCGGCGTATGGCAGGCTCCGCAATGTGCCGCACCGCGCACCAATTCCCGTCCGCGGTTCCATGCGCCGCTTCGCCCTTCAACCGGTTCGGTATCCGGATCGTAGAAGAACGCCGCTCGCCAGAGCTTCAGCCCCCATCGTTGATCGAATGGGAAGCTGACATCGTTTTCTGGTGCAGGTTCGTCCACGGGCGGCACGGTTTGAAACGCCGCCCAGAGGTCAGCGATATCCTGGTCAGAAAAATCCGCATAGAACGTATATGGGAAAGATGGATAGTAGGGCGTTCCATCGGGGCCGATCCCCTGCCGCACGGCTTTTGCGAACTGTTCTGCCGTCCATTCGCCCATGCCATGTTTGGGGTCGGTCGTCAGGTTGGGCGGATAGAACGTTCCGAACGGGGTTTCGAGCGGCGCCCCTCCGGCAAGTGGTGCGCCGCCCGCTTCAAAATTGGTATGACAGGCAATGCACCCACTGGCGCGCGCCAAATATGCGCCCCGGTCGACATTGCCCTCTGTTGCAATCGGAGTCACTGCACTGCCGACAGGCCATGCAATAACAGCGCCGAGGCCGGCCGTGCCAAGCACGGCGACCCCGCTGACGAGTGTCAAAAACCGGCGCATGGTTAGTCTTCTTCCGCCCGGAAGCGTTCATGGCATGCGGAACAGACCTGGGTCGTCATCGCGAATGCCGCGTCGGCGGGCATTTCGGAAATGGCGGCGGCATCCATCATGCCGCCTCTGCCCATCATCGCGCTCCCGCCCATCATGGTTGTATCGCTTCCCATCATGGATCCGCCGCCCATCATCGAGGCGCCATCCGTGGAGGTATTGCCACCCATGCCGCCTAACCCATTGTCGGCTGCGCGTTCCAGGCCCTCAGAGTATTCCTCCAGCTGACTTGCCAATGCTGCGAAGCGGTCCCAATCGGTCCACACCTCGTCTTTGGCTTCCGAGGGCATGCCCCCCGTGCCCTCCGGGAACAGCTTTGTCATGCTCTCGCCGGCGTGCTGCTGGAACAGGCGCGCTGCATCGCCCACTGTTTCTGCGTCATAGGCCGTTTCACCCCGCATCATCGGGGCTACGGTTTTGACTGCCTTTCCCATGGCGGCCATGGCATCCATGCGTTCCTTTACGATGCCCGTGGCACCGCTATGCGCAAATGCCGCAACCGCGGTTCCTGCAATCAACACTGCCGCTGTGATAGTTGTCTTCTTCATGTCTTGGATCCTTCTTTGGGTCTGCTTTTCGAGCGATGTGAAATCAGACCCACCGTCGTGGCGGTGGAGGATCGCTGGTGGAGCGCAACTCTGTTAGTTGGGTCGCGGCGTCTTGCATGACAGCCGTCAGCAACTGAGGCTCGTAAACCACGTTTGGCTGGAGAAACACCACAGCCGTGACAGAACAATCGAGTCCCGGATGACAGTGGCCAGAGGCCTCGTTCGTCGATGACCCTACATCTTCGTGAGCGTGAAATTCTTGCGCCAAGGACGCTTCACCATGAAACGCTGGCGCCTCAGGCACTCCGAGAACCACTTGGAAAAGGCCGAAAACGATCGACAGAATCCATCGGTTTGTCTTCGACCAACGCATCAGTCAATCCCGTTGGCCCGCTGTAGTTCGCGGACATAGGCGGCAACCATCTTGACGTCTCCTTGTGTCAGTCCTTCGATCCTTGGCATATTACCGAATTTCCAGTGATGCGCACGCACGCCATTTTGAGCGGCCAGAACAAAGGCCATGTCTGAATGGTGGCTTGGCTCGTAAATCTTGTGCACAAGAGGCGGGGCAATCCCGTTTTGTCCCGCTGCGTTTGCTCCATGGCACTCGGAACACTTAGCCTCGAATATGGTTTTCCCAATCGTGGCTTGCTCCGAGAATTCTGCCGGCAGTTGGACCTGAACGATTGGGTCGCCTGCTTCTATCTTACTCGTGTCAGGAGGCGTCATGGAATGACCCATCGCTGTATCTTCCGCAGAAATGAACTGCCAAGTTGCAACTCCCCCGCCAGCTATAACTACGGCTGCGATAAGTGCGGTCAATTTATCCATGCTTGTGTCTTCCGTCTTGCCCGTTGTGTCAGATGAGTTTGACCTGAGTGCCGACAGGCATGCGCTCATAGACCTCCTCGATTTGTTTGTTGAACAAACCGATGCAGCCGTTTGACGACCGACGGCCGATCTTGCGCGTATCCTGTGTCCCGTGAATACGGTAGTACTGCCACGACAGGTACAGTGCACGAGTGCCCAAGGGGTTGTCCGGATCACCCCCCTCGACACGAGCCGGCCATTCCGGATTGCGTTCCCGCATGGAGGGCGTTGGCGCCCAACTGGGGTTTTTGCGTTTTTCCACCACTTCGGTGTAACCGCGTTTGGTGAGTTCGTCGGTCAGCGGAACGGAAGTTGGGTAGATCCGCATCTCGCCATCTGATGTCCAATGCTGGAGCGACTTCGTCACGGTATCGGAGATGATGATCCCCTTTCCGAGTGCGTCGAAGTGGTCTTGCCAGTCATGAACTCGGAAAGAAGAAATGTTGCGGCGAATGGTTTCGGCTCGAACCACGCTTGGTGCAGCCAAAGCGACAGCCGCATACCCCAATAGGCTTCGTCGATTGATCTTTTTGTTTCGCAATGTCGTCATGACACACTCCTAGCCTCGGGTTTGTTGCATCTCTTTTACGGGAGACCCGGCATCAGGCAACCTGACAAGGCCGCGAGAAGTGTATCCATTTGTATCCTTGACCTTACCCTGCTGGAGGGTCGCAAATGGCGCGAAGAACGAGACAATGAGGGTGTCATGGACCACCAAAACCACAGAAAAAAGCCGATCACGGACAGGCTCATGCATTACGGAATGATGGCGTGTTGCGTCGTCATGCTGCTGCCCATTGCGGGATTTTTTCTTGCCGGCGGCACATTGGCGGGCATGTGGGGCAATGCAGCGGCTTTCGCCCCACTCCTGCTTTGCGTCGGTGCGCATCTCGTGATGCACAAATTTATGGGAAAGTCGTGCCATTCGAACGAAGAGAAAGGCAGTATCGAAGAAACACCCGTGTCCGTGCCTTCTGCGATTCCCGTGGTTGCACGCAACAGGCGATAATTTGCGCGGGAAAATGCGAGCAAGCGCATGGTTGCTGACGATTACAACGCTTGGCGGATGCGCCGCAAGTCTTGAAGACTGTCCCGAGCGGGAGGTCATCGTTTCCACCAAGCAGGCATCGATCATCCTCCCCGACGGGTGTCGGTTGATATCCTCGTCCTCTGTCGACGTAGCGCGTGTTGTTTGTTCTGATGGTCGACAAGGCTTTGCCGTCGGCGGTCTTTGAGACAAAGTTCCGGGTGCAGATTCAACCCGAGCCGGCTTTAAGGGAAGGAAGCGGATCCTTGGCGAAAACCCTGTCGACACTGCGCCGGGTTCTGATTTTGCCCGCACTGATCCTGGCGCTTTCCTCTGGCAGTGGCTCGGCGGAGACATCAGCCGCGTATCAAAGCTCTCCGCTGAAGGCGCATCTCATCACGGCACAGGACGGTGTTTCCAAGAACACGCAGACTCTTTCCGCCGGACTTCATCTCCAACTGAACGAAAACTGGAAGACCTATTGGCGGTCGCCAGGAGAGGTGGGAATACCGCCTTCGGTCGAATGGAGCGGTTCCGAAAACGTCGCAGATGTCGAATTCATGTGGCCTTCCCCGACACGCTTCACCGCCTTCGGCATCGAAAATTTTGGTTATGCGGGTGAAGTCGTCTTTCCGCTGCGCATAACGCTCAAAGATCCCGGCGCACCTGTGACTCTTTCCGCGCAAGTCAAACTGCTGGTGTGCTCCAATGTCTGTGTCCCGGAAGAGTTTGACCTGTCACTTCGCCTCGGACGCGGCAACGACATCGACAGCACTGCGGCTGGGCTGATTGGCACGTTTTCCGAGCGCGTCCCCGAAGGAGCCGAGGCGGGTGGCGTCAGCGAGGCAAATGCCTTCATCGACGAAGACCTCACGGAGTTGATCGTCAATCTGCGCGTCGATGAACCACTCCAGTCGCCGGATGTGTTTCCCGAACTGGGTATCGGTGTTGCGCTTGGCAAACCCGATATACGTTTGGGAGAAGAGGATCATTTGCTTTGGGCGCGCTTGCCGATCCTCTCGTCGAATACGGATGTGACGGTGGCGCCGTCGATTACCGTCACCGATGGCGAGAACCGGGCCTTCACCGTGATTGCGGATCGCGTGGCGCGACGTACGGCACCGCCCTTCGAACTGGCCGCCACGACACCGGACATGATGGAACTGCTCTGGATTGCCGTGATCGCGCTGCTGGGTGGATTGATCCTGAACGTGATGCCCTGCGTGCTGCCGGTGCTGTCCATCAAGGTGTCGTCTGTGCTCAAACACACAGATCACGACACAACCCGTGTCCGGTTCGGTTTCGTCGCAGCCGCCGCTGGCATCATGACGTTCATGTGGGGTCTGGCGCTCATCCTTTGGGCGCTCCAGACGGCAGGGCTCAGCGTCGGGTGGGGGCTGCAATTTCAAAGTCCGCTATTTCTTGCGGTGATGATCGCAGCCCTGCTCGTCTTTTCGGCAAATCTGTTCGGAGCGTTCGAGTTCGCCCTTCCACAAGGCATGCAGACAAGGCTTGCAGATACCGGAGGGCGGAGCGGATATTCCGCCGACTTTTTCACCGGCATGTTCGGTGCCGTCATGGCGACGCCTTGTTCGGCACCGTTCCTCGGCACCGCGGTGGCCTTTGCTTTGGCCGGGCGTGGCGTGGACATTCTCATCGTCTTTACGAGCCTCGGGCTCGGCCTCGCCCTGCCCTATCTCGTCATCGCCGCGTTCCCGCGTCTGGTCGCGTTCATGCCCAAACCTGGCCGGTGGATGCTGATCGTCAAGAGCTTGATGGGGATCTTGCTGCTTGCAACCGCCGTTTGGCTGTTCTGGGTGCTCGACGGTGTCGCCGGGCTGGCCTCCGTCATCGCGGTCGCGGCGTCTTCCGGTCTCGCCGTTCTGATCTTGTCCCTCCCGAATGTGCAGTCCCAATTCAGATGGTCTATTGCCACGGCCAGTCTTGTTCTGGCTCTTGCCGCGGGTCCTCTCCTGCAGCAATCAGCGCCTGCCCGTGCAGGGTCGCAATCGGCGTTGGCTTGGGTCGCATTTGACCGTTCGGACATAGCGAAACGCGTGTCCGCAGGAGAGGTCGTCTTTGTCGATGTAACAGCTGACTGGTGCCTGACTTGCAAAGCGAACAAGACACTTGTCATCGACCGGGAGCCGGTCCGCAGTACGCTGGACGCGCCAGGCGTCACGCCGATGCAGGCAGATTGGACACGCCCGGACGCGCGCATTTCCCGTTACCTTGAGAGTTTCGGCAGATATGGCATCCCTTTCAATGCCGTCTATGGACCGTCGGCACCAAACGGCATTGTGCTGTCCGAATTGCTTACGACCGAAGACGTGATGGACGCCTTGGCGCAAGCCAGCGGTCGAGATGTTTCCGCAAAGGTTGCCGGACAGGAGTGATCTGCCCGGGCGGGACACCGACCAGCAGTCAGCCGCCGAGCCGCTCGAGCGCAGCGCGGACCGCCGCACGCCGAGGATCATTGGCGGGCTGCTGCTCCAACAGCGCTTCAGCCTTACGGTAGGCCTCAATGGCGCGATCCTGCTCCTGAAGGACGGTATAGGCGTTTGCCAGCCGCATCCAACCATCCAGATCTTCCGGTTCATCCTCAAGACGCCCAGCCAGCCGCGAGACCATCGAGCGGATGAACTCCGCGCGGTCCGCGTCATTCATCTCTGACGCCGCCGCAACATCTGCCGCACTCGGGCCGGGTTGTGATGTCGGCCCGCTGGGTAGATCGACGACCGGGAGGTCGGCGGCCGCTGCAATCCGGTTGATCTGCAAAACGTATGTTTCCATCCAGGGCACGAACGTCTTTTCCTGGTTCAGCCGGGAAACGAGCAGATCGTAGGCCTTACGCGTCTCTTCTTTTTGAAGATGGTAGAGAGACTCGAAATAGGTTGCCGCAGGATTGGATGGGTCAAGTTCCAAAGCGCGATCAATGGCCAATTTCGCCCGTGGAATAACAACGCCATCATTGGCAACCGCGACAGCCTCCGCCAGCATAGAGAATGTCGCGGAGGTGGCATCCTCCCGTTTGGCGACAACTTCAAATGCTTCGACAGCATCAACTGTTCTGCCCATGCGCTGATAGGTCTGGCCCAACAGCATCCACCCTTCGCTGGGGCCGCCGGTCGGATCGGATACAAGCCTTTCGCGAAGTTGTATTGCAAGCGCCATCACTTCATCAGTCTGTGCGCGCTCCTCTGCACGGGCAGCGAAGGCCATTGAAGGCACCTCAGGCGATCCCATTGTCAGATAGTAGCCCGCGGCAATAACCGGCGCGAGGACCGCCGCGACAACGAGAGTGACTCTGCCGCCATTGCGGGATGATCCGGTTTTTTCTCCCGAATTGCGGGTCGTCGCGAGGATCCGTTTCTTGATTTCGAGTCTGGCTGCTTGAGCTTCCTGTTCAGAAATCAAACCGCGGTCCATGTCTCGTTGAATTTCCCGCATCTGATCGGCAAGGATCGCCGGTACCGCATCTCCTCTGGTGAGAGTGTTCGATTTGGACAGCAGCAGCGGGTAGAGGACAATTCCGACTGCGAGCAGCGTCAGAAGACCGAAAATACCCCAGATCATGACGCATCCCCCGCTTCGTTTCGTCTGAGAATTTCGGACACGGTGTTTTCATCCTCCGAGCCCAAATCTTCAAATGCCTCTTGCTTTCGCCGACTCATCAGTACCCCACCACCAACGAAAACCCCGATGAGGACGAAAGCGATCGGCGCAAACCAAAGCGCGTAGGTCGCAGGCTCCAGAGGCGGCTTCAGCAGCACGTAATCCCCGTACCGCGCCCGAATGTATTCGATCACCTCGGTGTCAGCGTCTCCGGTGACCAGTCGCTCGCGTACGAGCAGACGCAAGTCCCGCGCCACACCCGCGTTCGAGCTGTCGATGTCCTGGTTTTGACAGACGACGCATCGTAGATCCTTGGAAATCTCCCGCGCACGCTGTTCCAATACCGGGTCGCTCAGCATTTCGTCCGGTTCGACCGCATTGGCGGCAAAGGGAAAGAGCCCGATGCAAAACGCGAAAATCAACTGTCTCATAATGCTGCTCCATTTGGCAGTGCGCCTGCTTGCTTCAGGGCTTGCGTGAACCGTTCGACGGCGTCCGGACCGACGACCGGCCCGACATAGCGAAACAAAACGGTACCACCGCCATCGACGATGAAGGTTTCCGGCACGCCTGACAGGCCCCATTCGATCCCGGTGCGGCCCGACAGGTCGGACCCGATCCGCTCGTAGGGATTGCCGAGGTCATTGAGCCACTTCACGGCATCCTCTGGTTTGTCTTTGTAGTTGATGCCGAACAACCGCATGCCCCCGCGTTCGACAAAGCGTGTCAACACGGCATGTTCCGCGCGGCAGGGCACGCACCAGGACGCAAAGACATTGACCACGACCGGTCGTTCGTTGCCGACAAGATCGCTTCGGGCCAGGCCGGGTGTCTCCAACCCCGGCACGGGATCGAGATCGAACGCCGGGGCCGGTTGCGAGATCAGGACGGAAGGGATCTCATTGGGATCCCGGTCGGGATTGAGCCCCCAGAGAAAAAACCCCCCGAATATGACCGCCGCAATAAACGGCAGCCCGGCAGTGAGACGTTTCATCTTCTCTCCTACTCCGCAGGAACAGCATCGCTGGCTGGCTGTTTGGCGCGGCGCGGCGCCCCGACCCTCAAACGGCGATCCGACAAGGACAAACAGCCACCGATCACCAGCAAGATCGAGCCGATCCAGATCAGGTTGACGAGCGGTTCATAGAGGATCCGAAGGGTCCAGGCTCCGGCGTTGTTCACTTGATCGGAGGCCGGCGTTGCAATCGACGTATAGAGATCACCCGCCAATGTGGACCGGATGGCCGACTCCGTCGTCTGACTTTCCGCGACCGGGTAATACCGCCGTTCCGGGAACAGCTTCGTGACCAGTTCGCCATCCCGACGCACCACAAGGGTGCCGCGATCCGCGATGTAGTTCGGCCCTTGAACCTTTGCGGCCCCTTCGAAGGTGATGTCGAACCCGGCGATCGTGACTTCGGTCCCGGGGCCGGCAAAGACGATCTCCTCACTTTTCCATCCGGTCGAGCCGATCATCCCCATCATCAAAACGGCGACC
Organism: uncultured Paracoccaceae bacterium; assembly: GCA_947500775.1. Lineage (GTDB taxonomy): Bacteria > Pseudomonadota > Alphaproteobacteria > Rhodobacterales > Rhodobacteraceae > CANMTD01. Next base: position 27,196 of record CANMTD010000008.1, read on the forward strand.
CCGGCATGGGCAAGCGTCATGCCGTGTGACGCACGTGGGAGGTTGCGCGCGCGTCTCGCGCTCTCCGCAAGGGGAACCTCGAACAGGCGGATGCGTAGCGCCCATTCCCGTAGGGTTGCAAAAAGCAGCCACGCTGCACCGAGGATGGCAAGATAGGCCATGATCGGCCCACCGTTCAGAAGATACCATGCGGCCAAAGCTGCGATGACCGCCAGCACGGCCACGAACCGAATGCGATCGAGCAAACCGGCGATATCAGCCCGCTTCCACGACAGGAATGGACCAAGACCCATGAACACGACCAGCGCCAGCATCATCGGAATGAAGGCCGCGTTGAAGAAAGGTGGACCCACCGAGATCTTGTCCCCGGTGACAGCTTCGAGGATCAGCGGATAAAGCGTCCCGAACAGGACCGTTCCCGTAGCGGCGGCCAGAATGAGGTTGTTCACGAGCAGCCCGGCTTCGCGGCTGATCGGGCGAAACAGACCACCCGGCTCCATTTCGGGCGCCCGCCAGGCGTAGAGCGCCAGCGACCCACCGATGGACACGGCCAGCAGACCCAGAATGTAAAGCCCGCGCTCTGGATCGACGGCGAAGGCATGCACGGAGGTAAGCAGGCCGGATCGGACAATGAACGTGCCGAGAAGTGAAAGCGAGAAAGTCAGGATGGCAAGCAGGATGGTCCAGCTTTTGAACGCGTCGCGCTTTTCGGTGACGATGGCGGAATGCAGCAGCGCCGTGCCCAGAAGCCAGGGCATGAAGCTCACGTTCTCGACCGGGTCCCAGAACCACCAGCCGCCCCAGCCCAGTTCATAATAGGCCCACCAAGATCCAAGAGCGATACCTGCCGTAAGGCTGACCCACGCGGCCAATGTCCACGGGCGGACCCATCTGGCCCAGGCTGGATCGACGCGCCCTTCCAGAAGAGCCGCAACGGCAAAGGAAAATACGATGGAGTAGCCGACATACCCGAAATACAAAAGCGGCGGGTGCATGGCGAGACCCATGTCCTGAAGCAACGGGTTGAGGTCATTGCCGTCGAGCGGCGGCGGAAACACCCGCTCGAAGGGGTTCGACGTCAGCAGCAGGAAGGACAGGAAGCCGACGCTGATCCACGCCTGCACCGACAAGGTGCGCGCCTTGGTCTCGGCGGGGATGTTCGATCCGAACCAGGCGACGCCCGCGCCGAACACCGCGAGTATCAGGATCCAGAGCAGCAGCGAACCCTCATGGCTGCCCCAGGTCCCGGCCACCTTGTAGAGCATCGGCTTGAGCGAATGGGAATTCTCGACGACGTTCCTGACGGTGAAGTCGCTGGCGATGAAGGCCTGCATCAGCGCTGCGAAGGCTATGGCCACAAACAGCACTTGTCCTATTGCCGTCGCCTGGGCGGATTTCATCCAGACGGCGTTTCCACGCGATGCACCTGCAATCGGCAGAACGCTTTGAACAAGTGCGAGGGCCAGCGCGAGGGCCAGTGCGAAGTGACCAATTTCCGGGAACATGGCGTTCTTTCCTATCCAGTGTCGGTGGGCGTCGCGTCGGACGGCTTTGGCGTCCGCGGCGGGGTCTATTCGTCGAGCGTTGCTTTGCGGTGACGGAACTCTTCTTCGTCGATTTCCCCATTCGCAAAGCGGCGCCGGAGCGCTTCCTGCGCGTCCGAGTCCGGGGGACGGGTGCCATTGTCCCGCAGCCTGAGTACCAGAAACACGATCAATGCGATCACGGCGCCCCAGAAGGCGAGCATCATGAAGCCGCCCATAAAGCCATAGCCTCCGCCCCATATGTGACCTGTCCAGGAGCCTGGACCATCAGCTCGCGCCATGCTGGCGGGCAAGCTGGCCAGCAACGTTGGAATGAGCGTTTTCAGTTTCATCTGTTTCTCCTTCGATTAGTTCGCTTTCATCCAGTGGGATGGTGACAACAGCGCGCAAACCCGCGCTGTTATGGTTGACCAGCTGGATATCGCCGCCATGGGATTGGACGATTGTCCTCGCGATTGAGAGCCCAAGCCCATAACCGCCCGTTTCCAGAGACCTCGATTGCTCGAGGCGATAGAAGGGATCGAAGACCTTTTCCAACTGGTCGACGGGAATGCCGGGCCCATTGTCATCGATGTTGAGTACGAGGTTCGAACCGTGGGTCGCCCAGCTGACTTTTGCGGCACCACCGTAGCGAACGGCGTTCTCAAGCAAGTTCCTCAGTGCCCTTCGGAACGCGTTGGGTCGAAGCCGCACGGCAACATCATCACTCGGGGCAAAGGTGCAGTGTGCCGCCATATCGCTGCACAAGCTGTCCAGAAAATTGCGCAGATCGACCACTTCGGAGCCTTCTGATCCGGTAAGGCCCCGTGCAAAGGTGAGCGTCGCTTCGACCATACTCTGCATCTCTTCGACCGATGCGATGAGGCTGTCCCGCGTCTCTTCTTCGTCAACCAGCTCCGCGCGGACACGCATAGCAGTCAACGGCGAGCGTAAATCGTGACCAAGCGCTGCGAGCATCCGTGTCCGATCACTGACAAACCGGGTCAGCCGTCGTTGCATGCGGTTGAAGGCGACGGTCAGATCCCTGACCTCGGTCGGCCCTGCGACGGTCAATTCAGGCACATCCTCGCCCCGGCCAAGATGGTCCGAGGCCTTCGACAGGTGCCGCAAAGGACGCGTCAGGCGCGTCATGACAAACCAGAAAATCGCCACCAAAAGCAGTCCGGCGGAAATTCCAAAGGTCAGCATCGAATAGAAAGGCCATTGGATTGGTGGACGCTCGAACCGCGTTCCGACATTCAGCCAACGCGCTCCCTTAATGGCGATCGACAGGTTCATTTCAACCGCTGTCAACTCTCCGCGCATCATCGCGAGATGCATTTCCGTCATTTCGTCAGAAAGATTGGGCAAGGGCCTCAATTCGCCCTCGATCTCGTGCAGTTCAACGCGAATATCGCGGCTGTAGCTATCGTCCATTAGCGCACGGATACGCCCTTCAACAAGGTCGCCATGCGAATGACTGGTGTGTTCCACACTCGGAGCGTCTGACAGATCAAACCGGATAAGTGGTGAATTTGCCGCGCGAAGGATGGAATTCTGCAGGTCCAACGGGGCCTCTTCGATCAACCGCGCCACATTCGCTGCGCGTCCAGCAGCCTCGAACCCCAAAGCAGCACGGATGGCCAGGCTGCGCTCGTCAGCGAACAGGAACAGGCTGATCGCCTGGGCCACGACAAGTGCCGCGACCACAAGCAGGATCAACTGGCCGCTCAGAGATCTCATCGCACGGCGCATCACGGCGCATCCTCGACATCGGCAGCCAGGCAGTATCCGCCGTTCCGCACAGTCTTGATGACACTCGGTCGCAATACATCCGGCTCGATTTTGCGACGGAGGCGGCTGATCTGATTGTCGATGGTGCGATCCATCGGGCCTGCCGTCCGACCAGCGGTCAGGTCAAGCAACTGGTCACGGCTGAGCACCATCCTCGCGCGTTCCAGCAGGACCGCCAGCAATTTGAACTCGGAGGTCGTCAATGGCGTTTCGGTTGCGGCCTCGTCAATCAGCACCTGCCGGTCGGTATCCAGTATCCAGTGCGCAAAACAAATCTTCCTCCCAGCCAGGGTTCCGGCCACGGGTTCGTCGCGGTTGCTTCTCCGAAGAACCGACTTGATGCGGGCGAGCAGTTCTCGTGGATTGAATGGCTTGGCGAGATAATCGTCCGCACCGATTTCCAGCCCCACGATCCGATCCGTTTCCTCACCAAGCGCCGTTAGCATGATGATCGGAAGATCACCTTCTGGCGCAAGTCTGCGGCAAACCGACAAACCGTCCTCGCCCGGCATCATGACATCGAGCACGAGCAGGTCGAAGTGACCGGTGGCCAGCTTGGCATCCATCTCCACGGCATCCCTGGCGACGGTCGTGCGCATTCCGTTCTTCTCCAGAAAGCGCGCGACGCTTTCACGTATCTGTGCGTGGTCATCCACGATAAGGATATGAGGTGGCGGTCCCATGGTGTCTTTCCTAAATCATCGTTGCATCGTGTTTCATGGGCAGAATTGTAGCCATTTGTATCAGGTCAGTCCCTTGCTACAGATGGATACAAATCTGTGCCTGCACCGTGTCGTGCTCCCGGGTAGCGTTGCTGGCATGTTATGTGACCTTTGGGATCGCAACCGATCAAAGGATGAGGTTTTCGAATATGGCTCTTGATTTGAACCGGCGCCGTTTCATTCTGGGTGCTCATATGACGGTGCTGACCGTCACGGCGTCACCGCTGCTGGCGCAGAGCCGATCTGTCTGGTCGGCAGAGAATGCCTTTGACGCGCTTCTATCGGATACGGCGCGGATCATCGATGTCAGAACGCGCGAAGAGTGGCAAGAAACCGGCGTAGGTGCTGGTGTATGGCCGATAAGCATGCACGCGTCCGGTTTTCCGGACCGATTGTTCAGGGCGAAGGAACTGAGCGGTGATCGCACCGTTGGACTGATCTGCGCCACTGGCGGACGCTCCGCATCGCTGCTTCGAGCGTTAAGACAAGCTGGTTATTCGGGCTACGCCGATATCTCGGAAGGGATGTTGGGATCAGGCGAAGGGCCTGGCTGGATCGCATCGAACTTGCCGACCGTTCCGGTGGATGTCGCCCTGAACGGGTTGCCCCCCGCGTTGGCCTGACCTGTGAAGAATCAATCGGTCCAGTTGTGCTAAAAAGCCTGATGTATGGTCAGATTGACCTGTTTGAATAGGAAGACGGGTTTGGGGGTATGACCGAGTTGATGGCCATGTTTGTCGGAATATGCGCGGCGATCCTGATGGGAATTGTCCATCATTATGCGTTGTCGGGCATTCTGAAGTTTTCCCCGCAGCGGTCGGATGGCTCCGGCTTTCGGATCATCCTGACGTTTTCCGCGTTGCTGTTGCTGCACGTATTGGAACTTGTGACGCTCGCCGTGTTCAACACGATGGTGGTGGCAAGCGTTCTGCCGCAATCGTTCAGCAACAGCCCGCCGATGTTTCAGGATGTTCTCTATGTTACGGGCATCTCGTTCTCGACCCTTGGCTATTCGTCCATAGAGGTGGTCGGGCCCTTTCGACTGTTGCTGATGCTGCAATCGCTTTTGGGCTTCATGTTGCTGACCTGGTCAGCGACGTTTCTTTACTCAGCCTGCCAGCAAGTCTGGCAGAAGGCGAAAGATGACTGAAAATCGCCACGCGCGTCGGACATGAACCGGGCGTCAGCGTCAAATGCGTCCTGATATCGGTCCTTTGACCTCCCCGTGGAACGGTTGAGTGAGCGCCGCGTTGCGCGCGTGGATGAATAACCCTTGACCTTCCAGTTGCTGGAATCCCTAGGTACCAAGCCATGGCACAGATTTTCAAAAAGACAGGCGATCACTTATCGCACCATCGACACGGGGATATCTTGAAATTTCCCGTATGGGTTGGCGTGTTGATTGTCTTGCTCTCAATGCCGGCTCACTTGTTTTTGGATGAAAAGAGCTCGATAGCTCTTGCTTCGATCACGCTTGCTTTGATTGGCGGTGCCTATATCGGCTTTGGCGCCGCGGACGGCAGAGCGCGCGTGTTCTGGGCAGAGCTCGCCGTGGCCCTTTTGTTCGGCTCGGCAGCCTTCCTGGGGCTGATATGGCATTGGGCCTTCCTCCCCTTGGGCTTGGCCCTGCACGCCCTTTGGGACATGTCACACCACAATTCTTATCGTCTCGCCCGGATTCCGAACTGGTATATTCCATTCTGCGTGGCCTTTGACCTTTTGGCTGCGACGTTCTTCGTTCTGCTCTATGCCGTGTTTTGATCCATGATGATGCGCGTTCTTCTTATTGCGGTGTTCCTGATGGGAGTCGTCGCATTGGCCTTCCCGGACGTCCTTGGCGTTGACATTCGCCTGCCGGATCGCGCGGAAATTGACCGCTGGATCGAGGCGGCAGGTCTTGCCGGACCAATTGTCATCGTGGCGCTTATGACAATCGCTATCGTGGCAAGCCCCCTGCCCTCGGCGCCGATCGCACTCGCCGCCGGAGCGGCTTATGGACACACGTACGGGACGCTCTTCGTCGTTCTAGGTGCGGAACTCGGTGCGCTTGCCGCCTTTGGTCTGGCCCGCGGCCTGGGTCGTCCCTTCGTTGAGCGTCATCTCGGTCAGAAGATTAACGCAGGCCTGTTCGGGTCCCAGAACACTCTGACCTTCCTGGTCTTCGGCAGTCGCCTGCTGCCGTTTCTGTCCTTCGATATGATCAGTTACGCCGCAGGTCTGAGCAAGCTGCATCTTTGGAGGTTCGCGCTGGCCACGATGGCCGGGATTATTCCCGCAAGTTTTTTGCTCGCTCACATGGGCAGCCAGGCGATGAACGGAGATGCCCGCACCGCCACATGGACCGCGCTTGCGCTCGGTGGCTTTACGGGCCTGTCGGTTCTCTTTGCCGCGACGCGAAAGACCGGTACGCAACGGGAGGAGAGCTGATATGGCCAATCATTCTCACGCTGGACACATGCCGAGTTCCGGCAAGGCCCTTGTGATTTCTGCCTGGCTCACCGGCGTCTATTTCATGATTGAACTCGCCGTCGGGCTCTGGACCGGCTCGATCGCCGTCCTGTCGGATGCGTTTCACACCCTGTCGGCGGTTGGCGGTGTTCTCGTGGCCATCATCGCGAAGCGGATTGCGCGCCGTCCAGCGGATTCGGCGCGCAGTTTCGGATGGTACCGCGCCGAGATCATCGGCGCGCTGGTGAATGGCAGCTTTCTTCTCGGCATGGCGCTTCTGGTGATCTGGATGGGCGCGATTCGGCTCGGAAATCCGATCCACCTGGCCACGGGCCCAATGCTTTGGGTCGCCTTCGGTGGCCTGGTCACAGAGGTCATCTCGCTGGGGCTGATGTGGCAATCGAGCAAAGACGATCTGAATGCCCGCGGCGCGCTCTGGCACATCATCCAGACCTTTGTCGGCAGCCTCCTGATCATCGTGACCGCTCTCGTGATCGAGTTCACCGGCTTTCTCGCGATCGACCCGATCCTCGGCATGGCGTTCGGGGTGGTTCTCCTCTGGGCCTCCGTCGGCGTAATCAAAGAAGCGGTCCACATTCTCATGGAAGGCACGCCCGAGGGAACGGATCTCGACGCTGTGATGGCGGATCTGAACCACCAGGACGGGGTTGTGGATGTTCACCACGTGCATGCTTGGACGCTGACCAGCGGCAAACACGCGTTTTCCGCCCATATCCGCCATAGGGCACCCGCCGAGGCCGCGCACTTGCTGAACAGGGCCTATCGACGGCTGACGGAGCAGCATGGGTTTCACATGGTCACGCTGCAGCTCGAAACCGAGTGTCTCGACGAGCGCCACGCGCTGGATGTTGATATAGTCCAGATAGCGGCTGCAAAGGCTGCGCAAGAAAAGACTGATGTGCGAGATGCGCATCCGCACCCAAGCCCTAACACAGAAGGGCCATAGACTGTGATGGACACGATACTTGCCGCAGAGCCGGAGATTCGTCTGACGGCGTTTTTGAGTGTGCTGGCCGCCATGGCGCTTTGGGAACTCGCCGCCCCGCGTCGGCGGCGTGACATTCCGCGTGTCATCCGTTGGTCGAACAATCTGGCTCTTGTCGTGATCGATACGGCGATCCTGCGGTTGTCTTTCCCAATCCTGGCCGTTGGTCTGGCGGTCATGGGCGAGGAGCGGGGTTGGGGTTTATTCAACACTATCGGCGCGCCGTATTGGTTGGCCGTTGTCCTGTCCATGCTGCTTCTCGATCTGGCCATCTATTTGCAACACGTCATGTTCCATGCCGTCCCTACGTTGTGGCGTCTGCACCGGATGCACCACGCGGACCTCGAGTTCGACGCCACAACGGGATTGCGCTTTCACCCGATTGAGATCCTTATCTCGATGGCGATCAAGCTAAGCTTGGTCGCAGCGCTTGGTCCGCCCGCCGTCGCGGTTTTGTTGTTCGAGATCATCCTCAACGCCACGGCACTCTTCAACCATGCCAACATCAACCTGCCGAGACCAGTCGACCGGTGGCTCAGATGGATCGTCGTCACACCCGACATGCACCGCGTGCATCATTCTGTCGATCCGCGCGAAACCAACTCAAACTACGGCTTCAACCTGCCGTGGTGGGACCGCCTCATGGGTACTTACGTTGCCCAGCCCGCGAAGGGCCACGAGGGAATGACGATCGGCATCGAGCAGTTTCGCACGACGCGCGACCTCTGGGTCGACAAGATGTTGATCCAGCCCCTTCGCGGGCCGGCAAGCGGGCACGCCCTGGATGCACCCGCCCTCTCGCCGACAGAGCAGGAACAGCCTCTGGACTCTCAAACACACAGTTCTACGGTCTCGGATACTTCAAAAAGGAACACATGATGAAAAGACGCACATTTTTGCTGGCCGGAGCGGCTGCCACACTCCCCCTGCGAGCACTGGCCAACACAGAACCGGTCATTAAAGTCCTGAAAACCCCCACCTGCGGGTGCTGTACCGCCTGGGTCGATCATGTCCGGCAAGCGGGCTTCACGGTCGAGGCGCAGGATGTCGATCAGGATGCGCTTTATGCGTTCAAAGACCGGCTACAAATCGCTCCGGAACTTGCTGGATGTCACACGGCGATCATAAGTGACTATTTTATCGAGGGCCACGTGCCTGCCGCGGACATCACGCGGCTGCTGGCAGAACAACCGGTGGCGCGCGGGTTGACGGTTCCCGGCATGCCGATGAGTTCGCCCGGCATGGGCGGTCCCGGGGCTGGTGACACTTTTGATACCTTGCTTGTCGGCTCCGACGGGGTGACCTCGGTCTTCGCGAGCCACAGCTGATCGGGTCATGGGCGCAGGTGATAAATCCCGCGGGCGGGGTTTTTGACCCGCCCGTCCTGCACAAGCTTTCGCAAGGCCCTGTAGGTCGCCTCATGGCTCAGCTGTAATCGGGCGGCGAACTCGATCACGGAGCCGTCGAGCAGGCCCGCGACCAACCCCGCCAACACCCGGTCTTCTGCACGCCGGATACCCACGATCTCAAGCATCTGTCTTTGTGCCTGTATCTGCTGAGCCGCCTGGCGACCAAAAGCGCGCGCAAACTCAGGGTCGGCGAAGGCGTCCAAAACGGCATCCTTTTCGATCCGGATCAGCGTCCCTGCCTGAACGAAAACAGCATCGCAATGATAGACCTCTGAAAACACGGAAGCTTCGGCAAAGCTTGTTCCGGCTTGGGCACGGTGAATGATGAACCGCTCGCCATCTGGGCCGACCCGCTCGAGATACACGCGCCCGGTTTGCACGACATAGAGACCGTGGGTGGGACCGCCTTGGTGAAACATGATGTCGCCAACCGCGCCGGAAAAAGGGCGCAGGGCTGAACTCGGGATAAGATCATAGGGGGCTGGCAACATATGATTGCAATCATATTGCGATACGCCCGCCCCTGCTAGCGTAAACATGACAGCATCCCATTGAAGGACCCGTCCATGCGTCTCATTTCCCTCCTCCTTGCCATACTGATGGCCGCACCCGTGGCCGCTCAGCACGCCCATTCCGCGACTGGCCATGACATGGGTGGACCGCAGGAAACCGGGCAATCGGCCTTTGCCGCCCTGGCGGAGATCGTTGCGATCCTGCAGGCCGATCCCGAGACAGATTGGGAGCGGGTCGATATCGACGGATTGCGCCGCCATCTGGTCGATATGGATCTTCTGACCCAAGAGGCCGTGGTCACCCGCACCCTGCGGCCGGAAGGGGCCCGGTTCGAGATTCGGGGCACCCCCCGTATTCTCGAAGCCATCCGCGCCATGGTGCCCGCCCATGCGCCCTTTCTTGCGGCTGAAACCGGCTGGGACGTTGTCACGGAGGAACTCGAAGATGGCGTGGCGCTCAGTGTCGATGGCGATGCCGCTCAGATTCAGGGACTTGGTTTCTTTGGCCTGATGACCATCGGGGCGCATCACCAGGAGCACCACCTCATGATGGCAAAAGGCGCAGCCCCGCACCATTGACGCGCCGACACGGCTTGTTTGTTGATCCGTAGAGAGGTGCACTGACAAAACGTTACATCTCGCGTGTTGACCTTCCCGCGCGGGAGACATGGACACATGTCCCGTGATGGAAGCGTCAGAGGATACCGCGCGCAGGGATTTCCTGTATTACGCAACGGCCGGGGCGGGGGTCGTGGCCGCAGGGGCCGCGCTCTGGCCACTGGTGAACCAGATGAACCCTTCCGCCGATGTCCGCGCCTTGGCACAGATCACTGTCGACATTTCCGATCTCGCGCCTGGAACGCAATTGACCGTCAACTGGCGCGGAAAACCTGTCTTTATCCGTCATCGCACAGAGGCAGAAATGGCTCAGGCTCGGGCAGAGGCGGTCTCTGACCAGCCTGACGGCAAGGCGCGCAACCCCAATCTGCCCGCCGATGCGCTGGCGTCGCGTAGCCCTTAATTGGGCTCTGCCTCACTTTGTGTGGCGCAACTATCCTGAAACAGGAAAATTCAGGAGGGATGGTTGTGAGCTCGAAGAAGCATTGGTCGCCCGGGGCCGAAGTTTCGGTTCAATGCGTTGAGCGAAGTGATTTCGGCGGGTGGATCGTATCGGGCAGTCTGACACCAAGCGGCATCTGCCCAGACTGTGGATTGCATTCACGCCGACGTCACGGCTGGCGGCGTCGGCGGTTGCAGGATTATCCCGCCCATGGAGAGGAGGTAACGGTTGATCTCGCGATTTGCCGTTGGCGATGTTTGGCACCCGCTTGCCCACGCCGGACTTTCGCAGACCAACTCACCTCGATTGCGCATCCGTTTGCACGTAGCACTTCGCGTGTCGGGGAGATTGTCAGTCATCTTGGGCATGCAACCGGCGGACGGCCTGCCGAACGGCTCTTGCACCGTTTGGGCCTTGGGGTCAGCGATTACACGGTGCTCAGGCAGTTGAAAAAGCGTGCTCAGGGCACCGCCAAGCCGCCGACGGTCATCGGGATTGACGACTGGAGCTGGCGGAAGTCGCAAACCTACGGCACGATCATTGTGGATCTGGAGCGTCGCGTGGTGATCGACATTCTTGAGGATCGAGATGTCGTCACCTGCACCAACTGGCTCAAGCGACACCCCGAGGTGAAAGTGATTAGCAGAGATCGGTGTGGTCTCTACGCCTAGACTGCACGGCAAGGGGCACCGCAGGCGAAGCAGGTCGCTGATCGGTTCCATATCGTGCAAAACCTGCGGCAGGCCATTGAGGAGCAAATGAACCTCCACGGCCCTGAGACCGGCAGAGCGCTGCTGGCCGACGCCGACAATATCACCGCAGCCGGCAGCCTTCTGAAGTCACGCCTTGCGCACAGGACATCTCGGGAAGAGATTTTCACCACCATCCATGCGCTCCGAAATCAGGGGCTTAACTGTAGCGAGATCGGGCGACGAACAGGGTTCCCGCGCCGCAGCATCGCGAAATGGCTGCAGTTCGAGACGCCACCGGACCGCAAACAGGCCGCTTTGAAACCGACTTCGCCGTGGTACTTTGAAGAATTCCTGAGCCAAAGCTGGAAGGACGGCATTCGAACAGGCAGCGCCCTGTACCGTATGATCCAAGAGCGTGGTTACGAGGGGAGTCAGTCGCATTAAAAGCGGCTGGGGGCGGGCGGGCGCAGAGCCGAAAAGCAAACGAAGGGCCCCGCCGTGGAGCACCAGATCCTGGAGCCGGTCCGGGGCCCGGAAACGGGGCATGCGATCTCTCCGGTCATTGCGGCCGCGCTGTGCATCAAACCCAGCGGAAAGCTCACCTCGGATCAGGCGCGGAAAGTCGACACGCTCAAAGCCGGTTCTCCCGCCTTCACAACGATGCGCAGCCTCGCCATGCGTTTCAACGGTATCATGCGTGGCCGCCAAGCGGGTCCGCTCCCTGCATGGATCGACGACGCCATCGAAACCGGCCTGACGCCCATTGTGCGCTTCGCCCGCACCTTGAACCGGGACTTCAATGTGGTCAAAAAGGCGATCGAGATGCCCTGTAACAACGGCCAGGCGGAAGGTCAGATCAACCGCCTGAAAACCCTCAAGCGCGCCATGTACGGCCGAGCCGGTCCAGAATTGTTGCGGGCGAGAATGCTACCGTTCCGCCACACAGATTGAGGCAGAGCCCAATTAAAGGCTACGCGACACAACCGTTTGATGACTGGCGCCCGATCTTGCGTGTGTCCCCGGTCCCGTGCACCCGGTAATACAGCCACGACAAATAAAGCACGTGGGTTCCAAGCGGGTTGTCAGGACCCGGCGGCCAATAGTCAGGCCATTCGGGGTTGCGCTCTTTCATTGATGGAGTGGGCCGCCAACTGGGCCTCTCCACCTTCCTTATAACCTCTGTATATCCTCGGCGGGTCAGCTCTTCCGAGGCGGGGACACTTGAAGGGTAGAGTTTGTAAACACTTTCGTCTTCCGACCAGTACTGGACTGCACGCGAGTCAATGTCGCACATAATTGCACCGTGCTGAAGGTTATCGAAGTGGTCTTGCCAGGGATCCGCACTGAAGGACAGAAATATTTCTGCGTACCGCCGAGGGCTCCTGCTCCTGAGCACGGAGAAGGGAAGGTGTTCCCAGAAGTCCGATCATAGTTGTCGAGACGAACTGGCACCGTGTTTTCTTTGAATCAGTAATATACTTTGCCTCGCCCTTTTGTTGATGAACGGATACGACCTCTAGCTGCTAGAGCTTCAACCGAAAATTGATGACGTTCTCGTGAGGCGGCGAGACTAGAGATATCTACGTGTTTCAGCGCAATAGTTGCGATACTTGGTGCCGTATTGTTCGCACAGCCATGGCTCTTCTGCGAGCGGGGCAAGGGCCAGCGCGGCAACTCCAACGATGACGACAGGCCAAACCCAAGGTGAGGCGAAGAGAAGACCCAAACCTATTAGGATGGCCATGTCGGCAAGATACTGCGGATTCCGAGAGAAACGGTAGAGACCCGAAGTGATCAGCTCGTCTCTCACCCCACTGGTGGCTTTCAGTCCAATGATGAATGCCCCCCACCAGGCGATCAGATTTCCGATTGCGATCAAGAACGGCCCGACTGCCCAACGGAGCGCGTTGGGCATAGAAGCGGATTTCCAATCCACGATGCCCAAACCGATCACCGCCCCAAACACGGCCAATGTGAGGCCCCATGCAATGATTGGTATGACTGAATGCTCTCTGTTTGGAGGCCAGATGCGCTTGGACGGGCGGACGATCGACCAAAGGAGCGCACCAATCAAAACCAGACCGGACAGCAGGCCTACGACCACTAGTATGCCTTGGGCAATCGTCATGAGCGGTGTCCGAACACCTGCGCCTCCTGATGCGCATTGTCGGTCGCTTCGAATTCAAGCGTGGAATGCTCGATTGAGAAACGTTCATGCAGCACCGATTTGACGTTTTCTTTAATTTTGTCGGCCTCACCCATCCGGTCGCGTTCGACAACAATATGGCAGTCCAATGCCGCAGCGTTCTCCTGCATTTGCCACAGGTGGACATGATGCACGTCCACAACGCCATCGACAATCTGGATCGCTCTGACCACGTCATTTCCATCAATATCTGGTGGGCTCCCAAGCATCAGGGTTCGAATTGGGGCCCCTATTTCGGTGAAGGACAGATACAGGATGTAGAGCGCGATGCCGATGGTGATGGCCGGATCCACCCAACGCATATCATAAAGTATAATGAGCGTCCCGCCGACTATGACGGCCACTGAAGCCAACGCGTCCGAAAGGTTGTGGAGAAACAGCGCGCGGATGTTCACGCTCCCCTTCTGCATCGAATAGGTCAGCATTGCGGTCAGCGTGTCGACCACAAGCGCAATTCCACCGAGAATGACGACGGTCCACCCCATGACTTCGGGTGGATCAATCATGCGCATGCCACCTTCGTAGATCAGGTAGAAGCCGATCACGATCAGGGTGGTGTAGTTGATCAGGGCAGCGACGATTTCGACCCGGCCATAGCCGAAAGTCATGCGCTCATCGGCCGGGCGGCGCGCGATCTTGCGCGCGGCGAAGGCAATGACAAGCGAGGCCATATCGGAAAAGTTGTGCAGCGCATCGGCGATAAGTGCTAGACTGCCCGACAATATGCCCCCGACGATTTGCGCAACAGTAAGTAGCCCATTCGCCCAGATCGCGATCGCAACCCGTCGATCCCCAGAATTCGGATCGATATTCGCGTGCCCGTGATCATGCGGCATTGGCAGGCTCCTCATGCGCGTGTGTCGCGCGTCGGTCAGTCTTCAGGCGGCCGCTGCGGAAACCACGTACGCGCGCATTCATCCAGTGGCGTATTATATGACGGTAAAGGGCACCACGCAGCCTTCCAAAGGATTGCTCATGGGACAAATAGAAGGCGTCGGGCGTATCGTACACGCCGAAATCTTGCACGATGCCGGTTTTCTGAATGTAGGTATCTTCTCCGTTCCAGGCGACGGGAGGCGCGCCAAGGCAATCCGTGCCCGCGCCATAACCGCAGAGACTGTCCGTGTCCGAGAACGATCTTTGCAGGACTTCGAAGAAAGCGTCATCCAGGATGAAGCCTTCAAGGTTGATCCAGGCCCCTTGAAATTCGATCTCTACCCACGAGTGGAGAATTTCCTCTGGAGCAAGCGGATACACCAACTCTGGGACAACACCGCGCTGCAAGCCTTTGTGGATCGTAAACCCATGCAACCGGCAACGAACGCCAACACCACGCAGCAGCGCCATTAAGAGCGTGCCTTTCGTATTGCACTGCCCGTAGCCGTCGGAAAGTACCTCGGATGCGGGGATGTCGTCAGCTCGATTGTATCCGAACGCAATTTCATTTCGAACGAAATCATAGGCAGCTCCGATCCGATCGTATTCGGATAAGTCGCGCCAGCTGCGGCTCTCTATTAGATGCGCAAGAGGCGCGGCATCAAAATCCAGTAGTTTGGTGGGTGCAAGTAGGGGGTTGGTTATCTGCAACGGAGTCGCTCCTCGAATCGTCTTGGAACAGACTAGTCTCTATAGTTACTGTAGCTTCAACCCCTTCTTTTAGAAACGATCTCTCGCAACTACTTGTCCGTGTGAACTGCTTTGTGGTGTTCACCGTGTGCGTCGCGTAGGATATTGACACCGCCCCAGGCCGCGATCCCGGCGATAATCACACCGACGACTAGGTCGGGCCAGTTCGTTCCCAGCCAGGCAACGAGGCCACCTGCGACTACGATTCCGAGGTTTGCCGCAAAGTCGTTCCAGCTGAAAGTATTGGCCGCGCGGATGTTGACGTCCGGATCTTTGAGCCGAGCGAGCAACCAGACACAAACTGAGTTGATGGCCGCCGCGATCAGCGCCATGACGATCATAACGGTGCCAAGGGGATCCGACCCACCGACATAGCGGCGCCAAGCATCATAAAGGATCCCGATGGCGAACACGATCAGCAGGCCGCCCGAGACATTCGCCGCGCCACGTTTCCATTTCGCAGACCGCGACAATGCAAACAGACTGATTGCGTAGACCAAGCTGTCTGAAAGGTTGTCGAGCCCGTTGGTGATCAGGGCACTGGAATCCCCGAAGGTCCCAGTTGCGAAAAAGGCCGCAGCAAGACTGATATTGAGACCGAGAACGATCCAAAGTGTGCGTCTTTCTGCTCGTTTTTCTGCCGCCATACTTCCCATTCCAATTTGTGAACTATGATCTTTCAACCTCTCTGGCAGATCAGGGTTCCGGATTGATTATTGATGGTCAGTTCCACGTACGACCGTCGGGAGCTTTCAGGCAGGCGCCCCAACCAATGCAGAGCATAGCCCTTTTTATGGGGCGATGAGATCGCGATTTGAGACGGTTTCAAGTTCAAACCATAAAGTTCAATTGGTTCGTGGCGCGGCCAGTATTATAGCTGCGCCGAGCAAGCAAACGGCTGTGCCAAGCGCATCCCACCTGTCCGGTCTGTGACCCTCTGCAAGCCACATCCACAGTACCGAAGCCGCAATGTAGACTCCGCCATAGGCGGCAAAGGCGCGGCCCGCAGCAACCGTTTCGACTTGCGCCAGAAGCCACCCGAATACCACCAAGGCTACAATACCGGGTACGAGCCAAGCCGCGGATGCGCCGAGGCGCCACCAGCTCCAGATCGCGAAACACCCGGCGATCTCGGCCAAGGCCGCAAGCGGGTATGCAAGCGCGGCAGGCATCTCAGGCGCCGATCTCGTCATGTTCGGTCAAACATTCGGAATGATCCCGCAACACCTCAAGCACCTTGCAATCGGCAGTACGTCCACCGCTGCATTCGTGAACCATGCGTTTCAGTTCGGTGCGCAGCGCCTTCAGACGGGCCATGCGCTGCTCCACCTGCTTTAGCTGGCGACGCGCAATCGCGTCGGCTTCTTCGCAGGGCCGATTGGGCTGGTCGCTGAGGTCGAGCAGCTCGCGGATCGCATCAAGCGAGAAGCCGAGTTGTCGCGAATGGCGGATGAAGGACAGTCGGTCGAGCTGTGCGTTGTCATAGCGCCTCTGTCCGCCTTCAGTCCGGCCAGGTTCGGGCATGAGCCCGATCTGCTCGTAGTACCGAATGGTCTGCACCTTTGTGCCGGTCTTCTTTGACAGAGTGCCGATCGTGAGCATCTTCGCCTCCATGAAAAAGTTACAGTCTTTGTAGGTTTTGCCGCCCCAATAGACAAGTGCCGGATTCACAGACGCGTGAGTTTAAGCCACAACGTGATTTCGCGCTTGAACCTCTAGTAGCTAGAGGATGTAAACGCGACAATAATCAAGAACCAAAATCAGGCGCGCAGGTTTGTCCCTTACATCGGCACAGAAATTTCTTTGGGTTTTGGCAGGCGTCGCGTCGCTTGCCTTCGTATGGCTTTTGCTCTGGTCGGACTATCGCGCTGACCGCGCCCGAACCGACAACGATCCAGCGTTTGTCGCTGCATTCGAATTGACGGACCACCAAGGTGTGGTTCGCACGGAAGAAGACTTTTCGGGGCGTTGGATGTTGGTATTTTTCGGCTTCAGCAACTGCCCCGATGTCTGCCCGACGACACTGTCTGAGGTCGCGGCGGTGATGGACGGTCTGGGCGACAATGCCGCGAGGGTCCAGCCGATTTTCATAACCATCGACCCCGAACGGGACACGCCCATGGCACTCGCCGAATTCGTTCCGCTGTTCGATGCGAACATCATCGGGCTGACAGGTACGCCCGAACAGATCGCCGCTACATCCGAAACGTTTCCGATCTTCTTTGAACGCATCGAAGAGGCTACAGCTCCGGATGGCTACACAATGGGCCACACGTCACATCTGTTTCTATTCGACCCCGAGGCAGGCTTTGCAGACTCATGGCCCTATGGCACGTCCGCTGAAGAGATTCTCGCCGATCTGGAAGAGAGGATCTGACCGACATGAACCGCGTACCCGCAGAAACCGCCCTCGGGCTGGCATGGATCGTTGCCCTCGTCGCCTCGCTTGCTGTACTTTTCATCGGCGAAGTGATGGGGCAGACACCCTGCGTGCTGTGCTGGTTCCAGCGCGCCTTCATGTTCCCGCTCGCGATCATTCTCGGCCTCGGCCTTTGGTGGCGAGACGGCAGCGTCGGGCGCTATGGCATCGCTCTGGCGCTTGGTGGTGGCGTGGTCGCCCTGTGGCACATGGGCCTCTACGCGGGCCTGATCCCCGAACGCATCCAGCCCTGCACGGCCACCGGCCCCTCTTGCACCGATGATAACCAATTGGTCTTCGGCATTCCGATCCCGCTGATGGCGCTGGTCGCCTTCGCACTGATCGGGTTCCTGTCGGCACTTTCATTGAAGGAAACACAAACATGAATCGACGCGGCTTAATCCTGTCCGTTCTCGCCCTCGGCGTTGCCGGTTTCGGCGGAGCCACTTGGTACGCGACTCGCCCCGGCCCCGCGGCCGAAGCAAAAACCGTTGCGCCGGAACTCGCGGACGCGATGATCCGCTCTTACTCGCCCATCCTCGGACCTGCCGACGCGCCCGTCACGATTGTCGAATTCTTTGACCCGGCCTGCGAGGCTTGCCGCGCCTTCCATCCGATCGTGAAGGACATCATGGCACAGCATGGAGATGCCGTCCGCGTCGTTATCCGCTACACCGCGTTTCATGGCGAGGCATCCGAGGAAGCGATCCGCGTGCTCGAGGCAGCACGCATGCAAGGCGTTTACGAGCCGGTGCTCGAAGCCGTTCTGCGGGATCAGCCGAGATGGGCGTCGCACGGCGCGCCTGAGCCCGGTCTGATCCTCCAGATCGCCGCCACTGCCGGACTCGATGCAGAGGCCGCGCGCACGCAAATGCTGGCACCGGATGTCGTTGCGATCCTGAATCAGGATCGTGCGGACGTCGAAACCGTGGGAGTTCGCCAGACTCCTACTTTCTTTGTAAACGGCAAGTCGCTCGATCCATTCGGGGAGGCAGAACTGCGTCGATTAGTGGCCGCGGAAGTTGCTGCCGTGCAAAGCTGAATGGAAAAGGCAGGACCAAAACGATGAAAAAGATTATTATGACGGGCACACTGGCCGCGCTCTTGACCTTTGGAGGGCTCTCAGTACCCGCACTGGCCGGACCCGTGGATGTCGTCGTCGAAAGCGCCTGGTCCCGCGCCTCCATAGGGATGAACCGCCCCGGGGCCGCCTACATGACGATCCGCAACACTGGCGACGAGCCGGTGACGCTGATTGGTCTTTCAACACCCCTCGCGATGATGCCCGAGATCCACGAGACGAAGACCAATGCCGAAGGTGTGAGTTCCATGAGCGCGGCAGGTGAGATCGCGATCGCCCCGGGCGAGAGCGTCGCGCTTGAGCCGGGCGGCCTCCACGCGATGTTGATGCGGCTACAACAACCCATGACGGAAGGGGAAACCTTTCCGCTGACCCTACTTTTTGTCGACGGGGGCGAGGTGACAGTCGAGGTGCCGATCCTTGGCATCGCCGCACGCGGACCGGAAGACTAATGCGACGAAGGACGATCGCAGGATACGGCGCGGCCGGTGCCGGTGCAATTGCCTTGACGCTCTTCGTCGGTTGGTGGCGGGTCGACGGACCCGGTGCGCCCGAACCTATCGAGCAGCGGCCTATGGCTCTGACCGAGATGGATTTCCGCCTGACTGACCATGAAGGCAACGAGGTCGGGCCGGAAACCCTGATCGGGCGACCGACGATGGCGTTCTTCGGTTTCACTTACTGCCCCGATGTCTGCCCGACCACGCTCTCGGACATTTCAGGTTGGCTCGACGATTTAGGAGACGAAGCCAAACAGTTGAACGTGGTTTTCATCACGGTCGATCCCGAGCGCGATACCGTCGAGGCGATGGCAGAATATGTCAGTTATTTCCACCCAGCGATCCGCGGCTGGACGGGACCGGAGGGGCAGATTGCGCGCATCGCGGACGGCTTCCGCGCTGCCTACGAGCGGGTGCCCACGGAAGGCGGCGACTACACGATGAACCACACGGCCAGCGTCTTCCTGTTCGGTGCCGCTGGACGGTTCGTCACCATGATTGACTATCATGAACCGAGGGAATTCGCGGTACCGAAGATCCGCCGCGCGTTGGAAGAAGAAACGGAGGGAGCGACATGAGGCTCAGAACTTTTGCGGCAGGTGTCGCGCTTGCGGGGACCGTTTCGGGGGCGGCTATCGCATTCTTCGATGTTCTGTCGAAAGAACCCGTGCCGCCAGAACTTGCCCAGGCAGGTAGCTGGATGCCCCAGCGTCCTGAAGCTCCCCGGAGCCTGGATATTCCGTTGTCGCTGCCAGCTACGGCGTGGGTGGAAGATACACCCGGCTTCGGCCCCTTGCCCCTGCTGCAGGCCGCTGTTGTTGACAGGCCGATGCAGGCCATCGAACCGCCCCTGTTGACTTGGTCTCGCGACATCTCTTCTGGTGAAACGCTCGACTCCTTGCTTTCCGAAGCCGGTCTTGCGGGAGCCGACAGGGCGGAAGTCGCCCTTGCACTTGGCGCGGAATACGATCTGCGACGGTTGCGGCCGGGGAATTCGGTCACTGTTGTTTCGACTATGGATGGCAGCCCCCGCACCGTCTCGCTCGCCGTCGAGGACGGGGTGCGGATCGAGGTGCTTTTTGGCGAGCAGGTGTCCACGCAGGTCGTGGCGCCGGATCCGGAGATCGTAACCCTTGCTGGGGAGGCCGTGATCGACACCTCGATCTTCGCGGCACTCGACAATGCCGGCATCCCCGCCCGATTTGCCGTGGACCTTGCGCAAATGCTGGGTGGAACCGTGGATTTCCGCCGTGAGATGGCTGGAGGCGAGACACTAAGGCTTCTCTGGCGCGAGACGCGCGTCGGCGATGACAAGATCGGACAGCCGGACCTCGCCTTCGCCGCACTGGAAATCGGCGATTCGCTTTACGAGATCGTTTGGCCGGACGACGGCAGCGGTCAGGCGACGATCTACGTCGATGGCGAGGTGCTTCGCGTCTTTGCACAGCCAGTCGAGGGCGCGCGCCTCAGCTCGGTGTTCGGGCGCCGCACACATCCTGTCTACGGAAACGTCCGGATGCACACCGGCGTCGATTTTGCCGCGGCAAGCGGGACGCCGGTACGGACGACGGCACCGGGCCGGGTCAGCTTCATCGGCTGGCGAGGCGGTTATGGACGCGTGGTCGAAATCTCCCATGGCTCCGAGACCATGACGCGCTACGCGCATCTCAGCGCCGTGTCGGAGGGCCTAACACAGGGCCAACGCGTGGCGGCGGGAGATGTGATCGGCCGCGTTGGCGCAACCGGCACAGCGACAGGTCCCAACCTGCACTACGAAGTCCTCGTAGATGGGCGTCCGACTGACCCTCTCTCTGACGACAGGCTCGCCGAAGCCGCAGAGAACGAGGTGGATGATACCGCCGCGCTGTTGCGTCTGACCGAGGCGCGCGCGCTTCTGACTGAAAACCTTGACAGCGAAATTGCCCAGACGACAACCGAAAGGCTCTGACCCATGAAACGCATGACCCAAGCTCTGACCATCGCGCTCGCCCTGTTCCCGGCGGCCCAGGCCCTCGCAGAGGCAACAGCGATAGACGTCCGCAAGACCAACGGATGCGGCTGCTGCCTGTCCTGGATGAACCATCTCGAGGAAAACGGATTCGCGCCGACGGGCGAGAACATGTTTGGCGGGTCGCTGGTTCGTTTCAAGCTCGACAACGGCGTGCCGCAGCGCATGGTCTCCTGCCATACCGCGCTCATAGAGGGCTACGTGATTGAAGGCCATGTCCCGGCCGCTGATATCCGCCGCCTTCTTGAGGAACGCCCGGACGCCGTCGGCCTCGCCGTTCCGGGAATGCCCTATGGCTCGCCCGGCATGGGGCCGGAAGAAAACCGTGAAGCTTATGATGTCTTCCTCATCCGCGAGGACGGGTCGACCGAAGTCTTTTCAAGCTACGCCGAAGGATAATCTGGCCCGCTTATGGAAAACCTGTCTCCGATAATGCTCGGCTTTCTCGGAAGCCTTGCCGCCGGATCGCTCACGGCAGTCGGAGCAATTCCCGTGCTGTTCGGGCGCATCCCGTCGCGGGCGACGCGCGATCTGTCGCTCGGCTTCGCTGCCGGCGTCATGCTCTCAGCCTCGTTCTTTTCTCTGATCATCCCGGCGTTGGATGCGGCGGAGCCGATGTTCGAGAACGGCGCGATGCCTGCGGCCATCGTTTGCGTCTCGATCCTTTTGGGCATGGGGGCCGTTGCATTGATGAATGAAAGGCTGCCGCACGAGCATTTCAGAACGGGACGCGAAGGGCCCGAAGCGGCGTCCTTACGGCGGGTCTGGCTGTTCATCATCGCAATCACGATCCACAACTTCCCGGAAGGCCTCGCGGTCGGAGTTGGCTTCGGTTCCGGAGGTATGGAAGGCGGTCTGCCACTCGCCATCGGCATCGGGCTTCAGAATGCGCCTGAAGGGCTGGCCGTTGCGGTATCCCTGTTGGGCGAAGGATATCCGAAGCTGCGCGCCTGGGGCATCGCCGCGCTAACGGGAATGGTCGAGCCGATTGGCGGTTTGCTCGGGGCCGGCATCATCACACTGTCGGAACCGCTGCTGCCATGGGGCTTGGCCTTTGCCGCAGGCGCCATGCTTTATGTCATCAGCCACGAAATCATCCCCGAAACCCATCGCAGCGGCCATCAGAACAAGGCAACGCTCGGCTTGGCCGTCGGGCTCGTTTTGATGCTTTTTCTCGATGTTTGGTTGGGGTGACGCAATGCCAGTGCATAAACTATCTCCGGTGATCGGCATTTTTGCGGCGCTTGCCGCTTTCGTAATCGATCAGATCACAAAAGCCATTGTTGTGGCGAATGCGGCCTCTTTAAGCACTGGAATCGCCGTGTTTCCAGGTTTTAACCTTGTCTTTTATCGCAATGATGGCGTCACTTTCGGATTACTTGGCGGCGCACCATGGTGGAGCCTCATAGCTCTCGCTCTTGCCATCTGCGGCTGGCTGGGGGTTATGCTGTTTCGCGCCGAAAATGCGGTTGAAACGCTCGCTTACGGAGCGATCATCGGTGGAGCCTCGGGCAATGTCATTGATCGTGTGCGGTATCGGGCTGTAACGGACTTCCTGGATTTCTACATCAACTCAACGCATTGGCCTGCCTTCAACATGGCCGATGTGTTTGTCGTCAGTGGCGTGGGGCTCTTGCTCGCCGCACCCTGGATCAGTGCGCGGCGTCCGATCAAGTCGTGAAGCCGGCAATTCTGAACTGCTTCGCTCTGCGCAAACGTCTGCTCTCGCGGATGACGCTTGGTTTCGCCGCCGGGCCGCTGACCGTTCTAACCTTCCCGCCTTTCTCGATTCTCCTTCTTGTTCCCGTTGCCTATTCTGCGTTGTTTGTCGGTCTTCGCGACCTCTCCTTCGGGCGTGCTTTTCTCGTCGGCTGGGCGTTTGGTCTCGGCCAGTTCGGTTTCGGGATTTCGTGGATCGCGGAAAGTTTCTACGTCGAACCCGAGCGTTTCGGGGCGCTGGCGACCCCGGCCGTCGCGGGATTGTCCGCAGGTCTCGCGATTTTCCCGGCCATTGCCGCCGTGCTCTTCGTCGAAATCGCGCGGCGCGGAGCCATGGGCAGTCTCCTGGCCTGCCTCCTGTTCGCGACCTCCTGGACCGCGGCCGAGTGGTTGCGCGGTCACGTTCTGACAGGTTTTCCGTGGAACCTCGCCGGCTACGCTCTGGTCGATTACGCCGCCCTTCGCCAGCCCGCCGCCTGGGTGGGAAGTTATGGGCTAAGCTTTCTCACCGTGTTCGTAGCGGCACTCCCCGGCGCGGCTCTCATGGCGGTCGGGCGACAACGATTGATCATCTCGCTAATGCCGCTGGCCGGCATCGTGACGATGTGGGCCGTCGGCACGCTTCGCCTCCAGTCGGATGCACCACAGCCACCGGATGTCGACCTGCGCATCGTTCAGGGCAACGTTCCCCAAGAGGAGAAATGGGCGCCCGAGAACCGCGAGGCGACCTTCGCGCTCTATCTCGAGCTTTCAACCCAGCCCGGCGATTTCGACGTTCTTCTCTGGCCGGAAACCGCCTTTCCCGGGTTCCTCGATGAGGATGCCCAGGCGCGGGCCCGCATTGCCGCTGCGCTACCGGACGGCAGCGTGCTGCTAACCGGAGTGCCGGACCGTGTACTGAGCGAGGATGGCACCCGATATTTCAACACCGTCCAGGCTTTTGACGATACCAATGAGATCCTGACCGGATACGCGAAACACCATCTCGTGCCCTTTGGCGAATACGTGCCATTCCGCGGCTGGTTGCCGATCGAGCGGCTGACGGCGGGGCTGGGCGATTTTACGCCCGGACCGGGTCCGCGCACCCTTGCGCTTCCGGGTATGCCGCTGGTCGCCGTGGCGATCTGCTATGAGATCATTTTCCCGGGCCATGTGGTCGACGACATGTTCCGACCCGACTGGATTTTTAACGCGACGAACGATTCCTGGTTTGGAACCAGCATCGGACCCGAGCAGCATCTGGCTTCCGCACGTATGCGCGCCGTAGAGGAAGGCCTTCCTGTCATCCGAGCCGCGAATACGGGCATCTCTGCGGTCATCGACGCGAACGGAGAGATCATTGCGCGGCTCGATACAGGGGAAAGGGGCATCATCGACGCTGATCTTCCCTCAGCGCAGCCGCCTACGCCATATGCGCTTTTCGGGGACTGGATGTTGCTGGCGCTCATCTTGGCTTCGTGGAGCTGGGCTCTGGCGGCCAATGCGACGGCTAACTACCGCCGCATGAGAAAGACCGTCATGCAAAGATGTGGATAGGCGTTCCGTCCTTCACCATTGCATAGATGTCCTCGATCTGCCGATCTGTGACTGCGATGCAGCCAGCTGTCCAGTCGCGGATGTCCGTCGGGTCGATGCCGGGGCGTGGACCACCATGGATGAAGATGTCGCCGCCGGGGGAAAGGCCCTGCGCTGCGGCAAAGGCGATGTCGGCCTCATTTGGATAAGAGATGCCAACTGAAAGATGATACGTACTTTCAGGGTTGCGCTTATCGACTATGTAGGTGCCCTCCGGGGTCCGACCGTCTCCCTCGAATTGCTTGTGACCCTGAGGAGCGAAGCCCAGCCCGATCGGATAGGTTTGCAGCACGCGATCGGATCCGTCGAGAACAAGCAAACGCTGTCCCTTGTAGAGCCGAAGTCGCGTCACTTCGGGTCCGTCATAGCTGCGGAACTTGCCGGCACAGCCCGACAAAAAGGCCGCTAAGCCACCCAACAGGACGGCGCGGCGGGGAAATCGGATGGTTTTCACTGCTCGATGCCTCTTTCGTGAGGTCTGATATGGAAATAATGTTACCTTGCAAATGCCGCGTGATCAATGTCCGTGGGCAAGCGCGGCCTTTGCGATCTGTGGCCCAACCTGCTCGCCACCGGACGGCGGTGCCTTGGCCTCTTGGCTGTTGAGCAGGCGCAGGGCGTTCGCCACCACCAGCAATGACACACCCACGTCGGCTGCAATAGCGCCCCACATCGATGCCATTCCGAACGCGGTAGCGACAACGAAAACTCCCTTGGTCGCCAAGGAAATACCGATGTTCTGATGGATAATCGACATTGTCCGGCGCGAATGACCGATCAGCCAAGGCACCTTGCCGAGGTCGTCGGTCATAAGGGCAATGTCCGCCGTCTCGATTGCCGCGTCAGAACCAACCGCACCCATCGCGATGGCATAATGCGCGCGCGCCATTGCGGGTGCATCGTTCACCCCGTCGCCGATCATGGCAACCATGTCATGAGTTTTGACCAGTTCTTCGATGGCTGTCACCTTGTCTTCGGGCAGAAGCTCAGCGCGCACCTCGTCGATACCGACCTCGGCGGCAACGGCGCGCGCTGTTCGCTCGTTGTCACCGGTCAGCATAACGATGGTTTTCACGCCTTGCGCGTGAAGTTGCGCCACGATGCCCTTGGCATCAGGGCGGATGCGATCGCGCAGTTCAAGAATGCCCGTCACGCCGGATTCATCGCCGACAGCGACAAGGGTGCTGCCGGCGCCTTCGATCCGCTCCCGCAGATCCTTCGGAATGGCGTCGCCGAAACCCTTCTCCTCGGCAAACCGGTCCGACCCCAGCCAGATGGACCGTCCGTCGGTGCGTCCTTCAAGTCCCCTGCCGGGAATGGTGCGGGTATCCTCTGCGGCGGACACCTTGACGCCGTCGGCCTCCGCCCGCGCGAGAATGGCACGCGCCAAAGGGTGCGACGAACGTGCCTCCAGCCCTGCGGCGAGGGTCATCAGATCTTGTGCTGAAGCCCCGCCCAGCGGGTGCACCGCCGCCACTTCCGGCTGACCCATGGTGATTGTGCCGGTCTTGTCCATGGCCAGCGCCGTGGTCCTGCCCGGCGCCTCTACATAGGCACCGCCCTTGATGAGGACGCCCGCCCGCGCCGAAGCGGTGAGCGCTGCGACGATGGAGACAGGGGTCGAGATGACCAGAGCGCATGGGCAAGCGATCACCAGCAGCACGAGGGCATTGTAGAACCAGTAATCCCAGGCTCCGCCGAAGATAAGCGGCGGCAGTAGCGCAATTGCGACGGCGAGAGCCATGACGATAGGCGTGTAGATGCGGGCGAACTTTGCCACCCACTGTTCCACCGGCGCGCGGCGGGCATGGGCGTCGCCGACCATGCGGATGATCTTGGCCAAGACGGTATCCGAGGCGACCTTCGTGGCGCGCACAGTTAGTGTACCTTCGCCGTTGATCGTGCCCGCATAGACCTCGTCTCCGGCCTCTTTGGGTATCAAGGCACTTTCGCCGGTGATCGGCGCCTGGTCGACCGCGCCCGCGCCACCCGTCACCTCGCCGTCGAGCGGGATACGGTCGCCACCGCGTACAATAAAGCTTGAGCCTACGGCGACTTGCACCGCCGGCATGTCGGTCTCGCTTCCGTCATCGTGGATCACGCGCGCCGTAGGTGGCGCAAGATCCAGGAGCGCCGACACAGCGTTCCGCGCGCGCCCAACGCTCCAGCTTTCGAGAAAGAGGGACAGCGAAAAGAAAAAAGCCACTGTCGCTGCCTCGAAGAATTCACCGAGCCCGATGGCTCCGGCGACTGCGACAACCATCAGCAGGTTCATGTCGGGCGACAGCCGACGTGCGGACGACCATGCCTTCGGTGCCACAAGCCAAACGCCGAATAGGATAGCAACTGCAAAAAGCCCTGCCTCGGCCAGCGGCATCGGCGCTTCGCCGTGCCCCGCGAAGAGGCCGAGCGCCCCCCCCATACCGGTCTCGACGATGTGCCAGAGAAAACCCGCCGCCCAGAAGCCGCCGCTGAGAGCCGTAAACAGCCGCTGTCGTGCAAGATGGGCCGCTTGGTCGACCGACGCGTTCTCGGCATTCCACGGCTTCGCCGTCATGCCGGTGCTCGCGACAAGTTCCGCAACTTCGTCGTCCGATACACTCTTTGCGCTGTCGAGAATGGTCATCCTCCCGTTGATTACATCGAACGCGAGATGCTCGGCCCCGCCGATCTGCGGGCCGATTACCTTATTCAAGATCGCGACCTCCTCGGCGCAATCGAGGCCAGACACCTGAAAACTGCGCCCGCCGGTTGGCGCGGGAGTCGTCGGTGCGATGTCGCCGCACTTTCCGGCGCTACCACAGCAACTGCCGCCGCTTGCCTGGGCGTCTTCGGCGTGATCGTGATCGTGGCGGTGGGTGTCGGACGGCATGAACGGACCTCTGGATTCGGGTGCTTTGTCATGACATAGCCCCTACAGTAGCTAGAGCTTCAAGAGAAAAGTTCGGTGGTATTTCCGTTTGTTTTCTTGCTAGACGGTCCGACGACAGCCTCAATCACGGCGTGAGGCATAAAAAGCCGATACGAAGAAAAACAGAAAAGAAAGGAAACTCGATGCAGGTTTTGATGCTGAAGCAAAAAATGATGGTTGCGGTGGCGCTTTTGCTCACGACAGGATGCGCCATCCAGCCGACAGGGCCGGACGACACGGCAGACCAGACGGGCAACGTTCCCGAAGCCGTGGTTGCGATGGCTGCTCCGGATCAGGATGTTGCAACCGCGCGCCTCGTGCCGGAAGACGGCTGCTATTGGTACGAACACAGCGGGCCGGTCGAAACGACGCTGCTGCCGTTGCGCACGGCGAACGGTAATCCGATCTGCGTGGCACGCGAAGCTTGAGGACGCGTCAGACGTTGCATCAACGCGCCTCAGACCTACGCACCACACTCAACTTCGCGCGGTGACACTGTCCTCCGCTGAGTACAAATGTGCCGTCGATTCGATCTCAACGTTGGGATAAAGTTCGTTAATGTGAGCCATGACCATCCGCACGCAACCCGAACTGGCTCGACCGCCGATACTTCTCGGATAGGGCGTGCCGTGTATTCGAAGATAAGTGTCGCGGCCTCCGACGTACAGATAGATGGCTCGTGATCCCAAAGCGTTTTCGGGGCCGGGTTCCATCCCGTCGGCCCATCGTGCGTTTTCCGGATCCCGCTCGATCATGTTCTGGGTCGGTGTCCAATGCGGCCACCTCACCTTGCGTTTGATCGTGTAGACCCCAGGCTCGTATAGGTTGCCCCGGGCAATGGCCACACCGTAGCGCATTGCGGTCCCGCTCTCCTCGATATGATAGAGATACCGCGCGACCGCATCGACATGGATGTCTCCTGGCACGAGCCCGGGTTTCGCAATCACGCGTTGGGGCAAAAAGCGCGGGTGTAGGCCCCAAGGGTTTGACGCGGCCGGATCGAATCCGGGCGGCGTGACTTGCGCGTCCCATTCAGCCTTCTGTGCCTCGGTGGGCCAGGTATCGGCCAACAGGGGGCTGGAAACAGACGCGGAGAATAGCGCCGTTGTTGTTTGAATGAAGTGTCGTCTTGTCAGCATGTCGTACCCTTTCGGTTCCCACCAGAATCTATGGCAAGAACGGTATCTGTTCACTTTGATTAGATAGGACTTCTAGTGGCTAGAGGTTCAAGGACATATTTTCGTGAAAACACACGATCCTTGTGATCCGCAATTTACCATCCGCTACTACGAAAAGATCGGCGCGCCGCCCAGCCTGACCCGGCCTGTTCCCGAGACCACGGTTGCTGCAGAGTCAGATCCTGTCGAAGCTGGCTATGGAGGAAGGCCATATCGCCCGCTTCGCCTGAGCAGCGAACGGCAGTGTGGTGAACTTTGACTTGCACGGTGACGGGGGCAGGCAAAGCAGCAACGACAAACAGGGCCGCGCAGTGTCCAAAATACCGGGCGTCTTGCTCGCCGCCTTCACCAGTCATCATAGATGGTGAAGGCACAACCGCACGGAAGCGCCGGCCACAGCGGCCTTGCGCACTGGCGAGGAGTATCTCCAAATTCGAGCACCTTGATTGCCAAGGTTCCGGCGGGCTTTGCCTCCTCCTACCGGAACTTTGGCCGACTGGCACGCACCCGTCAGGATACCGAGCGATGACGCTCATCTCTTAGGTCGTGGTGCGCCACATCCGGAACCGGCCCTGCCCGGTCACTTCGCAGATCAAACCCCGCGCTTCCATCCAGACGAGGTTGCGCTGGACGGCGGCGCGGCTGGCACCGGTCAGGGTCTCGGCCATTGGGGCGGAGACGAGGGGCCATTCGGCCAGCACGGCGCGCAATGCTGGTGGTGTCTTGCCAGAGAGCGGGGCCATCATGGTTTCCGCCCGCGCTGACCATGCCTGGATATCGTCGAGGTGCCGCATCGCGGTCAGGCATGCTGTTTCCATTCCCTCGAGCCAACGCTCCAAGCGCTCAGCTGGTGGGCCACTGGCGCGCAGCCCCCCTGCCCCGCGCATAGCCAGAGGCGCAAAGATGGCCCCTCCATTCGAATTCGGGCCTTCGCTGGCGGCAATGCGTGCGGCGGTAACCGCCGCTTCCATCCGGTCGCCCTGTTGCCCGAGGCCCGCAAGGCTCCAGAGGTGAAGCCCCATGCAGGCGCGTGTGATCGGGTGCAGGTCGACGGCTTGCGCCATCAGGTCAAGCCAACCGCCCGCGCGATCCGCAAAGGTTTCGGCTTCACCTGCTATGTTTTCGGGGTCACGGCGATCGAGGAAGGCGGACAGGTCCACCTCTGGGCCGGGACCGCCTGTTAGACGCCGCACTGCCCATCCGACACGCGCGAGCGCTGCAGTGTTGTCCTGCACGCCGGACAGGCGCATGGATATCCAGAGCGCCAGCCGATCCGGGCCAATACGGTCACCCACAAACCAGCTGAGGTCTGCCGCCTCCATCAGCGCGAGCCTGTGCCGCCAGCCTTTCGGGCCACGGCGCAGCCGGTCATCCAACGCGCCGATCCGACCAGCCACACGGGCGAGACGCGCGGCATTAACCGCCTCTGCCTTCCGCCAATCGTCGAGGACTGCGGTTTCACGCAGCTCTGCTCTCGGTCCGGGCAGCAGATAATCCGGCTCCACTTCCATCGGACCGGGCAGGAACCACAGGTCGTCCTCAGACGTCTCTTCAAGCCCCTCCGAATCCACTAGAGGATCGTCAAAACTATCATAATGTGTAGATACTTGAGGCTTCATATGTGCAAAATACGGCACTTTTGCATTTTACCCAAGTGTTTTGTCAGGGTGCGCCCACACACCTTATATAGCACGTGCGCGCGGTGGTCTGCGAGATCTCTCTGATCACGCTCAGCGTATGGAATCCAAGGGGTTTTTGATGAGCAGCACCACAGAGAGAGCGGTTGCATTCGTTTACAAACGGTCGTTTAGTAACGGTATATGAAATTGCAAACGGCCGATTTTCATGCCCCTGATAGGCTATGCGCGCGTATCCACAGAGGATCAGACCCCCCTGCCCCAGTCTGAGGCCCTGCAAACTGCGGGATGCGTCGAGATCTTCGAAGAGCACGCCTCAGGCGGCAATCGTGCCCGGCCGGTGCTTGCCCGCTTGCTGGAGCGCATTAGCAAGGGCGACACGCTGGTTGTCGTACGGATCGACCGGCTCGCACGGTCTCTGTCGCACCTTCTCGAGGTGATCGAACGGTTGGAGGCCAAGGGGGCGTTCTTTCGTTCCATTCAGGACCCGATCGACACCGGATCCCCGCAAGGCAAGTTCACGCTGCAGGTTCTGGGCGCCGCGGCCGAGTTCGAGCGGGCGCTGATCCGGGAACGTACCAAAGCAGGGCTGGCGAGCGCCCGTACCAAGGGCCGGGTCGGCGGGAACCCTGGACTGCGGGCCAAAGACCCTGCTGCTCTTCGCAAAGTACGGCTGGCGCGACAAGACGGCTACATGGAGCGTCTGAACGAGACGGCACAAGATTGGGTGCCCCATGTGCGCCGGTTGCGACCCGACTTGGCCTGGGAAGACGTGGTGCGCATCATCAACGGCCCCTTGCCCGAGGCGCGTCGCTGGACCCAAAGCCGTCTCTTGCGCGCTGTGAAGGCCTATGTCGGCGACGGCTTCCTGCCGGCCGAGGTGCTAGCCCGCGCCGGGCGCCGCGAAACCGACGACCGTCTGCCCGCCATCGTCGCCGGCATCAAGGGCGCGGACCCCGACATCACGCTTCAGGCGATCTGCACCCGGCTGGAAGCGATGCGCGAACGCACGCCTCGTGGCCGAACAAGATGGCAGCCGTCTTCGGTGAAAATGCTGTTGGAGCGGGCGGAACGACTTGGCCTCATGCCGTACGAATCGAGCCAAAATCAGATGTAGCTTCTGACCCGAATCCAAAAAATTTCACCGGGAGAAAACTCCGCAGGAGGCAGAAAGTGCCATTAGTTGCTTGGGGTTAGCTGCTAATATGCCAACTCAACAGAGTAGCGGCTCGATTTGGTTAGATCTGCATTTAATATATCTATATCAATGACTTGCTGAGTTTTTTACACGACAACACCTATAGGTGTTGTGGATAACTTTCACACTACATTTAGATTCTTCTTGCCGGACTCACTGGATCGTGGCATTCCCATTCTGACGGCAAAACGCGTCAGACACGCTGTACACCGTCAGAATGACTAAGAGCCTCAACAGAGGCCGAGAGTGGGCGGCAGGACATGGATGATCGTAACATTGGATACACGCAAGGCATAGGCTCTTCCGATATCGGAGCATTTGCCAACAATCTGGCTGAGTCTTTGGATCGCCAGATGAAGATCGCTTTCGAACCCGAAGAACGAAAGTCCCTACGTCGCTTCAGTTCCACCGAAGTCGCCGGCCTCCTGCGCGTAAGCACATCTAACCTGCGCAACCGGCACAAGGACGGCAGCTTCCCGGAAGTGCATACAGACAACCGCGGACACCGGTTCTACACAGCCCAAGAGATTGATGAGTTGCGCGATGTTCTTGGACGCACTGGAAAGAACGCAGAAAGCTACCGCCCAGGTCGACGTGATGGCGATCGTCTCCAGGTGATATCCGTCGTCAACTTCAAAGGCGGCTCATCAAAGACTACTACAACGATTCATCTTGCGCAAAGGTATGCCTTGCGCGGTTACCGCGTGCTGGTCCTAGACCTCGATCCGCAAGCAAGTTTGACCACGTTTTTCGGCTTTCGGCCCGAGCTTGAGTTCGCCGATGGCGGCACAATCTATGATGCTTTGAGATATGAGGACCAAGTTCCTCTCTCGAACGTCATCCAAAAGACCTACTTCCATAAGCTCGACATGGTGCCCGCCGGTTTGATGCTCTCGGAGTACGAAACCGAGACCGCAAACGCTCTCGCCCGTCGCGTACAGCCCATCTTTGCAGAGCGCCTCGCCTTGGCGCTTGAAGAGGTTGAGGCAAACTACGACATCGTCCTGATCGACTGCCCGCCTCAGCTTGGGTTTCTAACCCTGACTGCGCTGGCAGCGTCGACGGGGCTTTTGGTTACCGTGGTACCTGGCATGCTTGACATCGCATCCATGAGCCAATTCCTGAAGCTTGCTTCAGAAACGGTCAAGGCCGTGGAGGAAGCCATCGGTCGGCGTGTCACATGGGATTTTGTCAAGTTCCTGATTACCAGATATGAACCGTCGGACGGTCCGCAGACCCAAATGGCAGGCTACCTGAGATCAATTCTGGCAGGTCAGGTCATGACAGAGCCAATGCTGAAGTCTACGGCGATCTCCGACGCGGGGATGACCCAGCAGACCGTCTACGAAGTCGATCCAAGCCAATTCATCAGAAAGACAATTGATCGCGCCCTGACCAGCGTGAATGGCGTTGGCGATGAGCTAGAGCAGACGATCCAAATGGCATGGGGGCGTCGCTGATGGCCCGAAACATCTTCAACCAGCCTCCAAGGAATGAGACGGAGAGCGGAGCCCCCTCCCCTACCCCGCCAAAAGCGGCAAAGCTGCCGGGATCTGTTGGAGGATTGCGCGACTCTTTGCGCGAGATCACAGCAAACTCGATTCGCGATATCGAACCCGATCAGATTGACATGGATGGGCTGCGCGATCGGTTGGTGCTGGAAGATTCCAGTATCGATGAGTTGGCCGAGAGCATTCGCAAGCATGGCCAACAAGTGCCCATCATGGTCCGTCCATCAGCCCAACCGGACAGATACCGCATCATCTACGGCCGCCGCAGGCTTGCGGCGATCCGTAAGGTCGGTGGAACGGTCAAGGCAATTGTTCGAACCTTGGACGATGACGCATCTCTGATCGCTCAAGGCCAGGAGAACAACCTCAGGCTTGATCCGTCTTTTATAGAAAAGTCTCTTTTTATCAAAGAGATGCAAGAATCCGGGTACAAACCCGGTGTCATTCAAGATGCTCTAGGTCTGACCCGGCAAGGCGTATCCAACCACAGGGTCGTCATAGAACAACTGCCAGACGGTCTTGTTCAACTCATCGGGCCAGCACATGGGATCGGACGACGGCAGTGGGGTGATCTAGCTGCCTTGTCGGTGAAGGTAGATTTGGTGGACATCGCCAAAGAGGCGCTCGCCGCCCTGCCCGACGACACTCCTAGTTCCGAAAAGTTCCAAGCGGTCTATTCGGCTTGCTCGAGCAAAGCACGTAGCGACAAGAAGCCGCCCAATCGTGGGCTGACTTCGGTCATCAATGATGAGAACGGCAGTTCATTGGGCACGCTGACAATCGATGAGAAGGCGATCGCGCTCAAGGTCACCAAGAAGGACAATCCAGAATTCGGCCAATGGCTCGAAGAGCACGCGGAAGCTACGCTTTTGCAACTCTTCGTACAGTGGCGGAATGAGAGAGGCTCTGGGTCCTAACCCAGGCCACACAGAGCAACACGAGCAGAGGAGAAAAGCGAAGACCCGAAAGAAAAGAGCCCCCCAAAGTTTCCCCTGGAGAGCCCTCATCATCTGATTAGCATCTTTGATGTAGCAACCTCCAGCATACCGGTCAAGAGTCACCGATTCGGTGGACTGATATTTTTTGCCTTTTTCCGCGAAAATTCGAGGAAAGAGACGGGGAAGTTGTGGGCCGAACGGTCGTCGTGAACAAGCCATGGCATTTACAAAACTCTCGATCGAAGCCGCAGGTGCTGATGCAACCCGCGGCTCATTTCCCCCATCTGAAACCGACGTCTGGACCATCTTCAGAGCCCTGAGAGATGCACGCAGCGTGTTTGGTCTACGTCCTGGCCACATACAGACACTTCAAGCAATGCTCAGTTTTCTGAAACCTGGCCATGGCGAAACGGTTTTTGCGTCTAACGATTCACTTTGCCAGCGCGTTGGCGGAATCGACGAACGGACACTCCGGAGGCACATCAACCGCTTCGTTGAACTCGGATTCATCAAGCGCAATGACAGCTCGAACCGAAAGCGCTACCGCGTTCGCTCATCCGGCGGGGAGTGCATCAGTTATGGATTGTCTCTCACCCCCCTGCTCCAACGTGCGAGCGAGCTTATAGCCATCGCGCAAGAGATGGAGAATAACCGGCGAGATCGGATATTTGTCCGCAAACAGATCCTTACAAAGCTCGCCCATTTGGAAGAGCACGATCCTAGCAACGCATTCATCAACCACGCACGGAAAGCTCTACGCAGGAAGCTGAGCCTCCCCGAATACCACGCTCTGCTCGCCAATACAGATGCAGAATGCCAGAGTTTGTCTACCCCGGATGACCCGCCTGAAACTATGGAATTGCCCGCCAATGACGGACAAACTGTCCGGCATCAATCTAAGTCTGAAGAAGAAAAAAAAGATTTAGATAGCAACATAGGCCTTGAGGCCCTGAAACCAGACTTGCTGACCTCAGTCTGCGATCAGGCGACATCGTTCTCCACAGAGAGACTTAGAAACTGGTTGGACATTGAAAACCATGCTCGAACACTTGCACCCATGATGGGCATTCACCCAGAGACTTTCGAGAAAGCCAAGAATGCTGTAGGAGCTCAGAAAGCGTCATGCGCGATCTTCATCATGCTACAGCTTGGAAAACGCATCAGGGATTTTGCAGCGTATTTTCACAGTATCACCCTGGGTCAAAGGCAAAACCAATTTGATCCATTAGCTTTGATCAAGCGACTGTCCGAAAACAATGAGCGAACTGTCTAATGTCCACCGCGGTGGACTTCGAACGAGAATCGGCGCTTGTGGCAACCAAAACTGTCCAAACGCACATAGCGGCGCGTGGTGGTTCTTCAGTTTATCTCAGACCAGCAGATGTCCACCGCGGTGGACAAGTGACACATGAGCAAGCCTTGATGAAAATCTGGCCGCCCATGGAAGAAATCGGCGGCCAGGCATTACACCCTAAATGCCTAAAGTTATTGTGGGAGGTCACCGTCTCCAAAGAGGTTTGGAAAGAGCCGCTCTCGATAATCCAACGGAAACGCCAACCGAACCGGCGTCTTCGGCGAGGCGGACCTCAGGTATCCGGCGGCGGTCAGTTTACTCAGCGTGTTGCGAGCAGTACGCTCGGACGTCTTGAGCACAATCTGCGCATCGCCTCGTTCCAGTGCCCCATGCCGAAGAACCGCCGAGATTAGTTCCGGCGCTCGCTTGTCATCGATGGTATCTGCAACAAGACGACGATACCGTTGGTCTAGTCCGCCGAGATCGAACAATCTTGCTGAGAAGGTGATCTGGTCGAGCGTCACCTTTAGGAACCATTCACTAAACGTCTTCAGTGCCGCTTCTGACAGGTTCCCCCGTCCGTCGCGGTCTCCGCGGCGTGGACTGTCGGCCAGATCCATCATCCGTTTGTACTCGCCCCGATCGGTTAGCCCGCGGGCCAGCCCACGTGATACGGACCAGAGCCCTTGGCCACCAATCCCCGCTGTGAGGGCCATGGCATGAGACATCAGTCTGCTGACACGGCCGTTACCATCCGGGAAAGGGTGGATGTAGTTGAGCCGGTGATGCGCAGAGGCGATCGCGATGATCCGTCCGCTCGAAGACCGCGCCGCAATCTGAAATCGTTTGTCGAAATGGTCCATGAATGCCGCGACGCGCGACGATGAAGGAGGTAGGTGGCGCCCGACCGCAACTTCCCGATCATCATCCTGGCGCATGCGTCCCGGAACGATGGGCTCTTGTGTGCCGTCGGGATGTTCGATGACCCGAAACTCATCCGGCATCTCGTCGTAGAAGCTCTTATGGACCCAAGTCAGGAATTCGACGGATGTGGGGCGGGGCAGGGTGCCCTTGCGATGCATCTCGTCGATGGCCCGTTGAACGATGACGTGCGCCCGGGCCTCAAGGGCGAGGGGACGGGTTTCTTCCTCAAGCTCGGCGCCAGCCAGCGCCCTTTCGATGTCGCGGGGGCGCGTGTTGTGTCCTTCGATCAGGTTGGAGTAGTAGCAGTTCATCACACGGACGAGATCGGCAAGTTCGGCTGCGCTGTCAGGATGCAACCCTTGTCCCAGCCCGGTGGCTTCCCTCTGGATGTCGACCGAAAGGTCTGCCAGTTCTGTCGGAATATGCTCCTCGAAGAAGCAGGGTTCGATCCTGGCGGGTGTTTCCAGCATTTTGCCGATCTTCCATGTTTGCAAAGTAATTGAAAAATAAACACATTTTGTACTTTTAAGCAAGGTTTTGCCGATATGCGTTGCCGATCTTGGTTGCCGATCTAGAATTGCTGCATGAAATCAATGGCTTCGGCAGATGTGCCGGGCTTTTCGGTTTTGTTGTGTGCCCAAAGGGGCCGAAAAAAGAGAAAGTGTTCTTCGGGTTTTGTGACTGACGGATGAGGACCTTTGGGGTCCCTCAGATGGGTCCGGGCCGGATTCCGGTCTGTCTTTCCTGATGAAGGGCATTCCCATGCAAACAGGTGTCTTGCGCGTGCTCCGCGCAACCGCTGCCTCGTGGTGGCGGCATAGAGAGTTGCGCCGAACTGGCCAGACGTTGCTGGCACAGCGGCTCGAACGCCAGACCGTCCTGCGTGATCTCGGCTATCTGAAGCAGGCCGCGTCATTACCAAACGCGCATGTGATCTGCGGAGAGGGCGGGACATTCATCCATCTCGGCTGGACCACCGTTTCGACCTTCGCGCTGATCGAGCGCTTTCCCTTGGCCACTCTTGCGGTCGCACGAGGAACCCCGTTCATCGATATCCGACCCATCAGTGACGTCATCGCCTTCGCGAACTTGCCGTGCGTGGCGCGGGACGGATCGGTTGACCCTGAACCTTCGGGTTCCGGCAAGTCCGTCTCGCTGACCACCTACATCGACATGGTCGAAGGGCTCGGCGCGAGGATCCTCAACGATCCGCGGTCCCATCAGTCAGCCTGATCACCACTTACTCTCACCAAAACTCGAAAGGAGGCCAGCCATGGCCCGATCCCGCACGCCCAAATTCGATGCCTCCGAGGTCATCACAAACGAAATCATCCGCATCATCGAGCGCGGCGTCCTGCCGTGGCGCAAGCCATGGACCGCAGGTGGCAGCTCTCGTCCCCTGCGCGTGGGCGGAGAACCCTACCAGGGAGTGAACAACTTCCTGCTGACGATGCGGACCGTGATGGCGGGCCACAGCTCACCTTTCTGGATGACGCTGCCGCAAGCCAATGCCTTGGACGCAAAGGTCCGCAAGGGCGAAAAATCCTCTGTCGTCGTTTATTACGGTCAAAGCCGGAAAGATGCGGGCGCAGATGAGCATGACCGCAGCGACGGGGATGATCACTCCGAGGAAGCCCGCATCTTCCGCTTCCAGAAATCCTACCGCGTGTTCAATGCCTGCCAAATCGATGGCCTGCCCGACAGTTTCTTCCCCGACCCGGAGCCCGTGCCCGAGCATGCGCCGTCCGAGCCCATCCCGCACATGCAGACCTTCTTTGATGCGATCGACATCACAACCGTCTTCACGGGCACGGAGGCGTACTATTTGCCGCCCGTGGACAAGGTCTACATGCCGTCCATCACGCGGTTCCAGGACCCGCGCAATTTCTACGGGGTCTGGGCCCATGAGCTGGCCCATGCCACGAAAGCCCCGCATCGGCTGAACCGTGATTTCGGGTTCTCGAAGTTTGGCAACACGTCCTATGCGCGCGAGGAGATCGTCGCGGAATTGACCTCGGTGTTCCTGGGTCAGACGCTCGGCTTCACGGCGCATACGCTCGAGATGAATGCCGCCTACCTCCACAACTGGTTGCGCGTTCTTCGGTCGGACAAGGGTGCGATCTTCAAGCACGCCGCGGATGCGCAGCGCGCCTGTGACTATCTGATCGCACAATCTGAGGCGGGTAGGGCAGGGCGCAGTGCCGAGGCCGCCTGACCACACGGAGAACGGAGACTCGCATGTCACGCAAGGAACCCAAGACGCTGCGGGTGGCCTGCTTCGAAGACGGCCGCCGCAAGATCATCACCTTCAAACGCGGTGCCTATTGGTGGAGCCCGTCCGAGGGCGCTTACCCGCTCTCGGCGGCACTCGAGAGCATCAAGGAACAGGGCGGCTGGATCGAAACCATCCCCAACCCGAACTACAGAGCCAGAGGGCTGTTCGGGTAAGGCGCCTTCTGCTTCGGTCCTTCCGCCAAGCAGAAAAGTGAAAGCGGGCTTTGGGAAGGGTGTTTCAACTTCTCAAAGGAGATCCCATGTCCATGACCGTTCAATCCCAGCCAGACCGTCCGGATCCGACCGTGATCGCGGCGCAAAACGACGCGTTTCGCAAGCTCGCGTGCCTTGGAGTGGCGCCCGCGCAGCCCACCCAGGGCCGAATGCATGTCACCCGCTCGCTTATGGAGGCCGGTGACGGCTTCATGGCCGAGGCGGTGAAGGCCACCGGTGCGTTCGATACATTCGAGCCTGAGAATGATCCCGAGGGATGGCACGATTTTGGCGCGGTCGAGATCCGGGGCGAGACCGTGTTCTGGAAAATCGATCTCTATGAGGCAGATTCGGATTTCCGCTACGGGGCCGAGACCCCGGACAATCCTGCCACAACCATGCGCGTGCTGACCATCATGCTGGCGCGTGACTGGTAGGGTAGGAGGGCTTCCCAAAGTGTCGATCTGAAAACTCAAGGCCCACTGACCCCTCAAAGGGAAAGTGGGCCTTTTGTCTTGGTGATCCCTGAAGCCGGGGATTGGTCACGCGCGTGAGCGCGCGGGCCACACCTCACCCTCCTGGAAGGATATCCCATGACCACAAGCTTTGCTCCCCTTACCGTCGCCATCGGCGATCTGATCCCGCATCCCGCCAATGTGCGCAGCAACGCGCCGGAAACCTATGACCCCGAGAACATCGCGCATCTGAAGGCCAGCATCGCTGTGCTGGGCCTGCTCCAGCCGCTCTTGGTCCAGAAGCTTGACGGCAAATATGCTGTCCTCGCCGGTGGCCGACGCCATGCTGCGCTGAAGGAGCTGGTCGCCGACAAGGCCACCAAGGGGTTCATGGCGAAAACCAAGGTCGACTGTCGCCTTGTCCCAGACGACTGCGACGTCACCACGGCGCTGTCGCTCGCCGAGAACATCACCCAGGCACCGATGAATGCCATCGACGAGTTCGA
The DNA here is from genome assembly GCA_947500775.1 of uncultured Paracoccaceae bacterium. Lineage (GTDB taxonomy): Bacteria > Pseudomonadota > Alphaproteobacteria > Rhodobacterales > Rhodobacteraceae > CANMTD01. The sequence goes on from CANMTD010000008.1 coordinate 66,535, forward strand.
GGCTTTCGCCCGGATGATGGAGGTCGACAGCCAGACGCCCGAGACGATCGCAAAGACCTTCGGCGCCACGGTGGCGGCCGTGAAAGGCCGGTTGCGTTATGGCCTTATCCACCCCGACATCCGCGCCGCAGCCCGGGGCAAGGTGATCACGCTCGACACGATGAAGGCCTTCGCCGAGCACCCGAGCCAGGAGGCGCAGCGCGAGGTCTTCGAGGCGCTCACGAAAGACGGCGGCTATCTGCAGGCCTACACCGTCCGTCAGGCCCTCAAATCCCGCGGCGTGCAGGTCAGCGATGATATTGGGGCCTTTGTGCGCGCGGACTACGAGGCGCGGGGCGGTGCTGTCGCGGCTGACCTTCTGGAAGAGCATTCCGTGCTTGAGGATGCAGCACTGGTCGAGACCATCCTGCTCGAGAAGCTCGGTGCCGCCGCCGAAGAGGCCCGTATGAGGCTGGGCTTTGCCTGGGCCGATGCGATGGTCCGCTATGATTACGCGACCATGGCGGACTATGGCCGCGTCTATCCCGGCCCGATTGAGCCGGATGAAGCGGCCCAGAAGCGCATCGATGAGATCACCGCAGAACTCGAGAAGCTGCAGCTCGAGATGGAGGATGAGGGGCTCGAGGACGGTGCCTACAATGCCCTTTACGAGCGCGTGGACGCCTTGGAAGAAGAAGTGCGCGATCTGCAGGAGGCCTACAGCGCCGAGGACCTCGCGCGGTCCGGGGTGATCGCGTCGTGGCAGGGTGGGCAGGTCACGCTCCATGTTGGCCTCGTCCGCCCCGAGGACACCGTGAAAGTGGAAGGCGCGCGCGGCTCGTCGGTCAACCCGACGGGGGAGGAGGCACCGGACGCCGGCGAAATCACCTATCCAGCCTCGCTGGCTGAGGACCTCAAGACCGAGCGGGCCATGGCCCTTGGCGCCGCGATGGCGCTGCATCCGGAAGCCACGCTCGATCTGACGCTCTTCAAGCTGGTCAGTGACGTTCTGGCCAGCGGAATGAGTGTCACGCAGGCGATCAAGATCGATGCCCGCAAGGAATACCGCAGCCATGCCAAGATGGACGAGATCGACGAGACCTCGCTCGAGCAGGTGGCGGCGGCGCATGATGCGCTTGATCTCTCCTGGCTCGATGACACCCGCGCGCCCGCCGATCAGTTCGCGGCGTTTCGCGCGCTGGAGGCAGGCGAGAAGGCCAAGCTCGTGGCCTATGCCACCGCCAGCACCACGCAGTCCTGCTTCGCGCGGGATCCTCGGCGCGACAGCCTGATGCATGCGTTCGAGATCGAGATCATGCCCGACATTCGCGCATATTGGACGCCGAATGCGGCGCTCTTCAACCGCTTCAAGAAGGCCTGGCTCCTGAAGATTCTCGGCGAGGATCTGGGTCTCGCCCAAGAGGCGGTGACGCTCGCCTCGTCGAGCAAGAAAGAGATCGTCGCCTTCTGCGACAAGCTCTTCGCCGAGCCTTTCGCCACACTCACGGACGCGCAGCGCGCTGCCGTGGCCACCTGGTGCCCGCCCATGATGCAGACCGCCGGTGTCGCCTGTGATGAGGCGGAGCCCGCTGCGGAAACCCCCGAGCCTGACAGCGAGGTCGCGCAAGCGGCCTGAGTCCTCACGCGACTCGCGCGAGGCATTCCCCGCGCGGGTCGACCCTCCCACACCCAACCGAAAGACATCCTCATGGCTATTCTCAAGTTCTCTGCGTCCGCTGTTGCGGAACAGATCGCCCATGCGCGCGCCTGCAAAACCTTCTTGCCCAACTGGAACGGGCCCGTGGACAGGCCCGCCCTGATCCTCATCGTCGGCAATGGTGTGCATCTGCGCTCAAACGGCATCGATGGCACGACCACCCGTATCGTCACCACCGAACAGGCCGATCCCTCCTTCGCTTTCGCCGACGGCATGAACCCGTTTCGGGACACCGACTGGATGGCGCAGCGCCGCATGGCGTTTCGCGATCTGACCGGCCAGTTCTATACCGACATCCTGGATGACGTGCAGGTGCTCATCGACCGGGGGCGGGGGGCGATCCGGCTCGCCACCGATGGCCACAGCATCCGCGTCTTCGTGCGCCGGGCCTCGGATTATCTCATCGGCGGGACCTACGAGGTGCCGTCAGGCCTCGGCGGCACCTTCCGGGTCATCCTCAAGGATGCCTGCGACACCTTCGCGATCGTACAGAACTGCGGCAATTGCGAGGATTTTGACGCCATGCAGCCCTACCGCGTGCCGCTCGATGCGCTGATGGAAATCGATGACCGGAGGGCGGCGTGATGGGTTGGCTCTTCTACACCGACGGCCGCGTCCAGACCTACGCGGATGAGAAAGCGGAGATTGCTCGGCTGTGCACCTTCGAGGGCGAAAGGCGCAAGACGGAACTGGTCAAAGCCTGCAAGGTGGGTTCGACTTGGTACGCGGCGGCAAAGGTCACAAATATCGACGGCACCCCTGTCGAAGACACGACCTATGTCACCGATGCGGATGGCTCCATCACTTTCGCCGCCGTATTCCTTACCCGATATGATGACGGCTGCTGGGGCTACAAGGACATGGAGGAAAGCGCGGGACCGGTCGAATCCCGCGCGCCACTGAGCCTATTGGCCCTGCTGTCCGAGCTGAAAGACCCAGACAGCTATGCTCATGCCTGGCGCCAGCGCTGCCAGGACTGGGCTGCGATCCCGGACTACGAGGAAGGCGACAAGATCAAGCTCGCCACCCCTGTGACGCTCACCGATGGCAGTACCTGCCAGATTGTCACCGCGACCCACTACAGGCGCGGGCGGCAAAAGCGCCGCTGCTACCGCATCGAGGAAACTGGTGGGCTCGTACGCCTGTCGAAGGCCTCGCTTGCGGGCTCGGAGCTGCTCAGCTCCACGAAAGGTGCGGCTAGCCCGGTGCTGGCGGAGTTCCTGGCGGGGCGAAATTAGGTCCTGCGCCGGACGGTTCATCGACCTGCCCGGCGACAGCAGATGCTGCGGCTTGTCTTGACAAGGCAATGCAAATGCATTACCTATCGCGGGCAGCAAAGCCCCTTTTCTTCAGGAGACTGCCATGACAGCCCTCGCACAAGATGTCTCGAAACTCACGGATCGGTATCAGACGACCGTGCCGGCGGGTGTGCGCAAACAGCTCAAGCTGGGCAAGGGCGACCAGATTCGTTACTGCACCGAGCCGAGTGGCAGGGTCTATATCGAGCCCGTGCGCAGCGACGAGGAAGATCCCGTGCTCGGAGCCTTTCTCGATTTTGTCGAGGCCGATATCAAGGCGCATCCGGACCGCATTCGGGCTTTCGATGGGGCTTTGCATGACCGTCTTGCAGCACTGGTCGGAGACGTTGATGTCGATCTCGATGCGCCGCTATCGCTCGAGGATGAATGAGCGGCGATAGCGTGCCCGCCCAAGCGCCCCTTGTCGTGAATGGATGGTCGATTTATGCGCACCCACTCTTTCTGGACCAGCTCGAAGGGCTGGTCGAGGAGGTAGAGGCGCGTAAGGCTCGCGATCCCAAGACCTGGCACAAGAAAAACCCAACGAAACGGCTGGCCGCCATCTTCAAGCTGGTCACCGAGGCCATACCTGCAGATCCGGGTGCCGCCGCTTTCCGGCAAGGCGGCACACTAGGCGATCACCGCAAGCACTGGTTCCGGGCGAAATTCTTCCAGCAGTATCGGTTGTTCTACCGGTTCAACAGCGATGCGAAGGTCATCGTGGTGGCATGGGTGAACGACGACAAGACCCTGCGCGCCTATGGCAGCAAGACGGATGCCTATGCGACGTTCAAAGGGATGCTGGAAGATGGCAACCCACCTGACAATTTCGACGCGCTCTTGAAAGAAGCTGCAGCGGCAGGCAAGCGGTTCGAGAAATCCCTTGAAGCGGTGCCCGATCGGTAAGTGGGCCAGCTTGCTATGACCCTTTGGCAACATCATTTACGACGCCACGCTCGAAGATGTAGCATCGGCTGATAATGCGGTCGGAGAAAGCACAATGAATGAGACGGAAAAGGATAGGCAGCACCTCGGTCTAGAGGAGCAATGCGCGCCTGACCTGACGGGGCACCGTTTCCCAATTGCTGTGCGCGTTGCAGACATGCCCGATGACCTCGGCAAGCTGCTGGATATCGGGCTCGAGGAGCATTTCCGTGGCCGCTGAAGCGAATTCTTATGACACGTGGTTTTGCGCGCAGGTGCAGGCCACGCTGGAGGATGCACGCTCGGGAACATCTCAGGTTCAGGTGATGCAGGCCGCACAGGCATTGATTGATGCGAAGCGGCAGGTCGAACCCAAGTCCTGACCAAGCCTTGGAGGTCAGCGCGGTCTGACTACGTCACCCTGAAAAGCGAAAGCGGGCTTTTTGTCCTTTGGAACTCAGACCCTGATCCAAAGGAAAATCCCCATGTCCAAACCCAGAACGGCCAACCCGGCTCTCGCAATCTCCGAAGCCGATCTCGCCTCTGCCCTCGCGCAAATCGGCACGGAGGTCGATGACCAGCCCCTGCGCAGTTCAGCGCTCGCGCGTATCATGCGCGAGACGTTTCATGGCAGCGATGCCGGTGGCGCCTGGGACTGGCGCATGGCCTATGACATGATGCAGGCAGCGGCCATCCAGGTGCTTCTGCGTGGGGCCGGTGCCACAGCAGACATCGCCAACGCAAAACTCCTCGCCTCACGTCTCCTTACGGAAACCCGCCGGTCAGAGCAGCAGATCCGTCTGCAGCAGTTTTCCACGCCGCTGGCATTCGCGACCACGGCGGTGCGGGCCGCGGCGATCCGCAAGGGCGAGACCGTTCTGGAGCCCTCGGCGGGCACCGGTGCACTGGCCGCTTTTGCCGCCCGGGCCGGTGCCACGCTTTTGCTCAACGAGATCGACCCCTTTCGCCAGCGCCTCCTGCGCGCGGTTTTCGGCGGCGAGGTGACGGGCCATGACGGCGAGCATATCGATGATCTGCTGCAAACGCCGGTTCTACCCGACGTCGTGGTGATGAACCCGCCCTTCGCCTCCTCGGTCGATCGTTCCCGGGACAAACACATCGCCGCCAAGCATCTCATCGCGTCTGCGAAGCGTCTGGCACCCGGCGGGCGGCTGGTGGCGATCATGCCGCCAGGATTCACGCCCGAACGCGATGCCGCGCATTGGTCGCGGGCCTGCGGTCTTCTGACGCCGCGCTTGGCGCTGACGATGCCGGGGCAGGTCTACCGCAAGCTCGGCACCTCTGTCGAAACCCAGCTGATGGTCTTCGACAAGGTGCAGGACGATGGCGAACTCATCCGCGCCGCGGTTCAGGATCTGGAGGAAGCCTTGGCATATGTCGATGCCGTGGCCGCAACCCGGATCGAGATGCGCCCCGCCCAGCGGGCTGAAGCGATCCCTCAAGCGCGACCGACCGTTCGATCATCTGCCCCGCGCAAGACCGCCGCTTCGCCTGTCGCCGCCTCCAAACCACGGCCCAATACCGTCCGTCCGCTCAGCTTCACAAGCCTTCAGACCCCGCGCGACAACACGCCCATCTCTGACATCTATGCGCGCTACCGGCCGCAGCGGATCGAGATCGCGGGTGCGCAGGAACATCCCACGCCGCTCGTCGAGAGCATCGCCATGGCCTCTGTCGCGCCGCCGGTGCCCTCAGGCGCGGCCAGTGCGGAATTGCGCCTGCCCGCGAAGCTGATCGAGGAGGGTCACGTCTCCGAGGCGCAGCTGGAAACCATCATCATGGCACATGATGCCCATGGGCGTGATCTGCCGGGGCGGTTTATGATCGATGACGACCAAACCAAGCTGACGCGTGCTGATGATGACCCGGACGCATGGGCCTATCGCCTCGGCTATTTCCTCGGCGACGGCGACGGCACCGGTTGCGGTAAGGGACGCGAATGCGCGGGGCTGATCCTTTTGAACTGGCTTTCCGGGCGCAGGAAGGCGATCTGGGTCTCCAAATCCGCCACGCTTATCGAGGACGCGATCCGCGACTGGACCGATCTCGGCGGCTCGCCCGCCGACATCCAGCCGCTCTCCAAATGGAAACCGGACCAGCCGATCACCGTGACCTGTGGCATCCTCTTCGTCACCTACGCCACGCTGCGGTCTGCGGGCAAATGCGGCACCACGCGACTGAGCCAGATCCTCGACTGGATGGGCGCAGACTTTGACGGCGTTCTTGCCTTCGATGAGGCCCATGCCATGCAGAACGCGGCCGGGTCTGAGCAGGGCAGGGGGGTCAAACCCTCCCAGCAGGGCCTTGCGGGCCTGCGGCTGCAACTGGCAGCACCCCGCGCTCGCGTCTTCTACATCTCGGCCACGGGTGCCACGAGTGTGCACAACCTGGCCTATGCCGCGCGGCTGGGGCTCTGGGGGCAGGGCCCCGAATACCCCTTTCCGAGCCGCGAGAGTTTCGTCTCGGCGATGGAAGCCGGCGGTGTCGCCGCCATGGAGGTGGTCGCGCGCGATCTCAAGACGCTCGGCCTCTACACGGCGCGCGCCCTCAGCTTCGACGGCGTGGAGTATGACGTGCTCGAACACGCGCTCACTTCGGCCCAGATCGAGATCTACGACGCATACGCGGCTTCTTTTCGGACGATCCACCACAATCTCGAGGCCGCGCTGACCGCGACTGGCGTCAACGGTGCCTCGGGCGAGACCAATGCCTCGGCAGCACGCGCCTCGGCCAAGTCCCGCTTCGAGAGCACAAAGCAGCGTTTCTTCAATCATCTGCTGATGGGCATGAAGGCCCCGACCATCATCCACGCCATCGCGGACGATCTGGCGGCAGGCAAGGCTTGCGTCATCCAGGTGGTCTCGACGGGTGAGAGCCTGTTGAAGCGTCGGCTTGAGACGATGGACCCGGAGGATGAACTCGTCGAGGGTGCCTTGACGCCACGCGACTATGTTCTCGCCTACCTCGAACAGACTTTTCCGATCCATGCCCAAAAGCTCGTGGAGATCGACGGCAACATGGTGGCTGAGCCGCTTCGGGATGAAACTGGCGCGCTGGTCGTCTCGCGCGAGGCGCTCGCTCTGCGTGACGCGGCCATGATGGAGTTGATGACGCTGGCGCCGATCCCCTCGGCGCTGGATCAGATCCTCTGGGCCTTTGGCGACGAGGCCGTGGCAGAAGTCACGGGGCGGTCCATCCGGCCCCTCAAGGCCGAGGATGGTCATCTCTTCATCGAAAAGCGCGCCGCCAGCAGCAATTCATCCGAAACCCAAGCCTTCATGGACGGTGATAAGGATATCCTTATCTTCTCCGATGCGGGCGGTACGGGCCGGTCGTATCATGCGGCGCAAACGGCGAAGAACCAGAAACGGCGGCGGCACTACCTGCTGGAGCCCGGCTGGCGCGCCGATGCGGCCATCCAGGGGCTCGGCCGCACGCATCGCTCTGCCCAAGTCAGCGCGCCCTTCTTCCGGGTCTGCACCTCGGATGTGCATGGCGAAAAGCGTTTCACCTCGACTATAGCCAAACGCCTCGACCAGCTGGGGGCCCTGACGAAGGGTCAGCGCGAGACCGGCTCGCAAGGCATGTTCCGGGAGGAGGACAATCTCGAAAGCCCGATCGCGCGGGCCGCACTACGTGGGTATTTCGCCGATCTTGCCGCCGGGCGGGCCGAGGCGATGAGCTACGAGAGCTTCACCGACTGGACCGCCCTGCGGCTGATCGACAAGGACGGGGTGCTCCTTGAGGAGCTTCCCCCGATCCAGCGGTTTCTCAACCGGGTGCTTGCCCTTCCCATCCACATGCAGAACGCACTCTTTGCCGAGTTCATGCGCCGGATTGCCGATCAGACGGAACGGGCGCGCGCGGCGGGCACGCTCGATCTCGGCGTGGAAACCCTACGCGGCGACAAGATAGAACAGGTCTCCACCGAGGATCTCTGGACCTGCCCGAAATCCGGCGCCGTGACGCGGATTATCGGGCTGGAGGTCACCGACCCAGTGTATGTGCTGGACGCCGAAGAGGCCATGTCGCGCAATCCCGACAAGTTACCGATGGTCAATCGCGCCTCCGGTCGCGCGGCGCTCATCTCGGCGCGCCCCATGCAGATGTATGACGAGGATATCGTCACGCTCATGCGCAAGGCGGTGCGGCCCAATGGCTCCAGCTACCTCGAAGAGACGCGCTTCGAGTCCTCGGCTTGGGAAGAGATCGACAGGCCCGAGTTTGCACGGCTTTGGGATGCCGAGGCAGCGTCCTTGCCAAAAACCACCACAACCAAGCTCTACCTGCTGACCGGGCTGCTGTTGCCGATCTGGAAGGACATCCCGACCACGAATGAACGCATCTACCGCGTCACGCCGGACGGGGCGACCGCCATGATCGGGCGCACGCTGAGCGAGGAAGGGGCGGCCGCGCTGCGCGCCAGCTTCCTCGTCTCCAACCCGCAAACGCCACAGGAGATGCTGACCGCCGCCCTCGGCACCACCGCGCCTGTCGATCTGGGCCGGGGTCTCACCCTGACCCGTCGCCGGGTCGCAGGCGAGATGCGCCTTGAGCTGGGCGGTGCGGACAAGGGCATGATCGAAGGCCTCAAGGCGCTCGGCTGCTTCACGGAGATCATCGCCTTTCAGTTGCGGGTGTTTCTGCCGCATGGGGACGGGATCGACACGGGCCGCATTCTGACTCGGATCTTGGGGCATGCACCAGATGCCGCTTCAGTGGCAGCAGAATAGGCAATGGGGGGAAAGATCATGACACTCGGAGAGATCAAAACCGCCATCGATGCAGGCCAGACCGTGCACTGGGCCAATACCGGCTACGTTGTTCACAAGGACAGCCTCGGCCAATACCTGATCACGTTTGAGCCGAACGGCAGCACCATCGGGCTGACCGACCGGAGCGGGCAGCGGTTGAACGGGGAGGAAGCAGAGTTCTTCATCGCGGGATCGGAGGAGGTCGACGAGAATACCCAGGACAGCCATCCGAGGCCAGACGAACAGGGGAGGGGCGTCGTACCCGGCGGGAAGGTGGCACAGTCTTTCAGGCGTCAGCGCTGAACTGAAGGTTGGGAAGAAAGGAAAGCGAGCTTTCTGGTTTGTGATCCCTCAAGGGGTCGAGAAAGCAATCCCGGTTGCGTTGGCAAAAACGTCAGGCACCGGCCAATCCAAAAGGAACCATCCCATGTTCGCAGGAACCCTCACCCGCAATGTCGAGACCGCAGCCGCCGAGTACACCGGCATGATCCATTCGACGCGCTTTGACATCGCCATCCAGATCGAGGCACGGGCCAAGATGTCCGCTCGCAGCCCGGATTACGACGTGACGGCAGTCAACAAATCAGGCCGCAAGGTGCGTATCGGCACGGCCTGGAACGAGACCGGCAATACCAGCGGCAACCCCTACATCTCGATGCAGATCGATGTCGGCCTCGGCCCGTTCCGGGTCAACGCGGTGCAGACGAAAGAGGCGCGCGCGGCCCAGAGCGGCGAATTCGAGATCATCCCGCTGGTCTCGAACGGCCTGATGAAATCCGGCTCGATCTCGGGCGAGCTCACCGCCATGGACGCTGACAACGCCTTCACGGGCTACATCGCCAACATGATGTTCGATCTGGAGTTTATGCTGATCGAGAACAGCTACAAATCCGAGGAGACCCACCCCGATTACCGCATCGAGGTCAGCTCGCCCCGGGGTAAACCGATCCGCGTCGGCTCGGCGTGGATGGCCAAAAGCAGCCGCACGGGCAATGACTACCTGTCGCTGCTGATCAACACGCCTGATGGCGACTTGCGCGTCAACGCCGTGCAGAACGAAGAACAGCGCGGCGGAAAGACCTTCTCGATCATCCCGTTCATCGACAGCGGTGAGCAGCCGCAGGACGCGGGCGCGGGGCTCTCCTTGGTCGCCTAATCGGCGCGCGGGGGGGAGACGATCTGAACCGAAAGGGGAGCCGTGGGATCACGGTTCCCCTTTTTCCATGTCCGTTTGCGTGAAGGACGTCCCCCGCTTGCGATCAGGTGCAAATGTGATACAATAATATATTATCGATACATCGAGGGCGGGCACGTGGCGGCTAGATCAGGGACGGTTCCATGGTTTGACAACTTTGATGTTGAGGCAGAGGTTGCAGATCTCCTCGCCCATATCGAGCGCTGCACCGGATTCGCGCTACCCGCCCGAAAGCGTGAAGTCATCATGACCCATGCAAGGGCAAATCTCGACAGGACAAGGCAGGCACATCTGGAGGACAAGGCGGCGAGAAAGCCGGTGTCCACATCGCGGCGTGCGTATCTGACCGACCTGCAGGACACGATTTTCATGGCGATCCCGGAAGAGAACCTCGCGCGGATGCCGCTGAGCGAGCAGGTTCTCAACGACCCGTCATTTTACGCTGGCGCCATGCACAGCGCCGCTGCGATCAGCGAGGATGAGCTTTTCATGGCGCTGTCCTCTTCGCTGAAAGACATGAAAGTCCAAGACGCCCGCGCGTTCGTCTCGAAGCTTTGGCACGGCACGATTGACGACAACGCCCGCAAATACGCCGAAGCCCTGAAGCGCCCCGAGCGTGAAATCATGCCGCTGCGGCCTGGGAACACCCTGTAAAATCGAGGCCGCTCCCCTGGCTCAGGCTGTGATCGGATTTGCCGCCTTGGCCACCGGTCCCTTAGGCGTATCGCCGGTAGCGCGCGAAAGCGGTCCATATTTTTTGAAGAGCTGTTCCATAGTCATCAAACTTCAGGTGAAAGAGTGAACAGCGGGATGCTAATGCGGCATCTCCACGACGGAAACTCCTGGAATGTTCTTGCGTGCAAGCTCCAACAGGTGCGCATGGTGCGTGAAAATGATTGCCTGACCGCTCCGTCCGATCTCGGCACAGAGATTCAATGCGGCAGATGCACGGGTATCGTCGAAGGTTTCCATAATATCGTCGAGAACCATGGGCAGGGGGCCCGGATCACGCGCGAAGCTGCGGTAACCGGCCAGGCGCAGGGCAAAATATAATTGGCCCATGGTTCCAGTGGACATGTTTTCGACCTTCACGGGGCCGCCGCCGGGTTTGATGCCGACCAGCTTTTCGCCCTCGGATTCACTCCAGACAACGACTTTTTCCCATTCCTTAGATGTCATGGTGACAAAAGCTTCTTCCACGTCTTTCAGCATTGCGCTGCTTCGTTCGGCAGCCAGGCGCTTTAAGGCACCCCGCGCAGCCAATATCCCGAGCCTTGCGACAGCCGCATGCCTTGCACCGTTTCGTAACTCTTCGAGGATCGTGGCCTGTTCGGTGATCAGATCGCTGTTGTCAGCGGCATGAAAAGCTTCCTCGTAAAGGCGTTCTTTTTCATTCATTTCCTTCAAAGCGGCATCCCGTGCCGTTTGCGCATCGTCAAGTTTTTGCTGCAGTTCCGCTTCTCGCGTTACATCGGGCAATCGCGTCAGCTCTTCGTCAAAGAGCGTACGATCCACGCCGTCGCGCGCCTTATTGCGGCTCGTGTCCGCATTGGCCCGGTCTTCGCGCAACTCGTCGCGTTCAGCTAGAATCCCCACGCGCTCCGTCGGCGAAAGATCCTCACCACCTTGTCCTTCAAACAAGTTTTCCAGCTGGGTTTGCGCTTCGTCCCGGGCAACTATCGCACGCTTTCGGCCTTTGACCTCCTTGTCGAGAAGGTCTTCTTCTCGTTTTCTCACACGATCCGCCTCAGCGGTTTTGGTTACACGCGCACGAGCGCGGTTGATGATGGGAAGTGGATCGTCTTTCGGATTGTAAGGCTCCTCCAGGATCTCCGCCAATCGTGCGGCACTCCTTGCCAGGGTGGCAACGGCGCGTTCCAGGGCTTCAACACGTCCCGCCAGGCTTCTGTGATTACTGTGAACCTGTTGCAGCGTGCGCAGGTGCGGCAGCGCTGCTTTCACGCCCGTGGCCGAGCGATCAGGAAGAGGTCGCGCCGAGGTCAGCGTTTCCAGTCGGTTCAAGGCTGCCTTATGATCTGTCTCGGCTTGGGATACAGCTTTCTGGTAGTCGGCAATGCTACGTTCCCCGCGACGCCAGTTCTCCCATGTCTTACGGACACTTTCCTGAAGTGTGAGAGCCTTGCCAACCCGCTCAGGGAGGTCACTATCTTCACCTTCAAGGGCGACTAGGCGGGCTGCTGCCAGCAGTTCGTCAAAGGCTGCCTTGCGGCGCTTGGCGCGGTCCTCAAAGGCATTCTCCGCAATAGTGACCTCAGTTGCGATCTCAGCCGCCGCCGTCAGGCTGGTAAGTCTAGCAGCAAACGCAGCCGGCCCCGTATCGACGGGAAAGCCCAGGGCAGTCGCGAGTGAGCCGCCCCGCTTGGTCAAAGCTTCGTGTTTTCCGGTGAGTGCTTCGAGTTTGTCTTTTGCCGTGTCACGTGCGGCTTTTGCGGTGCTTTCCTGTGCGCGCGAGTTTGCAAGCTGTTTGCGCGCCTCCGTGCCCATCAGATAGCTCGTTCGGGCGCCATCATCTGCATGCATGGCCTCCTCAAAACGCTCCGCGGTTTTGTCGGAGAGACTGCCACGATGGGATTGCCAGGCTGTGTCACGCTGACGACGGGTTTCTTCCGTCGCTGCAGCGTCAATCGAATCCGGCGCGCTTTCGTCGGCTTCGCGTTTTGCGCGCGCGGCCTTGTAGTCCGCTTCGCGACCTTCCAAATCTTCTGTGGCGGAAACGATGTTGGCATTCAGGGTGTTCCATTCCCTGAGGATTTCATCGAGACTTTCACGTGCAGGCAGGCCGTTCTCGATAAGTGTCTGCCAAGAAGCAGGTAGACCCGAAACTGCTTTGGCTAGCCGGGCGAGTTCCGATGCGAGGTTATGTTCAAGACCTGACACGTCCGAAACTTTCTGCCATGCGTCAAACGCGATCTGCAGGTGAGACAAGTCCTTTGGTTCGGTTGGAGTATCCCCCAGCTGATCGCGTGCGGTCTTCAACACGTTTGAAGCCGCTCGCAGCTCGCCCTCGCTGGTTTGACAGGCCTGTACCGCATCCGCGAGTGTCTCCAGTTCTTCGGTCGTCAGGACCAAGGCCTCTACAGGCTCGTCACTTACCGCCAACGCTGTCAGAATCTGTTTTATCTGGCGGCCCGCGTCATCGCGCTCACCTGCGCGCTTTTCCAGATCCGATCTGGCCGTGTCCGCTCGGGAGGTGAGGGACGCCCCATCGATTCTGATTTGATCCAGCTCTGTGAGTTCCGCTTCGAGATGTCCGGCAGCCGGGTCAGCCTCATTTTCTGAAATGACCGCTTCATGGCGCGCAATTCTGTCATCGGCGCCTGCGATACTTTCTGCTTTCTCCGATAGGGTTGTCACGAGTGTGGCGACTTGCCCATCCGTGCCCTTCTTCAAATTCGGACCTTCCGGAAAATCGGCAGAAAATTCGTCGATTTTCCGAATTTCCTCCGATTTGTCATACCAGGTCTGCGCCGCCGCTCCTGCTGCCTGCCGTTTTCGGGCACGCGTGAGGTCGGTGTCCGCCTGTTCGAAAGCCTTTTGCGCGGTCTCTCTGTCTTTCCGAAGAGTGCGTTCCCGATCCGGCGTGAGACGTTCCGTTCGAAGTGCCTGATGGATCTCTTTCAAGTGGTCTTTGCCGGTTTTGAGCGCCGTACCTCGGCCGCTCTTCTTGTGAAACTTTTCGGCGCGGGCTGTCATGTCTTCCAGTGTCGTCGCCATACTGGTCAGGCCTGATACACCCGCATGCAGAAGCTGGCCCAGGTCGCCTTTTGCCTCGGCAATCCGTTCACCGCCTTTGCGGAGTCCTTCGTCGTTGAGTGAGAACCTTTCGACATAACCCTCCATGGAAAGGCCATGGAGCGCACTTGAAAGAATGGCTTCGTCGACCGGGCGGTCCTGATGATCAAGCAGGGACTGGGTGCGTTTGCCATTTCGGCGCAAAACTGTCACCCCGCGTCCGGGGATACCCAGCTCCGCTCCGACCAAAAGGTCATTGCGTTCAAACCTGAAAGCGTACGGGTGGGTTCCTGCTTTCATACCAAAGAGAAGTTCCAGAAACCCGTTAAAGGCCGTGGATTTTCCCGATTCATTCGGTCCATAGATTACGGTGACATCAGGTTTGCCCTCGGCTGGTGCCGGGAGCACGATCTCGGCGCCGTCAAAACGGCCATAGCGAATGAGATCAAGCCGGTTCAGTCTCATTCCGCGGCTCCTGAGTGCAGAGACAGCGTAACTTCAGTAACGGCCTCCTCCAAAAGGTCATCCAAGGCGTCTTCAGATAATTCGTCGGCAATTTCACGGGGCATTGCGTTTCTGAGTTCTTCGAGGATCTCTTTGGTGGCCAGCTGGAAGCCCGGTTCGGTGAGCTCGGCCCGCATCAGGCGCACTAGGTCATCCGCCTTTGCGTCGATCAGTTGTTTGGGGGCAACCACTTTGATTTTGTCGATAAACACGCGCTCGATGTCATCGAACAATTCGTTCGCAAGGGCCGTCAGTGTCTCAGCAGTATGGTGGCCTGTGGCCACCTGCAGACGCACCGCTATGCGGTGTTCTGGATGCTGCACCCCTTGGAGTGCACACCGAAGCGCGCTCAAAACTTCCTGAACATCTGAAGATTTACTGAGATCCAAAGCGCATTCGGTGAATCTCAGATGTCCAACCCGATGCCGTTCGATATTCGGAGTGTCATCATCAAGCTCGACAATCGCGACCGTACCGCCGGTAAGTTCTCCGAAGTGGCGTGGTTGCGGAATGCCCGGCATGACAGCGAGAACTGGGCCTGATGTGCGCTCAAAGGGGGCATGGATGTGGCCGAGGCACCAAAGGTCATAGCCATGTGCCAGCAGATCCTGCTCGGAGCAGGGAGCATAGGGATCGTGACCTGGCGAGCCATCCAGCGACGTATGCATCAGTCCGACGTTTTTCCGGCCAGCCACCGGCGCCGGGTAGTCGGGCAGGAAGCTTTTTGAGACATGCGCCGTGTCGAAAGACAGTCCGTGGAACCACACGCCACCGATTTCCACGCTGGGCTCGTTCTTGTGCAGCAAATGAATATTCGGACCCAGGTTACCGTGGGCTCGGTGATCGAGAAGGGCATCGTGGTTGCCACGGATCAGTACTGTGGGAACACCCGCGTCAGCGGCGCGTGCCAATTGCGAGATCAGAAATGCCCGGGACTTCAGGTCTGGTTGGTCATTATCAAAGATGTCGCCAGCGAGAACCAGTGCATCGACACTTTCCGAGATTGCCAGATCAACAATGCGAATGAACGTGTCCCGACTTGCCTGTTTCAGATGGTCACCCAGATCCGGATTGCGCATCGCGGTCGAGCGAATCGGCGACCCGAGATGAATGTCGGCTGAAAC
Organism: uncultured Paracoccaceae bacterium; assembly: GCA_947500775.1. Classification (GTDB taxonomy): domain Bacteria; phylum Pseudomonadota; class Alphaproteobacteria; order Rhodobacterales; family Rhodobacteraceae; genus CANMTD01. Next base: position 81,804 of record CANMTD010000008.1, read on the forward strand.
GAGGACACGCATAGATTTTAAATCTTCCTGAAAACGATCGATGTGAAAAAATGAATCTGCATAAGGATCTGTCCGGTACCTATAAAATTGAAACCTGGCTGTCCTGGAACAAACCGCGCTCAACCAGTTCTTTTTTGGCCGCTTCCGCGGCTTTCGAAAACATCAAAATCCTAAGGTTCACTTCCGCCCGTGAAAAACAGACATAAGCCAGCTTTTGAGTAAGTTCTTGCTGCCGGTCGGTCGGATTGCCCGCGACACCAGGGGTCAGAACTTTCGAAAAGCTGTAGGTATTCCAGGCTGCCTCGATATCGTCGATCATGACCAGCACGTTTTCATACTCTTCGCCTTTCGAGCCGTGCTGCGTACTGAAAGGAGAATTCTCATCCAGAAATTCGATGTACTTTTCGAGTTCGTCAGCCTTCAGCTTGAAGAATTCATCAGCCAGCCAATCTCCTTTTTCCCTTTGGTGATCCTCATTGCCGGAGTCATAAGCTTGGCGGGGAGCGCGAGCCAACTGACCTGCAAGGCGGTCCGAAATTGGATAAAGCGCGTTCGCGCTACAGTATTCCAGAATTTCTTTGACCGTATTGCCTTCCCATTTTTCTGCCAAAGCAGCGGCGTGTTTTGAGGCTTCCTCGAGCATCTGTTTGAGGGTTTTGCTCTTGTTCGCTCCAGTGTCGTCAAAAGCAGGGCTTATTCTTCGGAGTGTTTCAATCAGCTTCTTAGGATAGTTGTTGCGGGATGCATCGACCAAAGAAAAAATGCCGTCCACAAAGGGCTTGAGAAGATAGTGCGTGCCGTCTTCATAGTCGGATTGGGATCTGGACGACGAATAGTCACCTGTAAAGAGCTTGTGCAGTGTAACGAATCCGAGCCTCCGGGCGATCATCTGGCGTGCCAGAAAAAGGTTCTTTACAGGAGTAATATCGGTCCATCCCCATTGTTCAACGGCTTCCTCGAACTTCGCCGTTACCTCATCGAGTTGTTCAGAGGTATAGGTTTTCCGTGGACCGGCAGGGTCGGGAGCCTGCGCGATCGTAATCAAGACGCTGCCCTTAACGTCGGAGTTCTTCCCACCCGGAACCTGCTTCAGATCGGTTCTGAAGTTGTTGAGAAGGTCGATCACCGAGGTTGAGCTTCGAAAATTCTCTTCCTTCGGAATCTTTTCGGAGCCTTTTGGACCGGCAAAACCTCCGGCACGCTTATCGTAAATCTGCTGCATCGGATCGCCGAAATATCCGACGATTGGTAAACCTTCGTCCGCGCACACAGCATTGAGCGCCTCGACGACCTGCGGGAAGGTGTCTTGAGCTTCATCGACAAAGATGTAGGGGTATTTGAACCCGAGGCCTTTGCGCAAGAGTGGTTTGTTCGTGATTAGATAGGCCGCGACGTCAATAACATCATCATGGTTCAGGACACATTTGGAATAGTCGCTGATAACGGTTTCTTCGTAGCATATCGGCGGTTTATGCGCGTTTAGCGCAGCAAGTTGGGCAGTCAGGCGCTCAAGGTCTTTCCTCGCTTTTTGAGCGGCCTGAGACGTCCCCCCGTTGTCTTTCTCGCGGGCCTTTTCCATATGTTGCGGGACGATCGCATCACGAAGGGTCTCCCGAATAGCATCCTGGAAGCGCGCGATTTCCGCCCAAAGGAACCCGTGCAGAGTGGAAACGTAAAAGAGGTCATCGAAACCTAGACGCGACGAAATCACTCCAACGGCACGGTTTGTGTATGTGATACACACCACGCGCTGACCGTTTTTCCGAAGCTCGTTTCCACGGGACCTCTGGATTCCTTTCAGAGCTTCAACGAGCGATGTGGTTTTGCCTGAACCAGCGCCTGCGATAACCGAAAATGAAACGTCCTTGGCGATGCACTCAGCAATTTTCTTATCGGCCTCAGTTGGCTTGAGTTCTGCCGTCATTCGCCGGCTCCCAGGTTTTGGGAGAGACGTGTCTCCAGCCATTTTAGGCCTTCGTCGATGTAGTGGGGAACATTCCAGTCCCGGTTCTCTCCCGCATTCGCTTCTTCGTCCCCGCCTGCCGGTATTTCGAAGGCAAGGACATCCATAGCAAATTCTGTTTTTTTGAAAGTATCGCTTTTAATGCGTCGCCAGACGGCCTCTTGCAATTCGGCTCGACCATCCGGCAAGTCAATGCCGATACTGAGTCCATCGGCATGGAAGTGGTCGAGGTTTTCGAAGACAAAGGCTTCTTCAAGGGTTCGCCCGTGGAAGGTTTGAGCATTGTCCTGACGGTTAACTTCTACTGGCTTTTGATAGGCGACAAAACGCATCCCTTCAGCTTGCAGACAATCGTCAAAGGTGTTGCCGGAGAGTTCGGCGACTCTCGTCTCTCCAAAGAAATACCCCAGAGTCGCATTCGACGAAACGGCTCCCGGATGGGTAGCGACGCAACTCGCCCGGTTTCTCGCGGGATCAACGGAGTCGATATCGGTGATGACCAAATAGGGAATTTCGAGGAATTCCAACAATCCGGCGAAGCGCATCCCATAAGCGCCACCTACCTCCAGAATGGTCAGATACTTTTTGTTCAGATTCTGCGCCGATATGTCAATCATGCGCGGCAAAAGCAGTTTTTCCGCAGACCCCTCAACGAGTATGGCAGCATCGGAGAAGAACAAGTCGCAATGCGTAAGTCTCAGATATTTTTTGAGAAAGGAAAGTGATTCCTCTGGTTCAATCATATCGCCGCCCAATTCAAGTGGCTCAGGTTGAAATTGGCGAAGGCTGTGCACGGTCGTTCCCTGATAGGTCACTCCATCCTGTTCACCGTTGATATGGCACCGACGGAAGTAGCGGATTTTTGAGAAATCCACGGTATCCAGGATGTGCGACGAGTGGGTCGTGATTGTGAGCTGGGGCTTGCTTTCGCCTTCTGGTGCGTCAGCGGTGAGCACGTCCCACATCTGGCGAATGAATGTTTGTTGGACCTGAGCGTGCAAATGCACTTCCGGTTCTTCGATAAAGATCATCTGGCACAGCGGACGGTTGTCTTCGGTCGCGAGCCATTGCCGATAAAAATGATCGACCTGAATGGCCATGAACACCAGGTTCTTGAAACCCAGTCCGTTATAGGCCTCGGGTAGCTCATGGCTGGTGCTGGCATCGACGTAGAAGAGTTCGGTGTTACCGCGTAACGCAACCTCCGAACTGAGTGTCGAAACGACCTTCATCGCGCGGTCGTTGTCGGAGGGAAGGCCAAGACCTCCGATCATTGTCATCAGGGGTCTGAAGCGTTCGTCGTAGTGCCTAGTCAGATTTTCATTATTCTGTTCAATGATCGCTACAGCTTCTTCGGCCAGTTCCGCCTGCTCCAGGTTTCTCCGGTAATACGTCGCAAAGGCGTCTGACAGTCTGTTGCTCCTCGCGGCATTCTCGTCGTCAATATTTCGCTGGGCATCAACGAAATCGACGCGCAGCAGAGAATGGACAATCTTCTTGCCTTCTTGCGCGGAGAGTGCCGTTGCCACGAATTCCTCTTCCAGCTTTTCCAGCGAGGACACCTTGATGCCAAAATACTTTTTCAAGTTGCCTTCCATTCCAAGGAAGAAGCTCAAAGGGCGCTTGCGGGTACCGTCTTCCTTTGTCGGGAAAGCTGCATCGTAATGCTTCCAGAGTTCTGCTGCGTCATCCGCAGCGAACGAGCAGCGCATCCCGATTTCCGAGAAATCAGCGGAAAGGCTCGTTGCCAGGGCAAAGACCCGACCGAACGCAATTGAGTCCGGATCGATGTGAAACCAGAGATCAAGTTCTATTTGAGGTAGGCTGGATTCGTTCCTTGGAGCGTATGCGTCGATAGAGGCAATTGCGAGAATGGAGAAGTCATGAATCTTGAATTCCCGGTTCCCGAGAAAGCTTCGAATGGCAGCCGTCGCAGAAGTCTTGCCGCTGTTGTTCGGGCCAACAAAAACAGTTTCCTTGCTTTCGAAATCAACGGACACATCATTCAGGCGCCGAAAATTTCGAATGGATATACTACCTAGACGCATCCAGTCCCCCTGTAAGCTGCGAAGATGATAGCAATCATTGGTTGTGTTCGGGAAGGTAAATTCGTCGCCGGTTGACACAAAACTGATGCTCGCAACGGCGCGAATGTCACCAAGCTGACAAAAGCAAGACAACTGCGTCACCCATCCAAACCCACCTTATGAGGCAGGGCTTGTCTACCGTGAAAGGGGCAGTCCAATGCGTCGCTCCCTAGGTGTAGAATTTCGGGAGGACCGAACCATGGCAACGAGGGATGTCCCCTTATTTGCATTCATTGCCATGAAGCCGCCAGTCCGTTCCCGGCCCATCACGTGGAGTGCTTCGAAAAGTAATCCGTGTATTCTGCAGCGTAGTCGCCTGCACATCAACCTTGGCTTATGCCTTGCGGCCTCCCCAGCTCGGCTTCGCGTGTCGCAGGGGAGAACGGCCCTTCGGTCCGTCGCGCATTCGGCCATGCGGCCTCACCGCGGCGTCGCACCCGGCGTCCCGGTTTGCCCGCCTCGCGAGCACGTCTCTCCCTGGCCGCTCCGCCGGATTGCGCTCTGGTCTGTTTTGCGGGGCAAAACGATCCCGCCGCTGCATCCGTCTCCCGCGTCCGGTCGGGCCGTTTGCCTGCTCGTGTCGGGCAAACCTACCGTCAAAACACACACACATGAGCGTGGAAGCATATCCTCCGGATGGCCCCCAAATCAGCCCGCGTCAAGGATCGCAAAACTTTTCGGCGAGGACGGGGCCTGTGGCTTGGGGCGGTCCCGTGCGTGAGGGCGCGCATGTGTCAGTTGCTGCACGCGGAAAACTTTTGCGCCCGGCAAGCCGGCGGCTGCGCCGTCCCTGACCCGGGCAGATTCGGAAACCAGACATTCGGCCATGCCCCCACACTCACGTGGTGGCCTTGCAACCGAACACTGGAGACCAGACATGGCTTACGACACTGCGAACACCTACGAGACCATCGAGCTTTTCGGACTGACCGAGAAGGACGCCCACCTGCCGATCCCGGAAGATCACATCCTGAGCGACCACATCATCCGCGAGAGCTTCGAGGCTTTGCTCGGTCAGCTGCGCGGGACCGGGCTTGAAGCAGAGATCGAACCGCTGGCCCATGGGCTCGCCACGATCCTGCAGCGCCGCAAGGTGGCGCTTGGCAAGGAGGTCGACCGCACCGCCGACAAGATCGGCGCGCTGGCAAAATCCCACGACGGATCGGAGATCGCCGAGACCGCGCTCGACGAGGCGCAGGCGCGCTTTCTGCAGCTGCGCGAGATTGTCAGCGCTATCGAGGTGATGAGCGAGGCGGCGGCGGAATGCTACGAGATCGAGACGGGCCACGCCTTCATCCCGGCAGCCGGGTCGCGCGCAAGCGTCCGGGCGCAGGAGACCGGGGCGGTCTTCGAGGCACGGCAGCTCCTGGAGCAGCACGACCGTGAAACCGCCGAGAAGTCGAAAGTCGCGGGGGTGCCCCTGATCGTCTCAGGCGCCACCGACTGGACCGATGTCGATGTGATCTTCAACACGCTCGACAAGGTTCGCGAACGGATCAAGCAGAACCGCAACCAGGAGATCTTCCTCTGCCACAAGGGCGGCAAGCACGGGGCAGAGATGATTGCGGCCCGGTGGGCCCGAGCACGCGGGATAGCACAGGCGCGCTTCGATCCGCGCTGGTCCGCGCATGGGCGGGCGGCACCGTTCAAGTGCAACGACGAAATGCTGGACGACAAGTTCGCGGCGACGGGGGTTGTACTCTTCGGCGGCAACGGAGTCGCGCTGAACCTCGGGCAGAAGGCGGAAGCGAAAGGTCTGACGGTCATGCGGGTTGCGGACCCGGCGAAGAAGGCGTCGCAGAATTGAAGAGAGGGGGTCGCGCTTGGCGCGGCCCTTTCGTCATGTCTCATGGTGCGTGCGGTCGGTCACGCGTGATCGGCAGCTCGTGGCGTCCAGTACCGTTATCCCTCTACCCGGTCCGTCAGAGTGCGGCCCATCCGCATCGGTACGGGCTGGGGATGGTGCGCACCTCACGCACATCGTTCGCAGCACAAGACGCAAGGGGTCGAGCCGTCGCACTTTAGGCTGAAGCCCTGCACGTCCCTCGGGGCGTGTTTCGGAACATCGAACCCACGCGGGCGGGCTCCGTGAGCACCCCGGCCAGGAGCGGCGGGACGAGGACGCAGATGACGGCGTCGGCGTGATGTAAGGGGTCATCCGGATCACTCCTTTTTGCTCATCGATGTGGATCGCACGGGGTCGGCCCGTCCGTGCCCTCAGCTCACGCTTCGGCAAGCACAAATACGGCTTCCACGGCAAAGCCGCGGACCCTCCGCATTTGCGCTTGCGACCGAGCCTCTTGCCCCCGTGCCGGGTGATCCCCATCGCAACAAGGAGTAACCCAAATGACCAACCACTACGTCGCAACCGTCCCCGTCAAGTTCACCGATACCGATGGCCAGGAGCGCACCCGCTTTCAGCGCGTGGGCGCTATGTTCCGCAACACCCGCAACGGGGACGGCTCGGAGTTCTTCAGCCTCAAGCTCGACTTCCCGGTCGCGGTCTCGGAGCTGGTGATGTTCCCGCCGAGCGCGAAAGATCCCCAGGACTGAATCCTCTGACGAGGATGGGCCGCCCCAGGACGATCTTGGGGCGGCCCGATCCCTGTTCCAGGGATGCCGGTTCCGGCGCGGGTGATCGCCGGCAGCGACCTCGCCTTGGTGCCGGTCCCTGCGCGTTCAACGGACGCACTCCCCCCGGAATGATCAGGCCGCGACAGACCGGCCAGTCAGCCTCAAGGGGGCCATCCGCAAAAACCTATCGGCCAGGGCCTCCCGGTTTTTGCGGCAGAGATTTGGCAAGCCAAATCTGGCCCTCCTTGACCCTGCCTGTCCGCCCTGTCGGTGGGGTTTGCGCCCGCCCGCGGTTCCGTCCGAACACTTGGCGTTCGGCCAGACCCTCGGGCGGGGCTGGCGGACGGGACCCCTAGGACAGGTGGGTCGCCCGGTGGTGAGGGCGGCAGAGCCGCGTCCCTGCGGGCCGCGGCGTGAAGCGGACACCAAGGCTGCCTGAGCCTGAATGCGACGTAAGTATATAATTGACAGCTTGGTATATTATCGTAAGGTAGGGGCAGCCTTGGTGGAAGGTGGCAGGAAATAGGGGGTCTTTCTTCGCATGTCGCGCTCAAAACGTCTCACAGATGCGGACCGCATGGAGATCGTTCGCGAAGCTGCGGAAGGCGTTTCCACTTCAGTGCTGGCAGAACGGTTTGGCGTGTCGGTGCGGGCGATCCAGTACACGCTCAAAGCCGATGCCGAGCGCCAGACGGATGCCGCAATTCCGGTCTCAGCGGTCAGTGTGAAGGTCACGGCTGCGGAGCTTGCGGCGCTCGACGAGGTGCTGGCCGAGGCCGGAATCGAAAGCCGGGCCGAAGGGCTGCGGCGGCTCATTCAGGCGGCAGGCGGGGTGTTCGTTCCGGACGCGCAGATGGCAGCCGAGATGGCGCGTTACCGCGCTTCACTGCACGAGGTCGGCAATGGGGTCGCGCAGATTGCCAAGCAGATGACGCAGGCCAACCGGCGGGGGCAGGGGGCCGTGGGGGGCACGAGTGCCGAGTTCACCGAATTGCGCCTCGCGCAGATGCGCGGGCTGGCGCGGTTCATTCTGGATTCCGCGGACGAGATCGATCTGCTTCTGCGCCGCCGTCGAGACGCGATGCAGCTGCAGGCCACGGCCGCGCTGAGGGAGTTTGCCCATGCGGCTGAATGATGCTGTCGACGCCGTCACGGGCGAGGTCTTCCGAGACGGCTGGAGCCGGATCCGGGGCTCGATGCAGGGGCTGCATGTCGCCAAGCAGACCCAGCTTGTGCGCGCGGCAGCAGGGCACCGGCCGGCGGTCTTCAAGGCGATCCGGGGCGGGGGCACGCATACCAAATCGCAGCTCGCAAACCAGCTCGATTACCTCACCACCAAGTCCACCCATATCGTCGACAGTAGCGGGTTTCTGGATGGCAAGGCGAAGCTCGAGGCGGGTGACATCAAGGACCTCACAGAGCGCTTTGCCAAGCGGTGGGATGCGGGCTTCAAGCCGAAGCTCGGGCAGACAACACATATGCTCATGTCCTTCCCGATCGGCACGCGTGGAGAGGATGTGCGCGACATCGCGACCGATGTGGCCGAGCGGTTCTTCCAGACCGACGCGGGGCATTTCGATTACATCATCGCGGTGCATGAGGACCGAGATCACCCCCATGCGCATCTGGTGCTGAACCGCCGCTCGCAGGAAGGTGAGTTCTTCTTTCTGGGGCGCAACCATCGCTTCAACTATGACGACTTCCGCCTCGCCATGGTCGAGGAGGCCGAGAAGTACGGTGTGCGGCTGGAAGCCACGCGGCGGGTGGATCGCGGGGTTGTGCATTACCCAGCCCGGACCAGCGAGGTTTATGCGGCGAAAGAAGAGGGTCGCGCGCCCCGCGAGCGCGAGCGTGTGGGGACAGACCTGACCCGGACGCTGGCGGAGATCGCCAACACCAGAACCGTCTACCATTCGCTGGCCACAGAGGCCTCCCGGGAGGCCCGCGAAGACATCGCCGCGGCGCTCTTCCGCGCGGGCGAGGTGTTGGCCCATGGCGGGCAGGTGGACCGAACAGGAGATGTGTATATGGCCGAGGATCAAAGCTTCGAGGATCTCAGAAGCCTCTATGCGGAAAAGCTCGCGCGGGTGCAGGGCATGATCGCCGAGAAGTCTGACGCGGAACGTCCCGTGCTGGAAAAACGCCTCATCGAGATCCAGGCGCAGGTCCAGCACATGCAGCCCTTGGGGCTGCGCTCGGGCTCGCTATCAGAGGCCCCCTCGGAGGGGGGGATCTATTCTGAAGCCAATATCGACGCCAGCCAGCGCGAGCGACTGGCCGAGCCCGACTTGAGATCGCGCATTGACGTAGCACTACGGGGCACGGGGATCAGCACATCGGAAGTGGTGGCCCGGATCGAGACGGGCGCCTCAAATGCAGCGCTTGAGCATCAATGGATCGCCAATGATCTCTCCAAGGTGGCCGAGGCGCGCGATCTGAACCTCGAACGCCGCGCCGATCTGGAACAGGCCCGCGACATTCTCAACGATGTGCACGTCGAACTTGGCACGATGCTGGAACAGGAGAAGGTGCTGCGCCGGGATGGTGTCATGGAAGCGGAACCGATCAGCGAGCGGTTCCATTATCACCGGGACGCGGTCCGGGCGATGGAAGGGACAATCCGTCAGGAGATGCGCGCAGAGGGCCTGACAGCGCAGCAGGTGGAGGACCGGGACTGGGAAGTGGTCTCGCGGGCGGAGCGTCGGATCGAGACGGAGCAGCGCGCGTATCTCGAGGCACACCCGGACTTGCTCGCACGTCCCGGCGATGTGATCGACCGGTCTGAGCCTTACAGGGAGACCATCACCGATGCGGCCCGCGCCAGCGAGATCACCCGCGAGGTCGACCGCATCATGGAGGGACGCGACCTCCGCGTGCCGGTTGCAGATGCTGTCACGGATGACTTGCGCGCGCGCTATCCGGACATGCCGTCCCACCTCGCCCGCGGGCTTGGCGCGACCTATGCGGCCGTCGTCGAGAGCCGGGACACGGAGGTCATCAATCAGGTCCGCCGCGAAAACGAGTTGCGCGACAGGCTCGGGTCTGGCACGCGCGACGACATCCTCGCAACCCGCGATGAAACTGCGCCGCGGTCTGACAATGCCGACCGCCTCGCAGACGAGATTGCGCGTGTTCTGGACCATGAGCGGGCGGGGGAGTTGTCCGCGCCCTTCGAGAGCGAGGCGGAGCGGGACGCCTTCCGCGACGAGATCGCGCGGGTGCTTGATAACCGTCAACTTGAGCGGCTCACATCTGGCGATGCCGATGCGCTGGAAAAGGTTCTCGAGGACCGTCTCGACCGGCTCTATGTCGCCAAGGTCTACCTGCAATCGGATGCAGCGACGGCCAACACGGAGGCCTTGCGCCAGGTGGTCGATGATCTTGCCGACACCGAATATGAAAAGCACCGCCCGACAGACGTGGATGGCGAGACCGAGCGGGGCCAAGTCCATTGAGCGCCTCCATGGGAAAAGCGCGGATCGCCACAGGCGTCCTGCTGGTGACGCTGGTGACCGGGGCCATGGGCTATACCATCGCCTCGGCGGTGCTGACCTACCAGGATCTCGGCTTCGGGGCCGAGATCGACTTTGCATATATCGCGCAGAACTATCTGGCGATCCTGGACCGCCGCCCGGAGGATGCGCAACTTATTCACCTGATCATCGGCAGCTTCGCTGCCGCCGGCCTGATGCTGAGCCTCGCCCTCTCGGGGTCCGCCCTGACACGCTTTGGCCAGACCCATTGGCAGACCGCGCGCGAGATGAAGGCCAATGGGTTCTTCGGGGCGCCCGGCACCGGGTTCATCCTCGGCAAGCTGGGGCCGCCGGGCTCCCGCGCCAATTACATCTGCTCGAAGGTTTTCCCGCATGCGCTGATCGTGGCCCCCACCGGTCGCGGCAAGACTACGGGCTTCGTCATTCCGAACCTGCTGACCTGGCAAGGCTCCGCCGTGACGCTCGATGTGAAGGGCGAGTGTTTCGAGGCAACGGCCCGGCACCGCGCAGGCCAAGGCGACAAGGTCTATCGCTTTGCCCCCACCGATTGGGAGGGCAAGCGCACCCATCGCTACAACCCGCTCCTGCGCATCCATCAACTGAAAGATCCCGCGCGCCAGCAGATGGAACTGCAGCTCCTGGCGACGCTGTTCCTGCAGAGCGACAATGACCGGGTGCAGGGCCTCCTCAAGGGCGGGATCGATCTCTTCGTGGCGGCAGGGCTCTTGGCCTTCCAGCGCAAGCGCCCCACCTTGGGCGAAATCTATCGGATCGCCGCCTCGGGCGGGAACAAGCAGAAGGAATACTTCGCGCGCGGCCACGAGGTCGACAACAGGGCCGCCAAGCTGATCTTCACCCGGCTGGCCTCGACCAATAATGACACGCTGACCTCTTACGTCTCGCTCCTGATGACCTCGGGGCTCGATCAATGGCAGAACCCGGCCATCGATGAGGCGACGGCAGTCTCGGACTTTGATTTCCGCACGATCCGCAAGAAGCCTTTTTCGGTCTATCTCGTGGTCCAGCCGCTGATGGTGAAACCCCTCGCGCCGCTGATCCGGCTCTTCTTCTCCGATCTCCTCTCGGCGATGCAGGAAAAGGACCCCGGGCCGGATGAGCAGTGGCCAGTGATGATCATGCTCGACGAGTTCAATCGCTTGGGCAAGATGCCCATCGTGGTCGAGAGCATCGAGACCCTGCGCACCTATCGCGGGCATTTGGCTGTGGTCACGCAAACCATCCCCGCCCTCGATGAAATCTACGGCGAGAACACCCGCCGCGCCCTGCAGGGCAACGCGGGCGTGAAGCTCTACCTGACGCCTTCTGATGAGAAGACCGTCGAAGAGCTGAGCAAGGCGGTTGGCAAGACCACGAAGACCGTCATCACGCGCTCCCAGTCCATCGGCAAGAACCCCTTTGAAGGACGCAGCCAGTCCACCCGGACCGAAGAAAGCTCTCTCCTGCCCGAGGATGAGGCGCGCCGCCTGCCGCTCGACGAGATCGTCATGGTGATCGATGCCCAGATGCCGGTCCGCGCGAAGCGGATCCAATATTTTGACGATCGGCTGTTCAAGGCGATCCACGCGGCGCAGACGGGGGAGTTGCCGTTTCCGAAGCCGGGGGGAGGGGGGCCGCAGGGCACGCTGCCGCTGAGTGTGCGCGCCATGCCGATGACGCCGCCTTCGGACGGAGCAGGCGGACCCGACGCCGACGTTGAGGCCGCACGCCACGCTGCTGATGGCCAATCGTCAGGGCAAACCGATGTCACCCCAAAGAAGACTGCGCCTGTCGTTCAAGCCGTAATCGCCGAGGAACAGCGACAGATGGAAATGGATTTTGGGGGCCAGGTTGCGGATGCCGAGACAGTGGGCGTGGATGATGAGGCGCAGATGCGCTCTGCTGTCGATGGATTGGATGAAATGGAAGAGATGCTGCGAGAGGAGGAGGGTGGCAAAAAGCCAATTCACCGGTAGGGCGGTGGGCATGGTCTGACGGTCATAGAGGGCGGACAACGGCCATTCGCTGCAATTCGCGTGTATGACAGCTATTCCACCGAGCTTTCTGATTACTCTGACTTGGTCTGTCCCGCACTAAGGACGTCGAGCAGGGGGCAATCTGGTGTGTCCGAGCCGGTGCAGCGTGCGATTGTCTGAGCGAGCACGGTCTCGATCACTTGGAGATCGCGGATCTTGTCGCGCACTACCTCGAGATGGTGGCGCCCCATCCGCTCGACCTCGGCACAAGTGTGGCTGCCGCGATCGACGAGAGATAGCAGCCCGCGGATCTCTTCCATAGTAAAGCCAAGGTCCCGCGCGCGCATCACGAAGTTCAGCCGCTCCACATGTGCCGTGCTGTAGCGGCGATGGCCCGATGCGGTGCGTGGCGGATCAGGCACCAGGCCGACATTTTCGTAATAACGGATCGTCTCGAGGTTGCAGCCGGTCAGCCTGGCCAGATCGGAGCGTTTGAGCTCGCTCGCGGGGGCGTGATCAGCCGACATGAAATTTCTCCTTGATCCTGTAGCTGCTACAGACCCTATCTTGTCAGTCATCGAACGACAACAGGGTGACACGATGACGATCGAGACGAACGATACCGAACGTTGGGAGGGCGACAGCCCCGACAGGACCGGATGGACCGCCACTGGCGCCGGGGTGCTCGGGGCGCTGGCGATGACCTCCTGCTGCATCCTGCCGCTGGTCCTGGTTAGCCTTGGCGTCACCGGGGTCTTCATCGGCCAACTTACAGCGCTCTACTCCTACAAGTGGATAACCCTCTCCTTCGCCTTGGCGGCGCTCGGCTATGGATTCTGGAAGGCTTACCGACCTGTGTCTGCCGAGGACTGTGGCACCGGGGTCTGCGCGCGCCCGGTGGATCGCGGCCTGATGCGCGGACTGCTTTGGGGTGCGCTGGCCGTGGTGCTGCTGGCCTTGGTCTTTCCCTATGTCGCGCCGCGCATCCTAACCTTCTGATATCGGAGCCCATCATGAGACAAGTGTTACTCGCTGCCATCCTCTGGATCTCGCCGACCGCGATCTTTGCAGCCGAAGCCGAGACCCGCCTGCACGTCACTGGTCTGACCTGCCCCTCGTGCAGCTATATCGTCGCCACTGCGCTCAAGCGCGTGGAGACTGTGGAGATCGCGGAATTCCTCGAGGGCGAGGCCGAGGATGGCGTTTACGTCCTGCACTATGACGATCTCGCCACCGACCCGGACCAGCTGATCGCCGCCGTCACCGGAGTGGGCTATGGAGCAACAGTGGCCCAGGAAGACGTCTCGTGAGCGAGCGCGAGACAAACCCCAAGGACGACCGCATGCTGAAATACGGGCTGATCGGCACCGTCCTGGTGGCGCTGTGCTGCTTCACCCCGGTCCTTGTGGTCCTGCTGGGCGCGGTCGGGCTCTCGGCCATGCTGGGCTGGCTCGACTTCGTGCTCCTGCCGGCGCTGGCAGTGTTCATCGGCATCACCATTTTTGCGCTCTGGCGGCGCCAACGCACGAATTGAAGAGAGAATGATATGAAAGATTGCTGCACTCCCAAGGGCGGTTACGATCTCGCTGTGATCGGCGCTGGTTCGGCCGGATTTTCGGCCGCCATTACCGCCGCCGAAGCCGGGGCTCGAGTCGCGCTGATCGGCGATGGGACGATTGGCGGGACCTGCGTGAACGTGGGCTGCGTGCCCTCCAAGGCCCTGATCCGCGCCGTGGAGGGCCTTCACCACGCCCGCGCCGCCAATCGGTTTGACGGCATCAGTGCCGAAGCCAGCGTGACTGATTGGACTGCGACGGTTGCGCAAAAGCAGGCGCTCGTTGAGGAGTTGCGCGCGGCAAAATACGCCGACGTGCTGCCTCGGCACGAGAACGTGGACTACATCGAAGGTCGCGCCCGGTTCGACGGCAAAGGCAGTCTTACCGTAGACGACGCGGCGTTCCCGGCAGCGAAGATCGTTATCGCCACCGGATCGCGTCCCCACGCGCCCGCGATCCCCGGCATTCAGGATATCGGCGCCCTCGACAGCACGTCGGCGCTGGAACTCACCGTTCTACCCGCCTCAATGCTGGTCCTCGGTGCGGGCTATATCGGCGTGGAGTTTGCGCAGCTCTTCGCCCGTGCCGGTGTCGCGGTGACGCTGGTCAGCCGCCGCGGTGTGCTGCCCGAGGCCGAACCCGAGATTTCCGAAGCACTGGAGGGCTACCTCGCTTCCGAGGGTATTCGCTTGGCGCGGGTCGCCGGCTACGAGAGCGTGGTGCGCGACGGCGACGGCCTACGTTTGACCGGTAACGGGGGTGAGAACTTCATCGCCGAGCGACTGGTGCTTGCCACCGGGCGGGTGCCGAACAGTGATGGCTTGAACCTCGGCGCGGCCGGGATCGTGACCGGCGCGCGCGGCGGCATCGTGGTGGACGCGCAGATGCGCACCACCAACTCGAACGTCTGGGCCGCTGGCGATGTCACAGGGCGCAACCAGTTCGTCTATATGGCGGCCTACGGCGCCAAGCTCGCCGCCCGGAACGCGGTGGCGGGAGAGGCACGCAGCTACGACAACAGCACGATGCCCTGGGTCGTGTTCTCCGATCCGCAGGTGGCGGGCGTGGGACTGAGCGAGGCACAGGCCCGCGCCGCTGGACACGAGGTCCTCACCTCGGTCCTGCCGCTCGACGCAGTCCCCCGCGCGCTTGCCGCCCGCGACACGCGCGGTCTGATCAAGCTGGTGGCCGAGGCAGGCAGCAAACGCCTGCTGGGGGCGCAGATCCTCGCCCCCGAGGGCGCAGACAGCATCCAGACCGCAGCGATGGCGCTGAAAGCCGGGCTCACCTACGAGGAGTTGGGCGATACCATCATGCCCTATCTCACGACAGTGGAAGGGCTGAAGCTTGCGGCCCAGACCTTCGAGAAGGACGTGGCCGCTCTCAGTTGCTGCGCTGGGTGAAGGCATGAGCGGAAAATCGAAGCGCGACCTCCTCGGTTCGACTCTCGGCGCCGCTCTTGCCTGGTGGTTGCCGATAGGTGCCATGGTGCTGGCGATTCCACTGCCCGATGGACCCAAGATGGGGATCTGGTTGCTGGCATTGGTGTGGATGGGAAGTGCCTGCCTGTTCAATGCCCGGCGCTGTGGCCGGGTCCATTGCCGCTACACCGGGCCCTTCCTGCTGGCGATGACGCTTCCTGTGCTGGGCCATGGCACGGGGCTGGTGCCGCTCGGAGAGGACGGCTGGCGTTGGCTCGGCATTGCGACGGGTGGAGGCACTATGGCGATCTGGGGGCTGAGTGAACGATTGATGGGTCGCTATCGTTGAACGCGTAAGCGGCCCCAGACTGACAAGCATGAACGAGGAGCACATATGACCGAGACACTCGACCTGATCGTCATCGGCGCCGGCATGGCCGGGATCAACGCCGCGAAAAAATGCAGCCAGGCGGGTTGGTCCGTCGCCATCGTCGACGAGCTGCCTTATGGCGGCACCTGCGCACTCCGGGGCTGCGACCCGAAGAAGATGCTGCGCGCCGGCGCCGAGGCGGTGGAGGCCGTGCGGCTGCTCGAAGGCAAGGGCGTCGCAGGAGAGACCAGGATCGATTGGCCCACGCTGATGAAGCACAAGGAGAGCTTCACCGACCCGGTGCCCGAGAGCATGGAAAGTGCGCTGACAGAGGCCGGGGTGAAAACGCTACATGGCCGCGCGCGCTTCACCGCCGAGGACCGGATCGAGATCGACGGCTACGGCGAGATCGCCTTTCGCCGCGCACTGATTGCTACGGGCGCAAAGCCGAGGCCGCTGAAATTTCCCGGTGCCGAGCGACTGATCGACAGCACCGATTTCCTGAACCTCGCCGAACTGCCGCGCCGGATCGCCTTTGTCGGTGGCGGCTACATCTCCTTCGAATTCGCCCATATCGCCGCGCTGGCGGGAGCTGAGGTGACAATCCTCGACCGCGGCGCACGCCAGTTGAAGATGTTTGACCCCGAACTCGTAAAGATGTTGCTCGAACGGAGCCGCGAAGCCGGGATTAAGATCGCGGCCGAGGCCGAAATGGAACGGATCGAGGACGCGAATGGGGCGCGCCGGGTGCTCTACCGCAGGGCCGGTCAGAGCCATTCCATCGAAGCCGATCTCGTCGTTCACGGTGCAGGTAGGGTGCCTGCCATCGACCATCTTGACCTTGCGGCTGCCGATATCGAAACCGAGCACGGTGGCGTGAAGGTCATGCCTTGGCTGCAATCTCCGTCGAACCCACGCATCTATGCGGCCGGAGACGCTGCCGCCTCGCCAGGAAAGCCGCTGACCCCGGTAGCTGTGTTCGAAGGTAAGATCGCCGCCTCCAACATGCTGAAGGGCAAGCGGACTGAACCCGACTACACTGGAGTGCCGAGCGTGGTGTTCACCATACCCGAGCTGGCGCGGGTCGGGTTGCTCGAGGAAGAGGCGCGAGAGGTGGGTGATGTGGAGGTGAGCTTCACCGACACCTCGGGCTGGTTCTCGCAGAAGCGCATCGGTGAAACACATGCCGGTGCGAAGATTATCACCGGCAAGGATGGCAAGATCCTCGGAGCCCACATGTTCGGCCCGGAGTATGCCGAGCTGATCAACGTCTTCTCGCTGGCGATCAAGCTGGGGCTGACGGCGGCGCAGGTGAAAGCGATGCCTGCCGCTTACCCGACAGGGGCTTCTGACTTGGGGTCAATGTTCTGATGGTGCAACGGCTTTCCGTTGCGCACTCCTTCATGTTAGTAACACCCCGGAACCGGACCTTCGCGACTCGATATGTGAAGGTCCGCTACGGGCCGTCACCGTCGGCCAAGTCGACCCAGTCTCGCCAGCTGCGCCAGCATTTTTGACCCCGAGTCTGCGGATCCTGCGCCTCCTGCGGAACCCGTCTGCCCCATGCCCTGCCTCACGGGCATCTGCTGCACGCCGAAGAACTGCCGCGCCCTGAGGGCTGCGTATTCTGCGCCACTTGCGCCTCCGATCAGGTAGCGATTGTAGGCCTGCTGGCTTCCCATGGCGGCGCGGGCAAAGCTGTAGCCGCCGCCGAGACCACCGGAGAGGGCGGGCATCATAATGTTTCCGGAGATCGCGCGGACGATGAAGGGCGTGGCAATGATGAAGCCCTTGGCCATGAGCACCATCATGAAGAAGGGAATGAGCGCGCCGATGTTTGAGGCTCCCTCCGGGTCGCCGAGTTCGCCGATGAGGGCAGAGGAGACACCCGTGATTGTCGCGAACACACCGGCCACGACTATGGGGTAGAGCGCGAAGGAGACCAGCGCCGACAGCCAGCGCGCGAAATAGTCCTTGGTGACCTCGAAGAGGGTCAGGAAAATCATCACCGGTGCGATCCCGATCAGAAGTGCGATCATCAGGCGGGATGCCACGAGGATGAAGGCGGCCAGCCCGCCGAGGATCGAGAGCAAGAGGACCCCGACAATGTCGAGCATGGCCCCTGCCATCCAGTTCAGCTCGGACCCAGCGGCGTTGAGATAGTCCCCTAGTTCCGCGATTAGCCGGTCAAACTCTTCTGCGAAAGTGCCAGAAGGGCCGGGAGTTCCACCACCAACGGAAGCAACCAGCGCACCCGCAATGCTGTCGATCCCGGCCAGGATGGCGGAGGAGAGGGCGTTGAACTGCACCCAGTTGGTTGCAAATATCCCGATGAGCCCGATCTTGACCGCGAGCCAGAATGCCGTGCGTCCGTCCATCGCCTTGTACTGGTAGACCATGTTCAGGAAAACGAGAACCACCACCAGCGTTGTTCCCAGCACCAGAAGCGTGCCAACCGTTGCCGCAACCGATCCGAACTGGGTTTCTGCGGCGGTGTCGAGATAGCCCTGGGAGGTTTCAACGAAGTAGGTGACGACACTCATCGCGGGGCTGCCTTACCAATTACCTGCGGCGTCGCAGATGGCCTTGGCGGCAGTTCGGGCGGCGTTGGCGCGGCGGTTGTAGGCGTCGGAGGCTTCGAGCATTTCCCATCGTTCGTCGCTCGCGTAGCTCTCCCGAAACACCGCTTCGGCAGCGTCCCAGGACGGGAACCGGATTTCGCAGGCGCAGCTGACGGTCTCGACAATCCGCTCGAGGTTCTGGGCGCGGTAGATGTCCTGAACCAGAACTCGCTGATAAGATTGGCGCAGGGGGATCTCCTGCATCCACACGGGTTCAGCGGGCCGGTCTGGACAGACGTCGAAACTGCGCTCGAGGGTCGGCACGAGATTGCGCTCAGCGAAGCCGGGTGCCGACGTCAGGCCCAGGACCAGCGCAGTCAGTACGAGGGTACAGCTCGCCTGCCTCATGCCGTGGATCCGGTGGCTGTGGTTTCACGCTTCAGGAAGACCGTGTGTCCCACATTGGCGAATTCCGAGGAGCTGATCGACACCACCTCCCAGCCTTTCGCACCTTTGGCATTCAGGCTGGCCTGCATGTCGGCAAGGCTGGCTTTGCGGGTCATGGGAAAGGACAGAATATCGTATTCAAATGTCTTCATTGGGAAATTCCAATCTCAGTTGCGCCGGGGAGGTAGAATTCTGTGATGCCGCGTTTGCCGTCATGGCGGCCGGCCTGGATGATCACGTCGATGGAGTTCTCGATGTACTGGATCATGTCGGCATAGGTCATCGGGATTTCGGTCTTCAGCGCCGCGATCGCGAGCCGCTGCACGGCCAATTGCGGGGTTTCGGCATGCAGCGTGGTCATCGAGCCTCCATGGCCGGTGTTGATGGCTTCCAGAAAGGTCATGGCCTCCTTGCCGCGCACCTCGCCCAGGATGATCCGGTCGGGGCGCATGCGCAGCGTGGCGGTGAGAAGCACATCGGCGGTCTGGAATTCCGCATCGCGATTGGCGATCAGGGTCACAGCATTGGGCTGCGTCGGTAGAAGCTCGGCGGCTTCTTCGATGGTGACGATGCGTTCCTCAGACGGGACATGGGAGAGGATCTTTCGCGCAGCGACGGTCTTGCCGGTCGAGGTGCCGCCCGAGACGATCATGTTGAGCTTGTTCTCGACACAGAAGGCGAGGGCGTCATCGATCAAACCGGAGGCCACGACCTCGCGCAGCTCGCGCGTTTTCTCGAGGCGCAGTTCTTCGAGCTTGCGTTCCTTACCGAAGAGAAAGTCGAGTTCGATGCCCTTGAGCGGCAGGCTGGAAAAGAACCGCAGGCTGATCGACGAGGCCGAGAGCACGGCGGGCGGGGTGATGACCTGTGCGCGGATCGGGCGCCCCTTGTAGGTGATCGAGACCGAGACGATGGGGCGGTCCTTGCTCATCGTGGTATTGGCCGAGGAGGCGATCTGGTTGCCGAGGTCCCTGACCTGAACGCCCGTCAGCCTTTGATCCAGCGCGCGCATGAAGTGATCGCCCTGGAATTCGCCCCAACAGGTCCCGTCGGGGTTGATACAGATCTCGATGACATCGTCGCGGGCGGCGGCGTCGATCCGGTCAAGGGATGTCTCGAGATAGCTGAGCGACATCGGGCTAGAAGATCTCCAGATCGCGGTCGACCATGACGGTGACGCGCGCGCCTTGGTCGACATAGATGACGGGGCCGATGGAGAGGTAATCGCCAATGACGCTGTCCGTGGCATCTGCCAGATCATCGCCAACGTCTTCGAGAACGTCGGCGGCAGTCTCATCCTGGACCTCGGAGGCGGCGGCACTTGGCGCGGCCGAAATCAGCGAGATCAGGGCGGCCGACCCGAAACGCTCGGCAAAACGCGTGTCCACGAAACCCGTGACGCCGGAGCGGCCAAGTTCATCGCCCCCGAAGGAGCTGATCTGGACGGTTTGGCCCGCGGGCAGGATGATCCGGTCCCAAGCGATCGTGACGCGGCGCTGCGCAATATCGACGCCAGCGCGGTAGCGCCCGACGAGACGGGATCCGCGGGGGATCAAGAGGCGCGCGCCATCGACGCTGTAGACATCCTCGGACACCACGGCACGGGTCTGGCCGGGCAGTGAGCTGTCGAGGGCGGTTTCCATGACGGCCTGGATCATGGTGCCCTGGATGATGGTGTTGGAAGGATTGGCGATCACCTCGGCCTGCGTCACGGTGGAGGGCAGCGCACCGTTCAGCACGAAATCCGTCACCTCGCCGAAGGTGCGTTCGGTCAGAGCCGTTTCATTCGCTCCTGAGGCACCGCCAAACGCGATGGTGGGCGAGGCGATGCGCCGCTCCTGGAAGGCGCGTTCCTCCGCGGCCCGGCGCTCCAGCTCGGCCATGCGCCGGGCTTCTTCCTCGCGGCGCAGTCGCTCTTGCTCGCGTGCGCGCAGCTCATCTTCCGTGGGGCCCGCTGGTGCGGGTTGCGGTCGGCTGGCCTCGAGTTGGGCCAATTCCAGATCCATGCGGAGTTGTTCAAGACTTCGATCCCGCGCCGTCAGTTCGTCCTGAAATCGTTGCTGTGCTGCTTCCGAGGCGGCTTGTAGCGCCGCGATCTGAGCAGTCAGCGCGTCAATTGCCTCTGCGGCGGCGGTGTCTTCCTCGACAACTGGTTCAGGGGCGTTGCGCAACTCCTCGATCTGGGCCTGCAGGGCGGTGATCTGCGCCAGAAGCTCCGCGTTGGGCTCGACGGGGTCTGGTCCGACGAACACAACCTCGGGCTCGGGCGGGGGCAAGGTCTCGATAGCGCCAAAGCCGTCCCCTTCGTTTTGGAAGACGTCCGGGGTGGCCGTCGGTAAGGCTTCCTCTTCGTCGGGCTGTGAGAGGAGATAAAGCAGGGCACCACCCACGCCGATGACGAGGATCACGATCAGCGCGAGAAGGGGCGACCGGCGCTGCGCCGCCGTGGGGGCGCGGGCACTGCCTTTCTCAAGGGCGGCGAGGCGTTTTTCCAGCTCGGTGTTCCCGGTATCGCTCATGAGGTGGCCTCCGCGGGCGCGATCGCCTCGATGCAGACCACCTCTTCGCCAAGTCGCAGGATCCATTGGCGGTTCACGCCGCTGACGCGGATCACGCCGTCTTCAGGGGTTTGCGTGTTGACCGTGCGTTCACGGCCGCCCGCGTAGCGGAAGATCGCTGGCACAGGTGCGTTTCTCGGAAACGCGAAATACGTGAACGTCCCGTCATCCCAGATGCGCGTTGGCGTGAACTCGGTCCGCGCGCTGGCGCCGTAATTGTAGTTTGGTGCTTGGGCGGCGATGGCCCGGGTCGGGCGCGCAGCGTCATCAGGATAGCGGAACTGCACCACGTAGAAGGTTGGGCTGCGGACCTCCTCGACGTTGAAGTAGTAGCTCCGGCGGTTCGTATAGACTGTCACATTGGTATGCACCCCGCGCGCGACGGGCTTGATCGCGAAGGCCTGACCGCCCGGGACGCCGTCGATCTCGAAGCCCTCGGTGTCGCCCGCGATGATCGAGCGGATGCTTTCGCCGATCCCGAACTCGATGGTGGTCACATGGGTGAGTGACACGCTGAGACGGTAGACCTGACCCTCCTGGTAGGTGGCCAAGCGCACCCGGCTGTCGTTGGGACCGCCACGCGGGATGGCTTCGGCGGCGACCAACCCCGGCAACAAAACGATAAGGACAACAAATGCAATTCGTACGGGAAACAAGATCAGTTCTCCAATCTGTCGGAGCGGATGGAATATTCGAGGACGGTGAAGCCGAATGGATTGGTCCAGACCTCATCGATGGAGCGGCGGGTCTCCGGGCGGAACTCGAAGAGAAGCGTCGCAGTGAAGAGGCCGGTCTGGGTGCCGTTAATGGACGTCAGGCGCTTGCGCAGGCGGACCGTCGCGCGGTTGGTTCCGATCCGGTTGATGCTGAGGATTTCCACGTCGAGCCGAGCATTGGGGCCATAGACGGTCGGCGGATAGTTTTCATTTGCGCTGTTCCAGATCTGGCGCAGCCCGCTCTCGGCAGCTCCGTCCGAGCGGCGCAGGACGCTGCGGATGCGCAGATCGTTGTCGAGCTGGTTATAGACCTCCCGGTCGGCCACATAGCGGAACACCTCCGCCTCGATGATCGCCTGGTTGGCGGTCACCGAGGAGGCGCCCACCGAGGCTTCGGGGAGTGCAAAGCCGGTGGCGGGATCATAGGGGACAACGACGGGGGGCGGATCGACATCGAGGATCGCGACTGCTGCTGCGCTCAGACAGCCGATGATGCCGAAGACAAGACCTGCCAGACCAAGGCGTTGCCAGAGCCGTTCGCGGCGCAAGGCACCGTAGACCAGTTCTTCCTCGATGATTTCTTGTTCAGTCGCCACCCGTCATGCCCTCGCGATCACTCGGCCCGGAGGTCCGGTAACGTGAAATCCATGAAGCGCTGCTCTTCGGCGATGGTGGCGGCATCGATCACGCCGCCTGTGCCATCGCCTACGGTCTGGATGGCTTCGAGTTGCCACATGGCGACCAGCGCAATGGCGAGCTCCGCGGTCACGCGCGTGTTGAGATCGATGCTTTGCTTGAGCTCTTCCATGTCGTCGATGAGCCCGACAAGGCGGTCTACCCGCTCGAGCGACTGGCCGGCATCTTCATAGCTGTTCTGGGCGGCGGCTGAGACGAGTGCGCCGGTTGTTGCCTGCGTGGCCACACGGTTGGCCCCGGGATTGCCGCTGGTGGCCATTTCCGAGAGCGTGTCTTCATCGAAGCCGAGATCGGCCAGCACCCGGTCCATCTGGGTTTCGATCTCGCCTGCACCGGAGCCCGACAGACCTGAGAAGTCACCCGTCTTGATGGCCTCGATGGTGGCGAGGATGTCTCCGAACTCCTGGTCGAGCAGTCCGTTCAACTCGTCTTCCATTTCCGTGCGGATGATTTCTGGAAGCTCGGCAAGTCGGGTGAGCGCTTCATAGGTTCTTTGCAGCTCCGCGAGTTGATCCGTGAGAAGGCCGAGCTGTTCGCGGAGCTGCGTCAGCTGCTCGTTTTGCAGGATCTCGTCTTCGATCATCTGCCGGAGCTGCTGGATGTTTTGCGCGATGTTCTGGGTGTCGACGACGGGCACGCCCTGCGCCGCGGCAGGGGAGAGGGCTCCCAGATGCAGGCCAATCCCAAGCGTTGCGGCCAAGGCCGCTCTCAGAAACTTCCGTCCCATCATTCAATCTCCCTGATCGTAAAATCCATGAACGCGCCTTCGGCCATGCGGGCGCTGGCCTGGGCCAGCTCCTCGGCAGAGAGGACTCGGGTGCGGGCCGCCTGAAGCCGGATGCGTGCAGCGACGAGGCGCACGAGTTCGGCGCGGGCATAGGTGTTGAGCGCGATGCTTTCTTGCACGTCTTCCGTCTCGGAAATCCGCTCGACGATGTCCGCAATACGGAAGGCGGCTTGCCTGATCGCGGCGGGTGAGTTGTTACCATAGAAGGCCGCGCCGTGCCCGGTGATTGAGAGGTTGGCATTGGCCAGAAGCGCGGGGTCGATCGTGCCAAGCGCTTCGATCCCGCCGATACGGCTCAGGTAGAGATTGTAGCGTTCGGGAATGACCTGAACGTAATGCTGGGTTTCGGCAAAGGGCGGCACGCCGCCATACTCGAACACCCGGCCGGGTCCGGCGTTATAGGCCGCGAGCGCGTTGATGATGTTGCCATCGAATGTGTTGAGCTGGGTCGCGAGATAGCGCGCGCCGCCATGCACCTGCAGGTAAGGGCTGTCATAGTAATCCGGGTTGATGCCGAGATCGCTGGCGGTGCCGGGCATGATCTGGGTGAGGCCATAGGCGCCGACGGGAGACCGTGCCCCAATGGTGAAACGGCTTTCCTGCCAGATGAGCGCTTGCAGCAACGCGCGCCATTGGACGGGTGAGAGACCAGCGCGGCCGACACCCGCAAAGTCGCTGGTTTCCTGGGCGACGCGGATGATGAGCTGCTCGATGTTCTCGGCGGCGTCGCCGAACATCTGCGCACCGCCGGGATTGGGGTCGATGTCGGCATTGCCATAGACCGCCTCGACTGACCGGGCCGGATACCCGCTGCCGCTTTCCAGCCCCGAGACCATAGCCGGCAAGCCCTGACCGCCGAAGCTGGTCTGGGCATCGAGGATGCGTTGCAGGGTTGCCAGCTGTTCGCGCTCGATCTCCGCGATGAGTTCGCGCACGGCGAGCTTGTCGGCCTGAACGGCCAAGTCAGCCTCGCGATCACCGGTCTCGACGATGTCACGCGAGGTCAGCCCACTGTCATTGGTCGGCACACCTTGAGACAAGGCGAGACCAGGCAGCAGGCAAAACGCGAGGATATGAGGCAGGCTAGACTTCAATGTCGCCCTCCGGCGCATCTAGAGGCGTGAAGGTGCAATCAGGCGCGACAGGGGCTGTCGAGGCCAGGAAGGTGAAGCAGTTTGCCTGCGGTTCGCGATACTGCGCACAGGAAGCGAGCAGGCCGAGTGCTGTCAGGGACAAGAGAATACGGATCATGAAAGCCTCCAGAAGTCCGGGCGGGTGCGATAATCGGCGCCAACGTGCGCTTCGCCCTTTTCCATGCCGCCAAGGATGGTGAGATTGGGTCCAAGCGCGCTCAGATCGGCATCGACGACGATCGAGCCCTGATCGTCACGGATGAGCGCCAAGCGGCTGTTGCTGCCCGTGTTGAGAAGGACGTCGAGCTCCTTCTCCGTGAGGTTCAGCATGGCGTAGTCCGCAGGCTGCGCGCGGATATTGGGCAGCAGGATCTGCGTCGGCACGGCCTCGACGATGGTCTTGCCGGTCCGGGTGCGCTCGAGCTGGCTTGCGTATTGCGTCATCATCACCGCGACGGTGTTCTGCTTGCGCGCAGTCACGAGCCAGTTCGACAACCGTTCGGCGAAATATGCGTTGTCGAGCGCCTTCCAGGCCTCGTCGATCACGATGATTGTGGGGCGACGATCCTCGATCTCGCGCTCGACCCGGCGGAAAAGATAGGATAGGACCGCCATGCGTTCTTTCTCGGCCTCGCTGTCGAGAATGCCGGTGAGATCGAACCCGACCACTTCGCCTTCGAGCGAGAACGTATCTTCCAGCGTCTGGCCGAAGATCCACCCATAGCGGCCGTCTTCGGTCCACTCAAACAGGCGCTGGTGCAGATCGCCGCCATCATCGGTGGACACAAAAAGCGATGCGAAATCCCGCCAGTTCCGCAGGGCCGGATTGGAGGCCTGCGCGTTCTGGCGCACCACTTCCTGGATGCGGTTGGTCTGTGCCGGGGTCAGGGGCTTGTCGGCGCGGTAGAGCAGCGTGGTGAGCCAGTCCGAGAGCCAGGCGGTGCCGCGTGCATCGGTTTCGGTCCAGAGCGGGTTGAGACCCGTAGGCTGACCGGCGTTCAGGGACGCGTAACGCCCGCCATTGGCGCGGACCGCCATCTCCATACCATTACGGTAATCGAAGACGAAGATCCGTGCGCCTGCGCGACGGGCCTGGGTCATCAGGAAGGCCGACAACACCGATTTACCCGACCCGGGCCGTCCCATGATCAGGGTATGCCCGCTGGTCGGTTCTTTGTCGGGCGAACCTTGCTCGTGATAGGAAAACCGGTAGGCGCTCTGCTCCGGCGTGGGCAAATAGGTGACGACCCGGCCCCATGGGGTTTTCGCGGCGGGTTTGCCGAGCTGTGTCCGGTGAAAGGCCGCAAAATCCGCGAAGTTGCGATTGGTGACGGCGCTGGCACGGACGCGCTTGGGCTGGTTGCCGGGATGCTGGCTCAAGTAATGCGCCTTGGCCGCGACCCGCTCGCCGATCATCTTCACGCCTTCGGTTGCGGCGGCGTTCATGATCTCGGCGCTGAGGGTTTGCAGTTCTTCGAGCGTGTCGCAAAAGAGCGTCACGACCATGTGATGCTCGCCGAAGCTTTGGCGCTTGGCCTCGAGATCATCGGCGGCGATGTCGAGGGCTTCCAGGAGCGAGAGGGCCGCGTCCTGGCTGGCCTGCATCTGGCGCTTTTGCCGCTTGATGCGGCCCGCCATGAGGTTCGAATTGATCGGCGTGAAGGAGTGCGTCACGATCATGTCGACCGGCAGGTTCAGCATGTCGAACATGGTGCAGGAGGTGGCCTCAGCATATTCCCCGATGGTGAAACTCTTGCCGTAGCGATGGCCCACGACGCCTTCGGAAAGCTCGAAATGGTCTCCGTGAAACGTTACGCGGGTATTGGCGACGTTGAAGGACAAAAAGCCGTAGGTGTTGGCCGGGTAGAGCGGCAGCTCGGTGCCCGTGTTCAGCGCGCCCAAGAATCCCACCAACTCTCCCGATCCGGCTGAGAGCATGCGCGGCTTGAGCTCTGCGAGGCCGGACAGGAAGACGTTCACGGCCTCACCGAGGCGCTGCAGGCGTTTGCGGGTCTCCTCCTTCAGTCGGTCCGGCGCGCTGCGGCTGAGGAACGGCAGGAGGCTTTTCGGGGGCGGGCGGTGAATGACGGTGAGCGTCAGTGTTTTGTCGCGGAGCCCGCTGGTCTCGAGTTTCGCGCGCCAGCGCCGGTCAACCTCGCCTGCGAAGCTGTCCTCACGGATCGGGTCGAGATCAGGTTTGATGGCCTTGGAGACCTTGTGGACGTAATAGCTGAATTCCGGCCCGAGCTGCGCGACGATGCGGGCAAAGAGCGCCGTCACCTTGTCGAGATAGGCATCGTCCGTCGTGTAGCTGTTGATCCCCTCGAGCCGGATGCAGCGGAAGAGTTCGTTCACCCGGGTCCGCACGGTCTGGTCGTCGACGAGGCTCACATAGGGCAGCATATGCGCGAGGCGGGTCTCGCGCGCATACCAGTCCGGCGTCATCGTGCGGGCATCGAGCGCAGCATCACGGGCGTCATCACGGGGCATAGCTGTCCCCGCCATGGATGGACCTGTTGCGCGTGGGCGGTGTCTCCTGCAGGGCCGTCATCATCACGTCGATGAAACGCGGGTCCCAATCGGCGGCCTTCCACAGCACCGGATAGAGAAGGGTGGCCACGCCCAGCACCGCGATGTGCTGGACCCAGACGAACAAGAGCACCGAGCCAAAGAGCCAGACCATCGCGTACATGATGGGCAGGCCCAGAAGCTTCGGCGGGCGCACGAGGCCGAGAAAGAGAGGCGAGCGCTCAGCCACCGGCAAAGACCGCGGCAACGATGGTGGGGGCAGCCGCGACACCGGCGATGCCCACGAGGACCCAAAGCGCTTGGCGCAGGTCGATGATGTTGAAGAACCAGCTCAAGAAAACGCCGAGAACGGCAAGCGTCGCGATGACAACGCCAAGTGGGCCGGTCAGCGCATCCACGATGCCCTGTAACAGGCTCTGGATCGGGGAGAGATCAATGCTCTGGGCGAGGGCGGGTTCGGCAATCAGCAGGAATAGCGCCAGCGAGGCGACAAAGAGGTTTGAAATCTGTTTCATGAATTTGATCCTTCCAATCGGGCCGCGACGGCCATGACGCGGGCCACGTGGTTCTGGGTTTCTCGGTAGGGGGGAACGCCGCCATACTGGCGGACCGCATCGGGTCCGGCGTTGTAGGCAGCCAGCGCCAGGTGCGGATCGCCGAACGTCTCCAGCATTATCGCGAGGTAGCGGGCGGAGCCGTCGAGGTTCTGCAGCGGATCACGCGGGTCGACGCCCAGATCACGCGCCGTCGCTGGCATCAATTGACCAAGGCCAATGGCACCTGCACTTGAAATCGCATCCTGCCGGTAGGCGCTCTCAACCTCGATATTGGCCCGATAGAGAGCCAGCCAATCCGTCACGGAAAGCCCCGCGCGACGCAGGCCAGGATGGCCGGCATAGCGCAAGGCCGTGGTCTGAATCCCGGAGAGAACATCGGCGCGGGGCAGGGGAGTCATGCGGGCAAGGGCCGCGACTTGGACGCCCTCTTGCTCGGCCTCTACCTCGCCGAAGATCGCGATCCCATCGGAAGCCGAACTCTGACCAATCCCGTCATAGTAGTTTCGAGCAAAGCTGCTTTGGGAGCGGGACGGGATCAGGGAGCCGTCGCTCTCCATGACCAGGACCATTTGCGCTGAGGCAGGTGCTGCGACCAGCCAGAGGCAGACGAGGTTAGTTGTCAGCGGCCTTGTCTGACGAGGCTTTGTCTGACGGGGCGAGTTTATGCGTGCGGCTTGTGCCCGCCTCAAGCGGCAGGTCGACATGCGCAAAGCCAAGGCCAATGAAGAAAGACACCACGCCGGAGATCGTCTTGAACTCGCGGATCTTGATATCGTTGTAGGTCGTCCGTGTGCGGGCGGTGACGAGGAGCTTTTCCACCCCATCATCAGAGACAACGCGCATGATCCAGACCCCGTAATAGCTGGGGCCTTTCTTATGTGCCGACTCCTGGCACAGGATTTCTGCGCTATAGCCGCTTTCCACGAGCTCGCGGAACCTGGCTTCCGTAACCACATTTGGTGCTTCGATGTCCCAGTTCATGGCCCGGCTCACGCTTTCTCCAATGGCGCGACCCCAGGCATTCCTACTTGAAGCCCAGAGTTACGATAGTATATTATCAACCGCAAGATGTAATATCGTGCTTTGGCTGTAGTTTGGTTACGCAAACACTAGTCACGGCCAGTGTCCGCGATCAAGGAGATAACAGGTTTGAGAAACCCAAGGTTGACATGCCTGCTCCCATTGCAAGCTATGGCCCTTCTGATCTGCGTTCCTGGGCCGGTTTTGGCGGAATCCTGCTTTGCGCCATCCCGTCCTTTCCTGCCAAGCGATTCGCAGGCCGCGCGGGACTATGCGGATATCATCCGCGGCGACTTCGAAGATTACATTCAGGATATCCAGAGCTACTTCCGTTGCCTCGACGGTGAACGGGCCCGCGCCTTCGAGGAAGCGCGCGAAGTCAGCGAGGAATATGGCCGGTTCCTGCAATTGGTAGGGGATTGATGGGCAACCTCGGGAGCATCAGACTTGCAGCCCATGGAAACCAGACGCCGATAACACCCTCATATATCTACTTTTTAGATAACAGATTTCATCCGCTAGCGACGTCACAAAAGGTATGTGACGCGTGGCAAAGACAATCAGAAGCAAGGGACAAGTGGCACTCTGTCAGGCGTTGGTCGACGCCCGTGTCAAAGCGGGCCTTGGTCAGAAAGACCTGGCAGACAGGCTCAGATGCCACCAGTCCCTTATTGCCCGCCTTGAGAGCGGCCAGCGCCGGGTCGACGTTGTCGAGCTGGTCGTCTTGGCGCGCGCCATCGGCTTTGACCCGTTCGAGGTTCTGGCGATCGTTGAAGCCGCCACGGAGCCCGACCACAGGATTTGAAGCCAATGAATTGTTGAGAACACGGGAACCCACTTTCCCGGTCTGATGATCATTTCCTCATCGAGGACCAGTTAGCCAACATCAAAGAAGCCCGGCGCGCGGTCGTAGTGAACGCTCTGCAACCCCACGCCGCAATTCGCAGCGCCGCAGTGCAGGAAGCCAGTAAACAGTGAACGAAGATAAGGGTGAGGGCGTCGCGATCGCCAATCTGATCGGGACCGATGGGTGCAGTGTTGTTGGTTGGGTTTATCGCTGGAGGACAGGCTCACATGCGGTGATGTGGGACGTCCAAGGGCCCCAGCCGGTATCGGAAACCCGGCCGGATATAAGTGACGAACAGAAGCAAGAAATCGACTTCGATGCGCTGACGAGGATCGGAAGAAGCGACGACGGGTGAACAGAGCGAACCCGCGGTGTTTGCCTAAACGCCAAACAGCATGTGGACCGCGAAGCGTATGCGGTGCGGTCGTGCAAGCCAAAGAAGCCGTCTTCCATGACAAATCTACGTAGCGGCAGGTCAGTAGTTCACCTGCTCGAACCCGTAGTTGCCGTCATAGTCACGCCAATCGACGAAGACGGATCGGTGATAAATGCCAGGGCAATGCTCGCCCCAACGTTCAAGTCCCACATGGGCCTCGGGCAGGGCAGTTATCGAAGATCGCTGCCATGAGAAATCGCCTTGGGTCCCGTAGGTGCCGAGGACCACGGTCGCGCTTCGGTTACAATCCCCATCGCGCCCGGACTCGTGCTGTCGTGCATACCGTACATCGAAGACGCGGATGGACCGCACGAAATTGAACTCTGGCCCGCTGATATCGATGTCCGCGCGGTCCTGAACGAGCCGCAGGGCGAGGTCGGTGGGAACGAGATTATCTACTGGCAAGGATTGAAGCGGTCGACGGCTGTCGGTTCGGTACAAGGCTTCAAAGATGCCGCCAGCGTTGTTTTGTAACCGATCGTTCTCGTAGGAGGCGCCCATGGGACAGCGCCAGATTTGCAGCGGTGGTTCGACCGGCCAAGGTGTAATCCGCCGGATAAATTCGGCGCGGGCTCGGGCGCAAGGGACGGAAGCAGGCCAGCCGCCAGACAGGCACAAGAGGATCGCGCAATCGATCGGGTATGTCTGCGCGCGGGCGGGTATTGGCAGCGAAGAACCTGTCACGGTCAAAGCGACTGCGACCGAGGGGAGGAGCTTCTTGAGTAAATGGCGCATGCTGTGGAGCCTCCGTGATAGGAGTTCAGCATACATACAATAATATACTATCGCAACGCTAAGTATAAAGTCGCATAATGAAGTTTATGTTATTTCTTCTCCGGCTAATGCCGACCTTCGCTTATGCTTGGTAAAGGTGCACATCGCGGGACAATGCCGTCATTCGTTTTTCATATTTCGCTGACGCAGCACGGCTTCGCGCATGCGGCAGGTTTGTCGCTGCGTTGCAGCTCAAGTTGCCAATGCGGTCATTCAATCTGGCTAAATGTCACAAAGTCCAAACTCCACCTTCGCTGTCTCTTCGCAGCATGTTTTCGAAAACAGTAAGGCGCACAACAACTTGAAGCACCTACAACAATCACACCAGTCCCGTAAATAATGACGGGATCTTTATCCATGGTTTACCGACGATCTTGAAGCGATTCCTCGACGGTCCAATTGTTGCGCTCTTGATCTAAAGATTTCACGATTTCGAAGCTCTAGTGACCAGATTGTTTGGCTACGAGATCCTCGCGCAGCGATAAACCTCCAAGGCTAGAATAATCCGTTTGCGGGGTTCTAAGAGTAGGACGGAATATTGACTTTCACCGCCATGGAACAGCCTTGAACCGACTTGTCGCTTTGGTCCTGAAGATTACCTTGCGGGAGACGGTATCGCTACTTCGACACCAACCACGGTTGTCCCCGCCAAGTTGCCCTGTGCAGACCCGGTCCACGCAACGACAACGCCAGCTGCTGATCGCGTAATCCTTGGAAATCCTACCGACTCTCGCCCACGATTGATGTGGAGTGCTTGTGGCGAAGTACACCCGCTCTCCGGCGACACCTGACACACGACTATTGCTTCACCGCCATTCGCATACTCCAACCAAAGAGCAAGTGCTTTGCCGTCACCCATCTGCAAGACATCTACGCGACCTGCGGGTGTGCCGAGATCGAGTTGCAACGGGTCTTCAAAGGATGCGCCCCCATCCCTGGAAAACGCAATTCGAGCCTTTGCCTCGCCATTGGCACCGGTGAACCACACGACTACCGCGTACGTTCCCAACGCATCGATGGCAGGTCCGTTGACAGGGCATCCTGCGATTTCCCAGCCGTCGCCGTAGATTGTTTCGGGGTCGGTCCATTCTTCTTCGACCAACCTGACAACCGAAATATCGCGGATTTCTTCGGCTGTTCGGTCCCTGTAAACCGCTATGATGTTACCTGCTTCCTTGCGGACGGCCGATGTTTGACAGCACGTACAAGCGCGTGGGTCGAGCAGGCTTTCCGGTCCCATTGAACCGTCCGGCGCAATGCGACGTGCGCGGACCTGCATGGCATTCTCATAGCTGTCGTCTGCGGCTTGATTATCGTATGCACGACCATCTAGCCAAAGAGCTGTCAAACCAGCGCTATCATCAGGGATTAGCGACACGAAACCATGTTCACGCTTTGATCGGTCATCGTGGGGTATGATTGGCGTTGTCCAGTTCAAACCCTCATCGAAGGAGAAAGCGATCTTTACGTCGTATTGATAGCTGCCCGGCCCATTCAATTCCAACCAATGCGCTGCAAGCGTCCCATCGCTAAGCCCAACGACTGACGGAAAGTCGGCCCAGTTCACAAACAGTGTCTCAGATTGATGAATTGTACGCGCCTCCGTCCAATAGGTGCCATCGAACAGGGCCATCCGAACGGCGTTGTTACCTTCGGTCCAACTCATCACGATCCGACCATCGGGCAGTGTTGAAAGCGAGGGTTCACGTGCGTGATCCCCAACCGGTGCAACCAGTGGTCTGACTGGAAACAGAGGGGCATCTTCAGCCGCTACAAAGGGCGCACCGAGCATAAAAAGAGCCGTGCAAACGAATAAAAATCTAATCGGCCTCAACCTCCGGTCCAACCGAAACGAGATAAGCCCAGACTGCCTTGGCATCCGTTTCTTTCTTCAATTTGAATGACATGCCAGATTTCGCCTTGCTGTCGTTCAGAAAAGTCGCGAGGAACTTCTTCGGATCTGCAATATAGGCTACGAAATCGCTCTCGTTCCAGACCAAGCCATTCTCGCCCGCTTCACGAATAGAGTCCCGAAATTTATTCCCAAACATTTCTTCGGTCCCTGCTGTTCGGTTGTACACACCATAAAGATTTGGCCCAACCGCGCCACCCTTTCGGATAACGTCACCATCCGTCCTGACGATTGAGTGGCAGGCCTTGCACTTGTTAAATACCTTGTCTCCGGCCGATGCGTCGCCGGTTGCATGTCCATCGGCGAGAACACCTGTTCCGGACAATGCCAATGCTAGCGTTGCGATAAATTTAGGTTTCATTCGTTTCTCTCCCCGTTGATGACAGTTATTATCTACTGGATGGCTGTTATGCTTTTGCCTCAGGTCGACAGGTCACTCAGTTAATTCCGTTTTCCCTTTGAAGAGCCCGTATATATGCCACGATATTCAATACTTCTGCTCGTGTTACGCCCTCGACAGCTGGCATGTTGCCAAACTTCCAATGGTGCGCCCGAACACCATTCTGTGCTGCGAGGACAAACGCCATGTCACCGTGGTGGCCCGGCTCATAAATCTTGTGCACCAGCGGTGGAGCAACGCCGTCCTGACCCTGCCCATTGACGCCGTGGCAGGTCGCGCAGGCCGCACCATAGGCACGCTTGCCGATTTGCTCTTGCTCGGTGAAACTTGGGGGCAGCCTGACAGTTGCAAGCGCACCTGCGGGAAGTGCCATTCTTTCGTCCGTCTGAGTACTCGTCTGGGAGTGGGTCGGCTGCAGGATGTACCATCCTGCCGCAGAAACGGCGATCAGAGCAAAAAATATTGCTGCCCATTTCATGCTATCAAACTCCTTCATTGTGAAGCGAGGTCTCCATGCCCCTCGAAAGGCAAAGTCGTTTTTCTGAGCGGCGATTGCTCGAATTGGCTGACCTTTTCCAGCGTACTGTCATCAGCCTGGGCCACTTCGGACGAGTGGCCTGACCCGGCAAAAAAAGCCGTGATTTCGTGATACCGGATTCGGGTGTCTTCCAAGGTCTGATAGTAGCGGAAAAGTTCCTTCAGCGGTGCCGAGAAGTCCTTGTGCGCTGCCAGGACGGCCACCAGCGCGCCGAGTGTGATCCGCCCTTCGATGACGAAATATCCACCCAGAGAGTAGAACAGGAATGGCGTCAGCGCGGTCAGAAAATTGTTGAGGGCCTTGATGAAGAACTTCAGACGGAAAATCTTCCTGCGCACGTGCTCAAGCTCTCTAAAACTTGCGCTTACTGGCAGCAGCCCGGCCGGATTGACCTGCCGTTCGCGCAATTGATCGCTGAGCTGCCTGCCAAGCTGTCGGACCTCCTTGATCCTGGTGCGTGAAAGCGCGTTGACCCGCCGTTGCAGCTTGGGCAGCAGCACGAGCTGAATTGGCAGTACCGTCAGTGCGGCGGCACCCAAGACAGGGTCCTGAACGAACATGAAAAACAGGATCGTCAGAAGCGTACCGCCTTGCAGGATTGGCAGCGTAAGGACATCTGCCGCGAAGCCACCGATGGGCTCGACTTCCTGTGCGAGAATAGGGACGATCTCGCTTTGGTTTCCGGAGTCTGGATCGCTGCGCCATTGCCGATAGACCAGCAGGCGGAAGCGCCGCAGAAAACGCTCGGCGACATACCCTTTGAAGACGTTAAGGCTATATTTGTTTAGCCCATTCAGGATAATAGCCAAAAGGTAGAGACCGCAAAGAAGCATGAGGAAAACGACCTGGTCGACGTCTCGTCCCAAAACGGCAACTGGGAAACGGCCAGAATCCAGAGCGTTGTTTACGATCTGTTTTGGCAGTTCCAAAGTCAGATAGAGTATAGGCATCGCGATGAGGCTAACCACGATCATCAACGCTTGCTGCCTTCTTGAATAGCGCAAGACGGTGCTGAAAAGACTTCCTTCGAGCCCTCGTATGGGCTCTGGGTGGATCGCAGGCGTGCTGCGGTACTTCCAAAGCTTCAGAATGCCGCGAATAGCAAGATATGAGCCAACACTGATCAGCAGCGCGGGGGCCAAGACCAGTATGAGATGAATGAACGGATGAACCCAGTCCGGCGTGGCATCGCTGTAGTCGTACCCAAGGGCGGCAGCTACGTCGTGTACAAGCAGGTGATACCTATCCAAGAGTGACATTGAAAATGTCTAATCCTTGGACTTCGGCGCAAGGTGATCGTGCACGATGATGACGCCCCACATGCCCGCTTCCCGGTGGCCGGGAATCAAGCATACGAACTCCAGGTTGGTCATATCGGAGAAATCCCAGATCAACTCGGCATTTTGCCCACTAGGGATCGAAACCGAGTTGGCGCTGTCATGCTGCATATCGGGATGTTCGCGCATCCATTGCTGATGTTTTGCGACCTCGTCAAAGGAACCGAGAAAGAACTCGTGATCCAATGCGCCGGTATTTCTGATTGAAAACTGGACAACCGAGCCGCTTTCAATCTGGATCGCGTCCGGCTCGAAAAGCATGTAGCCGCTTTCCGTCTCCCGTATGGATATTTCAATCGTCCTGTCGATCGAGGAGCCATCACCGGGTTTCCCGATCGGATCATGGCCAGGCACTTCGAAGGCTCGCGCGTGAGGCTGCTGGCCCTTGCCACTGGAAGCGCCCACTGAAAAAGCCGGAAGGACAAGCGCAAGGGCGATGGTGCAGGTTCTCAGGAAATTCTTCATGCTCGGCTACCTCCGTAGCGCTTGATTTTATGGGATCTTCTTGCTTGCTTGGGCTAAGCGATCAAGGCGATGGGGCCGGAGTGTTTACCCCCGGCCCCATTGTTAGTAGTTACTTCATCTGCGTGACGGTCAGTTTACCCTTGACCCGGTCGGCAACGAACTCGATGTCCTGACCTTCCGCCATCTTGGCCACCATCGCCTCGTCGGCGCGGAACACCATGGTCATTGCCGGCATATCCAGGTTGACGAGAGGGCCGTGGATAATTGTGACCTTGCCGGCCTTTGCGTCGATTTTCTTGATGGTGCCGCTTGTGTATTCCACGTCAGCCTGAGCCATCTGGTCACCGACTGCGACCTCACGGTGCATTCCCGATTCGTAGTGGCCCGGGATCAGGCACGCTGCTTCGAATGTGCCAGAATTTGCGAAAGTCCAGACAACTTCGCCCGAGGCGCCCGCATCGAGACGGATACGGTTCGGATCGTCATGTTCCATGTCCATCTTGGCCATTTCGATCTTGTGCTCGGCATTACGCTCTACCGTGTCGAGGACGAATTCATGCTCCAGCTCACCCTTGTTGGTGATGTTGAAGCGGATGGTTTCGCCCTCCTTGATATCCATCGGCTCACTCTCGATCAGCATCTGGCCCTCATCGTTTTCGAGCAAAGTGACGTCGATTGTGCGGTCAACCTTGGCGGCGTCACCCGGCATGCCGACCATCATTGCGGCTGGCTTGGTCTCCCCATGTCCGCCGTCGTGTGTACCTGCAGCAAAGGCCGGTGCTGATAGCGCGATCGCGAAGCTTGTCGTCAAAAGAAGATTTCTCATTTTATTGTCCTGTAGGTTGGTTCGGTTGGAGATGACGAAGGGCCGCTCAGCCCTTCGAGGTTGGTTTCGGTGTGAGAATGGTTTTGGGGCTGTTGTTGGAGGCAAAGTCGGGTAATTCGCCAGTCCATTCGTAGGCCATCTCGCCCGGAGGGTTCTCGTACCAGCCGGGATCGGAGTAATCGTCCGCGTCGATGCCGTCCCGCACCTTCACGACCGAAAACATGCCGCCCATCTCGATGGGTCCGTACGGGCCCCAACCCGTCATCATCGGGATGGTATTGTCGGGTAGCGGCATTTCCATTTTTGCCATGTCCCCCATGCCGGACATGCCCATCGGCATGTATTCCGGCTGGAATTGACGGATCTTCTGGGTCAGCGGCTTCTTGTTCACCCCGATGAACGTCGGCACGTCATGGCCCATGGCGTTCATCGTATGGTGCGATTTGTGGCAATGGATCGCCCAATCTCCCAGATGATCGGCGACGAATTCGTAGGCGCGCATCGCACCTACGGGAATGTCGATGCTGACCTCCGGCCACTGTGCTTCAGGCGGCACCCAGCCGCCATCCGTGCAGGTGACCTTGAAGTCATAGCCGTGCATATGGATCGGGTGGTTCGTCATCGTAAGGTTCCCAACCCGTACTCGCACCCGGTCGCCCTTGTTCACGACCAGCGGATCGATGTCGGGGAAGATCCGGCTGTTCCAGGTCCAAAGGTTGAAATCCGTCATCGTCATGATGCGGGGTACATAGGTACCCGGATCGATGTCGAAAGCATTCAGCATGATCAGGAAATCACGATCCACCGGCATGAATGTGGGATCCTTGGGGTGGACCACGAACATGCCCATCATCCCCATCGCCATCTGGGTCATTTCATCGCCGTGGGGGTGGTACATGAACGTTCCGGACTTCACCAAGTCGAATTCGTAGACGAAGGTTTTGCCCGGCGGGATGCTTGGATGGCTCAATCCGGAGACCCCATCCATGCCTGAAGGAAGAATGAGCCCGTGCCAGTGCACCGTTGTGCCTTCCGGCAGCTTATTGGTGACGTAGATGCGCACCCGGTCGCCTTCGACTGCTTCGATCGTCGGGCCGGTGGATTGGCCGTTGTAGCCCCACAAATGCGCGATCATGCCGTCGGCAAGCTCGCGTTCTACCGGTTCGGCCACGAGGTGAAATTCTTTCACCCCGTTGTTCATCCGGTGCGGCAGGGTCCACCCGTTCAATGTGACCACAGGTGTGTAGTCCGGCCCGGTACTAGGACGCGCCGTGATCGCCGTTGCTGCGCTATCCATTTGGGCAGCTTCGGGCAGGCCCATGTTCAGGGTTTGACCCCAGGCTTTCGAAGAGACCAGCGTTGCACCTGCCGCGCCGGCTCCGAGTAATTGACGTCTATTTAGCATGTCAGTTCCTTTCAGTGTCCTGCGCCGCCACCGGCGGCAAGTGTCGCGCCTTCTCCACCAGCACCGCCACCGCCTTCGCCGCCGCCATAGATCGCAGCGGTCAGATCAGCCTGTGCCATGTAGAATTCGCGTTTTGCGTTTGCCGCTTCCAGTGATGCGCCCAGTTTCTCGCGCACGTCTGTCAGCAGCTCGAAAGTGTTGGTGATCATGCCGTTATAAGACAGCAGCCCCTCTTCTTCGACGGTCGTGCGTAGCGGCACCAGAACGTCGCGATAGTGGCGGGCGATCTTATACGCGGCGTGATAGGAGGCTTCAGCACCACGCGCTTCGGACCGGACGTTGACGGCTCTTTCTGCCAGCACGTTGGCTGCTTGCAGGTACGACAATTCCGCCTTGCGCATCCGTGCCTTCCCGGTGTCGTAGATCGGGATTGCGAACTCCACCTCCACCTGAGGGGTGGTCACGGTCTCCGTTTCTCCGTCCTCAATTTCCCGCTCCGCTTCGAACCCGGCAATGAATTCGAGATCGCTGATAATGCGAGTCTGATCAGTCAGACCAAACGCCTTGGCCTGTGCTTCCAGGCCAAGTTTGGCAACGCGCAGATCAACCCGATTTCGCAATGCTTTCGCTTCGATGTCAGTCACACGGCCGACGGAACGCGGCAGCGCAGGAAGAGCATCGGGCACATAATAGTCGACTTCGGTGCCCCACAGCCCCATGAGCCTGGTCAGCTGCTCTTTGGACCGGGTAGCATTCAAGCGTGCCTGGGCAAGTTGTCCGGCGAGTTCGGCATTGAATGCCTGTTCACGGGCCTGCCCGGCTGTGTTAAGCGCGCCGGTCTCGCCCAGTCTCATCGCTAATTCCGATCCGGCGTCAGACGTCGCTTTCGCACGGCGGAGATAACTCACAGCCTCGAAGGCGGCTACGGCATCGACCCATGCCTTCCGCGTCTGATTGGCCAGTGCGAGTGTGTCGTTCACGGCGCTCAGTTGAGCCTGCCGGAAGTTTGCGTCTGCAATGGCCGTACGCTGCTTGCGAGTGGTGGCATCGAGCACGTTCGACCGGATCAGTCCCTCGATCGCCCTGTAGGCACCCAGTTCGGGCGCACCGATGCCCAGTATACCAATCGACACGATTGGGT
The DNA here is from genome assembly GCA_947500775.1 of uncultured Paracoccaceae bacterium. Taxonomy (GTDB): domain Bacteria; phylum Pseudomonadota; class Alphaproteobacteria; order Rhodobacterales; family Rhodobacteraceae; genus CANMTD01. The sequence goes on from CANMTD010000008.1 coordinate 120,327, forward strand.
TTTCCGGCATCGATTGCTGCCAGGCCTCTGCGGCAGACAGGCCGACGTTTGCATAGGACGCCTGCAACCCTTTGTTGTTCAGAAGCGCGACCTGAACGGCGGTGTCCGCCGAAATGGTCTTGCGGTGCACCATTGCGTGCACCTGCTTCTTCAAGGCCTCGTTTTCGGCCTGGGTTTCGGCGAAGGCTGTCCGTTTGCCGAGGGCTGGTGTGACCTGGCTGGAAATATTGGCGAAGCCAGCTTTTGGTTCCGTGTAGATGCCCGGCACAGCGGTAGCACAGGCACCCAGGATTAGCGGAAAGCCGAAAACCAGCGGAAACTTCGATACCCGCATCAGTTGCCCTCCGTCTGTTCTTGATTGACGGAACGCCAGTCGCGGGGACCTGTAGGGCCGCGATAGGTGTAGCCCGCCAAGGGGTCCTGATAGCTGATCGGCGATGAAACTGCCGTGTTGACGACGGCCTGTTGGGTCGCGACGGACGGCAACGGGGTGGGCTCATAGGCGCATGCGCCAAGCCCGAGGGCCGAAGCCCCCATAAGTAGATGAATTTTCATGAAAGTAACCTGATTGGTGAACGTTGTCTCACGCAGACTCTGCGCAAGGCTCACACCCGTTTTGGGCGTCGGTTCAGATCAGGAATCGAGGGGGCCGCAGGAACCCTGCTGTTTCCACCGAATACGTTTGACCGTCGAGAATGACATATTCACTTGTACCAACCGGCTCTGCTTCGATCTTGGTGTCTTCGAGGAAGACGACAGAAATACAGATACCGTTGCAACACTCTTGGGATTGTTGCTCTTTGCCATCCTTGTCGGACGCTGCGATGTCGCTTGCGACCCTAAGCTTCTCATGCGCGTGATGCGCATCGCTTCCGGTGTCATGAGTCATGGCGGCACCAACGACAACAATAGACTTGGCTTGATGTCCGTCATGCATGCCGGACGCCGCGTGAGCGGCAGAAGGTGGTGAAAATACCAAGGCTAACGCAAACGCAATGCACGTAAACGTCTTGAACCAGCATGATATGAAAACTCGAAAGCTCATGCTCTAGATATCGGATACCGAAGCAATCCAGTCAATCCGTCCTGCGCAGGAAGGTTTGTCGCTTTTTTGTGAAAAAGGCGAGATTCGGCCGCTGCCGTCAGAAAATGTTGCATATCAGAAACATATAAAGAGCCAATATTCCCCTCCGGTCAGCGGAGCGATGCTGACGCGTCTTGTGCTACCGAACTTCAGCCAGCTTCTCAGACCTGTAGCCCGCGTCGCTGATCGCTACCGCCAATGCAGTTTCATCCAGAGTGCTGTCGACGCCGACGATAGGTGCAGTCAGATCGCACGAAACTTTTGCATCTGGGTCGGCAGCCATGATGGGCTTTTGCATGGAAGCGGCACGATGGCCGCGATCTCCGCGCAGATTGCAATAGACCCTGAAAGGAGTCCGCCCACTCGGATAGGAATATTCCGTTCTGAAAATTACCGCCAGCGTAAGACATGCAGAAAAGCTACTTTCCAATGCTATCAACATTTCCGCAACTAGGTCCGGCAGTAACCTACCATTTGTTATGTCGCTCGGCCTGCAGTCGAGACATGGAACGCGGTTCAGGAGATTTCGAAACTTAAATTTCATTCGTCCCAAAGACCTGGAGCGAATGCTTGGTTCCCAAACGCAGGTTCAACATCCTCGATCTCAAGCCGTATATGTGCCAACGTTCTAACATGCAGAGGTTTTTCTCCGTCGACATGCCCGGTGTTCAATTTGTGAGCATTGTCTTGGCATTCAGCCTCGCAGCGTTACTGGCGGTCCTCTGCCTTTATATCTTGCTTTCGCCGGGCTTTGCAGCGGCTCTTGCCGCCGGCGGGCC
>CANMTD010000009.1:0-2500 GCA_947500775.1 uncultured Paracoccaceae bacterium
GGCGGCCCCGCCCTCTGGCGTTTAACATATTGATATTAATGTTATTATTTTGGTTGCGGGAGTAGGATTTGAACCTACGACCTTCAGGTTATGAGCCTGACGAGCTACCGGGCTGCTCCATCCCGCGCCAATGCGCTTGCCGTTGTGCTTATGGTTAAGACTGCGGCGTATTTTTTTGAGATCGTTTTGAGAGATACATTATGCTGTTCTTTTCTAGGTTTGGCGGTGACCTACTCTCCCACGTCTTAAGACGCAGTACCATCGGCGCGACAGCGCTTAACGGCCGAGTTCGGGATGGGATCGGGTGTTTCGCTTGTGCTATGACCACCAAACCGAGAAAAGAACAGTTCCAAGTCGCGTACGTTGTTTGTGTATGCTTTTGATTATCTCAGCAAAGGCAAGGTTTTGAAGTCTTGCTGTTACTGGATCAAATCAAGCCTATCGGACAATTAGTACCGGTCAACTGAACGCATTGCTGCGCTTACATCTCCGGCCTATCGACGAGGTGGTCTACCTCGGTCCTCAGGGATACCTTGTTTTGAGGGGGGCTTCCCGCTTAGATGCCTTCAGCGGTTATCCTGTCCGATCATAGCTACCCAGCACTGCTCCTGGCGGAACAACTGGTACACCAGTGGATCGTTCACCCCGGTCCTCTCGTACTAGGGGCAACTCCTCTCAAGTATCCTACACCCACGGCAGATAGGGACCGAACTGTCTCACGACGTTCTAAACCCAGCTCACGTACCTCTTTAAACGGCGAACAGCCGTACCCTTGGGACCTGCTCCAGCCCCAGGATGAGATGAGCCGACATCGAGGTGCCAAACACTGCCGTCGATATGGACTCTTGGGCAGTATCAGCCTGTTATCCCCGGCGTACCTTTTATCCGTTGAGCGATGGCCCTTCCACTCGGGACCACCGGATCACTATGGCCGTCTTTCGACTCTGCTCGACTTGTCAGTCTCGCAGTCAGGCTGGCTTCTGCCATTGCACTCAACGAGCGATTTCCGACCGCTCTGAGCCAACCTTCGCGCGCCTCCGTTACGCTTTAGGAGGCGACCGCCCCAGTCAAACTACCCGCCACACAGGGTCCCGGATCCGGATAACGGACCGCGGTTAGACATCAAGCAGAACAAGGGTGGTATCTCAAGGGAGGCTCCGTCAGAACTGGCGTCCTGATTTCAAAGCCCACCACCTATCCTGCACATGTTCGGCCTAATGCCAATGTGAAGCTGTAGTAAAGGTGCACGGGGTCTTTCCGTCTAACCGCGGGAAGCCTGCATCTTGACAGGCAATTCAATTTCGCTGAGTCTATGTTGGAGACAGCGGGGAAGTCGTTACGCCATTCGTGCAGGTCGGAACTTACCCGACAAGGAATTTCGCTACCTTAGGACCGTTATAGTTACGGCCGCCGTTTACCGGGGCTTCAATTCGAGGCTTGCACCCCTCCTTTTAACCTTCCGGCACCGGGCAGGCGTCAGACCCTATACGTCGTCTTGCGACTTCGCAGAGCCCTGTGTTTTTAGTAAACAGTCGCCACCCCCTGGTTTGTGCCCCCAGTCAATACTTGCGTAGAAACCGGGCCTCCTTCTCGCGAACTTACGGAGGTATTTTGCCGAGTTCCTTCAACATAGTTCTCTCAAGCGCCTTGGTATTCTCTACCAGTCCACCTGTGTCGGTTTAGGGTACGATCTCATGAAGGGCTATTTCCAGGAACTGCTAAGCGGCCCGCCCAATCCGATAAGGGCAAACAACCTTCGCAATCCGTCACATCCTTCTGGCCCAGGAATATTAACCTGGTTCCCATCGACTACGCCTTTCGGCCTCGCCTTAGGGGTCGGCTTACCCTGCTCAGATTAGCTTTAAGCAGGAACCCTTGGACTTTCGGCGACAGGGTCTCTCACCCTGTTTGTCGCTACTCATGTCATCATTCTCACTAGTGATCACTCCACCGGATCGCTCACGCGCCAGCTTCACAGTCAAACCCATTCCTCCGATATGCCCGAGGGCATACAAGAGGATCGGGTTTTATCACACTACGCTCTGCTACCATGCCTTACGGCATCCTAAGCTTCGGCTCATGGCTTGAGCCCCGTTACATCTTCGCCGCAGGACAACTTGATTAGACCAGTGAGCTGTTACGCTATCTTTAAAAGATGGCTGCTTCTAAGCCAACTTCCTGGTTGTTTTGGTCGTCCCACCTGCTTTCCCACTTAGCCATGAATTAGGGGCCTTAGCTGTAGGTCAGGGTTGTTTCCCTCTCCACGACGGACGTTAGCACCCGCCGTGTGTCTGCCATCTAGTACTCCCGGGTATTCGGAGTTTGGTTAGGATCAGTAAGCCTGTGGGGCCCCATTACCCATCCAGTGCTCTACCCCCCGGGGTATTCGGATGACGCTCTACCTAAATAGATTTCGCAGAGAACCAGCTATCTCCGAGTTTGATTGGCCTTTCACCCCTAGGCACAACTCATCCCGACCTTTTTCAACAGGTGTGGGTTC
>CANMTD010000010.1 GCA_947500775.1 uncultured Paracoccaceae bacterium
GTTGATTACTCGATGATTTTGGAGACGACGCCGGCACCAACGGTGCGGCCGCCTTCACGGATGGCGAAGCGCAGGCCGTCTTCCATGGCGATGGGCGCGATCAGTTCGACCGAGAACGACACGTTGTCGCCCGGCATCACCATTTCGGTCCCCTCGGCCAACGTCACCGTGCCGGTCACGTCGGTTGTGCGGAAGTAGAACTGCGGACGGTAGTTGGCAAAGAACGGCGTGTGACGGCCACCCTCTTCCTTGGTCAGGATATAGGCCTCGGCCTCGAACTTGGTGTGCGGGTTGACCGAGCCCGGCTTACACAGAACCTGGCCACGCTCGACACCTTCACGGTCGACACCACGCAGCAGTGCGCCGATGTTGTCGCCCGCTTCACCGCGATCCAGCAGTTTGCGGAACATTTCCACGCCGGTACAGGTGGTTTTGGTGGTGTCTTTGATGCCGACGATTTCGATCTCGTCGCCCACGTTGATCACGCCACGTTCCACACG
>CANMTD010000011.1 GCA_947500775.1 uncultured Paracoccaceae bacterium
ACGTCTTCGATCGGCATCAGGAACGGCAGGTCAACCGCACGCGCAGGGGTCGGGATGTATTCATCCACGGCCGCCATCAGTTCGCGGATCTTGTTTTCGCCGATTTCAGGGTTGGTGCCTTCCATCGCCGCCAGCGCGGAACCCGCGATGATCGGGATATCGTCGCCGGGGTAATCATACGAGCTCAGCAGCTCGCGGATTTCCATTTCGACCAGCTCCAGCAGCTCTTCGTCGTCGACCTGGTCAACCTTGTTCATGAAGACGACCATGTAGGGGATGCCAACCTGGCGACCCAGCAGGATGTGTTCGCGGGTCTGGGGCATCGGGCCGTCGGCCGCGTTCACAACCAGGATCGCGCCGTCCATCTGCGCCGCACCGGTGATCATGTTCTTCACATAGTCGGCGTGGCCGGGGCAGTCGACGTGGGCGTAGTGACGGTTTTCCGTCTCGTATTCCACATGCGCGGTCGAGAT